>JAZOUA010000016.1:0-36140 GCA_045657925.1 Alloprevotella sp. | reverse complement strand
AAGAAAGTGGGAGAGTGCTCCCATTTTTTTGAAGAAATGATAGGCTCAGCCTCTCACGAACGAAAAAGGAAGTACCCGAAGCCGAGCCGACGATTCACCTTAAGCCAAAAAAGAACTCCTACTTTCACAAGCAAGAGTTCCCAACACTTATTATTAACTTTCATTTTACACTATGGCAATTACAATCGTTCTCTAGGGAGTTGCCCTTCGCTATGTAGATTATGCCCTACAGGGCGTTTTCATTCCGCAAGGCAGTTGTACTCTGTTCTCTGTACTCTATTCTTCCACTTTCGACCATTGTGTTGAGCGGTCGCAGTCTGCAACAATGACCTTTCCTTCTTGGTTGATGATGGACCATGATTTGCCCTTTTCTATCTTTGTGAGTCCTTCGGAGAAATCAGTAATCCAATTGTAGATGCAGGGGACGACGACTTCGCCCTTGCGGTTGATAGTTCCGTATTTCCCGTTTTGCTTTACACGAGCAAGACCTCCATTGAAGTCACCAACTTCGCGGTATGTGCAGGGGATTGCTACTTCTCCTTTGGTGTTGATGTATCCCCATTTGCCGTTTTGCTTGACTCGGGCAAGTCCTTCGGAGAAGTTTTCTGCCTCTTCAAATGTGCGAGGTATGATTGCTTCTCCCTTGGTGTTGATGTATCCCCATTTGCCGTTTTGCTTTACGCTGGCGAGGCCTTCGGAGAATGTCCTTGCTTTCTCATACGTGTAGCAAAAGACTTCTTCTTGCTTGGTGTTGATGAAACTATATCTCCCATTTTGCCACACAAGGGCGAGGTCTTCAGAGAAGGGATAGGCATACGTGTAGATGCAGGGAATAACCTCTTTGCCCTTGGCATTGACAAAACCATATTTCCGATGCTGCTTGACAAGGGCATGTCCTTCTGCGAATGCGTCGCCTTCATCGTAAATGCAGGGAACGACCTTTTCGCCCTCTGTGTTGATAAATCCATATCTCCCATTTTGCTTTACGCAGGCAAGACCTTCGGAGAATTCTCCGGAATCATTCCTGCTCCAATCATACACGCAGGGGATAACTACCTCGCCTTTGGTGTTGATGTACCCCCATTTGCCGTTTTGCTTTACACGGGCAAGTCCTTCGGAGAAAGGTCCCACACCTTCAAATTGCTTGTTAAACAGGCGGTTCCCCTCGCTATCTACAAAATATCCTTCGCCATGAGTGGTATTTACGGCTATAATCACTCTTGGGGCGTAATTTTCGCCTTGCTGGCTACTTTGCCCCCAAGCGCACACCATCGGCATCAGTATGCCGAGAAGGAGGAGTTGAATGCTTTTCATAAGATGTAGATTATGAATAGAATAATAGTGATTGTAGGTACTGATTCAACTGATTGCTTAGAATATCACGGCATCAAGGTTCGATAGAGGGTGAGGAGTCGGGGGAATGCGTTATATATTCATTAGGCAATTGTAAAATGTATCCATGATTTCGGGATTCATTTGTGCAAATATAGGAGTTTAAAATAAGAAAGTGGGGGAGTGCTCTAACTTTTTTGAAGAAAGGATAGGCTCAGCCTCTCACGAACGAAAAAGGAAGTACCCGAAGCCGAGCCGACGATTCGCCTTAAGCCAAAAAAGAACTCCTACTTTCACAAGCAAGAGTTCCCAACACTTATTATTAACTTTCATTTTACACTATGGCAATTACAATCGTTCTCTAGGGAGGATTCGAGCTTCCATGCGTGAGCGTTTTGCCGACTCAACTACTGGAGCGCCCCTACTATTCGCCCCCTTACTGCTTGGGAGCTTCGGTAGCCGCCTTAGTGAGCGAATCCTCGGGTGAGGTTTGTTTGAGGGAATCGTCGGGAGTATTGAGAGATTCCACCACCTCAGGAGTTTCGGTCGTTTCGGGCTTGTTTTCAACACGACATGATGCAAAACTCATGGACAAAACAGCTACTGCTACAAATGCAAACTTTTTCATAATGATAATTTGTTTTTAAATGATTACTAAAAAAATCTATGTTGTTTTCTTTTCACAATGCAAAGTTACCATGCCCAACCCCTTGAAAACAAACTTAGAAACCCCTCTTGTATGAACTCCCCACTTTTTTGTACGAATCCCGCGCTACGTAGGACTTAAAGGCTTAAAAACACGTTTACGAAGAGGGCGTTTAGAAAATATCCCTCTTAAAATTGGGCACATTATATAAAAATAGAGTACTTTTGCCTTATCACTCGGTAAATCCAAAACGGATTCTACTTATAACTCCATAAAAAATTTAACACACATGAAGAAGTTTTTTACCAGCTTAGCCGTGTCATGCTTCGCATTATGTATGCCTTATGAAGCATTAGCACAAGTGAGCGCAACGATTATCGAACAGGACATTACCCCCGCGGTAATGGATTTAGACAACGATAGAGAGTACGTCAGTGTTTCCTACACCATCAAGGTGACAGGTGCAGAAGGGCATACACTCAGAGTTGAAGCACCTTGGTTAAATGTCAATAAGAAGGCGGTTTACACTAATATTGACGAAGGCGAAAAGGCTATGTCAAATGATTCATACACCATCAACCTCGATACAGATACGATTGAAGGTTGGTGTGGAACCTATCACGACTCATTTTGGCTTCGTCCCGGATTGCATAAGTTGAACACCACACTTCGCTTGTTCGATGAAACATTAGGGAAGTACATCCCCCTAACGGGTGCTAAGATGTTAACCTTCTCATATACATCGCAAAAGAAGCCACAAGGCGTCGTGTTTACATCTCATTATCTTGAACACAACAAATACGTAGATGGTCAAAAGGTAATGTATGTGAGATATGAATTTGAAACAAATTGGCTGAGAAATAAGCAATTGAGATGTGAAGTAGCTCTCTATAAAGCCAATGGAACCCCCCTCTATACGAATCAAGGAAAACACCACAAGAATGTTTGGAACCCCACGCCTACATACACCTTTAGCACCTATAGTGACCGATGGGCATGGTTCTCATACAGTGCTATGAGAATGCCCAAAGGTAAGACCAATTGTTATGCCATCATTCGCATCTATGACGCAAAGACGGGAACCGTTTTGGGTAAATCACCCAAACTAGAGTTTACTTTCACCCGTTAACCCGTTAGAAATCACGATAAGAAAATAATCTATAGAAAGTCCGCCCAGTCGCAATGATATGGGCGGATTTTTTATGAACATAGGGGTAGGGAAGAGTAATCCTCCGAAGGCTCAATCCCCCCCCCAGGTGTATTACAGATTACAGATTACAGTTATTTTAAAATTGATGGATGCGGATACAAAAAGGGCGCACCAACAAATGGTACGCCCTTTATAGTGGGATTGTAGTTGTCGATTAATATTCCTGCCAGCTCTTAATCTGAATGTCTTCGAGCTTCATTGAGCAGAATGATTCGATGAATGCCTTTGCGAGGCGTGCGTTAGTGAGCAAGGGGATGTTGTGGTCGATTGCTCCGCGACGAATCTTGTAGCCGTTAGTGAGTTCGCGCTTCGTGTGGTTCTTGGGAACGTTTACGATGAGGTCGAAAGCGTGAGCGGAAATCATGTCCATGATCTTGTTTTCGCCTTCTTCATCGGGCCAAGAAACTTCGATGGCATCTACACCGTTTTCCTTGAGGAACTGAGCTGTGCCCTTAGTGGCATAAAGTGTATAACCGTTAGCCGCGAGCATTTGTGAGGGTTCGAGAAGGTCAACCTTGCCGTGAGCTTCGCCTGAAGAGATGAGGATGTTCTTCTTGGGAATTGAGTAACCCGTAGCGATGAGGGCGTTGAGGAGCGCTTCGTGATAGTCGTCGCCAAGGCAACCTACTTCACCTGTTGAACTCATATCTACACCGAGCACGGGGTCGGCATTCTGAAGGCGTGCGAATGAGAACTGGCTGGCCTTCACACCGATGCGGTCAATGTCGAACGCGCTCTTGTCGGGACGGCTATAGGGAGCATCGAGCATGATGCGTGTAGCCGTTTCAATGAAGTTGCGCTTCAAAATCTTACTTACGAAGGGGAATGAGCGGCTCGCACGGAGGTTACATTCGATTACCTTTACCTGGTTGCCCTTAGCAAGGAATTGCATGTTGAAGGGACCTGAGATGTTGAGTTCCTTAGCGATTTGGCGTGCAATCTTCTTGATTTGGCGCGCTGTTGCGAAGTAAATCTGCTGAGCGGGGAATACGAGTGTAGCGTCGCCTGAGTGTACGCCAGCAAATTCAACGTGTTCAGAGATAGCGTATTCAACGACTTCACCATTCTGAGCAACGGCGTCGAATTCGATTTCCTTAGTTTCTTGCATGAATTGAGAAACTACCACGGGGAATTCCTTGCTGACTTCAGTAGCCATCTGGAGGAAGCGTTCGAGTTCTTCTTCGTTGTGACATACGTTCATCGCAGCACCTGAGAGCACGTAAGAGGGACGTACGAGCACGGGGAAACCTACTTCCTTAACGAATTCCTGAATGTCTTCGAGCGATGTGAGGGCACGCCAAGCGGGTTGGTCGATGCCGAGCTTATCGAGCATTGCAGAGAACTTGTCGCGGTTTTCAGCGCGGTCAATGTTGACTGGAGAAGTACCGAGCACGGGAACACCCTGGCGGTGGAGCTTCATAGCCAAGTTGTTGGGAATCTGACCACCTACAGAAACGATAGTACCACGGGGCTGTTCGAGGTCGATAACGTCGAGCACGCGTTCGAATGAGAGTTCGTCGAAGTAGAGGCGGTCGCACATGTCATAGTCGGTTGACACGGTTTCGGGGTTGTAGTTAATCATGATTGACTTGTAACCCAAGTTGCGTGCTGTCTGAACGGCGTTAACCGAACACCAGTCGAATTCTACAGATGAACCGATGCGGTAAGCACCAGAACCGAGAACGACAACTGACTTTTCATTCTTATAATAGTTCACATCATAACCTTCTACGGCATACGTCATGTAGAGGTAGTTTGTGAGTTCGGGATGCTCTGAAGCAACAGTGTTGATGCGCTTAACGGCGGGAGTGATGCCGAGCTTCTTACGGTATTCGCGCACTTCAAGCAATGCCTTTTCCATGCCTTCCTCAGCCTTCAATACGAAGCGAGCAATCTGGAAGTCAGAGAAACCTGCTGCCTTCACCTTGCGGATGAGTTCGGCGGGAACGTCTTCAAGCTTGTTGTAAGTTTCGAGTTCGTGCTTGAGGTCAACGATATTCTTAAGGCAATTGAGGAACCACTTGTCAATCTTTGTGAGTTCTTCGATGCGCTCAACGGTGTAACCTTCTTCCAACGCCTGAGCGATAGCAAACACGCGGAGGTCAGTGGGGTTAGCGAGTTCTTCATCGAGGTTTTCAAAAGAAGTGTGGTTGTTGCCCACAAATCCGTGCATGCCCTGACCAATCATACGAAGCCCCTTCTGAATGATTTCTTCGAAGCTACGACCGATAGACATGATTTCACCTACAGACTTCATGCTTGAACCAATCAAGCGGCTTACGCCAGCAAACTTAGTCAAGTCCCAACGAGGAATCTTACAAATCATGTAGTCGAGTTCGGGTGCCTTGTAAGCAGAGTTGGGAGTGCCCATCTCGCCGATTTGGTCAAGTGTATAACCAAGAGCAATCTTTGCCGCAACAAAGGCGAGGGGATAACCTGTAGCCTTAGACGCAAGCGCAGAAGAGCGGCTCAAACGTGCATTTACTTCGATTACGCGGTAGTCGTTAGTTTCAGCATTGAAAGCATACTGGATGTTACATTCACCCACGATGCCGAGGTGGCGGATAGCCATTACAGAAAGCGCCTTAAGCATTTCAACCTGTTCTTCTGTCAAAGAGCAAGTGGGCGCAACAACGATTGACTCACCAGTGTGGATGCCGAGGGGGTCAAAGTTTTCCATGCTTGCCACGGTGAAGCAGTGGTCGTTAGCATCGCGGATAACTTCAAATTCCACTTCCTTCCAACCCTTGAGGCTTTCTTCAACGAGCACCTGGGGAGCGAAAGTGAAGGCGCTTTCAGCGAGTTCCTTAAACTGCTTTTCGTCCTTACAGATACCTGAACCCAAACCGCCAAGCGCATAAGCCGAACGAATCATTACGGGGAAGCCAATCTTATGAGCCGCCGCAAGTGCTTCTTCCAAGCCTTCGCAAGCCTGGCTCACGGGAGTCTTCATTTCGATTTCGTCCAACTTCTTTACGAAGAGGTCGCGGTCTTCTGTATACATGATGCAATCAACAGACGTACCGAGTACTTCTACACCATATTCCTTAAGCGTGCCGTTGAGGTACAATTCTGTACCGCAATTGAGGGCCGTTTGACCACCGAATGCCAAGAGGATACCATCGGGACGCTCCTTCTTGATGATTTCAGTAACGAAGTGTGCCGTTACAGGCAAGAAATATACCTTGTCCGCAATGCCTTCAGATGTCTGAATCGTAGCAATGTTAGGATTGATGAGAACAGAGCTGATGCCTTCTTCACGAAGCGCCTTCAAGGCCTGAGAACCTGAATAGTCGAACTCACCTGCCTGGCCAATCTTAAGTGCGCCAGAACCAAGGACAAGAACCTTTTTAATGTCTTTTTTGTTCATCGCTGAATATGGTTTAATTGTAGATAATTTTCAGGGTGAATAGGAATTCCGAAAATTCGGACTTATTCAATATGCAAAGAAACTAAAAAAAACTCATATAGTATCTCTGCAAGGAGATTTTTTTTATATACCTCCATAAAAAAGGCTTCCGCAATGATGAGTTGCAGAAGCCTTTGAGTATGTCATGGATTACTTGTTTTCCATCATAGCCTTGAGAGCAGCGAGAGCGTCGTTGTCACCGAGGCTTGTTGAAGCAGCTTGGTTCTGGATAGCGGGAGTTTCTTCCTTCTTAGAAGCACGCTTAGCAGCAGCCTGAGCCTTCTTAGCTTCACGAGCTTCAGCCTTAGCTACATCTTCGAAAGTGCGGCTATGAGAAAGGAATACACGCTTGCTGTCCTTGTTGAATTCGAGAACCTTGAATGTCAATGTTTCACCAACCTGAGCCTGTGAACCATCTTCCTTAACGAGGTGCTTGGGAGTAGCGAAACCTTCGATGTCGTTAGCGAGCTTGATAACAGCACCCTTTTCGTGGATTTCTACGATAGTACCTTCGTGTTCAGTACCATCAGCGAACTGAGCTTGGAGAGCTTCCCAAGGATTGTTTTCGAGCTGCTTGTGACCGAGGCTAAGACGACGGTTTTCCTTGTCAATGTCAAGAACTACAACGTCCATCTGAGCGCCAATCTGAGTGAATTCAGAGGGGTGCTTAACCTTCTTAGTCCATGAGAGGTCAGAGATGTGGATGAGGCCATCAACGCCTTCTTCGAGTTCAACAAATACACCAAAGTTAGTGAAGTTGCGAACCTTAGCATTGTGCTGACTACCTACGGGGTACTTAGCTTCGATTTCCATCCAGGGATCAGCCTTGAGCTGCTTGATACCGAGAGACATCTTGCGTTCGTTGCGGTCGAGTGTAAGGATTACAGCTTCAACATCGTCACCAACCTTCAAGAAGTCCTGAGCTGAACGGAGGTGCTGGCTCCAAGACATTTCAGAAACGTGGATGAGACCTTCAACGCCAGTAGCGATTTCTACGAATGCGCCGTAGTCAGCCATAACAACAACCTTACCGTTTACCTTGTCACCAACCTTGAGTTCTTCGCTAAGAGCATCCCAGGGGTGGGGAGTGAGCTGCTTGAGGCCGAGAGCGATACGCTTCTTAGCTTCATCGAAGTCGAGGATAACAACATTGAGCTTCTGATCGAGTTCAACGATTTCCTTAGGATCGTTTACGCGGCCCCAAGAGAGGTCTGTGATGTGTACGAGACCGTCAACACCGCCGAGGTCGATGAATACACCGTAAGAAGTGATGTTCTTAACTGTACCTTCGAGAACCTGACCCTTCTGAAGCTTAGAGATGATTTCCTGCTTCTGAGCTTCGAGTTCAGCTTCGATAAGAGCCTTGTGAGAAACAACAACGTTCTTGAATTCCTGGTTGATCTTAACAATCTGGAATTCCATTGTCTTACCAACGAATACATCGTAGTCGCGGATGGGCTTAACGTCGATCTGAGAACCGGGAAGGAACGCTTCGATACCGAATACGTCAACAATCATACCACCCTTAGTGCGGCACTTGATGTAACCCTTAACGATTTCCTTAGATTCGAGAGCAGCATTAACGCGATCCCAAGACTTAGAAGCACGAGCCTTATTGTGAGAAAGAATGAGCTGACCCTTTACACCTTCGAGGCTTTCAACATAAACTTCAACTGTATCACCTACAGCGAGTTCGGGGTTGTAACGGAATTCAGAAGCGTTGATGATACCATCGCTCTTGTAACCGATATTAACTACAACTTCGCGCTTGTTAATAGCCTTAACAACGCCGTCAACCACTTCGTTTTCGCTAACGCGACCGAGGGTTGTTTCGTAAGCAGCTGTGAGCTCTTCAACGCTTTGACCACCTGCTACGTTACCGCTTTCGAAAGAATCCCAATCGAAATCAGCCAAGGGAGCAACATTCTTTAAATTTTCCATTTGTTTGTTTTGTTTTGAAATTAAACAAGTTAGACATTATGTTTGTTAATTTGCTAACTACCCCGAAGGATAGATTCGCAATTCGGGTGCAAAATTACAACTATTTATTTGATTGAAAAAGGTTTTAAGCATCTTATTTTCTGAAACCCACGCATTTTCTTGATTGTGGTGAAGCTGATGTGCAAGGTGGGAGAGAGGATAAGTGTTTTGCTTGAAATTATTCGGCACTTATTTCAAAATATAAGGGAGATGATTTAAACTATGTCCGACTTATTTTAAAGCGATTCTTAGCCCTCTTTATGCAGGTGTCGTTTCCTGAGTTTTCAAAAATAAACATGCATGTGGAAAGTTATACCATATATAATATTGTGTGTTTCTCGGAAAGTTGTAAATTTGTGGATAGATAGTAAAACCTTAATCTAATTAAATATATGTATACCCTTATTGCCGATAGTGGAAGTACCAAGACCGAGTGGGCGCTTTTGAATGAGCGTCAGATGATTCGCACGCTCACAACGGAGGGGATGAACCCTTGTGTGATGGATGATGTTGCGCTTGAGCGGGTGCTTACGGAGCAACTCTTGGTGCGCTTGAGCGAACTCCGCCCAGAGCGCATCTTCTTCTATGGTGCGGGCTGTAAGGACATGCACATTTTGCGCATGAAGCGCTTGCTCACGAAGGTGTTGGGAGCTTCGGAAGTGTTTGTGGCGAGTGATATGCTCGGAGCTGCGCGTAGTGTGTGTGGCAAGCAGGCGGGTGTTGTGTGCATCATGGGCACGGGCAGTAACTCCTGCTTGTATGATGGTGAAAAGATATGTGCCAACGTCTCTCCCTTAGGTTATATCCTGGGCGACGAGGGTAGTGGTGCTTCGTTGGGAAAGATTCTAGTTGGCGAGGTGATGAAGGGCGATTTGGACTATTTGCGCACCGCCTTGTTTGACTCTTTGGGCGTGGATGAAGCAGCGCTGATTGAACGTGTCTATCGCAAGCCACTTGCCAACCGCTTCTTGGCGAGCTTAACGCCATTCCTTTACGACCATCTCGATGATACAAAGGTGCGTAAGGTGGTTGTGGATGAATTCGCTCGCTTCTTCCATCGCAATGTGCGCCACTATAAGCGCCAGGACTTGAAGGTGCACTTCGCTGGCAGTATAGCTTGGTGGTTTGCTGAAGAGTTGCGTGAGGCGGCGCGTCAGACGGGGTATCAAATGGGTAAGGTGATTCAGAAACCCCTGGAGGGATTGGTGGAGTATCACCTTGCAGAACAGTAAGAAGGCTTTTTATTTCAATTGATAAAAATAAAAGAAAGGGACGGCACCATAGTGGCGCTGTCCCTTTTAAATTTGTGTCTATCAGGTGGAGCAGTTAATTCATTTCGTGCTCTTCCTTCATGTGCATTTCTTGTTTGCCCTTGTCGTAGAACTTGTATTCAAGGAAGGAGAGTTGTTGGTTGGGCACGATGTGTACGCCGAAACCATACTTCAACTTCCAAAGTAGCTTACGAGAAAGGAATCCTCTGCTAATGTATGCTTCTACAAATGGGTGAATGTGGAGGTAGAACTTCTTAATCTTCAGCTGATTGACCATCATGTCAATCTTGTTCTCAATCATGTCGATAAAGAGCAGACTCGCCTTGATTTTACCCGTTCCGCCACATGTGGGACACTCTTCTTCAACGCTTATGTTCATTGCTGGGCGCACGCGTTGGCGGGTGATTTGCATAAGGCCGAACTTTGAGAGGGGCAGGATGTTGTGCTTTGCTCTGTCGTGCTGCATGTTTTCGCACATGCGCTCATAGAGCTTTTGGCGATTCTCTGCTTGGGCCATGTCGATGAAGTCAACGACGATGATACCGCCCATATCGCGGAGGCGTAATTGGCGTGCTAATTCATCGGCGGCACCAAGGTTTACATCAAGGGCGTTAGCCTCTTGTCCGTCGGGCGACTTTGAGCGATTACCGCTATTGACGTCCACAACATGTAGGGCTTCGGTTTGCTCAATAATCATATAGGCACCGTGCTTATAGGTAACGGTGCGCCCTAATGACGACTTGATTTGCTTGGTGACGGAGTAATTGTCGAAGATGGGAACTTGACCGGTGTACTTCTTGACGATACCTGCACTTTCGGGTGAGATGAGTGTCACGTAGTTCTTAACCTCATGGTATACCTGCTCATCGTTGATGATGATGTTTTCGTAAGATGGGTTAAAGAGGTCGCGAATCATCCCAACGGTGCGACTTGTTTCTTCAAAGATGCAAGTGGGGCGTTGCTGTGCTTGACGGGCGCGTTCAACGGTGTCTTCCCATCGCTTCAGCAGTACTTTTAATTCTTGTTCGAGTTCATCGATGCGCTTTCCTTCGGCAACGGTACGGATGATGACACTGAAGTTCTTAGGTTTAATCGTGTGCATCAGTTGCTTGAGGCGTGCGCGCTCGCTGTCCTTCTTGATTTTTGTGGAGACGTTAATCTTGTCGGCAAAGGGGATGAGCACTAGGTAGCGCCCTGCGAATGAGATTTCGCACGTGAGGCGAGGACCCTTTGTATTGATGGGCTCCTTTACGATTTGCACGAGGATTTCTTGTCCCTGCTTGAGGTGGTCTTGAATTTGACCTTCCTTCTCGAGTAGGGGAGTGCCCTGTATGCGTGAAATCTGTGGGTGGTGCTTTCCGGCGAGCAAGATGTCTGTAAATTTCTCAAGTGCTCGGTAGTGAGTGCCCAGGTCAAGGTAGTGGAGAAAGGCGTCTTTCTCGTGTCCAACATTCACGAAGCATGCATTGAGTCCCGGCATAATCTTTCTGACTTTTGCCAGGTAGATGTTACCAACTGCGAAATTCTCTTCGCGTCCTTCTTGTTGAAATTCGACCAACTTTTGGTCTTCCAGGAGGGCGATGGATATTTCTTTCGGTTGGACATCAACAATAACTTCGCTTTTCATTGTGTGTCTTTTTTTATGTAAATAAGAACAAACCTGAACACCCGTAGATAATCAAGTTTGTTCTTAAATCCTTTAGACAAGCAAATGTTTACTTGCTCTTATGTCTGTTCTTGCGTAATCTTTTCTTACGCTTGTGAGTAGACATTTTGTGTCTTTTTTTCTTCTTTCCGTTAGGCATAGTAGTAGTAGTTAAATGAGTGATTGTATTTCTAAATTACTTGATATCCTCCATGAAAGTCTTTGCAGGCTTGAATGCGGGGATGTTGTGCTCGGGGATGATGATAGTTGTGTTCTTTGAGATGTTGCGAGCTGTCTTCTGAGCGCGCTTCTTCAAAATGAAGCTACCGAATCCGCGGAGGTAAACGTTTTCACCTTCAGCGAGAGATCCCTTAACACTTGCCATGAAAGCTTCTACTGTAGTAAGGATAGTTGCTTTGTCGATACCAGTCTTCTGCTGGATATCGCTTACGATGTCTGCCTTAGTCATCTTGTTCTTATTTTTTTATAGTTTGTTATAGTCTAGGTGCTTAAATGTTAAGCGACTGCAAAATTATACTTTTTACTTGATAAGAAGAAATCTTTTGCAGATTATTTTTTTAGTTTTCAGTGAACTACGTTAAAATAGGCCGTAAAAATACCGAATTATTGGCAAATGGTCATCTTATTTACACGATTGATGTGACGACCGCCCTCAAATTCTGTGTTCAAGAACTCATCCATGATAGCCTTTGCCGTGTCGGTTGTGATGTAGCGACCGGGCATAACGAGCACGTTGGCATCGTTGTGAAGGCGCGTCATGTGTGCGATTTCTGGAATCCAAACGAGTGCCGCGCGTACGTGTGCGTGCTTGTTCAATGTCATTGAGATTCCTTCGCCGCTACCGCAGATGGCAATACCCTGAGCCACTTCTCCCGCCTTCATGCCGTTGGCAAGTGCGTGTGCATAGTCGGGATAGTCGCATGATGCTTCGCTATCTGTTCCGTAGTCCTTATAAGCAATGCCTTTTTCTTCAAGGTACTGCTTCACATATTGCTTGAGTTCATAACCAGCATGGTCGCTGGCGAGACCTATAATTGTAGTCATATTCTCTTAAGGTTCTGAGGTTCTAATGTTTGTGGTTAAGAAGTTCTGAGGTTCAGATGTTCAGATGTTCTGAGGTTCAAGGATTATTCAGCCAAGAACTTCTTAATCTCTTCGCGCATGTTTGCGGGGGTGAAGCCCAACTTTTCGTCAAGCACCTTGAAGGGAGCAGAGAAGCCGAAACTTTCAAGACCGTAAACCTTACCCTGTGCGCCCACAAGACCTTGGAATGTTACGGGGAGACCTGCTGTGAGGGCGAAAATCTTCTTATCCTTGGGGAGAATTGCTTCCTGATATTCCTTGCTCTGACGGCGGAATAGTCCTTCACTGGGGCAACTTACAACGCGTGCTGTGATGCCGTCTTCCTTCAAGAGGTAAGAAGCTTCAGCCAAAGTAGAAACTTCAGAACCGCTACCTACGAGGATGACATCTGGATTTTCAGCTTCTACAACGTTGTATGCACCGAAACGCACCTGGCTGTAGTCTGTTGTTTCGGGAAGGTCATTGACGTTCTGACGGCTGAAGATGAGCGCCGTAGGAGTGCTCATATTTTCCATTGCAATGCGCCAGCATTCTGTTGTAGCGTGACCATCGCAAGGACGGAATACGCGTACGGAATCCAAACCGCTATGGTTGCGGAGCTTTTCCATGAGGCGGATTTGTGCTTCCTGTTCAACGGGTTCGTGAGTAGGACCGTCTTCACCTACGCGGAATGCGTCGTGGCTCCATACGAACTTCACGGGGAGTTCCATGAGGGCTGCCATACGGATGGCGGGCTTCATGTAGTCAGAGAATACGAAGAATGTACCCATTGCCGTGATGATACCGCCGTGGAGGGTCATACCGATACATACGCAAGCCATTGTCAATTCAGACACACCAGCTTGGAAGAAACTACCAGCGAAGTTGTCGCGAGTGATTACGGTTGTATGCTTCAAGAATCCGTCTGTCTTGTCAGAGTTGCAGAGGTCAGCACTTGACACAATCATGTTCTTCACATGCTTAGAGAGCATGCTCAAGCATGTAGCAGAAGCATTACGTGTGGGTGCATTCTTAGCCTGCTCGATTTCGCCCCAGGGGAGTTCGGGGAGCTTGCCTGCAAACCAATCTTGGAGTTCTGCCGCCTTTTCTGCATTTGCAGAAGCCCATGCCTGTTCTTCAGCACGACGAGCGGCAACAATTTGCTTCAACTCTTCCTTGCGTGCGGCATAGAGAGCAGCTGATTCTTCCCAAATGTGGAAGGGATCAGCGGGGTCAGCACCGAGGTTCTTTACCGTATTAATATATGCGTCGCCACCGAGGGGAGCACCGTGAGTAGCGCAATTGCATTCGTATGAACTGTTGTCAGCCTTGCGTGCACCCTTACCCATTACGCAATGACCAATGATGAGGGTGGGGCGCTTTTCTTCTTCGTTAGCGGCCTTGAGGGCAGCACGAATTTGGTCTACATCGTTACCATCAATTTCGAGAACATTCCATCCCCATGCCTTATACTTAGCGCCAGTGTCTTCAGTGATAACGTCAGCCGTAGGAGTTGAGAGCTGAATGTCGTTAGCATCGAAGAACATGATGAGGTTGTCTAAACCTAAGTGACCAGCTACACGACCTGCACCCTGGCTGATTTCTTCCTGCACCCCACCATCTGAGATGTAGGCATAAATCTTTTCCTTTTTGAAACCGGGGTTCCCTGTACGTGCATAGAGTGCTTTAGCTGCGATAGCTGCACCTACAGCATAAGTATGGCCCTGACCCAACGGACCGCTGGTGTTCTCAATGCCACGGCTGAAGTTCTTTTCGGGGTGACCAGGAGTGGGCGAACCCCACTGGCGGAAGTTCTTCAATTCTTCAATCGTGAAGTTGCCGATCATCGCAAGCTGTGCATAGAGCATGGGCGACATGTGACCGGGGTCGAGGAAGAAGCGGTCGCGACATTCCCAAGTGGGACACTCGGGGTCGAAAGTGAGAAACTCAGAGTAAAGAACATTGATGAAATCGGCACCACCCATTGCACCACCGGGGTGACCAGACTTAGCCTTTTCTACCATTGACACCGCCAACACTCTGATATTGTCGGCTACGCGGTTCATGAGTTCTTTTGAATTTTCCATTTTGTAACGTTGGAATTGTTTTGATGATGCCCCACGGGGCGTTAGTTCATATTTTCGGCAAAATTAAAAGTTTTTTTTTAGATGACAAAGACAAATCTGTGGAAGATGTTAAAAAGTAAAAAAAGAAAAGTTTACTTTTTGCTCTTCTGATTTAAAAAGTTTCTACGTAAGTAGTTTTTTATACTCAATATGTATAATATAGCGCCGCCAACTGTGATGCGAAAAGAAATATTCTGTATATTCTTTCATGAGAAACGTGGTCAGCTCTCAAAAAGTTGATAAATTTGAAGTCTGAAAAAACGAAATACTCAAAACGATTGCTGAAATAACTCATTTTAAGTCTATGATAACCTTTACGCTAGCCCTGCTCGCTCTCATTGCAGGATACTTTATCTATGGAAGGTATGTAAACCGCATTTTTGCTCCCACCGACCGCCCTACGCCTGCGCTCACTATGACGGATGGCATTGATTATGTTGCGCTCCCGACTTGGAAAATCTTCATGATTCAGTTCTTGAACATCGCTGGGTTAGGCCCCATCTTCGGAGCTATCATGGGGGCTCAGTTTGGCACGGCCTCTTACTTGTGGATTGTCTTCGGTACTATCTTCGCAGGGGCAGTTCACGACTTCTTCTCCGGAACCCTCTCCATCCGTAATGGCGGTGAAAGCCTTCCCGAAATCGTGGGGCGCTACTTGGGGCAACGTACTAAGCAGGTGATGACACTCTTCACAATGGTGCTGATGGTACTCGTAGGAGCCGTCTTCGTGAGTGGTCCTGCTGAACTCATTGCAGGTATGACGCCCGACTGGATGGATGCCTACTTCTGGATTATCGTCATCTTCTTCTACTATGTGTTGGCCACCCTGTTGCCCGTTGATAAGATTATCGGTAAGATATACCCCATCTTTGCCATGGCCCTGCTGTTCATGGCGGGTGGCATCTTGGTGATGCTTTACGTCAAGAGTCCCTCCCTGCCCGAGATGTGGAACGGATTCGGTCCGAAATACGAGACCAACCCCATATTCCCCATGATGTTCATCTCCATTGCTTGCGGAGCCATCAGTGGATTCCACGCCACGCAATCTCCCCTCATGGCGCGTTGCATGACGCATGAAAAGCATTGTCGCCCCATCTTCTACGGTGCCATGGTGGCCGAAGGTATTGTCGCTCTTGTTTGGGCTGCAGCTGCTACTTACTTTTTCCAGGAGAACGGTATCATCGACCAACTCACGGGCAAGGCCTTTTCAGGTGCCGCCGTTGCCACCAGTATCTCTAAGGAATGGTTGGGCGCAGTAGGGAGTATTTTAGCCATTCTCGGCATTGTGGCTGCACCCATTACGAGTGGCGACACTGCCCTGCGTTCTGCTCGCTTGATAGCCGCAGACTTCCTTCACATCGACCAGCGCTCCATCAGCAAGCGCCTGCTCATCTGTATTCCCCTCTTCTTGGTCACCATCGGAGTGCTCGTCTACAGCTTGAGTGATGCTGAGGGCTTCAAGGTTATTTGGCGCTATTTTGCTTGGTGCAACCAAACGCTCTCCGTCTTTACCCTTTGGGCTATCACTGTCTACCTGGTGCAACAGAAGCAAAACTTCTATATCACCCTGCTTCCTGCATTGCTGATGACCCTCGTTTGCTCCACCTACATCTGCATCGCCCCCGAAGGGCTTTCATTTCCTCAAGGCGTGGCCTACGCTCTCGGTCTCCTCACCACGCTGAGCTTCCTAACGGTATTCTTAGTGTGGTACAGAAAACAATGATGTTTATCTTTCTCTGAACCAACTTATTATCATCTCGTTGAAATATTTATTAAATGACGCCCTGCGAAGAAAACGTGACTCTCTGCAGGGCGTCAAATTTGTTTTATGACATCAACATATCTTCAATGAAATTCTCTAATGAAAATTCCGGATTCATTCCAATTTTTTGGCGGAAGCGGTGGCGGAGCATCAGTACGCTTCGTGGTGCGATGGCTAAGAGTTCGGCAATTCTCTTGTTGTCCTGCTTCAGAACGATGAACATTGAGAGGAGTTCTTCACGGCGGGTAAGCGTAGGAACGCGTTCACGCAGGCGTGGTAGGAAGGTTGGGTAGAGCAACTCAAAGCATTGGCGGAACTTGGACTCGCCCTCCGTCTGGAATATGGTTGGCGTTAGGGTTTCCAATTCTTGACGGTTGTCTTTGTCTTTCAGAATTTCCCTGATTTCCTGGGCTCTGATTTCCTTTTCGGAGTTTGACTGATTCAGTCTTTCAACCAACGAGGTAAACCTCTCTTCGGCATGCTTCATCTGAATGCGGTGTTGCTTGCGCTGTTTTAGCAGGAGCGCAACGATAACAGCAAGTGCAACGAGGGCAAGGGTGATGCAGATGAGGAATATGAGCAGTTGGTTGGTCTTTTGGAGTTGAAGAAGTTCCAATTCCTGTTGCTTCTGCGTTGTTTGTAAATCAACGATGCTCTCAACAATGTTAAAGTTCAGTTTCTTTTCTTGAAGCGCTTGTCGCTCTTGAAGCATCAGTTGGGTGTATTGCTCAACTTTCTTATAGTTCTTATCTCTAAGGTAATGGTTGAGGATGGGTTGGAAGTCAATGCGGACAAACGTAGTGGCATCGCCAGGGGTGAGCAGTGTGTACATACTATCAAGCATTGTTTCTGCCAAGCCTGTTTTATGGAGTTTCAAATACGTCAATCCTAACTGATAAAACGACTTTGCGCGGTTGGTGGCCGTAGCCTGCTGGGCAACGTTTTGCAATTCTTGAATGCCCAATTGAAGCGAATCACCGCCTTGTTCCGTGAGGTAAGTACCATGCAATAAGTTAACATCCGCCATTCCGCTATTGTAGGGTAGGGGGTAGCAGAGTTGTCGAGCTCGTTCGGTATATATCGCTACTGAATCAGCTTCGCCCAGTTGGTGTTTTACCCATCCTTTATTAATATATGTCTGTGCTGACACCATGGGATTTTTCTCCGTCATGGATTTCTCCACCTGTAAGGCTTCGGAAGCATAGATGTCGGCATATTCAGGAGCTTGCCAATAAAGTAAGAGGTCTACTAAAGCGTGGAGGCTATTGAGCTTCCCCAAATTGTCGCCTTTGCGTTCGGCTTCCTCTTTGCTTTGTTGAAAGAGGGTTAAGGCCTTGTTGAGGTGTCCATTTCGCTTGTAGAGCGTTCCCAGCATGGCTGTCACCCATTGTTTGCCCGAAGTGTTTTCACACAAAACAGCTTGGTTCAATGCTTCTTCACACCAGTTGATCACTTCATTCTGATATTGCGGATTGCTGTAAAACACCGCCGCCGCATAGGCATAATCGCGAAAGTAACGCTCAGGAGTCGCTTGGTTTAAGGGGAGAGTTAGCGCTTTAAGTGTTGTCTCTTCCGCCTCCTTCATATTTTCCGTGCGCGACAAAGCATACCCCAACACGGAGTAGTAATCTCTCAAGCATAGGTGTTGTAAAACGGGTGATTTCTTAAACACATCCCGTAAGGCAATGACGCATGCTTCGGGGGTACCTTTGCTTTGAAAGGTATTCATCAGTTGCATTAAAGCCTCGGTGTGAAGCGTGTATTGTTGCTCGTCAAAATCCTTCTCATTTACGGGTTGCGTCAAGATGTTTTGAAAGGTAGCTATGGCATCGTCAAACTTGCCTTCGCGTTGTAATGTTCTTGCTTGTCGGTAAAGATTTTCATTTGCAAAACAGGTGCATGTCCATACCGCCAAGAGACATAAAACGATTCTTTGGCTCCAAATGTGTATGCTCATATTTTTAGTTGTTGCTTGGTGAAATTGTGCAAAACTCATATGGTTAATCAAATCACGGCAGGTGATAAGGGTAAAATTCTGTAAATTCATTGCCGAAATTTGTAAATCCTTTGTGTTACATAATGCAAATTTATGTAATTTCTATGAAGCAAACAAGGTTTTATATGTTTACAAACGTGTTTACATTATTCGATTTTAGGGTATTTTGTCCATGATATAGGATAAAATGTAGGATTTAGATATTTTAAGGGATGAAAATCTCAGAGTAAATTTGTAAAAAATATGAAAGGTGAGTGAAATGTTGTAACCATTTGCTCTAAAAACGAAGTTCATATTAAGGTTGTATTAATGTAGAAAAGTAGTGCAGGGCATCTCAATTTTATGATCTTTTACGTTGCTTGAATTGTGCGAAAAACAAAGTAACTAATAGTCAAAATAATTTGAGACTTAAGAAAAATTCTTTGAGACTAAGTTTTTCACTAATCCCATATAGTTTTGGGGAGGTCGAAAAGAGGGGCATCTTTACGCTAATTAAGCACGAAAATGCGTTGTTCATTTTCGTTCAGAGCTCCTTTCCCTTAGAATACGAACCTAGATAATCTCAGAATAATATACAAATGAAATATTTGAATTGGTTATTTGCGCTCATTATTGTTTGTGCAAGTATAAACTTCGCTTCTTGTAGCGATGATGATGATAATACGCTCGGAGGTGGCGGAGAAACAGAGCAACCGGGTGAAGGTGAAGTGACAAACCCTGCGGGTGATGATTTCTATGCGTATGTTAATGGTGCGTGGCTTGCAGGATTGGAAAATACCGGCGAAAGTCAAGGTTACCACAACGACATGGCGGAATTGCTTGCATCAAAGACTAGTGAATGTCTACAACATGGTATGCAAGACGTCGCTCTTGTTGTTGCCGCTATGTTTGCAAGCACTCCTGAAGAAAATGAATCACGAGTAGAAGAAATTATTAGCGAAATTGTTGACCCAATTGAAACAAAAGAAGATGCTTATCTTGCTATCGGTAAGTGTGTTAAGATGGGGTTGATTGATAATTATCTTAAGTTGTTCATGGATTACGATGGCGATGGTGCTGTAGGTTTTAGTTTTGCTCCTAAAAATGCTGATCAGAATAGTGACATCAACGATGATGCTGATGCCGACGATGAGGTAGATTTTCCTACCCGAAAGGTTGTTTCACAGGTTATTGAGGGTGCAGGTCTCTCCTCTGACTACTTTACCTATGATGGCTCAAGTGATGCTTTTTTTGATGAAATCTTACAATCTTCAGTTGATGACTTGAAGGATTTCATTGATAATGCTATTCGTGAAGAACTTTTGCCTTATTGTGGTGACGTTTATGCACAGCAAATAACAGAAGGTCGGATTTCTTCTACATCTGACTATTTTGATTATGAGTTTGATGGTTTGTTTACTTATTCCATCTCTCGCAAGATGTATGAATTGTTCATTACGGAAGAAGTGAAGGCGCAATTCTTAGCTTATGGTGAAGAGTTGAGAGACGTATTTGCTAAACGTATTGAGAACAATTTATGGTTGTCAAATGCTACAAAGCAACAAGCATTGTATAAGTTGGAAAACATGCAGTTCTATGTAGGTGGCCCTGATGAATGGTACGACGAATATACCGCTGATGTCAAGGGCGAACTCCTTGTAGACGATATCATTGAGCTGAAATCAACGCGCTCACGCATCATTGAAGCAACAATTGGCAAGGATTCACGCAAAGAATCAATGATGTTGGCCATGTACTCCACTCAGGGTGAATCTCTTAATGTTGTAAATGCGACTTACAGTCCTCAAGGCAATGCATTGGTAATCTATCCCTCATTTATGATGGCACCCGAATATTCTGCCACTATGGATGCGGGTAAGATGTATGCAACTTTCTACGTGTTTGGTCACGAAATGACGCATGGGTTTGACCTTGTTGGTTCTCAGTTTGATGCATTTGGTTACGAAACCGATTGGTGGACACCTGAGGACAGAAGTAAGTTTGAAACCTTGGCTGAAGACTTTAGCGCTCAGATTGGTACGTTTGAAGTTGCCCCAGGTGTCTATGCCCCCACGACAACTACGATTGACGAAAATGTTGCTGACCTCGGCGGTTTGAATATAGCCTTTGACGCGCTTACCGCTTATCTCACAAAGCAAGGCGTAACGGGAGAGGAATTGAAGGCTCATCAACGAGCGTTCTTTGAACATCACGCTTACCGTTACCATGAGGCACTTAATGATGACGACTTTCAGGCTCAATTACTGGATGAACATTCATTGGGCAAGATTCGTGTGAATGGTATGGTGCAACACATGGATGCTTGGTACGACCTCTATAATGTAAATGAAGGCGATGCGCTCTATTTACCCGCAGATAAGCGTATCACTATTTGGTAAACAACGCTAACATATATCAAACACTAAATAAAAACTATTATGAAGACTTTGAAAATGTTTGTAATGGCTATGATGGCCATTTTAATGAGTGTCAGTTTCGTAGCATGTGATTCAGATGACGACCACACTGAAAATCCCGTAAGTTTGAAAGGTAGATGGTATAACAAAACTGAATCGCTCAGAGACCTTTTGATTATTAACGAAGACAATAGTGTTGTGGCTTATAGAGTTTACAAATATGAATCTCATGAAGATATTCATGGCGTCCTTACGGTAAATGGTAATAACCTGAACATCTCTTTTGAAGACGGCAACCAAGTATCAGGCACTTTTACGATTACTGAAAACACGTTGAGTATCAATACTTCCAATGGCGTCTATACCTACTCAAGATTGGCTGATGAGACAAACTTGGTTGGCAAGTGGAATTATTCTAACATTACGTTCAGTGCAAAACCCGTGAAGGATGAGATTGTAATTCCTGGTGGTACTATCAATGGACAAGTTGTGCCTCCTACAATTATGCAGACTTCACAACTCAGCGGTGAATTTATTAAATATGCCGCTCAACGTTATTTCCGTAATATTGAATTTAAGAACGATGGCACATTTACGTACGATGTGTTGACCAACGGTGAGGATTATCCCATGACTAAGAATTATGCTATTGATGGGTTGTATTTGACCGTTAGTGGTGAAACTGCTCAGCATGAGATTGAATCAACATTTAAGGTGCTGCAGAGCAAAGACAAGAACACCGTTTACTTCGTGTTTGACAAAGAAGACGTAGCAAATATGTTTATCGGTTATGCGCTCATGTTATATGAAGGCGGTGTTGCCCCCGAAGTTACCGGCGAGGCATTGGAAAACTATAAGAAAGCGTTCACAGAGGCCTTTGATTATTATAGCGTAGAGTTTGTAATCACTCGTGCCGAGTAAGTTCAAGGTTACTTACCTATCACTCATTATTCTGTAATAACAGGGGAAAATTCCCCATGCTTATATCAACACTATTATTAACAATCTAAACTCATTCTAATGATGAAGCGTACATTCAAAGCTGCAGTTGCAGTACTTGCTTGCGCAATGGTAACAAGTTGTGCAACGGTGGTAACACCCGTTGCAGTTACAACTAACCCCTTCGGCACAAAGTGCGGTGTTTCTGAAAGCACTGTTTACTTGTGGACTTGGAGCTCTAAGGGTGAAGAAAACGGTATCGATAAGGCTGCTAAGCAAGCTGGTATCACAAAGATATCTCACGTAGATTCTTACACAAAGAGCTACTTTGGAGGCATCGTAATGAAGCAGACAATTAAGGTTTACGGAGAATAATCGTTAATCGCAAATTTATGGAAGAGTGTATATCTTGCTGGATATACCTCTTCTTATTTCGTTGTTTGAATGATGACGGTTTATGAGTGAGTTAATAATAAAAGAAGTACAAATAATTTGAAGTAAAAAAAACAATATAATTTACTATTAACATCTTATGCACAAAAGATTAATAACGTTAGCCCTCGCATCACTGGCGATGCTGGTTTTGCCGATTTCGGCATGGGCAGACAGCAAGAATGCGGTGCAGGAAGATATAGGCGGAAAGAGCTTGCCTTATCCTCTTGCCAACAAAGCAGTTCCCGCCTCGACTATGGAGTACGACTCTATAGCGCAGTGTTTTGTCGTGCGCGACACAATTTTTGACGCGCGTACACGTTCCGCTTCGGGAACCAATGTTGTAACTCGTGCCGCTTCTACTTATACAGAAAAAGGCATTATCTATGGTTACTTTGGCAACCAACTCTCAAGCGATGATATGAGCGCGATGCAGCAGTTGGTTGAACCCTGGGTCCCTAAGTTCTGGAACCTTGATGTTGACAACCTTCTTTCGCCCGCACCAGATAAAGAAACTTGGTACATGCAGATTGTGGGTGTGGATAATGCCGCCCTCGATAAGCTCAATGGCGAAATGCGCATCTATAACGACATTGGTACGACCTACAACTACAAGACCATTGCCATCGACGGTACGGCCCTTCGTGGCAACGAGCACATCAAATCAGTTGTGTTCGAAGATTGTGCGTCCGCCTCAGCCAATGCAAACACCATGTTGAACATGGTCATCCACGACGGTGCGTTCATGAATTGTAAGAACCTGAAGACATTCAACATGTTCTACCTGGTTACGGAAGGAGACAACTATTACAAGATGCTTCAGCCCTCGGATGTGTTCATCGGTAAGAATGTGTTTGATGGTTGCCACTCCGATTTCCGCATTCAGGTGGCTCCCTATATGTACGACGCGTTTTTGAACGACCCCAACTGGAGTCAGTATGCCGACAAGATAGTCGCATTGGATTATCTGCCTACTGTATATGACCCCATTACCCATGAGGGCGTTGTTTACGACTATGCAGCCAAAACGTTGAACTCATTGCCTACATCGGAACTCACTCGCCTTCAGTCATCATGGTGGAACGCAGCCATCATTGGTGTGGAAGTAGCTGCAGCCTTGGTCTCTTATGGTACAACTTCTGGACTTTTAGCAAGTAAGAAACAATTAGCAGCTCAGTTGGTATCACAGGGTGTCTATCAAGATGTTGCAAAGGAGATGGTTGAGCAGATGATCAAGGAAAGCGCTGTCCAGTTAGTCGATGAAATTGGAGGTGAATTGGTAAGCGTTGTTCGTTCAGAAGCCATGCGTATATTTATGGAAAGAGCAGTCACGACTCGTTTGGTCGCAATAGGTGTCGGAATCGGTTCGGCTGCCGCTACGAATGGCTTGGATTATTTGGCAAACACTATAGTTAATAAAGCAAGTCGTGAACCTTCGTGGGCTTTGCATGGCGGTCAGTGGTTGATGACCGAGAACAAGCATACCATCTATCACATGTATGTGAAGGACGCGCCCAACCAGGAGACCGTGACCCTCTACAATGACATCGGCTCAGCCTACAACTATGCAACTGTAGCCATTGGCAACGAAGCTTTCCACAACAAGGACCTCATCAAGACCATACAGTTCAAGGACGTGAACACGGGCGAAATGTATGAGGATATGCTTGTCGTAATTCCTGATCAGGCATTCAAAGGTTGTACAAGCCTTGAAACGCTCGACTTGATTATGTGGAGCAACTACACCAACCGCGATATACCCCTCGGTCCCGAAAATTTCATCCTTTGCGGTGACGACCTCTTTGCAGGTTGCAACATGAGCAAGTTGAAGATTCGCATCGGCAAAGAAAAGTATGAAGACTTCGTTAACAACAAAGCTTGGAAAAAGTATAAGGACAACTTTGAAGTTGTGGACGTTCCCGAAAAGGCAGACCACAGCGTTTATGGCGCACAATATAGTTATAGCTTCGAGAACAACTCGTTGAAGATGCAGGAGTATCCTGGAGGACACACTATTGAGCACGTACACGTTATCGGTCCTGATGCAAGTAGTTTGACTGAGCAGGGTGGTGAGTTAGGACTCTTCAACGACATCGGTCAATACAACAACTACAAGCTCGACTATGTGAAGCATAGTGCCTTCAAGGGCAACGAAATCCTCAAGGGAATCTCTATGTACGATTTGAAGGGATTGGCAGGTTTTGGTGACTCCTACACCGAACTTTCGTTCATGCTCAATGATGAAGCCTTTGCCAACTGTCCCAACTTGGAGTATATCAACATGCTCTACTTCCGCACCGATGGTGATAACAGCGTAGAGCCCATGTCCCCCGGTCGTGTACAATTGGGCAAGGATGTGTTTGCCGGAAGCGATAAGTTCAAGGTGAAGATGGTGACTTCAGCCGTTGATGTCTTCAAGGCCGACACCGCTTGGGCTAAGTATATGGACCGCTTCCTGCCCTCGCTGATTATCACCGAAGATGAAGCACTTGCAAGTGCGCTTAAGGAAGCTGGTTTGCAATACGAATCGCCCATCATTGGCGGTAGCTATGATGTGTACGACGTGATGCAGGGCAACATGAACGAACCTGATGAATTTTTGAGTCACTTCGCTGGAAAGGATATTATCTCGTTCCCCGAGTTCAAGGCTTTTGAACATATCAATCTGACGGCTACGATTCCTGATATGTTTAAGGAATGCACAAAGTTGCAGAGCATAGAACTTCCTTCTACACTTACTAAGATTAATACTACAACCTTCCAGCTCTGCACATCGCTTGACGATATTGTGATTCCTGCAAGTGTAACTGATATTCTTGATGGAGCGTTCTTCGGTTGTTCAAGACTTAAGAGCATCACCTTCCTTTCGGAAACTCCAGCTACATTAGGAAAGGATGTATTCTACCAAATTCCTGGCGACTACGTCATCTACGTTCCCGAAGTGGCAGTTCAAGCGTATAAGGAGGCCTGGCCCGATTATAAAGGACACATTCAATCAGTAAGTGGCAAGAAAACAGGTATCCTTGAAGTAACGCTTACTGAAGCAGGAACTTTAGCGAATCAACTTGGTCTTGAAATCGTTGGTAACGATCCGCTCGTTATCAATGGCAACTTCAGCAAGTATCATAGTCTGAAGATTTCGGGTCCCATCAATGGTACGGACATCGGCGTAATCCGCTTCTTGGGTGGTCGCGATGTGGACAATTGCGAAAAGCTTGTGGCTGGTAACTTGAAGTACCTTGACCTCTATGATGCCCACATCAAGGCGGGTGGCGAGGAATACAACCAGGATGGTTCGAACGACCTTATCACCGAGGATAATAGCGTTGGCACCTATATGTTCTGGGAACTCGATAAGTTGGAAACCCTTATCCTCCCCAAGAGCGCAACGAAGATTATGGAGAGCGCATTTGAAAATTGCGACAATTTGAAGCGTCTTGTGATTGGTGACAACACCAATAGCATTGGCGAGGATGTAACGAATGAATGCGCTAAGCTCAAGGAAGTCATCCTGCTTTGTAATGAAGCTCCTGCTACCGACAAGGATGCTTGGGATAAAAAAAATCGTGTAGAGACTTTCTATGCTCCCAAGGCTTATTGCGATCATTTGATGGGTAGTCACGCTTACTACACGCGTTCCTACTCCATGACTTCTCCCTTCGAGGATGACGCCCTCATGCGTGCGTTGGCTCAGAAGCGCATTTACACTACTGACGACCTTGCAAAGGTGACTAGCGCGGACAATTTGATTACAGGCAACACTGAGGTGAAGTATTTCAACGAATTGTTGTTTGCAGAAGGTATCAAGACCTTGGGTGACAATACGTTCCGTGGTTGTTCAAACCTTGAAAAGGTAACCTTGTCAGGCGCATTGGAAACCATTTCTTCCGATGCTTTCAGTGGCTGTACTTCGTTGACGGCAGTCAATGTGATTAGCGACGCTATCCCCAGTTTAGCAACAGATGCCTTCAAGGATCTTCCCCAGGAATTTGTGATTTATGTAACTCCTGGCAAGGAAGATGCTTACCGCAAGGCATGGCCCCAGTATGCTGATCATATCCAGGGAATCCGCGAGAAGAAGGAGAGTGACATCAAGGTGGTCGATGTAGCAATTCCCGGTACATTGGGCGACAAACTCGGCTTCACCGTGGAGATGGATGATAGAGACGATGTAGGTCGCATCAGTGGTGACTTCTCTGCGATTAAGGCGTTGAAGGTCATTGGTAAAATCAATGGTAAGGATATTGCCGTGTTGCGTATGCTCGGTGGTCGTGAAGAA
This sequence comes from Alloprevotella sp., assembly GCA_045657925.1. Classification (GTDB taxonomy): domain Bacteria; phylum Bacteroidota; class Bacteroidia; order Bacteroidales; family Bacteroidaceae; genus Alloprevotella. The sequence goes on along the minus strand of JAZOUA010000016.1, from coordinate 9,634 downwards.
GAAGATGCCGACGAAGTTATTTTTGCGCGCATGAACTATCTTGACCTCTACGATGCAACCATCCTCACTGACGATTATAAAATCTGCTTCAACAGAGATGGTGACAACGACTATGTTAAGAACGACAATGAAGTGCCCGAACACATGTTCTGGAAACTCGACATGTTGGAAACGGTGATTCTTCCTAAGAATACAACGAAGATTGCGGACAATGCGTTCTACGATTGTTTGAACCTTCAGACCATCGTTGTGGGGGATGCTACAACTGAGATTGGCAACAATGCTTTCGGTAAGTGTAAGAACTTGAAGAACATTGTATTCTTGTGTAACGAGAAGCCCGATATGCATAGTGACGCATTTACAGACCCTGTTTCTGACCAACCCTATCAGGTAGAAAAGATGTACGTAGCATCCAGCATTTACCAACAATATGTGGAGGATACGGAGTACACCTCACACGCCAAGGAAATCAAGCATGAGTATGCAGACGATGCATTGTTCCGTGCGTATGGTTCGCACGTCATGATGAACAACGACCAATTGAAGGCAGTGACCAATATCGACGGATGGTTTGACGTCCACAATGGTGTGAAGGACCTCAGCTCATTGAAGCAATCAGCCATTGACACTGTTAAGGCTACAACATTTGCGCCATTGACAGAGTTGCAGAAGGTTGCCCTTCCTGCTACACTTGCGAAAATTGAAAACAATGCCTTTGTGAACAACACGAAGTTGTTGTGGGCTGACTTTGCACAGACCAACGCGAAGGATGTCATCACTGAAAGCCAACTCACTCAGTTGGGTATCAACGAGCATGCGCTGATCTATGCTCCCGAGGACCTCGCAATGGAAGGCCAGCTCAATAATGTTGTATATCATGAGGGCGGTAATTTGAAGTGCGACCATTTGGTTCTCTCGGACAACGCCAACTTTGCTGCGCCTCGTACGTTCAAGGCCGCTACAATCAGTTACGATCGTCAGTTTGAAAAGGGCGTGAAGACAACCCTCACATTACCCTTCACTATGGCCGTTCCTGCAGGTGCTAAGGCTTATCAGTTCGTGGGCGACATTACTGATGCCGTACTCATTAAGCTCGTCGACGTGATGGAGGCGAACCAACCTTATGTGTTCGTAGCTGACGCAGACATGACCCTCGGCACCAATGTTGAAACTGAGGTGTTGGCCGTTCCGAACCACATGCCAAAGGTGGAAGGCGCGAACTTCGCCGTTTCAAGCACGTTGGGCACTATCTCAGGAGCAGATGCGAAACAACAAGGCATGTATCTCTTGGGTGCTGATAATAGTTGGATAATGGCGGATGCTGATGCCTCCGTTCTTCCTTATCGCGCTTACATTCAGGCTCGTGTAAGTAAGCCTGAAATCTTGATGTATGAAGCCATTGATGAAATGACGATTGCCGACGGAACGATGACAGAGTTCGAGAACTTGGAAGAAAAGTATGTGGGTGAGCTCACTTACGAACGCAACATCAACAACACGTGGAATGCGCTTTACCTTCCCTTCCAGTTGGAGTTGACCGCCGACTTCCTTGCGAATTATGACGTCGCATCCATCCATAACGTGCTCGGTTACGACAATAATGCAGATGGTCAACTTGATGCGTGGGAGGTGGTTGTTGTGAAGGCAAAGGAAAACACTACGCTTGAAGCAAACCATCCTTATGTCATCCGTCCGAAGAATGATGCATCGATGAGTTTGGTCATTAACCAGCAGGGTACCATCTTGCGCAGCACATCCCCTGAAAAGCAACAAGCAGTTGTGGGCGAATCTGCTCATCTCAACTATGCGATTAAGGGTGTTTATGCAAAGACGCAAAGTCAGTTCTTGGAAAATGGCAATTATGTCTATGCAATCAACAAGAAGGGTGAATGGCAGAAAATGGCGCTTGAAACCTATTTGATCCCCTTCCGCTTGTATATGATGTTGACCGATAAGAATGGTAATGATGTAGCTATTGCTTCACAATCAGTTCGAATGAACTTAGTGGATGGAACTACAGGCATTGCCGACCTTGAAGTGAATAAGTCACAGGATGGTGACAAGATTTATGACCTCCAGGGCCGTCGCGTTTATGCACCTAAGAAGGGCAACCTCTATATCGTTAACGGTAAAAAGGTCTTATTTTAAGTAACACGTTTTTTTGATTCTATCCACGGGTGAACTCCATCCGTGGATAGATAAAAACAACCCGTTATATATGAAGAAAGAATATATTACGCCTAAAATTGAAATTGCTATTTTTACTCCCGAAGTCTTGCTTTCTGGTTCTATAGAGAAGATTGGCGTTAATGAAGAATTAGGGACTGATGATGATTTCAATACCAATCGTCGTAATGGATGGGAAAACTATTGGGAAGATACCAATCCCTTTGATTATCATCACTAAGAAGGGTTGAACTATAGCCCCCCTTTATACATTTCCTCCATAGCTCACGACGCGTGGACTTCATGCAACGCTGAGTGTGCTTTGCGAAAAAGTATTTCTTAGTAACTATAATCTGTAAGTCATTAAAGGCTTATCATCCTTACCATCAGACCAACATAAAAACTATACTTTTACGAATCATCACACCCCATAAAATAAAGAATGTCTAAGAATACAAAGAAGAGTTCTGAGGAACTCACTCCGCTGAATCCGCCCTATGAGAAGTGCTTGAATTGTGGTGCGGAATTGAAGGGTAAATATTGCCATGCATGCGGTCAGGAAGCGATAGGCAAGGTGCCTAGCATCATGAAGTTCATCATGGTGTATATCAGCCATACGTTCGTTTGGGACCCCCGTTTCTTCCGTACGATCAAACTCCTGGTTCTGAAGCCTGGGCAATTGACGAACGACTATTTCGAAGGGAAGCATCATAGCCAGGAACACCCCATCAAGTTGAACATGTTCCTGCTCTTCGTGTTCATCACGATGTTCGTGTTCTTCTCGAGTTCTAACGAATTGAGCAACTCAGTGGGGAACTTAACGAAAAACGAGCTCTACAACCCTTCGTTCCACATGGAGATGTATCGTCAGGACAACGTTAAGTATGAACAACTCAAGTCGAGTCCGCGCGACACCATCTTGTTGCACGCTCCCTTAGCACTCAGTACCGAATATGCCGAAGTCATAACGAACCTCGAAACGATTCATGACACAAAGGGCGATTCGTTAGACCAATGGAAGGCCATCGTTCCCCACGTACTCATAGAAGACAGCACGCTGGTGAGCGAGGAAGCAGGCTATTATCGCTTCAATTCAGAAACGACTCCGACAACCGAAGATTTGGACGTGTTTATTTCCGTTTGGGAGGAATTAGTCAGAATCTGTACGAAGTATTTCCCCATGATCGTGCTGTTTACCGCCCCCCTCGTGGCACTCAGCCTCCGCATTGTGCAACGTAAGGACAAGCGTCCGAATATCCACCACTTCGTCTTTGCCCTCCACTACACGGCAATTCTCGAGTTGCTCATCCTCTTCATTTATGTGCTCCATCTCACGATAGCCCCCCCCGTAGAGGTGCTACAATGGGTATTGTTATTGGGCTCTTGCGTCTATCTCACGCTCTCCTTCCGTCGCGTCTATTGCGTATCCTCGTGGTGGAAAGCTGTGCTGAAGTCCATCTTCATGAGCCTCAATTATTTCTTCATCATCTTAATGATTTTCTTGTTGTTGTGTTTCGTGGCCATCTGTGTCGTAGTAGCTCAAATGGTGTGATGAAGTGCATGATTTTTTATTAGGAATAAATATTATATTTAGACGTTACATGAAACGATTCCTTCTTTTAATTTTAGGCGGTTTGCTCCTTTCGAATATAGCAAACGCTCAGCGCCGTGTGGTGGACGGCATTGACGACACCCCCCTTTCGTCGGCCACGATTTTTGATGCCCAAGGCAATGTGGCGGGGTTTACCACAAGCGAGGGCGACTTTTCCAAAATTGCCGACTCGGCATACCCCATTACGATACGTTGTATCGGTTATGAGAACATCATCCTCGAGCATCCTAAGGACACCGTGTTGCAAATGATTCCTGCGATCTACGAGTTGGAGGAAGCCGTCGTTTCCGTCAAGCGCGACGTGATGAAACAAACCTTCTACGTGCGCGAATATTTCACGTTGAGCGCTAATGGCGACACGGTGACCTACTTCATGGAATACATGGCCGATCGCTATGTGCCCGCCTCAAAGAAAGTGAAGTTTAGTAAAAACTCCTTGCGTATGCGCAACTCGCGTTGCTACTCACACTTTAAAATTGGCGATATGGATAGCGTAGCGGTGAGTACAACAACGACCATCCCTTCAGTCGCTTCACTTGCTGAGTTGGACACGGAGGAGCTTGACGTCAGCAGCTTCTTCCAAGGGCAAAAGGGCGTGAATCGAGTGTATGAGAAGAAGGGCAAATCGGGCAACGTGCTCAGCTTGAAGCAGAATGCACGCACCTTTACGGAAGTTGAAGATATGTTAGCGAATAAGAAGGACCATAGCTCTTCGATTGGAGCATTAGCGCTTGTGGGCTTGTCAATTGAAATGAATAAGGTTTATTCCACTCATGTGTATCACGCCAACGATGCCTCAGTCTATCTCCCCAAGGATTTGATTCAGGCGAGTTTCATGATGGGGGGGGACGGCAAGGGCAAGCTTTGGCGCATGATCTTGAATTCTGACACTCCCGTAAAGATTCTCTCTGTGGCCGAACTCTACGTCGTTGATCGCGAATACCTTTCGAAGGAGCAAGCGAACGAAGAGTACAAAAACAAAAAACTTAAAGTAGCCTTTCAAGTGCCCCCCACGGTGCCACAATTGAGCCCGGCAACGCGTCAACTCATTAAGCGGGCGGAGCAAAAGTAACTCTCTTCCGACGCAAAGAAACGCATACTGATAACGCTATCGCGAACGACCATTATTCATTTGAATAGTGGCCGTTTTTTGTGTGTAACCCCAATAAGAGTTGCCCATCGGGATTCATGTGTGCATACCCCTCCTAAGGCGCATTGCGTAAACCTTCATCCTCCATTCCAAACTCCTTAGGAAACACCAAGGTCGGCAAGCTACTGCTATATTCATCGCCCCTTGAGTAAGCCGTTTAACGCTTCTCTAAATGATGCCCTTTGACGCTCTCCCCAACGTCAGCGTGGCACGTACCCACATGGGCTTCTCCGTTCTTCTCCCTTTCCCCATGCAAAGATACAACACGGCGGAGTCCATTTGGCAATTATTGTCATTTATCCTCTCGAAAAAGAGAGAATAAGTCTGCGTAAACCAAAGGTATTCAGTAAGATATAGCCCCTAAAACTACGCCTAAAAAAGACAGTTCTTGACCGTACGGGTCCACAAAACGGGTAGGCATCCATGATTTTCCAAAAGCGCCCCACTCGCAAGAACGCAGAGCGGGATTAAAGGAGAAAATGATGTGGGATATTCACTTGACCCGTACGGACGCACGGCGCATGCGTCCTTCATCATGGGGCTTATCTGCATCATGAGTTCCCTTTGCGGGTCGCGCTCCTTTTCCTACATGCGCCACAATAAAATAAGGACGCACGAATGGTGCGTCCCTACTGGTTTATGTGATTGTTCGCTTGCGCTTGGATGGGCAAAATGCTGAATGTGCCTCGGTGAAATTTTGGTGGGAGATGTTACTCCATTTCTACTTTTGACCAAGAGGTGATCAACCAGTCACACTCAGCCACAGTGACCTTTCCTTGGGTGTTGATGATGGACCATTTTCCGTTTTGCATGACTTTGGCAAGGCCTTCAGAGAAGCTCTCCGCATTGTCATAAATGCAAGGTAGGACTACCTCTCCCTTGGTGTTGATAAAGCCATATTTGCCATTTTGCTTGACAGGGGCAAGGCCTTCAGAGAAGCTCCACGCAAAGTCATACATGCAAGGAATAACTTGCTCTCCCTTGGTGTTGATAAAGCCATATTTGCCGTTTTGCCCGATAGGGGCAAGGCCTTCAGAGAAGCTCCACGCCACGTCATAAATGCAAGGTAGGACCACCTCTCCCTTGGTGTTGATAAAGCTAAATTTGTCGTTTTGCTTGACAGGGGCAAGGCCTTCAGAGAAGCTCCACGCAAAGTCATAAATGCAGGGCACGACCAGCTCTCCCAGGGTGTTAATAAATCCCATTTTGCCATTTTGCCCGATAGGGGCAAGGCCTTCAGAGAAGCTCCACGCCCCGTCATAAATGCAAGGAATGACCATCTCGCCCTTGGGGTTGATAAAGCCGCATCTGCCGTTTTGCTCGACTTGGGCAAGTCCTTCAGAGAAGGCCGACGCATTGTCATACATGCAAGGAATGACTTGCTCTCCCTTGGTGTTGATAAAGCCATATTTGCCGTTTTGCCCGATAGGGGCAAGGCCTTCAGAGAAGCTCCACGCCACGTCATAAATGCAAGGTAGGACTTGCTCTCCCTTGGTGTTGATATATCCCCATTTGCCATTTTGCTGGACAGAGGCAAGGCCTTCAGAGAACGCATTGACCCTTTCAAACTGCTTGTTAAATAGGAACGTTCCAGTACTATCTGCAAAATATCCGAGGCCGTGGGGCGTATTGATCGCAATAATTACCATGGAGTCTTTGTCTTGGAGAATGCCCCAAGAGCCCGTGCCTTGATTGCCACAAGCGCACACCATCAGCATGAGCATGCCGAGAAGGGCGGATGAAATAGATTTCATAGGTTGTTTTTTTATAAAAAAGTGAAACATCAATAGTCTCTGCTTGCAAAGGTAATATAAAATATGATTGCTTCTACATACCCAACGCATCTTTTTTGAAGTGCAAACTCTCACTTGGCAGGGTAGGGACGCACGGCGCATGCGTCCTTCATCATGGGGCTTATCTGCGTCATGAGTTCCCTTGCGGGTTGCGCCCTTCTCCTACATGTGGCACAATAAAAAAAGGACGCACGAGCCGTGCGTCCCTACTTATTCAAGTGGATTTCTATGCCGAATGGCTGTTTTTATCTGTTATCTGTACGCTGTCAAAATTACAGTTCTACTACGGACCAAGAGGTGAAGAACATGTCACACTCAGCCACAATGACTTTTCCCTCAGTGTTGATGATGGACCATTTGCCGTTTTGCAGGACTTTGGTAAGGCCTTCTAAAAAAGGCCACGCATCGTCATAAATGCAAGGAATGACTACCTCTCCCTTCGTGTTGATAAAGCCATATTTGTCGTTTTGCCTGACATAGGCAAGACCTTCGGAGAAATACCCCGCACCGTCATAAATGCAAGGAATGACTACCTCTCCCTGGGGGTTGATATAGCCCCATTTGTAGTTTTGCTCCACAGGGGCAAGGCCTTCAGAGAAGTCCTCCGCACGGTCATAAATGCAGGGAATGACGACTTCTCCCTGGGTGTTGATAAAGCCACATTTGCCGTTTTGCTCGACACGGGCAAGGCCTTCAGAGAAGTTCAACGCATCGTCATAAATGCAAGGAGCGACTACCTCTCCCTTGGTGTTAATAAAGCCGTATTTGTAGTTTTGCGTGACACGGGCAAGGCCTTCAGAGAAGTCCCACGCACCGTCATAAATGCAAGGAATGACCACCTCTCCCTGGGTGTTGATATAGTCACATTTCTCGTTTTGCCCCACAAGGGCAAGGCCTTCAGAGAAGCTCCCCGCCCAGTCATAAATGCAAGGTAGGACTTCCTCTCCCTGGGCGTTGATATAGCCCCATTTGCCGTTTTGCTTGACAGGGGCAAGGCCTTCAGAGAATTGGCTTACCATCTCAAACTGCTTGTTGAAGAGGAAAGTCCCCTCGCTATCTGCGAAATACCCTATTCCATGAGGCGTATTGACTGCGATAATCAATTTCTTAGGTTTCTCCTTGGTTTGTGCGTTAACCACACCACAAGCGCACACCATCAGCATCAGCATGCAGAGAAGGGTGGATGAAATAGATTTCATAGGTTGTTTTTTTATAAAAAAGTGAAAAATCAATAGTCTTTGCTTGCAAAGGTAATATAAAATATGATTGCTTCTACATAACCATCCCATCTTTTTTCAAGGGCGAACTCTCATTTGGCAGGGTACGGACGCACGGCGCGTGCGTCCTTCCTCATGGCGGCATATCCGCGTCATGAGTTCCCTTGCAGGTTGCGCCCCTTCCCCCTACATGCGCCACAATAAAATAAGGACGCACGAATGGTGCGTCCCTACTTATTCAAGTGGATTTCTATGCCGAATGGCTGTTGTTATCTGTACGCTGTCAAAATTACAGTTCTACTACGGACCAAGTGGTGAATACCCCGTCACACTCAGCCACAATGACTTTTCCTTGGGTGTTGATGATGGAATATTTTCCGTTTTGGTGGACAGTGGCAAGGCCTTCAGAGAAGTTCAACGCAGTGTCATAAATGCAAGGTACGACTACCTCTCCCTGGGTGTTGATGAAGCCATATTTGCCGTTTTCCAAATCACCTTGCCGTACTACGGCTAAGCCTTCAGAGAAATCTGCCACCCAATCATAAGTGAAAGGTAGGACTACCTCTCCCTGGGCGTTGAGAAAGCCCCATTCGCCGTTTTTCTTGACACGGGCAAGGCCTTCAGAGAAGCTCCCCACAGGGTCATAAATGCAAGGAATGATTTGCTCTCCCTGGGTGTTGATAAAGCCAAATTTGCCGTTTTGCCCGACTCCGGCAAGGCCTTCAGAGAAGCCCCACGTATCGTCATAAATGCAAGGAATGATTTGCTCTCCCTGGGTGTTGATATAGCCCCATTTGTCGTTTTGCTTGACACGGGCAAGGCCCTCAGAGAAGCTCTCCGCACGGTCATAAATGCAAGGTACGACTACCTCTCCCTTGGTGTTGATAAATCCATCTTTGTAGTTTTGCGTGACAGAGGCAAGGCCTTCAGAGAAGTCAAGCACCCAATCATAAATGCAAGGAGCGACCACCTTTCCCTGGGTGTTGATAAAGCCACTTTTGCCGTTTTTCTTGACAGGGGCAAGGCCTTCAGAGAAGCTCCCCGCCCCGTCATAAATGCAAGGAATGATTTGCTTTCCCTTGGTGTTGATATAGCCCCATTTTTCCTTTCGCTTGACAGGGGCAAGGCCTTCAGAGAAGTCAAGCGCATGGTCATAAATGCAAGGTACGACTACCTCTCCCTTGGTGTTGATAAAGCCACATTTGCCGTTTTGATAGACACAGGCAAGGCCTTCAGAGAATTGTCTTATCTTCTCAAACTGCTTATTGAAGAGGAAAGTCCCCTCGCTATCTACAAAATAACCTATTCCATGAGGCTTATTGACTGCGATAATCAATTTCTTAGTTTTCTCCTTGGTTTGTGCGTTAACCACACTGGAAGCACACACCATAAGCATCAGCATGCAGAGAAGGGTGGATGAAATAGATTTCATAGGTTGTTTTTTATAAAAAGTGAAAAATCAATAGTCTTTGCTTGCAAAGGTAATATAAAATATGATTGCTTCTCTATAACCAACGCATCTTTTTTCAAGGGCAAACTCTCACTTGGCAGGTAGTGTCTTGTACTGAAATAAGTTGACTCATAATCATCAAAATTTTAAATTATTTCAAGTTATGAGTAGACAAAAATTCAGTCGCGCTTTAAAGCGTCAAATTGCCATCGAGTACATGCAAAGTGGTAAGTCTCGTCAGGAAAT
>JAZOUA010000015.1:0-33312 GCA_045657925.1 Alloprevotella sp. | reverse complement strand
ACAGATTACAGTTTTTTTATTTTGATACGTCAGAGACTTGAAAATAGTACAAGAAATAAGTTATTATATATATATAATATTTTTTTTTATGTCTTACGCTGAGGGGAGCATGTGAGTTTCAAAATAACTGTAATCTGTAATGCGAGGTGGGGATTGGAGTCGCTTGATTTTCCGAATGGCATTTCACTTGGCAGGTAGGGACGCACGGCGCGTGCGTCCTTCATTCACACGCATGCCTTGCCATTGCGTTACGATGCGAATGTTTGGCAGGGGTAGGTCAATGGAGGTCCCGCTTGAATTTCCGATGGGATTCCGGTTGGTAGGTAGGTCAAGTGAGGACCCCGCGCGTTCGGTTGCTGGGAAATTTTTAAAAATTTTTCGGTGCTTGTAAGGTATTGAATATCTATTTGTTAGGCGCATATTTTCGCCGATTTTCGCGATGCTAAATGACAATAAATGACAAGCGGGGTGGGGCGTGTTGTAACTTTGCAAATGTAAACGATTAAAGTTTAACGTTTAAAGTTTAACGAGGCTAGGCGGGGCTTCTATAACGATGAGAGTTGAACGATTAAAGTTTAACGTTTAAAGTTTAACGAGCCATCCGGGGGGGCTTCTTTCAACTTTAATCTTTCAACTCTCAACTCTCAACTCTCAACTTTAAAAACCAATGGAAAACAAATCAAACATTTGGGGAAAGATTTTGCAAATCCTCATTACCGTGCTCACCGCCATTGCAACAACGTTTGGCGTCGTGTCCTGCTTGTAAAACTAGAGTACAGATTACAGATTACAAGTACCATCTGGAACTTATGTGCGCACGATTCCGCATGGAGCTGTACTCCGCACTCTGTCAGTTGTACTCTAGAAAAACAACTCACTAACATTTTCAACTAACTCACAAGTTGTCGCTCCTAAGTCGCTTGCCGTTGGGCTATGAGCGCAATGCCCCGTTGGGGCGCACCAGTCCGGATGACATCTTTTATCTTTACTCTTTTATCTTTTATCTTTACTCTTTTATCTTTAACCTTTAACCTTTAATCTCTTTTAAACAACCATGATCAAGTACTATCTCATTTCCCGCAAGAACCCCATCACGAAGGAGTATGCCTACCACGCCAGTGCGGCTGCCGTCACTCCCGTTAAGCTCGACGAGATTGCCGAGAACATTAGCAACACCTGCACGGTGAATTCCGCCGACGTAAAGGCCGTTCTCGATGCCCTTCAGACGCAGGTGATTCGTTGCCTCCGCAATGGTCAGAGTGTGCGCCTTGGCGACCTCGGCTCATTCCACGCCCGCATTTCATCGAAGGCGGCTGCTACGACCGAAGCCTTTGAGCAGGCGGAGCATATCCGTGGCATCCTGGTGCGCTTCACGCCCTCGAGCAAGATGCGCTATTCCTTGAGCTTGAAGAACCCCGCCGTGCAGTTGCAACAGCTGGATTAGTGGGGGACTAAGGTGGGGGAGGGCTGAGTCCTCAGAACCTCAGAACTTCAGAACTTCAGAACCTCAGAACCTCAGAGCCTCAGAACCTCAGAACCTCTCTCCCCCAAAAAAGCAACAGAGCACCTCTCGCCTTGCGAAGGATGCTCTGCTCTTTACTTCAATGGTGGTGCCGCTTGAATATCAGGACAGCAATAATATCTTATCTGACCATTGCAAGGATAAGGGCGGATTAGGAGAGCCCATGTTCTATTACTGAGGTTGCAACATTGATTTGAATCTCTGCCTTGGAAAGAACAGAACAGAAATATTTTATTATCAAAATCACATCATGCTCGCTTCATAGTCGAAATGCGCTTCCACCACATTCTTTTTGGGATTTACGACCCAGAAGCATTTGCCGCCAGTCTTCTTGTAGCACATTCCTTCCTCTTCAGATTCCGATGCGAGCGAATATCCAGCCGCCTCGATGCGCTTCACTTGTGCTTGAAGCATATTGGCATCAAACAAGGCGATGGAGAACTTTTCATACATATCACCACAAGGGTCAATCCACATGGCTACGCCGAGCGAGTCAGGATTAATCTTCTTGGCTTCCTTGTAGAAGTCCTCTATGTTGGTTAATTCAGCATTTTTCATCATGGTAATAAGAAAGACCTCCTTGTCAATGTGGTCATCCACGTCGAAATCTCCGAATTCTTGTTTGAGTCTGTCCACATGCTTTTGGTCGTAGATCTTTTCGAGTTGGGAATTCAGTTCACGAGCCCCCAAAACGATAGAGTCGACCTTTTCCACCGAGGGAACTTCCTTTGCCAAAATAGCAGCAGTGTCTACGACTTCAACGCCGTCTGTGCCTTCTCCCTTTGGAGCGGAGCTACCGCAAGAGGCGATAGTGATAGCACCAAAAGCCAATGTAGCGAACAAGAAAATCTTTTTCATATCAATATTTAAGGAGGCTCTATCTATATACTTTTATATCGGCTTGTAGTCAGAGCCTCATTAACGGCTACAGCCAATGTTATCTCGTTGGTGCAAAGGTAAAATTTCTTTTCATCACCTTTTAGTCCATTTCAGTTCATTTTTGCAAGAGAGGGAGAATAGAGGGAGGAAGGGGGAGGAAAAGACCGCAAAAAGCGGGATTAACGTTGAGAGACGAAAGTTGAGAGATGAGAGAAACTCCCAATTGGCAGGATGAAAGTTGAGGGAGCTCCACTTGGCCGGTACGGACGCTCGGTTCGTGCGTCCCTACTTATTCAAGTGTATTTCTATGCCGAATGGCTGTTGTTATCTGTACGCTGTCAAAATTACAGTTCTACTACGGACCATGAGGTGCGAAGCGATTCGCATTCGGGCACGATGACCTTGCCCTCCTTGTTGATGATGCAGCACACGTTGCCGGTATCCACCGTTGTGAGTCCGTCGGCGAAGTCTGCGGCAGCGTCATAGGTGAAGGGGATGACGAGTTTGCCCTTGGCATTGATGAAGCCCGCCTTGTCGTCCAGAGTCACGATGGCGAGTCCGTCGGAGAATCGATTGATATTGTCGCAATCGCAGGTGAAGGCTTTCTTGCCCTTCTTGTTGATATATAGGTGTTTACCATCCTTCAGCACGGGTGCAAGTCCTTCGCTGAAATCGGCGGCCCAATCGTAAGCGAATGAAATGGCGAGTTTGCCCTTGGCATTGATGAAGCCATACTTCTCCTCTTGCTCCACACGAGCGAGCCCTTCCGAGAAGTCGGAAGCGCCGTCGTACATGCAGGGGACCACGAGTTCGCCCTTCAGGTTGACAAAGCCCCACTTGCCATTCAAGCAGACGCGCGCAAAGCCACCGCTGAAGGCCCCGGCTTCGTCGTAAATGCAGGGCACGATGACCTCACCCTTGGCATTGACATAGCCCACCTTCGCGTTTTGCCACACTTGCGCAAGGCCCTCAGAGAATTTGCCCACTTCGTCATACTTGCAGGGAACGATGAGCTCGCCCTTCAGGTTGAGAAAGCCCCACTTGCCGTTCTGCATCACAGGGGCAAAGCCATGGGTGAACTCAGAGATGAATTCGTACTTGCAGAGCACGACTTGGGTGCCCTTCGTGTTGACCAAGCCCCACTTGTCATTGCGCGCAACGCCTGCAAGCCCTTCGGTGAAGGAGTGGGCCGACTCATACCTTAGGGAAACAACCGTCTCGCCTTGGGCATTGACAAAGCCCCACTTGCCATTGCGCACCACGGGGGCTAGCCCATCCGCGAATTTGCCCACGCCATCGTATTTGCACGGCACGACCAGTTCGCCCTTAAGGTTGATAAAGCCATATTTGCCGTTTTGCTTGACACTGGCAAGGCCTTCAGAGAAGGGGGCGACGGCATCATACTGCTGGTTGAACAAGAGGCGCCCCTGAGCGTCGGCAAAGTAGCCTACGTTATTGGGCGTGTTCACCGCGATAATCACTTTTGAGCCCTTGGAGCTCGACTTGCCTTGTTGGCCATTCGCTCCGAAGGCGCACACCAAGGGCATCAACGCGCCAAGAAGCAGGGTTAGCATGGATTTCATATGCATAATCAGTTAATTAGTTCGTATGTTTTCGGAGTGGATAACGAGACGCTCATAGGTCGGTTGGGACGTAGGCAACTCCCCTACGAGTCCATCGGAAACGCAAGGCGTGCGCTTATTCCATTTCCACTGTTGACCAAGCGGTTTTATCTACATCACAATCCTCCACAACGATCTTTCCTTTGGTGTTGAAGAGGCACCATTTGCCGTTCATGAATCCACGGCCTAATCCACCATAAACATCAAAACTTTTTTCAAACATAAAAGGAACGACCGTCTCACCCTTGGTGTTGATAAATCCTCGCTTCTCATCATAAATTGCGGGGGCAAGGCCGTCCGTGAAAATACCCATAGCCTTAAATTTCAAAGGAATGACCATTTCGCCCTTCTTATTGATAACGCCCCATTTTTCACCTATACAGACATTAGCAAGGCCTTGATGGAAGGGCTGGATATTATCAAACACCATTGGCGCCACCACATCGCCCTTCATGTTCACAAAGCCATATTTTTCGTTTTGATAGGCAATGGCAACCCCCTCAATGAACTCCCCAAGACCATCATACTTTATAGGCAACACCACATCGCCCTTCGTGTTCACAAAGCCATATTTAGCGCAATCTTCATCACCTTGCCGTACTACGGCTAAGCCTTCAGAGAAATCTGACACCCAATCATAAATGAAAGGAGCGACCACCTCTCCCTTGGTGTTGATAACGCCCCATTTGCCGTTTAGCGCGGCACCGGTAACGCCCTCACAGAAAGTATTCGTCGCTTCATAAATGCAAGGAACGACCTCCTTCCCCTGGGAGTTCACAAAGCCCCATTTGCCCTTCTTCTGAACACTGGCATAGCCATCGGTGAAAAGGGGATCATAGTCTTCCTCCATAAAGTGATAAATGCCAGGAGTGACCACCTCACCCTTGGCGTTGAGAAAGCCCCATCCGTCCTCTTCTTCACTTAGCTGTACAGGGAAAAGACCTTTATAGCAATCATACGCCCCCTCATAAATGCAAGGAATGACCTCCTCTCCCTTGGTGTTGATAAAGCCATATTTGGGATTTTTCCCGCCGCGCGTAACTATCGCAAAGCCATCCGAGACCCCATGCACATCGTCATAAATGCAAGGCGCAACCTGCTCGCCTTGGGGGTTGCAAAGTCCCTGCTTGTCGTCTTGGCATACGATGAAAAAGCCTTCATAATCATAGTATATCTCGTCATACTTGCAGGGGATCACCTCCTTGCCCTTATTGACAACGCCATGTAATCCATTTTGAACGGTTATGCCCCATCCTTCCTTGTAAAAAACTATATCGTCATAGAGAGGGGAAATCAGCTTGCCCTTCGTGTTGATATAGCCAATTTTGCCATTCAGGGATACAACGGCTACCCCCCCTTTAAAGCTCCCCACTAGATCAAATTTGAAGGGGATAACCACCTTGCCCTTCGTGTTGATAAAGCCCCACTTGCCGTTCTGAGCCACCCCAGCAAGGCCTTCATAGAAGGCGGAGACGGTATCAAACTTCTGTTCAAATACAGAATTGCCATCTTGATCTACATAGTATCCCCCGTTGTCAGGAGTGTTCACCGCGATAATCACTTTTGAGCCCTTTTTAGCCTGTGGCTTACCATCTTCACCTGGCGCTCCAAAGGCGCACACCAAGGGCATCAACGCACCGAGCAAAATGAGTTTAAAGTTTTTCATATCGTTGAGTATATTTACTTAAAAATGATTTTTTTAATCCTCTAAAGATGAATTTCTAATCCTCTAAAGATGAAATTAAATTCTCTATGCTTGCAAAGATATTCATAATTTTCAGAATGAACCCCATTTGCCCCTCCCTTTTGCTTTTGCCACGGCATAAAGAGGTGAGGTGAAGCAAGCGTGGCAAGGTGAGGAGGGGAGCAAGGCAAGCCCCCGTGCTGATGCCCTTCCGAAAAGAGAGCACACAAAAAAAGCAGACTGCCCACGAGACGTACAATCGGGACAATCCGCTTTCAGTAGGTATATTTTTCCGCTTTCAGCACTAAAAAAGCTCAGCCTTCGCTCGTGCCCTCATCCTTGCGATTAGCACACGTAGTGGAGGTAGATAAGCGCCGCGGGAATGGCAAGGAGCGCAGAGTCGAAGCGGTCGAGAAGTCCACCATGACCAGGAAGAATGTTTCCGCTGTCCTTAATGCCCACTTGGCGCTTCAAGAGGCTCTCAACGAGGTCGCCCCACGTGCCGAAGACGCATACGGTGAGGCCTAAGCCCATCCATTGCCAAAGTTCCATATAGCCAGGGGCGAAGGTATAGATGCCCCATGCCGCCGCAAGGCAGAGCAATCCGCCTCCGATGCTACCCACCCACGACTTCTTGGGGGAGATGCGGGGGAAGAGCTTGGCGGGGAAGTAACGACTCAACAGACTGCCCACAAGATAGGCTCCCGTATCGCTCATCCAAAGGAAGATGAAGACGGAAAGGGGAAAAATAAAATTGTAATCTACTCTGTTGTCAAAGCTATTGTATTGCAAACCTAAAACAGACAGAAGGGCAAAGGGGAGTGCAATGTACACTTGTGAAGCAAAGGCGTAAGCCCAGTTCTTCAAGGGATTTTCCTCCTGACGGTAGAGCTCACTAACAAGCAGATAAATGAGAGTGAGCAGGTAAGGAGTGAAATCATGTGCAGAGATTAAGTCTAATTGATACCACCCTGTAGCGAATACAAGGTAGAAACCAGCCGCTGCATTAATCAAACGGTTAATACTTGCTCCCGCATGATTGTTGACAATCGTACTAAATTCCCAAATCGTTAGGGCCGCCACGATGCTGAAGAGCAAAATGAGCGTCATGGGGTGGTAAACAATGCTCCCGATGAGCACCGCCGCAAAGGTAAGGCCAGTGATAGCGCGGATGATAAAATTCTTCATTCGAAATGAGGTGGATGTAGCTACGTTAGATTTGCTACTGATTTTAGTAACTTTATAAATTATCTTATTGAGCAATCTCTGTGCTTTGCTCTTCTTTTTCTTGTTCAGCAGCTTGTCTGCGCTCTTCTTCAATCAGCTTCATAGCCGCTTCGAGTTCATCGGTGCGGTCGGTGAGGGGGAGCAGGTCTTCTGCCTTCTGTTCTTCTTCAAGAATCTCGTCGGCGCGACTCTTCCAGGGGCGCTTGCCAAAGATGTTTTCCACGTCCTCGGTGAAGATCACTTCCTTGTCGCAGAGCAAGTTGGCGAGTTGTGCATGCTTCTCTGCATTTTCACGGAGTAAGCTCTTTGCACGTTCGTACTGCACCTGGATGAGTTTGCTTACTTCTGAATCAATCTTCTCTGCAGTGCTGTCAGAGTAGGGCTTAGTGAAGCCATATTCCTGATTGTTGTAGTAACAGAGGTTGGAGAGCGACTCGCTCATGCCCAAGTAGGCCACCATGCCGTAAGCACGCTTCGTTACAGTCTCTAAGTCGTTGAGAGCGCCCGAGGAAATGTTGCCCGTAAAGAGCTCTTCGGCAGCGCGTCCGCCGAGTGTGGCACAGATTTCATCAAGCATCTGATTCTTCGTCGTAATGGTGCGCTCTTCGGGGAGATACCATGCAGCACCAAGGGCTTGTCCGCGGGGAACAATCGTTACCTTAACGAGCGGATTTGCATGTTCCAAAAGCCATGATACACTAGCGTGGCCCGCTTCGTGAATGGCAATGGTGCGCTTCTCTGCCTTAGTCATCACCTTGGTCTTCTTTTCCAAACCACCGATAATGCGGTCTACGGCATCAAGGAAGTCTTGCTTAGAAACGACTGACTTATTATGGCGGGCAGCAATGAGGGCTGCCTCGTTACATACATTTGCAATATCTGCACCTGAGAAACCTGGAGTTTGACGCGCTAAGAAGTCAATATCAAGATTTTCTTCCTTCTTCAAAGGCTTGAGGTGTACGCCAAAGATGGCGATGCGCTCTTGAAGGTCAGGGAGCTCAACATGAATCTGACGGTCGAAACGACCCGCACGAAGAAGAGCTTCGTCAAGGATTTCTACGCGGTTTGTTGCCGCAAGGATGATGACACCCGAGTTATTACCAAAGCCGTCCATTTCCGTGAGCAACTGGTTGAGCGTGCTTTCGCGCTCGTCGTTTTGATTGAACGAAGGATTCTTACCGCGTGCACGGCCGATGGCGTCAATTTCGTCGATGAAGATGATGCAGGGAGCTTTCTCCTTCGCCTTAGCAAAGAGGTCGCGTACACGACTCGCACCCACACCTACGAACATCTCAACGAAGTCGCTACCTGCGAGTGAGAAGAAGGGCACATCGGCTTCGCCCGCTACGGCCTTGGCGAGCAATGTTTTACCCGTTCCAGGAGGGCCTACGAGCAAGGCACCCTTGGGAATCTTACCGCCGAGCTCCGTATACTTTTGGGGGTTCTTCAGGAAGTCTACGATTTCCTTCACCTCCTGCTTGGGACCTTCCTGTCCGGCTACGTCAGCAAAGGTGACGTGCTTCTCGGCAGAACCCTTGTCGAAGAGGCGTGCGCGACTCTTGCCCACATTGAAGATGCCGCCATTGCCACCCGCTCCGCCACTCATGCGCTTCATGATGAAGTACCACAGACCGATGAAGAGGATGATAGGGAGAACGCTTCCGAGGATGCTCATGAAGATGCCGCTATCTTCTTCGAACGTAACCTTTCCCTTATAATCTACGCTTTCCAAGAAGGCATCCACCTTGTCGGGGCTAGGATAGCGCGCCGAAAGGGTGGGTTGCTTACCCGTTTGGTCTACGTTTTGCTTGAATACTTCTTGAATATGCTTACCAAGCACTACGAGGCTTACGCGACCATCAGTCTTATTAACTACGATGTCATTGGTGTAACCCTTCTGAACGTAGCTCTTGAATTCAGAGTAGCTAATTTCTTTATCAATGCCTCCTGTTTCATCCCCACCTCTAAAAATCATGAAGATGAGTGCACCGATGGCAAGGATATAAATCCAACTGAGGTTGAAGCGTGGCATCTTAGGCTTTTCGCCACCTTGTTGGGGTTGTTGAGGATTGGAATTATTCATAGTGAAGTCTGCTTCTTAGTCAAGGTCAGGAATCTCTGTGATGTTTGCATCAGCCCAAATATTTTCGATGTCGTAAAATTCACGAGCATCGGGCACAAGGATGTGTACCATTACTGTGCCATAATCAGCGGCTACCCAAAGAGCGTTGTTTAAGCCTGCTACAGCAGATGGCTTCTCGCCTGCTTGCTTGCGTGCAAATTCCTCTACGGAGTCCGCAATGGCATCCACCTGCTGGGGCGTATTGCCCGTGCAAACAACGAAATATTGCGCAGGGGCGGTGTCAAACTTTGTGAGGTCACAAACAACGATGTCGTGACCTTTCTTTTCCTGTATACCTTCGATAATAGCGTTTACAAGTTTGGGAAATTTCGTCATGTCTATTTTAGCTTGTTGTAAAAGGTTCATAATAAGCAGTTGCAAAGGTACTCCTTTTTTTTGACATGACATAATTTAATGCGTGATTCCTCCATGGTGTAGAAGAAAGTGAAATCCGCAATGCAAGTTATGAGAAACTACATTGCGGATTCTAGATGTTTTTGATATGTCAGAAGGGAGTGCCCCCCCTCTTTTGGGATTACTTCTTGTTCTTGCCCACCATAATGTCAAGCACTTGCTTGTCGGTTTCGTTCATGGAGTGTGCGCCGATGCTGACGAGGTTGCGTACACATTGGTCTACGTCATCATCAATGATGCCTTCCATGCTACTCACACAATTGCCCTGCATGGCGAGCATGGCGGAGAGGACGGCGGTGCTGACGCCTGAAGTGAGCTTAAGGGCGCAGGAGGGCTTGGCACCATCGCAAATCATGCCCGTGAGGTTGGCAATCATATTCTTCACGGCAGCACAGACTTGCTCGTAGGTACCACCCATAAGGAAGGTGATGCCACAACTAGAGCCCGTTGAAGCTACTACGCATCCACAAAGCGCTGAGAGGGCGCCGAGGTGTTGCTTGATATAGATGGCTGTAAGGTGGCTAAGGATGAGCGCACGAGTGAGTTCCTCCTGTGTGTTGTGATTTTCTTGTGCAAATACAACTACAGGGTTGGTTGCGCAAATGCCTTGGTTGCCACTCCCTGAATTACTCATCACGGGGATCATGGCTCCTGCCATTCGTGCATCGCAAGCACATGAGGTGCTCGAAAGGATGTGTGAGAAAATTGATTCGCCCATGATACCCTTTCCGAGAGGGCGTGTTAATGTCTTACCCAAGCAGTGCCCGTAATTGCCTTCTAATGAACGCTGAGCAGCCGCCATATTGAGGGATGCTGCTTCATTGATGAAGTCAATTTCTTCAAGTGGAGCGGTCGTTGCATATTCAAAAACCGTGCGCAAAGTTAATGATGGCGCATTTGTAATAGGTGAAGAGGCTTCACTCGTTCCGTCGCATGTCATGGTAGGAGAGGAGAGTGGTGAGCCGTTTTTCTCAATGAGTACAAAGTGTGTATGTTGACCTGTTATGATTGCGTGTGAGGTGTTCCCTTCTGCATCCTCGCAACGAATTTCTACGTAGAGCTTTTCCTTTGTTTCTTCATTCAAACAGATGGCGATTCGCCCTTCTTGAATGTATTGTTTTCCTTTTTCAACAGCTTCTGCATCACAATCCTTAATGACCTCAAGACCGTAGTTCGACTTACCGATAAGCGCCCCTAGAGCAATGGCGATGGGAAGGCCTACCATTCCCGTACCAGGAATACCTACGCCCATCGCATTCTTAAGAATGTTTGCACTGAGAAATGCCTCAATCTTTGTAGGTGTAGTGCCAAGAACTTCAGTTGCTTTTGACGTTGCTAATGCAACACAAATGGGCTCTGTGCACCCCATAGCAGGCACAACCCAGTGACGAATAAGGGCTGTTATTTGGCGGCGAATTTCAGGTGTGAGCATATAAGATGGTAGTGAGTGTGATAAACAATTAATGATGAGTGAGTTGCAGGAAAAGGAATCGGAGTCTTTGTAGAAGAGTTAGCGCGTTGTCCTTCTGTCAACGAAACTTCTTATTGGTTAACCTCTTTGTTCTGAATGCGGAATTGTCGAGGGGTAACTCCGTGCTTTTTTAGAAAAACGCGATAGAAAGATTGACGACTTCCAAAACCCGACATGAGGCCTATTTCTTCTGCAGAGTATTCAGAGTTTGTGCGCAACATTCGTTCAGCATCCGCAAGGCGGAAAGAGTTGAGCAAATTGCTGAAATTATCGCTTGTGTTAAGTTGTACAACAGCTGCAATATAGCGCGTGTTGATGCTTAGCAATTCTGATAATTGTTGCGCAGTAAAGTTGGGATCGCGGTAAAGCTTCTTTTTCTTTAGCGCCTTATTGATTTCAGCAAAAAGTTTCTTGCTACGCTTTGAATCTATGCGTTCGCAATAAGCAGGGTGAGACATGTCAATAGCGTTTTTTGTGTGGATGGGAGGGTGGAGAATGGAGAAAATTCAGTTCGTGTGAACTCTTAGTGAGTTAGTTAAAACTCTTTGAGAGTTAGTTTAAATTATTTGAGATTTAATTCAAACTAATTGAGATGTATTTTACAAGACCTTCAGCCCTCTTTTAGGGGGTACTTAAATAAGCGTTTCTCCAAAACGTTCTTCATCTTCACCAAGGTCCATATATTTCATAAGTGCACGATAGGCAGCTTGCTTCACACTAAAGTGCTCGCTTGCAAGTGCAGCTTTGATTTGGTCGCGCCATTCTTCTGTGTCGCGTGGGGATAGCATAGCTCCTTTGCTGAATAAGCGCCCAAAAAGTTGCCATCCGCAAAGTTGAGGCATAACTTCCTCGCGTGCAATCCATTCAAAGGCTTTAGATGAAGCATAAGGAAGGTGTTGGAAAAGGTGCATAACAACACATTCAGCCTCTTCGGGAAAATTCATTTGCTCTACCCAAAGGTCAGCCATGTCTTCTTCAAAACTCAAAGCAGGCATCAGCATAGGAGCGAGAAGTCGGCATTCGCGTACTTGTTCCTTCCAAAGCGTAGCGGCTAAATCCTTTGTATGCGGTAACTCTTCTGAAAAGGCTTTGAGTCGGGGAAGTTCTACTCCAAAATTGGTGCGATAGGTCAATCCCTTCTCACGCATGGATTGGCTTGTGATTCCGTTCATCATTAAGCGGAATTCACGCTTTACTGCACGCAATTGTTCTTGAAGTGGCAAGTCCTGAATCTCCATCATTATTTGTTGTTCGCTTTAGCTTGTGTAATCGTAATGGGCGAACTGATACCGTTTGAAGTAAGAGTAAGAACGCCTACACGGGGCTCTGTTTGTTCGTTCTCATTTGCGACAATCACAACAATATGTTTGCCTGCTGAGAATGTTGATGCAGCAGGAATTAGCCAATCAACGTTACTTGAAAGTGTAGCATTGTCGGCATACACTTTAAATTCAATTTCAAACTGGTTGTTTGTTGAGGGAACTTCACCCGTAAACTTCATATAACGTTCTTCTTCAGGAAGGAGATTGCCCGTCTGGTCATAATTCACAGCCTCTCCGAAAGGACGAATGATGTTGAGCCATGTTGTTTGCTTAACAAGCATGCCAACGGTGTCGAAACTCTTAACTACGATGTGTCCGCTACGAATTTTACCTGTGTTATTGATGCTTCCTTGAATGTCAATACGCATGCTTGCAAATTGTTCGCCTGCTTTGAAGTTACATTCAGTAGGAGTTATTGTGAACCAGGAAGTTACTCCAGAGTTAAAAACGGCCGAAGCTGTCCAAGGGTCGTAAGAAATGATACGAGTGGAGTCGCTTTCTTGGTCGGCATAGAGAATCTTGCCGTTGGGTTCCTGAGGAGTGAAGTATGTTTGGTGAAATTCATACTCACTCTTAGAACAAGAGGTAAATATAGTAGCTACAAGTGTAGCGAGGAAAAAGAACTTTTTCATAAAGTATGATTTTAGAGGAGGATTGGAGGTATGAGTGAAAAGCATTTTGCTTAAATGTTTGTTGCTTGTCACTCATCACTCAACGCTTTATTAATACCACTCAATGTTACTACTATATCCGCTTCGTTTATCCCATTTCAAGGCATCTGCCAATTCTGATGCTCTTGCACGGAAGCAGAAGTTGAACGAAGAGTATGGGCGCAACACTACATTACACGACATTTCAAAGCAGTGAAGGTCGCGTGAAAGTGACGCAGTTGTCATTGAGAGCTTTTTGTAATTGAAGTCGTAGCCAGAAGAGTAGGAAATGCTCCAACCATCGGCTATACGTATATAACCCGAGAAATTGAGGTTCTGCGTATACTTATATGGGTAGCGCATGTTGCTTACTCGGATTGGCTTGGAACGGTCTTCGCTCATAGTTACACCATATGACACTGTTACCGACCAAGGAATTTTAAAGGCAAGATAACCATCATCGTCAACAACACCCTTTTCCGACTTCATATTCTTGCTCGCCTTGCGTGCTTCCTTGATGTCGGGGTCAATGTTTGCGTCTTCAATACTTTCATAACCGTCTTCAGTCTCTTCAACGGGAGGAGCATCTTGCTCCTTGTCGGCACCAGTCACTTTACCCCATATTTTTTGGAAAGTCTGATTGTTGAACGTATATGAAATGTTTTGTGACATACCTTGGAAACGTCCGAAGCGTCCGTGGCTCCATTCTGTGCGATCGCCAACAATTACGTTGCCATTCTTATCAAATTCATAGGCGTAAGTAGCGAATACTGCCGCCATAGAAAAGGTGTATTTCGGAGTAAGTTTAAGTCGGATGCGAGTGTTAAGGTCGCTCCAAGGCTTGCGATCTGCCGCCAAGTTGTAAGAGAGTGAAGCTGCAAGTTCGTCAATAAGGCTAATCTTCTTTACGCCTGTTGAGTCTCTCTTACTATTAATTTTCATTTCAAGGTTGTTTGAGATAGACATTGAAATGCTACCAGTCTTTCTTCCCGTTGGATAACCATACACTTGACCAGCATAGGGAGAGTAGGTTACGGTAGAAACATTGCCCTCTGCGTCAGTCTTAGTGTAATACGTTGTATACCCGTAATGTGAAGATGTAAAATCAGGAGAGTAACTGAATGATATTGAAGGCTTAAAGACGTGGCGAATCATTTGAACCTTATTCCCGAAGATCTGTGGAAGAGGTTGGTAAAAACCATAGAGTGTAGTGTTTGCTGAGAGTGAAGCATTCCAGTCGTAGAGATTGTAGAAGCCATAAACCGTGTCGCGCACTTCGCGCTGACGACTAGCATCCCATGAGCGTTCTTCCTTATGGGTGTACATAATGTCGCGGAATGAGAATGAAGGTGTAACATTAATGTACTTAAAGATTTGGAAAGTAGCATCAATAGGAATGCGGTGTTGCATACCATTGCGCCAATCTTTAATGAGGTTCGACTTGAAGAGCTTGGTTTCCGTAGTCGTAATGCTATTGGTAAAGGCACCAGTATACGACATTGAAATTTTCTCATACCACTTTTGCTTTCCCGCAGCATACTTACGCTTGAAGGGATAGAAGCGGTTGACGCTGATAGAGAGGTCGGGGAGAGTCATGGCTACGGTTGAGTCACGCATGTTCTGCGTGAGGTTGGTAGACATGGCAAGATTCAATCCGATATTAGGGAATGTGCGAGAGAAACTTACGGCGCTGGCACGAGTGCTTTGAGAGTAAGCCACTGGGTCATACATGCTCAAGATGTTATTACGCTCATAGTTTTGCGATGCAAAGTTAACGCGGGCCGAAAAACTTGTGTTGGGCACGGCCTTGCTATCCATAGAATGAGTCCATTGAATCTTAAGGCTCGTCTGTTTAGAGTAGTCGGGCATGTTCTTTTCACCCTCTACTGTGTTCAGATAGCTGATATAGAAGTTACCGTTGTAGCGATAACGTTTGCGGTAGTTCGTTTCTGCACTCAAACCCCATGAACCTTTGGTGTATATTTCGCCGAGTAAGCGGAGGTCCATATAGTCGCTCAATGCAAAATAATATCCTCCATCGCGAAGATAGAATCCACGTGTTGTTTCATCACCAATCGTGGGCATTAAGAAACCTGATGAATACTTCTTGTTGAAGGGGAAGAAACCATAAGGAATTGCCAATGGAAGCGGTACGTCCTCAACCACAAGGTAAGAAGGACCAAACACAACGTCCTTTCCTGGTCGCATTTTAGCACGTGAAACGGCTAGGTAGAAGTGAGGATGTTCGGCATCACAAGTTGTGTACTTCGCCTTTTCCAAGTAAACAATACCATCGTCAGTTCGCTTTGAACGCGTACTTTGCATGAAACCATTGCCCTGGGCGGTATACGTGTTCTGAATGAAGCCCTTCTTCGTTTTAAAGTTGAAGGCCATGGATTGACTATCGTATTCCTCACCGCCTTGTTTGAATAGGGGCTTACCATGTACGACGCCTGTTGTGTCTGTTCTGCCGTCTGCTTTCACTATGCTGCTATCCATGTTCATGGCTATCTGAGCAGCTGTGAGTTCCATGTTTTGATACTTTACTTCAGCATCTCCGTAAAGGAAAGCCAATCCCGCCTTAGCATCATAAATCATAGAGTCCTTTGCCACGAAATCAATGGGTGACTCAATTCCTGCTTCGCGCTTTCTGGCGGGTAAGGAGTCGGTGGCAAGAGTGTCGGTCGCAACTGAATCTGTTGCGATAGTATCAGCAACAAAAGCTTTGACGAAGTGGGGTTTCCACATCGCCAAAGCTTTTGCGAATTGAGTTGTATGGTGTGTGTTGCCAGCCGTTGCGCAAATAGCAATGACGCTGAGCAAAATCGTTAGAAACTTCGTCTTCAAGAGGGGATGTCTTTTTGTCAAAAACTTTCTGCAAAGTTACATAAAATATTTGCAGTACACGCAACCTTAGTCTAAAAGTTTTCTAAACAATGTCTGAATTGATAGATTGGGCAGGGGGAGGAGAAGTGAAAACGGGTAAAGATTACGTTGGTCTAAAGCCGTTAACCTTTCATATTCAATCGTTTCCCGTAAACCGAAAATCATGGAGTGCACGTACAACTGTTTCTGCATCCGATAAGTTCATGACAGGGCTTATCGGGAGGCTTAACACTTCCTTACAGATAGTCTCCGTCACGGGTAGCGTCAGTAGGTTGTATTCCTTGTAGCATAATTGCTTATGAGGAGGAATTGGGTAGTGAATCAGTGTTTCAATTCCCTTTTCCATCAAGAAGGATTGCAGTCGGTCGCGTTGTTTACAGCGTATGGGGAAAAGGTGGTAAACGTGACTCTCCTTTTCTTCCACAACAGGAAGTCGCAGATAGGGGAGTGTGATATTTTCGCGATAGTACTGTGCTATGGCTTGACGCAGTGCAATGTCCTCGTCCAAATGGCGCAATTTAACGTTTAAAATGGCTGCTTGTATCTCATCCAAACGTGAATTTCTTCCCATTTCGTCGCAAACATATTTGTGCGAGTAGCCGTAATTGCCCAATTGACGTACAAGGAGTGCTAGTTCTTCGTTGTCCGTAGTAATAGCCCCGCCGTCCCCTAATGCTCCTAAATTCTTCCCAGGATAAAAACTATGAGCTGCAGCAAGACCAATGCTCCCTGTGCGTAGCCCGTTGTAACGGCATCCGTGTGCCTGAGCATTGTCTTCAATGAGTAGTAAATTGTTACTCTCACAAAAGTTTATAATTCCTTCTGTTAATGAGTTTTGTCCATATAAGTGAACAGTCAGCAGCGCTTTGCTTCGTGTCGTTAGCACACTTTTAAGCAGGGCTTCATTTAACTGTCCGTTGTCATCGCGTGCGTCTATGAAAATGGGACGAAGACCATTCTGTGTTAGGGCGTGAACGGAGGCTACAAAGGTGTTGCCTGTAACGAATACTTCATCCCCAATCTGCAAATGCCCCATGCGTATCAGCGCCTTAAATATGAGCGTCAATGCGTCTAACCCGTTGCCGCACCCTACGCAATGCTTCGTTCCTATGTAGGAGGCGTAAGCTGTCTCAAATTGTTTTGTCTCTTCGCCTAATAAGTACCACCCGCTGTCCGCAGTGCGCAGCAGTGCATCATGGATTTCATGGCGATATTTATGAGTGATGGCTTGAAGGTCGAGGAATTTAATCATATCTCAGTGAATGGGCGGTTTGGTGGTTCCGTAGTGTAAGAACAAACAAAGTTACAACTATTTTCACGAACTGATATCTATTTTTGAAAAAGTTGCAATTTGTTCAGCCACTTATTGACATAATAAAGCGTTGAGAAGATTATGCCATAGTGCACTTCCTTCTCAACGCTTTAAGGGGTTAACGGTTGCCGTACATAGAGGCATAATATTGTTCGTAGGCTCCGCTTGTGATACGGTCCATCCATTCTTGG
This sequence comes from Alloprevotella sp., assembly GCA_045657925.1. Classification (GTDB taxonomy): domain Bacteria; phylum Bacteroidota; class Bacteroidia; order Bacteroidales; family Bacteroidaceae; genus Alloprevotella. The sequence continues at coordinate 16,010 of JAZOUA010000015.1, read as the reverse complement.
TTGTCAAGATACCAACGAACGGTCTTCTCTATGCCTTCCTCAAATTGCAGTGAGGGCTCCCACCCAAGTTCGCGTTGGAGCTTGGTGGAGTCAATGGCATAGCGGAGGTCGTGTCCGGCGCGGTCGGTGACGTAGGTAATGAGGGGGAGGGAGTGCCCTTCGGGATTGCCGAGTAGGCGATCGACGGTCTTGATGATGACATGGATGATGTCAATGTTTTTCCACTCGTTAAAGCCTCCTATATTGTACGTTTCGTTTACGGCTCCTTTGTGGAAAATGAGGTCGATGGCGCGTGCGTGATCAACAACATAAAGCCAATCGCGCACGTTTTCACCCTTGCCGTAGACGGGGAGAGGCTTGCGCTGACGGATGTTGTTGATGAAGAGCGGTATGAGCTTTTCAGGGAACTGGTAGGGGCCGTAGTTGTTGGAGCAGTTGGTGACAATGGTAGGCATTCCGTACGTGTCGTGGAAAGCGCGAACAAAGTGGTCAGAACTAGCCTTTGAGGCAGAATAGGGAGAGTGAGGATTGTAGGGTGTTGTTTCGTAGAAGAAATCCTCACCATAAGCTAAATGATGCTCCTCTGATGAAGCTGTAGTTGTGAATGGAGGAGTGATTCCTTCTGGATGGCTAAGTTGTAACGCACCGTAAACTTCGTCAGTAGATATATGGTAGAAACGTTTGCCTTCGTAGCGCTCAGGGAGTGATTCCCAATACACCTTTGCTGCTTGAAGGAGTGAAAGTGTTCCCATAACATTCGTACGAGCGAAGGTAAAGGGATCTTTGATACTACGGTCAACGTGGCTTTCTGCTGCAAGGTGGATAATGCCTGTTACTTCGTGTTCCTTCATGAGCTTGCACATCTGCTCATAATCACATATGTCTGCACGCACGAAGGTATAGTTGGTAGCATTTTCTATATCCTTAAGGTTTTCAAGATTACCAGCGTATGTAAGTTTGTCTACGTTAATAATTTTATATTCAGGATATTTGTTAACAAAAAGGCGAACCACGTGACTACCGATGAATCCTGCGCCGCCAGTGATAAGAATTGAAGCCATAGGGGAAAAAGGAAAATAAAAATTGAGAAATCAGAAAGGAGAATTTTCTCTGTATATTTATAGAGAATTTATCTCCTTCCTGTTTATCTTATGTTCCAGTGTTACTCGTTAACATCGGGGAGGAAGTTGTAATCGCGTGAGTAGCGAAGCATTTGCTCGTCGTATTTTTCTGTGTAGTCAAGCGTTACCTTTGTAATATTACCTGCTTCATCGTAGGTTACATTGTAAACGGGGTTGATGAAACCCTTGTAGGGGGCGAGGTTGAGCTTTGCGTAGCGATCAAGGATTTCCTTGTGGAATTCGGGGTCTACGTTTACTGCATACTTTTCAACCATTTCACGTGCAGCGTTAAAGTCACCCGTGCTCTTGATGCGCTGAATTTCGCGAAGTAATTCGCCAAAGAGGTTGCGGAGGGCTTCGTAGTCATTAATTTGCACGTATGTCTTTCCATCGCGCTTAATGAGTTCTACGACATTGTTTTCCTTACCATGTTCGTATGCCCAACGTGCAATGAGTTGGCGGTTGCGCATGTGGGCTTCTTCGATGGTAAACCCAGGCTTGATTCGTACGAGTTGGGTCATAAGGCCGTTGAGCATGTACGTGTAGTACTGCGACTTGTAGGCTTCAGCATTAGGGGTAAGTCCCAATTCAACCATCTTGTCATCTGCTACATAGTAGAGGCCAAAGAGGTCGGCACGAGCTTCTTCTATCGTTGAACTGTATGCTTTGAGAGCTTCGCTATCAACACCAGGAGCTAACTTGCCTGAACCGTGGCCAAGACATTCATGGAGGTCTGTGTGGAGGTCGTCGCAGAGGTGTCCGTATTTTGCTATCATTTCACGAGTAGCATCGTCAACTACAAACTCATCATTCATACCACTTCCTGCAGATGCTTGAGCGTATGCACTGGTGAGGTTCGAAATTGTAACACTCTTAGAACCATAGTCGCGACGAACCCAATCGGAGTTGGGAAGGTTGATGCCAATAGCCGTTGAGGGATAGAGGTCGCCACCGAGAATAGCTGCTGTAATGACCTTTGCAGAAACGCCCTTACACTTTTCCTTCTTAAATTCATCGGCAATGGGAGCATGGTCTTCAAACCATTGTGCATTTTCGCTCATTTTTTCAGCACGAGCTGTTGCTGCAAGGTTCTTGTAATTGACTAAAGCTTCCCATGAAGCCTTCATGCCGAGGGGGTCTCCATAACTCTCTGTGAAGCCGTTAACAAAGTCAACCTGGCTAAGCGTATCTTGAAGCCAAAGGATGCTATAATCGTCGAAGGTCTTGAGATCGCCTGACTTGTAATAGTCAATAAGGCGCTTGATAACTTTTGTTTGGCTTTCGTTTTCCGCAAAAGGTACAGCCTTCTCCAACCAATATACAATCTTTTCAATGGCAGGACCGTAAAGTCCACCGACCTTCCAAACGTTTTCATAAAGGTTACCTTTTTCATCTTCCATCAAGCGGCTGTTCATACCATACATAATGGGTTGCTGATCTCCGGGCTTCTTCATCTTTGCGTAGAAGTCTTCAGCTTCCTTCTGTGTTACTCCTTCACCATAATAGTTAGCAGCAGAAGTAAGAACAAGGTCTTCGCCATCTTTCTGATTGACACGCATCGCCATGACATTTGGGTCGAAAATGACGGGGAAAATTTCATCGCAGAGTTGATCAACGGTTTGCCCTTCAGTCAAAGGTAGCTTAGAAGCATCAACGCTTTTAAGCGCTTCACGGAAGAACTCCTGAGAGAAGTTGGCTTCAAACTTTTCACAACCGTAGTGGTGATGAATACCGTTAGAGAACCAAACGCGCTTAAGGTATGTTACCATATTCTTGAAATCCTCTGTTTCGCGATTACCTTGGTAATCCGTGTAGAGCGTTTCAAGCATACGACGGATGCGTAAGTTGTAGCGTCCGTTCTGGTCAAAAAGAATGTCGCGACCCGCTAAAGAGGCTTCGCTGAGGTAATAGATTAATGTTTGTTGCTTCAAATCAAGCTGTTCAAATCCTTCAACTTGATAACGAAGCATCTGAATGTCTGCAAACTTCTCATCTGTGTAATTGAAGTTGTTCTCAGTTGAATCCTGAGCTGTGCAGGCTGCTAATGAAGTAGCAAGAAGCATAGTGCATGCAATTTTTTTCATTATTTATTGAGGTTGTTAAGTTTATTCGATTATGAGGTGAACGAGAAAGGTTAACTGCATCATCAGTCCTCCTTTTACCTTTCACCATTCCCCATTATAGTCTCTAAAATTATGTTTCTTTCCAAAAGTCAGGGAAGAAGGGAAGTAGCAAAGAGAATATCTCTAAGCGCCCTGCAAGCATAAGGAATGAGCATACCCAAAGACCAGTGTCTGGTATCGCATCCCATGAGTCTAATGGACCTACTGCATGGCCAAGTGTTGGTCCGATGTTACTAAAGGAAGAAACACTGAGCCCTACGGCATCAAGCATCGGGATGCCTAATGCTGCTAAAATACCTGTCCCAAGAACGAGGAGTCCTGCGCATATGGCAAAATAGACGAAAATCGTACGGCTCATCTCGTTGGTGATGATTGTGTGGTTGATACGAACGGGAAAAACAGCCTTCGGGTGAAGGGCACGTCTGAATTCGCACAACGAAATCTTATATGCCGTAAGAACGCGAATGGATTTCAAACCTCCACTAGTTGACCCCGCACATGCTCCCATTACTCCCACCATGGTTATAACCATCCATACGCAAGGATGCCACATCATAAAATCGTCAGTGGTGAATCCCGTAGTAGATGAGATAGAAACCACACTGAAAAGTGCACTACGAATGGCGCTACTGAGGTCTGCTTCGTGAGCAACGATGAGTGTGCCTACAATGAAGACAGTGGAAAGTGCTACTGTACAAGTAAAGAAACGTAATTCAGCATCTTTTAGTACTTCACGAAACCTCATTTTGATAAGAAAGAGGTAAAGCAGGGTAAAATTGATGCTAGAGAGAAACATAAAGCCTACTGCTATATATTCAATAGTGGCGCTATTGAAGTAGGCTATGCTTGCCTGGTGTGTTGAGAAACCTCCTGTAGCTACGGTTGAAAAACCATGATTGATAGCATCAAAGAGATTCATCCCTCCAAGGTGGTATGCTGTAGTACATGCAATGGTGAGGAGTAGATAGAGGCTCCACAACCAGCGGGCTGTAGTAGAAATCTTTGGATGTAATTTCCCGATTTTCAGTCCTGTAGACTCTGCGGAGAAAAGCTTTTGGTCGCCTGTTCCGATAGTAGGTAGAATTGCTACCGTGAAGAACACAATCCCCATACCACCAATCCAATGTGTCATGCTGCGCCAAAAAAGGATGGAGTGAGGAAGCGCATCTATGTTGGTGAAAATACTTGCTCCAGTAGTAGTGAACCCTGACATTGTTTCAAAGAAAGCGTGTGCCACATTCGTTGTGCTACCACCTATTAGAAAGGGAAGCATCCCGATGATGGAGAAAATAATCCACGTGGAGGAGATAATCAAGTAGCCATCTCTTCTTCCCAATTTGTTAACTGCTTTTCTTCCTACTTGAAAGAGGATGAGCGACAGTACAAGGGTTATAACTATGGGGAGACCAAACGTTGCATAGTTAGTCTCATTATAATATAAGCCTACGCCAAATGCGATGGATAGCAACATTGCTTCCAATAGGAGCAATGAGCAGATTACATGAGCGATGAGCCGAAAGTTAATCATTATATTGGGTGTACAGCGTACAATATTTGTCTCTAAAACAAGTCTCCGAATGAGAATTTAGAGGAGAAGAACTTTTCCAACTTGTGTATGCCGTCTTCAATACAGAAAGCTACAACAATATCCCCCTCTTGGAGTTGTGTATTACCATTAATCAGATGACACTTGCCATTGCGAATGAATCCTCCCAATGTCGTGTTGAAAGGGAATCGTAAGTCACGAATGAGTTTCTTAGTGACACGACTATTTTTTGCTACTTTAATTTCAGCAACGTCGGCATTGGCAATGGTCAATGATTTGAGCGACGCAACGTCGGCTTTGAGCATCATCTGGTAGATATGACTGGCGGCAAATGTCTTTTTATTGATTATCGTTCCGATATCAAGACTCTCTGCCATGCCAATGTAGTCAGAGTTTTCCACCATTGCAACGGTCTTTCTGACTCCCATTCGTTTGGCGGCAAGACAAGCGAGAATGTTGGTTTCAGAGTTTTCAGTAGTTGCTACAAAAGCCTGAGTGTATGCGATATTTTCCTCCTCAAGCAGGTTCATGTCGCGTCCATCCGCTTGTAGTATCGTTACCACTCCTTCGTCAATCTCTTCAAGGAAAATGTCTGCCAATTCCTCGACTCGCTTAGGGTCTGTTTCAAAAACTTTTGCGGTCATTGTCTTTGGCATGTTTTTGATGGTGTGGATGGCTGTAGAACTACCACCGAGGAACATGACATGCTTGATTTCCTTATATCCATCTTTCCCTGCTAGCTCCTTAATCAAATTAAGATGTTCGGGCATTGTCATGAAGTAGACGATGTCATTAGGAGATATACATGTGTTCCCGCGGGGTATGAGGGTTTCCGAGCCATGCTTCAACGCTACGATGTGGTAGGGATCGGTAGGCTTACTGAAATCCTTAAGTGGTGTGTTTACGATACTTGAATTTTCGCGTACTTTTACTCCTAATAAGATGAGTTTGCCGTCTTCAAATTCCCACCATTGTCGCACCCACGAACGAGAAAGGTCATGACTGATTTCCTTGCCAGCAAGCATTTCAGGGTAGACAATGGAATTGATACCAGCTTCTTTAAAGAATGTACGAAACTCGGGGGTGATATATTCACTATTATCTACGCGTGCAACCGTCTTTTTCGCTCCAAGTTTGTGAGCTAGCATACATGAAGTCATGTTGCGAGCCTCATCAGGAGTCACGCCAATGAAAAGATCTGTTTGTTCGGCTCCTGCAGCTCTTAAGTTGGTGATGGACGTTGGCGATGCAACCATCGTCATGATATCCAAGTTACCCATGAGGCCGTCAAGCTTTGAAGACGATTCATCAAGAAGGGTTATTTCGTGTTTTTCCCGAGCAAGAAGTCGGGCAAGGTGGGTGCCAACAGCACCAGCACCAGCAATGATGATTTTCATAAGGTGATTATGAGGATCTTCGGTTTTGAAACGATGAGGCTTGGAGATTAACAACCTCATGGCGTTCTTCTATAATCTTCTAACCGTCAAAACTCTTTTCAATAGCGTCAAAAACATGTGCCTCGTCAATGCCACAAATGTCGTAAAGTTCAGGTACACTTCCGTGCTCTATAAAGCGGTCGGGTATACCAAGACGCATTACTTTTGGAGTGTAGCCATTGTCAGCGAAGAATTCAAGCAGACTGCTTCCCATGCCTCCTTTTAAGCAACCATCTTCAATCGTAATGATGCGCTTGAAGTTTTGCCCGATTTCATGGAGCATCTTTTCGTCAAGAGGTTTCAAGAAGCGCAAGTCATAATGAGCAATCTTTACGTTAGGATGCTTTGCTTCGTAATTGGTAATCGCATCGTTAGCTATGTTACCAATTGGACCTAAGCTCACAATTGCCAAATCTTCGCCTTCCTTCATCTTTCGTCCAATGCCTATTTCAACTGCTTCAAGTGGGCATTTCCAATCAACAAGTCTGCCATTTCCACGAGGATATCGGATGATGAATGTGCCTCGGTCGGGCAACTGGGCTGTAAACATGAGGCGACGTAATTCGCATTCGTCATAGGGAGAGGCAATGGTGATATTGGGAATAGCGCGTAGCGAAGCTAAGTCGAATGTACCATGATGCGTAGGTCCATCTTCACCCACTAACCCAGCTCGGTCAAGGCAAATGCATAAGTTGAGATTGAGCAATGCGGCATCATGGATGATGTTGTCATACGCACGCTGAGCAAATGAAGAATATATGTTACAGAAGGGCATTCTGCCTTCCTTTGCCATTCCAGCTGAGAAAGTTACGGCGTGACCTTCGGCGATGCCTACGTCAAAGGTGCGCTCAGGCATTGCTTTCATCATTGTATTCATCGAACAGCCCGTAGGCATAGCGGGCGTAACACCTACAATCTTGTCATTTTGCTCTGCAAGTTCTAGTAATGTGTCGCCGAATACGTCTTGGAAGCGTGGTGGCTTCCCTGTGCTTGCTTCCTTGATGCGTTCTCCCTTTTCGTCGTCAAAGAGTCCAGGGGCGTGCCATATGGTGGGGTTTTCTTCGGCTTGCTTAAAGCCTTTGCCCTTAATGGTATGAAGGTGTAACAACTTAGGCCCCTTCATCTCCTTTATTTCATGGAGTATACGCACTAACTCTACGACGTCGTGTCCGTTTGTAGGTCCGATATAACGGATGTTCATTCCTTCAAAAACGTTCTGCTGGTTGGTGAGCAGTGCTTTGACGGAGTTGTTGAAGCGCAGGATGGAGCGCCTACGGTTTTCGTTGAGCCATCCCCATTGCGTCATCTTGCGTGCCAACTTGAAGCGCAGACGGTTGTAGAGATTGCTCGTTTGTAGTTGCATCAAGTAGTTGGTCATACCGCCTACTGCGCGGTCAATGCTCATATTGTTGTCGTTCAGCACGATGAGCATGTTATTGGGCGTGTTCGAGGCGTTGTTGAGTCCTTCAAAAGCCAATCCTCCGCTCATTGCTCCGTCTCCAATGATGGCTACCACCTTTTGGTCGTTAGCTCCATTTTGGAGAGCAGCCGTAGCCATCCCCAATGCTGCAGAGATTGAGTTAGAAGCATGTCCGCAAGCGAAAGTATCGTATTCGCTTTCCTGTGGAGATGGGAAGGGCTTCACGCCGCCCAACTTTCTATTAGTGTGAAAGTTATCCCTGCGACCTGTCAAAATCTTATGACCATATGCCTGATGCCCTACGTCCCACACGAGGCGGTCATAGGGCGTGTTGTATACATAATGAAGTGCTACGGTCAACTCAATAACCCCCAAACTCGAAGCTAAGTGCCCAGGGTTCTGAGCCAACACTTTCCAAATGTATTGACGCAATTCCTGACAGAGCTGAGGCAATTGGTCAACCTTTAGTTTGCGTAGGTCTTCTGGAGAATTTATTTGTGTGAGTAGCGAGAATGTAGATGTATCGTTCATTACTTCTTTAAGTTGAAGTTTTCCAACGAGCAAAGGTACGCAATTTTTGTGAGATTGCAGTGAAGTAGCGAGGAAAATGTCTACAACAAAAAAACACTCTCCAACAGGTTTGTTGAAGAGTGTCATATAAATTAGGGGTGTGAAGTGTTAATAAGCGTGATAAGAGATGAAGGATGAGATGTGAATAATACATAATGAAACGTACTATATATGAGTCTACTTTAAGCGCATCCTAAAAGAGTAACTAATAATTTAAATTATCTTACTCTTAATTTCTCGTATCTGACTTTCACTTTTTGCTTAAAGTATAACAAACTTTACTGCCACTTCTTTTCCAATACGATAGCGTCGATTACGGCTACGGCTGTAATGTTGACGATGTCGCGTACGGAGCTTTCAAAGTCGGTGAAGTGGATGGGTTTGTTAAGGCCCATTTGGATGGGGCCGATCACTTCGCAATCGTCGGACATGCCCTTAATCATCTTATAGCTACTATTAGCTGAGGTAAGGTTGGGGAAGATGAGGGTGTTGACATCAAGGCCGCGGAGACGCGTGAAGGGGTATTTTTCATCGCGAAGTTCGCGGTTGAAGGCGAAGTTTACTTGCATTTCACCATCAATAGCGAGTTCGGGGAAGTCTGTTTGCATGCGGTCAACCACCTTGTGAACTACGGTGGGCGAACCTACGTTGTCGGTGCCGAAGTTTGAGTAAGACACCATAGCCATAACGGGTGTGCGATTGAAGAATCGCACTGTTTTAGCCGAAAGCTTGGCGATGTCGTAAAGTGTATCTTCGTTGGGGTGACGGTTGATGAGTGTGTCAGCAATGAAGAATACACCCTTCTTAGAGTTGACGATATGCATCGCTCCGAAGTGGTTGAAGCCAGGTTGAACACCGATAACTTCATGCGCTACCTTGATAGTGTTTGAATACTTCGTGTAAAGACCTGTAATAAATGCATCTGCATCGCCCATTTCAACCATCATCATGCCGAAATAGTTGCGTTCGTACATCTTGTCAATGGCTTCCTGGATGGTATAACCCGCACGTTGCTTGCGCTTTGCAAGAACTTCGGCATAGCGCATACGCATGGGGGCTGCCTTAGCTTCATCGCGAAGGTTAAGGATTTCGATACCTTCAAGGTTGAGGTCCATGTCAGCTGCAATTTGGCGAATCTGTACATCGTTACCGAGGAGGATGGGCTTACAGATTCCTTCTTCCTTTGCCCTTACGGCCGCTTCAAGCATTTTGGGGTGAGTACCTTCAGCATAAACCACGCGCTTGGGAGCGAGACGAGCTGTGTCATAGAGGTTTTGCGTGAGCTTACTTTCCTGTCCCATAAGCTCGCGAAGCTGTTGGCGATATGCTCTCCAATCGGTGATAGGCTTGCGCGCAACTCCGCTTTCCATAGCTGCTTTTGCTACGGCCATCGATACGTCTGTAATAAGGCGGGGGTCAACAGGCTTGGGGATGAAATAGTCAGGTCCGAATGTGAAGTTGCGAACCTGGTATGCGCGGTTCACGATGTCGGGTACCGGACGGCGTGCGAGTTCTGCAATGGCGCGAACGGCTGCCATTTTCATCTCTTCGTTGATAGCTGAAGCTGCTGTGTCAAGTGCACCACGGAAGATGTAGGGGAAACCGATAACGTTGTTAATCTGATTGGGGTAATCCGTACGACCAGTACTCATGAGTACGTCGGGATTTGCTTCCTTCGCATCTTCGTAAGAAATTTCGGGCACGGGGTTGGCAAGTGCAAAGATAATGGGCTTTTCAGCCATTGTGCGCACCATGTCCTTTGTAAGTACGTTGCCCTTTGAAAGACCTACGAATACGTCGGCTCCCTTAATGGCATCTTCAAGCGTATGAATATCTGTGCGTGAAGTAGCAAACTCTAACTTCTGAGCGTTGAGGCCGGGGCGGTCTTTTGAGATAACACCCTTAGAGTCGAGCATTACGATGTTTTCATGACGTGCGCCGAATGCACAATAGAGCTTGGTGCATGAAATAGCAGCTGCACCCGCACCATTTACGACAATCTTAACGTCCTCAATTTTCTTGCCAGCAACGATGAGAGCATTGATGAGTCCTGCGCAAGAGATGATAGCAGTGCCGTGTTGGTCGTCGTGCATGACGGGAATATCAAGTTCTTCCTTCAAACGACGTTCAATTTCAAAACACTCTGGTGCCTTGATGTCCTCAAGGTTGATACCACCGAATGTAGGAGCAATAGCCTTTACGGCTTGGATGAACTTCTCGGGGTCTTTTTCATCAACTTCGATGTCAAAGGCGTCAACGCCGGCATAAATCTTGAAGAGCAGGCTCTTACCCTCCATAACGGGCTTACCACTCATGGCGCCGATGTCGCCAAGGCCAAGGACGGCGGTGCCGTTAGAAATAACGGCAACGAGGTTACCCTTGTTGGTATATTTATATGCGTCTTGTGGATTGTTCTGAATTTCTAAACAAGGCTCAGCTACCCCAGGAGAGTAGGCGAGTGAAAGGTCGGTTTGAGTGCGGTAAGGTTTAGTAGGAACGATTTCAATCTTACCGGGCTTACCTTGTGAGTGATAAAGCAATGCTGCTTCTTTCGTAATCTTTGCCATTTGAGTTTAGTTTAGTGAGTTGCAAAAATACAAAAAATCCCGTTGTTGGTGGAGTGTAGACTTAGTTTTATAGAAAAAAAAGGACTTTTATGAAAACTTTTTTATCTGAATTGGTGTTGTTTGTATTTAATTTGTATTTTTGTCGAAAGAATAAGGTTTATTAACATAATGAGAACATCAGAAGGACAGGAAAAGAAGCGTAGCATTGTTGTGAAGAGTGCGATGGAACTCTTCCGACAAAAGGGCATTAAAGACGTGACGATGGATGACATAGCTCATGGTCTCAAGATGTCTAAGCGCACCCTGTATGAACTCTTTAATGATAAAGAAAACTTGCTTCTCTATTGTGTGAAGACCGAAAGCTTGTGGCAACGTGACCGCTTGCGCGAGTGCGTGAAGAATGCTTCAAACGTACTTGAACCAGTGCTTTACGACTTGAATTTCAAGATGGAAGCTTTGAGTGAAGTTGCACCAAGTTTCTTTTCTGACCTTCGTAAGTATCCCAAGTTGGTGGCTTATATGGCGGAAATTCGTAAGGACCAACGCGATACGGCGGTTGATTACCTTTCAAAAGGCGTAGAGCAGGGGATATTCCGTTCGGATGTGAACTTTGAGATTGTTTATAATGTCATCACAACACAGTTTGATGTTATGATTTCTTCAGATGATTTCAGAAAGTACACTCCGTTTGAACTCTTCAATAACCTTGTTCTTAATTATTTCCGTGGTTGTGCTACTCCTAAGGGAGTTCAGATAATGGACGAATTCTTCTTGCAACATGCCAAGGTGCTTAGTAATAAGTAGCAGGCAAAGAAGACGGATAGTTCTTCCTATACACAGACAGACATTTTAACCTTTTAACTAAATAATAAAATGAAACCTACTCTTTTCCTCCTTGCTGCTGGTATGGGTAGCCGCTATGGCGGTTTGAAGCAGCTCGACAAGCTCGGACCTAACGGTGAAACAATCATGGATTACAGTATCTATGATGCTATCAATGCTGGCTTCGGTAAGCTCGTGTTTGTTATCCGTAAGGATTTCGAACAAGACTTCCGAGACATCGTTCTTAAGAAGTACGAAAGCAAGATTCCTTGCGAACTCGTATTCCAAGCTCTTGATGCACTTCCCGAAGGCTTCACTTGCCCCGCTGACCGTCAAAAGCCTTGGGGTACTAACCATGCCGTAATGATGGGTAAGGATGTGATTAAGGAACCCTTCGCAGTGTTGAATTGCGACGACTTCTACGATCGCGATGCATTCCAAGTAATGGGCAAGTTCCTCTCTGAACTCCCCGAAGGTTCTACAGGTAAGTATGCAATGGTAGGCTTCCGTGTGGGCAACACCCTCTCAGAATCAGGTACTGTAAGCCGTGGTGTTTGCGAAACTAACGAACAAAAGCTTCTTACTTCAGTAGTTGAACGCACTAAGATTCAGCGCTTTGACGGCGTTGTGAAGTATCAGGATGAAAACGGCGAATGGGTGGCAATCTCTGACAACACTCCCGTTTCAATGAACTTCTGGGGCTTCACTCCCGACTATTTCCAACACTCCGTTGAATACTTCAAGGAATTCCTTTCTGATCCCAAGAACATGGAAAACCTCAAGAGCGAATTCTTCATCCCCCTCATGGTGGATAAGCTCATCAACGACGGCACAGCTACTTGCGAAGTGCTCGACACAACTTCACAATGGTTCGGTGTGACTTATCCCGAAGACCGCCCCGAAGTTGTAGCACGCTTTGCTAAGCTCGGTGAAGACGGCGTTTACCCCGCTAATATGTTCTAAGCCAAACATTTCGCCTCATTATAATTTAGGGCCTCGCTCCGTTTGGAGTGGGGCCCTAAATGTTTCTGCTCTCCAGTGTTTTCAACTCTCATTTGGAGTTTTGCTCTTATAGGTTCTTGCTTTCGAACGTCTATAATCCACCTCCCCTCAGTTAAAAAAAGAACGTTGGAGGGAGTTGTGCCCCTTCAACGCTCTCTATGGTAAAAAGGATGAACCATCCTTAAAGAGTTAATCCTCCTTAATACGAATCAATGCATTAGCCAAGATGGCCGCAACGCCGCCCGTTGTGATGCCTGAAGAGAAGATATTGCGCACCGTTTCGGGGAATTGAGTGAGAATTTCGGGAACGAGCTCAACGCTCAAACCGAGGCTGAAGCTAATGGCAACCACAAGCGTCGCCTTTCGGTTGATGGTTTGCGAGGCAATGATGCGCACGCCTGCCGCCGCTACGGTGCCAAACATGAGTAATGTTGCGCCGCCCAATACGGGTTCAGGCATTAATGAGAAAATCAAGCCCACGACAGGGAACAAACCTAATAAGATGAGCATGCCAGCAATGAAGTAGCCCACGTAGCGACTCGCAACGCCCGTAAGCTGAATCATCCCATTGTTTTGCGCAAAAATAGAGTTGGGGAAGGAGTTGAACACACCCGCTATGGCCGAATTCACACCATCGGCCATGATGCCCCCTTGTGCGCGCTTCATGAACTTTTCGCCCTCAACGGGTTGGCCCGAAATCATGGAGTTGGCGGTGATGTCGCCATAGGCTTCAATGGCCGTGATGAGGTATACAAGTCCTAAGGAAATAATGGCGGAGAGGTCGAACGCAACGCCATACTTGAAGGGAATGGGGATGTTCAAATTTCCATAGTTGGTGATGTTGGAGAAGTCCACCATGCCCAACGCCCATGAAACGGCATACCCAACGGCAAGGCCAATCACGATGGAGCTCATGCGTAAGTAGGGATTACTACTACGATTGAAGAGGATGATAACGCCCAATACGAGGCCCGCGAGTCCAAGATATTCCAACGAGCCAAAGGTTCCTGCCTCCATAGCCGCCGCTCCGCCACCACAAGCATTGATGCCTACTTTAATGAGGCTCAAACCGATGAGTGTCACGACGATGCCCGAAACCAAGGGTGTGATGATGTGGCGCAAGTATTTCAACACACGGCTCACGAAAATTTCAACTACCGAGCCCGCAATCGTTGCACCGAAAATCGCTGGTAATCCGCCTGCAATCCCAGCCGAGATGATAGGGCCGATGAAGGAGAAACTTGTGCCTTGAATGCAGAGCAAACCGCACCCAACGGGGCCCACTCGGCGACATTGAATAAAGGTGGCTATGCCCGATACGAACAGAGCCATGGACACCAAGAAACCTGTCGTTTCAAGGTCTAACTTCAAGGCTCCCGCGATGATGAGCGGAGGGGTGATGATAGCCACGAAGATGGCCAAGAGATGTTGAAGTGCGGCGAAGAACGTGTCGCGAAGAGGAGGGCGATCCTCCAATCCGTAAATCAAGCCCTGGGGCTGCTCGTTGAGTTGTTTTGTTGTCTCCATTCCGTTTTTTACTTCAATTTAATTTCGCAATTATCCAAGCTTTCAATGATGGCCAACGATTCTACATGGATACCCTCGTTGCGCAGGAAGGCTCCGCCGTCCTGAAAGTCCTTTTCAATGAGGAAGCCCATGCCCACCAATTCGGCGCCAGCCTGTTGAACCAAGTCAATCATCCCCTTTGCCGCATTGCCATTTGCGAGGAAGTCGTCAATGAAGAGCACCTTGTCGCCAGGGCAGAGGAAGTCTTGACTCACACACACGGTGTAGCTCGTATTCTTAGTGAATGAGAAAACCTCCGTAATGAGCATATTTTCCATCGTGCTGGGCATCTTCTTCTTGGCAAATACAACGGGGAGCTCCAACAGATAGCCCACCATGATTGCGGGAGCAATACCACTAGCTTCAACGGTTAAGATTTTGTCAATCTTAGAGCTAGCAAAACGGCGCACGAACTCCACGGCCATTGACTTCATCAAGATGGGGTCCATCTGATGGTTGATAAAGTTGTCCACCTTAAGAATGCCGCCTTCAAAGCAACGGCCATCCTTCAATATTCTTTCTTTTAAAACTTTCATTGCGATTCCTTATCAAAGTTTTTTCTAATTGGATATGCAAAGATAACTACTTTTTAATAGATTTTACGCATTGCGTCCTCAAAAAGTTAAAAATACTGAAAAACGGCATGCACGCCCTTTCGCCCTCAATCTCGTTATTATTAATAATAATGACTCTACGCGATTAGCGAACAATAATCATCGTGCCACCCTCTTCTGAACGCACCCTTCTCAGATGGATGACGGGGATATTTTGCCCCATTGTTGTGGGGGCCGTAAAGGGGAGCCATGAATAATGCGCGTCTTCCTCAAAGTTCTCTTGGCCATGGAACTTGCTGATAGCGTCCCTAACCTTTTTTATTTGTGGGTTGTCGGGTTGAACGGAACTCACGAGCAGGAATCCATCTTCATTTTCTCTATAGTTGAGGCGGAAGGTTGTGCCATAAATCGTTACGTTATTCGTGATGCTATCAAACGTCAAATGGCTGTCCTCCCTGCAAATTCGTGCAAACTCACGGGATAGGTCATTGCGCATGTCTAACGTGTGCCCCAAAAAGCGAAGCCCTTGAGTTGCATGTTGCTTCTGTGGGGCATTCAAAGATGCAACAAGGGTGTCCTTATCCCGTTGGGGAGGGGCTTCAACCAAATCGTGCCTTTTGTTGCAAGAAAAAAGCGTGGAACCGCAATACCTAAAAACAATTGGTTTAGTCCAGTCCAATTTCTATAGAATAAACTAAACTAAACCACTGTTTTACAATGGTATCACAAATTCCCACTATAAAATTTCTTTCAATTTGTTTTAAGTTTTTTCGGGATATATGGGAACATTTACGGGAATTTATATACCTTTGCATCGTGATTAAAAAACGTATGCAATGAAAGTCTCAATCTATCTCAAAAAACAAGCATCATTGGATAAAGAACTCTCCCGTTCCAACCTGTGCTTTCGTGTTCGCGAGAGAAGTGTTGATATCAAGGTTGTATCCGAACTTGTAGTGTATGACAAGTACTGGGATACAGAAGCCTTGCAATATAAACGTACGACTATTGTTCCTGTCATAGAGCAGAAACGTATTTCCGAACAAATCACATCCATCATTGAAGCGATTGAGAGGACTTATAGTGAAAAGGCAGATAGTACCTGGCTCAAACAGACCATAGAAGATGTGCTACACCCTACCATTGCATATGAGCGCACTCATCCAAGTTTGCTAAAACGCATTGCAGAGTATGCCGAGAAATTTGAAGGTACAGATGGTACCCGACAAGCTATCTTGCGTTTCGAGCGTCAGATGAAGCGTTACCATGACTATCATCGTGAT
>JAZOUA010000014.1:0-172319 GCA_045657925.1 Alloprevotella sp. | reverse complement strand
GTTATAGCGTCGGGGTTCCACCTCTTCCCATTCCGAACAGAGAAGTTAAGCCCGTCCGCGCCGATGGTACTGCGTCTAGCGGGAGAGTAGGTCGCCGCCACTTTTCAGAGAGGTCCTTCAGATTTGAAGGACCTCTTTTTTATTGATGTGAAGTAGATTTAAAAGTTATTACGTATCCTAATAGGTTTGAGCAATTTATTTAATAATGATAGGAACCATTGTTAATACAGCTACAATAATTATCGGTACATCGATTGGGGCGATTCTTAAAAAAGGAGTGAACCCTAAGTACAATGAGGGACTTTATAATGCTATGGGATTTTGCGCTGTGGCGTTAGGGTTGAACGCGTTTGTTCAACATCTTTCTAAATCAGAATATCCCGTGCTCTTCATTGTTTGTCTCGCTGTGGGTTCGCTGATAGGCTATGCATTGTGTCTTACGGAGCGATTTGAGGCTCTTGTCGCGAGTCAAGAGAATTGTGTGCCAGGGAATGAGAAACGTCTTTCAGAAGGACTTTCTACAGGAATTTTGATTTATTGTGTTGGCACACTGTCAATGCTTGGTCCTGTGGTAAGTGCGCTTCAGGGTGATAATACGTATCTTTTTACGAATGCAACGCTTGATTTTGTGACTTCTATGGTTCTTGCTTCAACTTATGGTTGGGGAATGCTTTGGGCGGCTCCTGTGTTATTTCTATGGCAAGGTGCTTTTTATGGTGTAGCAACCTTGTCTGCTGATGCAATTCAGGAAGAGATGATTACTGAACTCTCTATCGTTGGGGGGATTCTTATCTTTGCATCCGGACTATCGATTCTTGGTATAAAGCAGAGCAAGACGCTCAATATGCTGCCAGCGTTGTTTCTCCCCATTTTCTATTTCTTACTGCGAAGCCTCTTATAATCTTAATTTTGAGAAGAATTTCTTTATTAGACAAGTACATATTAACAGAATTTCGTACTTTTGTCGTCGGAACTATAACCTTAAAACCTTTAAGTCTATGTTGGAAAATGACAAGGCCCTTTTGGCAAAGAAAGGAATCTCTGAAGAAAAATTGGCGGACCAGTTGAAGCAATTTGCTGATGGCTTCCCTTTCTTGAAGTTGAGTGCTGCTGCAAGTATTGAGAAAGGCATTCTTGCCCCCTCGGTAGAAGAACAGGCATCGTTGCTTGCTGCATGGAATAAGTATGTGGCGGAGAATCACAAGGTAGTGAAGTTTGTGCCCGCTTCTGGCGCAGCAAGTCGTATGTTCAAGGATGTATTCTCTTTTGTTGATGCAGTTTATGACGCACCAGAAACAGCTTTTGAGAAGAAGTTCTTTGACGAACTTCCTACTGCAGCTTTCTATGCCGACCTCGATGCTGCTTGTGTAAAGCTCTATGGTAAAGATATCAAGGCGCTTTTGGCAGAAGGTCAGTACAAGGTTGTTGCAAAGACAATGCTTGTAGAAGAAGGCTTGAATTATGGAAAACTCCCCAAGGGGCTTTTGAAATTTCACAAGTACGAAGATGGTTCACGCACTCCGCTTGAAGAACACCTCGTCGAGGGCGCTCTTTATGCAAAAGCAGGTGACGGCAATGTGAATGTACACTTTACGGTATCCCCTGAGCATCGTGCGCTCTTTGAAAAGCTCGTTGCTGAAAAGGCACAGGGATATGCTGCGCAGCACAACGCAATATTTGATATTTCATTCTCAGAACAGAAGTCAAGCACCGACACAGTTGCTGCGAATGCCGACAATACCCCCTTCCGCAATGCTGATGGTTCGCTTTTATTCCGTCCCGGTGGTCACGGTGCCTTGATTGAAAACCTCAATGATATTGATGGTGACATAGTATTCATTAAGAATATTGACAATGTAGTGCCCGACCGATTGAAGGGCGATACTGTTACTTATAAGAAACTCCTCGCTGGCTTGCTCGTAGATTTGCAGCAACAAGCATTTGCATATCTTGAGAAGTTGGATAGCGGTAAGTACACCATGGATGAGTTGCGCGAAATGTTGCAGTTCGTTCAGAAACGCCTCTTCTGCAAGAACCCCGAAACAAAGGTGCTTGAAGATACAGAACTCGCTATTTACCTTCGCCAAAAGTTAAATCGCCCGATGCGCGTTTGCGGTATGGTGAGAAATGTTGGTGAACCTGGTGGTGGTCCGTTCCTTGCGTACAACTCCGATGGCACTATCTCGCTTCAGATTCTTGAAAGCTCGCAGATTGATATGGCGGATCCCGAAAAGAAGGCGATGTTCGAAAAGGGCACACACTTTAATCCCGTTGATTTGGTGTGCGCTATCAAGAATTATAAGGGAGAAAAGTTTGACCTTCCCAAGTATGTGGACAAGGCAACGGGCTTTATCTCTTCAAAGAGTAAGGATGGTAAGGAACTCAAGGCTCTTGAATTGCCCGGACTTTGGAATGGTGCGATGAGCGATTGGAGTACGGTCTTCGTTGAAGTTCCCCTTTCTACCTTTAACCCCGTGAAGACGGTCAATGACCTCTATCGCGAACAACATCAATAATTTTGACGAAACAACTTTTTTTACTATTCTCCCCTTTAGCCTTATTGCATTTAGGCAACGGGTACGCAACACTTCCACCACTCCGCAAGCGAGTGGTGGAAAAGTGTATGTGGCTCACGGAGGAAGAATTTGATTTACTCGTTGCTAAAGCACAACTAATGCCTGGGGCCTTCAGTTTAAATATAGCAGCTGTGATTGGTCGGCGTTTGGATGGGCGTCGCGGTTGTGTTGTTGCTTTAGCGGCAACTATACTTCCGTTGCTTCTGCTCTTCTTATTCCTTGTGGCTGTATTCTCTCCAATGCGCCAATGGGAACTCTTCGCAAGTATGTTACGCGGAATGCGTCCAGCACTTATAGGTGTACTTGCGGTAGTAGCTTTCCGAATGGGACGCAGTAGTAAAGTTGACTTAAGCTTCCTTTGGGTGCCATTTGTCGTAGCGATGGCGGTTGGAATCTTCCAAATAGCGCCACTTTATATACTTGTTCTAGCAGTAGGAACAGGTTTCTTATATGGTAAATTTTTGCGGTAAAAAGTCATGACATACTTTTTTCTCTTCATCAGTTTCCTCTTTGTCGGTTTCTTTGGCTTTGGAGGTCCCGATGCTGTGCTATCAATGGTAGAGCATGTCGTGGTTGTGGAATGCGGTTGGATGACACACACGCAGTTTGCTGATTTGGTCATTGTAAGTAGGATGGTTCCAGGAGAGACAGCTGTTAATGCCGCAACGTTGAGTGGTTATATGGCGGTGTTTAATAACCTCGGCTTCTTTACCGCTCTGGGAGCGTCATTTGCGGCTTTATTAGGCTTAGCAACTCCGTCTTTTGTGTGGGCAGAAATTGCTGAGCGTATTACGCTTCCCAAGGAATATCGCCCTATTGTAGAGAGTGTTTTTGATTTTCTGCGTGTAATCGTACCAGGGTTAATTGGTGGTGTTGCAATGTCTCTTTGTAGACCTGAAATTGTCGGAGATTTAACCTCTCCATGGCAGTTAGGTGTTAGTGCCTTCCTATGCCTTTTTACGATTATAGGGATGTCTGTTTTTCGATTTAACCCCATCTTCCTCATTCTACTTAGTGGAGTCGCAGGAATGTTGTTGCTTTAGAGGCTTATAGACGTGGTGAAAATTATAAGTATATCTTTTAAAATTATCTTACTCTTAAAATGAACTAAGAGTAAGATAGTTTTTCGTATTAAGGATATAGTAAACTTTAAGAATATAGTACAATAAACATTGCTATGGCAAAATATTATCCCCTCGAAGATTTTTTTCGGAATTCCGATCGTTCGGGTTATCAAATTTCTCCCAATGGTGCCTATTTTTCATTCCTTGCCCCTTATGAGGATCGTATGAACATTTATGTGCAGAAGATAGGGGAGAGCGAAACACTGCGTTTGACAAGCGAAACAGCGCGTAGTGTGGCTGGTTATATGTGGGCTACGAATGAGCGCATTTTATTTATAAAAGACACAGCGGGCGATGAGAATTACCAACTTTATGGTGTGAATCTTGATGGTAGTGACCTGCGTGCTTATACAGCTTTCCCTGGAGTACGCACTACGCTTATTGATGACTTAGAAGACGTGCCCAATGAGGTTATCATTGGTATGAATAAGCGTCAACCGGAGATTTTTGACCCTTATCGTTTGAATTTGGAAACGGGAGAACTCACGCAGTTAGCAGAGAATCCAGGGAATTGGCAATCCTATATGACCGACCACGAGGGAAAATTGCGTGCAGTTACTGCTATAGTAGACGGAGTGAATACGCAGATTCTCTATCGTGAACATGAGGATGAGGATTTTCAACCCGTTTTGACTACAAACTTTAAGGAGTCTGTAGACTTCATGGAGTTCACTCCCGACAACAGAAATGTGTATGCCGCAACGAATCTTGGGCGCGATAAAGTGGCGCTTGTGCTGATGAATCCCGCCACCTGTGAGGAGTTGGAGCAACTCTATGCGCACGAGACTTATGATGTATCTAGCATTTCTTATTCGCGCAAACGTAAGAAGTTATTGGCGGTGTATTGTCAGGGGCATAAAGACCCCATTCGCCATTATTTCGATGATGAAGAGGCGGCTTTTCGTGAGCATTTGAGAGGTTTCTTCTCTGGACGTCGTTTTGGCATCACCGCTACGGATAAGGAGGAACAGAAATACTTGATTTATGTGGGCAGTGACCGTACGCGAGGGCATTATTACTTCTATGACCGCGCAGTTGGTTCACCCATTTTACTCACCGAGTTGGCTCCATGGATTAAAGAGGAAGATATGGTGGCGATGCACCCCGTTACTTACACCTCTCGCGATGGTTGGACTATTGAAGCCTACCTTTCTTTGCCCCGTCCCCACACCCCTGAAACGGCAAAGGAACTTCCCGTTGTGGTGCACCCACATGGTGGTCCTTGGGCGCGTGATTCGTGGGGGTATTCTGCAGAGGTGCAGTTCCTTTGCAATCGTGGTTATGCCGTATTCCAAATGAATTTCCGGGGTTCTACAGGCTATGGTCGTAAATTCCTTGAAGCGAGTTACAAGCAGTGGGGACAGGCGATGCAAGACGATATTACGGACGGCGTAAACTGGTTGATAGCTCAAGGTGTTGCAGATGCGAAGCGCATTGCTATTTATGGCGGAAGCTATGGCGGATATGCTACACTTGCAGGCCTTTGCTTTACTCCCGACCTCTATGCTTGTGGTATAGATTACGTTGGAGTTTCCAACTTGCTCACATTTATGCAAACGATTCCTCCCTATTGGCGTCCTCTTTTGGAGATGATGTATGAGCAAGTGGGAGACCCAGAAAAGGATATTGAGATGCTTACGGCATACAGCCCTGCCCTTCAAGCCCATCTTATTAAGGCTCCCCTCTTTGTCGCACAAGGCGCCAACGACCCCCGAGTGAATAAAGCTGAGAGCGACCAAATGGTAGAAGCACTGAGAAAGCGTGGTGTAGAGGTGGAATATATGGTGAAGGATAACGAAGGTCATGGTTTCCACAATCAAGAAAATCGTTTTGATTTCTATCGTGCGATGGAACGTTTCTTGATGGAGCATTTGGGAAAATAATCCAACATTTCTCAATGTTATAACAATCAGAACTCTATAATAAAAACAGCCGAGCAAAGCGCAATGCGTCTTTGCTCGGCTGTTTTTATTTGTAGTTAATGTTAGGGGGGCAGTTACTTGCACCCTAATCCTTCTTTTGTTCTTCCTTGATGCCGTATAGTTGGTCCTTAAAAGCTTCAATCGCACTCTTGGCTGTTTCAATGGCTTCCTCCATAGGGAAAGGAAGTTCGCCCCCAGAAGCATTTAGGTGGCCTCCACCATTGAAGAATTGCTCTGCCATCTTATTGCAAGGGAAATCGTCCACGGAGCGAAGGCTAATGCGGATGACGTCCTTTTCCGTATCTTCACGCAAGGATATGCTTAAGCGCATTCCACGTACTTGTAAGGGCATATTAACAACGCCCTCCATATCTCCGCGTACGAATTTAAACTCTTTCATTTCCTCACGTGTTAGCGTAAGAATGGCGGCGCGACGTCCCTCAAAGAATTCTGTCTTCTTGTGTAAGATGTAGCCCTGCAAGCGCAAACGATGTTCCGAATAGTTATTGTGGACGTTTCGGTAGATGCGATCCTTGTCAATTCTCTTTTTGAGTAGAAGGCTTATGCAAACGTAAATCTCAGGGTCGTTGGAATTGTAGGTAAATGCGCCAGTGTCTGTCATCATCCCCGTATAGATACACGCAGCTCCCGAACGTGTCATTTGATCGTAGCCCCCCATTTGGTAGAGTATGCGTAATACCAATTCAGACGTGCTACTCATCTTCGGCCGTGAAATGACCAAGTCAACATTAGTTTGTGGGTCTAAATGGTGGTCAATAATTACTCGTTTCGCTTTAGCCTTCTCAATGGGGATACTCATCTCTTGTAAGCGTTGCACACTATTCATATCCATCATAAAGATTAGGTCTGCTTGCTTGATAGCACGCTCTGATTCTTCAACGGATTCAGAATAAAACTTTACATTCTGCGCTCCAGGCATCCAACGAAGGAAATCAGGACAAGGATTAGGCATGATGATTGTTACCTGCTTCCCTAAGTGGCGCAGATATTCCGCCCAACCTAAAGAAGAGCCCATTGCATCGCCGTCAGGTCCGCGATGCGAACAAACAACGACGTTTCGGCAGTCCTTAATTAGCTGAATAAGTGAAAAAAGTTCTTTCTGTGAAAGAGAGGGAGAGAGCATAGGGGATGGAGAATGGGTTAAGGGTGAATGGAGAACGGACTGTGGAGAAAATAGAGAGGTTAAAGTAGCGTCGTTCACCGTTCACCTTTAACCTCTCACCTTTTTAATAATTATGACAACGCCTTAAGTGCTTCGATTTCAGCCTTGGGGTCAGCTGCATGGAACACAGCACTGCCTGCGACTACAGCATCGCAACCAGCTTCGGCTAGGAGCTTCCCTGTTTGAGGGTTTACGCCCCCGTCTACTTCGATAAGTGCCTTTGAGCCCGTGCGAACGATGAGCTCTTTAAGTTTACGTACTTTTTCTACGCTATGCTCAATAAACTTTTGTCCTCCGAATCCAGGATTAACCGACATGAGCATTACGAGGTCAAGGTCAACGATGATGTCTTCCAAAACGCTCACGGGAGTATGAGGATTGAGTGTTACGCCCGCCATCATACCTTCTGCCTTAATTTGTTGAACAACACGATGAAGGTGAGTGCAAGCTTCGTAATGTACGTTCATGATTTTAGCACCTAAAGCCTTAACTTCCTTTACGAACTTTTCGGGTTGTACAATCATTAGGTGGACATCAAGAGGCTTTTTTGCATGCTTCGCCATTGCTTCCATAACGGGGAAACCGAAAGAGATATTGGGTACAAATACCCCGTCCATTACGTCAAGGTGAAACCAATCGCACTGGCTTTCATTGAGCATTTCAATATCGCGTTGAAGATTGCCAAAGTCGGCAGAAAGGAGGGAGGGAGATACAATCATAATTGGGATTTGGAATAATATTTGTTACGAAAAATCCTTATGAATGCAAAGTTAAGCATTTTGTTGTAGATGTCAAAGGTATAGTGACTCAACCTTCAGCCTCTAAATTTTAAGAAGCTTGGTTAATTGTTTCATTCCAGTGGATGCTTTCTCTTTTATCTGCACGATTCGAGGGTCTGAAACAAGCGCGTCTGCCTCAGGGTCAATGATATAGATAGGAGTGTCTTTGGGGACAAAACTTACGAGTCCAGCTGCAGGATATACGTTGAGTGAAGTGCCAACAATCACAAAGATATCAGCGTGTTCTACATGAATGACTGCCTCCTCCATGCGTGGCACGTTTTCTCCGAACCAAACAATGTAGGGGCGGAGTAGGGACCCATCGGGAGCTTTTGCTCCTTGCGGGAGGTCAAGATTGTTGTAGTCAAGAGTTTGCCATTGACTCTCATCTTCCTTATTGAATGAAGAGCAAAGTTTTAGCAATTCTCCATGTAGGTGAATGATGTTGGTTGATCCCGCACGTTCGTGCAAATCGTCAACGTTCTGAGTGATAACAACGACTTCATAATCTTGTTCTAAGCTAGCTACAAGTTTATGAGCTTCATTCGGTTGTACGGTAGGAAGTTGTTTACGTCGCTCGGTGTAGAAGTCGTTGACATAAGTAGGATTTCGATGCCAAGCATCTACGGTACACACATCTTCGATGCGATATTTATCCCAAAGTCCGTTACTTCCGCGAAAGGTTCCTAATCCGCTTTCAACGCTAATCCCTGCTCCTGTTAAAAATACGATTTTTTGCATAGTATGTAGTAGGTTATGAGTTAAATAAGACGATTTGTATATAGAGTCAATGAGTAGACAAGAGGCTTGATGTGCTTGCTTGTCTACTCATTGATTTATTTTGAGAAAGAATTATAAAATGACTGCTGCCTTGAGAATCACATCGCTACCCTTGCGAATCTCAAAAATGTGTGTGTTGCCATCTTGAACCTCAGCGTAAATGTCTAATTGGTCACCAAAAAGACTTTCTAAGCAATATGCAACCTCTATGCGTTTAGGAGGAGTCGTACGCAACGTTTCAAGTGAGAAGGTGTTGAGCAACATTTCAATGTAACGGATGGAGTTGACGTGTCCGTTGATGTCAAGATCACTATAAACAGCCTTATGTGTTCCCACAAGAGGAGCTTCCTTTGAAAGACGAAGACGTCCAGGCCCCTTAATGTGAATATCCCGCTCAGGAATCATAATGTCTTTAAATCCTTCATCTGGAAGTTGCGTAAGATCTGCTGGCTGACGGCTTTCTATATCAATAAGCGCCCAAATGCTAGTGGCTTGTCCGAAAGGTATACCATCAGGTGCAAGAATGTCAAAATGACGGTCGGTAAATTGGCGATACACTTTCGTAACCCATGTTTCAATTGTATAATCCTCATTGATGCGAGGCATATTCTCCATATCAATCACGAGGCGTGAGAGCACCCAAGCGTGATTTTTGGTATGCACGTCGTCATATCCAAAACCATTTGCTCCAGCGTGAAGTGAAGCTGCGCGTAAGATAAGTGTACCTAAGGTTCCCCACGCCAAGCGTCCTGTTATGTCTTCAGCGAAAGGCTCAACCTTAAAGTCGTATTTACCAAATTTAGTGTTCATAGTGGTTGGTGGATTAATGAATTGTAGTGTCTGGGAGGGGGGAGAGTCAAGTCCTTATAAACAAAGCCCCAAATCAAATTTGTTTGCCATTTTTCGCATGTTTAATATGCCGTAACGCATGCGTCCAAGGGCGGTGTTGATGCTAATTCCCTTTTCTTCGGCGATTTCCTTGAATGTCATTTCCTGGAAATAGTGCATATGGACAACTTCACGTTGTTCCTGCGGAAGTTTATTGATAAGCAGGTGTAGATCAACGAGTGTTTGTTCGCTATCAATGGCTCCTTGAGCACTTCGTTCTGCGAGTTTGGCATTGTTGAGCAAGTCAACCTCTGTTTCGTCTGTAGAAATGGTGTTTTCTCCCTTTTCTCGACGGAAAAAGTCAATGACAAGATTGTGAGCAATACGTGTTACCCATGAGAAGAATTTCCCTGACTCTGTGTATCGTCCGTCACGAATGGTGATAATGACCTTTACAAATGTTTCCTGAAAGATATCTTCAGCAACATCTGCATTGCGTACATTATAAAGAATATAGGAATAAAGCCTATCCTTATAGCGCTCAAGGAGGATGTCAAAAGCGTCATCCATACCTGTTGCATAAAGCGCTACCAATTCTTCATCGGTGCGCATAATGAGCGTATTCATACTTTACTATTTTTAAAATTAGAGTAAAGTCTTTTCGATAGGCAAAACAAATTTAAAGGTGAAGCAGTCGCAAAAAAACTTATGCAACTACAAAATGCGAATTTTATTGTTGCAAAGGTAGACAAAATTTTATTGCCTGCAAGAATTAAGAAAGATTTTTTGCTTCCAGTTGCCTAATAAACATTGAAAACTTAACTTTGCAGACTGAAAATTGCACGCAAGATAAATGACTTGTGCAACAATTTTTCTGCTGTCTGTTTTATTCTATAAGTGATGTCAGATGATGAATACTCCGACTTATCTTTACACTGAATTCTCCTATTTTTTGAAGCAATTTTTCTCAGAGAAAGTGCAGAAAATCTCCGTTCATGCGGGTTTTACCTGCCCCAATCGTGATGGAAAAATTGGTCGTGGCGGATGCACATATTGTAATAATCAAACCTTCAATCCTGAATACTGCGCCACCCAAAGAAGTGTGACGGAACAATTGGAGGAAGGTAAAGCTTTCTTTGGACGCAAGTATCCAGAAATGAAATATTTAGCGTATTTTCAAGCGTATACCAACACCTATGGCGAAATAGAACATTTAAAGCGTCTTTATGAGGAAGCATTAGCCGTGCCGGACGTAGTCGGTTTGGTGATTGGTACACGTCCTGATTGCGTTCCTGATGATTTGTTAGATTACTTTGCTGAGCTTCAAAAGCGTTATTTTGTGTTGATTGAATATGGGGTGGAAACAACTAACGACGTGACCTTGAAGCGCATCAATCGCGGGCATACTTTTGCGCAAGCGGAAGACGCAATCAGGCGTACTGCTCAGCGGGGAATACCCGTTGGAGCGCACTTTATTTTAGGACTCCCAGGAGAGCCATGGGAAGATATAGTGCGTCAAGCTGATATAATCTCCAAACTTCCTCTCAACACCTTGAAATTACATCAGTTACAAATTGTTCGTGGAACTAAAATGGCGCAAGAATTTACGCAAAATCCTAAAGATTTTCGCCTTTTTACAGTAGAGGAATATGCTACTCTCGTAGCCGATTTTTTGGAACGCCTAAATACGAGTATCGCTGTTGAACGCTTTACTTCGCAATCGCCAAAAGAGCTACTTCTGGCACCAGATTGGGGAGTGAAAAATTATCAATTTGTAGAGTTGGTGAAAAAGATTCTTCGTCAACGTGGAACTTTCCAAGGCTCTGCCCGAAAAGGATTGGAGCGTAATTGGAAAGTATAAGTGCGCCAAATAATAGTAACAGGCACGCTTATTTTTAAGTGAGACTTAGTTGAAACTAAACCTTACTTAGTAAGAACTAAGTCTCACTTAATTTCAACTAAGTCTCACTTAATTTTAAACGTTCAAGCTTTGTTTTATTCTACAACGAAATTCGTAATTTAACGTTTTGTTTAGCGTAGAAACAAACATGCTTATCTATTTAAATGAGGCTTTAATTTTCCTGCTCTTTAACCATACAAGAGCCCTCCTTTCAGCATTTTTGTTCCAACTCTAAGGTAGTGCGGAAAATGGCGCCTGATTGCGAGTAAATGTGTTTCTATAAATTATCATAATTTCATGAAAATTAACATGTAAGATGAGTTGTGTGATGAAAAAGTGAGTCAAAATGAAAAGTCAGTTTTGAATTTCTTATCTTTAGTGTTAATAAATTGTCAATTTGAGACAAAATAAAGCAATGTTAAGTTTTCAATCGTTAGAATTAACAAAATCTGCAATCTTATTTAGGTAATTTCTTCTTAGAATCATAAAAAAACAAAAAATGTCAAGGTTGTTTAGCAAAAAACTGCTAAATTTGCCTCATTCCCGTATACTATGCACTCGGTGTGTCCTTACGGGAACAGCGCTTAACAACAATAACAACATTATAATTTTTATCTAGATGCGTATGAAAAACCATTTTAGCAAAATGGGAATGGCGTTGCTCAATGCTGCGCTGCTTTCTACTGTCGGCTTTACTTCCTGCGCGGATGACAAGTTCCATCTGAAGGATTACGAGGAAAGTGCTCCCTCGTTCCTTGGACAGAGTATCTACCATGAATTGCAGAATCGTGGTAACTACTCTACGGTGGTGCGTCTTATCGACGACTTGGAGTATGCCGAAGTGCTTTCTAAGACGGGTAGTAAAACCCTCTTTGTTGCGAACGACTCGGCTTATGCAGAGTTCTTTAAAAACAATCCTTGGGGAGTGTCAAGCTATGACGAACTTTCTAAGAATCAGAAGCGCGTGTTGCTTAACAATTCAATGTTGAACAACGCTTACGTGCTTGAAATGTTGGCAAATACAGAAGGCGGTGGCAAAAACCTCTGCTTGCGTCAGGGTACGTCAGCTACAGCATCAGACTCGGTTACTCGTTGGGCGGTGACAGAACTTCCTGCAACTCAGTCAACTGCAGATGTAGACTGGTTTAAGAACCTTCGTGAGAAGGGAGACTCAGTTTATATGGCACTTGATGCCACAGATCCAATGTTGACTCACTTCCTTGAAGGTCAGTTGAAGAATAAGAGTATTACATTTGGTGACGTTGAAAAGATCATGGGTCAGCCTTGGCAACCTGCCGATAAGGTGAGCTTTGGTTTTATCAATGATTGCCGTATCATTGATGGTGATATCGTTTGTTTGAACGGTTATTTGCATCTCCTTGATAAGGTATTGCTCGCACCAGGTAATATGGCAGAAATGATTCGTTCAAATGGTAAGACGAATTACTTCAGCGCAATGCTTGATCGTTTTGCTGCTCCTTATTATAATGAGCAACTTACACGTCAGTATAAGGCATTGAATGATATTTCTGCCGATTCTATTTTTGAAAAGCGCTATATTTCTAACCGTTCACAGGGTGGTGGTAAAATTTCAAAGCGTCCCGATGGCTTGAGCTTCGGTGAACAGCAATTCTTGCCCTTCGACCCAGGATGGAACCAGTATGCTGTATCTTCTTCTACAGTGAAGGAACAAGATATGGCAGCTATGTTCGTACCTAGTGATGAAGCAATGGTAAATTACTTCGTTAATGGTGGTGGTACTGACTTGATTCAGCGTTATGGTATTCTTCCTAACACAGAAGAAAATCTCATGACCAACCTTTATCAAATTCCTCTCCACTTGATTCAGCCTTTGATTCAGAATTTGATGAAGGACTCATTTAATGAATCAGTGCCCAGTAAGTACCTCACAATTGTGAACGACGCTCAGGACCAGATGTTCGCAACTTACACTTCTGAGGAAGACTTTAAGTCGCATATTGAAAATTGTATTCTTGCAAACAATGGTGTGCTTTACATCACGAACACTGTTGATGCACCAGCTGACTATGCTTCAGTTATCGCTCCTGCGTTGACTTCTAGCAATACGCAGATTGTTCGTTCTGTAGTAAGAGCTGACGATAACTTCATCGAAGGTACTTCTTATAACCAAGCTCCCTTGAAGCAGTACTTCTCTACTTACCTCAAGGCGATGCAGAGTCACTTCTCATTCTTTGTACCCGTTGACGAAGGTCTTGGTAACTATGGTTATGTAGAGCCTGTAAGTTATGCAACTCAACCTTATGGCGCGAAGTCAAACAACCGTTGGTATTGGTCATTTAAGTATGATGATGTTACACGCGGTGCTGTGATTCCCGTTGAAGCTACTGCTTATATATATAATATGACAAAGGGGCAGCAACCTGGTGTTGACAAGAAGAAGGGTAACTCTTACGTGTCAAAGGTTACTGATGCTATGGGTAGCGGCGTTGGTCAGCAAAAGCGTTTGAATTTGATTGAAATGGTTGACCAGCATATCCTTGTGCATGAAGATCCCGTTGGTGTAAACGATGGTCGTACTTATTACCTCTCTCGTAATGGAGCTCCCCTCCGTTTGACAGAAAAGGGTACATTCGAAGGTAAGAATGTTGGTATGAAAGTAGAAGGTGGTTTCCAAGTGATGATTAATGACCCCGCTGAAGGTTACACAGAAAATGACCACACTGCTGTTGTTCTTGAAGGTTATGATAAGACAGCCGCTTCAAATGGTTACGGTAATGGTATGACTTACCTTATCGACCGTCCTGTTCAACCCACTATGCGTTCGGTTTACAACCACTTCAAGGTGCCAGCAGACAACAATCCTTATTCAGAATTCTACGAATTGGCTAATCCTGAATATGTTTCTTCAGAATTGCTCCAAGCTTGTGGATATTTTGATTTGGACGAAATTGATGCTAAGACAGGTAAACCTAAGTTGATGAGTACTGCTGACCAGCAGGCTGAAAAGTTGAAGTTCCACATCTTCGCACGTCAGAATGACAACGTTCAGGGTACAACAACTTATTGCCCCGCAAATAAGGAACAGCTCGTTCGTTTCTTTAACAACTACAACTACACGATTTATGTGCCCACAAATGATCAAGTAGCAGCAGCTCGTGCTAAGGGGCTAATGACTTGGGACGAAATTTATGAGTGGGTTAAGATTCGCACAAACGACTACGAAGAAGATCTTACTGAGGAAGATCGCGCTAAGGCAAGAACAATGATTACTGTGCTTGTAAACTTCGTGAAATATCACTTCCAAGACCAATCAGTCTTCGTTGATAACGTATCAGCAACGAATCAGTATCAAACTTCATGTATTGATAACGTAACAAATTCTTACCTTTCTTTAAACGTAATTCAAACACCTTCAGCACTTTCTGTTATTGACAGAAGTGGTAATCAGGTAGACGTGGTTGCGTCAGAAGAAAACAGAAACCTCCTCGCACGTGAAATCTGCTATAACGCAGCAGCTGCATCGGCAAGTTACATTAAGAATTCTTCTTACGTGGTAATTCACCAGATTGATGGTTACCTCAATTTCAATAGTGATGAAGACTATGAAGGTCTTTGCAAGGATGGCGATCCTAATAAGAAGATGCCTAAGGGTAACTTCGACTTCTGGAATTATGGCCAACCCGAAGAACTCACTTCTTACGTTGCTAAATACAGACTCAGATAATAAGTTATTAATATGAATTACATAAAGTATCTCTTAACCCTCGCATTGTGCTGTGCATTTACTGCAGTAATGGCACAAAAGAGAATTTCGGGTCATGTATGGAGCGCACTCGACGGGCCCATTATCATGGCGAATGTAGTTGAGTTGGATAAAACAAATCGTGTAGTATCTGCAACTCAAACGGACGCAAGTGGTAACTTTAGTTTGGCGATTAAGAATCCTGCGAATACATTGCAAGTTTCTTACATCGGTTATGCAACTCGTAAGTTGCCTATTGGTGCTACTACCTCTTTTAAGGTAGAGTTGAAAGATAATTCAATGATGGGTGAAGCACAGATTGTAGGTAAGCGTAAGGTAAAAACTAATGGTTTGACTATTCCTGAACGTGAAATCTCTGTTGCTCAGCAGTCTTTGAACATGGACGAAATGGCTGGTCTTTCATTTGAAACAGCAGGTGAAGCGCTTCAAGGTCAGATTGCTGGTCTTGATATCGTAGCAAACTCAGGTAACCTCGGTGCTGGTACTTCAATGCGCCTCCGTGGTGTAACTTCAATCAATGGTTCTTCTGAACCTCTTATCGTCGTTGACGGTTATCCACTTGAAGATTACAATCGTGATGATTTCGATGCTAACAACATGGACGAAGAAAAGTTTGCAACTCTTCTTCAGGTTAACCCCGAAGATATTCAGAGCATTAACGTTTTGAAAGATGCTTCTGCAACTGCAATTTGGGGTTCACGCGGTTCTAATGGTGTAATTGAAATTAAGACTCGTCGTGGTTCTCGTGGTAAGACAAAGGTTAACTTCAGCTATCGTTTTTCTGGTAACTGGCAGCCTGAAGGAATGAAAATGCTTGATGGTGATGGTTACACCATGATGTTGAAGGAAGCATACTTTAATCCTAAGCAGAGTGACGTAGCTTCAGGTATCGTGGAAATCTCTTATCTCCAGAGTCACCCCGCATACTATGCAAACTACAACAAGAACACTGACTGGATTGACGAAGTTACTCAGTTTGGTCAAACTCACAACTATGGTGTGAATATTTCTGGTGGTGGTGAAAAGGCAACATTCCGTGTGTCAGCTTCTTACGACCATGAAACAGGTTCTATCATTAAGCAGCAGCTTGACCGTTTCACTACTCGTTTGGCTTTGGACTATTGGGTATCTGACCGTATTAAGTTCTCTTCTAACTTTGCGTTGGCATACACAAATAACCAAAAGAACTATAGTGGTATCTTAGGGGCAGCTTATAATGCAATGCCTAATATGGCGGTTTACCGTAACGAATACGATAAGGTAACACAGTCATACTATCAGACTGGTGATTACTACATCATGCCTCCCGCTGCAGGTGCAGCAGGTTTGGTTGATAACGGTTCAAACCTCTCTTCTTACTATCTTAGTGATATGGTAAGCAATGGTAACCCTGTTGCTACTGCTAACGAAGCTTGGGCTACAACTTCTACGTATACTATCACTCCTTCATTCTCAATTGAATATAAGCTCTTGGGTAAGGATGATGAGTCAACACAGTTGGATTATACGGGTGAAGTGCATATGAATGCAAACACTCAGACTGATAATTCTTACTATCCTCACACTTTGACTTCAGAAAAGTGGAGTAGTGGTATCGACAAAACTTCAAATAGTGACTCTAAGAACTTTAGCTTCACAACACGTCACTCTTTGGTATTCAAGCCTTTCTTCTATAATGACAATCACTCATTACAGGTGATGGTACGTGGAGAAATGGGTTCTAATGAAGGAACAAGCCAAAACCTTTCTTCTACAGGTATTAGCGGTGGTATTACTGACCCAACTGTTCCTGGGTATCTTACAGGATCTTCTTCAGGTACTTGGAAGGGACACACAATGTCAGGTATTGCAAGTATGCACTACTCTTACGGTTCTAAGTACTCTTTGAGTGCTACTCTCCGTGCTGATGGTTCTACGAAGTTCGGTTCAGGTAACAAATGGGGTTTCTTCCCTGGTATTTCAGCACGTTGGAATATTTCTGATGAACGCTTCTTTGAACCTCTTCGTGACGTAGTTAGCATGCTTTCATTCCGTCCAGGTTGGGGTATTGTGGGTAACTGTAGCTTTGGCGAAGGTCTCATCTACAATAAGTATGGTGCTTCAGGTTCTTACAACGGTGTTCAGGGTATCGCTCCCACAAACCTCCGTTTGACAGAAATCCGTTGGGAAAAGACTCAGTCATGGAACATTGGTGCAGACTTGCACCTCTTTGATGGTCTCTTCAAGTTGGACTTCAATGCTTATAAGAAGAAGACTACAGACCTCTTGAACTATGGTGTTCGTGTTCCTTCTTCTACAGGTTTCAGCAACTTGAGCTCTGCTAACGTAGGTTCAATGGAAAATGAAGGTTGGGAACTTTACATTAACACTAAGGACGTATTCAAGGTAGGTAAGTTCCACATGAACTTCCGTATGAACTTTGCTCAGAATATCAACACTATCACAGAAATGGATGCGAACGTGTTGGCTGCAGCAAATGCTGACTACAACTACAACAACCACACTTACGTAAAGCGCGTTCAGATTGGTCATGCTCTTGGTGGTATCTACGGTTTCCGTTATAAGGGTGTTTATGCTTATGACTATGACCACAATGGTTACTTCCTTGATCCCGCGAAGAACGAATACTACGATGCTAAGGGTCAGCTCAATACAGCTGCTGCAACAGGCAAGACTGCTCCTATCGCTCGCGATGCTGAAGGCAACGTAATTTATGACAAGCGTGGTAATCCTCTCCCCATTTACTTTAACTATGGTGGTAGAAATTATCAATTCCAGGGTGGTGACGTAATCTACGAAGATATCAACCATGATGGTAATATCGACGAACTCGATATCGTTTACCTTGGTGGTTCTAACCCCGATATCAATGGTGGTTTCGGTGTAGACTTCACTTATGGTCGTTGGCGCTTGAAGACAAACTTTAACTTCCGTCTTGGTAACAAGATTTTGAACATGGCGCGTCTCTATGCTGAAGACATGCGTACAAACAAGAACCAGTGTGCTTCTGTTGCTCACCGTTGGCGTAAGAATGGTGACGTAACTGATATTCCTCGTGCGATGAACGCTTCTGCAGGTACTTCATACAATGCTTTGGTAAGCGACCGTTACGTGGAACCAGGTGACTTCCTCCGTTTCCAATACATGCAGATTTCTTACAGTGTAGATCCTGCTAAGTTGAAGAAGTATGGTTTGAGTCAGTTGAATATTGCAGCATCTGGTAACAACCTCATCTTCTGGACTAAGTATTCAGGTACAGACCCCGAACACTCAGCTGGTGGTTGGAATCCTTGTGTTGACAGTTCTCAAACACCCCGTTCACGCTCATTCACATTCAGCTTGAACTTTGGTTTCTAAAAAGTTAAAAGTTTAACGGTGGGCAACCCTCACTATAAGGGTTGCTACCGCAGACTTTCACTATTAACCTATACTACAATGAAAATTACAAATATTTTCTCTAAACTTTTTCTTGCCGGAGGTTTGATGTTGACAGCGGGGATGACGTCATGTGATGATTATCTCACAGTGTTGCCTACAGACCAAATTACAGAAGAAGACTTCTGGAACGACAAGAATGACTTGGACAACGTTCGCGCGGCAGCGTATTCCAAGATGATTTCTGGAGATGTAACAAACCGCATGTTCTTGTGGGGTGAAGTTCGCTCTGATAATGTCAAGCTCAATAACTTGAGTAATACAAGTATCATGTACTTCAAGGAAGGTGTATTGCAACCTACTGAAGGTATGTTTGACTGGTCATCATATTACACTGGTATTAACTATTGTAATAAGGTTCTTGAATACGGTCAAAAGATGGTAGATGATGGACGTGACCCAAGTTTCTCAATGTCTGACTGGAATCCCCTTAAGGCTGAAATGCTTGCACTTCGTTCACTTTACTATTTCCACCTTGTACGTGCATATCGTGATGTTCCTTTTGTAGTTGAATCAATTTCTACGGATGCAGAAGCGAAGCGTGCTAACACTCCTCAGACAAAGGGTGTGCATATTCTTGATTCTCTTCTTGTGGATTTGGAAGCAACTGTTGATAAGGCAGCAGAAAACTATGGTTCTGTAAATAATAATAAGGGTCGCTTCGGTAAGCGTAGTATTCATGCCCTCATGGCAGACATGTACTTGTGGCGTAGTTGTTTGCTCCGCTCTTCAAATGCGAAGGGTGACAGCGTTGCTGATGCAAGTAACCAGATTACGCATTGCCTGAATAAGGCTATTGAACACGCTGATTACGTTTTGAACGATATTCAGAAGGAGTATGACGAAGATCAAGCTGAAAATCCCAGCTTCTCAAATACAGTTAAGGACCACCTTACAATTGATTGGCTTACTGTTCCTCAGAACTTCAGCATGAATGATGTAGTGTACGAAACTATTTTCGGCCAAAAGAACGCTACTTATGAATCAATTTTCGAACTCCAATATGACGGTTCTGTTAATAAGAACAGCACATTAGGAAATTATCTTTCAGCTTATTCAAGTAACTTGTCAACTAAGGACCTTGTTGCTGGTAATATTTTGATTTCTAGTATTTCAAATTACGCTCCTGAAAAGGGCTTTGGTAAGGCTGACAACCGTTTGCTCTCTACGGTGAAGTATGAACCCAACAACAATACTGGTGCTTATGCGATTATCAAGAATGTAGCGCGTACCATTAACTATAATGAACGCGAAGACATGAGTGAGGGTGCACAGTATCAATATCGTGAGTCTGGTAGTATGGATGCTAACTGGCCTGTATATCGTGCGGCTGACATCATGTTGATTAAGGCTGAAGCTATTGCTCGCTTGCATTCTGGTGTAACTATTGCTAACACTGATGCAAATAGTGATGGTGCAACTGACCGTAAGGACGTGACAAATGAAAATCAACTCCTTGTGATGCAGGGATTTGACCTCGTAAACGCACTCTTCAAGCGTAGTAATCCTACACTCAAGAATCCTGATGATGGTGAAGTTGTTGATAATATGAGTGACCGCCTTACAGTAAATTATCCCTTGGGTAAGACTGGTGCAGCGCTTCTCACCCTTGTTTATAACGAACGTCAGCGTGAATTTGTAGGCGAAGGCAAGCGTTGGTATGACCTCACACGTCAGGCTGAGTACGATAATTCAACTGCTAATGTATTGACTTCTCACATGGCTGCTACAAACATTGTTAAGAACCGCTTAAGAATGCTCTATTCAATGTACAATCCTGTTTATGCTGAAGAAATGAAGATTGCAGGAATTGAAAATGGTGGCGCTTTGGTACAAAATCCTGTTTGGGAACGTTACAGTAAGTAAACTGAACTGGGAATACGGTAAATCAATCAAGATTAGTTTCTATTGAAATAGTCTTACTAATAGTTCAAATTCTTAGTAATAGATTTTACAATAAGTAACTAATAATTTTAGCTTACCGTAAATCCTCTCAAATACTTGAAGACTTAGATTATGAAAACATATCAATTCTTTAACAAGAACATTGTAAAGGTTGCTTTAATGGCATTTTGTGCTACAGCAACGTTTGCAGTAAGTAGTTGTGAAGAAGAAATCGACTCCTCAAACTTTGCGATTAAGAAGGAACAAACGCTTGCAGACATTCTTGATGAAGACAAGAATTTGTCACTCGCTCGTGACCTCTTTAAGCGCGTACGTCTTGGTAAGGCCGATGGTTCTTCTATTTACAGTGTACTTTCAGCTCGTGGTAATTATACCGCTTTCGTTCCTGATAATGTAGCTATTGAAACATATCTTAAGCAGCTTAAGTTGAATGACATCAACGAACTTACAGATGCTCAAGCACAGTTGGTTGCTTATAGTTGTGTGATTGACAATGGTGACCAGGAAGCTTACGAATCTACAGAATTCCCCGTTAGTGCTGCGTTCAACCTTTCAAACCTTTTCGACCGCCTCTTGACTTGTGAGGAAGTTGACGACACTGTGAAGCGTGTAAAATATGACGAACTCACAGAGTTGCCCATAATTGAAGATGGTGATACAGTATTTACTTACTATCCCGTCTATCATAAGATTGATAAGGCCTCTTGCGTAATGGTTTCAGACCGCGAAGCCTCTAATGGTATGCTTCATATTGTTAGTGAAGTTATCGCTCCAACTTCTGACCGCGTAGCTGAAGTAATTCAGAACGCTGCTAACATGAAGATTATGGGTCGTCTGCTTCAGGAAACAGGCATTGAATCCCTCCTTACAGACGAAAGAGATGCTGTGTACGAAGAAACAACTCGTGAAGAAAAAATCAACATCCCCGGTGTAGGTGATGCTAACATTCCTTTGAAGCGCTACATTGCGTTTACAGGTTTCGTAGAAACAGACTCTATCTTCCACAGCAAGGGCGTTCCGGCACTTAACTTGGATGAAGATGGTAACATCACTAATTGGGATGAAGTACTTGCTGCAGTAAAGCAGATTCCTGAAATTGTAACGGCTTATGGTGTTGCTGGTGATGACCTCACTAACCCCAACAATGCTCTCTATAAGTTCGTTCAGTATCACTTCATCCACGGTAAGTTGGCTCCTGGTAAATTCGTTATGCACTGCAACGAGTTCCGCTATGACTTCGGTGCAGATGCTAAGAATCCTCAGATGAACAGTATGCCCATTGACGTTTGGGATTACTACACGACTATCGGTGCTACTCGCCACCTCTTGAAGGTTCTTCAAAAGGGTGACGCTGGCGAACCTGGTTTGGACCACCCCGTATACATCAATCGTTTCTGCACATACCAGAATGGTTTCAAAGATAACTATGATGTAGAGGCTGTGCTCGATGAAGGTATTGAAGTTTACGAAAACTTGGCACTCTCACCCAGTAATGGTTATGTTTATCCGATTAGTGACATCCTCGTGTTTGGTGATAAGCAACGTGCAGACATGGGTAAGGAACGTCTCCGTATCGACTTTACAACTGTACTTCATGAATTGACTGCAAATAACTTCCGTGGTGGTGACTACATGAACTTCCCTCGCGTGAATGAGCAGCGCACTTACTTTGATAACTTGGTTCGTGCAACTACAGACACTAAGGTTTCATATCTCCATGTGGCTTACTCTAAGGTAGGTGGTTCTTGGAAGGACTTCCAGGGCGATGAATTTATGGTAACAGGTCTTTATGACTTTACTATTAAGTTGCCTCCCGTGCCTGTAGCAAACGAATATGAAGTACGTATCTATGCATCACATAATACACTTCGTGGTATGGCTCAGATGTATTTCGGTACAGACCCCGACCGTTTGCAACCCGCAGGTCTTCCCTACGACATGCGTCAGTCTTGTCAAAACAATCCTGCAATTCCTTGGGTAACTGATGATCCCGATGATATTCAGACAAACATTGAAAACGACAAGAACTTGCGTAACCAGGGTTACATGAAGGCGCCCAATATCATTACAGAATCAGGTAGTAAGGGGCTTAACACTATCCGTGACGCCAGTCCCGCTACACCCGGTCTCCGTCGTATTGTAACACGCCAGCGTATGGATCCCGAAACAACGTATTACTTGCGTTATAAATCAGCGCTCAAGAAGCTCGACGCCCAGTTGTATGTTGACTTCATCGAAATCGTTCCGAAGGAAGTTTACAATGGTGCTGAAGTGGAAGACATCTGGTAAAAACAGTTAAGAAGAAGGAGGATTCCCTTCTGGATATATCCTCTTTCTTCACTTAAACTTTTTGAATTAAACAAAAACAACAATATGAATAATTCATATAAAAACTGGTTCAAAGGAGGTCTGCTTGGTGTTGTTGCCGTAATGGGAATGGCTGCATGTTCGGACGATCACTACGATATCGTAGTAACCGGAGAAACAGAAGGCAAGACCTTGTGGGAGAATATTCAGGCTAATGAATCTCTTTCAGACTTTGCAAGTATCTTGAGTGAGACTTCTTATCTCAAGAACGATATGGACTACCCAACTGATTCTAGTGCTACAAAGATTAGTTATGCAGACTATCTTAACGCATCTCAAGCTCTCACCGTATGGGCTCCTATCAATGGTAGTTTTGATGTGGATGCTAAGTTAGCAGAGTTGGCAGAAATTAAGGCACTCTATACAACAGACCGTAAAGCAGCTACAAAAAAGGAATTCATCTTTGCTTCACAATTTTTAGGTCAACACATTGCTCGTTTTAACCACGAGTCACAAGGTGATGATAAGGAAGTGCGTATGTTAAATGCAAAGTATGTTGTCTATGATGCAGCTGGTCGCACATTTGATGGTGTTGCTTTTGCTGATGGTGTTGCTTCAATGCCTTCTTCAAATGGTACGCTCCACGTATTGAGTGCTCCCTCAAACTATGCTTACAACATCTATGACTATTTGGCTGCAATGCCTCAGTTCTCTAAGGTTTATAGCGTGTTGAGTGACCCTGAGTTTGATATTACATCTTTCTCTCCAGGTCTTTCTACAGAAGGTGCAATGAATAGTGCGGGTAAAATGGAGTATGTAGACTCTGTTTATTCTAACTATAACACCCTCTTAAATCAAGCAAATGCGCAGATTAAGAATGAAGACTCAATCTACGTTGCTGTTATTCCTACAGACGAGGCATACGATGAAGCATTAGAAAATGCGAAGAAACTCTTTAACTATAAGAAGACGTATAGTTACAACTGGTCTAACGTTCAGGGTGATTGGGGTTTCTCTGGTACAGAAGCTCTTAAGCTTACAGATGAACAAATCGACTCTTTGAAGACGTTGAATGCACAAAAGTTGCTCTTCTCTACAATGTACTTTACCCCCTCTATGATGGGTGAAAATGTAAATCCTACTGATGCTGCTTCAATCATTGATTATTGTTTGTATAATGACTCTGTTATTACAACAAACTTTAAGACCATTTATAACAAGGAAAAGGGTTCTAAGAATCCGCTCTTCTTGGGTAAGAATAATGAAGACGTTACTCCTATGAAGGCCTCAAACGGTTATATCTTTGGAGTTAATCGTTACAATCTGGATGCTGCTTATTCTTACATTGAAAGACGAGAATTGAATCCTAGCATTCTTGCGCAGACAAATGCTTACTATGAAAATGTTTCATTAGGAAGCTACCGCAATGATAGTATTGCAGACCGATTTGAAGTAAAGAGCTTTACCCGTATTGAAGTACAGGCTACAGGTAAGAATATGGACTTCACAATCAGTCTCCCATCTTTGAAGAGTGGTTCTTATAAGATTAGTGCGATTCTTGTGCCAACAGCTTACCATAAACTTTACGAAGAAGGTTTGGTTAATAATAAGGGGGTACCTTATGTTGAAAACTTGACTTTCG
The DNA here is from genome assembly GCA_045657925.1 of Alloprevotella sp. Lineage (GTDB taxonomy): Bacteria > Bacteroidota > Bacteroidia > Bacteroidales > Bacteroidaceae > Alloprevotella. The sequence continues at coordinate 148,193 of JAZOUA010000014.1, read as the reverse complement.
ATGTAACATTGCTTGATGATGCGTCTAAGGCAGGTACAAATATTGGTAAGACTACAGGTATTACAGCTCCAAGTGATCGTGTAGAAAAGATTGTTCTTTTTGAAAAGCTTGATCTTGAATACTCTTATGATGGTCTTCCTAGCGGTGTAAATTCATTCCCACGTATGAAGTTCTCAATGACAAGTCGTCAGACGGGTAGTGCTACGTCGCCTAAGTGTTTGGCTATGAATATTTATAAAATCATTATTGAGCCTTACAGATAAGACAGTACTAACGAAAAAATGCTGAAGAAATGAAACAGACAAATATCAATTTCATGCAAGGTGTTCTCCGCGCATCTGTTGGACTCTTGATGCTCTCAGGAACTTGCGTACTTTCTGCTCAGCAGGCGCCTGCTAAAAGTAAGGCAAAAGCTGAAGCACAAAAGTATGAGATGAAGGAGGTTTCGGGTACCGTCTATGACGCAACCACGAAGGAACCAATGGCGGGTGTTCGCGTTCAGGCGTTGAACAATCGTTTATACACTGCAATGACAGACGATAAGGGTAACTATACAATTAAAGTTCCCACGTTTGTAACTGCGTTATATGTAAGTGTTGACGAATACAATGCTACTCAGTTTGCAATCAAGGGTGATTCAAATCAGAATGCCTATCTCTATAGTGGCTTGGTTAAGAACCTTTATACTGATGGCACAAATCTTAATTTGAAGCATGAGTATACACTTAAAGAGACTAGCGCATTAACTGTTGAAGATGACATTGAAGATTATCTTAATGGTGCCGTTCGTTCTATCGCTCGTGGCGGTCTTCCTGCTCAAGGTGCAGCAATGTTCATCAATGGTTTGAACTCTTTGAACTCAAATGCTCAACCCCTCATTGTTGTTGATGGTGTTATTTGGGACATGCAGTATGACCGTACAACACTTCACGATGGTTTCTACAACAATGTATTTAGTGTAATTGACCCTGAAGACATTGCTGATGTACGTGTGTTGGCTAATGGTACTTCTATTTATGGTGCGAAGGGTGGTAATGGTGTAATCGAAATTGACACTCGTCGTGGTAAGAGCATGGCAACTCGCATTAAAGTACGTGCTTATGGTGGTTTTGAACAAACTCCCGACCAGTTGAAGATGATGAATGCAGGTCAGTATCGTAATTACGTTACCGAATTCCTTGGTACCACTGAAAATGCAAAGCGCCTCTCTACTGCTACAAGTGGTTTCATGAATGAAGATCCTAGTTACCTCTTCTATGACATGTATCACAATGAAACCGATTGGCAGAAGGACCTCTACGAAGATAGCTATACTCAAAACTACAAGGTTAGTGTAGAAGGTGGTGACGATGTTGCTATGTACAACCTTTCTTTGGGTTACACACAGAGTGACGCTACAGCGAAGAAGAATGATTTCAATCGTTTGAACATCCGCTTCAACACAGACATTGAAATGTTCCGTGACTTCACTACTGCATTTGACATTGCTTACACAAAGAATGCTTACAACCTTCGCGACAATGGTTGGGGTGAAGATTATTCTTCACGTAACATTAGTTCTCCCAATGTACTTGGTTTGATTCAGAATCCTTTTGTGAGTCCTTACGAATACTTTGTGAAGTATGACAACGATTTGAACAAACTTGTTCTTGGTCATGCTTCTAATGTATATGCTGGTAAGAACTATAACGATAGCAATAATCCTTTAGCTTTTGCTTCTGCATATGGTTTTGAAGGTTTGGCTAACCCCTATTGGATTTTGATGAATGGTGATGGTGATAATAAGAACTACCACGAACAGACTCAGTTCAGTATCAACGTAGCTCCTAAGTACCGCATCAATAAGTACTGGACAGTTAGTGATCGTTTCAGTTACATCTTGAATCGTAATAACGAAAAGTACTATCTCCCCAATACAGGTACTCCAACTAAGGAAGTTGAAGGTCTTGGTGGTGTAACGAGTGTAATTAGAACCCAGTTCGGTAAGGAAACAACACTTTTCAATGATTTGCGTGCACAATGGAAGCGTCAATATGGTGCTCATTCATTTGACTTCCTTGGTGGTTTCCGTATGTCTTCATATTCGTATAGTGATAGCTATATTTCTGGTTATAACAACGATAATGATAAGATGCCTAATATGTCTTACTCTTTGCAGTATAAAGACTATGGAGGTACAAATGACAGTTGGATTAACCTTGCATACTATGCTGATTTGAACTACAATTTGAAGAACAAGTATTTCCTCCGTCTTGGAACAACATTGGAATCTTCAAGCCGTTTCGGTCGTGAAACAGTTGAGGGTGTGAAGCTCGCTGGTGTAAATTGGGGACTCTTCCCCAGCGTTCAAGCAGCTTGGGTTGTATCTTCTGAACCTTGGTTCAATGTTCCTGCAATCAACTACTTGAAGGTAAATGCAGGTTATGAAGAAAGCGGTAACGATAACGTAGATTATTACGCAAGTCGTACTTACTTCCAGAACATTAAGTTCCTTGATAAGGCTACTTCACTTGTGTTGGCAAACATTCAGAACCCTACAATCCAGTGGGAAACTAACCGTCGCTTCAATCTTGGCGCACAGGTTAATCTCTTGAATAATCGCCTTTCACTCGGTGCTGAGTATTTCCTTTCAACAACATCAAACCTCTTGACTCGTAAGGCTGTTAGTGATATCACTGGTATGTCTATGATGTGGGGTAATGATGGTGAGTTGAGCAATAAGGGCTTTAACTTGAACGCAAGTGCCGTTCTTATGAAGACAAAGAACTTCGGTTGGCAGGCTGGTCTCTCTGTAGGCAAGTATGAAAACAAGATTGAAGAACTTCCCGCTTCTAACAAGATCGAGCTTTATGCACTTGATGCCAAAGGTAACAAGACAGGTGAACCTACTATAATCAATGGTTACACTTCAAGCGTTTATGGCGACAACAATGTCCTTACAGCTGTTGGTCATGCTGCTGGCGTGTTCTATGGTTATCAGACTAATGGCGTATTTGCTACTGATGCAGATGCTCAGGCTGCAGGTTTGAAGTATCCTACAGGTCTCTCACAGAATCCTTCACGCGATTTCCGTGCTGGTGACGTACATTTCGTTGACCAAAATGGTGATGGTTGGATTAGTGAAGCAGATATGGTTGTTATAGGTGACCCCAACCCCGATTTCTTCGGTAGCTTCTTTACAAACTTTACTTACAAGAACTTTGCTCTTGACCTCAACTTCAAGTATTCTGTAGGTAACGATGTATTTAACTATCAGCGTTCACAACTTGAAAACGGTAACAATATTTGGAACCAAACAACAGCTGTTTGCAATCGTTGGCGTTATCAAGGTCAGGTAACTGACGTTCCCCGTACAATGTCTGCTGACAATGAACTTTGGGTGAACAATGAACGTTTCTCTGATCGTTGGATTGAAGATGGTTCATACCTCAAGTTGAAGAAGGTTCGCCTTACTTACAAGATTCCTGTAAATAACCTTAGCTGGTTGCAGGGACTCACTGTATGGGGTGAAGCAAACAATGTGTTTACCGTTTCAGAATACACAGGTAATGATCCCGAAGTAACAGCAGGTAATGGTGTTCTCTACCAAGGTATTGATGCTGGTTACCTCACAGCAGGTCGCAACTTTAATCTCGGTATAACAGTTAACTTGTAATCGTACGTACATGGTATAAGTGATAGGTGAGTGGGGAGCACCTTTCTTCCCATCACCTCTTCACTGAACCAATAAACAACTACTACAATGAAAAAATCAATAGTAAGCCTCTTTGTCTTCCTTGCAGGTTTTGGTGTGTTCACCACTTCATGTGAAGATATGCTGACTCCTGATATGGAACGTTATACCGAAGGCTTTAATGGTAAGGATACGGTAAACTTCTATCTCGGTATCATGCGTAATGTCCAAGATATGGTTGAGCAGAATATCATTTTGAATGAAGTTCGTGCTGACCTTGCGGACACTACAATGTATAGTTCAGATTCAATTGCACGTATTGCTCGCTTTGACGCTTCCTTGAAGGATGGTGAATCAGCTTTGTTGAATCGTGCTGCTTATTACAAGGTAATTAACCAATGTAATTTCTACCTTGCGAAGGCTGACTCTAACGCGATCAAGAATGACATCTTGTATATGCGTAAGGAAATCGCACAGGTACATATGGTTCGTGCATGGACTTATATGCAGTTGGTACAAAACTATGGTCGTGTACCTTTCATTACAGTTCCTGTAGACAATGCAAATACGGGTTGGGAAACTAATCCCGCTGAAGGTTGGGCTACTCCTGAAAATCTTATTGACTTGCTTGAGCCCACATTGCTTCTTGCTGCACAGTTTGAAAAGACTTATGGTTTCCCCGACTATGGTCAGTTCAATACAGGTAAGAGTGGTGTAAATATAACTCACAAGTTAATGCTCTTCCCCTCAGATCTCGTGTTAGGTGATCTTTACCTCCTTCGTGGTAATGGTACTGAAGATTACGAAAAGGCTGCGATGTACTACTACACTTGGTTGGAAGATAATGCCGCTTCTGCTGTAAAGTCTTCTCAGGCTGTTTCAGCTTCATTCCCCAAGTTTGATGATGAAAAGCGTCTTGTTTGGGGTAGTTCAAAGGGATGGTATGGTAGTCTTCTTTCTTACAATAATGCTGCTGATGAAACGATTACTCTTGTTCCCTCTGCAGCAAATAAGAGCTTTGGTAGTGTGTTAACACGTGTTGCGAACGTTTATGGCTTTGAAACTAGTTCATACAACCAAACTTCAGGTTCTGGTGACGAAGTTGCGACTAACGGTGAAATTAGCATTACACCTAATGCAAAGATGCGCCAGCTTGGTCCTTCACAACGTTACATCGCACTTAATAAGGCTCAAATTTACGTTGCTTACGAATCTGAAAGCAAGGATGAAGAAACAAACGTTGAAGTTGAGTACTACAACGAAGGTGATGGTCGTTTGAATGCAACAAGTCCGCTCTTCCAAACTGAAGACGATGGTAAGCCTCGCTTCATCCATAAGTTTGGTAATGTAGGTACTATTAACCAAGATGGTGTTGCAAGTGGTAAGTTTACTTTCAATTATGCGTTGAATGTATATCGTAAGCGTCAAGTTTATCTCCGTTTTGCAGAAGCTATTAACCGTGCTGGTTTCCCTGGTCACGCATTTGCTATTCTCCGCGACGGTCTAAACTACGACAGATTCCCACAGTTGACAGACTCTATTAAGTATGAACTTATTGGTAAGGAAGACTCTGTAAGCAATGATACTCTCTTCCAGTTCCGTAAGGCTATTTTGAGCGCAGATACCGCTCGTCAGGGTACACACAACCTTGCGATTTCTCCCGATGAACTCCTTCGTGCGAAGACTAAGCCCTTCCTTGATTTCACAGACACTAAGTGGGCAAACTCAGCTGGTATCCACGCACTCGGTTGCGGTCAGTCAAATGACTACGATACAGTATACACTTATACTAATGTAGTCGCTCAGCGTATTTCTGCAGAATGGAAGCGAACTGGCTATGCTCCCGAACCCGTGAAGAAGGCAACTCGAGCTAATTCTGCGGTAACTTATGCTGATACGGTAGTTGTGGTTATTGAGACCGACTCTGTGGCATTAAAGAATCCTATTCCTGCAGACAAGTGGGAAATTGAAGCAGTTGAAACACTTATTGCTGATGAAATGGCACTTGAAACTGCATTTGAAGGTTTCCGTTACTTTGACCTCATGCGTATGGCTCGCCATAAGAACAATGCCGGCCTTATTGATGGTAACGAATGGTTTGCATGGATGATTTCTAATCGTTCTGTTTACCAGGCTCCATATGCTCTTGAACAAGTAGATGCGAATGGTAATCCCATTGCTCCCGTAGGAACAAAGGATAATTACCTCTACGAACTCCTCAAGAACCAGAGTAACTGGTATCTCCCTAATCCGATTTATTAAATCGCAACGATAAAAAGCGAGGGTAACTTAAGTTGCCCTCGCTTTTTTTACTTATTTACTCTGTTTTTTTCTTTGTTGCATCTTAATTTGTTATGATTGGTTAAAAAAAACGTTTTGCATGCTAGTAGTTTCATTAGAATTTGCGATATTTGCGAGAGAAAGTAGACGAGTGTTTCATAAATAGCGTCTGAAATTGTATTTAGATCGGTTAAAGAGTCTATAAGAAGTTGAGAAAAATACCTCTTAATGAACATCGCTACACATTTTAAAAAAACGTTACAGACAGAACTATGGAATTTTCAGCACAACAGATTGCAACCTATTTGCAAGGTACGGTTGATGGTAATCCCGACGCCTCAGTAAAGTCATTTGCTAAGATTGAGGAAGGCGTTGAAGGAGCTATCTCTTTCCTTGCGAATCCGAAATATGCCCATTATCTTTATGAAACGAAGTCAAGTGTTGTCCTTGTTAACAATGACTTCACTCCTGAAAAGGAGTACACAGCAACTCTCGTTCGTGTGCCTAATGCATATGAAGCAATAGCAAAGTTGCTCACTCTTTATGAACAATTCAAAGGAAAACGTACAGGTATTCATCCCCTTGCTTTTGTTGCAGAATCAGCGAAGGTTGCAGAGGATTGCTATGTAGGTCCTTTTGCTTATGTAGGCGATAATGCCGAAGTTGGAGCTGGAACACAGCTTTATCCTCACGCCGTTGTTGAAGAACGTGCTAAGGTTGGGGAGAATTGCATCCTTTATCCTAATGTAAGTGTTTACCATGATTGTATTGTTGGTAATCGCGTAATTCTTCATTCTGGATGTGTAATCGGTGCAGATGGTTTTGGCTTTGCTCCTTCACCCAATGGTTATGAGAAGATACCTCAAATTGGTATCGTAACGATTGAAGATGATGTTGAAATTGGCGCCAATGCGTGCGTAGACCGTTCAACAATGGGAAGCACTTATGTGCGTCGTGGTGTAAAACTTGACAATATGGTGCAGATTGCTCATAATGTAGAAGTCGGTAGTCACACCGTCATGTCTGCACAAGTTGGTGTTGCAGGAAGTACAAAGATTGGTGAATGGTGTATGTTTGGTGGTCAGGTAGGTATTGCTGGGCATGCGACAATTGCTGACCGTACCCTTTCTGGTGCACAGGCGGGTATTGCAGGTAGTGTGAAGAAGCCAGGCCAAACAATTCAAGGCTCTCCTGCGATAGATGCAAAGAGCTTTATGCGTTCTAGTGTGGTGTTCAAGCGCCTCCCAGAAATGTATAGCGAATTGAACGATTTGAAGAAGCAAGTTGAAGAGTTGAAGGCACAGCTTCAGAAGTAAATCAAAGTTATTATTATAGTGCTTACAATAGTTATAGTGACTATAGTATATCCAATTAGAATATGAAACAGAAGACACTTAAAGAGAGTTTCTCGCTCTCTGGTATCGGACTCCATACAGGGTTAAAGTTAACAGTAACTTTCAATCCCGCTCCCGAATGTTTCGGTTACAAAATTCAGCGTGTCGACCTAGAAGGTCAACCCATCATAGATGCAGTTGCTGAGAATGTGATTGACACCAGTCGTGGCACAGTAGTTGCAAAGGGGGAAGCTCGTTGTTCTACTATTGAACATGGTTTGGCTGCACTTTATGCTTTCGGTATTGACAATTGCTTGATTCAAGTTGATGGTCCCGAATTTCCCATTCTTGATGGTAGCTCAATCTACTACGTTGAAAACATCAAGCGTGTGGGAATTGAGGAACAGGAAGCGGATAAGGACTATTACGTTATCAAGAGAAAGGTTGAATTTAACGACCCCGCAACAGGCTCTCAGATTACTCTTCTCCCTGACGAACAGTTCTCTATCACGTCAATGATTTCGTTCGACTCTCAATTCTTGAGCAGTCAATTTGCTACTCTTGACGATATGTCAAAGTTTGCAGATGAAGTCGCATCAGCCCGTACATTTGTTTTTGTACGCGAAATTCAGCCTCTTCTTGCGGCAGGCTTGATTAAGGGGGGCGACCTTCAGAATGCGATTGTGATTTACGAACGTCAGATGGAGCAGGAAGCGTTGGACAAGTTAGCAGATTCGCTTAAGGTAGAACATCGTGATGCGACTCAGTTAGGCTACTTGCAGACACGTCCTCTTGTATGGCCCAATGAACCTGCACGCCATAAGTTGCTTGATATTATTGGTGACCTTGCTCTTATTGGCCGCCCCATTAAGGGACGTATCATTGCTACGCGCCCCGGACATACAATCAACAATAAGTTTGCGCGTCAACTCCGTAAGGAAATTAAGCAGAATGAAGTGCAGGCGCCTTCTTACAATCCCAATAAGCCTGCGGTGCTTGATATAAACGACATCCATCGCCTCTTGCCTCACCGTTACCCAATGCAGTTGGTGGACAAGGTGATTGAGATTACTAAGAAGCAAATTGTTGGTGTGAAGAATGTAACATCCAACGAAGCATTCTTCCAAGGACACTTCCCCGGAAATCCCGTAATGCCAGGCGTATTGCAAATCGAAGCACTTGCACAATGTGGTGGTTTGTTCGTACTCAACGGACTTCCCGACCCAGAGAAGTATACAACGTATTTCCTTCGTATTGATGACGTGAAATTCCGTCAGAAGGTTGTACCTGGAGATACCCTGATTTTCCTTGTGCGTCTCATTACGCCCATCCGTCATGGTATAGCTTCTATGCGTGGTTTTGCTTTTGTAGGTGACACATGCGTAATGGAGGCGACTTTCACTGCTCAGTTGGCAAAAGATAAAGAATAAAATGCACCCTAATTTTGGGTAGATAAAATTAGATAAATTAGAATCACTTCTTAACCCCTAAACTATTATGATTAGTCCCTTAGCATACATACACCCCGAGGCTGTAATTGGAGAAAATTGCGAAATCGGTCCCTTCTGCTATATCGACAAGAATGTAGTTATCGGAAATAACAATAAGTTAATGAATGGTGTTACGTTGCTTTACGGAACGCGTATGGGCAACAACAACACAGTTTTCCCTGGTGCTGTAATCGGCGCTGTGCCTCAGGACCTCAAGTTCCAAGGTGAGGAAACTACGGTCGAAATTGGTGATAACAATACCATCCGTGAGAATGTTACTATCAACCGTGGTACTGCAGCAAAGGGTAAAACCGTTGTGGGTAACAACAATCTTCTTATGGAAGGTATGCATGCTGGTCATGACGTTATCATCAACAATTATTGCATCATTGGTAACCAAACAAAGCTTGCGGGTGAGGTAATCGTTGATGACTGTGCTATCGTAAGTTCTACGACACTCGTTCATCAGTTCTGCCGTATCGGTAGTTATGTAATGATAAGTGGAGGTACGCGTACGTCTCAGGACATTCCTCCTTTCATTATAGCAGGTCGTGAGCCCGTTGCTTATTGCGGCTTGAACATAGTGGGACTCCGCCGTCGTGGCTTTGCTCCCGAAGTTATTGAGAACATTCACAACGCTTACCGAATCCTTTATAATGAGAAGGGCCTCATGAAGGAACGCCTTCAGAAGGTGCGTGAGGAAGTTCCTCAGTGTAAGGAAGTCGATTACATTATTTCCTTCTTTGAACAATCACAACGCGGTGTAATCAAGTAGTTCTTAAGTCGCAACGGATATGTTATATAGAATAAAATTTATCAGTGACGAGGTTGAAGGCTTCTTGCGTGAAATCAAGATAGATAGCGATGCAAACTTCCTTGATCTTTGTAAGGTCGTCCTTCAGTCGTGTGGTTATCCCGATGACCAAATGACAGAGTTTTACGTGTGTGATGAAGAATGGGAACGCCATGAGCAAATCACGCGTGAGGATGTTGGTGCAGGCGATTTGGATGAAGATATTTATTTGATGGAAGAAACGCCCCTTTCAGACTTTATTGAAGACAAGGGACAACATTTTGAATTTGTCTTTGACCCCTATGCAGAGCGTTCGTTCTTCCTTGATGTGAAGGAACTCATTCCTGGTGAACACCTTTCTGCGCCCGAAGTAATCCGTGAAAAGGGTGAAGCTCCTCAACAACTTCTTGACTTTGATGACCCCTTCGCTGATAAGATAACAAAGGGAAATGCCAAGGGAGTAGCTTCATCTATGGAAGACGATTTTGACTTCTATGGCGACGGAGATGGTCTATACAATGATGACGAGCTCCCTATGGACGGATTTGAAATCTCTGATGAAGACTCCTATTAGTCTGAACACCGAAATCGCCCGTGTTTTTGGTGCGTAATATACAAAAGGTGTGTCAAGAATTGCTTCTGGCACACCTTTTTTATAGTATAGGGTGTTCTCTTTTCCTTAATTATAACACTCACTTAGCTCTTACTTTTCTTCATTCTTAAATGCTGATTACTAAGTAAGACTTAATTTAAAATAACTAACGATTAGTTTAAATTAACTAACGGATAGTTTTTACTAACAAACGATTCTTTTTGACTGCACATTTTATCGTCCTTCTTCACTCATAGATATGCCTAAAACACTCATCGTTCTCCTTGGCCCTACAGCAGTCGGTAAGACGGCTCTGAGTCTTCGCTTGGCGGAATTCTTTAATTGTCCGATTATAAGCGCAGACTCGCGTCAATTGTACCGAGACATTCCTATCATAACGGCTGCACCTACTGCTGAAGAGCAGACGCGTGTACACCATCACTTTGTCGGTACGCTCGGATTAACGGACTATTATAGCGCTGCGCGTTATGAGGAGGAAGTTATGGCATTGCTCGACAAGCATTTCCAAACAAATGACGTGGCAATCTTGACTGGAGGATCTATGATGTATATTGATGCCGTGTGTGACGGAATAGATGACATTCCAACCGTTGACGATGCCACGCGTGCTTTGCTCATGGAACGCTATCAAACTGAAGGTTTGGATCCTCTGGCGGCAGAACTGCGCTTGCTTGACCCTGAGTATTATGCTCAGTGTGATATCCGCAACCCCAAGCGGGTAATCCATGCTCTTGAGATTTGCTATATGACGGGGACGACGTACACATCTTTCCGAGTGCGCAGGAAGAAGGAGCACCCTTTTCGGATTCTTAAAATAGGGTTACAACGTGAGCGTGAAGACCTTTTTGACCGCATCAATCGCCGAGTGACACAGATGGTAGAGCAGGGCGCATTGGAGGAAGTGCGTCGAGTGATGCCCTACAGAGCGGAGAACTCTTTGAATACGGTAGGTGTGAAGGAATTGCTTCAAGTGCTTGATGGCGAATGGAAACTTGATTTTGCGCTTGACCGCCTCCGCAAGAATACGCGCGTATACGCCAAGAAGCAGATGACATGGTTTAAGAAAGATGATTCCATCCATTGGTTCCACCCTGAGAGTGAAGATGAGATTGTGAGCTTCGTGAAGGGTGAGTTAGGATACAAGTAAAGTAAAAAGGCGTATAGTCACTATAGTTATTATAGTTGCTATACGCCTTTTAGATTTTAATTCTTTTTCAAGTTCTTTCTGTGGCTAACGTGCTGTGATGTGGAAACAGGAACTTCTGCGGAATTCGTATTTCACGTAACATGTGCCCAAATTACGCTGGTCCTCGAGTACCTCTGCTAAGATTTGTTTCAACGTAGCTGATGGTATTTGCTTTTTAGGGGCAGAGTTGGGGTCTTGAACCATTACGAAATGATTGTAACTGATGTCGAATGTTGTGCCATGTTGGTGACAACTGTTCTGACTCGCATTGGTATTGACGCGTCTCAGTTTCTTTACGTCAGATTCCGTACGAAGCACGGAGGTTAACACAACCTTGTGCATCGGAAGCCCCTTGACAACGCATGAATCCATAAAGGCACGTGCGATTTCTTCAAGACAGATGGCAGCTCTCGGTACAAGGTAGGGGATAGAGTGGGTGAGTTTCTTGACGTCATAATAGGGATTGTCGCCAACAAATACTAGACTATCCTTACTCTGATTCGCAGCTTTGCGGTCTGCTATGCGCTCAATGCCAACCCGAGAGGCTGTCGCGATTTGTAAATCGTTGAGGTCGCTAAATACACGTGCATAACTGCTTACGCCTTTAATCTTGTTTTTGACGGGGCGTCCGCGGGAATCAACGAATTTGATGTCAGCTCGGGATTGTTGGAAGAATTCGTCCACCTTTTTGCTATGTCGCATGATGCGATCTGTCTCTGCAGGATCAATAGGAACGGGGGACGTGGTGGCTTCCTTAGAGTCGGTTGCAACTTCTTCGTCGCCAACTTCTTCGGTAGAAGTTTCAAACGATTCAGGGAGCACATCGTTAGTGACGATAGAGTCACCTTCAGTCTGTGCCATGAGTTGGTGTTCGACTTGTTGCCCATGAATAATCGCCCACTCGGGGAATATCAAGCGCAACACGAATAAGACTCCCACTATGGCAAAGAAGAGGCTTAGAAAATGTATTTTTTTTATTTTTAAAGGGAAGGGCATGGGGTGTTTCAATAATTACCCGCAAATTTAGTAAAAATATATCATAGGAATGTTTAAATTTGCAGTGTGATTGAAAAACATTTTATACTTGAAGAGGCTGACCCCGTAATTTTTTATGGGGCAAACAATGCAAATTTGCGCATGCTTAAGGCGCTTTGCCCCAAATTGCGTATCGTTGCACGTGATAATGTCGTCAAAGTAATGTGCTCTGAAGAGGAGATGGCAGACTTTGAGGACCTCTTTCATTTGTTGGAGGCACATTGTGTGAAGTTCAACCAACTTACTGAAGAAGATATTCTCAATATCATAAAGCGAGGAAAAACACAGAAGCAACACCAAGAGGGCGTTATCGTCTATAGTACGGGAGGCAAACCCATTACAGCACGTTCCGAAAATCAGCGTCGCTTGGTTGAAGCTTACGGCAAGCATGATATGCTCTTCGCTATCGGACCTGCAGGGTCGGGTAAGACCTATACTGCCATAGCCCTTGCCGTTCGTGCGTTAAAGAATAAGGAAGTCAAGAAAATAATCCTTAGCCGTCCTGCTGTAGAAGCAGGTGAAAAGTTAGGTTTCCTTCCTGGAGATATGAAGGATAAGATTGACCCTTATTTGCAACCCCTTTACGATGCCCTTCAAGAGATGATTCCTGCCGCGAAACTGCAGGAGTATATGGAGAGTAACATCATCCAGATTGCCCCGCTCGCTTTTATGCGCGGACGTACTTTAAACGACGCCGTTGTTATTCTTGACGAGGCGCAGAATACGAGTTCGGCACAAATTAAAATGTTTCTAACCCGCATGGGCTGGAATACAAAGATGATTGTTACGGGCGACCGTACACAGATAGACCTTCCGCCCTCACAGAAGTCAGGACTCATTGAAGCGCAACGCATCCTTAAGGACGTTAGTGGAATCGCTTTCATTGAGATGGACAAGCGCGACATCGTGCGCCACAAGTTGGTGACACGAATTGTTGAGGCTTATGAGCAAGAAGGATTGAAGCTTAAGGTAACAGAAGAGTAGGGGAGATTGTAAAAAAATGCATGCCCTTGAGAACTCATCAGAAAAATATTAACTATCTAAACATACAGCATTATGAGTGCATTAACAAAGACAGATTTTAATTTTCCCGGTCAAACGGCAGTGTATCACGGTAAGGTTCGCGACGTATATAGCGTAGGCGATAAGTTGGTGATGGTCGCAAGCGATAGAATTTCTGCGTTCGACGTTGTACTTCCCGAAGGAATTCCTTACAAGGGTCAGATGTTGAATCAGATTGCAGCAAAGTTCCTTGATGCTACTGCAGACATTTGCCCCAATTGGAAGATGGCAACTCCCGACCCCATGGTAACAGTAGGTGTTCGTTGCGAAGGCTTTGCTGTTGAAATGATTGTGCGTGGCTACCTCTGCGGTTCAGCTTGGCGTGCTTACAAGAGCGGAGTTCGTGAAATTTGTGGTGTACGTCTTCCCGAAGGAATGAAGGAAAATCAGAAGTTCCCCACTCCTATTATTACTCCCACGACTAAGGCAGAAATCGGTGAACATGATGCTGACATCTCTAAAGAAGAGATCTTGGCACAGGGCTTGGCAACTCCCGAAGAATACGAACTCCTTGAAAAGTATACACTTGCCCTCTTCCAGCGTGGCTCAGAAATTGCAGCTGAACGCGGATTGATTCTCGTGGATACGAAGTATGAATTTGGTAAGCACAATGGTACTATCTACCTCATGGACGAAATTCATACCCCAGACTCAAGCCGTTACTTCTATGCTGATGGCTATCAAGAACGTTTCGAAGCTGGTGAACCTCAGAAGCAACTCTCTAAGGAATTTGTTCGTGAATGGCTCATGGATAACGGATTCCAGGGTAAGGAAGGTCAGCAGGTACCTGAAATGACTACTGAAATTGTAAAGAGCATTTCTGAACGCTACATGGAGCTCTACGAACGTATCACCGGTGAAGCATTCGTTAAGGAAGATGGCGAAAACCTCGCAGCTCGCATAGAGAAGAATGTGACTGAATATTTGACAAAGTAATCCCTCTCAGGATAAAATTAAAGGCGCACAGTAATGTGTGCCTTTTTTATTGCAAAAAATATTAGGTCATTAACAAATTATTTGTACTTTTGCTAATCTCTTAACAAAATAACACAAAATCAAAACTATGGATAGCACAAAGATTGTTGGCGCGAAGATTAAAGCGCTCCGCGAAACTCGTGAAATCAGTGTGGCAGAACTTGCAGAGCGCACGGGTTTGGCAGAAGAACAGATTGCTCGTATTGAAGACAATATAGATATCCCCTCGTTGGCTCCGCTGATAAAGATTGCACGTGCACTCGGTGTTCGCCTTGGCACCTTCTTGGATGACCAGGACGACCACGGTGCTGTAGTTTGTCGCAAGCAGGAAACGAGCGACACCATTAGTTTCTCAAACAATGCGATGGATGCTCGCACGCACATGCACTACCGCGCCCTTTCAAAGTCAAAGGCCGATCGTCACATGGAGCCCTTCATCATTGATATCGATACAACAGAAAATCTTGATTACGCCCTTTCTTCTCATGAAGGCGAAGAGTTTATTTTTGTGATGGAAGGTACTGTCGAAGTGGCTCACGGCAAGAAAAAATATGTTATTGAGGCGGGCGACACAATCTATTATGATTGCATTGTTCCCCACCACGTTCATGGATTTGAAGGTCAGGCAGCAAAGATTTTGGCGGTGGTATATACACCCATCTAAGGCATTAGGTCATTAGGTTGCTTCATTTCAAGGTTTTAAGGACTCTGCAGACCGAATGGCAACCTCACCCTTCCCAACCTCAAACTAAACTACTATGCAACTCTTCAATAGAACCCTTGGCGAATGGGTGGAGCATTGGGCTGCCACCACGCCGGATAAAGAATATATTGTTTACTCCGACCGCAATCTGCGCTTCACTTGGAAGCAGTTTAACGAGCGTGTCGATAACATGGCAAAGGGCTTGCTCTCCATCGGTGTGGAGAAAGGCACGCACGTTGGTATCTGGGCGGGGAATGTGCCCGACTGGCTCACCTTCCTTTATGCTTGTGCCAAAATCGGCGCTGTAGCTGTTACGGTAAATACGAACTATAAGCGAGCTGAGTTGGAGTATGTGTGTCAAAACTCTGACATGCACACGCTTTGTATCGTGAATGGCGACCGTGGTAACGATGACTTCGTGAACATGGTTTACGACATTCTTCCCGAACTCCGCACCTGCCAGCGTGGCTATCTCAAAAGTAAGACGTTGCCTCAGATGAAGAACGTCATTTATATCGGTCAGGAGAAATATCGTGGCATGTACAACACCGCAGAAATCTTGTTGCTCGGTAGCAATGTGGATGACGAAGAACTCACCGAGGCAAAGCAGAAAGTAGATTGCCACGATGTGGTAAACATGCAGTACACTTCGGGAACAACTGGTTTCCCTAAGGGCGTCATGCTTACGCACCATAGTATTAGTAACAACGGCTACCTTACGGGTGAGCACATGAAGTTCACGCAAGACGATAAACTCTGCGTTTGTGTCCCTCTTTTTCACTGTTTTGGCGTAGTGCTCGCAACAATGAACTGCCTCACGCATGGTTGTACGCAAGTCATGGTAGAACGTTTTGATCCGCTCGTCGTGCTTGCCTCTATCCACAAGGAAAGATGCACTGCACTTTATGGTGTTCCCACCATGTTTATCGCAGAAATGAACCACCCGATGTTCCCCATGTTTGATATGTCAAGCCTCCGCACGGGGATTATGGCTGGTTCGCTTTGCCCCATTGAACTTATGCGTCAGGTGGAAGAGAAAATGTTCATGCGTGTAACGAGTGTATATGGGCTTACAGAAGCTTCGCCCGGCATGACTCACACACGCATTGATGATACCTTCGAAGTACGTTGTACTACCGTAGGCCACGAATTTGAATTTACTGAAGTCAAAGTGCTTGATCCCGAAACAGGTAAAGAATGCCCCGTAGGCGTGCAGGGAGAAATGTGTAACCGTGGTTACAACACAATGAAGGGCTACTATAAGAATCCCGAGGCTACAGCTGAAGTGATTGACGCAAACGGCTTCCTCCATTCTGGTGACCTCGGAGTGAAAGACCCTGATGGAAACTTCCGCATCACAGGCCGCATCAAGGATATGATTATCCGCGGTGGCGAAAACATTTATCCTCGCGAGATTGAGGAATTTCTCTACAAGATGGAGGGTATCAAGGACGTGCAAGTAGCGGGTATCCCTTCAAAGCGTTATGGTGAAGAAGTGGGAGCTTTCATCATTCTCCACGAGGGTGTAGAGATGACAGACCTTGACGTACGCGATTTCTGTGCAGGAAAAATCGCTCGCTACAAAATTCCCCGCTACATCTTCTTTGTTAAGGAATTCCCCATGACGGGTAGTGGAAAAATTCAGAAGTTTAAACTCAAAGATCTCGGATTGAAACTTTGCGAAGAGCAGGGTATTACCGTGATTTAAAGTAACGACTTAAGTTGATAAAATAGACAAGTGAGTAGAAGGAG
This sequence comes from Alloprevotella sp., assembly GCA_045657925.1. Lineage (GTDB taxonomy): Bacteria > Bacteroidota > Bacteroidia > Bacteroidales > Bacteroidaceae > Alloprevotella. The sequence goes on along the minus strand of JAZOUA010000014.1, from coordinate 131,297 downwards.
TGTCCATTACGGACGCCCCTTCTTTATTTTTACTGGAGAGCAATGGAAACAAAAGGACCAAGTTATTTTAAGATAAATTATAAATCGTGAAAGTGTAGTTTTGTAAGGGCGAAGTTGCAAAAAAGTAGATACTCGTGCTTTTATCCCCGATATTTTCGTTAACTTCGTGGCGGAATTATCACTTAATTAAATTCTTTAATACAATGGAACATACTTTGTTTTGGCTCATCCCAGCTGCATCTTTGCTGGCGTTGTGCTTTGCGTGGTTTTTCTACGCACAGATGAAAAAGACCTCTGAAGGTACGGAACGCATGGCGTATATTGCGGCGGCGGTACGTTCGGGAGCAATGTCGTATTTGAAGCAACAATATAAGGTTGTGGGCATTGTGTTTATTGGCCTTGCTCTTTTGTTTGCAATTATGGCTTATGGCTTCAACCTTCAAAACGCTTGGGTGCCCGTTGCATTCTTGACAGGTGGATTCTTCTCTGGTTTGGCTGGTTATTTAGGCATGAAAACTGCTACGGCTGCTTCGGCACGTACGGCAAATGCAGCACGTGAGTCGCTCAATGGAGGTTTGAAGGTGGCTTTCCGTAGTGGTGCGGTGATGGGGCTCGTAGTGGTTGGTCTCGGTTTGTTGGATATTTCTTTCTGGTACTTGCTTCTTGATGCCTTTGTTCCCGAAGGTGCTACCCACACGGCAAAACTTTGCGTGATTACCACAACGATGTTGACTTTCGGTATGGGAGCTTCTACGCAGGCATTGTTTGCTCGCGTGGGAGGTGGTATTTATACGAAGGCCGCTGACGTTGGTGCTGACCTTGTGGGTAAGGTGGAAGCAAACATCCCCGAAGACGACCCCAGAAACCCTGCAACAATTGCTGATAATGTAGGTGATAACGTAGGAGACGTAGCTGGTATGGGTGCCGATCTTTATGAAAGTTACTGTGGCTCAATCTTGGCTACTGCAGCGCTTGGTGCAGCAGCATATATGGCGAGTGGCAATGTGGATATGCAATATAAGGCTGTGATTGCGCCAATGTTGATTGCAGCTGTGGGGATCGTGCTTTCGTTAGTGGGTATCTTTGCGGTGCGTACTCATGAAGGTGCAAAAATGAAGGACCTTCTTGGTGCTTTGGCGGTAGGTACCAACTTGAGTTCGGTTCTTATTGTCATCGCTTCGTTTGGCATTCTCTATCTTCTCGGATTGGAAAATTGGTGGCAGATGGGTTGCACGGTAGCAGTTGGGCTTGCAGTAGGTATAACTATCGGTCAGGCTACAGAATATTACACTTCGCAGTCGTACAAACCCACAAAGCGCATTTCTGAAAATGGTTTGACTGGCTCTGCTACCGTAATTATTTCAGGTATTGGTGTAGGTATGCTTTCAACAGCTATCCCCGTGATTGCTGTAGTTGTAGGTATCATAGCTTCTTATCTCCTCGCTACAGGAGGTGACATGAGTAACATCTCTATGGGACTTTATGGTATCGGTACAGCTGCTGTGGGTATGCTTTCCACTTTAGGTATTACTCTTGCAACCGATGCCTACGGACCTATTGCCGACAATGCCGGTGGTAATGCAGAAATGAGCGGCTTGGGTGCTGAAGTGCGCAAACGTACTGATGCTCTTGATTCACTTGGTAACACTACAGCGGCAACAGGTAAGGGCTTTGCCATTGGTTCTGCGGCTTTGACCGGTTTGGCGCTCTTGGCGTCATATATTGAAGAAGTGCGCATCGGCCTTGAACGCCTTGGTACGACTCAATTAAATATTGACGGAAGAATGGTAGAACTTCAGCAGGCAACATTTGCCGACTTTATGCGCTACTATGAAGTAACCTTGATGAATCCTAAGGTTCTTGCCGGTATGTTTATCGGTGCAATGATGTCGTTCCTCTTCTGCGGTCTTACGATGAACGCAGTAGGTCGCGCAGCAGCCAAAATGGTGGAAGAAGTACGCCGTCAGTTCAAGACCATTAAGGGTATCCTCACTGGCGAAGCCGAACCTGACTACGAACGTTGCGTAATGATTTCAACACGTGCGGCTCAGAAGGAAATGATTATTCCCTCGCTCATTGCAATTGCCGTTCCCATTTTGACGGGTGTTGTATTTGGTGTATCAGGTGTGCTTGGATTGCTTATTGGTAGCTTGAGCTCAGGCTTCGTTCTCGCCGTGTTTATGGCAAATGCTGGTGGTGCGTGGGATAATGCCAAGAAGTATGTAGAAGAGGGTAATTTCGGCGGTAAGGGTAGCGATGCGCACAAGGCAACTATCGTGGGCGACACTGTGGGCGACCCCTTCAAGGATACATCTGGTCCCAGCTTGAACATTTTGATTAAGTTGATGAGCATGGTAAGCATTGTAATGGCAGGGCTTACTGTTGCTTGGAGTTTATTGTAATTAAAAATTATAGAAGTGGTTTGTAAATAGTAGTTAGTAGTCGACTGGCGCGCAGTCTCTATAACTACTATTTACTTTCTATTAATTATTTACTACTGATACGATCCCTTTCAAAATCTTACAACCTTATGAAACTAAAATATATTCTAGCAACTTTATGTTGTGGTGCACTGCTTTCATGCAGTCAGCGTGAGCAAGCAGACTATCTTGTGATTCCTCTCCCTCAAGATGTAACCATGACAGGAGATAAAAGTTTTCTTCTAGACAATACAGTGCAGATTATCGTTCCCGAAGAAAATGCCAAGTTGATGCGAAACGCCGAACTGCTTTCTGAGTATGTTGAAGAGGCTACTGGCATCAAGTTGGGCATTACCACAGACGAGAGCGTAAAGCCTTCAATCCGCTTGGCGCTTGGTGTGGATAACGAAAACAAAGAGGCCTATTTAATGACAATTGAAGCTGGACAGGTGGGCATTACAGGGGCGTCAGAGGCAGGTGTATTTTATGGCATTCAAACTCTTCGTAAATCGTTGCCTAAGGTGAAAACGTCTGTGGTTGAACTTCCTGCGGCTAACATCTATGACTATCCTCGTTTCTCTTATCGTGGCGCCCATTTTGATGTTTCACGCCACTTCTTCCCTGTTGACTCAGTTAAGCGCTTCATTGATATGCTTGCGCTTCATAACATCAATCGCTTCCATTGGCATTTGACCGATGACCAAGGATGGCGTATTGAGATAAAGAAGTATCCTGAGTTGACGACTGTGGCTTCTTATCGCCCCGAGACGGTAATTGGTCGCAATAGTGGAGAATATGATGGCACTCCTCATTCAGGATTTTATACCCAGGACGAAGCACGCGACATTGTAGCTTATGCAGCAGAACGCCACATTACAGTGATTCCTGAGATTGATCTTCCAGGTCACATGCAGGCGGCGCTTACTGCCTATCCCCACCTTGGGTGTACTGGTGGCCCTTATGAGGTTTGGAAAATGTGGGGAGTTTCTGAAAACGTGCTTTGTGCGGGTAATGATGAAACGCTTCGCTTTATCGAAGATATCTTTACTGAAATCATCGACATCTTCCCCTCTGAGTACATTCACGTAGGTGGCGACGAATGTCCGAAGGTGCGTTGGACAGCTTGTCCAAAATGTCAGAAGCGCATCAAACAACTTGGCATCAAGGGCGACGCGAAACACACGAAGGAGGAATACCTTCAAAGCTACGTTATCAACCATGCCGAAAAATTCCTCAATAGCAAGGGACGTCAAATTATTGGTTGGGATGAAATTCTTGAAGGTGGCCTTGCGCCCAACGCAACTGTACATGCCTGGCGTGGATTTGGCGAAGCAATTGAAGCTGCTCGCCAAGGTCACAACGTAATCATGTCGCCCACAACGTTCATGTACTTTGACTATTATCAAACGAAGGACACAGAGAACGAGCCTCTTGCTATTGGTGGCTACCTTCCCTTGGAAAAGGTTTATTCTTTTGAACCCATCCCCGAAGGGTTGACTGCTGCAGAGCAGAAGCATATTATCGGTGTGCAGGCTAATCTTTGGACAGAATACATGAGCACTTATAGCCATGTGGAATACATGGAACTTCCCCGCATGGCTGCGCTTGCCGAAGTGCAATGGACAATGCCCAATTGGAGAAACTACGAAAGTTTCCTTGACCGCATTCCGCAGATGGTGAAGACCTACGACATGAAGGGGTATAACTATGCCACTCACGTATTTGATGTAACTGCTACATACACTCCGGATACGGTGAAGAATGCGTTGATGATAGAACTCCAAACGATTGACAACGCCGATATTCACTATACTCTTGATGGTACAGAACCTACTGCCAAGTCTCCGATTTATAAGGAGCCAATTGCTGTTACTGATTCCTGCACGTTTAAGGCACGTGCCGTTCGTGGTGAGAAGATGGGGCGTGTGATTAGCGAGAAGATTAAGTTCAACAAGGCGAGTATGAAACCCATTACAATGCTTCAGCCTATCAATAAACAGTATGAGTTTGGTGGTGCTCCTACACTTGTTGACGGACTCAAAGGGGATGGTAACTACAAGACAGGACGCTGGATTGCTTTCTACCGTAATGATATGGAGACTGTGATAGACCTTCAGAAGGAAACGGAAATCAGTAAGGTGGCTATCACTACTTGTGTGGAAAAGGGCGATTGGGTTTTTGATGTTCGCAGATTTGCAGTGTTGGTATCCTCTGATGGTGTAAACTTCACTGAAGTCGCTTCTCAGGATTTCCCTGTCCTTACTCTTGATAATCCCAATGGACTTTACGACCATGCCCTTAATTTCAATCCTGTAACGACTCGTTACGTCAAGGTTATCGCCACTCCCGAACATTCGCTTCCTGAATGGCACGGAGGTAAGGGAAATCCCTCGTTTATTTTTGTTGATGAAATCGAAATACAATAAAGTGATACCTCCTAGTGCTTGTATCGAACGTCAAGATAATTTTAATCTCTCTTAATTATGAAAAAAAGTTTTTTTAAATTCGTTTCATTCGCTTTTTGTTCGCTTTTTGTGCTTCCTTCAGTTGCGCAAGATGAAACAATTGTAACCTTGTCGGGTAATGCTTACGTTACAGAAGGAAAGGCGCACATTGATGAAGGCCGTTCAGCCATACAAGATTGGAACAATACGGATGCAGTTATCAGTTTCTACTTTAAAGCAGAAAAAGCAGGAAAGATGAACCTTACGCTTAAAGCAAAAGGGCATTCTGAAATTGAAGTTTCTTTGTTGGGAAAAACGAAGAAAGTAAAACTCAATAGTGACGAACTGACCGATGTCAAAGTTGGCACTTACAAGGTGAAGAAGGCGCAATATGTTAAGGTTGATATTCGCGGGAAGAAGATTCTTAAGGGCGAAAAGTTCGGAAACGTAGCGGCGCTTCTTGTTAGTGGCGAAGTTGGCCCCGTTATTTGCGTGAACGAAAAGTTTAGCACGCACTTTGGACGTCGTGGTCCTTCGGTGCATTTGGGCTATCCTTTCCCCAGCGGAGAGAAAATAGAGTGGTTCTATAACGAAGTGGTAGTGCCCGAAGAAGGTGATATCCCAAGCAGTTACTATATGGCCTGTGGTTTTGGAGAAGGATATTTTGGCATGCAGAACAATAGCCCTCATCCTCGCCGTATTCTCTTCTCTGTTTGGAGTCCTTTCTCAACAGACAATCCTGCTGAAATTCCCGATTCTTTGCGCGTGCAACTCATTAAGAAGGGGGGAAGAACAAAGGTCGGAGAATTTGGAAACGAAGGATCTGGCGGTCAGAGCTATATGCATTACGATTGGAGGGCAGGCGAACGTTGTCGATTCCTTATCGGTGTTCGTCCTGATGATAATAATACTACTATTTACACTGCTTACTTCTATGACAACCATGAGAGTAAGTGGGTGCTCGTAGCTTCTTGGCGTCGTCCTCAAACGTCTACTTGGTACACCAATGCTCACTCATTCTTGGAAAACTTTAACCCTGTGATGGGATACATTAACAGAAAAGCGTACTACCAAAACCAATGGGCACGCACCGTAGACGGAAGATGGAACCCCTTAAAGAATGCTCGCTTCACATGTGACGAAACAGGTCGCACAAAGATGCGCCTTGACTACACAGGTGGTACTACAGAAGGCGGTTTCTTCCTTTCTATGGGCGGTTTCTTTGATGAATATCTTACTACTGGTACAAAGTTTGAACGTTCAGGTAATATGACAGAAGCTCCCAACGTAGATTTTTCTACATTGGAGTAAGTTTTTAGGTACGAAAAGTGGCATATTGTAAAGATTTTGTGAAAAATATTGGCAAAATGCTTTGTTGTTTCATATAATGCTATTACATTTGCCAACGAAAAGAAATAAATATGAGAACATTTGCTATACATAACGGTTGGTGGCGTATCTTACTACTCAAAAAGTCGTAAGCAGGAACCTCTGTATGTATAATTAGGCATACGAAAGGGCACTCCGTCGGACTTGCGACGTGAGTGCCCTTTTTAATTTGAAGAGCAGTAGAGACGGAAGTGGACCTAAATGGCATTCATTCCGCGTTATATGACTCACTCTTTGCTACGAATTCTTCTCATAACCTTACAATTTCAATCCCTCAAAACCTTAATTATGACACAAAACTTTACTGTATCTCCCGAAGGCTATTACGGACAATTTGGTGGTGCCCACGTTCCTGAAGCTTTATTAAAGTGTACACAGATATTGGCAGAAAATTATCGCCGTTACATTGATGACCCCGAATTTCAAGCAGAGTACCGCGCATTGCTCAAGGATTACGTTGGGCGCCCCACACCGTTGTACCGATCTGAGAAATTAAGCGCCTTGCATGGCTGTTCGGTGTACTTAAAACGCGAAGACTTGTGTCATACGGGTGCTCATAAAATTAACAATGCCCTTGGACAAGCGCTTCTTGCGAAACGTATGGGGGCAAAGCGCATTGTGGCTGAAACAGGTGCAGGACAACATGGTGTGGCTACGGCTACGGCATGTGCACTTCTCAATCTTGAATGTGTCATTTACATGGGCGCAGAAGACATTGTGCGTCAGCATTCCAACGTTCAGAAAATGCGCCTTTTGGGTGCTAAAGTGCAGGCAGTAACGGAGGGAAGCAGGACACTTGAAAACGCTGTTGATGCCGCACTTCGTGCATGGTGTGATGCCCCTGAGAATATCTATTATTTGCTTGGATCAGCCGTGGGGCCTCATCCCTTTCCTGACATGGTGGCACGTCTTCAAAGCGTGATTAGTGAAGAAATGCGCGCCCAACTCTTACGCCAAGAAGGTCGTGAGTTGCCCAATTATGTCGTTGCATGTATTGGAGGTGGCAGTAATGCTACTGGAAGTTTCTTCAACTTTCTTGATGAGCCCGACGTGAGCCTTGTGCTTGCCGAAGCAGGAGGAAAGGGACTCACTACGGGTAAGCATGCGGCATCTTTGACTTGTGGAGAGGCGCGTGTGCTTCATGGGGCGAATACGATGGTGCTTTCTCACGAAGATGAATTGGCGGGAGGTCCATATAGTATTTCGGCAGGGTTAGATTATCCTGGTGTGGGACCGCTTCCTGCTCACCTTGTGGCAACAGGACGTGCTTCCGTGCTTCCCATTTCTGACTCTGAGGCGCTTGATGCGGCATACGAACTCAATCGTATGGACGGGATTCTTCCCGCTTTGGAATCTGCTCATGCCTTGGCCGCACTTCATAAGTTGGATTTCAAACCTACGGATGTCGTTATTCTGACTTTGTCGGGCAGAGGCGATAAGGATTTAGAAACCTACTTGCTCCATGCTGAAAGGATTGGCATTGGGTAAAGAAAACTCTGCTTTCTGACGTATGAATAGGGTAAAAGTCTTAAATTTGCAGAGATAAATGAACTAATAGGAGTAGCATCTTTTAATTTAGGACGCTTCTCTCGTATGACCATCATGACTTACAAACAAGAAACCATAAAACCCTATAGCCAAGAAGGCGAAAAAGGCAAGCAGGTAGAGCAGATGTTTGACAACATAGCCCATAGTTATGACTTGTTAAACCATGCTCTTTCGCTGGGGATTGATAAACATTGGCGCAAGGCCGCAATAGCTTCGCTTCGTCCTTATGCGCCACAGCACATGCTTGACATCGCAACGGGTACGGGTGATTTTGCCCTGCTTGCGGCCAAGATGCTTCGCCCAGAATCCCTTGTTGGTGCTGACCTTTCGGAAGGAATGCTCAGTGTAGCGCGAGAAAAGGCGCTTCGTAGTGAGTATCGCACAGTGCTCACGTTTCAAAAGGAAGATTGCATGGATTTAAGCTTTGCGGATGGAAGTTTTGATGCCGTTACGGTTGCTTACGGGGTGCGTAATTTTCAAGACCTCGACCGTGGACTTCGAGAAATGCATCGCATCCTGCGCCCTGGTGGACGCCTCGTAATAATAGAACTCACCACTCCCCAACGCTTTCCGATGAAGCAACTTTTCCGCTTCTATTCTCGTGTGTGGATGCCCTTTGTGGGTAAGTTGGTGTCAAAGGATAAGCAAGCCTACACCTATCTTCCTGCTACAATGGAGGCCTTCCCTCAAGGCGAGGTGATGAGCGAAATTTTAAAGAAGGCAGGGTTTAAGGATGTAAACTTTAAACGCTTTACTTTCGGACTTAGCACGCTCTACACAGCGGAAAAATAAGATTCTGAACCGAACGAAATTTATGGAAGCATACGGATTAGTAGGTCACCCCCTCGGTCATAGCTTCTCGGCGGGATACTTTGCTGAGAAATTTGTACGCGAAGGTATTGATGCCACTTATAGTAACTTTGACTTTCCCGACATAGCTCAACTCACAACGCTCATTGCTGAAAATACATGTTTACGTGGTGTGAACGTAACAATCCCGCACAAACAATCGGTCATACCCTTGCTTGACGAGCTCAGCGCTGAGGCTCAGGAAATAGGGGCGGTCAATGTGGTGCGCATCAAGCGTGAGAAAGATGGGGCGGTACGCACAAAAGGATATAACTCTGACGTTATTGGATTTGTGGAGTCACTTCGTCCATTGCTGAAATCTCACCATAGTCGTGCCTTGGTGCTTGGAAGTGGTGGCGCATCTAAGGCTGTTGCTTTTGGTTTAAGGAAATTGGGCATTATCCCAACTTATGTGAGTCGTACTAAGCGCTCAGATGCTCTTACTTACGAAGAGTTGACGTCTGAGGTGCTTGATGCGCATCATGTAATCGTAAACTGTTCGCCCGTAGGGATGTTTCCCCATGTGGAAGAGGCTCCCAATTTACCTTACCACTTGCTTACGCCCCTTCACCTTTGTTACGACCTTGTTTACAATCCGCTTGAAACATCCTTCATGCGTAAGGCGAGTGAGCAGGGGACTGTGGTTAAGAATGGCTTGGAAATGTTGCATCTGCAGGCCGAAGCTGCTTGGGATTTTTGGCATGATGGGGCGGATTGAATGTGTTTAGATGGTTCGAAATTCAGTGTTTCACCATCGTTCCTGTAGATTGAAAATTAGATACTTATAAATCGTTGAAACTAAACGTTACTTAATTCAAACTAAGTCTCACTTAATTTAAATTATCTGAGACTTAATTTGAACTAATTGAGACTTAGTTTTTACGAACTCCCATACATTATTATTCTCCCTTCATTTATGAAAACTCTTTTCCTTGTTATTGGCAAGACAATAGATAAGCATCTCGTGGCACTCATTGATGACTATGTGCAACGAGTGAAGCATTATCAGCCTTTCGAACTTGAGGTAATTCCTGAGTTGAAGAATACGAAGGCACTTACCCCTGAACAACAGAAGGAACGAGAAGCGGAACTCTTAAAGAAAAGCTTGAAGGATGGTGACTATGTGGTGCTTTTGGATGAGGGAGGTAAGGAGTTTAGAAGTGTAGACTTTGCCCGCTATTTGGAGCAAAAGCAACAGACGGTGGCGCGCCGACTCGTTTTTATTGTAGGCGGCCCATACGGATTCTCTCCAGATATTTATGCCTTAGCGCGTGAAAAAGTTTCACTCTCACGCATGACATTCTCTCATCAAATGGTGCGCCTCTTTTTCGTAGAACAGTATTACCGCGCCATGACTATTATTAAAGGCGAACCCTATCATCATGAATAGTGTGCTTTCTATCCTTTCATTGGTAGCGTTCCTGAGTGTTGCAACCCCTTTTATGGCTGTCGCTCAGGAACGCTTCCGCATTATGGAGTATAATGTTGAGAATTTGTTTGATACGATTCCCGAACCATTAAAGGATGATGGCGATTTCCTCCCTAATGGCAACCATAAATGGACTTCCGAACGCTATTGGGCAAAACAGGGGCGCTTAGCACGCACAATAGCTGCGGCAGGAGGTGATGTTCCTGTTGAGTTAGTGGGCTTGGTGGAAGTGGAAAATGATTCTGTGGTGGAGCATCTCACTCGGCGCACTTCCTTAGCGCGTTTGGGGTATGAGTATGTGATAACCAATAGCCTCGATCTCCGTGGTATAGATGTGGCTTTGCTTTATCAACCCAGTAGGTTCAGACCTGTTCATCGTGAGGACCTTCGTGTTACAACAACAGAGGGAGAGCGCCCCACTCGTGACGTACTGTTTGTTGAGGGATTATTGCCTACGCTCGACACCCTCTCAGTTTTTGTTGCCCACTTCCCAAGTCGGCGTGGCGGCGTGCTGGCTACGGAACACCATCGTTGTGAGGTGGCACGGATGATACGGCATAAAGTGGATAGCATCCAAACCAATCGTTCGGATGCGTTAATTGTTGTAATGGGCGACTTAAATGATGAAGTACAAGATGCCTCCTTGAAAGATACATTGAAAGTTTTGCTTCCCGAGGAGAAGATTTTGCCATCTCAATTGCTTTATGACCTTCCCCCTCGTTGTGAGGAGCAAACATCTGTCAAGGGTACTTATTATTATCAAGGAATGTGGAGCAAGATAGACCATATCATTGTTTCAGGGGCAGCGTTGCGTTCTGATGCACCTCTTTATGCTCCTAATCCTTATAGTCGGATTTTAGCCTTCCCCTTTCTTTGGGAACGAGATGAGAAGTCATTTCAGACTTATTTCCGTCCTAAACGCACTTATAAAGGCCCGTATTACAACGGTGGAATAAGTGACCATCTTCCCTTGTTGGTGGAGTTTCGATTGAGGTGAAGGGGAGTTACGAGGGAGGAGAGGAATGTTAACGATGAGGGGACTGATGGGAATAATGACTGAGATTATCTTGAATGGAAAACATATCCGAAAAACAGGACATAATTGTTTTATTTTTGGAAACCCGTTGTGTGGAATAAAGTTTTAACTTTGCATCCGAAAACCTTAATATTTACGGAAAATGATTGATGAAATAACGATTAAGGATATGTTGGCTCAATCTAGTGAGTACACGTATGCTTGTGAAGACTTTATAATAGTTAGCGAAGCTGAAAAGGTCAAGCATAGCTTGTTTTTGGGTCATGGTGAGTATGCGCAAATGATGGACGCCATACTTCTTTTTATTCGAGAAGGAGAAGGAGAGTTTGAAATTAATGGCAAACTACTTCAAGTCAAGGCGGGGGATCTCGTAATTTGTAAGCCCAATTCAACCTTCCGCCGAGAAATGGAGGTTGACAGAGGGATGAAGGGAAGCTTTATAGTCGTGTCGCGCCAATTGTTGATGGATTGCGTACCTAATACTCAACGAATCATTGGAGCATTGTTAAATCTGGATCGCTCTTTCCATGTATTGAGTTTGAACGAAAGGGAACAAACTATATTTAGGCATTATAGTGAAATCTTACAATTGAAGTTAGAGGATCTTGAGCATGCATTTCGTGACGATGTGATACATCTAATCGTGAAAGGAATGCTTTGTGAATTGATTGGTGCACACATGTTAGATGAACTGGCTACTAAACAATTTGAAGTAGGGCAGAGCGAAAAATTGTTCTTACGTTTTATCAATTTGTTGGAAACGACTCGGCCACGTCCCCGATTTATTGAATATTATGCATCGGAACTCTGTGTAACGGCTAAGCATCTTTCGGAAGTGTGTAAAAAGGTGTCGGGACGAACTGCCTTACAATGGATTACCGAGTTTATAGAAAACGACATACGTTACTATCTCCTCCATACGGATCTTTCAATCAAAGAAATTGTTTTTCAATTGCAATTCCCCAATTCAAGTTTCTTTGGCAAATACGTACGTGCTCATTTTGGTAAATCGCCAAGTGAAATTCGAAGAGGTAGTAGATAAAAATAAAGAAAGTGAGAGGTTAGTGCAAACCTCTCACTTTCTTTCGTTAATAAGCAATGCAATATGTCCCATCGTATTGCGAAGGTTGATTTCAACACAAGGGTGTAGCCTATGACCCTCTTCTTTTTTGACAATCATAAGGTCAACGCCTAATGGGCCAGTGTAGTTCCCTTGTATAAGTTCTTGAAGGTGATGTGTAAGTCGCTTAATGCAATGTTCAACTTCAGCCCAGGGAATTAGACGACTGATATGGGATTGCAGTTCTGATTGCGTGCCTTCTACGTTCCCTAAATAGTTACCTCCAACGGAGGTGCTAAATACGGATAGTCCTGCGTAAGAAATCGTACCATCAGGACGTGCGTAAAATTCCAATGCTAAATCTTGAATACGTTCGCAATATTCCTCTATGGCAATTCCACCATATTGCTTGATGATGTTGCGCATGCGGGCGTCAGCAGGAATAACGTTGTCTTCTGACTCTACACGGAAAACACCTCTGCCACTACTTGACCAGGGAGCTTTAGCCATCGCTCTGCCATAAGTTTTCACTGCTGTCCAAGCTTCTTCTATTGTGGTGCACCATGTAGCACGTCCTGCAAGCGTTGTATCTTCCTCGGTGAGTCGGCGGAGTAGGGCAATCGCCATTTCTCTGCTACTTAATCGGCGACGATGTTCCAATTCTTCATCTGTAGGGAGTAGTGTGTCAGGCACACCGCAACGACGGAGTGTGTGACGCAGATACGCATTCCATCCCCAAGGCTCAATACGTGTAATCTGACGGATTAACTTTGGAGTAAGTTCACGCTTGTAGAGGTAGAGGAAAGGCGTGTCCGAGTTATTTGTTGTGGGGCGCGCTCTATCGTCGGTTAGGAGTATGGCATCTCCTGGTTTTGCCCAAAGTTCTGGCAATGTACAGCGTTCCTTTGCAAGTAACATTGCGGCTTTCGTGGGCACGTAATAAGGAGAACCAAAGCCAAGCGCTTCGTCGTGGGAGGGATTAAAGATATGGAGAACCATCTGTGAAATGTGAGAATGGAGAAACGTAAAATGAAATTCTTCTTCGCAGTGCGATGTACGTTATCCCTGCAAGAAACGCTCAAATGTGCGCTTCGCTACCTCATATCCTTCATCGTAAAGACGGCGCATTTTTACAGTGTCCTTACAAAGACGTCCTACTTCAAGCGGACGTTCTGGGCGGATGACTAATATCTTGCCTTCGCGTTCTAACTTCTCAACTAACTCCATCTGAGCGTTATACATTTCATTGCGGCGCGAGAGTGTGCGACGTAAGTTGGGATATTTGCGGTACAAGAAGGCTGTGCGACGGTAGAAACCAGAGTTAAAACGGAAACCAGCATTGCGGGTGAGAACAACAACGTTAAAGTAGTGTCCACAATCAATAGCACGTTGCAGGGGAATGCTATCGGAAATGCCACCATCGAGCATAGGAATGCCGTCAACTTCTACCATAGGACTGATATAAGGCAGGCTGCTCGTGGCGCGGGCGAGTGTGAGAATGCGGTCTTCGCTCTCTTTGTCGGTGAAGTAATTAGGTTCGCCTGTCAAACAGTTTGTCGTCACAATCTCATAGGTGGCTGGATTTGCGAAATAGGTGCCATAGTCGTAGGGGTAGATTTCGCGTGGCAGCGTGTTGTAAAGGAAATCCATGTCAAGGATACTGCGCTGCTTGCGCCAATATTTGAGACCCACATACGAGCGAGTGTACATAATATCAAGTGTAGACTTACGTGCACGTTCACGTTGGCGACTCATGTAAGAGAGTCCGTGGCAGGCTCCTGCTGAAACTCCCACCCCATAGGGCAAATAGATTTTGGCGTCAAGCATGTAGTCTAACACACCAGCCGTAAATACTCCACGCATACCCCCTCCTTCTAGAACAAGGCCTGCATTGCGAAGTAATTCTTGATTCTTATTTTTATCGTGTTGCATTGTCTTATGATTATGTGAATAGCGGTGAGCAAAGTTAATTAAATTTGGGTAAATACGAGAAGGACATCTCCGTAATTCAGTAATTTATTGTATCTTTGCAAAGAATTTATAAAATGCCTATATAGGTGTCTTTCATATACGAGGCTTAAGTTAGGCAAAGAAACTGATTAACTATGCTTTTTTCAAAAGAAACATACGTTGAACGCCGTGTTGCGTTGCGAAAATTGGTTGGTGAGGGGTTGATTCTCCTTTTCGGGAACAACGATGCGCCGATGAATTATCCAGCTAATGCTTACAAGTTCCGTCAGGATAGTAGTTTTCTCTATTTCTTTGGTCAGCACCGCGACGGCCTTGTTGGGGTGATTGATTGCGAGAGTGGAGCGGAAATCCTTGTGGGAGATGAAATTGACATTGACGATATCGTTTGGTACGGTAGCGTGACTTCAGTTGTGGAAATGGCCCAGCAGAGTGGGGTTGCAACAACAGCGCCCATGTCGCAGTTGGCAGAACTCGTTTCTAAAGCAAAGGCGCAGGGTAGAAAGGTGCATTTCTTGCCACCTTACCGTCACGATACGATGATTCAGTTGATGGATCTTACGGGAATCCATCCTTCACAGCAGAAGGCTGAGGCTTCGCTCGCACTTATCAATGCTGTGGTGAAGTTGCGCTCAAAGAAGTCAGCTGAAGAAATTGCTGAAATGGAGCGTGCGAGCCATATTGGCTATTTGATGCATACGGCAGCTATGACTTTGGCAAAGCCTGGAGTTACAGAACGTTATATCGGTGGTGTGCTTGATGGTATTGCTGCTTCACATGGAGCAATTTGTTCGTTCCAAAGCATAGTTTCCATGCATGGCGAAGTGCTTCATGGTTATCCCTCTAATCGTGAGTTGGAAGCAGGACGTTTGCTCCTCGTAGATGCTGGTGCAGAAACTGTCAACCATTATTGTTCTGACCATACGCGTACGACACCCATTTCAGGTAAGTTTACGCAGCGCCAAAAGGATATTTATGATATTGTGGTGGACTGTCACGACTTGGCACTTACGCATTGTCGTCCAGGAGTGCGTTATTACGATGTGCACTTGGATGTGTGTCGCTTGATGACGGAACGCTTGAAGGACCTTGGCTTGATGAAGGGCGATACAGAGGCTGCTGTTCAAGCAGGTGCCCATGCTTTGTTCTTGCCTCATGGACTAGGCCATATGATGGGAATGGATGTTCACGACATGGAAGGACTTGGTCAGATCCATGTGGGGTACGACGCCGAAACACGCCCAAGCAGTCAGTTTGGAACTGCGAGTCTCCGCTTCGGTCGTCGTCTTGAAGAAGGTTTCGTTGTAACAGATGAACCTGGTATATACTTCATCCCCGACCTCATTGACCTTTGGAGAAAAGAAGGAATCAATAAGGACTTCCTCAACTTTGATGCTATTGAAGCGTACAAGGATTTTGGTGGTATCCGTATCGAAGATGATGTGCTGATTACTTCTGATGGTTGCCGTTTCCTCGGTGATGAGCGTATACCTTATCATACAGATGAAGTAGAAACTTTCTTGGCATCTCAAAACCTATAAATTCTAAAGCATCTATATTTAGAGAACTTAAAAACCTAATTAAATATTTAATAATGAAGAAAATTTTAACATTTGCGCTCGCTGCGTTGGTAGTTGGCGGTGAAGCTCTCGCACAGGAGAAGAAGGATTCTGTTGTGTACGAAGTGATTAAGGAAAATGCAATTACTCCTATCAAGGACCAGAATCAGAGTGGTACTTGTTGGGCTTACTCTTCTTATGCATTCCTTGAATCAGAATTGCTCCGTATGGGCAAGGGCGAAGTAGATCTTTGCGAATCATTCCTCGTGTTCAACACTTATATGGATCGTGCTGATAAAGCTATCCGTACTCATGGTGATGCTTCTTTCTCACAGGGTGGTTCTTTCTATGATGCAATTTACTGCTTGAAGAACTATGGTCTCGTTCCCCAGTCAGCAATGCCCGCTCCTGGTACTCCTTACGGTGACTCTCTCTTTAACGCAAATCAGCTTGATGCAGTAACTACTGCGTATGTTGAAGCACTCGCAAAGGGTAAACTTAAGAAGATTAATCCCGTTTGGAAGAAGGATTTGAATGCTATTTATACAAACTACTTCGGTGCAATCCCCAATGAATTTGAAGTAAATGGTAAGAAGTTTACTCCCAAGTCTTATGCTGCTGAACTCGGTTTGAATCCAGATGACTATGTGTCGCTCACAAGCTACATGCATCATCCTTTCCATGAAAAGTTTGTTCTTGAAATTCAGGATAACTGGCGTTGGGCAGAAAGCTACAACCTTCCCCTTGATGAGTTTATGCAGGTGATGGAAGAAGCTGTTCGCAATGGTTACACTTTCGCTTGGGGTTCTGACGTAAGTGAAAAGGGCTTCAACGCACGTACAGGTGTTGCTAGTGTCCCCTCTAATGGTAAGGCAAACGACAAGACTGGTTCTGACGCAGCTCGTTGGACAGGTGACAACTTCAAGGGCGCTGTGATTAATACAGGTGATGACGAAATGACAATCACTCAGGAAATGCGTCAGGTTGCTTACGACAATTGGGAAACTACTGACGACCACGGTATGCAGATTTATGGTCTCGCTAAAGACCAGAATGGTAAAGAATACTTCATGGTAAAGAACTCATGGGGGGAATACGGTCCTTACAAGGGCATGTTCTATGCTACAAAGGCATTCGTTGCTTACAAGACTATGAACATTGTGATTCACAAGGATGCACTTCCCAAGAAGATTGCTAAGAGTTTGGGAATCAAGTAATCGATATATCGTTATAAAATATAAACAATGGGCGACAGACTATGGTTTGTCGCCCATATTTGCGTAAATTCGCAAGTGCAATTTTTAAATATCCTAATTAATACTTGAATTTATGTATATAAAGAACGTTTATAATCATACAGTGCTTGTATTATGCTTCATCTTATTGTTAATTAGCCTCGGCTCGTGTCGCACTGTTGCGGACTTTGGTATGCTTTGTAATGGAGAAGAATGGTTAGACACAGACGGCAATCCGATTAATGCTCATGGAGGTGGTGTGTTGTATCATAAGGGGACTTATTATTGGTATGGTGAGCATAAAAGTGATTTTACAACTTCTGCTATGGTGGGGATAACCTGTTATTCTTCAAAAGATTTGCGTCAGTGGAAGAATAATGGGGTGGTGTTGGCTGTGGTAGATTCTGTTGGTGCAGACTTAGAGTGCGGATGTGTTATGGAACGCCCAAAGGTAATTTATAATGAAACAACTAAGCAATTTGTCATGTGGTTTCATCTTGAACTTAAGGGGCAAGATTACAGCACTGCACGCTCTGCTGTTGCTGTAAGTGATAGTCCTGATGGTCCGTTCCGTTATTTAGCGTCTATGCGAGTGAATCCTGATGTGTTGCCTGTAGATATGTCAGACAAGCAATGGGGAGACATGATGCAATTGAACCCCAAGAACTATAAGAAGTGGTGGACAAAAAAGTGGTATGATGCAGTTGAAAATGGATTGTTCCTCAAACGTGACCTTTCGACGGGGCAAATGGCGCGAGACATGACGCTATTTAAAGATGATGACGGTAAGGCTTATCACATTTATTCCTCAGAAGAAAATATGACCTTGCATATTGCCGAGCTCTCAGCAGATTATTGTTCTCACAAGGGTAAATATGTTCGTGTTGCTCCTGGAGGTATGAACGAAGCGCCTACAATTTTTAAGCACAATGGTACCTATTGGCTGATTACTTCGGGATGTACGGGGTGGGAACCCAATGCCGCGCGTATGTTCTCTGCACCTACAATTTGGGGACCTTGGACGCAACATGATAATCCTTGCAAAGGGGATAATGCAGAATTGACTTTCGGAGCGCAAGGAACCTTTGTGCTCCCTGTACATGGGCGTAAGAACGCTTATCTTTTTATGGCAGATGTTTGGAAACCTAAGTGCCCCTCAGACAGTCGTTACTTGTGGTTGCCTATTACTTTCTCGGCTGAGGGTACTCCTATAATTCTGCATCCTAATATTTTACAGTCAGATTCTATCTCGCTTTAATAGTTTAATGGTATTAGGATGCTGACAGCCTTTCGCCTTAATTTCTTTCGGTAGAGAAATATCTTCGCCCTAAGAACTTTTAGACGGCTCCCATTAAAAACAATTAAGCCACCCCAAAAACTTGGAGTGGCTTAATTTATATTCGCTATCGTTGGAATTACTTAGCTTCTTCCACAGCAGCCTGAGCAGCAGCGAGGCGAGCGATGGGCACGCGGAAGGGTGAGCAAGATACGTAGTTGAGACCTACCTTGTGGCAGAACTTAACAGAAGTGGGTTCACCGCCGTGTTCACCACAGATACCGCACTTGAGTTCGGGACGAACCTGACGACCCTTTTCTACAGCCATTTCAACAAGCTGACCTACACCATTCTGGTCGAGAACCTGGAAGGGGTCAACCTTCAAGATCTTCTTTTCGAGATAAACGGGGAGGAATGAAGCAATGTCGTCACGAGAGTAACCGAATGTCATCTGAGTCAAGTCGTTAGTACCGAATGAGAAGTATTCAGCGCGGCTTGCGATGCGGTTAGCTGTGAGGGCAGCACGAGGAATTTCGATCATTGTACCAACCTTGAAGGGAACTTCTACGCCTTCTTCAGCAAATACCTTAGCCGCAGTTTCGCGGATTACCTTTTCCTGAGCTTCGAATTCGTAGAGGATACCAGTGAGGGGCACCATGATTTCGGGAAGAGGATTAAGACCTTCCTTCTTCAACTGACAAGCAGCACCGAGGATAGCGCGAGTCTGCATTGCAGTGATTTCGGGATAAGTGTTACCGAGACGGCAACCACGATGACCGAGCATGGGGTTAGCTTCTGCGAGAGAGTGAACGCGCTGCTGGATGTATTCAACAGTTACGCCCATAGCTTCAGCCATTTCCTGCTGACCCTTGAGATCGTGGGGAACGAATTCGTGGAGAGGGGGGTCAAGGAGACGAACGTTCACGGGACAACCGTCCATAGCCTTGAAGATACCTACGAAGTCTGCCTTTTGGTAGGGGAGAATCTTAGCAAGTGCCTTTTCGCGACCTTCTGAATCCTGAGAAAGAATCATTTCGCGCATTGCAACGATCTTTTCTGCTTCAAAGAACATGTGTTCTGTGCGGCAGAGGCCGATACCTACAGCACCGAAGTTGCGAGCTACAGTTGCATCATGGGGAGTATCTGCATTTGTACGAACTACGAGCTTAGAGTGCTTAGAGCAGAGATCCATGAGTTCTGCGAAGTCACCGCTGAGTTCTGCTT
The DNA here is from genome assembly GCA_045657925.1 of Alloprevotella sp. Lineage (GTDB taxonomy): Bacteria > Bacteroidota > Bacteroidia > Bacteroidales > Bacteroidaceae > Alloprevotella. The sequence goes on along the minus strand of JAZOUA010000014.1, from coordinate 111,860 downwards.
CTTGAGTAGGAATCTGACCAGCGTAAACGCGCCCAGTAGTACCGTTCAATGAAATGAAGTCACCTTCCTTATATACAACACCAGCAATTTCTACAGTCTTTGCGTAGTAGTCAACATTGATTGCGCCTGCACCTGATACACAGCACTTACCCATACCGCGAGCAACAACCGCAGCGTGTGAAGTCATACCACCACGAGCAGTGAGGATACCTTCAGCAACAGCCATACCAGCGAGGTCTTCGGGAGAAGTTTCTACGCGAACCATGATGACCTTCTTACCAGCAGCAGCCCATTCTGTAGCGTCGTCAGCGTGGAATACAATCTGACCGCAAGCAGCACCGGGAGAAGCAGGGAGGCCCTTAGTGATTTCCTTAGCACTAGCGAGAGCTGCCTTGTCAAATACGGGGTGGAGAAGTTCGTCGAGCTTGTTGGGTTCGCAACGGAGGATTGCAGTCTTTTCGTCAATCATACCTTCGTGAAGGAGGTCGATAGCAATCTTAACCATTGCAGCACCTGTACGCTTACCGTTACGAGTCTGGAGGAACCAAAGCTTACCTTCCTGAACTGTGAATTCCATATCCTGCATGTCGCGGTAGTGGTTTTCAAGCTTAGTCTGGAGAGCATCAAGTTCAGCGTAGATTTCGGGCATTGCTTCTTCCATTGAGGGGAAGTTTGCCTTACGTTCTTCTTCAGAAATACCCTGAAGCGCAGCCCAACGGCGTGAGCCTTCAAGTGTAATCTGCTGAGGTGTACGGATACCTGCTACTACGTCTTCACCTTGAGCGTTAACGAGCCATTCACCGTTGAAGAGGTTTTCACCAGAACCTGCGTCGCGAGAGAAGCAAACGCCAGTTGCAGAAGTGTCACCCATGTTACCGAATACCATTGCCTGTACGTTTACGGCAGTACCCCATTCTGCGGGAATACCTTCCATCTTACGGTAGAGGATAGCACGGTCGTTCATCCAAGAGTCAAATACTGCGCAGATAGCGCCCCACAACTGTTCGTAAGCATCGTTGGGGAAGTCCTTACCTGTCTGAGCCTTTACAGCTGCCTTAAACTTAACAACGAGTTCCTGGAGGTCAGCAACTTCAAGTTCGTTGTCGAGCTTAACACCCTTAGTTTCCTTAACTTCTTCAATGATAGCTTCAAATGGATCGATGTCTTCCTTGTTTACGGGCTTCATACCCAAAACAACGTCACCGTACATCTGAACGAAACGACGGTAAGAGTCCCAAGCAAAGCGAGCGTTACCAGTCTTGCGGATGATACCAGCTACTACATCGTCGTTCAAACCGAGGTTGAGGATAGTGTCCATCATACCGGGCATTGAAGCGCGAGCACCAGAGCGTACTGATACGAGCAAGGGATTTTCGAGGTCTCCGAACTTGCTGTTCATCAAACCTTCAACGTGGTTGATTGCCTTTTCAACGTCGCTCTTGAGGAGCTCAACCATCTTGTCCTTGCCTACTTCGTAGTATTCGTTACAGCAGTCAGTAGTGATAGTGAAACCAGGAGGAACGGGAACACCGATGAGGTTCATTTCCGCGAGGTTAGCACCCTTACCGCCAAGCGTGTTACGCATGTCAGCACGTCCTTCAGCTTCACCATTACCGAAGGTGTAAACTCTTTTTTCGTTTGCCATTGTTTTGGAGTGTTTATATAACGTTAATTATAATATATACATGGTTGACCGCAAAGTTATTGAAGAAATCTTAGATTGCCAAGAGAATTTATATTTTTTTTTAGAATTGCACACTAAAGTTTTTTGTGTGCTGTTTTGTTGTAGTGGAAAGTATAAATTATTAATGTTTGAATAAAATGGACGTCTAAAGTATATAAAATCGCCATTTTGTATGCGAAAGCAAAGCAATGCTTTCATAATGTTACTTTCATAATGAAAGCTATTTAACTGAGGATTGTTGTAAAATGAATAGTAAATGTGACAAAAAGTAAGTAAAAAGGCTGATTTTCTAATTGTGTGATGAAGATAAATTAAGTGCCGATTAAATAGGAATGTTTGAGATTAAATTCCAATTAATCGGCACTTTGTTTTAATTGTAAAATGGTTTCTAACTGCAGAACGTTATCCAAACGTATGGGTAAGCTCGCCATCCGTTATCACGGCATAAATACGTAGCCCAGTGGGGGTAAATGTAGAAGTAGGGAGCTCAAATAGATGGTCAAGTAAGTCTGTGCATTCAGCCTGGCTCAAATATTGTCCGTAGGAAATAGAGGAGCGTTGCGATAAGATATTTGCTATGCTATGCGTAATGCGTTCTTTAAGATTCTCTGTGGAGATGTCTGAATTGAGGAGTTCAATCAGAATCTGTTCTGGGTGTGCATTTTCAGCACCAGCAGGAACTGCAAGGATTTGATAATCGCCACCGCCGAGTGAACTGAGTTCAAATCCTGCGGCTTCAAGTTCGCTCTCAATAATTGATAATGTGCCTATTTCCTTTGGTGAAAGTTGAATGAGAATAGGCAGTAATAGCATTTGTGAAATACTACGCTCCGTAGCAAACTGCTTCATGTATTGCTCATATAAAATACGTACATGCGCACGATGCTGATCAACCAAAAGTAGTCCGTTATGCGTTTGCGTAATGATGTAACGTCCGCGAACTTGTAAAACATCGGTGTTACCCTTCGTCCAAAGACATTCGGAATCTAACCCAAGAGCAGAAAGTAGTGACGTCTGTTCTTCAGTTGGCGCTTCTTCTTGCGGAATGAGTGTGTCGTATAGGCTTTTCCATTCTTTGGGAGCTGATGTTGGAGCATTCCAAGTGCGCTCAGTTCGCTCATGCTTTTCTGAGTTTGTGTTGAATGGATTGAACGAATCGTCGACTTCGATTGTTGGTGCAGTGAAAAGTGGAGAGCCGTCGGTTTGTTCGAAACTACCTATGCCTGGGATTTCTGGACGATTTTCTGTGTCAAAATCAATACTTGGCACAGCATTGTGGCGTCCTAAGGTTTCACGCACAGCCGCTTGGAGAATTTGGAAAATAGCGGCATCATCTTCAAATTTAATTTCTGTCTTTTGAGGATGGATGTTTACGTCTAATTTTGCAGGATCAACTATAAGGTTGATAAAGAATGGTATTTGATCTCCTTCGGCGATAAGGCGGTCAAAAGCAGTGATAATACTTTTGGCAAAATAAGGGTGACGCATGTAGCGCCCATTCGTGAGGAAAAATTGGGTGCACCCTTTCTTCTTTGCGCTTGAGGGGAGACCAACAAAACCGTTAATTGTAACCAAAGACGTTTCAACAGAGACAGGGACAAGTAGCTTCTCGTAGCGTTTCCCAAAAAGGTCAATAATGCGTCGGTGAAAATTTTGTGGTTGCAGGTTATAAAGTTGAGTCTCTCCGTGGTGGAGGGTGAAAGATATATTTGGGTGTGCCAGTGTTATACGTTCGAATTCTTGTAGAATGTTATTGAGCTCCGTTTGGTTGGATTTCAAGAATTTACGGCGTGCAGGAATATTAAAGAATAAATTCTTGACAATGAAATTGGAACCTTGCGGACACATAACAACTTCGCTACTAATAACTTTCGAACCTTCGATTTGGATGCATGTGCCACAATCATTACCTTTAAGGCGTGTGCGCAATTCTACTTGTGCGACGGCAGCAATAGAGGGTAAGGCCTCTCCACGGAATCCCATAGTTTGGAGTGTGAAGAGGTCGTCAGCGGTGTGAATTTTTGATGTGGCGTGACGTTCAAAAGCCATGCGCGCATCCGTTTCGCTCATGCCTTTCCCATTGTCGATAACCTGAATGATAGTTTTACCTGCGTCAACAATGTGGATTTGTATAAAAGTCGCTCCGGCATCAATAGCGTTTTCAACTAATTCTTTTACAACGCTTGCTGGGCGTTGGATAACCTCACCTGCGGCTATTTGATTGGCTACGGAGTCGGGGAGAAGATGGATTATGTCCATAGTCGTTGAAATGAGAAAGGAGAAAGGAGAAAGGCCTTGCGGAATACAATCGTGACTTTTCCGCATGGTGCTTTCTCATTTCTCATTTCTCCTTTAATAATTTTATACTATGCTCGCTTCAAAATATCCAAAAGGTGATCCCAGACAATCTTTACAGAAGGAATATGAAGACGTTCTTCGGGAGAGTGCACGCCACGAAGTGTTGGTCCTACGCTAATCATGTCGAGTTGTGGATACTTTTCGCTGAAGAGCCCGCATTCCAGGCCTGCGTGTATTGCAAGAATCTTGGGCTCCTTATTATATAATGTGCGGTAGCTTTCTGTGGCAATACGGAGTATTTCACTCTTAGGATTCATTTTCCATCCAGGATAGCCTTCTCCGGTGTCGCATTTTGCGCCACCAAGTTCGAGGCACGCACGTACTACAGATGACATGTTCTCACGACCGCTTGCAACAGAGCTACGCTGACTTGTTGTTACGACAATCTTGCCATCTTGTTTACGGATGCTGGCGAGGTTGGTAGAAGTTTCAACAAGGCCTTCCATATTTTGACTCATGGCATATACACCATTGTGGAGTGCATGAAGCGAAAGAAGCATGGGCTTCACTACAGCAGGTGCAATGCAAGTTGTAGAAGCAGTCTCGCTGCTGAGTTCCCAAAGCATGTTGGGTTCAGTTTGGGGAAACTCCTCTTCCAATGCTGCACTGTATACGTTAAGGTCAATGCGCACCTGTTCTTTCATCTTCATTGGAACGGCACAAAGCGCCCAACCTTCGCGAGGAATTGCATTATGAAGTCCGCCACTCTGAATGTCAATAAGGCGGAGGTCCATTTTCTCCATTTCATTGCAAAGGAAGCGAACGAGGAGCTTATTTGCATTTGCGCGGTTCTTATTGATGTCATCACCTGAGTGACCGCCTGTAAGATTCTTTACTCCTACCTTGAAGCAGAAATAACCAGCGGGGAGTTCTTCTTCTGTATAAGCGAATTCAGCATTGGTGCGTGCGCCGCCGGCGCAACTTACAAAAATCTGTCCTTCGTCTTCAGAGTCAAGGTTGATGAGATAGTCGCCTGTAACAAAACCAGGCTCCAAACCCATTGCTCCAGTAAGTCCAGTTTCTTCATCGCGAGTGAAAAGGCATTCAAGTGGTCCATGAGCGATGTCGGTAGCCTGAAGAATTGCCATTTGCATAGCTACGCCGATACCATCGTCAGCGCCAAGAGTTGTTCCTTTTGCCTTCAACCATTCTCCATCAATGTAGGTTTGAATGGCGTCGTTGTCAAAGTCAAAAATGGTATCGTTGTTCTTTTCGCACACCATGTCGAAGTGACTCTGAAGTACCACCGTCTTGCGACCTTCCATGCCAGCTGTTGCGGACTTCTTAATCAGGACGTTGCCAGTCTTGTCTACTAAAGTTTCAAGGCCGAGGTTCTGGCCAAACTTTTCAAGAAAAGCAATCATCTTTTCCTCGCGCTTAGAGGGGTGGGGAACTTGGCAGATTGCTGAGAAGCATTCAAAAACTTCTTTAGGTTGTAATATTGGATTCTCAATCATAATTTGTATTCGTTAAAATGTTTTAAAAATATGGTTATGTGAATTATTCGTTTTACCTTTGTGGGCGATTTTAGTCGCAAAGATACGAAGAATGTTTCAATTATTTCTCATCATCTTGGCAATTATTGCCGTTGCTTTCTTATTGCTAGCTATTAAGGTATTAGTGGGCAAGAAGTTTGTGCATACTCACATTGATGGAAACCGCCATTTGAATAAAAAGGGTATTCATTGTGTGCAGTCAATGGATCGTAAATTGCGCAAGGATAGTCCTAATCGAGTAAGTGAGCGTTCTAAGTAAACAAGTCTAATTCATGTGTCGAAATTTTTAAATGCAAAGTATATGAACGTAATTTTTAAAATTCTTTCTCTCGCAGTGTGTGTGCTTTTTATGGCATGCTCTAACAATAATGAAACAGCTCCTCAGGTTGTAAATGATTCTGTAGAAGTCGCGCCCGCTATTTCGATTGCTTATGTCGATATGGATACGCTTCAGGCTAAGTATCAGTATTATCTTGATTGCCGCAAGGAGTTGGAAACTGCTTATAATGGTTATCAGGCGACGATAGCTAAAAAAGCACAAGCTCTTCAGAATAAGGCTGCTGAAATTCAGAAGAATCTCCAGGAAGGTAAGTATACCAGCGAAGCTGAGTTTAATAATGCACAAGCGGCATTCGTTAAGCAACAGTCTAATTTGGAGCAACTTCAAGAAAAGTATACTAAGGAGTTTGCTGAAAAGGAATTGGCTTTCAATAAGGCATTGGAGGATAGTATTCAGAGTGTGCTGACTGCTTACAATAAGGAGCATAATTACACACTTATTCTTACGCGTGCGGTAGTTCTTAATAACAATCCTCAGTTGGATATCACGGCTGATATTGTTAAGGGCTTGAATGATCGTTATAATAAGGAAAAGAAGAAGTAACTCTTTCTCTTACAGAACTTTTATTTGATAACACATAACAAGGTGATAATCGCATCATAGGTATCTGTGGTGCGATTATTCCTTTTTATATACTAGTTTTAATGGTATAGATGTACTCCTGTTTTCGTTCAGCTAAAATCTCAAATATGTCTTTAAAACTATAAGTGAGTTAGTGAAAAATAAGTCTCAGATAATTTAAATTAACTCACTTATAATTTTTACTAACTCACTTATAATTTTACGAAGAGTTTTTACATAAAAGAACGTACGAGTGATATTGCAACGCGTATTGAATTGGGTGATTTTTGAAAACTGTAGATATCAATTTAGGGTGAGATTTATTCTTTAACTTAAAATAAGTTAATGCGTGTGTTAAATCGCCAAAAAAGGTGAACGATATTTTGTTTGTGCTAACAGAAACTTGTAACTTTGCACCCGTTAAATCCTTAATCGCATGAAATTTAAAACTTTGAAACGTATTTTTGCAGGAGTCTTGATGTTCTCAGCTGTGCAAACTGCTGTAGCTCAGGATATGATTGCTAAGCAAGCGCCTGTAGATGTGAAGCTTAGAGCTGCAGACTCTGTAGCTATGTTGAAATTGCTTGACGCAGAAAAGGTGCTTGATAATATTTATGGTATCTATAAGTCGTGGAATAATAATTCAACTCATTGTTATTCACGAAATGATGTTCCTGAATCTCATAAGATTGACTTGCGTGGTTTCAGTATGCCAACAAAGAGTCGTCTCGTGACAAGTAATTTTGGCTATCGCCCCCGTTTTCGTCGTATGCACAAGGGTATCGATGTTAAGGTATTGACAGGTGATACAATTTATGCCGCTTTTGATGGAGTCGTTCGTATTGTACGTTTTGAGGCAAAGGGTTATGGGCACTATATAGTGCTTCGTCATGAAAATGGTTTGGAAACCTATTATGCCCACTTGTCTAAGACACTTTGCGATATCAATCAAACGGTGAAGTCAGGTCAGCCTATCGGCTTGGGAGGTAATACAGGACGTTCCTTTGGTTCGCACTTGCACTTCGAAACTCGTGTAATGGGTGAAGCTATTAATCCAGCTCTCCTTTTTGACTTCCCTAATCAGGACGTTACGGGTGACTTCTACGTATTCCATAAGCCAAAGGGTGATACAAATTATACAGGACCCGATACAAAGGTTGCTACAGCAAAGAAGGCAACTTCTAAAAAAGTTACAACACGCTATTACAAGGTGCGAAAGGGTGATAGTCTTGCTCGAATCGCAAAGCGTACAGGTTCTTCCGTTGCTCAGCTTTGTAAGGTAAATCGAATTTCAAAGAAGACAGCTCTCCGTCCTGGTCAGATGCTTCGTTATTAATCCGAGTGAATATAAACGTGTAAGGGTAAGCGCTCATTAGAGCGCAACTTCTTACATTCTTTAAGGGCGTGCCGAAAGAGTTTTTTTGGCGCGCCTTTTTATTAAAACTTGTAGATAATTGATATGAGTCGTCATATATATATAATATTGTGTTTGTTATTTATGCTTTCTTCTTTAGAGGCGAGCGCTCGCTCTAAAAAGAAAAATGAAACAATTCAGAAGGTGGCATGTAATTCTATGCCTGACGAGTTACCTACGTTTGTTGTATTTCATGAAAAAATAGGAGGAGCATCAGAGTTGCCTAATCCTTCTTCTATTGTTTATATGTCGCGTCGTTATTTGGAGGGGATTGATGTGAGTCATTACCAGGGAACTATAAATTGGAAGGCAGTAGCGGCTACAAAGCAGATTAGTTATTCCTACATGAAAGCAACGGAAGGGGAATCTTTTGTTGATCGCATGTACAGAAAGAATATTGTTGAGGCACGTAAGGTTGGGCTTAAGGTGGGAAGTTATCATTTCTATCGTCCGAATGTAAGCTGGAAAAAGCAGGTCGAGAATATGAAACGAAATGTGCGCGCTCATGAACAGGATCTAGCGCCCATGGTAGATATTGAAGTGCGTGGTAAGGTTACTGATGAAAAATTTATTCGTGATTTGAGGCAGTTTATTTTGGCTGTAGAGGAACATTATGGGTGTAAGCCATTGCTTTATACTTATCATAATTTTTATAACAAGCATCTGGTTAATGAATTTCAAGGCTATCATTGGATGATAGCTCGCTATCGGGAAGATGCTCCCACTTTGCATGATAATACAGAGTTTATAATGTGGCAGTATTCTGCGACTGGGACTATTGATGGTATTCGTGGGGATGTGGATCGTAGTTGTGTGATGGAAGGGTTCCGTTGGCACATGTTGGAGATGTAGCAATGGTGCGTCTTGATATAACGTTCGGTTTTGAGTTCTTGTTTTTAGTCGAGTAGGTTGAGTGAAAGCTCTTAAATAGTGTCTATTCTGTATGTTTCAAAGAAAATTGGGAAAAAGATTAAAATTTTCTTCTAAACTATTTGCCAATTCAAATATATGTGCTACCTTTGCACTCGCAAACGGGAAGAAGTGATGATTCATTCTGAATGCAGTGGTGATTGAGATTTTTCTCATGTACCTTTTGCCTCTTTAGCTCAGTTGGCCAGAGCACGTGATTTGTAATCTCGGGGTCGTTGGTTCGAATCCGACAAGAGGCTCAAAAAAGAGTTGAAAACATTGTTTTCAACTCTTTTTTTGTGCTTGATGTTGAGATGATGTCTATCAGACGAAAAAAGAGGTCGAGATATCTCGACCTCTTATCGCAATCTGTGATTCCGTTGGGGCTCGAACCCAAGACCCACGCCTTAGAAGGGCGTTGCTCTAATCCAACTGAGCTACGGAACCTAACCTTTTGCGGTGCAAAATTACATTAAAGAATTAGAACTGCAAAGCGCTTTAAGGGTTTTCTGCTTGCTGTAGTGGTTGTTTTGTCGTTGTTGAAGTTTGTTCAAAGCGTAGATGAAAATATTTGCTATTTATGAAGTACAATCATTATTCAACTGTAATAAGCCTGATGTCATCGCCTACATAGCGGAATTTAAAGGCGTTGCTTTTTGCTGAAGGGATTTGGCTACGTGGGTCAATGTCATCTCGTGTCTCAAAGTATTCTAAAAGACGGTTGTAGCAATCAAGGGGGCAGTCTGCGTTGATGTATGCATTGATGGTGTTGTCTTGGTATTGGTACTTTTGTAATTCGCTGATGAGTACCATGCGCTTAATTGTTATGGATACTTTGTACCAACCTGTCTTTATTTCTGTGAGTTTAGAAAGGCACTCTTCTTTGTAATTCTGAGAGTTGTTAGATGATGAAGTGAATTCTTCTTCATCTTCTTCTTTTGTACGGTTGTTCTTAAACTCCTGAATTGTCTGTGCGGTTGTCTTGATAAGAATGAAGTACACGCGTGGACGAAGCTTGTAGCGTTTCGGGTATGGGAGTGGGCTGTCAATGTATGCCTTTACATTATCTAATAACTCTGTGGTAACATTGATTTCGGGGATAGAAGTCAAGAAAGTGATTAGCTCTTCAAATGAAGATACGACGGTTTCTTGATCAAAATAGCGTGCGTAAATATTCATATAGAGAGTATGAAAGGTAATAGCATTGCTTAAAGTTGCTCTAAAAACAAAAAGTCAATCCCAATAGAGGATTGAACTGGATAATTACGTCTGCAAATACAATGCTTTGAGCGGAAAACGAGACTCGAACTCGCGACCCCAACCTTGGCAAGGTTGTGCTCTACCAACTGAGCTATTTCCGCAGGGTAAAAATATAAAAAAACTTGAGCGGAAAACGAGACTCGAACTCGCGACCCCAACCTTGGCAAGGTTGTGCTCTACCAACTGAGCTATTTCCGCAAAATAAGTGAAGAGGAGGAGACTCGAACTCCCACGTCACAATTGACACTACCCCCTCAAAGTAGCGCGTCTACCAATTCCGCCACCTCTCCAGTTATGTTTTGCAAATTCTTTCCCTTTTTTTGTTCGTGCCCAGAACAGGACTCGAACCTGCACGTCGTGAAACACTCGCACCTGAAACGAGCGCGTCTACCATTCCGCCACCTGGGCTGGGAAAGTATTGAGCGGAAAACGAGACTCGAACTCGCGACCCCAACCTTGGCAAGGTTGTGCTCTACCAACTGAGCTATTTCCGCAGTAACTTATAGACAAGCAAGTGATTTTGTCTGAAATGCGAGTGCAAAGGTACGCTATTTTGCCGAATAAGCAAAAGAATTATGATACTTTTTTCTTTCTGATAATGAAAAAAAGTCGTTCAATAGCTTTGCTAGCAAATAAAGTATAAACTAAGTAGATGCTAAAAAAGAAAATCCCGAGCAGTGCTCAGGATTTCTTTTGCGGTGCGGACGGGACTCGAACCCGCGACCCCATGCGTGACAGGCATGTATTCTAACCAGGCTGAACTACCGCACCAGAATGTTCTGAACTATTGTTCCTTGTTTGCGAGTGCAAAGGTACAACTAATTTCTGAATTAGCAAGGATTGTATGTGGTTTTTTACAAGAAAAGTTGAAAAAAACTTACGTTTTCGTATTCTTCCCCGTTGTAATGCCATTTAGGAAGTGTGGCAACGTTACGATAACCAGCTGAGCTAAAGCATTTTTGACTTTCTTCATTATGTGATGCAGAAATAAAGGCGTAAAGCATGCGGAGACGTAACTTTTTTCGTGCATAATCTTCTAGACTTCTTAATGCTATGGTTCCATATCCCTTCTGTCGTTCGCTACTTAGTAATGCAATAGCTACTTCTGCTCGATTATGTGTTGGTGAGAAGTCAAAAAGGTCTACAATTCCAATTGCGCTATTGTCACACTTTTTACAAATAATGAGCCGCAAGGTTCCTGATTGGTAGATGTTGTTGGGTTGTTCCGCTATGTATTTGCGCAAAGCAAAACGTGAGTAGGGTTCTGTGTTTGTATTTACTGCCCATAATTCGGGCTCATTCTCTATAGTGTATAGCAATTCTAAGTCTTCGGGTTCGAGCGCGCGTAGAAAGATGGGCATATATTTATAAAATATAGATGATAAACAAGAATCTTTGGTAAGGAGTCACATAATATTGACAGGATTACTGACGTTAATGGCTTGTTTTAATAAAAAACTTCGCCACTTGTGATGAGTTTCCCACCTTTTGGTGAAAATCTTGACAAATGGTATTTATGCTCGGAATGCTCAAAAAGGCGGAGAACTTCATCTGTAGTATAGATACTAGCATCAAAGATTAAGTGTTCGATGTTAGTCAAGGGAGGAAGTGAATTTAATGTTGTTATATGCTTATCACTAATATGCTCTACTTTAAACAACCATTTATCTGCAAGAGGTTTTAGGCTCTCAAACGTTTGCTGGGTTCCTATAAAAGCGAAATGGAGTGTTTCCTCTTTCTTAGGAAAAAGATTGCTAAATTGTTGTTGAATCAAAGCTAATAGCGCTCGGAAAATGATGGCGCCTTTAATAGGTAATGTAAAGATTCCGCTAAGGTTCCCATAATGTTTCTGAAAGAAAATGAGCATCGCTTCATAGAACACGTGTACATAGCGGTAAGAGCTTTTCTGTGTGCTTTCTCCCTTATAGTGTATAATGGGGAGTGGGAGGTAGAAGTTTTGGAAACCACCCTTAATTATACGGTATGAAAGGTCAATGTCTTCGCCGTACATAAAGAAATCTTCATCAAAACTTCCGCACTCTTGAAGTGCCTTGTGGCTGACTAACATAAAGGCTCCCGAAACGATCTCAATTTGTGCAGGTTCTTCTGTGCTGAGGTAGCTCATGTAGTAGCGAGCAAAGGTTTGAGACTTAGGGAAGAGAGATGTTAATCCCGACATTTTACAAAACGAAACCCATGGGGTGGGAAGACCACGTCGAGATTCTTTTGCAAAGCGTCCGTCGTCACAAAGCATTTTAACCCCTAAGGCGCCAAAATTGGCCTGTTGTTCCGCGAAGTGCAGACATTCTCCTAAGGTCTTGTCTGTAATCAGTGTGTCGGGATTCAAAAACAGAATATATTTACCTTGGGCTAATCGTACCGCTTGGTTGTTTGCACGTGAAAAGCCTACATTTCGGGCATTTGCTATTATATGAAGATGCGGAAAAGCCTCCTTCGGAAATTGTTCGTGCAAGTATTCAACTGATTTGTCCGATGATGCATTATCAACTACAAACACTTCAGCCTCTATTCCAGAAGTTGAAATAGAGGAGAATACGGAGTGGAGACATTGCTCTATGTAATACTTGACATTGTAGTTGACAATGATAACGGAGAGTTGCACTGTTTCTGTTGTATTTGTGTGGAAAAACGTTATTGCTTTATTCTTGGGAGTTTAGTTTGGTAGGCCAACAAATAAGAGCTCCGATAAGCGTGATGATGAGGCTATACATAGCAGATTCGTTGTATGTGCCTCCATAATAAATAATGAGGTTTGTAAAAGCGGCGCTAAAGATGATTCCTATGCGACGTCCGTTCCATTTAAGGTGCGCTATGCGCTTTGCTTCAGCATCTCCTTCTATTAACGTTTTATCTTGTTTTTCCTTCTTGAACAATTGCATGGCAAAAAAGACACTGCCAAGAGTTACGATGAGTGAAATAAGATTGATAACGTAGTTTGCTCCAGGGGTAGAGGGGATAAATCCTGTTGGGAGAATATGCTCTTCAAATAAAATGGCAAGAATGCCTAAACTTATACATAGAGATACGTAGAGTGTACGCATGATTGTAACTTATTTAATTTGCTAATTTAATATTGTGCGGTTGATGATAGAACGTCCGAGAGTTACTTCATCTGTATATTCAAGGTCATCTCCGATGCTGACGCCACGAGCTAAAACAGACAGACGCACGCCCATGCCTGCTATTTTGCGTTGAATGTAGAAGTTTGTCGTGTCGCCTTCCATCGTAGGGTTAAGGGCGAGGATAATTTCTTCTACTCCGCCGGCTTCTACGCGTTCAATGAGAGATTGGAGTTCGAGGTCATTAGGTCCAATTCCGTCCATAGGAGAAATAACTCCGCCTAATACGTGATACAACCCACGGAATTGCCCCGTATTTTCAATGGCCATTACGTTTTGGATGTTTTCAACTACGCAAATGGTGGAACAATCGCGTTGGGGGTTGGAACAAATGTCACAAACATCTGTGTCTGAGATGTTATGACAGATATTACAATATTTAACGCCATCGGCAAGCTCCGTTAAACTTCTGCTTAATTGATGCACTTCTTTCGCTTCGCGTCGCAAGAGATGTAGCACAAGGCGCAAAGCTGTTTTGCGCCCAATGCCTGGAAGCTTGGATATTTCAGAAACGGCTTGTTCAAGCAAGCGAGATGGGTATTGTTGATGCATTTTTGTTGAGAAACCTTATGGCATGAAATGATGCACGCAAGGTGCTTCTGTCGAAAACTAACCTTGAGCGGTCATTTCGTTCAACTGCTCAATGTAGTTCAAAAACTCTTCACGCCCCGTGCGCTTCTCGGAGCTGGTGATGAAATGGGGTGGAAGTTCTTCCCATTGCTCTTTCAGAGTGTTAAGAAATAGGTTGACATTCTTCTTTAGCTCCCCCGCCTTATTCTTGTCTGCTTTGGTGAAGATGATTCCGAAGGGCACACCGTTCTCACCTAACCATTCGATAAACTCCAAGTCAATCTTCTGAGGTGTTAAACGAGAATCAATCAAAACAAAGAGGCAGGTCAGTTGCTCGCGCTCAAGAATGTAGTGTTCAATGATATTCTGTAACTTCTCTGTTGCTTTCTTGCCACGCTTAGCGTAACCATATCCTGGAAGGTCGACCAAGTGCCATTCTTTATTCACGATGAAGTGATTGATGAGCATTGTTTTTCCCGGAGTTGAGGAAGTCATAGCCAACCCCTTGCGCCCAGTGAGCATGTTGATAAGACTGCTTTTCCCTACATTACTGCGCCCAATAAAGGCATATTCAGGAATTGTTGTTTGGGGGCACATGTCTGCACGGCTGTTGCTGATGAGAAATTCTGCAGAAGTAATTTTCATAAGGGCGTAGGCAATGAGAGTGGGTTTGTTTTTATTAAAGGAGGCATAAACGTAGGCCTCACGAAAAAATCACCCACAAATTTACGCCTTTTTCCCCATAGATTTTTTATTTTTGCCAAAATAATTGGTGAGAACCCTTACTAAACGTTATGTCAGATCGTATCAAGCAACTTAAAATAATTCTTGTCGTCGTAGCCGTCGTTATTGCCATTGCAAGTTTGGTCGTTTCGCACGTACTTGTGCGTGACCTTTCGCGTCAGGAGCGTAACAACATGGAAGTGTGGGCTGAAGCAATGCGTTCGCTCAGCCATGCGGATGCGAATACTGACCTTAACCTCGTGCTTAAGGTGATGAATGGCAACAATCATATTCCTGTGATTGTGCTTGACGAAGCTGACAACGTAATAGAGTATCGCAATGTTGAGATAGATGCTCCTACGGCAGCGGATAGTACGGCCTATTTGCAACGCATGGCACAGAGGATGGTCAAGAAGTCGAATGTAATTGTCGTAGAGGTTAATACGCCTGACTTGGTTGTTCCTATGCAGATTCGCGTTTGCTACGATGAATCTATTATGCTACAACGTCTGAAGCATTACCCTTACATTCAATTAGGGGTGATAAGTCTATTTGTGGTGGTCGCAATCTTTGCTTTGTTGGCTTCAAAACGTGCGGAACAAAATAAGGTTTGGGTAGGGCTTTCGCGCGAAACGGCTCACCAACTTGGCACTCCGATTTCGTCCTTGATGGCATGGAGCGAGGTGTTGAGAGATACATATCCTCAAGACTCTATGCTTGAGGAATTGTCGAAGGATGTCGCTCGTCTTCAGGTTATTGCAGAGCGCTTCTCGAAGATTGGCAGCAATCCAGAGTTGCGCGATGAGGACTTGTGCGCATTGATTGCTCGTGTGGTGGAATATATAGGTCCGCGCGCATCTAATAAGGTTGTCCTTTCCTGTAGTTATCCCGACGATGTGGTGACGGCGCGCATCTGTGCCCCTTTGTTTGAATGGGTAATTGAGAACTTGTGTAAGAATGCGATAGATGCGATGCAGGGTGAGGGGCAGATACGAATCTATATGTATCGTGTTTCCGATGCAATCCATATAGAGGTGAGTGATACGGGTAAGGGCATTCCAAAGGATAAGTTTAAGGCCGTATTCCGTCCAGGATATACTACAAAGAAACGCGGATGGGGGCTCGGGCTTTCCCTTGCGAAGCGCATTGTTGAGGAATACCATGGCGGACGCATCTATGTGAAGGAAAGTAGTGCGAGAGGCACGACCTTCTGTATGGAATTGAAGAAGTAGTAAGACACCAGCTTTAGCCGCATAACTAATTGTTACAGAGTATACTTTTAGAGTCCAAAATTAACTCACTGATAATTTAAAATATTAGTGAGTTAATTTTTCGTAACTCACTAATAGGAATCACTAAGTTGGATGTAGTTTTTACGAGGATTCTCGTGTGCTTTTAATGATGTACATCTTGTTTGAAGATAATTATCCTTCTCAGTCCTTTTTGCTTCTAACTGATTCCTAAACTTGGCGGGGTTGTTTATTTTGCTTATCTTTGTCCGAGTTTGTGATTCTTTAAACGATAATAGTGCTTTCGAACGATAACGAAATTTCATGGAAAAATTAGCAACGTCTCATGTAAAGGGAAGGGATACGGCTGGTGATGAACGTCACTGGTTTGTTTTGTTGGTTGCTTATCGTACGGAACTTAAAGTGAGGCAGTTATTACGCGAGTTGGGGCAAATAGAAGCGTTTGTGCCTATGCGGAGGATTCGCAAACGCGACAAGATGGGGCGCTTTTGTTATGAAGAAAAAGTAGCACTTAATAACTATGTGTTTGTACATACGAGTTACAAGCGCTTGAAGCAATTGAAAGCGGAGCATCCCTTTAAGTTGGATTTTAACTTCATGCTTCGCGACGTCTATGAGGGGATGAATAAGGTGGGGCGCACACCTGTCGTAGTGCCACGTCGAGAAATGTTGAACTTTATTGCTGTTGCTGGCAATCAGCAGGAGCGTGTGCAGTTTATTGATGCGCAAAAGATTGACTGGAAAGTCGGTCAGCGTGTGCGTGTTGTGGCTGGGTCTTTCGCAGGAGTGGAAGGCGTGTATTTAAGCACGACTCGCAAGCATGAACGTCGCGTTGTCGTGCAACTTGAAGGCATTGCCGCCGTGGCAACAACGGCATTGCCAGCGGTGTTGGTAGAACCAATTGAAGAAGAAAAAGGTGACGAATAACTTAGAAACAAAAATATTTTGAGTGAAAAAGGGGCCGTGTGTCCCTTTTTTCTTTACATTTGCATTGTGATACTATTCTTTAGAATAGGTATTACCTTATAATCTACCATCTATACCATAGCGCATCGCACATCGCTTTGCGCCTTTACTAACCCAGTTTCATACCATGAAGACTGACCTTATCATGCAGCAATTAGCTGCTAAGCATCCTGGCGAACCCGAATTTTTGCAGGCGGTTCGTGAAGTTCTTCTTTCTATTGAAGATGTGTACAATCAGCACCCCGAATTTGAGCGTGCTAAAATCATTGAACGTCTTGTAGAACCCGACAGAATTCTGACCTTCCGTGTACCTTGGACGGACGATAAGGGGGAGATTCATGTCAATATCGGCTACCGTGTGCAATTTAACAATGCCATTGGTCCTTACAAAGGCGGTATTCGTTTTCACCCCTCAGTTAACCTCAGTATTTTGAAATTCTTGGGCTTCGAGCAAACCTTCAAGAACGCCTTAACAACACTCCCCATGGGCGGTGCGAAGGGAGGTTCTGACTTTGCTCCACGCGGTAAGAGCGATGCCGAAATCATGCGTTTCTGCCAGTCGTTTATGCTTGAGTTGTGGCGTAACGTCGGCCCCGATCAGGATGTCCCAGCTGGCGATATCGGTGTGGGCGGTCGCGAAGTGGGATATCTTTACGGCATGTATAAGAAGTTGGCTCGCGAACATACAGGCACATTCACGGGTAAGGGAATGGAATTCGGCGGTTCAAACCTCCGCCCTGAGGCTACGGGATTTGGTGCGCTTTACTTCGTAGAGCAGATGTGTGCAGACTATAATATGGACATCAAGGGCAAAACCGTTGCCATCTCAGGCTTTGGTAATGTCGCTTGGGGCGCAGCTAAGAAGGCAACTGAGTTAGGTGCGAAGGTGGTTACGCTTTCAGGTCCTGATGGTTATGTATATGACCCCACCGGAGTGAGTGGTGAAAAGATTGATTACTTGCTTGACCTTCGCCTTTCGGGTAATGATATTGTGGCGCCCTATGCTGAAGAATTTCCTGAAGCAACCTTCTATCCAGGTAAGAAACCTTGGGAACAACCTGTGGATATTGCGCTTCCCTGTGCTACACAGAACGAGCTCAATGAGGAAGATGCCAAGCAACTTGTGGCTAACGGCGTGAAGATTGTGGCCGAAGTCAGCAACATGGGTTGCACAGCCGAGGCAGTAGATTACTTTGTGCATACCAAGACTCCCTTCGCTCCTGGTAAGGCTGTGAATGCGGGTGGTGTAGCAACCTCAGGCTTGGAAATGTCGCAGAATGCTATGCACCTCAGTTGGACAAACGAGGAAGTAGACCTTCGTCTCCATCAAATCATGAAGGATATCCACGACCAATGTGTGAGTTATGGTAAGACGGATGACTACCTTAACTTCGTCAAAGGTGCTAACATCGCAGGCTTTATGAAGGTGGCGCGCGCAATGATGCAACAAGGTGTGGTGTAGTTAAGTGAACAAAAGGAAAAGGAGAAATGAGAGCCGTAAGTCAGCATAAGCCTTAATCGTTGTGGCGTATGTCCTGTTGGGAAAGTTCATTTCTCCTTTTTTATTTTCATTTGTGCATAAATAAAATGTGCCCATAGGGTTAACCTATGGGCACATCGTTTTTTTGTTGGAAGTGTGCTAATATTATTCAGCAGCTTCTTCTGCGGGAGCTTCTTCTGTAGCAGCAGCTTCAGCTTCAGCCTTTGCAGCAGCGGCAGCAGCCTTCTTTTCAGCTACCTTTTCTGCGATCTTCTTGTTTACTTCCTTTTCTGCTTCGAGGCGAGCAACAGCAGCTGCCTTCTTTTCAGCAGCTGTCTTGTCAGCAGCCTTAGCAGCCTTAGCAGCCTTTTCCTGCTTCCAAGCTTCAAACTTAGCCTGAGCAGCAGCTTCGTCGAATGCGCCCTTACGAACGCCACCCTTGAGGTGCTTCATGAGGAGAACGCCTTCTTCAGAAAGAATGTTGCGAACAGTGTCAGTGGGCTGTGCACCGCATTCTACCCAGTGGAGGGCACGTTCAAAATTCAAATCTACTGTGGCGGGATTGGTGTTGGGGTTGTAAGTACCAATCTTTTCAGTAAACTTACCATCGCGTGGTGCTCTTACGTCTGCGATCACAATGCTGTAGAAAGCATAGCCCTTACGGCCGTGACGCTGCAATCTAATCTTAGTTGCCATTTTAAATAAAATTTTTTATAGGTTTGAATTAAATGCTACCATCTCGTGATAGCGGGTGCAAAAATACGATTTTATTTTTATCTGACAAAGTTTTATTTGTCTTTTGGTGACTTCGTGAGATATTATTCACCTGTTTCTGATGAAATTATACCCTTTTTGAATACCCTTGACCAAACTTGAACTGCATTTTAAGGCTGTTAGTAAAGTTTCAAAAGTGGAAGTAGGGCGGAGTGGAGTGAGTATTTTGTTATAAATGGAACGGAGTGATGCTTCTTTTTCTAATATCTTATGTTGAAGTTCTTCCTGCTGTTCTTCTGTGGATTTAAAGGGAGCGTTAGAAATTGTGTTGGGATGATAAATCAGAATTTTTAAGAGTTGTTTTTGAATAGGTTTGAAAAAGAGTCGTTTCCGATTGGCATAAATGATTCCAAAAAGTAGGGCGTAAAGACCGATTACGGCAAGAATGGCAATCTGGAGGTCGTTGAATATTGAAGTCAGAAAAAAGGCAACCTGAAAAGTTAGGAAAACGAGCAACGCTGTAAATAAATGGAGGCAGACAAGGAAAAATAAGAGAGAGGATAAAAGCTGAGAAAGTTTTTGAGTGCCTTCAAGACGGATTGCATCAAGATGTAGCAAGGAATATTCTTTAAGATTGACATATAGTGTGTGAAGGATTCCTTCTTCGGTATTTTCTGTTG
The DNA here is from genome assembly GCA_045657925.1 of Alloprevotella sp. GTDB lineage: Bacteria > Bacteroidota > Bacteroidia > Bacteroidales > Bacteroidaceae > Alloprevotella. The sequence continues at coordinate 92,315 of JAZOUA010000014.1, read as the reverse complement.
TCATGGAAGTAGAATTTTATAATGTTGAATTCAATAAGAAAAAGGCATGCCAATCCGCGACTGGCATGCCCACGTTAGGACGTTTCTCCTACGTTGTTTCACATGCAGCGTTACTTTCTGCAATGTCATCTACGAGTTTGTTCATCTCGCAGTCCTTCAGGTGGATGCCTCTTTTGCGGAGCGCCTGACAGATTTTGTTACGCATGTGTTCGCCCTTTGCCGGTGCAAACAAGATTCCAGCTGCTGCGCCAATGACTGCGCCACCAGCAAATGCAGCAATAAGACCAAGTCCTTTCATGGTTTAGTTTGTGTTTATGGTTTATAATAGTGTAGCCGTTTGACTACGGTGCAAATGTACGTGGTTCGTGCATGCTGGACTCTTAAATTATGTAGAATTTTAGCGGTAAGTAAAGAATTTAAGGTTGTTTATATATTTTTTATGGTATTTATGGATGCTATTCAACTTAGAGATTGTAAATTTGCGTTGAAATTGTTTAAAGTAGGAGAAATTGTCCTACTGAAGAAAGAACTTATTAATTTTTACACACCTATAAAAATGAAGAAATTAGCACTTTTAGCAGTTGCCGTTGGCGCAGTAGCAATGACTTCTTGTAAGTCAAAGGAAGACATGTATCGTAAGATGTATGAAGAAGCAAAGGCTCAGCAAACTACAGTAGATCAAACGAAGACAGTAGTTGTTGCTCCTGCTGAAACAACAAAGACTGTTGTTACTCCTACTCAAACAACCACACAAACAACCACTGTAACTCCTGTTGACCTTAGCGGAACACGCCAGATTCAAGGTGGTATCACTGTTGTTAGTGGTGAACAGCTTAAGGAGTTTAGTGTAGTTGTTGGTAGCTTCCAGACACAGGCAAATGCTGAAGGCTTGAAGAGTTTGCTCCAGCAGAAGGGCTATTCTTCTCGCGTTATTCGCACAAATGAAACAATCAACGGCCACACTGGTTGGTTCCGTGTAATTGCTGCTTCATTTAGCGATAAGGCTTCGGCTGCACAACTTCGCGACCAAATGGTAGGTGATTATCCTGGTGCTTGGTTGCTTTACAACAAGTAATAAGAATTCCCAATGGGTTCGGGGAGTTTTAAAGCTTTATACCCAAACTATAAAATTGAACTCCCTTAATGAGATTAGGAATTAGGACATCTTATGTTATCCCTGGTTCCTAATCTTATTTTCGTTTCTAAAATAAACTATCATGCAAGCACTTCTTGGCCTTACAGTTGACGAACTCAAAGACGTATCTCTTAGTCTTGGGCTTCCTGCTTTTACGGGGAAGCAAATAGCAGGATGGCTTTACGACAAGAAAGTAAGCGACGTGGCGCAAATGACAAACCTGTCGAAGGTTGCTCGTGAGCGCTTGGCGCAGGAGTATTGTGTGGGTTGTTCAGCGCCTGTTGACGCGCAGCGTTCCGTAGATGGTACGGTGAAATACCTTTATCGTACGGCACAAGGGGATTACATAGAGACCGTATATATTCCTGATGGCGAGCGTGCTACACTTTGTGTGAGTTGTCAGGTAGGCTGTAAGATGGGATGTAAATTCTGCATGACCGGACGCCAAGGTTATGTGGCGTCTTTGAGTGCGGCGGACATCTTGAACCAAATTTATTCTTTGCCCGAAAGAGATAAGTTGACAAATATCGTCTTCATGGGGCAGGGTGAACCATTTGATAATTTGGACAACGTGCTCCGTGCTACTGAAGTGCTTACTGCTACGTGGGGTTACGGTTGGAGTCCCAAGCGCATTACTGTTTCTACCGTGGGACTGGCTAAGGGGCTTGTGCGTTTCTTGGATGAGAGTCGTTGTAGCTTGGCTGTGAGTTTGCATCATCCAATTCCCTCAGAGCGTGCGGAAATTATGCCAGCCGAAAAGGCGCTTTCAATCGAAACTGTCGTAGAGATTCTTAAGGGGTACGACTTCTGTCGAAAATATCCCCGCGATCCTTCAGCTCCAAAGCAACGTCGTTTGACTTTTGAGTACATCGTCTTTGGTGGACTCAATGACTCGCGTCGCCATGCCCAAGCTTTGCTTGATTTGCTTAAAGATTTGGATTGCCGTGTGAATCTTATTCGCTTCCACACGATTCCCAACACGCCCTTTAAGGGAGCGTCGGAAGAAAAGATGGTGGAATTCCGAGATTATCTTACGAACAACGGCTTGACAACAACGATTCGTGCGTCGCGAGGCCAAGATATTTTTGCGGCTTGCGGACTTTTGAGTACAAAGAAACAACAAGAGGAAAAAGGACTTTTGAACGATTAAAGATGAGCGAATGCCGCTCATGACTCCTTCAATCTTTTTCGCCCCTCATTCACAATATACATTTTATTATATATGGACATGAATACAACATACGAAGCAGAGGAAACACAATATACCCCTTCTTCGCGAAAGAAAATACGTGTAGCCATCACGCATGGCGATACCAACGGTGTGGGTTACGAACTTATCTTGAAAACCTTCTCTGAGCCCACTATCTTTGAACTTTGCATCCCCGTAGTTTACGGTTCGGCAAAGTTGGCTACCTATCACCGCAAGGCGATTGAGAGCACCACGAATTTTCACCTTATTGAAGACGCAAACAATGCCGTTGAGGGTGAACTCAATGTGGTAAACTGCTTTGACCGTGAGATTGCCGTAACGCTTGGCCACTCCAGTGTGGATGCTGGCGAAGCTGCTTTCGTGGCACTAGAGGCTGCCGTTGCCGACTTAAAGGCTGGCAAGGTTGACGTTCTCGTAACAGCACCTATTAATAAGGCGTCTATTCAGAGCGATAAGTTCCATTTTCCTGGACATACCGAATATTTGCAATCCCACTTTGGTGGCGAATCGTTGATGATTCTAACGAATGAGCACATGCGTGTGGCGCTCGTCACAACTCACGTTGCCATTAAGGATATAGCAGCTGCAATTACTCCCGAAAGTGTGGAACAGAAGGCGCGTCAACTCTACCATGTGCTTCGTCACGACTATCTGCTTGCGGCTCCTCGAGTGGCTGTTCTCGGACTCAATCCCCACAACGGCGATGAGGGAACCATTGGTAGTGAAGACAAGGAAATTATCGTGCCTGTGATTCAGAAACTTCAGGAAGAAGGACTCCCCGTGTTCGGCCCCTTCAGTGCAGACGGCTTCTTCGGAGCTGGTCATTACACGAAGTTTGACGGCATCCTCGCTATGTATCATGACCAGGGCTTAGCTCCTTTCAAAGCGCTCTCAATGGATGACGGTATCAACTATACGGCAGGTCTGAGTGTTGTACGCACTTCGCCCGACCACGGTGTGGCTTACGACATTGCGGGTAAGGGTGTAGCTTCAGAAAATTCGTTCCGTCAGGCGCTCTATGCTGCAATGGATATCTTCCGCAACCGTAAAGTTGATGCTGAAGTGACGGCTAATCCGTTGCCTAAGTTGTATCAGGATCGCCGTGAAGACGACCGTCGCAATTTCGTGCAACGTCCTGAGAAACGTACGGAAGATGCAGCGCAGGATTAAGCAATTTGCTATCATTGCAGCAGGTGAAGGGCGCAGACTTTCTGAAGAGGGCGTTGCGCAACCTAAAGCACTCGTTTGTATCAATGGCGAACCGCTCCTTACGCGCCTTGTACGCATCTTTAATTCCTGTGGCGCAGAGCGTATTGTGATAATCGTTAACGATTTGAATCCACTTGCCGAGCAACATGTGCGTAAGTTGATGGCGCAACCCGGAGGGGAGAACATTCATTTGGTGGTGCAAACTACACCGAGTTCGATGCACTCTTTCTTTGCGCTCTCTCAGCATCTTAAGGATGCTCCTTTCTGCTTAACGACTGTTGATACGATATTCAAAGAGTCAGATTTCCGTAATTATCTTGACTACTTTGCGCAATCGGAAGTGGATGGCGTCATGGGAGTTACCGACTTTATTGACGACGAGAAGCCTTTGTACGTTGCTACCAACGAAACTTTGGATATTACCGCATTTTTAGATTCAACGACTTCTTGCAAATATATCTCCGGGGGAATCTATGGGCTTACTGCTCCAGCCTTGCAAACGCTTCAAAGGTGTATGACCGAGGGGCAAAGTCGTATGCGCAACTTTCAGCGTGGATTGATAGCTGACGGACTTCAACTTAAGGCCTTCCCTTTCTCAAAAATCCTTGACGTTGACCATGCTTCTGACATCCCAAAGGCAGAACTTTTCTTACAAGAAAAATAGGGTGAAAACTAAGTCTTACTTAGTTCAAATTAAGTCTCACTTAATTTAAATTAACTCACTTATAGTTTTCCTTAAAAGTAGTATGCTTAAAAGTCGCCCTTATATTCACACTTCAGCAACCGAAGTAAATAGATGAACAATACAGTATTACTCGTGCATCGCGCTCACCGATTCTCCCCGAATTGTGTGGAGCGCGATGCTGCGGTTTTAAGTGCAATCCAGGTTGCATTTGAGGCAAAGGGAATTGAAGTTCAGCACATTGATGAGGCAGATGTCACCGCTGAATTCCTGCTTACCGCTCCACCCCTTATTGTCAGTATGGCCCGCTCTAAAGAGGCGCTTCAAGAATTGGCAAGGTGGGAGCAACAAGAAGGAAATGCGATGTGGAATTCAGCGAAGTCGTTGCTTGCTAATACGCGTGCGGAGCAAATGAAGCGTTTTTTTACCTCAGAAATCCCATTGCCCCCAACGGAGATAACTACGACTCCCAAATCAACCACATTGAATTTCCCGCTTTGGGTAAAGTCGGGTGGGGGAGATGCAGAGACGGAAGCGGATGTGCAATACTTCCCAGACAAAGAGGCGCTGCTGAATGCCACATTTTCAGAGACTCAGACTTACGTGCTTTCCGAACATGTTGAAGGCGACCTTTTGAAATTCTACGGCATAGCAGGAACCGACTTTTTCTTTGCCTATTATCCAACATCCTCAACGTCGGGGTTTAGTAAGTTTGGTCTAGAAGCGCATAACGGTGTTGCAAAGGAATATGCATATGATGCTGAGGCGCTTCGCCAAATGGTGGCAAAGGCGGCCCGTGTCTGTGGGTTCACGCTCTATGGCGGAGATTGCATCGTGCGACCAGATGGTTCCTTGGTGCTTATAGATTTTAATGATTTCCCAAGTTTTGCGCCCTGTGCCCAAGATGCAGCGCAGGCTTTGGTAGATAGTATTGTAACTCATTATGTCCGATAAAATTCAATCAACCTTTAAGAGCCAGGACACTGAGGAATGGCTTGATATTCACTTTACCCGCCCGATAGGTTACCTTTGGGCGCGCCTTTTTATGCACTTTAACGTGCACCCAAATGTGGTAACGATTCTCAGCATAATCCTAGGCGCAGCTGCTGGAGTTTGCTTTTATTTTGACGCCTACATATATACGATTGTTGGCATACTCCTGCTCATGTGGGCGAATTTCTACGATTCGTGTGACGGGCAGATGGCGCGCCTTACGGGTAAGAAGACGCTATGGGGAAGAATCTTGGATGGCTTTGCGGGAGATGTGTGGTTCTTTACGATTTATGCCGCCATTTGTTTGCGCCTCCAGGATGATGCAATCCCTTTCTTACCGCAGTATAAGTGGGGTGTTTGGATATGGGTGTTAGCAGCACTTTCCGGACTTGTTTGCCATGCCAAGCAATGCCAATTGGCGGATTATTATCGCAATATCCACCTTTATTTTATTAAGGGAAAGCAGGGGAGTGAGTTGGATAACTCGCGCAAAGTGAAGGCCGATTATGACGCGCTGACATGGCGCAAGGATTATGTGTACAAAGTGTTCCTTTTCTTCTACCGCCGTTACACCCTGTCGCAGGAAGGCATGACCCCAAGTTTTCAACGCTTCAAAAAGCAATTGGATGAGCGCTACGCAGGTGAAATCCCCGAGCCATTGCGTGAGGACTTCCGCGCAGGAAGCCTCCCCCTAATGAAATGGGCAAACATCCTGACGTTCAACACACGCGCCATCGTGCTCTACCTTTCCCTACTCGCATTCCACCCTTGGATATATTTCATTTTCGAACTCACCGTAATGAACGTAATCTGGTGGTATATGCGAGCGAAGCACGAAGCGCTGTGCTTGAGATTGATGCAAAATCTCGCAACTCAGCAAAATTAGCGTCTCCCATTCTGGATATAAAAAAACGTCCCCCTTTGTCAAGCACTCACTTGATAAAGGGGGATGTTTTGTTGTATGTTGGTTTATTTATAGTATCCTCACGCTTCCAAAATTCTACGTTTTTTTGCGCAACGTAAACTCGAATCGTAGTCCGCCTTCAGGACGATTGGTAACGGTGATGATGCCTCCGTGAACCCAAACGGCATGTTTAACAATGGCGAGTCCAAGGCCTGTTCCGCCTTTCTGGCGGGAGCGTCCTTTATCTATGCGATAAAAGCGGTCAAAGAGATAGGGGAGTTGGTCATGCTGAACGCCCTTCCCATCATCTTCAAATCGGATGCGACACGTATGCTCATTGTCTTCAAGCAGAGAGATGTAGATGTTCCTCCCTTCCGAATAGGCAATCGCATTTTCAGTAAGGTTGCTGAAGATAGATGCAATTAAGGAAATATTGCCCTCAATGGTGACTTTATGCTTAAAATCGGTGTGCAGCAAGAAGCGTTCCTCCCCCGGCATAACCTCTAACTCCGCTTCCACTTCACGGATGATGTCGTTAATAACGACAGGCTCTTTGTGAATAAAGGCACTCCCGTTTTCCATTCTCGTGATGAGCGACACGTCGTTAAGCAATCGGCTGAGTCGCTCGTTTTGCATATAGCATCTACCGATTAGTTCCTGCCGTTTTTCTTCGCTAAGATGAATGCCCGAGAGTAACGTTTCGAGACACACGCCTATGGAAGCTACTGGCGTCTTGAGTTCGTGGTTGATGTTATTGGTGAGTTGACGCTTCAGGCGTGAGCGCTCCTGCTCTGCTTCGTAACGATTAACGCGCTCTATATCCTTGCCAAGTTGGCGTGTGGAGAAGTAGGCAATGACGCTCACTCCCAGCGCACAGGAAATCATTACTACAAGAAAAGACCAGTCGGCAGCGAGCATATCCCTCAAAGTGTTGGAATAAGGAAGGGCTGTGCGAACAATGACGCGCTCGCCACGGGTGGCAGCATAGAAATACTCACGCCCATCGCTTGCTGATAGTCTCCCGATATGATGCCCCGCTCCCTTGCGTAACGCTTCTCTGACTTCAGGTCGGTTTCGGTGATTATCCAGCGAATCTACGGAAATCGTGTTGTCATAAATAACTGCGCCCGACAGCGTGATGAGCGTAATGCGAAGGTCGGTGAAGGGCTTTTCGTGAGCAGAAATATAGGCTTCGTAAGAGCGCCCTTCCTCAACTTCCTCAAGCAGGTGACGATTGTATTGTTGCAATGTGGCGCTCAAGAAGTCCGCCTTGTATTCCTTCTCACGCAGATATTGATAACCCACAAAGCAGATTACCAATGCCCAAGCATAGGCGATGAGTTGCAGGAACAGGCGCTTGTGAAACGAAAGTTTAGTCGCGGAAGCCATAACCAAAACCTGAGCGGGTAACGATATAAGCGCCATACGCACCCATCTTTGAGCGCAAGCGCGTAATGTTGACGTCTATTGTTCGGTCGAGCACGATGACCTCATCGCTCCACACGCGACTCAAAATTTGCTCGCGCGAACAAATCTTTCCTCTATGGCGAATCAAGTAGGTGAGGAGTTCAAATTCCTTCTTTGCCAATTTTACCTCCGCCCCGTCAACCGTGCACCGCTTAAATTCCAGGTCCAGACAAAGCCCCTCAACAATCAGCAGATTGCCCTTCTCCGCCTCAGTCTTGGCGCCGTTTTTTGGGGTAGCCACTCGGCGCAACACGGTCTTTACTCTTGCCACAACATTGCGAATGGTATAAGGTTTGGTGATGTAATCGTCCGCCCCAAGATTAAGCCCCATGACCATATCATCCTCCGAGTCGCGTGCGGTGCAGAAGATGATTGGAATCAGCGCTGTGCTCACGTTAGCCTTCAATAGTTTCGCCATCTTGATGCCACTCATTTCGCCCATCATGATGTCCAGCAGGATGAGGGAATAGTTGCAGAGGTTATAGTTTAGCGCTTGTTCAGCACTCAAGGCATAATCAACATCGAAACCTTCGTTCTCCAAGTTGAGTTTTAACACTTCACATAGTGTTTCCTCGTCATCAACAATCAATATGCGTTTAGACTCCATATTTATATATAATGAAAATTCTGTTGCAAAAGTATGGAGATTTTCGGAGCGAAAAAAGAGCAGTTTTGAGATTTAACAAAAACGTAACAATCAGTCCTGCAGATTGCATTTTAACGGAAGCATTATCGTTTTGTAACAATTGTGAAACATAACTCCCGTACTTTTGCAGTGTCAAAAAAAACAAGAAGACGCATCTGATCAGATTGAGAAAACAAAAAGTATTTAATAACCTAAAATTGACACATTACACATTTATGAAAAAGAATTTCATTTTGGCCAGTCTCTTGGCTTTCATCTGCATCACTGCTCAGGCACAGGAGGCGAAGCAAGAAACACCCAAGGGTAAGGCAATTGTTCAAGTGTTTGGAAACTTCCATTCGGGGTTTGGCGCACAAAATGACGACCGCGGTTTTGACTTGGAACGTAGTTACCTCGGTTATGAGTACAAACTTGGAAAGGGACTTTCGGTGAAGGGCGTGATGGATATTGGTAAGTCTTCAGACGTTAGTGATAATCACCGCCTGGCGTATATAAAGAATGCGATGGTTTCGTGGAAGACGGGTAAGTTGACCCTCAACGGAGGTCTTATTTCTACCACGCAGTTTAATTTTCAAGAGAAGTTCTGGGGATACCGCTACGTGATGAAATCCTTTCAGGATCAGTACAAGTTTGGTAGCAGTGCCGATTTAGGGCTTTCTGCCACTTACAAGTTTTCCGATATGCTTTCTGCCGATGCTATCGTGGTGAATGGGGAAGGTTATAAGAAGGTACAGAAGAACGACGGTTTGAACTACGGTTTAGGCTTCACGTTGACACCTATTGAAGGTTTCCAACTGCGTGTGTATGGAGGTTTGAACGAAAGTGCTGAAGAGGGTAAGAAGGATATTGCAAATTTTGCGGCATTTGCAGGTTACAAACATGAGAAGTTTACCATCGGTGCGGAGTACAATCACATGTGGAATGCTTCTAACAAAAAGGATGCCGACCAGTTTGGTTACTCCATCTATGGGTCGGTTAAGGTATGCAAAACCGCAGAACTTTATGCACGTTTTGACGACCTTAACTCAAAGAACGATTGGAACAAAGCAAAGGATGAACAGGTGGCAATCCTTGGGGCGCAATTCAAATTGGGTAAGTACGTTAAGGTGGCGCCAAACTTTAGAATGAGTATGCCTAAAGCGGATGGAGCGGATAATAAATACGCCGCTTACGTGAGTTGCTATTTCGGTATCTAAAATAAACCAAAATATGTTAATAATAACCTTAAAATTAGTTGGGTATGAAAAAGATGATTCAGTCTGTATTGACGCTTGCCCTTGCCTTCGCAATGGTGGCATGTAGTGGAACAAAAAATGAAGGACGTGCACCTCAGGAACTTTCAGGTGCAGGTGCGACATTCCCCCTTCCTTTCTATAATGTAGTATTTGAACAGTTTAGTCAGCAACATGGCGATGTCGTGGCTTACGGTGGTATTGGTTCGGGAGGCGGAGTGCGCAACTTGCGCGATAAAATTGTGGACTTTGCTGGTAGTGATGCCTTCCTTTCCGATAAGGAAATGGCGGAGATGCCTCCCGTCGTACATATTCCTACGTGTATGGGTGCCGTGGTGGTTGCCTATAACCTTGATGGTGTTGAAGATTTGAAACTAACGGGCGAACTCATCGCCAATATTTTCGCTGGTGAAGTGAAGATGTGGAACGATGAACGTTTGCAGGCATTAAATCCGGATGTGAAACTTCCTGCAGAACCCATCATGCCCGTCTATCGTTCCGATGGTTCTGGAACAACATTCGTATTTACAGATTATCTTACCAAGGTTAGTACGATGTGGAAAGAAAAATTTGGCACAGGTAAGTCTGTCAATTTCCCCGTAGGTCAGGCGGCAAAGGGGAATCCTGGTGTGGCTGGAGTGATAAAGCAAACTAAGAATACAATCGGTTATGTAGGTTCGGAGTATGCCTTTGCACAGAAAATTCCTTATGCTCGCATACAAAACAAGTGTGGTGATTTTGTGAAGCCGACTGCGACAACAATTTCAGCAGCTGCTTCGGGAGTTATTCCTGCCGACACTCGTTGTTCCATTACAGATGCCGATGCCGTTGGGGCCTATCCTATCTCAACATTCACCTGGATGATTATTTATAAAGAGCAAAATTATTCCGATCGCTCAAAGGAGCAGGCACAGGCTACACTTGATCTTTTGAGATTCATTCTCAGTGATGAAGCACAGGCAATAACTTCTGAGGTAAATTATGCTCCGCTCCCCATAAAGGCAAAAGAATTGAGTTTGACAAACTTGAAGACGGTTACTTATGACGGAATTGCGCTTTTGCAATAATTAAGTTTTTATGAGTGATAAAATCTATAAAGTCCTATTGTACGTCGCGGCATTTGTTATGCCGATAGTGTGCGGGGGTGTCATGTACGCCCTCGTCACTGACGCATACGAGGCATTTGAACATTTTGGTTTCTTCAAATTCCTAACATCTTCGGAGTGGAGTTATACGGAAGGTTCGGAGCATTACGGTGCCTTGCCCTTCATTACGGGCACATTGTTAACCACGCTCTTGGCACTCCTGTTTTGTATCCCCTTCTCGTTGCCCGTAGCACTGTTTGTGGGTGAATATTTCAAAGGAACCCGTGTGGCTACTGTGCTCAGCACCGTTACGGACTTGCTGGCGGGAATCCCCTCTATTATTTATGGATTGTGGGGATTTTATACACTGCGCCCCTTGATTATGGCGCTCAACATTTCGCCACAAGGTTCGGGCATTCTTACCGCCTCGTTGGTGCTGGCGATTATGATTGTTCCCTATGCCGCTTCGCTGAGTGCGGAGTTTATCAAGATGGTGCCCAATGATTTGAAGGAGGGGGCGTATAGTCTTGGGGCAACTCGTGCAGAGGTAATTCGCAAGGTTATTTTTCCCGTTGCGGGTTCGGGAGTTTTCTCTGCTTACATATTGGCTATTGGGCGTGCGTTGGGCGAAACGATGACGGTGACAATGCTTATCGGAAATACGAATAACATTCCTGACTCTATCACATCAACAGGCAACTCTATGGCATCTATAATCGCTAATCAATTTGGTGAGGCTTCCGACCTACGTTTCTCCTCGCTAATTGCCATCGGATTGGTGTTGTTCCTGATTACGGCAATTATTAATATGGTCGGAAAATTAATGATTAAACGTGCACGCATCTCTTAACTATGAATACAATGAAGACAAAGACACGTTTGGCAAAAGACAAAGCAATGTTATGGGCGGTCTGTTTCTTTGCTACGCTTACTGCAGTCCCTCTGTTTGCCATCTTGGGTGAAGTGTTGGTGCGTGGATATGACCAATTCTCGTGGGCATTTTTCACAGAACCTACTCCTACTGCCTACAAAGCGATGAAAGCCATTGAGGCGGGCGAACCTATTCCTGGGGGTATTGCGAATGGCATTGTCGGTACGCTGTTGATGCTTGTTCTGGCAGTTGTTTTTGCAGTTCCTGTGGGGATTATGTGTGGTGCATTTTTGGCTGAAAATCCGAAGCATCGCTTTGCTCAAATTGTGAGTTACCTCACCGACTTATTGCAAGGTACTCCCTCGGTGATTATCGGCATAGTCATCTACATTTGGGTGGTTGTCCCAATGAAGGGGTATTCCGCTATTGCGGGAAGCGCGGCACTTTTCGTTATGATGTTACCGCTCATTATTCGCTCTACAGAAGAAACCTTGAAAATTCTTCCAGCATCATTGAAGGAGGCAGGGCTGGCGCTTGGTGGTAGCAAAGCAAGTGTGATGCTAAAGGTGCAGTTGCCCGCAGCATTTGGAGGCATCTTTACGGGAGTGTTACTCGCAATTTCCCGTGTGATTGGCGAAACTGCCCCGCTGATGTTTACCGCTTTGGGGTGCTCACTCATTCGCTTCTCTATCGACAAACCCATCTCCGCTGTGCCACTGCTCATTTGGGAATTCTTTAATGATCCTAACCTTCAGGATTTGATTTGGGGAGCATCACTCTTCCTCCTGTTATTCGTGCTTACGTTAAATCTTACCGCAAAATATCTTGCAAAAAAATGGAATCAATAACACCAATACTTGAGTTTAAGAACACGTGTGTGTCGTATTCTCCGCAAACGATGGCGGTGAAATATGTGTCGGCAACTATAGAACGAAACACCATTACGGCCATTATGGGACCTTCGGGATGTGGCAAGAGTACGCTGTTGCGTGCCGCCAATTTGATGCACAGTCTTTATCCCAACATCCGTGTGGATGGCGAGATTTTGTTAAATGGTGCAAATATTCTTTCGATGGAACCCATCGACGTGCGTCGTCGTGTGGGAATGGTATTTCAGCGTCCAACACCATTCCCCACGATGAGCATTTACGACAATGTGCTTTCAGGATTTGCCTTAAATGGTATTCGGCTTTCAAAACTCGAGAAAGATGAAACCGTAGAACGTTGCTTACGCAGCGTAGCCCTGTGGGATGAAGTGAAGGACGTGTTGAACAAGAAGGGAACCTTCCTTTCGGGCGGTCAGCAACAGCGATTGTGTATTGCCCGCGCGTTGGCGATGCAACCCGATGTGCTCTTGATGGACGAACCAACTTCTGCGCTTGACCCTATCGCCACAGCACATATCGAAGCGTTGATGCAGAAATTGCAAAAGGAAGTTACCATCCTTATCGTCACTCACAACATGGGACAGGCAATGCGTATTTCTTCAAAATCGATGTTTATGTACCTCGGTGAATTGGTGGAATACGGCGACACTGCGGCCCTGTTCTCAACCCCTAAAGACGAACGTACTAAGGCTTATTTGACAGGAAGGATGGGGTAGGTGTACGCACGCTCCTCCTGACCCTATAGAGCTTTGCAGTTGTAGGGAAATGATGTCCCCATAAATTAAGGAGAAGGCAACCCCGCAACGAGGTTATCTTCTCCTTATGCTATTTTTCGTCTGTTGGGGCGAAACCCCAATGTTTTAGCGCTCCGCGCGCATGGGATTATTGAGGAAGTCGGCATAGGCAAGGCGGATACCGTCTTCGAGGGAGGTTTTTGCCGTCCATCCCATGGCGGCACTCTTTGAAACGTCAAGGAGTTTGCGGGGCGTGCCGTTGGGTTTGGAAGTATCCCAAAGGATGGCGCCCTCGTAACCAATTACCTTTGCCACGAGTTCGGTGAGTCCCTTAATGGTAATTTCCTTTCCGCTTCCGGCATTTACCGTTTCGTTACCGCTGTAGTTTTTCATGAGGAAGACGCAGAGGTTGGCGAGGTCGTCAACATAGAGAAACTCACGCAATGGGCTGCCGTCGCCCCAGCAGGTGACTTCCTTGAGACCTTGCTCCTTAGCTTCGTGGAAGCGGCGGATGAGGGCAGGAAGCACGTGGCTGTGCGTGGGATGATAATTGTCGTTAGGTCCATACAGATTGGTGGGCATGAGGCTGATGAAGTCCGTGCCGTATTGGCGGTTGAGGTATTCGCAATACTTGAGCCCCGAAATCTTTGCCAACGCGTACGCTTCGTTCGTCGGTTCGAGCGCAGAGGTCAGGAGGCAATCTTCCTTCATAGGCTGTGGCGCCAAGCGGGGATAGATGCACGATGAACCGAGAAACTCAAGTTTCTTACACCCATTCTTCCACGCGGCATGGATAACATTCATCTCGAGCATCATGTTCTCGTACATGAAGTCGGCAAGTGCGCTTTGGTTAGCAATAATCCCGCCCACCTTAGCGGCAGCGAGAAACACGTATTCGGGACGTTCCTGTGCAAAGAACTTCTCGACTTGGTCCTGACGGGTTAAGTCGAGCTCGGCATGCGTACGAGTGATGATATTGGTGTAACCCTGTCGTTGGAGTTCGCGAATGATGGCAGAGCCAACCATACCTCGGTGGCCTGCCACGTAGATTTTACTATTCTTTTCCATCGTAGTTTGATCGCATCAGTAATGCTATTTTTGACATAAGAACATGAGTACATATAAAAAATGTTCTTGTGTTCTTGTGTCTAAGAGAGTGTTAAGGGAACACTTTTTACTTCACAATACCCTTTTCCAAGTATTCTTCAAGGTTGGTACGGATGTGCTCACCAGCGCGTTCTACGGCTACCTTAGCCATATCTGCGTCAACCATAATGCGTACGAGTTCTTCAAAAGAGGTCTTCTGAGGGTTCCAACCCAATTCCTTTTTCGCCTTAGAGGGGTCGCCCCAAAGGTTTACCACGTCGGTGGGACGGAAGAAGTCGGGCGACACTTCGATAAGCACCTTTCCTGTAGCCTTGTCGATACCCTTTTCGTCAACCCCATCACCCACGAATTCAAGTTCGATACCTACGTGCTTGAATGCGTAGTAGCAGAAGTCGCGTACGGAATGCTGTTCACCCGTAGCGATTACGAAGTCCTCGGGATGGTCATTCTGAAGCATCATCCACATACATTCTACATAGTCCTTCGCATAGCCCCAGTCGCGAAGCGAAGAGAGGTTGCCGAGATACAATTTGTCTTGCTTACCCTGCTTAATGCGCGCAGCGGCAAGGGTGATTTTGCGTGTCACAAAGGTTTCGCCACGACGCTCACTCTCATGGTTGAAAAGGATACCCGAGCAGCAGAACATGTTATACGCTTCGCGGTATTCCTTAACAATCCAATGGCCATAAAGTTTTGCTACGGCGTATGGGCTATAGGGGTGGAAGGGTGTCTTTTCGTTCTGAGGAACCTCTTCAACCTTTCCGTAGAGTTCAGAAGTTGAAGCCTGATAAATATGACAGGTTTCTGCCAAACCGCAAAGGCGAACGGCTTCCAAAACACGGAGAACGCCCGTTGCATCTACGTTAGCCGTAAATTCAGGTGCGTCAAAACTTACCTGTACATGGCTTTGTGCAGCAAGGTTGTAGATTTCGTCGGGGCGCACTTTGGAGATGACTTTCATCAAACTCATGGAGTCGCCCAAGTCTGCGTAATGCAAGTGAAAGTTGGACTCACCTTCGAGATGAGCAATACGTTCTCGGAAATCTACAGAGGAACGGCGAATTGTGCCGTGTACTTCATATCCCTTTCCTAACAGGAATTCTGAAAGGAAAGAACCATCTTGTCCGGTCACACCGGTAATCAATGCCTTTTTCATGAGTGTAATCAATTGCAGGTTTAATATTATTCCTTACAAAAGTAGAGAAACTTATTTATCAAGCAAAACGATATGAGAGAAAAATAGAAAGTTTGTGTGCTTGAAAACGATTTTAGAAAAAGCAGAGAGAAGCATTGAATACAATATTAGTTTTAAGAAAAACAATTACTGCTTTAAAGACTCTTAAATTACTTATAAGGCATCTTAACCTTCTTATTGTTTCACGAGCTTCTTTTATTAAAATTATCCCACGAAACTGGATAAAATAAAGCGGTACAACCCTTGAGATTGTACCGCTTTATTATTGCGCTATCGTAAGTGATTACTTAGAGAGCTTCTTTACACCATTCTGAATGTAAACCTGACCAGCAGTAGCAGAGGCAATGCGACGACCACTGAGGTCGTACATTACATTGTTAGCTTCGCCGTCCTGAGTCGCTACACCATTGATGCCAGTAGTTTCCTGAGTGAAGTTGATAACTACAACATCGTCCTTAGCACAAGGAATAGTTGCGATGCCGTTAGCATCTACTGTAGTCTTCACTTCTGCACCATTTACAGTAACAAGTGCATTTGCAATATCCATAGCACCACGCTTGCAACGAACCTTGAGTTCTGCACCTGCATGGCTCACAATCTTAATTTGCTGACACTTGCCTGCGCTCCAATTGAAGTCAACAGTGAAGTTACCCATAGCTTTCATACCCTTAACGTCACCCTGCTTGTTCCAGACCTTGGGAAGTGCGGGGAGGATGTTGATGTAGCCGTGTGCGCTCTGCAAGAGCATTTCAGCCATGCCTGAGCAAACTCCGAAGTTACCGTCGATCTGGAAGGGAGCGTGCGAGTCGAAGAGGTTATAGTAGATACCACCCTGACCCTGGTCTGTTCCGTAAGTTGTAGAGTGCTTGAGTGCGTTCTTGATGATGATGTGAGCGTGGTCACCATCCTGAGCACGTGCCCAGAGGTTCACCTTCCAACCCATTGACCAACCTGTAGCAGCGTCACCACGGTGCTTGAGTGCGTTAACTGCGGGTGTGAAGAATTCGCTTTCGGGAGAAATCTGGTCCATTGGGAAGAGTGCCATCAAGTGAGAGATGTGGCGGTGTCCGCGTTCGCCTACGCTATAGGGAGAATACTTCCATTCGCGGAGGAGTACGTCGCCAGTCTTAACGCCATTGAAAGGATTGCCCCATTGTCCGTCGTAAACTTCGGTATGAAGCCCCTTATCAGTCTTTTCAAGGTAGAGGTTGAGTTTCGCAACATCTTCAGCTGAAAGACCGGTGTTTTCAAGGCCAAGGATTTCGATAGCTTCAGCAAGATTTTCGAAGAGGTAAGAAATCATCTGCTGAGCGTGAGCCGTACCATCTTCTTTTTCGTTGCCGTGCTGTTCGGCACTAAATTCATCGGGAGCAACATAAGTGCCATCCTTAACTACGCGGTCCTGAATCAATCGGTGGAACCAGAATTCAGCGCAGTCCCACATTACGGGGAATGCCTTCTTCAAGAATTCCTTGTCCTGAGTGTAGCGCCAGTGTGTCCAGAGGTGGCTGGTGTACCAAACGTTGGCAACAAGATAGTTGCTACCCCATGTACTCATACTGTTGTAGAGTGAAGTTTCTGTGAGCACGCTCCAGCCATAACCACCATTGTACTGCTTACCTACGTTCTTCCAACCTTCGCTCTGTGCGCCGCGGATGATGAAGTTGACGAAAGGCTTGTGAAGGTCAGATAGGTTCGTGATTTCTGTGGGCCAGTAGTTCATCTGGATGTTGATGTTCGTATGGATGTCAGAGTTCCAGGGAGAGTCTGTGCCACGGTCGTTCCAAATACCCTGAAGGTTGTTAGGAGCAGCGATGGGCTGACGGTTAGAACTGATAGCGAGGTAACGACCGAAGTGGAAGTAGAGTTGCTCGAGGAAGAGGTGGTCGTTAGCTGTGCTGTTAGCGTCACCATTATTGGGATAGTACTTGTCAATAAGCGTCTTGGTGTCAACAGTAGGCGTTGTGAGGCCAAGGTCAAACGTCATGCGCTTAGTGATAGCGTTGAAGTCTGTGATGTGGTCAGCTTCAACTGCTTCATAACCCTTAGCGATAGCCGCTTCAATAGCAGTCTTTGTCTTAGCGTTGATGTCAGCAGCAGTTTCTGAAGTGAAGTAGTTATTGAGAACTTCCATGTCACCATTGAAGTTCGTAGCGCCCTTCAAATAGAACGTAATTTCAGTAGCGTTTTCTACCTTGATACCATTGTCAGTAGCAGTAACTGTAGCACCTTCGTTAGCAACAACGTGGAGACGCGCAGCATACTTCACAGTCATAGCACCCGTGAAATAAGCAGTGCCATTTTCATACTTAACTTCAGAAGCGCCGATGCTCTGTCCGGGCTTGAGCTTGAAGATAAGGTTCATCTTGTCATCGCCTTCCGCCTTGTACTGCGCAGCAATCACTTGGTCGGGAGCAGAAGAGAGATACTTGCGAGTGAACTTGCTACCGTTAGCATTCTTGAACGATACGCCAGAAATACCATCCTCAATGTCGAGGTAGCGTACGTAATCTGTAACGCCTTCCCAAATAGCTTCGTCCTTATTTTCGATAATCACAGAACCGAAGTTCATGAACGTACGATTACCACCAGCTGCGCCAACTGTATTAGCAGGACCGCTCCAAAGTGTCTTCTCATTGAACTGAATTTCTTCGTTGTGAACACCACCAAAAATCATTGCGCCCAATTCACCATTACCAATGGGAAGCGCATATTCCATCCAGGGGTAGCTAACTCCTGTTGCTTCAGCTGAAGTAGTGTACCAAAGTGTGTTGGGATTCTTGGGAGAGAAAGAAGAAACGCCAGTGATGTTGCTTACTTCGTAGAAATATTCATCGGGATACTGAGTGAAGTCAACTTCCTTGATGAAGAACTTACTGCCCTGGTCACCAGTTACGCTACCAGTGTTCCAAAGCGCCAAGTAATCGCCACGCTTGTTCCACCACTTTGTAGTGCCGTTAATCTTAATGTAAGAGGGATTCGTGCTACCGAGGTTGAATGTACCCGCAAACTTAGTGCTGTGAGTAGTTGACTTAGGATCAACCATGCTTGTGCGAGCATTGGCTTCATCTCCCGTAATACCGAGCACCTTAGAAAGACCAGTTGAATAGTTGTACACCTGGTAGTAAGAGCCAGTCTTTACGAATGCCCAAATACCGCGATTGTCGCTAGGTTCTGCTGAGTTCGTCAACTTTATTGCGCTACCGTCTGTATAATCAGGGTTAAGGCTCACATAACCTCCGTGACCGCCCTGAATAGTATAGAACTTAGTGCCTTCGTTGAAGTAGCTCACGTAAACATTCATGCCTTCCACAGTGATGATAGCCATCTTGCCAGCAACAGCAAGTGCTTGGAATGCAGCCTTCTTCAAAACTTCTGTAGTTTCAATAGTAGCAGCGTTCTTATATTCTTGACCGTTGTAGCTAACACCCGCAGCTTCGTCTTCTGTACCGAGAACAGTGATGACGTAAGTCTTTTCCATGGGAATAGCTTCCTCAATAGCATAACAGTTACCTTCGTCGGTAGTAGTCCAACCGTTTACGATGATACCTTCGTTAGTTTGGCCTGAAATCTGTGAGTTCAAACCCTGACTGCCAAGGCATAATTTCCAAGGGTAATTCGCATTGCTTTCCTTTGTAAAGTTGAGAACAACACTTGCTTTATCCTCTAAGTTACCATTTGCGCCAACGTATTTCTGTGCTCCTACACTGAAGAGATAGTAGTTCGCGCCGTTCTTAATGATTTGGAATTGCTGATTAGGATCTGCCAAATCTTTTGTTACAGAACCTACAGTCTTACCTGTGCTTGTGCTAAGCTTGCCCGCATTTGCTTCAGAGTAAAGCAAGAAAGCACGAGCACTCTTAATGAAATAGACCTTGTCATTGTCAAGTTGAGAAAGGTCTGTCACTTTGTCGGCCACCGCCTGTGTAGCGCCACAGAGCAGAGCGACAAGCATGAATAAAAGTTTTCTCATAAGTTAAGAGTTTAATAGTGAAATGAATATGTTTGCTATTTGAGAGGAGATACAGCGGGATTACATTTAAAACCGCGGTTCGGCATTCCCGCTTCACTGTATTTCCGAGCAAAGGTACGCTTTTAAATTCACTTTTACAAATTATTACTTCGTAATCTGTTCTTCCGCATTGATTTATCTGGCTTTAACCTCCTTTGATAAGACTCATGCTGTGATACTCAAATTAAATTATTACCTTTGCCTAAGATAGGCATTTTGAGTAGGTGAAAACTATTCGTTAGTTAATTAAAAATCTTTGTGCTTTAATTTCAACTAACTCACTTATAGTTTTTCCTGTTTCTGATTTATAAAACAACGATTATACGATATGAAATTATTATCTTTAAGAAACGTGTTGGCTGGCGTTGCCCTCATGGCGTCTGTAGCAACCCTTGCACAAGGGAATCCCCCCGTGCGCATCATTCCTCAGCCTGCCTGGTTGGAACAACACGAGGGCGTGTATCAATTGCCCGAAAAGGTGACTATCAGTTACGATGCCTTGCTCAGGGCTCAGGCGGAATATTTGCAGGAAGTTTTAGCGGGCGGGGCAGGGCGCATCGCCGTGATGAAGGAGGGGAAGAAACGGGGCGATATTGTGCTTGCTGTGGATGCAAACGCCCATAAGGCGGAGGGCTATCGGCTTTCAGTGACCCCTAAAGGCGTGAAGATTTCAGCGGCAGATGCTTCGGGGGCTTTCTACGGCATTCAGTCGCTCCTGCAACTCCTGCCCGCCAAAATTTATAGTCAAAAGTGGCAGCGCAATATGGAGTGGAAGGCCCCTTGTGTAGAAATCGTTGATGCTCCCGAACGTCCTTGGCGCGGGATGATGCTTGACGTGGCGCGCTATTTTTACGACAAGGAATTTGTGAAGAAATACATTGACATGATGGCGATGTATAAGATGAACAAACTCCAGTTCCACCTTATTGATGACTCAGGTTGGCGCCTTGAAATCAAAAAGTATCCCCGCTTGACGGAAGTTGGGGCATGGGCAGGTACAAATGAAAAGCGCCTTGGCGGATTCTACACGCAGGATGATATTCGTGAGATGGTGGCTTACGCACAAGTTCGTGGCGTGGAGTTGGTTCCTGAAATTGAATTCCCTGCGCATATCCTTTCAGCCGTAGTGGCTTATCCATGGTTGAGTTGTACGGGCGTGCAACACCAACTCCCTACACAGCACTTCATTAGCCGTGATTTGCTTTGCGTAGGTAAGGAGACATCTATCAAATTCTTGGAAGACGTACTCGAAGAAACGACCGAACTTTTCCCTTCTCCTTATATTAATATAGGAGGGGATGAAGCGGTTTACGTACGTTATGAATCTTGTCCGGATTGTCAGGCGCTCATGAAGAGAGAAGGTCTTTCGAAAGTTTCAGAGCTTCAGGGCTATCTCACAAATGTGGTGGCGAAGATGATGAAGAAGAAAAACCGCACGCTTATCGGTTGGGAAGAAATCATTATGCGTGGTAAGGTAAACGAACCCGTTGTGGCGCTCATTTGGCACAATGTGGCGGATTCAATTCATGCTACAAACACAGGCCATAAGGCGATTCTCACACCCTGTACGCATATGTACTTAGACTTTCCTGAGAAGAAAATTCCCGGAGAAGTGCAAGCGGCAACCTGGATGCCTCCTGTATCTTTGGAGAAGTGTTACTCGATGCCCGTAAATGATTACTCGGAAAACTCAACCGTGCTCGGCGTTCAGGGATGTTATTGGAGCGATCAGTTTATCCATGGACAGGCACTCCAAGAGATTGCCTACCTTAACGAAAACCGTTCTGAGAATTACGCAGAGTATCTTACCTTCCCCCGACTCCAGGCGGTGAGTGAAGTAGCTTGGAGCAAGCAGAGTAGACGTAATTTTGAAGATTTCCGTGAACGTCTCAGCAGTCACTTTAAGCGCATGGATTATAAGGAATGTCATTATCGTCTTCCCGTACCTCGTATTGTGAAGGAGGAACAATTGGCTGACGGAAATACTCGCTTTACACTCGCTTGCGACGTTCCTGGTGCGGATATTAGATATACTACAAACGGAAGTTATCCTACGCCCCATTCTACGAAATATGAAGGCCCCGTGACGGTATCTAAGCGCGATGATTTCAGAGCGATGACCGTGGTTTCTACTACTCAGTATTCGCTTCCGATTTACTTTGCCCCCGATTACTCTGCTTACAAGGCTTATGGCGAACACGTTTTCGGTTGGGAACCTCTCCGTGTGCAGACAAAGCCTGCTAATTGGCGCTTTGAGGTGACGGGTAAAATTTCAGGCAATGGTAGTTACGAATTGGCGGTAATTCCTACACGTGGCGAGAATCCCGTTCGCCTCGGAACGATGAAGCTGTGGAAGCGTAACGAACTTATGGCGGAAGTAGTGGCGGATGAAACGCTCCAAGTGGGAGAAGCTCCCGCGATTTACCGTTTCACCCTTGATGCTTTTGAAGCAGGAACCCCCTTCTTTATAGAAATTCAAGGCTATGGTCCTATTGGCAACGACACAAGCGGAATGATGTTCTTGCGCAAGGTGGAATAATCGCAACCATTGGTCATTTAGACAATACTTATAATAAAATAGTGGAGATACCTTCGGCAGTTCGAGGTATCTCCACTATTTTGTTTTTATTTGGAAGGTGTAAAGGTCGCTTTAATTTAGAGAATACGAATCTCACGAACCAAAGGTCACGCAAGTAATTTCACGAATTGAAGCTCGCATAGTCAATAGAAAACACTTATTCATTCAGTGCTAATCGCATTCAATTATAGCGAACCAACGGGCACTGTTAAGGCAATTCCAAGCCAGATGGGATTCGTGGTATTTGCATCTGATTAAGACTGATTTATCCCGCATAGATTCGTAGTATTCGTCAGATTTGTGTTCTAAAAAATGTTTGAGAATATTGTCCAATAATATTTTTGGACAACTGCTATTTCATTACCTTAATTTAACTCATTAATAGCATTCAAATAATTGTGCATCGATCCCGCTTTCATAATCTTCTTCCAGGCTTTGCGGCCGCATTCCTCTTCAAGGTACTCCCAAAATGTTCTGACTTTTGTAAGGAGTTGCGCCTCGCTTGGAATGATTGTAGAGAGGTGAGCGTGGTAATGTTCATGCATCTTTTTGACGAGCGAAAGGCGTTGGGAGTGTTGCCATTCTGTACCGTCTGCGATTTCGCGAGCCAAAGAGGGACGTGCGAGTAATCCGCGTCCAATCATGACACCGGAAAGATTGGGGAAGCGCCTCATGATTTCATGCACGTCGGAAGGCGTGCGCAAATCACCATTATAAATTAATGGGTGGTCGCACTGTTCTGCGAATTGCTGAAAGGCATCGAGGTCTGTAACTCCATTGTATTGCTGTATGCCTAATCGGGGGTGGAGCGTAATATGCTTCAGAGGGGTTGCGTTTAAGATAGGGAGCAGGGAAAGTCCTTCTGAAGCGTCGGTTTGTCCCAAGCGCATTTTTATGCTAAAGGTAAGCTCCTTATGTTGGCGGATAATGTTGGTAATCTCTTTGACGCATGCGCTGTTCTGTAACAACCCCGCACCTCTCCCATGGCGTGTTTGAAGAGGAAAAGGACACCCCATGTTTACGTCTATTTCACGATAACCTAAGTCGGTTAGATAGTTGATTAAGAATGTAAATTCAGCACCGTCTTTAGCTATAACTTGAGGAATTACAGGAACTCCAGCGTTAAATTCTGGACGAACATCTCGTGCATCCTTAGTGCGAATCCCTTTGTGCTCCATGCGTAGAAATGGAGTGTAATAAGAAGCCACTCCACCTATTAATTCGTGGTGGATGCGACGGTATGTATCTTCAGTAAAGCCTTGGAGCGGGGCGAAATAGATAGGGAACATGGAGTCTTGAGGGGAGGAAGATGGTGAAAGGTGGGGGAAGGGAAAGAGAAAGGGGATGATATTACTTTTCGATAGCTGTTATTTCAAGTCCGACGTGAGTTAGTCCGTGAATGATGTCGGTGGCTTGAGGAGCAATGGTGATGGTGCCACGCAGTGTGTCGGGCATTTCAAAGGTCGTAAAGCGTGTGATGATGTCATGGTGGTTTATTCCCTTGCCTGAACTACGTCCTTGTTTGTCTGTCAATGTGATAACGAGTGTGTCGATGAGTGTGTCAGTGAGGTGTTCCCACGTTTGTGTTACTTTGAGTGGAATGCGTTGGGTGTTGAGTCGTTTGGCTTCCGTGGTGCGTACGCAGATGTTGAGGGCGTATTCCCCAGGCGGGCAAACGGCGTCAATCTCAAATTTAAGTTCATCTTTATGTACCCAACTATCCATTTGCACAGGCTGAAAAGCAGTGTAGGCTGCATGGTATGTGCAGCCTACAAGTGTGAGTATGGTTAAAAGGAGTATGTTTCGCATGACCGGTTGAGGAAATGTATGTTGAATTAACACTCAGAGTTTGTCGTTCGTAAGTTGTAAATCATACTCACTGCTCATTGCTTACTTCTCAGTGTGTCCTCTTTTCTTAAATCGGCGTTCGCCACGATTGTTACGGTGTTCGTTGGTCGTACGTTGCTCGTTAGCCTCGTTATTATGGTGTGGCTTATCATTGCGATGCTTGTTGCCCTTGCGCTTTGAC
Source organism: Alloprevotella sp. (assembly GCA_045657925.1). Lineage (GTDB taxonomy): Bacteria > Bacteroidota > Bacteroidia > Bacteroidales > Bacteroidaceae > Alloprevotella. The sequence continues at coordinate 68,339 of JAZOUA010000014.1, read as the reverse complement.
TTGTCAAAGCGTGTAAGGCTGTCTTGTTCGGCCAAGTCAATGGGGCCCGTTGGCTTGACTTCGGCGGCATCGTTGAGCGTGAGGGGCTTTTCGCCACGCTTATTCATATTGATTATTTCAAAGGCACGTTCAGCTGAGATGGTTGTGACATTTGCCGCCATGCGCTTGTCGGTGCTGTAGCTCACAGTGCCTGCAAGGATATCAGACTTGAAGTGATAGAATGTAGCATCCGCCGTCTCAAGTGTTATTTCTCGACTGGGCAACTTGCGTGCTGCTTCCATGTAGGTATCCACTTCGTAGTTGAGGCAACATTTAAGCTTTGCACACTGCCCCGCCAACTTTTGAGGGTTCGGAGAAATGTCTTGGAAACGTGCTGCGGCTGTTGATACACTGTTGAAGTTTTTTACCCAAGTGGCACAACAGAGTTCACGTCCGCAGGGACCGATACCGCCAATGCGTCCAGCTTCTTGGCGCGCTCCAATCTGACGCATTTCAATGCGTACGTGGAAGGTGTCAGCAAGCACTTTGATGAGCTGGCGGAAGTCCACACGTTGGTCGGCTATGTAGTAGAAGATGGCCTTGTTGCAGTCGCCTTGATATTCCACGTCGCCAATTTTCATGTCCAGGTTTAAGTCCTTTGCGATTTGGCGTGCTTGAATCATTGTGGCGTGCTCACGTGACTTGGCTTCTTCGTATTTCTCCATGTCGACAAGGCGTGCTTTGCGATAGATGCGCTTAATCTCGGTGCCAGGTTTGAGGCAAGCCTTTTTCATTTGCAGAGGCACGAGTTGCCCTGTAAGACTGACTACACCAATGTCATGACCGGGTGATGCTTCTACGGCAACGATGTCTCCCTTTTGGAGGGGAAGGCGGTTTTCATTGCGATAGTATCCCTTTCGAGTGTGCTTGAATTGCACTTCTACGAGGTCGCAGGCATCGTTATTGCCAGGGATGTCGGCGTAGTAGTCGTATGTGTTGAGTTGTTTATCTTGTCTGCCACACCCTTTTGCGCTGAGTCCTCTCAGGCAGGGGTGTATCATAAATTCTTTGTCCATATTCTGTATTGAGTGTATACCAGTCCTTGCTTTAGGCTGTGAGATATACGAGATTATCTGTATTTATTTTATCAGCAAAACAATCATCTTGAGAGCGAAGTCGAAGAATACCATTCGTGGGTTGACATTTTGTGTGATGTCTCGTTCAGCAAGTGATAGTTCCTCCATGATGCCGATAACGTTGCGCTCATTGATATAGGGAGAAAATCGAGTGGAGAAGTCGCGTTCGTTGACTGCCAAGTAATTGAGTTCGGGCTCCTGGAAGTTGAAGATGAAGTTTTCGCGCACCATGTGTTGGCAATAGCGCAGGAAGTTCTTCTGCTTTTCGCGTCCCCATTCGGCTACGAGCTCGCTCCATTTGTGCATTTCCTTGATGTCACGCATGTAGCATTTGCGCATGAGTTGCACGAAGAGGTCGAAGAATACGGCAACCTCCTCGTTGGCTTGGATGAGGTTGACTGCTTGTGTGTAGCTTCCGTTTGCACTTCTTGCCACGGTGAGTGCCATTTCATTGGCCATGCCGTGCTCCTTGACCAATGCCGCTTGGATTTCCGCAGGGCTTAATGCAGGGAACTCAATGGCTTGTGTGCGACTGACGATGGTTTGAAGCAATCGTTCGGGGGCATCGGTGATGAGTATGATTACCGTCTGAGCAGGTGGCTCTTCCAACACTTTGAGAATTTTGTTGGCGGCTTGTTCGTTGATGAGTTCGGCATGCCAAATAATGACCACTCTGTAGCCTCCCTGTTGCGCTGTCAGGCTTAAGGCATCCGCCATATAGGCAGCATCCTTCACGTTAATGATGGGTTGTTGGTTTTCCGTTCCCATTGCGGCATACCAGCGCTTGGTGTCAAGGTATGAGGAGCGCTGTAGCTCTTCTCTCCAAGTGCGTAGGTGGGCAGTGCTCATCGTTTCTTCGCTTGAGCGCTTGTTGGGGAAGAGGAAATGGAGGTCGGGATGCTCTAAGCGCTTCATCATCTTGCAGGAGCGACATTTGCCACAGGGGGTGCCATCGATGGGCGACTGGCAGAGCAGTGCTTCGGCAAAGGCAAGTGCCATGGGCAATTTACCGCACCCTTCAGGTCCGCAAAAGAGTTGGGCATGGGGGATGCGCCCCGTCACGATTTGCCGACGGAGTCTTTCCTTAATGCCTTCTTGTGCGATGATGGAGGAGTAGCGCATTTTTCTTTGAGAGAGGGTGAAATGTGTGAAGAGTGGGGAAGTGATGACGGGGGCGTTTGCCCCTGCCGTCTTTGAGTTCATCAGGTACTCTTGCTTAATAGATTCGCTTGGCGATTTCGGCTATAGAGTCAACGGCTGAAACTGTGTAGAAATGCAGACTGGGGCAACCGTGGGCAAGGAGCTCCTTACATTGTGCCACGCTCCATTCAATGCCCAATTGTTTTACTTGCTCGTCGGTAGTGCATTTCTGTGCCTCTCTTACGAGGTCGTCGGGAAGGTCGCAGTGGAATACTTTGGGAACGACCTGCAACTGTGCCAAGCGTGTCAGTGGCTTAATGCCTGGGATGATGGGTACATTGATGTCCTCCTGCCGACACTTTTCAACAAAGCTGAAGTAGACCTTGTTGTCGTAAAAGAGTTGCGTAACGCCATATTCAGCGCCCAATTCCACTTTGCGCTTAAACCATTCAATGTCGGTCTGCAAGTTTGGTGCTTCCTCATGCTTTTCGGGGTAGCAGGCAACACCATAATTGAAGTGCTTGCCTGGCACTTTTATGGGCGACCCATCGATGAAGGAGCCGTTGTTAAAGGCATTGATTTGTTCCTGTAGCTCCGTCGTGTGGGCATACCCATCGGGCTCGGGCTGAAATATGGCATCTTCCTTGGCCTTGTCGCCTCGCAGAATAAGCAGATTTTCAATGCCTAAGAATTGCAGGTCGAGCAACATGTATTCAATCTGCTCGCGTGTGCATCCGCTACAAACGACGTGGGGCACAACGGGGATGCCAAAAGCATTCTTAATCGCGGCTGCTACAGCCACCGTGCCCGGCCGACGGCGCAATCGGCTGCGTTGCATCAACCCTCCGCCCAAGTCTTTGTAGACAAACTCAGAGCGGTGGGTCGTTATATTGATATATTTGGGGTCAAACTCTCGAAGTTTCTCAATGGTGCGACGCAGGTTGTCAAACCCCGTGCCCTTCAAGGGAGGCAATACTTCAAATGAGAAAGCTGGGCCCTCTTTATGAATAAGTTCCGTGATGGACATAATTTCTAAGTTTAGTTTTCAACGTTGAACGATGAAAGTTTAACGTTTTTTTTACCAAAACGCAAAAATACATTTTTCTTCTCACTCCCGCAACCGTTCCTTCAAATATATTCTACTGACGGACGCTCGGCTTAGCCTTGTCTTCCTTGTCAGCGTTGGGGAATAGGGTGTGGAGGGGTTGTCCGTTAAAGGTGTCGGTGTGTGCTCTGTTGCGCTCTTCGCAGTAGGTGCCCCAAGTGGTGCTTTCATCGGCCTTGAAGAGTTCGTTGCCGTCGGCATCTAGGGCACTGAGCAGTTCACCCGCCGTCAGTTTGTTAATGTCATACGCTGGGACGTAGGTGGCGCGCTCGCTTCCCTCTTCGGGGGCTGTTTCAACCAGGATGCCCACTTTGCAGAGGGTGTAGAGAATCTGTGTCACCAGGCGGATGTGAACGTCGTGTTGCTCCGCCAACTCTTCTGCCGTGAGGGGCGCTTCCTTGCGTTCAAATTGGCGACAGATGCCCGACGTGAGGCGCAGACAGAGGTAGTCGTGATAGCGCCGACTGACGCTTACATTCTCCCTGCCCCTGTAGAAGCTCTTATAGTTTTGATTCACATAAGCCAATGTGCATCCAAAGAGTGTCAGCGTCCATGCTATTTGACACATCAGCAGGAACAGGGGTAACGCTGCAAAGGAACCATAAATGGCGTTATACGATGTCAACCACGCCTGCGAGTTCAAGTAGCCCCATTGCATCAGTTGGAACCCCGTGCCCGTAATCACACCTGCCAGTCCAGCGCTCCGAAACGCCACGCGTGTGTTGGGGATATACATAAACAACCCCGTGAAGAACAGGCACGTCAATACCCACGGACTCAACTTCAAGAGCGTTATGACCGTAGGGCGAATCACGAACTCATCGCTTCCCAACGAATCCAGAAAATTGTATATGAAGATGCTGAGCCCCGTTGTCGCTACGATGAAGACGGGGAGCAGGAAGATGATGGCCGTATAGTCCGTCAGTTGTCGTTGCAGGGGGCGGCTGGACTTTACCTGCCATATTTGGTTAAACGTTGTTTCAATCGTGCTTGTCAGGTTAAACAACGTCCACAGCAGTAGCAACACTCCGAATCCCAAGAAGATGCCTCCGCTCGAGTGCGACAAGTAGCTGTTGACAAAGCCTATCACTGTGTCCTGCACCTCGGGCGTGGCCACAAGGTTGTCACGGATCAACTGCTCTACAAGGGCGTTCAGCCCAAACCCCTTCGCAATGGCAAAGACAATGGCAAGCAGTGGCACCGTTGCAAACAGCGTGGAGTAAGTCAGAGCGGATGCTCGGAAGTACATGCGCTCCTGAAGGAAGCAACGTGTCGTCACAATCAAGCGCCTTAACACTTCGGCAGGCAGAAACTCTGCAGGGATGTCCCACAAGTCGTGGAGCAGGAACTGACGAATCTTAGCGACAGAGAGAGCCATAGCGTAATCCTTTCTATTTCTTTTATGATGATTCTTTTTTGTTGATGTTAGGCTTAAAAGAACGCGCCCCAACTGCCTCCCAAGGGGGAACGATGACAAAGTTAGTAAAAAGAAATCACATTCCCGCATCATATATCTCCCTTTTTCTTGCTCTCTCAACTCTAGCAAAACACAAACGCTCTTAAAAGGATAAAGGACAAAATGACATTTTTCGGGGTATTAGTAGTAATGGGACTGAGTGTGAGGTTCTGATGTTCTGAAACGTCATTCGGGGGGCGCTTCTGAACTTCAGAACCTTTCAATCAAGTCCGTAAACGTGATTTGGTGTTTTTTTATCAGCAATTAGTAAGTGACGTTCGGTTTCTACTAAGTCTTACTTAATTTGAACTAATTCTCGTTTGATTTGTGAATTTCGTTGCGCTCCTTGAGATTAAATGGCGAAGGTAAAGGGTGATTTTGAATTAAGCAAACATTTTGCCAAACAAGACATAGCCTATTTTCAATTTGTTGATTTTTTTCACGCTTCCAAAAAGCCAAAAGTCATTTTAAGAGCGTTTGCGTTTTGCAGGAAAAGAAAAAAGCACCGACGGCATGGCAACCATCGATGCTATAGAGGAAAAAAGGATGAAGTCGGGGTGACTGGAATCGAACCAGCGACCTCACGCCCCCCAGACGCGCACTCTAACCGGACTGAGCTACACCCCGAAATTTTCGATGGCAAAAGTACAACTTTATTTCAGTCCCTGCAAGCGGTAAGGCGAAAAAAGCACCTCGCGAGGCGGAAGTTTGGGGACAGAGGAGCCCGTTTGTAAAGCGGAGGGAGCGAAATGAGGGGCTTAGCAGGAGGATTAGGGCGAACAGCTCAGTGCGCGCACGAGGGTGGTCGGAAAGTCGCGAAATAGGGTTGTGATGGATTTAGCGTGCAGAAAACTTTTTGTATGCCATTAATTTTTATTAACTTTGCCCTGTTAACGTAAAAAGCTTATTCTATGACACCTTTATTTATAGCTGGCCCCTGCGTGATCGAGTCGGCCGAACTGTTAGATGTTGTTGCGGCAAAGTTGGCGCAGATTAAGGCGCAGACGGGGGCTGAGATTTATTTTAAAGCCTCGTTTGACAAGGCGAATCGCACATCCATCCACTCCTTCCGTGGGCCCGGATTGGAGCAGGGCTTGCAACTCCTCGCTGATGTGAAGGCTAAATACGGATTGCCCCTCTTGACCGACGTACACGAGAGTTATCAGGCTCAGGCTACGGGTGAGGTGGTTGATGTGTTGCAGATACCTGCCTTCCTGTGCCGACAGACTGACTTGCTCGTGGCTTCAGCACAGACGGGAAAGACGGTGAACATCAAGAAGGCGCAATTTCTCTCGGGCGAGGACATGCAGTATCCCGTTGAAAAGTGTCGCGAAGCTGGCGCTAAGGAGGTGTGGCTCACGGAGCGTGGCAATATTTATGGCTATAACAACCTCGTGGTTGACTTCCGCAACATCCCCTTGATGAAGCAATATACGGACCGCGTGATTATGGACTGCACGCACTCCGTTCAGCGTCCTGGTGCTGCAGGTGGCAAGACGGGTGGCAATCGTGAGTTTGTGCCCGCAATGGCAAAGGCAGCAAAGGCCTTTGGAGCGAATGGCTACTTCTTTGAAACGCATCCCAACCCCGAAGAGGCACTCAGCGACGGCCCTAACATGCTCTATTTGGACGAGCTCGACGGGCTGATTCAGGAACTCATGGCATAATCCATACACACAGATACCATCAACTCAATTTCGGAAATCATTATGAGCTTACATATAGAAACTGCAATTAAGTGCCTTCGCGATGAGTCGGACGCTATTTTGGGACTGATTCCCCTGTTGGACGAAAATTTTGACAAGGCAGTTGAATTGATTCTTGCGAGTAAGGGCAAATTGGTCGTGACGGGCGTAGGTAAGAGCGGGCACATCGGTGCGAAAATCGCCGCTACGCTAGCTTCGGTTGGGACTCCGAGCTTCTTCGTGAACCCCTTGGATGCTTTTCATGGCGACTTGGGGATGATTCAGCAGGAGGACGTAGTGCTGGCTATTTCAAACTCTGGACACACCGACGAACTGCTCCGTTTCCTGCCTTACTTCATTGATCGCGGTATCCCCGTGATTGGCATGAGTGGTAATCCGCAGTCGCTCCTAGCGCAGTATAGTACGGCCCACTTGAACATTGCCGTTGAGCGCGAGGCGTGCCCTCTGAACTTGGCCCCAACAAGCTCAACAACGGCAACATTGGCGCTGGGCGATGCCCTGGCTTGTGCGCTCATTGTGGCACGCAAGTTCCAGGCAAAGGACTTTGCACAGTATCATCCCGGAGGCTCCCTGGGGCGCCGCTTGCTGACAAAGGCAAAGAACGTGATGCGTACGGACGACCTCCCCGTTGTGCCCCCAACAATGTTGCTCAGCGAAGCCGTGATTCACATGACGGGTGGCCGATTGGGCTTGTGCGTGGCAGTAGAGGATGAGAAGGTCAAGGGCATCATTACGGACGGCGACGTGCGTCGCGCCATGCAGCATTCGCAGGACAAGTTCTTCCAGCTCACCGTGGCCGACATCATGTCGCACCACCCCAAGTGCGTGACACCCGACACGAAGATTCACGCCATCGAAAAGCTCTTCCAGCAACACAAGATTCACTGTGTGCTCGTAACGGATGCTGAGAATCACTTGATTGGACTTGTTGACTCGTTCAGCACGATGTTATAAAAGCCGATAAACGAACAAAATAAACTCTTTTTTTGCTTTGATGCAGAAACTACTATTTACAATCCTCTTATTGATATACACCGGAATCGCTTTTGCTCAGTCGAGCCGAAGCGATTCTGCTGTTGTCTCGTTCCTCCGCGAAAAGTTTGATGTGCGCTTTTCTGGGAATAATAGCGTCGTGTTCTTCAAGACTGGGCAGGAGAAATTTGACGATATGTTTCAAGCCGTGCGCCAAGCTAAGCAGAGCATCCATATGGAGTATTTCAACTTCCGCAATGACTCCATCTCAGCCCTCCTTTTTGACCTCCTAGCTGAAAAAGCCGCACAGGGAGTGGAGGTGAGAGCGCTCTACGATGGCTTCGGAAATTGCTCGAACGACCAACCCCTGAAGCAGTCGCATTTGGACACGCTCCATAGTCGGGGTATTCAAATTCATGAGTTCGACCGCTTGGCCTTCCCCTTCTTTCAAAACAGCTTCTTCCGCGACCATCGAAAGGTGGTTGTCATCGACGGCCTGATTGCCTACACTGGGGGAATGAACGTGGCGGACTACTATGTGGTAGGAAAACCCGAGTTTGGTGATTGGCGCGATTTGCATTGCCGCATTGAGGGCGATGCCGTGGCAGAGTTGCAAAAGGTGTTTATGGACTTTTGGAACACCGTGACGTATGAGGAACTCCGTGGCGAAAAGTATTATCCGGGCCTTCGCCAGGCTAAAGACCATTTTGAGGGACTCAAGGCTGACACGACCCCCACGGCGGGAAAACACATGATGGGCGTAGTCAATCGCATTCCGCGTCAAACGTCACGCATCATGGAGCAAACCTTTGTTGAAATCCTTAACCATGCAGAGCGCCGTGTGCAACTCATTAACCCTTACTTTACGCTCACGCCAAAAGTGATGCGTGCCTTTAAAAGCGCACTCAAGCGTGGGGTGAAGATGGAGGTCATGGTGTCGGCAGCGTGTGACATCCCCGTGACCCCCAACGTGACGGAGTACAATTGTAATCAACTCGCAAAGTTAGGGGCTGAAATCCACGTCTTTCATGGCGGATTCCACCATTCGAAGGTGATGATGGTGGATGATAGCTTCCTGTTCTTAGGAAGTGCCAATTTGAACGGGCGCAGTTTGAAGGTTGACTATGAGTGTAACGTCGTTATCGCCGATAGCGCCGCCACAAAGGCCATGCAAGCCATCTTTGAACAAGATAAGAAGGAGCAATGCACGCTCATGACTCCTGCGGACTATCGCAAGAAGAAAACCTCACGCCGCTTTTGGAATTGGTTCTGGCACTTGACGGCTCCAGCCTTGTAATGTAAACGTTCATGGCATAAGGATGTATAAGGAAGGCGGGGCCTTTTATAAAATGTTCTTTTAATCAAACAAAGTAAGCCCTTTTACAAAATAAAAAGACTCCAGTTGCAAAATCCTGCAGCTGGAGTCTTTTCTTATCTACTAATTGATGAGAGATGGATTACAACTTTTTAGTGATGACTTCCTCAATATATGTCATCATTTCTTCACCACGGAGACCGCGCTTAACGATTGTGCCATTAGGAGCGATGAGCATGATGTGGGGGATGGAAGTGACGTTGTAGAGCTTAGCGCCATTTTCAACAACGTGAGGGGGAATCATGATTTGGGGATATTCAATCTTCTGCACCTTCAACGTATGCTTAAAGGCACCCTCTTGGTCGGATATGTTGACACCGACAATGGTAAGCCCCTTATTCTTAAACTTGTTGTGAAGTTTTACCAAGTTAGGCATTTCAGCCTTACAAGGACGGCACCAAGAAGCCCAGAAGTCAACCAAGACGTAATTGCCCTTGCCAACGAAGTCGGAGAGCTTCACCAATTTGCCTGTTTCAGAAAGTCCGCCGAAGTCAGTGTACATCTTGCCTTCCTTCGTCTTTTCCTTCAACATCAATTGCTCTTTGAGCGAAATAACGATGGCATTGTCCTTAGCATACTTCACCACGTTGCACATAGAGTCAAGAGCCTCGATAGTGGGGTAGAGTGAGCGTGCTGTCAAGCCGAGAAGCACGGAGCCGATTTGGTTGTCTTTATTTGCCAAAATCTCAGCGCGGTAATAATCATAAAGCTTTCCGTATTCATACTTCATAGTGTCGCGAATAGCATCAGGAGTGGCATTCGCATCATGCATCTTGTTCTCTCTCTCACGGAGTTTCGCCGCCTGCTTAGCAATGCTGTCCATGATGGCATTGTATTTGTCGTTCAAGCCTCCGTTGTCGGTAGAGAGAATCGGGCTTTCAGTAGCATTGACTTCAATTTTGCGACCCTTTTCTACGAATACGACTGCTCTTTGCTTATCCATTTGGACCATGTAAACCTTTTGGTCTTTAATTGTGTCTGAAAAGGTGAAACTACCGTTTTCAATCAAGCAAGAGTCAATAACGGTTTCCTTCTCGTTGAGCAAATAAGCGTATTGACCATTCAATTGTTCGTTTGTCTTGCCGTTAATCGTATATTCGTCGGTGTTACATGACATCAATAAAGCGGGAAGGGCAAGCAACAAAATTTTCTTCATTGTGTGATAAATGGTTGGATAAATAAATTGAGTGAAATAAGAGACTGCGCTTGCGACACAGTCTCTTCTCTTTTTTCTTTTTATTAGAAATTTTCAGCCTTAAGCTGGAAGTAGCTCTGGGGATGATCACAAACGGGGCAGATTTCAGGAGCAGCCTTACCCGTCATGATGTGACCACAATTGAGACACTGCCAAATAGCGTCGCCATCACGACTGAATACTAACTTGCCTTCAACGTTAGCAAGGAGCTTGCGATAACGTTCTTCGTGTTCGCGTTCAACGGCAGCCACAAGTTCAAACTTGTTAGCGATTTCTTCAAAACCTTCTTCACGAGCTTCCTTAGCGAATGTAGCATACATGTCAGTCCATTCGTAGTTTTCACCATTAGCAGCATCAAGGAGATTTTCAGCAGTTGAAGGCACACCGTCGTGAAGGAGCTTGAACCACATCTTAGCGTGTTCCTTTTCGTTAGCAGCAGTTTCTTCAAAAATATTTGCAATTTGTACGAAACCTTCTTTCTTTGCCTTTGAAGCATAGTAGGAATACTTGTTGCGTGCCATTGATTCGCCAGCAAATGCGGTGAGGAGATTTTGTTCTGTCTTTGTTCCTTTCAAAGTCTTCATAGTTGGTATAAGTTTAGAGTGTTTGTAATTTTTTATTGTTGTTCGGTTTGAACTTGTCTTGGAAAGTGGCAAAGTTACATTTTTCCCTTAATCTGAAAAGAAAATTAGAGCTAAATTTCAGTGTTCGGCAGATAAAACTGATTTTCTCCCCTTGTATAATAAATAAAATACTTAATTTTGGTGGAAATATAAAGGAGAATCGTTGTTGTGACTCAGATGCGCTTCTCTATACTTACCTTAAAATAGATTAACATGATGTCCGAAAAAAGAAATTTGGTTTCTATCAACACGTTGTCTCGTGAGAAGATTCTACAGTTGATAAAGCGTGCTGAAGAGTTTGAGAAGAACCCCAATAGCAAAATCTTGGATGGCAAAATCGTTGCCACACTTTTCTTTGAACCTTCAACACGTACTCGCCTTAGTTTTGAAACTGCTGCCAACCGACTTGGCGCGAAAGTTATTGGGTTTGCCGACCCCAAAATTACGAGTGGAACAAAGGGCGAAACTCTTAAGGACACTATTATGATGGTGCAAAATTATGCCGATGTAATCGTAATGCGCCATTACCTTGAAGGAGCTGCGCTTTATGCAAGTGAAGTGGCAAATGTGCCTATTATCAATGCCGGAGATGGTGCAAACCAGCACCCCACTCAGACAATGCTCGATCTCTATAGCATTTATAAGACTCAGGGCACGCTTGATAATCTCAACATCTACTTAGTGGGCGACTTGAAGTATGGACGTACGGTGCACTCACTCCTCATGGCGCTTCGCCACTTTAATCCTACGTTCCACTTTATCGCACCTAAGGAACTCGCAATGCCCGAAGAGTATAAGGCATATTGCCGTGAGCATGGCATCAAGTACGTAGAGATTGAAGAGTTTAACGAGGATGTCATTGCCAATGCTGATATTCTTTACATGACTCGTGTGCAACGCGAACGCTTTACTGACTTGATGGAATATGAGCGCGTAAAGGATGTGTACATTCTTAAGGCTTCAATGCTCGGAAAGGCACGTGAGAATATGAAGATTTTGCATCCGCTCCCCCGTGTGAATGAAATCGCATATGAAGTGGATGATACTCCTCACGCATACTATTTCCAGCAAGCGCAGAACGGACTCTATGCTCGCGAAGCAATTATCTGCGACGTGCTCAATATGTAAACATTGTCCGACTCTCTCGGTCATGAAGTACAATCTCCTTTAACCTCAGTCTTATGAATCAAGAACTAATGGTAGCAGCCATTGAAAATGGCACCGTTATTGACCATATCCCTAGCAATAAACTTTTTGAAGTCATCAGCCTTCTCGGTCTTCAGGATTTGAAGTCAACCGTGATGATCGGTTATAACTTGGTCAGCCAAAAGATGGGCAATAAGAGCCTTGTGAAAATTGCTGACCGCTATTTTTCGGATGCCGAACTCGACCGCTTAGCTGTAGTGGCACCTAACGTTAACCTTTCAATCATTAAGAACTTCAACGTGATTGAAAAGCGTCAGGTGCATCTGCCTAAGGACATTATGGGCGTTGTGAAGTGTGCCAACCCGAAGTGCATCACGAACAACGAACCTATGAAGACACGCTTCCACGTGTCAGAAAAGAATGAAAGCGTGATTTGTTGCCACTATTGCAATCGTGAGCAAGAGTTGGACAAGGTGAAGTTAGTGTAGTGAATTAGCATAACTCACTATGGCAGACTTTTTAGACGTTGTTAAGCAACGCCGGAGCATTCGCAAGTATCAAGATTCTCCTCTCTCGTCCGACGAAGTGGTGGCGCTCATGACCCCTGTCCTCTATTCGCCAAGCTCTAAGGGGAAGCAAGCCGTAGAGTTTATCTTGGTGGACAACAAAGACATGCTTGGGCGCCTCTCTCAGGTGAAACCACGCTTTGGTACGATGATAGCTGGCGCAGCTTTGGCTGTTGTGATCTGTGGTCGGATGGACATCTCCGACGTATGGATTGAAGATGCCTCTGTAGCCGCTACGATGCTCTTGCTTTCGGCCGAAAATTGCGACCTCGGCTCATGCTGGGTGCAGATTCGCGAACGGATGCAAGAAGATGGCGCTCCCGCCTCACTTGCCGTGCGTGAATTGCTCAACTTAGCCCCAGAGCAAGAACCACTTTGCATTATCGCCGTCGGCAAAAAGGCACAGCAAGTGCCCCCACACGCTGAAGATGATTTGCGTTGGGAACGCTTGATCGTTAGCGAACTTTAAAGGGAAGGAACTCTTAATAAGAGCAAAGCTCTTCACTTCCTTATCCGCTTGATAATCGGTTGGTTAAAAATACTCCTCCTCCATTCGTTCGTAACTCACTTTTAGTTTAAATTATAAGTGAGTTATTTTGAACTATTAGTGAGTTAATTTTTCGCAAAAGGGATTTAGTGAAGCCGGGTAGGAACGTAGGCGGTGAACATTCAAATTTACGATTCATGAAATTAGTAATTCTCGGTGCTGGGAACGTAGCAACTCATCTTACAAGAGCTTTGCACGATGCCGGTCATGAAATACTTGCCGTATATAGCAGAACGTTGGCGCACGCCAGTGAAGTTGCCACCCCCATTGGGGCAATGGCAACCTCTTGTGTGAAGAGCCTGCCTTCGGCTGAGGCTTACATTCTTTCGGTAAAGGATGATGCCCTGCCTATGTTACTTTCAGAACTGATAGATGCTCATCCCGAAGCGCTTTGTTTGCATACGGCGGGGAGTATTCCTCTTTCCGTTTACGAAGGGATAGTTTCGCGTGGCGGTGTGCTTTACCCCATGCAGACGTTCTCAAAGTCGGTGCCGGTAGAATTTCAGAAATTGCCCCTTTATATTGAGGCTACGGATGGAGAAACACTTGCCGTGGTGCGCAAGATAGCTTTGTCATTGAGCGAAAACGTCACCGAGTTGAGTAGTGCTGACAGAAAATATCTGCACTTGGCAGCTGTCTTTGCTTGTAATTTCACCAATCATTGTTACGCACTTGCCGAGGATATTATGGCAAAGGTAAACTTACCTTTCACCGACCTGTTGCCACTTATTCAAGCAACTACGCAAAAATTGAATACGACGCCCCCTGCTAAGGGACAGACGGGGCCTGCCGTTCGCCGAGACTTTTCGGTCATGTCGGCACAAGCGGCACTTCTCTCTGATGATGAGTTAAAACAAAGTATATACAAATTGTTGAGTGAGAGCATTATGCGTAAGGCTTCGGAGGATACAGAGGCTTAAATCCGTTGGTGCGTCATCCCCTCATAACTTTAAAATATTCAACCCTTATAATCTCTGAATTAATAACTTCTTTCCTTGATATGATTAATTACGATTTAACCAAAATAAAGGCTATCGCGTTCGACGTTGACGGTGTGTTGAGTTCTAATCTCGTAACTCTTGGCACCGATGCGCAACCGATGCGCACTGCAAATATTAAAGATGGCTACGCTATGCAGTTGGCCGTGAAAAAAGGCTTGAACCTAGCCATCATTACGGGAGGTAAGAGCGAGGCTGTGCGTCAGCGTTATATTGGTCTCGGACTTCAGAATGTGTTTATGGGAGTTAGCGTAAAGATTGCCGTTTATGAACAGTGGTTAGAGGAAAGTGGTTTGAAGCCCGAGGAAGTCATTTACGTGGGTGATGATATCCCTGATTACGAAGTGATGAAGCATTGCGGCTGCCCTTGTTGCCCTTCCGATGCAGCGCCTGAAATCAAGCAGATAGCTACTTATGTGAGCGACAAAGCCGGAGGTATGGGTTGCGGACGCGATATTATTGAACAGGTTCTCCGAGCTCAGGGACTTTGGATGAGTGATGCTGAGGCATTTGGCTGGTAGAAATTTCAGAGCTACTTACGTATGAGCGAAATACAAAATCCCCTGGCAGCACATTTGAGTAAGTATAAAGTGATACTTGCGAGTAATTCTCCGCGTCGCAAAGAGCTATTGGCGCAACTCGGACTTGAATTCACCGTGCGCACACTTTCGGATGTGGATGAAAGTTTCCCCGAAGGCTTATCCAATGAAGAAACCGCTTGCTATATAGCCCGTAAGAAGGCTGAAGCACATGCCGCACAGATGGCGGCTGATGAACTCATTATTACGGCTGACACCATCGTTTGTTCAGAAGATCGTGTGCTCGGAAAGCCCGCTGATGTAGCAGAAGCCAAGCTGATGCTTCAGCAATTGGCTGGGCGTACACATCAAGTGGTGACTGGTGTTGCGATTGTTACAAAAGAAAAGCAACAAGAGTTTGCCGTAACGAGTGATGTCACATTTGCCCCCTTGACTGACTCTGAAATTGACTATTATGTCACTCACTACCGCCCCCTTGATAAAGCCGGAGCTTACGGAATCCAAGAGTGGATTGGCCTTGTGGCAGTTGAGCAGTTGCGAGGTAGTTTCTTTAACGTGATGGGCTTACCCGTGCAACGCCTTTACGGAGTCTTGAAGGAGTTTTAACCCCCTTTTACTCCCCCTTATATTATTGCCAATCCATAAATTAAACATTAAAATCAATGATAAAGAAAATCTTTTTACCCGTTTTTGCTCTTGCCCTCGGTTTGGTAAGCTGCGAAAGAGATGATGATAAGTACATCTCAACTTGTCCGATTATCAATGACATGACCTTTAAGTCTGTTGTAACAGAAACCGACCGCATTGTCGCAGGTGAAAAGTTTGTGGCTACTGTAGAGCAGGCACAGCGTGGTCATCTGTTGTATAAGGCAGAATATAAGTGGAGTGACGGACGTGATGAAGGTATTCATAAGCCCGCTTTTACTTCAGTGGTTTACGACAACTATCCAAATAATCCTTCTGACACCATCGTTTTCAATACTCCAGGAGTGCATCAAGTGAAACTCGTTGCTAAGTATCACATTTCGGGAAATGCTGACCCCTCAGTGGTAAAGACAACTGAAATTCCCGGTGGTCAGGTGCAGTATCAGTTGCCTTCGTGGATGTATTACTTGGTAACGGTTACGAAGAACGTACGCGTGGTTGCAGCTCCCTAATAGAATAAGGAGTCTATTTGAATGATTTTTTGCGCCAACTGTTTATGTATGTGCGCAAAATGAATTATTTTTGCCGAAGATTTGATAGCGTACGGGGTTAAGTAACCTATTCGCTTGTAATAATAAAGCCCTTGTGGTTAATTTCAACTAACGAATCAATAAATTATGACAGCATTTGTATTTCCCGGTCAAGGCTCACAGTTTGTGGGTATGGGTAAGGACCTTTACGAAAATAATGCCCTTGCAAAGGAACTCTTTGAAAAGGCTAACGATATTCTTGGCTTCCGTATCACTGATATTATGTTTGAAGGCACAGATGAAGAGCTCAAACAGACTAAGGTGACTCAGCCCGCCGTATTCCTTCATAGCGTAATCTCAGCGCTTTGTCTTGGTGACGACTTTAAGCCTGCGATGGTGGCTGGTCATTCTCTCGGTGAACTTTCTGCGCTTACAGCAGTGGGATGTCTTTCTTTTGAAGACGGATTAAAGCTCGTTGCAGCTCGTGCTCTTGCAATGCAAGCGGCTTGTGAAGCAGTGCCTGGCACAATGGCGGCTGTGATTGGCTTGCCCGATGAGCAGGTAGAAGCTATTTGTAAGGAAGTGTCTACTCCTGAGGCTCTCGTTATCCCTGCAAATTACAATTGTCCTGGACAGTTGGTAATTTCAGGTGAAAAGTCGGCTCTCGAAGCGGCTTGTGCAAAGTTGAAGGAGGCTGGTGCAAAGCGTGCACTCGTACTTCCCGTTAGCGGAGCGTTCCACTCTCCATTGATGCAGCCCGCTAAGGAAGAATTGGAAGCTGCTATTGCGAAGACAACCTTTAATAAGCCCATCTGTCCAGTATATCAGAATGTAGACGGTGAGGCTCACGAATGCCCCGAAACGATTAAGGCAAACCTCATTCAGCAATTGACTGCAAGTGTGCTTTGGACAAAGGAAGTTCAAAACATGATTGCCGCAGGTGCTACCGAGTTTGTGGAATGTGGTCCTGGAAAGGCGCTTCAGGGAATGATTGTTAAGATTTCGCGTGACGTTACCGTTCGTGGATTATAAGTTTAAATAAACACGCAAATCAAATGTGTGAGCGCCTTGTCGTGATTTTGCGACCTCGTGCCCACACATTTGTTCGTATTTTTAAAGTAAACACACAAGAATTAAACTATGAATATTTATCAAGTCCTTCCGCGCCTTTTCGGAAACAAAGGTGGTAAGAACGTAAAGAGTGGTACACTCGTCGACAACGGTTGCGGTAAGATGAATAACTTTACTTCTGAAGTTTTAGATCGTATTAAGGAAAGCGGTTACTCACATATTTGGTACACAGGTTTGTTGGAGCATGCAACTAAGACAAGTTATGCCAGCTATGGCATAGCCGAAGACAATCCTGTCGTAGTTAAGGGTGAGGCTGGTTCTCCTTATGCCATTAAAGACTATTACGATATTGACCCCGACTTAGCGGTTGACGTTCCTAACCGAATGAAGGAATTTGAAGCCCTTGTTGAGCGTACGCATGAGGCTGGTTTGAAGATGATTATCGACTTCGTGCCCAACCATGTGGCTCGTCAGTACAAGTCAGACGCAAAGCCTGCGCGCACAAAGGATCTTGGTCAGACGGATGACCAAGCTAAGGGTTTTGATGCCCAAAACAACTTCTATTATATCCTAGGTGAGGCACTTCATACAGACTTTACGACTGATGCAAAGAATACCTACGAAGAGCTTCCCGCAAAGGCTACTGGTAATGACTGCTTCCATGCATGGCCCAACTGTAACGACTGGTATGAAACGATAAAGTTGAACTACGGTGTGGATTATTGTGGCGGTGGAGTTAAACATTTTTCACCCATTCCCAATACCTGGAAGAAGATGACGGCAATCCTTCTCTTCTGGGCGAAAAAGGGCGTTGACGCTTTCCGTTGTGATATGGCAGAAATGGTTCCTGTTGAATTTTGGAAGTATGCCATTAAGGAGGTTAAGAAGAAATTCCCTCAGATTCAGTTTATTGCAGAGGTTTATAACCCTAACGAATATCGTAATTATATTAAGATTGGAGGTTTTGACTACCTCTATGATAAGGTGGGCCTTTACGATACGCTCCGTGCGATAGTTTGTCACCAACAACCGGCTGCTGCTATTACAGGAGCTTGGCAAGCGGTGGACGATATCCATGATCACATGCTTGATTTTTTGGAAAATCACGACGAACAGCGTATCGCTTCAAACTTCTTCGCTACAACTCCCGAAAAGGGTAAACCTGCGCTCATCGTAAGCGCTTTGATGCGTGAAAATCCCTTGATGGTTTATGCGGGTCAGGAAATTGGTGAACCGGGTATGGATGAAGAGGGCTTCTCAGGCAGAGATGGTCGCACAACTATCTTTGACTATTGGCACGTAGAGAAGCTTCATAAGCTCCTTGATGGCGGTAAGGCATTTACAGAGCAAGAGCAGGAACTTTACGACTACTATAAGAAGGTGCTTCGCTTGCGTAATGAAGAGGAAACCTTTAATAATGGCCTCTTCTACGACTTGATGTACGTGAACTACGATGGCGAAGAAGGATTGAATCCCAGTCGTAATTTCGCATTCTTGCGTCGTAGCAAAGAAAGTACGATTTTGGTGGTCGTAAACTTTGATGAATATCCCTCAACTATCGGTGTGCGCATCCCTCAACATGCATTTGAATTCTTATCTCTCCAAGAGGGTACACACTGTGCTACAGATTTGCTCACCGATGAAGTTCAAGTGCTCAACCTTGAGGCAGACGGCTTCACAAAAGTGACGATGCCCAGTTGGGGTGCGGCTGTGTTGAAGTTCTAAGGGAGTAAAACAAGGTCACCATAGTTACTACCGAAACGATAACTAAACATTACTCATATGCAAGCCATTTGGATTAGCGCCCTTTCCCTTTGTGGAGCCTCGCTTGTGGGGTCGTTGTTGGGATTTCTCATTAAGGAACTCCCACATCGCTGGAACGACACCGTGATGGGCTATTGTGCCGGCGTAATGCTTGCCGCCTCCGTCGTAGGTCTCATTCTTCCTGCCTGTGAAGCCGTAGAACTTAGTGGATGGTGGATGATTGTTGGTGGTGTGTTTGCAGGAGCTTTGTTTTTGAATCTCTTGGACCACGTTACTCCTCACTTACACCACATTACTGGCCTTGATCCCGAGCAACATGCAACGAACGCTTCGCTCAATCGCGTACTTCTTTTCGTTTTAGCGATAGCCCTTCATAAATTACCCGAAGGAATTGCGGCAGGTATCAGCTTCAACTCAGAAGAGGTCTCAAATGCTTGGGCGGTTACGGCAGGTTTGTCTTTGCAAAACGTACCTGAGGGCATGGTTGTCATTTCTCCACTATTATTGTCAGGAGTTAGTCGATGGCGCACTTTGCTGATTTCATTGGCTATTGGAGGTTTGGAAATCGTAGGAGTATGGATCGGTTATGCAGCCGGAGCTATTTCGCAAATGTTACTTCCTGCAATGCTTGCCTTTGCCGGAGGTGCAATGCTCTATGTGGTTAGCGATGAGATGATTCCCGAAACTCACTCTCATGGATACCAAAAGGCTGCTACATATGCTCTTCTGTTAGGATTCCTTTCATTAGTGTTTATGGAAAGTTGCTTTGAGTAACGTATGCTTGTATACCTCAAAATGGGGAGATAACCAATTAGTTATCTCCCCATTTTATGTGGTAAAAACTTTTTACTTCTTAGGTTTGCCTGCAATTAAGTATCCAATAATTGCCAAAAGACCAAAAAGAGCTCCGAGAACAAGAGCCAACCATTCGTTTCTACCATTCTTCTGTGCGATAAAGTAACATACAACACCGCACAAGATCCACAATAAAATTTCCATAAATAAAAGGTGTTAGTTAATAATTAGAAAATAGAATCCTTTCCCAGAAAGGTGAGAACTCTTTGGGATTGGTAAAGATATTTATTTTGTCAACAAGCTATCAATTGTCTGCACTAAATCATTGAATTCCGATTCTTCAAATCTGCGTGTGAGTTTAACGATTTTACCATCGCGGTCAATAAGTACGTTTCGAGTGATACCTGATTGGCGGAGGGCATAACTTGCAAAGGCATTGGCGGCTGTGTCAAGCACCATGGGGTAGGTAGTTCCCAGTTTTTTTGTATATTCATCTACCTTCTCTTTCGGCTCTTCACGATCTACGCCAACGAGTACGAAATCCGCGTTGTTCTTATGGCGTTGCCAAATCTTGCTTTCGATGTGAGGCATTTCCTTACGGCATATTCCGCACCAGCTAGCCGTGAATTGAAGCATAACAACCTTACCGCGCTGTTCGGAAAGCGTAAAGGTGGTGCCGTCTGTCATCGGGAGCGAGAAGTCAGGCGCTATGTCGCCCACTTTTACGATGTATTCGTGTTCGTAAACAATCGTATCGCTTGCAATTGCAGAAATAGTATCGTTTGTTGCACCCGTAGTAGTACTTTGGGAAGTTTTGTTACACGCTGTGTTCAACACAATGCCTGCAAAAAGAAGGAGCGTGGGGAAAATGAGTTTTTTCATGAAGCGTATATTTTGGATGATACTAATTGAATTGGTGGAGCATCAATGAATTTTTGTTTGCGACAAAGATAAAACTTATTTTAGTTTTAGTTGTGCACTTAAAGCAAAAAGTATTTTAGTCGTATGTAGATTGTATAAATTCTTCTTTCTCGGGAAAATTCATTGTGTAAAAACGAAGACTCATTTACCTCAAATTAAAAGAGACTTAATTAAAATTAAAAGTAACTTAGTTTGAACTAAAAGAGACTTAGTTTTCAGCATATAAAAAAGAAATCGAGATGTACTTTGTAGTGCATCTCGATTCTCTAATATAGAGGTAATTGTCTCCTAAATCTTATCTGCCCTTTGTGTATGTGATTTCGTAGAAACAGGGGTAGACACTGTTCATCGCTTCACTTTGTCCTTCTGTACTCGGAACGATGATGCGCACCTTTGCCACTTCGCCATCAGGAGAACTTTGGCGTCCTAGTTTGATAAACTGCATGGGGATAATCCAACCTGAAGGAACAGATGAACCGTAAAGGCTACTCATCAAACCGTCTGTGAAGGAGGCCGTGATAGTTCCGTAGTTCTTTTGAACTGTCATGCGGTCGGGGTAGATTTCAGTAGCAGATGATTGAGCATTTGTGCTTTGTATGGAGTCGCCTGCAATGTTAAATTCTATATGACGACAAATCACTGTAGCTGATTCGCCATTTTGCAAGCGTTCGCCTGTACCCTCTCTAACAATTTGCATGTAAACTCCAGAGCCAGCAAGGAGCACGTACTCATTTTCAGCAACGTTAGTAGTAGTATCATTGGCGTAGAATTCACTTTCGGTAATGACCTTAATAGGTGCTTTAACCTCCAAAGTAATATCTCCCGTTTCTTCATCTACTACCTTTGTCCCAAAGTTAAGAAAGTTGGAGATTTGTGCGCCTTCCGTTTTGCGCATTTCGGCATACGTATCTTCATCTTCGCATGAGCAGAAAGCGGGTAAGAGCATTCCTGCGATGAAGGTGGCGCCGAAAACTCGTTGAATCTTTGTTATGACGTTCATTGCTTATTCAAATTCGGGGGCAATGAGTTTGTAGCCCTTGCCGTGCACATTTAAAATTTCTACAGAGGGGTCGTCCTTCAAGTGCTTGCGGAGCTTCGTAATGTAAACGTCCATGGAGCGCGCGTTGAAGTAGTTGTCGTCTACCCAAATCGTCTTAAGCGCATAGTCGCGTTGGAGAATTTCGCCCATGTTCAAGCAGAGCAACGTGAGCAATTCACATTCCTTAGTTGTAAGCTTAAGAGGCTGACCATCTTTGTGGGTAAGCGTTTGCTTCTGTGTGTCAAATACGAAACTGCCGAGGGGATAAATCGTGCGTTCCTTGTTCTTGAGCTTCATGCTTCTGCGCATTACGGCTTCAATGCGATATGTGAGTTCTTCCATTGAGAAGGGCTTTGTGAGGTAATCGTCAGCACCGAGTTCGAAGCCGAGATATACGTCTTCCTTCATATTACGTGCAGTGAGGAAGATGATTGGCACGTCTTTGTTAACCTGTTTAACTTCCTTTGCAAGTGTGAAGCCATCCTTGCGGGGCATCATTACGTCGAACACACAAAGGTCAAATTTATCTTCTATAAAGGCATTGTAACCAGCCTCTCCGTCTGCACAAAGTGTGGTGTTAAAACCTTTTGCATTAAGATACTCGCGGAGCAACATGCCGAGGTTTTCGTCGTCTTCACAAAGAAGAATCTTTTTCTTTTCGTCCATAGTAGTTTAAGTGATTAGTTGTTTGTTAATAGGTTTGTTAGTTTTAAGGTTTTTGTGTTGGTTTGTTTTTCTAAAATGAATGTTTTCTGATTTAAGGTTTTAGATTTTGAGTTATTGATGAAAGTGTTGTTAAACGTTTTCAGAAAGGGGGATTTCTATAACGAACTTGGTGCCTTTACCTAAAGTGCTTTCAGCTTGTATTGTTCCCTTGTGATATTTAATCACGTTCTTTACATAGCAAAGTCCAAGTCCGAAGCCTTTAACGTCATGGCGGTTGCCCGTGTGAACGCGGAAGAATTTTTCAAAAATCTTCTTGAGATCTTCCTTCTTAATTCCGATACCATTGTCGGCAATGCTGATGCGAAGTTTGTTGTTATAGTTCTCCGTCTCAATGGTAAGTTCTGGATTGACGTCGGGGTTCTTATACTTTATAGCGTTATCTAAAAGGTTGAAGAGCACATTGGTAAAGTGCATTTCATCCGCCAAAAGAATGGTTTCTGTAGCATTCAAGTGCGTGATTATTTGTCCGCCCATGCTCTCCGTCTTGAGACGGAATACGTTGACTACGTCATCTATAATAATATGAGCGTCAATGTTTTTACACTTGAAGGTTTCGCCCTTGTTCTCAAACATGGAAATCTGCAATACCTTCTCAACCTGGAAGCGCAAGCGCTTCGTCTCGTCGTTGATAATGCCAGTAATGTGTTTCAGCATCGCATCGCTCTTGCCCACAGAAGGGTCGTTGAGCATTTGTGCCGCAAGTGAGAGCGTTGAAAGCGGAGTTTTAAACTCGTGGGTCATGTTATTGATGAAGTCAGTCTTTATCTCTGTCATGCGACGTTGACGCTGAAAGAGCCAAACGGTGATACAGAAGATGAAGAAGAGCATCACGGTGAACATGATAGCCGGAATCATAAACTTAACCGACGAGAATACGTATCTCTGAAAGTCAGGGAAGTGAATGTGAATGAGTGCCATGTGATGGGGCGACTCATTTGCAAATAGCGTTTGCGTGAAGTCATTTTCTTCGCCCTTAGGGTCGTAATCACAGCATTTAAAGATTTCCCTTCCTTCAGGAGTTGTTACCCTAAGGTGGTAAGGAATATCCACACCATTATTACTGAGGTAATAACGCAAGAGACGGTCGAGCTCCACAAAGTCAATGCGCTTTTCGGGTGGCTGATGGTCGGCTTCATAAAGCATGGATACCACCACTTCATTAACTAATGACTTTTGGTTAACGTAGCGCTCACGAAGCTTTCGCTTTATTTCTTCCGCTGAACTGCGTAAACGTTGTGAGTTGCGTAGCGAAATACCAGAGGTGGGTAACTTCTTCTCAAACTCAGTTACAGGGATCGTATGCAGATAGCTTAAACTATCTTTGTTTTGGTGTAGTCTATCTGAGAATTGTGTGCTTTGTTGAGCTGTTGAATTAGTAGTTTCGGTATCGTTCTTTCCGAGTACAATTTTCTCTAAAGCGCGCTCGGTAGCATTCATCTCTATGCGTCGAACAGTTCGGAACAAACTTCGGTTAACCGATTCGTTAAACTGCTCCTTTCGCATTTCATGAACTTGATA
The DNA here is from genome assembly GCA_045657925.1 of Alloprevotella sp. GTDB lineage: Bacteria > Bacteroidota > Bacteroidia > Bacteroidales > Bacteroidaceae > Alloprevotella. The sequence goes on along the minus strand of JAZOUA010000014.1, from coordinate 44,847 downwards.
GTAGTAATAGATTTGCAAACCTATCAAAACGACAATCGCAACTCCCCAAAGTATAGCGATAAGGCGTATTGTTGTCTTTTTCATACGGCAAAAGTAAATGGCAAAAATCACCCGACAAAATTTTACTTAATTTTTTTGGTAAAAATGCATATATTTAACAATAACTAGAAACTAAATTAACGAAACGTTAACTAAATAAGCATTTCTGAGTAAAAGTTTATAGGTAAAGTGCAAATGAATTGTGATAAACTTTCTCTGAAGCGCAATACATTCTTAGTTGCTGTAAAGTTGACCAAATTTTAAAGTTTCCGTAACACATTCGTTACGGAAACTTTGTTCTGTTTGTTTAATGAGTAGTGAGTATTTCAGTTTTTACCTGTGAAATTATTTACGAGTGGCATCCTAAGATTTCTTTTACTAAGTCTAATGCCACTTTCACATTGGCAACTTCAAATAGGGCGAGGCTACGTTTGCCATTACGTTCATCGAGTTTGCAACGCTTGATGTGATGCACGGCATAGGTGAGTACGTTTCCGAAAGTCTCGCTATGGTAATACATACTCTTGGGATTGCTCACGAAGTAGAGAGTCATGCGTCCATTTTTGAGCGTGATGCGTTCCACACCGAGTTGCTTTCCGAGGCGACGCAGTGGTTGGATACGCAAGAGTTCTTCACCTTCGGGGGGAAGGGGACCAAAGCGGTCAAACATGCGCTGGCGGAATGCCTCCAACTGTTGCTCTTCAGAAATTCCGTCGAGTTCGCGATAGAGTAACATGCGTTCACTGCTACCTGGTACATAAGTTTCGGGGAAGTAGGCGCGTAGGTCGCACTCAATGCTACATTCATCAACGAATTGGGCAGCATCAATGTTGGCTTCGGATTGAACGCCTTCTGCATTCTCATAAAGTTCAGCAAACTCCTCATTCTTAAGTTCCGCTACGGCTTGAGCGAGAATTTTCTGGTAAGTTTCGTAACCGAGGTCTGCGATAAAACCGCTTTGTTCAGCGCCTAAGAGATTTCCTGCTCCACGAATGTCCAAATCCTGCATAGCAATATGAATGCCACTGCCGAGGTCGGAGAAATTCTCAATAGCTTGCAGACGACGGCGTGCGTCATCAGGGAGTGCAGAAAGTGGAGGCGCAAGCAAGTAGCAGAAGGCCTTGCGATTGCTTCGCCCTACGCGACCACGCATCTGGTGAAGATCCGATAGGCCGAAGTGGTGGGCATTATCAATAATAATGGTATTCGCATTGGGAATATCAATGCCACTTTCTACGATAGTTGTTGAAATGAGTACGTCGTAGTCGTAATTGACAAAATCAAGGATGACCTTCTCCAATTCGGCCGGAGGCATCTGTCCGTGGCCGATAGCAACGCGTGCATCGGGTACGTATTTCTCTACGATTGCTTTGAGGTGAGGCAATTGAGAAATGCGGTGGGTAACGAAATACACTTGCCCGTTTCTGCTCATCTCAAAATTAACAGCTTCGCCGATAACTTCTCCGTTGAAGGTGTGAATTTCCGTTTGAATAGGGTGGCGATTGGGCGGTGGTGTTTGAATCGTTGAGAAATCTCGGGCTCCCATCAGTGAGAACTGAAGGGTACGCGGAATGGGAGTTGCCGACATGGTTAAGGTATCAACAGAGACCTTTATTTGACGGAGTTTTTCCTTTACGCTAACGCCAAATTTTTGTTCTTCATCAATAATGAGCAGTCCGAGGTCTTTAAACTTAACCGCCTTGCTCACTAATTTGTGTGTACCAATGATGATGTTAATGGTTCCAGCTTCAAGTTCACGGAGAATCTCGTTAGTTTGCTTTGTTGTGCGTGCTCGGCTGAGGTAATCCACTTTGACGGGGAATCCTTTGAGTCGCTTAGCAAATGTCTTGTAATGTTGGAGTGCGAGTACAGTTGTTGGTACGAGTACCGCCACTTGCTTGTTATCTGCAGCTGCTTTCATAGCAGCACGAATGGCGATTTCGGTTTTCCCAAATCCCACATCACCACACACCAATCTGTCCATCGGACGCGCCTGTTCCATATCCGCTTTCACCTCTTGGGTTACCTTGAGTTGGTCAGGAGTATCTTCGTAAGCAAAACTCGCTTCAAGTTCCTGTTGCATGAAGCTGTCGGCACTAAAAGCAAATCCCAGTTGCTCCTTACGCTGAGCATACAGGCGAATCAAGTCGCGCGCAATATCTTTAATCTTCTTCTTGGTGCGCTCCTTGAGTTTCTCCCAAGCACCCGTTCCCAAATGGCTCAAGCGGGGTGGTTCACCCTCCTTGCCCTTGTACTTCGACACCTTATGCAAGGAGTGGATGGAAACGAAGACGACATCGTCGTTCTTATACACTAACTTGATGAGTTCTTGTTGTTCACCATTAGCGCCAGGCATACGAACAAGACCTGCAAACTGTCCCACACCATGATCTACATGTACCACATAATCACCTGGCTCAAACTGCATAAGCTCTTTCAGCGTCAGTGCCAGTTTTCCGTTGCGAGCGCGGTCGCTTTTCAAGTTGTACTTGTGGAATCTGTCAAAGATTTGGTGGTCGGTAAAGAGGGCAATGCGTAGGGTTTCATCTATGAAACCTTCGTGAAGCGTATGAAGAATAGGGGTAAAGGTAAGCGACTTACCCATGTCTTCAAAGATATTGCGTAAACGTTCGGTTTGCTTTTCGCTATCAGCTAAAATGTGAAGGTCGTAACCATCAGCTTTGAGTTGTCCAAGGCTGGAGCGCAAAAGTTCAAAGTTTTTGTGGAATAGGGGCTGGAGCTTGATGTCAAAGTGGAGAATGGCATCTGGTGTTGAAGTCGGTTTCGCTCCTATATCAAAGCGCTGTAAGTGAGAAAGCTCTCGAAGAATGGTTGAGCCATTGGCGAGTACGAATTCACTTTGAAACTGCTTGCGTATTTCAGCCGCCTCCATCTCAGAAGTCGCTTCGCGTTCAATAATCGCTTGTGCTGCAAATCCCTCTTCGTAGATGGCATTGATGCGCTCACCGATGAAGAGAAAATCGCGCGAGAGCACGCAAGTTTCCTTTGGCAGAAGAGTGGGGAAGGGTACAAGCCCAGTTGTCGCTTTCGTTATTTCTGGGACAATCTTTACTTCTTTCTTTCGTTCCTTTGATAGTTGTGTTTGCACTTCAAAAGTACGGATAGAATCTACTTCGTCTCCAAAGAAATCAATGCGGTAAGGCAATTCACCCGAGAAAGAGAATATATCCAGGATACTTCCGCGTACAGCATATTCTCCAGGCTCATAGACATAGTCACGACGATGGAAACCAAGCTCCTTAAGGCGTTGTGTCAAATCGGTGAGGTCATATTCTTTTCCTTCGGAAATGTCAAGTGTGTTCTCTTTTAGCGTCTCCCCCGAAGCGACTCGTTCTGCTAATGCAACAGGAAAAGTCACTACAAATAAGGGAGCAGTTGCAACGTAGCTTGACAAGCGACTGATGACGTCCGTACATAGGATCTCATTAGCTGCATCGCGTTGTCCATATTTCACGGCGCGTTTATAGCTTGAGGGTAGAAATAAGGCTTGTTCCTCCCCTACAAGTTGGAGAATGTCGTGATAGAAATAGCCTGCCTCTTCCTCGTCATTCATCACGACTAAGTACACACACTTACGCCCCGCTTGCACTGCAGCTGAAGCAAAGCAAACGGGGGCTGATGAGGCATGCATTCCCTCGCAGAAGATGGTGGGAGTTTGATCCTCAATTAGGCGAACGAGCGCCTTTACTTGTGGGTGATTTTGAAATCGGGTAAGAAGAGTTTCTACTTTCATAACGCATTCAGCACTTACTTGCTAATGAGCGAGTCGGTGAGAGCTTCGGTAAGTTTATATTCCTTAATCAGAATGGTTCGACACGTTGCGAGGCCTTGGCTATCAATGCGTTGCTTAGCTACACGATAAGCTTCAAGAAGCAAGTTAATTTCTTTTACCTTCTTTTGGGTGCTTAAATGCACCAAGTGCATAGCTGCATCAGCAGAGGCTACTCCTTTGTGAAGCACGTGGTGGCCTCGTAATTTGGCAAGTGTAGCTTGAGGTTCGGGTAGCACGGCCGCATCAACCTGGCGGTTGGTCAGCATGTCAGCACGAAGCCATAAGTCGTTGATTTGAGGAAAGTGCACCTGTTCGCGTTCTAATCCACCCTTAGTGAGCGCATTCAAGCAGAAGCGTTCGGAAGCACTATGGCGCGCAATTGCTATGGTGCGATTGTTTAAATCTGCAATTTTTTTTGCTCGCAATTGGTTGGATGCCAATAGTGAGTAGCTTCCGTTAATTGATAGGTGAGACGTGAGGCGCTTGCCCTTATTGCGGTAATCGGTAAGACGAAGACGGTCCATCATGCAGACATCTGCAAACTTCTTAAAGAGGGCCGTGTCGCAATCAAATTGTGCCGTGTAGGGGAGCAATTCTACCTTGATTCCAAGAGAGTCATAGATACCACTTTCTTGTGCATAGTAGAGAGGGAGCGCATCAAGTGTAGGAAGCACTCCGATGCGTAAATCTATTTTTATAGAATCGGTAGCAACCACCTTTTCCTCTTGCTTGCTACACCCCGTTTGAAGCATGACGAAGCCCCCAAATAGGGCTGTAACGAGGAGTAGGATTAAGCATTGCTTCTTCATTGTTCTTAGGTTATAGAGGGTAGGGTTTAAGAATATAAGGTTTTTAGGTGTCATTGGGTGTCTGCTTTATGTTTATGGGGGTAATGCGTAATCACCTAATAACCTAATGCCTTATGAATGAAGAACGAGTAGACGAGCAGAGAAGGTCATGAGCGACTCAAATCTCTACTTGTCTACTCGTCAAATGTGGGGAAGTTAAGGTTTAGCCCTTAATCGCAGCGATACCGGGGAGAATCTTACCTTCGATAGCTTCAAGAAGCGCACCACCACCAGTTGAGATGTAAGACACCTTGTCAGCCATACCGAACTTGTTGATACAAGCTACAGAGTCACCACCACCGATGAGTGAGAATGCACCATTAGCAGTTGCTTCAGCGATTGCTTCAGCGATTGCCTTAGAACCAGCAGCGAAGTTATCCATTTCAAATACACCTGCAGGACCATTCCAAAGGATAGTCTTAGCGGGAACGATAGCAGCAGCAAATGCCTTGCGAGCTTCAGGACCTGCATCAAGACCTTCCCAACCTGCGGGAATTTCCTTAACTGAGAGCACTTGAGTGTTGCAGTCGTTCTTGAAGTCGTCACCAGCTACGCAGTCATCAGCGAGTACGAGGTTTACACCCTTAGCCTTAGCCTGTTCGATGATAGAGAGCGCAAGTTCGAGCTTGTCGTTTTCGCAGATAGAGTTACCAACTTCACCGCCCATTGCCTTTGAGAAAGTGTAAGTCATACCACCGCAGAGGATGAGGTTGTCCACCTTGTCCATAAGGTTTTCAATGATACCAATCTTTGAAGAAACCTTAGAACCACCCATGATTGCAGTGAAGGGGCGCTTGATGTTAGAAAGGATGTTGTCAACAGCAGTAACTTCCTTTTCCATCAAGTAACCGAGCATCTTATGGTCAGCGTCGAAGCTGTCAGCGATAACTGCTGTTGAAGCGTGCTTACGGTGAGCTGTACCGAATGCGTCGTTTACGTAGATGTCAGCGTAAGAAGCGAGAGTCTTAGCAAATTCAGCTTGCTTGCCCTTCATTTCTTCCTTAGCCTGCTTATAAGCGGGATCTTCCTTGTCGATACCAACGGGCTTACCTTCTTCTTCAGCATAGAAGCGGAGGTTTTCAAGAAGGAGTACATCACCGGGTTGGAGTGCAGCTGCAGCTTCCTGAGCCTTAGCACAATCGGGAGCGAACTGAACCTTCACACCGAGCTTTTCTGATACAGCGTCTACAATCTGAGAGAGAGAGAACTTAGCGTTCACCTTACCCTTGGGCTTGCCCATGTGGCTCATAATGATGAGTGAACCGCCTTCAGCGAGAACCTTCTTCAATGTGGGGAGCGCACCGCGGATACGAGTATCGTCAGTGATGTTACCATTTTCGTCGAGGGGTACGTTGAAGTCAACACGTACAATCACCTTCTTACCTTTGAAATCACAAGTGTCGATTGTCATAATGTTTATAGAATTAGGAGTTTAATGATTTGTTTCATTACTGGTTAGCGCATGCTAATGCGCTTTACGTGGCGAAGTTAACGATTTTTTTTAAGATAACCAACTCTTAAAGAATAATTCTGTTAATCATGCCTTATGTTAGCTCCGCTTATTCCTAATGGTGGGCTGACGGGTAGGGGAGAATGGTTCTCTCATAGCAGGATAAATAATGAGTTAAATGGTCTGTTTTAATTAAGATTGAGTTAGTGAAAATTAACTGTGACTTAGGAAAAATTAATTGAGACTTAGTTGAAACTAATCGTGAGTTAGTAAAGAACAGATAGTAAATCTTGAGAAAGCTTGTAAAGGGCACTTCACCTTTGCGTAAAAATGTTTAACTTTGAACTCAAATCGCTAATCATTAAACACTATGATACCTCTATCTTCGTTTCTCCCCGAATGGTTTACTTTTTGGCAAGTAAGCCCTGAACACTTTTCGTCTTCTCAGCGTGTGTTCGTGATTTTTCTGATAATCTTGGTTTCCTTTCTATTGGATTTCTTGTGTAAGCGCATCCTTGCTCCCCTTGCCAAGAGGATTGCTGAGCGCACAGATAATAAGTGGGACGACTATCTGCTTAACGATGATGTGCTCTCCAAGGCATGTCACTTAATTCCCCCCGTTGTAGCCTATGCCTTGATGTCGCTTGTCTTCTCGCGCGACCAAGCTCTGCTTGACATCGTTTTTAAAATCAGTTGGATATATATTGTCGTTGTAGCGGTGCGCCTTGCTTTTGCAATTCTTGACTCCGTTTATTCAATTTCTAACGACCATGAGAAGTACAAACACCGCTCTTTGAAGGGCTTTTATCAGATGATAAAGCTCCTCGTGTCGTGTGTGGCAATAATTATTATTGTCAGCGAACTTATTGGGAAGAGTCCAATCGTTGTGCTCACAGGGCTTGGTGCGGGAACTGCCATCCTTATGCTCGTGTTTCAGGACACGATTAAAGGGCTTGTAGCTGGAATTCAATTGACGGCCAATGATATGTTGCGCCCTGGCGACTGGATATCAGTTCCTAAATATGGCGCTGATGGCGACGTTATTGAGGTGACGCTCACTACGGTGAAAGTGCGCAATTGGGATAAAACGATAACCACCGTGCCACCTTACGTTTTGGTAAACGACTCCTTCCAAAACTGGCGTGGCATGTTTGAAATTGGCGGACGCCGTGTGAAGCGTTCGGTAAATATTGATATGAATAGCGTACGCTTCTTGACCAAGCAGGAGTGGGAGAAGTTTTCTAAAGAGCCCTGGATGGATGACTATGAACGTACTGGTAATGAGGAGGTAAATCTTTCCCTTTATCGCCAATACATATTGCATTACTTGAAGCATCACCCCAAGGTGCACCAAGAAATGACCCTACTCGTGCGCCAACTCCAATCCACTCCGCAAGGACTTCCTATCGAACTTTACTTTTTCTCAGCCGACACCAGTTGGGTAAACTACGAAGCGCTTCAAGCAGAAGTCTTCGACCATGTTCTTGCCATTACCCACCGCTTCGGCTTGACCGTATTCCAAAGTCCTTCGGGGTTAGATTTGCAACAGAATCTTGGACGCTAAAGTGTGTTCTCCTAAAAAGTATCAGTAACAAATAACACTGTTATGAAAACACTCCTTAAAAAATCTATCGTAGATGCAGCTCCAGTTGCTGTAATCTTTACCATTGTAAGATTCGTATCTCCCTTCTTATTTTCAAGTTTTGAACGCCTACCTATGTGGGTAAATATAGCGGAAGGTCTCGTTTTCTTCCTTATCATGACTGTGAGTTACTTCCTTTATTATATATGGAAGAACGGAAAGTAGTATAGAAGGAGTCTTAGCTTAATAACAGAGTTGTCTCATGTTATGTAACTGTCCTGTGACGCCGAAGGTGTCTCCGCTCAGTACTCTCGGATAAAACCGAGTGAATCGCGCCCTAAAGGAGGCTCTAGCATATTGCCCCTATATAGTCCTCCGATACCTATAAACTAAAAAAATAAGGAGTAGCAATCCACGAAGTTGCTACTCCTTATTTTTATTGCGATTAACGCAGGGATTACATCATGCCACCCATGCCAGGTGCGCCCATAGGCATTTCGGGTTTGTCTTCCTTCTTGTCGCAGATGACACATTCTGTTGTGAGGAACATACCTGCTACAGAAGCCGCGTTTTCAAGTGCTACGCGAGTTACCTTGGCGGGGTCTACTACGCCGGCAGCGCGGAGGTCGCAGAAGGTGTCGTTCTTGGCATTGTAACCGAAGTTGCCTTCGCCTTCACGCACCTTATTTACAATCACAGCACCCTCAACACCTGCGTTCTTACAAATCTGACGGAGGGGTTCTTCAATAGCGCGACGGATGATAGCGATACCTGTAGTTTCATCGGCATTGTCGCCCGTCATACCTTCGAGAGCGGCTTGCGCACGGATAAAGGCAACACCGCCACCCGTAACGATACCTTCTTCAATCGCCGCACGTGTTGCGCAAAGTGCGTCATCGCAACGGTCCTTCTTTTCCTTCTGCTCTGTTTCAGAAGCAGCGCCCACCTGGAGTACGCAAACGCCACCCGCAAGTTTCGCCTGACGTTCCTGAAGTTTTTCCTTGTCGTAGTCAGAAGTAGAATTCGCAATCTCAACCTTGATTTGGTGGATGCGATCTGCAATGGCCTGCTTGTCGCCAGCGCCATTAACGATAGTTGTATTATCCTTCGTTACGTTAATCTTTTCAGCAGAACCGAGCATTTCGATTGTAGCCTGTTCAAGCTTGATGCCCTTTTCTTCGCTAATCACGATACCGCCTGTGAGTGTAGCAATATCTTCAAGCATAGCCTTGCGACGGTCGCCGAAACCGGGAGCCTTCACCGCGCAAATCTTTAGCTGTGTGCGGAGGCGGTTTACAACGAGCATCGTGAGCGCTTCGCTATCCACATCTTCAGCAATGATGAGCAAGGGACGACCTGTCTTTACCGCAGGGTCAAGGATGGGGAGGAACTCCTGGAGGTTAGAAATCTTCTTGTCGTAGATAAGGATGAGCGGATTTTCCATCTGGCAACTCATCTTCTCTGTGTCTGTCATGAAGTAGGGAGAGAGGTAACCGCGGTCAAACTGCATACCTTCAACAGTCTTAAGAACCGTGTCGCGACCCTTAGCATCTTCAATCGTAATCACACCATTCACGCTTACGGCACGCATACCGTCGGCAATGAGCTTGCCAATCTCGGGGTCGTTATTCGCAGAGATGGTAGCCACCTGCTCAATCTTGTCGTAAGATTCTTCTACCATTTCTGCCTGTTCCTTAAGGCTCTCCACCACCTTCTTCACCGCCTTGTCAATACCGCGCTTAAGGTCGAGGGGATTTGCTCCGGCAGCGAGGTTCTTAAGTCCTTCGTTAAGGATAGCTTGAGTGAGCACGGTTGCTGTAGTTGTACCGTCACCGGCATCGTCGCCCGTCTTGCTTGCCACGCTCTTAACGAGCTGAGCACCTGCATTCATGAAGCTGTCTTCAAGTTCAATTTCCTTGGCTACCGACACCCCATCCTTCGTGATGCGGGGAGCGCCGAACTTTTTGTCGATAACTACATTTCTACCCTTAGGGCCGAGTGTTACCTTTACTGCATTCGCAAGAGCGTCTGCACCTTGACGCAACAAGTCGCGTGCGTCAACGTCATATTTAATTTCTTTTGCCATAGTTTTTAATTTAGAGTTCAACTTACAGAGTACAGAGTACAACTACCATCCGGTATACAGAGTACCTAAAGTTCCGCATGGAGTTGTACACTGTACTCTGTTATCTGTACTTTATTTAACCGTTACCGCCAACACATCTGATTGGCGCATGATAAGCAACTTTTCGCCATCAATATCAATTTCAGTACCTGCGTACTTGCCGTAGAGTACAACGTCGCCTTCCTTAAGCACCATTTCTTCATCCTTAGTTCCATTACCTACGGCGAGCACCGTACCGTAAAGGGGCTTTTCCTTAGCTGTGTCAGGGATGATGAGACCGCCCACAGTCTTTGTTTCAGCAGGAGCGGGCTTGATTACCACGCGGTCTGCAAGAGGTTTAATAGTCATAGTCGTATAATGTTTTATGAGTTTATGAAATCTATAATCTTTGTGTAGCAAATTCTGTGCCAAAAACGCATTGCTGCTGATGTATTTTAACTTGGCTCAACATTTTTTTTCTCTTTCTGTCTGCATCAAGCAAATCCTATCGTGCATCAAAAAAGAGAGGTCGACACAGTCAGTGTCGGCCTCTCTTCTATATGAATCTTTACTTGTAGTCTTATTCCCACTTGTGGTTGAAGGATCCATCGTGCTTCTTAGTTTCTGTCGTACCATTATCAATATCATCACCAATTTCACCGTCAAAACTACTAGCCAAAATACTAACACATTCCATTTCCACCACTTCAAGAGCGGGTACCAAATATTCTTTCTTTTGCATATTCATATACGTATTTTGTTTGTTAATACCAATCTTATCCCGTGTCACTCCCAAGCGTAGCGAGGTATCGCAAGAGTGAGAACCTCGCAACGCTCCGAGAGCACTTTCAGTTCGCTATCCAATTTCGTGAATAAGCGCGACACATAAGATATTACTTAAGAACCACCTTCTGTCCGTTTACGATGTAAATACCACCGCTCACAGGTTTGAGCACGCGACGACCGCTGAGGTCATAGTATTCGGGTGCTTCCATACCTTCAACCAATGATGCGTCAATCGAAGTTGTCGTACCATCAAGCAATTCGAGGTTGAGGCGTGAGGGAGCTTGAGCAGCCTGACCAGCTTCAGGAGTTACCACGAAGAACGCGCGATAGGGACGGTAAGTTAGTCTCTTCAACACTTTATGGAATTTATTCGTGGATGACTGATAAATGTAGAAACTACTACCTGTAGTATTTTGATCTGCATCCAGATAATTATTCACGAAGGCACCTAATGCTTCACGACCAGGCTTGTGTGACTTGGGATCATACTTATCCTTCGTTTGTACAGTGAATTCTTCATCAGTTTCAAAGACATCAAGAGTTCCAATTTCTTCATTGCCAAACACACCACCAGCAGCCGATTCTGTGGGTTCTACAGGATTTTGCTTCCATCTATAGAGGTAGGGCTCGTTTGCAACCAACTCAGTTACCTGAGTGAAAGTCAAACTGCTAGCATTACCACCCTTGAGCTTGTAGAAGTCGTACTTTTGCATAATAGCGTTGTCCTCTGCAATAGCGAAGGGCAAGCAGATAGTACCCATTTTACCCTCAGCAAGCGGAGCGCGCTTATAGCGAGCTGCAAGGTAGGTGTTGTTGTTCGAAGAAGTAAAGTCACGAGCACCACCATATCCCTTTTCATTTTCGGTAATCGTGTTGTCGATGTCATCCAATGAGAGGTAGAACTTCGCATTCTTCACATCATCTTCATGTCCCTTAACCACACCAATCTGAGGATTAGAGTGGAGTACGATGTCAGCGCTTACACCATGGAATGAACCTGCGTAAAGTTTCACTACCTTACTGGGGATTTCGAAGTGGTGACTTGTTTCACCTTCAGGAATACGCATTACATAGTAACCATTCTTGTCGTAGAGTACACCGTGGTCGCAACTCTTGAATGTGGGGTTCGCAGGATCCACAATGATTTCCTTCAAGTTTGTACAACCCACAAACAAGCCTTCGCTCATGAGCTTTTCAAACTTCACATTGACATGAATACCTTCAGGCAATGAATAGTAGAGGCGGTCGAATTTAGGAAGAGTGCTATTCTGCGCAGCTGAGATGTTGTACATCTTCGCCTTACCATTTTCATAGTAGATTACCACCTGATAACCACCTGCGCCATCGTGCTCAAGTTCGAACTTGAATTTATTCATTACCAAATCTTCATCCGTTTCATTACCTTCAGCGTCCAATACCTTTGTTTTATAAAGATAGCTGTCATCGTTATTGTTAATCTTTACGACGATGTTTTTGTGGCCCTTATGCATGTAAATCTGCATCGCATTTGTATAATAGTCTGCAAGCGAGTTTTCGAGAGTTGAAACAATGGACGAACCGAATTCGTTGAAGTCAACGTCGGGGTTGTCTATAGTAACATCCAAAGTCAATCTCCATGCAAAGTCACCACTCACTTCATATGGTTTTCCATAAGGATCATTGGGGAATACAAAACAAGAGTTTGTTCCCTGCTTTTGAGTTTCTTCGCCGATTGTAACATCATTCACACCATCACCAGGTTGACCTTCATAAGAACCTTCAAACATCGGTTCGATAATTTGGAAACCGAGGTTGGTCATCGTTGCAGGGAGCGTTATAGATGTCAAAACCGTATTACCATGTAAGAACGTGGGAGAGATAGCTGAAACGCGTTGCGTCTGGCCATTTACGGTGTAATAAGAACCAATCTCAAGGTCTGTATTACTACCAGATTGCACTGCATTGATGAGTGTGATACTACCATTATCAGATACTTCATAAGAGAACAACCAATCGTCAACCTTAATAACCTTACCTTGGTGTTCAGTCACTTCCACATTATCAGCATCAATGTTAGCTTCAATCCAACAAGTGTTTGCGGGAATTTCTTGCTCATCATTGATACGTACGAAGGGATGTTCACCTTCACTTGTGTAGATAAACTTATTGAGAATACCAGGAGCCAAAGTCTGCTTCACGAAGTTACCACGGAGCTTAGAATCCGTAGATGAGGTCTTCGCATCTGTGTTGTCCATCGTGATAGTGAGGTTGTAATCACCAGCAGTACCCTTAAGAAGAGCTGGAGTACCAGCCTTCAAGATCTGTCCCTCTGTTGCAATAGAAGCTAATGAAGTAATTGCACCGTCGTCACCGCAAGTAAGGTTCTCAACAGTGACGTCATAAGCAGTTACACCTGTAGGCAATACGACATTGAAGGGGAGACAGATGCCATAATAACCGCCTTCGGGGATACTAACAGCGTAGGTAGTTACGGGTTCAAGTGTGAAGCTGATAGCCTTGTTGTCAACGTCATTACCCCATGCGCCATTGTCAAAGATGGCTACAGAAGCCATACCTTGGGTATTGGTACTCTTTAAGGTCACTAACTCACCTGCTTCAGTGATGAGATAAGTACCTGCATCGCCCTTCTGTTCAGAGAACATGATGTGGTTCCAACCACTTGAAACAGTTGTCTTCAAATATTGCCCCTGTGCAGACAATGCAAAACCAGCACCTGAGGGAGTGATAGTGAAGAGCTGGTCTGCCTCATAATCTGCAGAATATCCAGTTGAACCACCATTACCCTTCTTAGTGGTTACCACCTTATAACCCACATTACCTGCGTTATCACCTACGTTATGATACTGTATAAATACGGGATCACCACTGTACTTAATCTTATAAGTACCATTGTACTTCGGATTAACCGACACACCGAAAGTGAGGACTGTTCCATCAGCAAGCGTGATTGTACCTGTATAAGCACCATCCGCAAGATTAGACTTGAGAGGTATGTTTTGAAGTTCTGTTGTAGAACCATCCATAAAGTCACCACTTATCGTAGCGCCTTCAAGCGCACCAAAGTATTGAGTGAGGTCAATAGTGTTACCAGCTGCAGCAATGATCGTTACCTTATTTGACAAGTCATTGGTGAGGTAACGATAAGCATAGTGAGTACCATCAGCCATTGGAACGGGGATGATGTACTTACCGAGCATTTTAACCGCTTCTTCTACTGTGTTACCTTCGGGTTCACGAGTGTAACTATATCCTGGTGCACCTTCAGTCAGAGGAGTTTGACTCTTAGCGCCATCACCTACTTGGTGTGTCATACCGTGTGCCCAGTTCCACTCAAAATAGAAATAACCACTTTGAGGATTTGTACAACCATTATCGAAATAATATTGCCAACGAGGAAGGTAATAGTCCTTCATAAGTCCTTGCCATGAACGATAAGAATAGTCATTAAGACCATGTTGCTTATATGTCCATGTTGAAATCAAGGTACGGGCATTATTAAACTCATACCAGTCGGGAGTTGCAGATGTAGCATTTTTAACTTCAGCTGCAGCATCTCGCGCTTCTTGTGTCCACTTACCGAGGCGGAAGTTGAGGTTTGTACCCTTAAAGGCATCAACATCGGCAATGAGTGAAAGGAAAGCGTCACGACGTGCCTTGTAAGTGTCATCGTTTGCGAAGTTATCTCCTGCTGCATTCTTTGCATCTCTTATACCGAGCAAGAGGTCGTAAGCATAGTCTGCCATAACACCACTACCAAATTCAACAAGGTCGTAGTTATAGTTGCTTTGGAATACATCACTTGCACCAATCGCATCCTTTTGACTGAGCAATTTGTACACAGCATCAATCAACATTTGGCGACGTTCCTTAGTGTAAGTAGTTCCAGCTGTATTTAATGTCTCACCCCATTTGCTGGCAGCATTTGAATTCAAGTTTGGACGAGCGCCCCAGACGTCTTCAACGGGACCTTCGATTGCATCTGCACCATAGTTCAATGGACCTCGACGGAGCAAACTCCAGGCTTCCTTAGTTACAGCGTTGTCAACACCGTAACGTGCAACAGCATAATTGTTCACCCATTCTTCCACATTAGGTTTCACACCGTTCATCCAGGGGAGCTGATAAATCAAATCGTAAGTTACAGGTGTTTGTTCGATTGCTTCGGGAGCTGCACCGATACCCTTAATAGTTGCATACTGGGCCTTATACTTGAAGTAGTTATCTGTTACGTTCTGCAAACGACCCATCAAACCTGAGCGACCACCGAAGTTGGGGATAGCACAGAATACAGCGTGTTGAGGAGAATAAGCGTTACCACCATAGTCATCAAAATCAGGATCTCCATCAGAGAAGAGGTCGAGTACAATAAGACGTCCATCAGGAACTGCATTTACAGATTTAGCTTGATTTTCCGTCCAATGCCATTGTTGGATTACCCATTGTGAACCTGTATTTGCAGTTTCCATGGCTTCATAGATTGCGGTATAAGCCTCTGAATACTTTCCACTTGCAATGCTACCTCCTTCATGGAAGGGGTCCATAGAGTAGTATTGGCTTTCGCCCATTACTTCCTTCAAGCAAGTATAATAGTCTTTTGCTACGTCTGCAAATTGTTGAGCAGTCGGGTCAAGAATAGAGGGTCTTAAGAAACTCTGCCATTCTACATTGTTTTGGTCAGTAGCAATACCTGTTTTTGTTGTAAAGTTGCTTGGTACCATACCAGAGAATCCAGGCAATACGGGTTGCATACCGAGTGCACGCTGTGCTTCAAGAATCTGCTTAGCGAGACTCTCCTGACGAACATACCATGCATCATCTTGAACCCCACCTGTTCCTTCACATATAGTACCATCATGTGCCGTTTTAATCTTATCACCAGCACCTGTACCTCCCCAACCTTGAAGGTTATTCATACCCCACCATGCAGTGTAAGCAGGACCAGGGACAAACGCCTTTGCTTCTTCAGCTGTATAATTATATTTAGGTAAACTTAAGAACTTGCGCCATACTTCTTCAAGACCAACAATCTGGAGAGGCATGTTGATACCGTGGAGTGCCATCCAGTCGATTTCCTGTTGCCAACGTGTCCATGTCCATGAGGTCATAGAGTAACCGAAGGTACAGTAGTTCAAGTAGTAACGGTACTTCGCGTCTGAAGTATGCGTTTCTACAGTAGTAGGAATAGGCAAGTGAGAAAGGTCAGCATAACCTGCATTGGGATCCCACTTAACAGTTGTAGTCTTTTCGTTAAGTGAGTTCCAAGCGATGTTGATGTGAGCGATGTTGTTCAAATACCAACCAAGCCCTGTAGTAATAGCACTGATGGTTGAACCCTTAATCAAAATCTTACCCTCTTCAGCACCGATTACGAATGTTTCACCTTCAAGCGAACGATCGTGAACAAACTTAAAGCTGTTAGCTGTACCAGTACCACCAATACGGTTAACAAGAGCAACGACTGCATCGGGGTTCACAACTTCCTTTACAGGAGCGAGTGAAATAGTTATGGTGGTAGCACCGTTCACAGATGCGATAGTACATGTACCATCTTCCACTTCAATACTACCCTTGTCTGTTTCGCACGAAACAAACTCATAACTCTTCGTGTCAATATCGTAAGAGAATTCAGTTCCAGCAATAGCCGCAGTCTTTACAGTTTCGATTTCCTCGTCACTGCTATTATTCTTATATATAATAGTAATGGGGTATGCAGGAATGAGTTGCCACTTGAAGCAATCAACACCTACATTGGTAAAGATACCTGTACCTACATTGGTGTTAGTATCACTACCAAGACGGCTGTTTGCATCTGCGCTTCTTGAAATGGTAACAAGATCATCTGCATCCGCTTCAGAGATTGTCCAATAAGATTGAGCGGTTGTAGTAATCCAGTAGGCTCCTGTTGTCTGATAACCTATGTATTTACTTTCATCCTCAAGACTTTGGAAGTAAATACCGTTAGCATCGCTCTTCTTATAAACGAACGATGGATTAGTCTGGAAAGTTGCCTGAGTAGTATTACCCTGAACTGTTACAGGTGTAAAGTTGAAATACGTACCCGTAGGACTCTTCAACGCATAGAGGTCGGTATCTTCTACACCAAGTGTCACAGTAACCGTAGTAGCAGCATTCACTGTTACCGTCCAAGCACCAGCACCATTGTCTGTAGCACCTTCAACAGACTTGATGATCTTGCCACCAAATGCGTCGCTATTCTCGATGGTATATACAGTGCCTGGTTCAACTGCCTGTTCAACTCTGAACTCTGTAAGTTCTACTCCTTCAGATTGGTAGATTACGGTCAGGGGATAAGCCTGTTCAATTAACCATTGAGAGGCATTGTCACCCTTTTCCCAACCTACAACTTTGAATGCACCATACCATTCATTCAGGTTGGCATAAGAGTGTGTACCACCATCGGTTGTTTGGAACGTGCCATATACATCAGCTACATTTTCAAAAGTCAATTGTGATGCATCTGTGCTTTCCTTTTGCTTCACATCAGCGCTTTGAGCAATGGCACCAATATACTTCTGAGTAGCAACATTCTTCAACTTCACACTACCATCCGCGCCAGCTTCAACCAACCATAGTGTCTTCAAGTCGGTCTTATCACCTGACTTACGAATCATGTCATTATCACCTACTGTTGCAGCCATATAAACGCCCTTCGCCTTATTCTTAAAGCGAAGATAATCACCTACTGCAGGAGCAGAAGAACTCTTTTCTGTTGCTTTCAAAGTCTCCATAGCAGCGGGAATGGAAGTAATTCCAGCTACCGCTGTATGCAATTCATTTGTATTAACCGCCTCAATGGCAGCCTTTGCTGTTGCAATATCATCGTCAGAATAAGTGTAATAGTCTGCAGATTCATACAATGCGATAGTACTTAAAGCATTGTTCTTTGCATCAGTCGCTTCATTGATCAAATCAGCACCCTTCTTGCCTGCGGGATAGATTCGCCAAAGAGAACCATTATCATCAAGACCATAGTCTCCTACATAATCACCACTGTAATCATGCCAACCATTGTTCGCAAGATCTATGCGACGGATGGTATATCCATAACGGTCATTTTCCTTGAAACCAATGTAATATGTACGAGCAGGCCAATCATTGGTACCCATAAAGCCCTTACCATGATCTTCTACACCAGTAGCATGAGCTGCGTTAAAAATCTTGCATGCGATATAGCCATCGATAGCAGGTGCCTCTGTATCTTCTACAAAGTACCAGTATGACATCAAACCCTGTGCACCTTCATCGAATTTAACATTATGACCAGCAAAGTTCACATAAGAATCTCTTCGGATAGAACGGATATAGTGCAATACGATATTGCCCTCTGTAGATAACTGGATGGCAGGAACTTCACCTTCGTATCGAACGATATCCCATGTAGAACCAGCGTCACCACCATTATACCATGCTACTGATGTATGGCTATTTTGGTAGTCGTTCCAAGCATCTCCATCTGCAGCTGCTGTTTCAGTTTTAGAAATAAACAAACCTTTATGTTCCTCATTTGAAGACTCCTTAATATACCAATCAATACCGGTTTCGGTCCATAAGTTGGTGCCAGCACATAACAAATTGTTAGCAGCGTTGTGAATCTTGTAAGTGCCTTCTGTTTCCCCCTTTGTAAAGTAGAACAAGAATGCGCGGTCAATAATGTTGCTATACAATTTAATGGCTTCACCATCACCATCGTAGCGAGCATACGCATTACCACGTACATTCTTGATGGTGTACCATTTGGGATTGTTCACGTCTGTGGTGAGTTCAATTTTGTATGGTTCTACAAAACGAACCTTCACAGCTTGTGCTTCTGGGCGATTGGAATAGAGATTAGCCGTTGAAGATAGAGTTTCGCATCCCAAGTAAGGACCGTCACTTGTCGTGAAATCCCCTTGTTTCAAACGATAAATCCCATCTCCAGCAGACTCAATAGTCCATGATGTTCCTGTGCTTTGTTGGGGATTAACGTCCCAAGCGTTCACTTTCAAGAATCCACCATTTAAGGTTTCATCAGTACTAATTTTCCATTTATCACCATCTTTTTGGAAATAAACAGGAACTTTCACAGAAGAGATTCCAATAGTCCCCCCTCTGTTACCACCTTTGTTTGTTTCGGCATCAATGTAGGCATTCTCAACACCCACAACCTTCAGGAAGTAGGCCTGCCCTTCTGACACCTGAGCCCACGCCGTCCCGACTATCAGGAACAGCGAGGCCATTAGCAGAGCTAATTTTTTTCTCATAAGTGATTAAATAAAGTTAATAATTATTGTTTGTATTTTTTTCTAACGTTCTGTGTATGTGCGAGTTTGCGTAAGTATTTGATTTCGGGTTTCTCGCAACTATACATTTCGTTGCAAAGTTACGCCTTTTTATTCATACTTTTTCAATGAAATGGCAATTAATTTACATTTCTTTACATTCTAAAGAAAATAATATGAGCTGGTTAGCGTGAGAAATTCGCTTGAAATTAAGAGTGAGTTATTTAAAATTAAGTCTCAGATAATTTTTCTTAAGTCTCAAATAGTTACCCTTAAGTCTGATTTAGGAATCGTTATTTGAGTTGCTCTCTATTGGGGATTTTCAAGATGGATGGTAGTAGGGGATGAAAGGGCTTTGCGGATCCTGGAGGCTATAATTCTATATATAAAAATAACCCCTGCTTTAAGAGCAGAGGTTATTCAAATATGGTTAAAATGGGTTGGGTTACTCCCATTGACTAGAACAGTTAACTTTTGGTTAAATATTAGAACTTTATTATCAATACTTTAACTTTAATTTCGGTTGTTACATGAGCGAACTGGTGTCAAAAACTGGTGTCATTTACATTTATTAGCTATTATGTTAAAATACCCTCCAGAGAGGTTTGGAGGGTAGCTGTAAAGAGCAACCGCTCCAACATAATGAAAAGTTGAAGCGGTTGTAAGTTGTTTATTGTATGGTTTTTATCATTGATAAGGCTCGTTATTCGCAACCCGCACGGCGTGATTTCTATCCACGCTTCGTGCGACCTTTTGCTACTCGCCTTGTCGATAATTTTTGCCCTCAAAAAGGCAAAAATTATTCCCACTCAATAGTTGCATTGGGTTTTGGAGAGAGGTCGTAGCACACGCGGTTTACGTTGGGTACTTCGTCCAAGATACGCTTTGTAATCTTGTCGAGGATTGCCCAATCAATGTGCTCGATTGAAGCAGTCATAGCATCGATAGTGTTCACGGCGCGGATGATTACGGGCCAGTCGTATGAACGTTCGTTATTGCGTACACCTACTGACTTAAAGTCGGGTACGAGTGTGAAGTACTGCCAAACCTTCTTGTCGAGACCTGCCTTTGCAAATTCTTCACGGAGGATAGCGTCGCTTTCACGTACTGCTTCGAGACGGTCGCGAGTGATTGCACCGAGGCAACGTACACCAAGACCGGGGCCAGGGAAGGGTTGACGGTAAACCATTTCGTAGGGGAGACCGAGTTCAAGACCGCAAGCGCGTACTTCATCCTTGAAGAGTTGCTTGATGGGTTCTACGAGTGCGAACTGGAGATCTTCGGGAAGACCACCTACGTTGTGGTGACTCTTTACGCACTTTGCTGTCTTCGTACCGCTTTCTACGATGTCGGGATAGATAGTACCTTGACCGAGGAAGTCGATACCTTCGAGCTTGCGAGCTTCTTCTTCAAACACACGGATGAATTCGCCACCGATAATCTTACGCTTCTGTTCGGGGTCAGCAACATTTTCGAGCTTAGTGAGGAAGCGTTCGGTTGCATCTACATATACGAGGTTTGCGCAGAGCTGGTTGCGGAATACTTCTACAACGTCTTCAGATTCGCCCTTGCGCATAAGACCATGGTTTACGTGTACGCAAACGAGGTTTTCACCAATAGCCTTGAGAAGGAGAGCTGCAACAACAGAGCTGTCAACACCACCAGAGAGGGCAAGAAGTACCTTCTTGTCACCTACCTGACGACGGATGAGTTCAACCTGGTCGGCAACGAAGTTCTTCATGTTCCAGTTAGCTTCTGCCTTGCAAGTGTCAAATACGAAAGACTTAACGGCAGCCTTGATAGCCTCTTCGTCATTTTCGAATTGGGGAAGGCTAACAGCGCAAGTAGCTTTAGCGTGACCTGCTGCAATAACGGGATAACCTGCTTCGTAGATTTCGGGGAGTACGTCGATTTCAACGCCGTCAATAACATTGTTAGGACCGCCGTTGATGATGATACCCTTTACATTGGGCAATGCCTTGAGTTCGGCTGCTGTAATGTCGTGGGGGTAGATTTCGCTGTACACACCGAGTGCGCGAATTGCGCGGGCTACCACTGTATTTTCGTGGCTACCCAAGTCAAGAATGACAATCATGTCTTGTTTCATAAGGCTCTTGATGAAAATAGAGTTATTTTACTTGGCGCAAAAGTACAGATTTTCAATTTTTCTGCAAAAGGGAATAAAATTTTTTTTTAGTCAGTTCTAAATATTTTTTTTGAGGGGCCTAATAAATCCCAAAAATGAAAAGTTGAGTATAAATTCAGGTGTTTTTTTTTGTAGGAATGCCCTTGTAATGGTTGGTAAGTCATAACTATTTATTACCTTTGCCACTATAAATAGTGTTCAGGGTATAGAATACGAATGTTGCAAATCTCAAGAATAGCAGGTTGCACATGCTTGTTCAACTAAATACGGATTGGTTGGTTATGTAGTGTGAAATGTGTGTTCTCCCTCGAAAAAAATAATACGTTTGACATTATAAATTTCAATAAAAATATGGCAACAGTTGACGATAAGAAAATTATCTTCTCAATGGTGGGCTTGACGAAGACCATCAAGCAAACCAACAAGACAATTCTTAAGGATATTTACCTCAGCTTCTTCTATGGCGCAAAGATTGGTATCATCGGTTTGAATGGTGCTGGTAAGTCTACGCTTATGAAGATTATTGCAGGTTTGGATAATGATTATCAGGGTGAGGTGGTTTTCTCACCTGGTTACAGCGTTGGTTATCTCCCCCAGGAACCTCAGTTGGACGATAAGAAGACGGTGAAGGAAATCGTTCAAGAGGGTGTGCAACATATTGTTGATGCGCTTGCTGAATACGAAGAGATTAATCAGAAATTTGGTCTTCCTGAATATTATGAGGACGAGGAGAAAATGAATAAGCTCTTCGAGCGTCAGGGGGAACTTCAAGATATTATTGACGCTACTGATGCTTGGAACTTGGATAGTCGCCTTGAGCGCGCTATGGCAGCGCTTCGTTGTCCTGAGCCCGATCGTACGGCTGAGAATCTTTCGGGTGGTGAGCGTCGCCGTGTGGCGCTTTGTCGTTTGTTGCTTCAGAAGCCCGACGTGTTGCTTCTTGACGAACCTACCAACCACTTGGATGCCGAAAGTATTGACTGGCTTGAACAACACTTGAATCAGTATGAAGGTACGGTAATTGCCGTTACCCACGACCGTTACTTCCTCGACGATGTAGCTGGCTGGATTCTCGAACTCGACCGTGGTGAAGGAATACCCTGGAAGGGAAACTACTCTTCATGGTTGGAGCAGAAGTCTAAGCGTATGGAGATGGAAGAAAAGGTGGCAAGTAAGCGCCGTAAGACTTTGGAACGCGAATTGGAATGGGTGCGTATGGCTCCTAAGGCACGTCAGGCCAAGGGTAAGGCTCGCTTGAACTCTTATGATAAACTCCTTGGTGAAGACCAGAAGGAAAAGGAACAGAAACTCGAAATCTTTATCCCCAATGGTCCTCGTTTGGGTAATAAGGTTATTGAGGCGCAACATGTTGCCAAGGCTTTTGGCACGAAGCAGTTGTTTACAGACCTCAACTTCATGCTTCCTCCCAATGGTATCATTGGCGTAATCGGTCCTAACGGAGCTGGTAAGACGACACTCTTCCGCTTGATTATGGAACTTGAAAAGGCGGATGCTGGTACTTTTGAAGTGGGCGAAACAGTGAAACTCTCGTATGTCGATCAGCAACATAAGGACATCGATCCTGCTAAGTCTGTGTATGAAGTAATCAGTGGAGGTTCGGAACTCATGCGTATGGGTGGCCGAGAAATTAATGCTCGCGCATATCTCAGTCGCTTTAACTTCTCGGGTGCTGACCAGGAAAAGAAGTGTGGCGTACTTTCAGGTGGTGAACGCAATCGTTTGCACCTTGCTCTTGCTTTGAAGCAGGAAGGTAATGTTCTCTTGCTTGACGAACCGACCAACGATATTGACGTTAACACACTTCGTGCGCTAGAAGAAGGTCTTGAAGCCTTCGCTGGTTGTGCCGTAGTTATCAGTCACGACCGTTGGTTCCTCGACCGTATTTGTACACACATTCTTGCCTTCGAGGGCGATGGCAACGTATTCTTCTTCGAAGGTTCTTACTCTGACTACGAAGTGAATAAGGCGAAGCGCCTCGGCATTGAAGAGCCCAAGCGCATTCGTTATCGCAAGTTGGAAGAATAACATACATTGGAGCTAGATTGTCTAGGGTTTCTAGAAATGCTGGATAATCTAGTTCTCATTATATATATCTAACCCCAAGAACTATGAAAGGCATCGTATTAGCAGGCGGAAGCGGCACACGCCTTTATCCCATTACAAAAGGTATCAGTAAGCAGTTGATTCCCATTTTTGACAAGCCCATGGTGTATTATCCCATTTCGGTGTTGATGTTAGCGGGAATTCGCGAAATCTTAATTATCTCTACTCCTCAAGACCTCCCTGGCTTCAAGCGCTTGCTTGGCGATGGTTCTGACTATGGTGTAGAATTTTCTTATGCTGAACAACCTTCGCCAGACGGACTTGCGCAGGCATTTATCATTGGTGAAGAATTTATTGGTGATGATGCAGCGTGCCTCGTATTAGGTGATAATATTTTCCACGGAAGCAACCTCCGCCACATGCTTCGCACAGCGGTTGAAACTGCTGAGAAAGAAGCAAAGGCAACTGTATTTGGCTACCGAGTAAATGATCCCGAGCGTTATGGTGTAGTAGAATTTGACGTTGATGGAAATGCAAAAAGCATTGAGGAAAAGCCTTTGCAACCCAAGTCGGATTATGCCGTAGTTGGACTTTACTTCTATCCCAATAAGGTAGTAGATATAGCGAAAAACATTAAGCCTTCGGCACGCGGAGAACTTGAAATCACAACTGTAAACCAATCTTTCCTTGATGATGGTGAGTTGATGGTTCAAACGCTTGGTCGCGGTTTCGCTTGGTTGGACACAGGTACGCACGACAGCCTTTCAGAGGCCTCTACATTTATTGAAGTGATTGAAAAGCGTACTGGACTTAAGGTGGCATGTCTTGAAGGAATCGCTTACGAACAGGGGTGGATTTCTAAAGAAAAGATTGCTGAACTTGCCAAGCCCATGATTAAAAATCAGTACGGTCAGTACTTGATGAAGTTAATCGAAAGAGATTAGAAAATGCATGCGCTTCACCGCATATTGCTTACGCTACTTCTGCTGATGGCTTCCGTTGCGAATCTGTTGGCAGAAGGACGTCTTGCTTGGCTACCTGAGTATTTTCAACGCGTAACGAACCTAACAGATGTCGTTGACGGTGGTTATTACTTAATTGCAGGAACGAGTCAGCGAGATGGGCACGTATTGATGAGTGGTGAAGTGGTGAATCAGAAACTAGTGGGCATCGCCCAAGGGCAACAAGAGCGCATTCTCTGTGATAACGAACAACTTGTGTGGCAACTGCACCGAACGGGGAATGATATTATCATTCGTGCAGCTCATTCGGGGCAATATGTGTATGCTCCGCAGAGCCATAAGCCCGAGGTTGAACTTCATGCAAGCCGTTATACTACGTGGACTTTACAACAAAAGGATGATGGCTTCGTTTTGAAACATCCCGATGAGTCATATCGTTACCTGCATACCTCTTTTGCAAACAAAGCAGAGAATCCTAATCCGTTTGGTAACTATGCTTATTATGAGGGTACAGTAGAAACAAATGTGCTTTACTTTTATAAGGTAGATGCTCACTATGAAGCGCCCGTTGATAACTCCGTTACATATTTGAAGCAGGGCGATAAAGTTCCCGTATATGGCAATCTGATAGTGAAGGATGGTAAACTGCTTTATCCGTCTGTGTTGTTAGATGGTGTGGAGTTTATACTCGAGCAACCCTTTACGATTGAGGACGGGCAACTAGCGTATACCCGCACGCTTCAAGACGGAAATTGGGAAACCCTCGCATTGCCCTTCTCAGCGTCTGTTCCCGATGGAGTTGAGGCTCGCGAATTGTGGGCAGCAGAAGATGGAAAACTTATATTCAATGCCGTAGCGGAAATTCGTCCTCACGTTCCCGTAATTATTCGGAGTCTTCAAAATACGCCCGGAAACATTACCTTCGTGTCAAATGTAGGACAAGTTACACCGCCGAAGGAAACCGACGGAACGTTTTGTTTCACGTACGAACGAATGGCAGTGTCATCCTCCTCTGAGCTCATTTTCCTGCTTTCTGCATCAGGGCAATCTTTTGTTCTCGCTGATAGTGGAAGCTCCTTGCGTCCTTTCCGTGCATATATTAAAGGAGTCGTTGGTTGGGGCACACAGAGAATGATTTTGAAGTGAGCAAATGGAGTTTATGACCCCCTTTTTGTGAGTCATGGTAATTCCTTATAAAATAGGGCGTTAGAAGAAACTGAAATTAAACCTTAATTAGGAAAAACTAAGTCTCACTTAATTTAAACTAAGTCTCACTTATTTTTAATTAAAAGAGACTTAATTTTCGCAGAGTACTATTGGAGGGATTCTTAGTCCCTTAAATATAAAAATGAGGAGCTTCCTGCTCTATTTAAACGGATTCGAAACAAATGATTATAGCAGTTGATTTTGACGGTACGATAGTTGAACATCGTTATCCGGAAATTGGTAAGGAAATACCCTTTGCCGTAGCAACCCTTAAGGAACTTCAGAAAGATGGACATAAGTTAATTCTTTGGAGTGTGCGTGAGGGTGAACTTCTTGAAGAAGCTGTGAAGTGGTGTGAAGAACGCGGTTTGCACTTCATTGCAGTCAACCGCAACTTGGACGAAAATGGTCCAGGCGAATCGCTTGAAACAAACCCCTCGTTCAGTCGTAAGCTCAAGGCTCATGTATTCATAGACGACCGTAACGTTGGGGGTATGTTGGATTGGGGAGTTATTTATGAGCTCATCCGAAAGCGCATGACACATGACCAATATAGAGCCTCTCAGGGTGAAGACGGACCTTCTTTAAACAGAAAGAAAGAAAAGAAGCCTTGGTGGAAATTCTAAAATGCCATTGTTGGATTAAATTCTCCAACTAAGCCCCATCTCTAAAAAGGAAAAAAGTGAATCTATAAGAGATAATGAAAGTCTTTTCGGCAAAGCAAATGCGTGAACTTGACGCATTTACGATACAATCAGGAAATATAAGTTCCACGGAGCTTATGGAGTGTGCTGCACGTGAAGTAGCCCTCGCTTTGATGGCGCGTTGGTCGTCGTCAACCCCCTTTGTCGTATTTGCTGGTGCTGGAAATAATGGCGGTGATGCTTTAGCCGTTTCACGACTCTTATTGCAACAAGGATATAAAGTAAAGACCTATCTCTTTAATCCGCAATACGAACTTCGACCTGACTGCCAAATCAATAAAGAGCGTCTAAAGGTGGTCTCCAATGCCGAATTTATTGAAGTTTGTGCCCAATTTGAGCCGCCTCAGATAACTTCGGATATGGTTATTATTGACGGATTGTTTGGCACAGGGCTTAATAAACCACTTTCAGGAGGCTTTGCTTCGCTTGTAAAATTTATCAATGCATCGCCAGCAAAGGTAGTATCCATTGATATGCCTTCCGGGTTGATGTGTGAGAGCAATTTGGATAATATAGAGGCTAACATTGTTCGTGCAGATTTGACCTTAACCTTCCAATATCCCAAGTTGGCTCAGCTGATTGATGATAATTACAAATATATTGGCGAGCTCAAGATCCTGAATATCGGTTTGTCTGAAAGTTATGCGGACGAGCTGCAAACGCCTTACATCCTTGTTGAACAAGATGACATAGCCTCCCTCCTTCGTCCTCGTACTCCCATTGGGCATAAAGGAACTTTTGGTCATGCATTGCTTGTGGCAGGAAAATATGGAATGGCCGGAGCTGCCATCTTGGCGGCTAAAGCTTGTCTGCGTAGTGGGATAGGGAAGGTTACTCTTCATACTCCCACTCGTAATAATGACATTTTGCAGATAAGTGTTCCTGAAGCTATCATCTCGCATGACGTTGACGCTACATGCTTCACGACTCCACTGACTGACCTTTCAAACTATCAAGCCTTGGGGATTGGGCCTGGCATTGGGCTTTCCACCCCAACTTGCTTGGCTATGTTGGAGCAGGTGCAACAATCAGACGTTCCGATTGTAGTAGACGCGGATGGCATTAATATCCTGGCGGCTCATCGTGGAGCACTCCGTTTATTACCAAAGGGTACCATTCTCACGCCTCATCTCGGTGAATTTATGCGACTCGGAAATCGTTCCATCAATCACTTTACCGCATTATCAGAAGCGCGAGAAATGGCTGCGACTCTCGGAATCTACATTGTATTAAAGGGACGCTATACTGCGATTTGCGCACCTGATGGTAGAACGTTCTTTAATACTACAGGAAATTCAGGAATGGCAACGGCTGGAAGCGGAGATGTGCTGACGGGAATCTTGACCGCACTCCTTGCACAGGGATACGCTCCGCTTGAGGCTTGTCTCTTGGGAGTTTGGTTTCATGGTAAGGCGGGCGATATTGCTGCTACCGAACTCTCGGAGGAATCCGTAACGGCTTCAGATATCGTTAATAATTTGCCAAAGGCATTTAAGAATATACAAGAGCGTAAAAAAACAGAATATAATAAGTTGTGACTCATTCTAAAATTACTATGAAAATCAAAATTCTCTTGTCGTTAGCACTCTGCGTGTTAGGTGCTTCGGCGCAAACGAAAATATATCCTTACGAAGCCGGTCGCACTACGGAAGGGATTACTTACTTCCTTCCCAAGACGGCGTTACAGGTGGTGGTAACAGCCAAGCGCACCGTTTATGAACCTGGTGAATATGCGGTGTATGCCGAACGTTTCCTTCGTATTAATGATGTGATTCAGGCAAAAGAAGAACGTTGGCAATTGCAAACCATATCCATCTCAACCTATGGAGTGGCCGACTCCCTTCATGCCTTCTCAATTGTTCATGATGTGCGTACACCAGCTCCTTTCGTGCGTTTAGCTCCAGATGGTCGCTTGTTGGCGATTAATACAGAACCTCTTGAATTGGAAGAATTTGAAGAGCCTTCAGTTTTAGAAATAAAGGAAGAAAAAGTGACGCCTGCAGACTTCAAGACTCGTGACGTGCTGAATGCTGGAAGTAAACTAAAAATGGCTGAACTTGCGGCGAATGAAATATATGACATTCGTGAAAATCGCTCACTCTTGGCTAAGGGACAAGCAGACTTTATGCCTAAGGATGGTGAGCAACTCCGATTGATGTTGGCTACTTTAGACCAACAGGAAAACGCACTTTTGCAACTCTTTAAGGGTACGTCTTCAAGCGAAATGCATACTTTCGTGTTGCATTACTTACCTCCGAAGGAAGGAGTTGAACGTAACATTTTGTTCCGCTTCTCTGATTATTTAGGATTGGTTGATAGTGACAACCTTGCAGGTGAACCTTACTATATTGATGTTAAGGATTTGAAGACACTTCCAGCTGTTAAACCCATTGACCCCAATGATAAAAAGGGATTGAAGAAGTTCTTACAAACACAGCAATTAGGGTTGCGCTATATGCTTCCCGGAACTGCGGAAATTAAAGTATATAACGCTTATAATGTGTTGAGTACTCTTCAAGTTCCATTCTCGCAGTTCGGACGCATAGAACACCTTGGCGGAGACTTGTTTAATAAGAAAATGCAGACATCCGTGCAACTTTCTCCTACTACAGGCGGACTCGTAAATCTTGATATGGTGGCCCCTAATTAGTTTGTAGTCAGTAATTAGGAATTAGTAGTTGCATGGTGCACTCTAATTCTAGATGTCTACAACTACTAACGAAAGTCACCTTCCCTCTAATGACAAACTACTATTTATTATTTACTAACCCAATGAAAAAACTCCTCCTTTCTCTTTCCCTCTTTGCCTCTTCTGCATTAGCTGAAAAGGTCGTGATTAACATGGCGGACTATGGTTTGCTTCCCAATCAGGCAAACTCTTCTTCTGTGCTTCATGATGCGTTGACAAAGATAAAGGCTTCTGTATCTCCAAGTGATGAAGTAATACTTAATTTTGGTAAGGGCACATATACTTTTAGTTCAACAGATGCTAAAGATTACGAATATTATATTTCAAACCACGATCAGTATCCTCTCCGCAAAATAGGCTTTCATCTTGAAGGTTGGAACAATCTTACGCTTGATGGTTGCGGAGCAGAATTTCTCTTTACGGGACGTATGATTCCTTTCTACGTAGTGAATTGTACGAATACAACTCTTTGCAATTTCTCTGTAGACTTTAGCGACCCTCAAATTACTCAGGCTGAGATCCTTTCGAACACTCCTGAAGAAGGCACTACGTTTAAGATGGCTCCTTGGGTAAAATATCGTATTGGACAGAACGGACGTTTTGAGGTTTATGGCTCAGATTGGGCTATGCAACCTAATTCAGGTATGAACTTTGAGAAGAAAACACGTCACATTGCTTATCAAACAGGTGACCTTTGGGTGGTTACAGACGGAGTTCAAGACCTTGGTAATGGTACATTCCGCGCTCCTCAATGGAAGGAAACAAAGGTAAAGCCAGGAACAATTGTGACATTCCGCACTTATCATCGTCCTTGTCCTGGTATTGTTTTGGATCATGACAATCAGACAACGCTTCAAAATGTAAATGTACACTATGCTGAAGGTATGGGACTTATTGCCCAGCGTTGTACAGACATTACACTTGATGGTTTTAATGTATGTCTCCGGGGAAAGAAAGATCCACGTTATTTCACGACTCAGGCGGATGCAACACACTTCTCGCAATGTAAGGGTCATATTAAGTCAGTGAACGGCCTCTATGAAGGCATGATGGACGATGCTATCAACATCCATGGTGTGTATCTCAAGGTAAAGGAAGTTATCAATGCGCAAACGATTCGTTGTGCTTTTGAACATGGTCAGGCTTACGGTTTCGCATGGGGTGATGTGGGCGACACAATCCGTTTCGTTTCAGCGTTCACTATGGAGGAGCATCAAGAAATTTACACCATCCGTGACATTCGTCCTGCGGACAAGGAAACGGTGAAGGGATGCAAGCAGTTTATTATCACTTTGAATCGTCCGATGGAGAAAACGTTGGAGCTCGCAACTCAGGATTATGGAATTGAAAATCTCACATGGACTCCTACTGTATACTTTGCAAAGAATGTAGTTCGCAACAATCGTGCTCGTGGGGCGTTGTTTAGTAGTCCTCGTCATACGATATGTGAGAATAACCTTTTTGATCACACTTCAGGCACGGCTATTCTTCTTTGTGGTGATTGCAATGGTTGGTATGAGTCAGGCTCTTGTAAGGATGTCATAATTCGTAACAACAAGTTCGTTAATGCGCTCACAAGTTACTATCAGTTTACTAATGCAGTGATTTCAATTTATCCCGAAATACCCCGCCTTAACGATCAACAGCAATATTTCCACTCAAACATCCTCATTGAGAATAACAAGTTCACGACTTTTGATGAACCTATTCTTTATGCAAAGTCTGTCAATGGTCTTACTTTCCGAAAAAATAAGATCAAACGTTCAAAGGCTTATGCTCCATTCCATTGGAATAAAGAACAATTTAAGATGGAACGTGTAAAAGGATTTGTAAAGGAGTAATCTACTGTGATAAGAAAAAATGACACGAATTGCAAAAGCAGTTCGTGTCATTTTTTCTTGATAAATATCAGGTAAATTGAATTTTAGGTTGTGCTTATTTTGTTCCAAAAATTCTGTCCCCAGCATCGCCAAGACCTGGTAGAATGTAATTCTTATTGTTAAGTCCTTCATCGAGTGATGCAAGGTAGATATCTACATCGGGGTGTTGTTCGGTAACTGCCTTAACACCCAGTGGAGATGCTACAAGACACATCAAGCGTATGTTATGGAAACCATCTGCTTTCAATCGGCTGATGGCGTCGCATGCACTACCTCCTGTAGCTAACATGGGGTCGATGACAATTACCAAACGATCTTTACCCACAGGCATCTTATAATAATAAAAGACAGGCTGGCACGTTTCTTCATCTCGGTACATTCCTATGTGTCCTACACGGGCAGAGGGGATGAGCGAGAGTAATCCGTCTACCATTCCAAGACCAGCGCGGAGGATGGGAGCGATTACTACTTTCTTCCCTGAAATTTTGGGCGCATTCATCTTCATCAGCGGTGTCTCAATTTCTTCGTGCTCTAAAGGGAAGTCTCGGGTGACTTCATACCCCATAAGCATTGCGATTTCCTTCAAGAGATCGCGAAACTGAATGGTAGATGTTTCCTTATTGCGCATGATGCTCAATTTGTGTTGCACCAGGGGATGATCTATAATGTGTAGTGCCATAGATTATTTATAGGTTACTAAGTTGTTCGGTTTTAGGTGTTGTGTTGTCTGCGTTTCTTTTCAACCTAAGAATGTAGAGCACACTTTACACGTTTATCTTTTACAAAAGTAGTATATAATTTTGGATAAAGGGATGGGAGTCTTGCAAATGTAGTTCTTTTTACGAAATACTTAGAAACACTTAATTAATATGAGTATATCCTCAGTGGCGTTAATCTTGCAACTCTTGTGGATGTTCTTTTTAACTTATTGATAGTGCATTGTAAGGTAATTAGATTGTTGTTAGTCAGAAGCTTTTGTAGAATAATTTTAGGGCTGATTCCGTTTGAAGTCAGCCCTAAATTATTAGTGTAACTAAACTCCCCCTCTTTCTACAAACTTTTGGAGCCCTTCTAATGTTGTGCTGAAGCGCACATCGTGGGGAAGCGCTGTGTGAAGCTTCTGCATATCAATACTGATGTTGCGAATATGCGTGGGGAAGCGCTCGGAATCAGGGAGAATGAGTTGTTCGGGAGTGATGTTGGCAAACGCCTCTGGGAACTTACGCTGAAGCAGACGGGTGTAGGCGAGTGCGGTCTCAAAGGTGTTGAGCGGATTCTCGGCACCAAAATTATAGACACCGCCTGGGATATTGAAACAGTGGGGGAGTATTTCTACCACTTCACGGATGTCTGTGATGCCACGATATTCGCGGGTGGCGAAACTGAGTGGTGTTTGTGTGCGCAAGGCATTGGCGATGTTCACTACGAAGTTGGGGTGCGTGCGCATCCCTTCATGTGCGGCATCGTACATCCATGTGGCGCGTAACATTACTGCTTCTGCATCTTGTTCGGCAATGAGGCGCTCTGCTTCGAGTTTGTCGCATCCGTAAATGTTTTCTGGTTTTACGGGGATGGTTTCGGGGAGTCCGCCAAGCTCTTCATTTCCATTGTAAATCTGGTCGGAAGAGAAGAATATGAACTTTGCATTCACCGACTTGGCAGCCTTTGTCATGTGGAGCGCCCCCATTACATTGATTTGTTTACTCTCTTCGGGGTGTTGCTCACAATGCCAAGTATTTGATATGGCGGCGAGGTGGAGTATCACATTAGGTGCTGCCTCGCTCACATATTTTAGTACAGCCTCGGCATTATCTATGGGGAGTTCCGCATGTGTTGGGGTGAGTAAGTTGAATTGCTCACCCCAACGTGCTACGAAACGACTACCTACGAAACCAGTTGATCCAGTGATGAGGATTTTCATCTTTTAAAAGGCTTAATTTTTTCAAAAGGGTAGCTATTCTATTTGTCCTTTACTTAATAACCACCTTTATACCATTCACCAAGTAAATGCCTTGGGGAAGGCTTATACGAGTTGCTCCAACAATGCTACGATGAGCAATCATTCGGCCACATAGGTCGTAGATGCTTATCGTTTGAGGGGTAGCACTGTTTACTAAGATTCCACCCTCAACAATGTTGATGGTTGGGGTTGAAGGTGTCGCAACTTCTTGGATATCTACAGTTCCGTTCGTGTTTTGGTCGCCTTTCTTTTGATATACGCGAATCCAATCAAAAGTAGTTTCGTACGTATGGTTAACGTCGGCATTTGCCGCCCAAGCACCATTACCTACGCTCTGATTGAGTATGAGGTAGAAATGCTTGTTGAAAGGCCACTGTCCCTCGTTGAGCGCATTGGTATCGGTTGATTTATTATACGTGCCAACGAGTTTTCCATCAACATACCATTTCAACGAAGTTGCATCCCACTCCAAGCCATAAGTATGGTAGCGATCAAGTTTCACAGGTGTGTTGAAACTTGATTGTGGCCCTTGATGAAGATTGTATGTCCAATTAGAGTGAATCGTGTGGTAACTACGTTCATCCGTATCAATAACTTCCCAAATATCTATTTCACCAGCATTAGGCCAACCCTTACTATTATCCGCCGGCATCATCCAAATGGCAGGGAAATTACCAATCCAAGGATTGCTGAGAGCGCGACATTCTACCTTGCCGTAAGTAAAGGCAAACTTACCCTGCGACTTCACACCGCCTGTAATCATCGGAACGGGGTCTTCGTCTTGATAGGGATTGGGAATGGCACGACAAGCAAGTTTGCCGTCCTGGATGAAATAGACGTCGGGGCGGTCTGCTACCCAACGATTCCAAGTAGCCCCCTGACGCTCACAACTAATCCACTTTGAGGCATCGGGCGCTGAGCCATCGGGAAGGTTAAATTCGTCACTGAACACGAGTTGATACTCAGCGCTTTCAGTAGGTTGGAAAGATGCAGAGATAATTACGTCACCATTCATTTTCTTAGCGGGGATGGTGTAGCTCTTAGCATCAACGGTGTATTCTTCCCACTGACGGTTGCCGTGTATAAACTCAGGGCCGTTAAGGTTATGCCCGTGGCGGATGACCATTTCACTTGCTTTGAATCCTGTTGCAATAGGAGTGGGCACAAGGTTAAGGGTTGTGTAGGGCGTAACGGTGAGGGGAAGACCAGTATTATTGCTACCGTGGATACTTCCGTTTTCGGTAAGCACTTCAAGTGAGTGCTTCGCGTTGTGAACGTTAAGAAGGAAATCTACAACGCAACCGCCAACTTCGTTAAGAGTTGCACTTCCTGCAGGATCGGTGTTGTCATAATCAACCTTGAGACGTGCGCGATACACTCCAGTAGGCAGTGAAGCGGGAATCGATACTTCGGGGAGCGCACTTGCTTTTGCATCAATCGCAGATGCTTCGCCAAGGCTGTTCTTACCATTTATGTAGGTGTAACTAACGAGTTCGCCACTGAGTGTGGGCATGCCATCGGCATTGAGTGTTGCTGCGAACTGACCATCTTGGTTAAAGTCAATGTAGAAGTAGTAGTGGGGGAGTGTGCCCTTCGCACTAAATGTAGCCGTCAAGGTATTGCCGGGAATGACGTGCACTTCATTGTCCGTCAAGTCGTAATAAATGGCTGTGCTTGAGCGTGAGGGAGAAATCGTTCCAACCTTAGTGCCTTCAGATGAGAATGTTGCGCTAATAAATTTATTGTCCGTGTTAGGCAAAGCGAGTGATGCATCAAAGTTTAAGGGATAATCGCCCTGCACTTCGCTCGCGCCAGTTTTTTCTGCGAAAATGGCAGTAATGCTAACGTCGCCGTTCATGCAATTAGCCGGAAGCGTTACCTTATTATCCTTAAACAAATAAGCAGGAATCACTTCTTCCTCCCATTGTGGAAGTCCGTAAAGGTCAGCAGAGGCTGAGAGATTATAACCATGGCGAACGATAAGTCCGTCACACACATAACCCTCATTGGGAGTAATGGTGAGCGTCAAAGGTGTGCCAAAGGGAGCAGAAGCACCGAGTGCCTCGCCTTCAGCATTCAAAATTGCACCATTTGAAGCACTTGTTTGAAGATTACATGTCTCACCATGAAGGTTCAGAAGGATGTCGCAAATGGAGCCTCCGTTTTTCAAGATGCCATTACCATCTTCGGGGCGACCAGCAGGGTCCATGCAATCCCAGTCAACCTTATAGCGCATGCGGTAAAAACCATGAGGAAGATCAGCAGGGATAGCGAAGGCGGGGGGATTCAATACGTTGCCGTTAGAATTGGTGGCGCCATTACTATTGCACGCAAAACCATCTGCGCAATTAAAATAAGAGAATGACATAATGTCACTACCTTCAGAAATAGTGCCGTTGCTTTCAATCAAAGCATCAAAAGCCCCATCATTACCGCGGTCAAGGTAAATAAAACCGTTCATCCAGTTGCCTGAAAACAGGAATGAAGGAGTAACCGTTTCGCCTGGAGTCGCTAAAAAATGAATATTGTCAACAACGTTGTAAACCTTAGATGAGGAAGAGATATCTGCGCTTTGATAGCCGTCTGTAGTTGCATTCAAAGCAATGCCGTTCAGATGGCGTGAACCATGAGTGACCGTCTGATCCGCAGAAAAGTTAATTGCATAACTTTCAGCGAGCGGAGTTGCTTCCGTGAGTGGTATAAGAGGAATGGATTGTGCCGTAACGGCCATACTCATACCACAGAAAAGCGAAAGGATTGATGTTCTCATATGAAATGTATGTTTGTTAGTAATATGCGTGATGTGTTATCTTACTAATGGAGAAGATGATTCTTGCCTGCTGCAAATAGGTTTGTGATAGTAAAAACTAAGTGAGACTTAGTAAGAATTATAAGTGAGTTAATTCAAACTAAAAGTGAGTTAGTTTTGACGAAGTCCCACTTGGTTTTTGCTTTGAAAATACGAGTATGAGATTTTAGAAGTTGTATAATTCGTAAGTTTCAAAAAACTCAGATGTTTATCTCGTAATAATTCGCGTACCTATCATAGGCGAAAGCACCTTTTTGAGTTGGTTGAAACGAGCGTGCTCTTCCATGATAGCTCGAGCGCGTTCGGGCGATTGAAGCGCCTCGGGGCTGCGGAGCTCTAAGAGTAGTTCTTTCAAACGTGACTCCACGATGTAAAACTTATACTCGTTGAGCAAATGAGGAATGAGTTCTACGAGACGGTTTTCGTCAGGGTTGTGCTCTTCTAATTGCTTTGTTGAAAGCGCGTAGTTATCCTCCGCTACTTGAGTGGCCAACTGCTGAATCTCTGGGGTTGGGGCTTGCATGAAGTAGTGAAGCGACACATACTTATTTTCGGGGGTGTCAACAAGTGGGAGCGCCTCCGAAAGAATTTGGGCGTAGAGTGGCGTCTGTAGGGTTATTCCGTCGTTACTTAGGTCGGCCGCAATGAAATTAGCCACTGTCCATTCCATCTTTTCGCCCTCCTCCGTTTCTTCAGAGAATAACAGCGCCGAACCATGGCGAATGATGGCTTTAATCAACTCAAATTCCTTCTGACTACTATCGGCGAAGCTGCGCGCAATAGTGTTGGTGGCAGTTGAAGTAACTTGCTTCTCTGCATCAGTAGATTGCTCTGTGGCACCCTCGGGACGGTTGGTCGCATGAATCTGTTTGCCCACCTCAGCTGCGATAATGCGCTCTTCCATTTTTACCTGATCAGCGCATTGTGAGATGTAGGTTTGACGTACAATGCGATCGGGAATCACGGCTATGCTATTGACGATATCCTTAATGACTTCCGAGCGTTGTTGAGGGTCGTTCTCTGCATCCTTTAGGAGCAGGTTGGTCTTGAAGCGGATGAAGTCCGTTTGGTTTGCCTCAATGTATTCCCAATATTTCTGAGCATTGTTGTTGCGTGCAAAACTGTCAGGGTCTTCTCCCTCGGGGAGTAATACAACCTTGATATTCATGCCCTCGGCAAGGAGCAAATCGATACCTCGAAGCGAAGCCTTGATGCCGGCAGCGTCACCGTCGTAGAGCAGAGTGATGTTGTGCGTAAAGCGTCGGAGTAAGCGGATTTGCCCAACGGTAAGCGAAGTGCCCGAACTGGAAACGACATTCTCAATACCGGCTTGGTGCATCGAGATTACGTCGGTGTAACCTTCCACAAGGAAACAGCGGTCATGCTTCGTGATGGCATGCTTAGCAAGGTAGAGGCCGTAGAGCTCGTGACTCTTGTTGTAAATCAACGAGTCGGGAGAGTTGACATACTTGCCGACATTCTTCTGCTTCTCTGTGTTCAAAACGCGCCCACCAAAGGCTACGACGCGACCGGAAATGGTATGAACGGGAAAGATGACGCGTCCGTGGTAGCGGTCAAGGAGTTTGCCGTCCTCCGTCTTAACACAAAGCCCCGTCTTTACCAAGTACTCTTCTTCATATCCGCGCTTGAGCGCTGCCTGTGCCATAGCGTTGCGCTCGGGCAAGCAGAAACCTAGTTGAAATTTCTTAATGATGTCATCTCGGAAGCCACGGGCACGAAAATATGCCATACCGATGGCCACCCCTTCTACATTGTTGTAGAGCGTGTCGGCAAAGTAGTCGCGCGCCCACTGATTGGCGGCAAACATGGCCTCACGCTCAGAAGACACCTTCTTCTCCTCCTCCGTTTCTTCCTTTTCCCTGACTTCAATGCCGTAACGCTTGGCAATCCATTTCAAAGCCTCGGGGTAGGTCATCTGTTCGTGCTTCATGATAAAGCCTACGGCATCGCCACCTTGGCCACAGGAGAAGCACTTATAGAGTTGCTTCGACGGGCTAACGATGAACGATGGCGTCTTTTCGTCATGGAACGGACAGAGGCCCTTATAGTTCGCTCCGGCCTTCTTCAAGGTGACAAACTCCTTGACAATATCGTAGATATTTGCGGCTGAGCGAATTTTATCTATGGTTATCCTATCAATCATGGGTACAAAATTAGCATATTATTAATAAAATGTGTATCTTTGCGCCCTAAAAACAACAAAACTATATACTTGACTTAATGGGTTTAGTACTTTTATTCTTTACAATTGCTGTTGCGGTATCCTTTACTTGCTCTATTCTTGAGGCTGTTTTGCTTTCTACTCCGACGTCGTTTGTCACGATGAAAGAGGATGAAGGAGCAACTGGCGCTAAGTTACTTAAAGCGCTGAAGGAGAATATTGACCGTCCTATTTCAGCTATCCTTTGTCTCAATACAATAGCTCATACGATAGGTGCTTCTGGTGTAGGTTGGGCTGCTACAGAAGCTTGGGGAGAAGAGTGCTTCGGACTTGTTTCTATTGTCCTTACAATTCTCATCCTTGTTTTCTCCGAAATCATTCCCAAAAGCATTGGCGCACGCTATTGGCGTTCGTTGGCTTGTCCTACAGCCTTTATTATCCGTGGTATGGTTATTGTGACCTATCCTCTTGTGTTGATTTCTGAATACATAATGAAACTCTTCTCGGGAAAGGAAAATCCTGTTAGCGTAAGCCGTGATGAAGTTTCAGCTATGGTGAAGGTGGGCGCAGAAGAGGGAGTGCTTGAGACGGATGAAAACCGCATGATTCAGAACCTTCTTCGTTTGGATAGCATTACGGCACACGAGATTATGACACCCAGTGTGGTGGTGGCGAGCGCGGATGAGCAGATGACGCTTAAGGATTTCTACCTCGAAAAGAAGTATAGCACGTATTCGCGCATCCCAGTTTACGAAGAGGATGACAATTACATTACCGGTTATGTGCTCCGCCAAACGGTGCTTGAAAAGTTGACGGAAGACAAATTCTCTATGCGTCTTGCAGACATTGTACGCCCCATCCTAAAGTTTGAGGAAT
This sequence comes from Alloprevotella sp., assembly GCA_045657925.1. Classification (GTDB taxonomy): domain Bacteria; phylum Bacteroidota; class Bacteroidia; order Bacteroidales; family Bacteroidaceae; genus Alloprevotella. Next base: position 6,488 of record JAZOUA010000014.1, on the reverse strand, counting down.
CAACCTCCGTATCTGAGATATGGGAAATGATGTTAGCTAAAAAGGAACACATTTCAGTAATCTTCGATGAATATGGTTGCATGCGCGGTATCGTAACTATGGAAGACGTGATTGAAACCATGCTCGGTTACGAAATCGTTGACGAAAAAGATACCGTAGAAGATATGCAGGAATTGGCACGTGAGAAGTGGCAACGCATGCAAGAGGAAGATGAAGAGGATTGGGAGACAGAGCAAGAAGAAACTCCCGCTGATGAACAACAGTTAGAAAACAATACAAAATAAGAAATAAGATATATATCCCTTATGAATATTAGTTATAAGTGGCTGAAGGAATACGTTGACGTAAACCTCTCAGCAGAAGAAATTGCCGTAGCGCTCACTTCTATTGGTTTGGAAGTTGGTGGCGTGGAAGAAGTTCAGGCAATTAAGGGCGGACTTGAAGGCCTTGTTGTTGGTCATGTGCTTAGCATGGAAGTTCACCCCAATTCTGATCATATGCACATCTGCCAAGTAGATCTTGGTCAGGGTGAGCCCGTACAGATTGTTTGTGGTGCTGCAAATGTAGATGCAGGTCAGAAAGTTATCGTTGCAACTTTGGGCACAAAGCTCTATAGTGGCGATGAATGCTTTACGATTAAGCGCTCAAAACTTCGTGGCGTAGAAAGCCTCGGTATGATTTGCGCAGAAGATGAAATCGGAGTTGGGACAAGCCACGATGGTATCATCGTACTCCCCCAGGATACTCCCGTGGGCATGAAGGCGGCAGATTATTTCAATATTCAGAGCGACTGGCTCATTGAAGTAGATATCACCCCCAACCGTGCTGATGCTTGTTCACATTGGGGCGTAGCACGCGACCTTTATGCTTGGCTCGTACGCAATGGTTACGAAACAAAGTTGCACCGTCCTTCAGTTGATGACTTCAAGGTAGATAATAATAACTTGCCCATCGCTATCGAAGTAGAAAACGCTGAAGCATGTCCCCGCTACTGCGGTATCACTATCAGCGGCGTAGAAGTAAAGGAAAGTCCCGAGTGGTTGAAGGAGAAACTCGAAATTATCGGTCTTCGCCCCATCAATAACATAGTGGATATTACCAATTATATTATGATGGCTTACGGTCAGCCCCTCCACTGCTTCGATGCAGATATGATTGAAGGTGGTAAGGTGGTTGTGAAGTCTATGCCCGAAGGAACTCCCTTCGTAACACTTGATGGCGTAGAACACAAGCTTTCTGATCGCGACCTCGCAATTTGCAATGCCGTTGCACCGATGTGTATTGCCGGTGTATTTGGTGGTAAGGGTTCGGGTACTTATGAAACTACGAAGAACGTACTCATCGAAAGTGCATACTTCCATCCCACATGGATTCGTAAGAGTGCGCGCCGTCACGGTCTTCAGACTGATGCTTCTTTCCGCTTTGAACGTGGTATTGATCCAGATGGTCAGCTTTATGCCCTCAAGCGTGCTGCGCAGTTGATTAAGGAACTTGCAGGTGGCGAAATCTCTATGAATATCGTTGACGTTGAGGCTTCCGAGTTGGTGAAGAAGTTCTCTGTTGATGTAACTTACGATTATATATATAGCCTTATCGGTAAGAACATCGGTAGCGATGTGGTGAAGGAAATTCTCAATTCTTTGGAAATGAAGATTATTTCTGAAACAGAAGAGGGCCTTTCACTCGAAGTTCCTGCTTACCGTGTAGATGTTCAGCGTGATTGTGATGTCGTTGAAGACATTCTTCGCATCTACGGATATAACAATGTGGAAATTCCCACTGCCGTGAAGTCAAGTTTGACCATTAAGGGCAATGTGGATGCTGCATACAAGTTGGAAAACCTCGTGAGCGAACAGCTCGTAGGTTGTGGTTTCAACGAAATCTTGAACAACTCACTCACTCGTGAAGCCTACTACGATGGACTTCAGACTTACAAGTCAGAAAACCTCGTGCGCCTCATGAACCCCCTCAGCTCTGACCTCAATGTAATGCGTCAGTCGCTCCTCTTCGGTGGTTTGGAAGTGATTCGCCACAATGTAAACCGTCGTAACGCAAACCTCCGCCTCTTTGAATTTGGTAACTGTTACTACTTCAATGAAGGCAAGCGCAACCCCGAAAAGGTGCTCGCTGCATATAGCGAAGACCAGCGCCTCGGCCTTTGGCTCACAGGTAAACGTGTAGAAGGTTCTTGGGCACATGCAGATGAAGCATCAAGTTTCTATGAACTTAAGGCGTATGTGATGAATATCCTTGTGCGTATCGGTCTCCCCATGGGTGGTTTGCTTATCGAAAATGGTGAAAATGATATTTTCGCGAAGTCTATCGTAGTGAAGGATCGTAATGGTAAGGTATATCTTGAACTCGGTCTTGTGAAGAAGGCGCTCCTCGCTGCATTCGACATTGAGCAGGAAGTTTATTATGCCGACCTCAACTGGACGCTCCTCACTTCAAAGGTGCGTGGCGCAAAGGTAAGTTTCAAGGAAATCAGCAAGTTCCCCGCAGTAAGTCGCGACCTCGCCCTTCTCGTGGATAAGCAAGTAACCTTCGCACAAATCGAAAAGGTTTGCTTCGCTGCTGATAAGAAACTCCTCAAGAAGGTTGAACTCTTCGACGTTTACGAAGGCAAGAACCTCGAAGCAGGCAAGAAGTCATACGCTATCAACCTCACCCTCCAGGATGAAGAGAAGACTATGAACGACAAGCAGACCGACAACGTAATGCAGAAGATTGTTCAGAGTCTTGAAAAGCAACTCGATGCGAAGCTTAGATAAAAATGAATCTCAAAGAAAATATTTAAAATACCTACTATGGGAAGAGCATTTGAATATCGTAAAGCAGCGAAGATGAAGCGCTGGGGCCACATGGCTAAAACCTTCACACGAATCGGTAAGCAGATTGCTATTGCCGTTAAGGCAGGCGGTCCCGACCCCGAAAATAACCCCGCACTCCGTGCCCTCATTGCGAATGCAAAGCGTGAAAACATGCCTAAGGATAATGTGGAGCGCGCTATCAAGAACGCGATGGGTAAAGACCAGAGCGATTACAAGTCAATGACTTACGAAGGATACGGTCCTCACGGTATCGCAATCTTTGTAGATACACTTACAGACAATCCCACGCGTACAGTAGGTGATGTTCGTTCAGTGTTCAACAAGTTCTCTGGCAACCTCGGCACAATGGGTAGCCTCGCATTCCTCTTCGACCACAAGTGTGTGTTCTCTTTCAAGAAGAAGGACGGACTCGACATGGACGAAATGATTCTTGACCTCATCGACTACGGCGTAGAAGACGAGTATGATGAAGACGAAGAAGAAGGCAGCATCACTATCTATGGCGACCCCAAGTCGTTTGCGCAAATCCAGTCACACCTTGAAGAACAAGGTTTCGACGTAGTAGGTGCAGAATTTACATACGTTCCCAACGACGTTAAGGACGTAACTCCCGAACAGCGCGAAGCTATCGACAAGATGGTTGAAAAGCTCGAAGACTTTGACGACGTTCAGACAGTTTACACAAACATGAAGCCCGAATAGGTTGATGAAAACAGAAGTGTCTTATAGCTTCAGTCCTGAAGTTGTAAGGCACTTTTTTTATAAATCTATTTATTAAGACAGATTCCAATCCATCGCAACAGTTCATGTTGTTTATAAATGCAGGACACTATGGGATATAAAGATTTTAGTTTATTAAAGAAAAACCTGATTGCGTTAGGTTATACCGTTACTTGTTTTGACACTTCAGCGGAGGCTGTGCGCTATTTGGACGCTCAAATTAATAATAAGACAGTAGGCTTTGCTGGTTCCATGACATTAGAGAAAATGGGACTTTACGAATGTCTGAGTGCGCATAATGAGGTGCATTGGCATCAGCGGATACCCGAGGGAAAAACAAGTAATGAGGTGCGTGTGCAGGCGAATGCTGCATCCATCTATATTACCTCGGTGAACGGAATTGCTGAAAGTGGGGAGATTGTGAATATTGATGCGAATTGTAATCGTGTGGCCTCCATATTCTACGGCCACGAGAAGGTCTATTTTGTTATTGGTGAAAACAAGATTGAGAAGGACTATGACAGCGCTCTGTATCGTGCAAGGAATATAGCTGCCCCTCTGAATGCGAGAAGACTAGGAGTGAAAACTCCCTGTGCTGTTAAAGCCGATCGTTGCTATAATTGTAACAGTCCCGAACGTATTTGCAGAGGACTTTCTGTCTTGTGGTGCAAACCCATGACGGGAGAATTTGAAGTAATTCTTGTGCATGAAGATTTAGGGTATTGATGCTAAATAATCCCCTAAATACAACCGAGGCGCCATACTACCTAGTGTGGCGCCTCGGCTCTATTTCTGTATGTGAGATAAATTCTGTTATGCTTGCTCCTCCAACTCCTCAATCTGCATCAGGATTTCGTCGGTAGTTCGGAGCGTCTTGTTGAATTGATAAATCCCAATGACGCCACCAATAAGCAGACCGATGGCGGCAGAAATTAGTGGGATTTGGAGCATTTCGCCTTTGTAAACTAATGCGTTTTCATATACAAACCAGGGAATGAAAACCATCAAGAAGGGTATGCCGATACAGAAGGTCCATCTCTGAGTGAGTCGCTTGAACTTCAATGTTGCCTTGCGTGCTTCAATGAGGTTTACTTCTGCAAAATCTTTGGTGTAGAACTCGCGATACATATAATAATTATAAGCGAGGGCGAGTGCCATAAAGGCAGTGGAGAAGGTACAGAAATACATGGAGTGTGGACTTATTTTGGGCAATATCCAAATGAAGAAAGGTATCATGATGATGCAGACGAGGCTTTCGATAATGATGTTTCTGCGCAGCGTGTTGGCCTTCTCCTTCATAGAGTGACGAATCAGGCGTTCGTTGACAATCGTTTCCCGCTCCAACTTCTTGGTGAGGAGTTCCAATTGCGCTTTCATTTCCTGCAATTCCTTAGAGTCAATCGTGTTATTCATAATGGGCAAGGTTTAGTGGTTAGACATTTTCTTGAGTTCTTCCTTGATGCGGAATAGGCGCACGGACACGTTCTTCACCGTAATACCCACGATAGCGGCAATCTCGTCGTAGGGCATTCCTTCGAGCCAAAGCAACACGATGGCGCGGTCGAAGGGTTTGAGTTGGTGAATGCGTTGGTAGAGCATCTGAATTTGTCGCGTGTCTTCATCCTTGTCGTGGAAGAGGTCGATACCCATTTCAAGCGGAATGCGCGAAGTGCGCTTCTTCTTGCGCTCCTGCGCAATGCAGGTGTTAAAACTCACGCGCCAAATCCATGTTTCAATTTTGCTTTCCCCTTTGAAGTCCTTAAATCCCCTCCATAGGTTGATGAGCACCTCCTGAAAGAGGTCGTTCACCTCATCAGAGTCTTTCGAGAACATGAAACATACGGTGTAGATGGTGCTTTTGTGCGCCCTCACCGTTTGTTCAAATTCTAATTCCAGTGTTTTCATAAATTAAATTTTAAAAATGTCTTTTTGCCCATTAGACGCATTAGGTAGTTGCAAAACTACAAATAAATGAAAGAATTTTTACTTGCCGGAATAAATAATTCGTTTGCAAAAGCAAAAGTAGAATACATCAACCCTAAGAATTTATGAATACTCCAAATCTTCTGTTTATGACATCTTATTATCTCCCAAAAATAGAACGAGACTTACGAAAAACTAATCGTTAGTTATTTCAAATTAACTCACAGTTAGTTTTAACTAATTCACTATTAGTTTTAGTGAATTGTATTTGCTGAAGAAGATGGTGTTTGGGTATTTAATCTAATCAAAAAATAGGATTGATATTCAATATGATAGGAGGATTAAGTGCTATTTGGAGGGGGGGGGATAACATTACTACAAAACAGAGAGAATTTATGATTGCACAATTGATTATGCCTTATTGCCATTACTACAAAGGTGAGTTCTTTCCTCCCGAACACCTTAAAGGTGATTATTCAGAAATGTTGTGGGCGGCAGAAAAAATGATTTGCGAACATTTGCAATTACTTGTGAAAGAAGATAATCCTCGTAAATCATTGGATGAGGCTGTTGCTGCGTATGTAAGCAAATGGGCTCCATATGAATATGTTTCAGTCTTGGAAGAATACTTTGCGAATGACAATATATACCAAGAAGAGGTGATGCGCATTTATAGTTGAATGTTTAGTAAATAAAAAAGGTGCTTCCCAAGCGGGAGGCACCTTAAATTTTATAAGTTGTAAGTAAGATTACTTAGCGAGCTTACCGTCTGAACCGAGCACGTTGATAATCTTGTGCTTGTACATCTTTTCCATGTTGTCGCGAGCGGGGCCAAGGTACTTACGGGGGTCAAACTCAGCGGGCTTTTCAGCAAATGTCTGACGGATAGCAGCAGTCATAGCCAAACGAGAGTCAGAGTCGATGTTGATCTTGCAAACTGCAGACTTTGCTGATTCACGCAACCATTCTTCGGGGATACCGATAGCAGCCTTCAAAGCACCACCGAACTTGTTG
>JAZOUA010000013.1:0-118931 GCA_045657925.1 Alloprevotella sp. | reverse complement strand
AGATATGTCTAAACTTATTTTTGGTGGTTATAGCGTCGGGGTTCCACCTCTTCCCATTCCGAACAGAGAAGTTAAGCCCGTCCGCGCCGATGGTACTGCGTCTAGCGGGAGAGTAGGTCGCCGCCACTTTTCAGAGAGGTCCTTCAGAATTGAAGGACCTCTTTTTTATTGATTTAAGAAGGGTATGGGTTGTAATTTGAGAAAGAATAAAACACCTTAATAGGGGGGGGCTTATGGATGCTAATGAGCTTCACGATTTAGTCGTAAAAGGTGAATGATAGGTGACTTTGGATTTATAATGAGGTTTCTGTAGTAATAGAATATAGGAGCCCGCGGTAACAAGAATAACGATAAGATGAAGACTATGATTGATGGTTTCAAGCGTTATTTACTCTTGGAACGTGGATTTTCAGAAAATACTCGCGAAGCTTATTTGCGTGACGTACATCATTTCTTTGAATTTTTGAATTCAGAGGCCTTAGATGTGCGTATGGTTAAGTTAGAAGATTTGCATTCGTTTACTTGGCAACTCCATGAAATAGGTATCTCTTCACGTTCTATTGCACGTATACATTCTGGTCTTCGTTCTTTTTATTCCTATCTGATTCTTGAGGGTTATATGGAAACGAATCCTACAGCGCTTTTAGAGTCACCTAAGAAGGGGTTACATCTCCCTGAAGTCCTTTCTACAGAGGAAATAGACGCAATTCTTTCTGTGATAGATCTTAGTCAAGATGAGGGACAACGTGATAAGGCTGTGATAGAATTGCTTTATAGTTGTGGATTACGTGTTTCAGAGTTGTGTAACTTAAAGATGCATGACCTTTTTCTTGAAGAAGAGTTTCTTAGGATAATTGGTAAAGGAAATAAGGAACGTCTTGTCCCTATTTCTTCGCAAGCTGTAAAGGAATTAAAATTTTGGTTCTGCACTCGTAATCAAATTACCCCTAAGCCAGGAGAGGAAGATTATGTTTTTATTTCAGTTCGTCGCCGCCAGCATCTCTCGCGCATTACTGTTTTTCATAATCTACGTCTTTATGCGGAGCGTGCAGGAATTACGAAAACAATATCCCCACACACGCTCCGTCATTCCTTTGCGACTCATTTATTAGAAGGAGGAGCAAATTTACGTGTCATACAAGCAATGTTAGGGCATGAACAAATTTCAACAACTGAAATATATACGCATATTGATCGTTCTATTTTAAAGCAGCAAGTACTTACATATTTTCCACGTAACAAACGTGAATAGCAGGATGTTAGTTAAATGTAAGATTCGCTTATCAATTAGATTTCTAATCTAACAAATTTTATATAAAATTATCTTTTTTTACCTTGAAATGTTGCTTAATAGCAGAGAAGAGTGTACTTTTGCATCAGTTTTTCATGGTATTAGATTTAAGGTTAGTAAAGATTGGTTGTCGGGATGACAATCAATTTTTTTATGCCTATATTTCAAGTGTCTTTTTGTTATTTGTAACTCCTCCTTGATATGCTTTGCAAACATTGTAATAGCATCTTAACGTTCTGAAACACTTATTGATAAAGCTTATATCTTTATTAATATTTATTATAGGGATTTATTTGTTTAGAAGAAGAAAGTCATCTTATTTTTGCAGTGCAATTCCAATGTCGGAGTTGTCTTAAAATAAAATGATAATGTTAATTAAGAATATTCATGCTCGTGAGATATTAGATTCTCGAGGAAATCCTACGATAGAAGTAGATGTTATACTTGAGGATGGTTTGGTCGGTCGTGCTTCAGTTCCATCAGGCGCCTCCACAGGAGTCCATGAGGCGATAGAATTGCGTGATGCAGATGCTCGTCGCTATTTAGGTCGTGGTGTAAAGCGAGCTGTACAATATGTGAATACATTGATAGCCCCTGAACTTCGAGGAACTTGTGTATTTCAGCAGCGTATGATAGACGAACGACTACTTTCTCTTGATGGTACCCCTACAAAAAAGCGCCTTGGAGCCAATTCCCTTTTAGGGGTATCTCTTGCAGTAGCTCGAGCGGCAAGTCTTGCGCAGCAAGTTCCCCTCTTTCGCTATCTGGGAGGAGTAAATGCACATACACTTCCTATCCCTATGATGAACATTATAAATGGTGGCTCCCATTCTGATGCATCAATAGCGTTTCAAGAATTCATGATACGTCCCGTAGGGGCTACAAGTTTCCAGGAGGCCTTACGTATGGGAGCAGAAGTCTTTCATGCGCTGAAGAAAGTGCTACAGTTGCGTTCACTGAGTACTGCAGTTGGAGATGAGGGCGGATTTGCGCCCGAGCTACACGATACTGAAGACGCTCTTTACAGTATCATGGAAGCCATAAAGAAAGCCGGTTATCAGCCTGGGGCTGACGTGAGTATTGCGATGGATTGTGCTGCTTCTGAATACTACAAGGATGGTAAATATGACTACACTATTTTCGAGGGAGAACAAGGACGATGTCTCACTTCGGTGGAACAGGTTGAGTATTTGGAACAACTTGTAAACCGTTATCCCATTGATTCCATTGAAGACGGAATGGCTGAGACGGATTGGGCTGGGTGGCAGCTTTTAACCGAACGTTTGGGAAAAAGATGTCAACTTGTAGGCGACGACCTCTTTGTTACCAATACCACGTTTCTTCGAAGGGGCATCCAAGAGCGATGTGCTAACGCTATACTCATAAAGCCGAATCAAATCGGAACCCTTTCCGAAACGTTGGATGCCATTCAGATGGCGCGTAATGCAGGTTATGCTACTATTATCTCCCATCGTTCTGGCGAAACAGAGGATGCCTTTATCGCCGATCTTGCTGTAGCAATGGGAAGCGGGCAAATCAAGGCCGGTTCCCTCAGTCGCTCAGAGCGATTGGCAAAGTACAATCAACTTTTACGTATTGAGGAAGCACTTGGTAGTAGTGCTAGCTATGGAGTTGGATTGTAAAACTCATTTTTCTGCATCCGAGAAGTTCTATAGTATTAGAATTTCTAACTCATTAAGAAAAACCAAATTAGATATACTGCATACCTCAAAATCCTTTTTACTATGAAAAAGTTCTTTTTCCCCGTTGCCTATCCAGGAGCGCCGATGTCGCGTCTTCTACTGGCTTTGCGCCTCTTCTTTGGCATATTGTTCTTGTTGCATGGCTATGCCAAGCTTGTGAACTACGAAGCTCTTACTGCAACCTTCCCCGACCCGCTTGGTGTGGGAGCTAATTTAAGTTTAGTCTTAGTAATCCTTGCAGAGTTCTTCTGTGCCTTAACCTTCATAGCTGGTTTCTTGTTCCGCTTGTCGCTTTTGCCCATGATCTTTGCGATGGGAGTTGCCTTCTTTTATGCCCATGGTGGAAATATAGCAGATGGCGAATTGGCTCTAATCTATTTCGGAGTCTTCATCTTGATGTTCCTTGCTGGGCCTGGATGTTACTCCATTGACAACCTAATCCGTTGCGGTACGGGTGACTGTACAGAAAGGGAGTGTTTCTTATAAATGCCATCGTCTAAGATTTTAGATATTTTAATCATCTAACCTTTAACCTTAAATCTTATGTCAACACTTATTATCCCCTTTTTACTTGCCCTATCTTGCGGTAGTGTTACCGATGAAAGCGGTGGTTTCAAGCTTATTGAGCTTCCTTATGCTACGGATGCTCTTGAACCCTATATTTCTCAAGAGACAATAGAGCTTCATCATGGAAAGCATCTTCAAACTTATGTGAATAATCTTAACAAGGTCGTTGCCGGAACTCCCAAGGCTAACCTTCATTTGACGCAAATTGTTGCTGATTCAGAAGGAACGTTGTTCAACAATGCTGGCCAGGTGCTCAATCATAACCTTTATTTTCTCCAGTTCTCTCCAAAGGGTGGTGGACGTCCAAAGGGGGAACTCGCTCGGGCGATTCAGAAACAATGGGGCTCCTTTGAGACGTTCCAAAGAGCCTTTGAGTCACAAGGATTGGCACTCTTCGGTTCTGGATGGGTATGGCTTGCCGTTGACGAAGACGGGGTGCTTCACATTGTTCAAGAACCCAATGGGGGTAATCCTGTCAAGCAGGATATGATTCCCCTTCTTGGTTTTGATGTTTGGGAACATGCCTATTATCTTGATTATGCCAATCGCCGTGCCGATCATTTGACGAGCCTTTGGAACATAGTGGATTGGAATGTTGTGGAAGCGCGCTATATGATGAAATAGCCGTCAGTAGTATGCTTTTGTGCTCTCTGCATAACAATATGAATGTCCGAGTGTTAAAAAACGCATAAATTCCTACAGTTCATAGTGTTATGCGCGAAAAAAATGCTCCGATTGTGTGTGGGAACATTGAAAAGTCGTAATTTTGCAGTGGAGTCAAGAAGCTGTTTCTTAGCGACTTCGTTCCCAACACAACACTATCATAATTTCCACGGTCCATGCATCCTTATAGGTGTATGGATTTTTTTGTTGATAGGAATGAGAATCTTGAGCTTAGACTAGAGACATGGAGCATGGTTAATCTGTTGGGCATAGCCATTGGAGAGTGACCGCTACAAAGTCGCAGTCCTTTTTCGCCTATATTTGAGTGTCGTGCTTCTGTGAGAGAAGTAGGTCGGAGGGTTAATATTCTGTGCGCTCATCATGTTGCTTCCATATGGTGAAGGGCTCCTGTGCTTCATCTGAAAGTAGAATCTTTGTTGTCAGACGGCGTGATGGTATGGGCTGTTCTAGTTCCTCGTAAATGAATTGGTCATCAAATCCAGCCGCTGCAGCATCGTGCTTGTTGGCTCCGTAATAAAGGTTGTCAAGATGGGCCCAATAGATGGCGCCTAAACACATTGGGCAGGGCTCACACGAAGAGTAGATGTCGCACCCCTGGAGCGAGAAGGTCCCGAGCGCTTTACATGCCGCGCGAATGGCACTTACTTCAGCATGTGCCGTAGGGTCGTTGTTTGCAGTCACTCGGTTGACTCCCGTGGCGATTACTTTTCCGTCCTTTACGATGACTGCTCCGAAGGGACCTCCTCCGTTTTTAATATTTTCTACTGCTAATTGTATCGCTTGGCGCATAAATGTGTTGTTCATGGTGTTTGTTTTTTTAGGTTAAAACTTTAATATGCAGGATTTCTGAGGTCCTACATTCCTTGTGGCTCCGCCGTTAATCGCAAACTACGCCCAGTCGTGGGATGTTTGAGTACGAGGAGTTCGGCATGGAGATGAAGGCGGTCGGCTTTGGTCCCGTAGAGTTCATCACCGATAATGGGCGTTGCGAGTCCCTCTGCGTGAGCGCAATGTAGACGTAACTGATGCGTGCGCCCCGTTTGCGGTGAAAGAGCAAGGCGCGTGATGATGCCATCAGAGGTTGAGTGCTCTGCAAGTTTCTTGAAGTGTGTCACGGCTGGTTTTCCGTCCTTATGATCTACAACTTGGCGCGGACGGTTCAGCGGATCCATGCGTAGGGGAAGAGAGATGAGCCCGCTTTCTTGAGTCACAGGTCCAGCTACGTCAGCAATGTAGCGCTTTTTTGCCTCACGTTCGGAAAATTGGCGCTGAAGTTCATAATGTGCTTCCTTGGTCTTAGCAAAGATAAGCACTCCAGATGTTGCCATATCAAGACGATGGACAACCATTAAGTCGGGGCGTGAGTCAAATAACTGTTCGTAGGCAGAGGGTATACCTGTAAGTCCAGGTACACTGAGCATGCCTGAGGGTTTATTGACGGCCACTAAGCTGTCGTCCTCATAAATAATCGTGAGTTGGTCGGCAACCGAGCGTTGCAAGTCTTCAATGGGGTTGGGGTCAAGAGGCATACCTTCGAGCATGTGAGTCAGAATTGGCTTGCATTTACTCAGACATGAGGGGTAGAATTGTCCTTGTGCGCGAACCTCATTGCGTGGTGATGCTCCCCACCAAAATTCGCCGAAACAGAGGGGGCGTAAGCCATGAGTGAATGCATATTGAAGGAGTTTGGGTAGTGCGCATTCTCCGGCTCCAGCAGGTGGAATGCCCTGTGGCGTTTGAGCGAAAATCTCAACAAGGTCTTTGCGCTCACCTTGGATGTTGAGCATTTGAAATTGCTTGAAAATCCAAGTTTGTAAGGCATCCGACATACTCCGTCTCTCCTCGCACAGGTGAGTTAATTGCTCCTCGTAATTGCGTACGATAGACTCGGCACGCTCTATCCTTTCGCGATATTGCTTTTTGAGTCGTGTAAGATTCCCTTTGAAATATTGACTTTGGCGCACCAGTTCTGCTTCTTCCTCTGCCGAGAGGTTTCCTGTAAGTCGGCGTTCATTGCGTTTGCGCTTCTCTTCTTGCATCAAGAGTTGGTAACTCGCAATTTCACGTTGCGCTTCGGCCTTCAGCTCTTGGAGTTGCAAACGAGCGGCTCTGAAATCCTCATTTCGTTCTAACGTAGCGACGGCACGATTTATCGCACTGATTTCAGCATCTCGCTCCTTGAAGTAACTGCCTGGGTGCAGGAAATCATAAACCGCTGGGACGAAGTAAGGCAAATCATTACGGCCAAGCAGAAGTCCGGAATATGCGGCCAAGAATGCCAATTCACCTGGGCATACTTCCACAACAAGCACTCCGAACATCTTACCTTCCTTCCATTCTGCCGATTCGCAGGAACGGGCTTCCAGATAAGCCATCACTTCAGCCGCCGCTTGTTCAACAAGAGGGTGGGGAGTGTAAGCGAAAGGGAAGGTGAAACGCTCGGGTGGGAGTGCGCAAGGGGTATTGAGGGGATGAAGCATGATATGGTTCTGATAAGGATGTAAGGTTATAAGGTAATTGCAAAGGTACATATTTTCGTTTGCATTCTCCGTTTATTCTTCCCTTTAATAGCGGATAGGAGTGAGCGCAAATGACGTAGAGTGCTGATTTCGTTTTCTAAAATTCGGAGTGAAAGATTGTTTAACATTACTGCAACTTTATTTAACGAAAATAATTTGGGTAAGTGGCAAATCTCGCCTACTTTTGCTTTTGAAAAGGTGAAGATGTTGACTCTCCTGGAGCGTTGAGCTTCACCATAGGAATCAAGTTTAAACAAATAAATTACGATACGATGAAAAAGATTCTTTTGACGTTTGCCCTTGTGGGCGCATTGAGCGCATGTTGTTCTGATAATAAGTGCGGAGCTGGAACTTCAACAGAAGCAACTCCCGCAGCTACGCAGGCTTGTAAGGCAGAATGTGATACGCTCAAGCAAGATTGCACAGGAGAATGTGCAAACTGCACCACAGGTTGCGAAGGCGAAGCCTCTTGTGCGCACTAAGCATCCCTCTCAATGATGAAAAATTGATATCATAATAATGTGTGTTAGCTTTGAATGAAAGGTCCGTCTGCTGAAGGGATTCAGTGGGCGGGCCGCCTTTTTTATAGTTGGTGGAGTTAGACAAACTGGATGGCGTAATACGTTGCGCAACCGCCCTTTTCCATTGTGCAAAACACTAATCGTTAGTTCGTAAAAACTAAAAGAGACTTAGTTAAAACTAATCGTTAGTTAATTTCAATTAATCGTTAGTTAGTAAGTCTTACTTACGAAACCTTTTCGGAGGTGTGAAGGATGGTACTCCCTTGTCGCATTTCGGGACCTGCAAACTTGCTGTTCGGAGGGGATTTGTGAGGTGTTGTATGGCGTAATTTAGAGCTTCAAAAATGCCGGCGGAAGATGCTTGGCATTATCTTTTCTCTAAGAAACGTCAAATTTTACTGACATACAGTAATAAAAAAAGGATTTTTGCTTGGCAGAGCGAATTAAATTGTAACTTTGCCTTGACAAAAACGTAGCGTCTCATGTAAGGGGCGCTAAGTTTCATTTCAGAATATCAATTTAACCAACATAATCACTATGGCAAGAAAATTTATAACATGTGATGGTAACCAGGCCGCTGCTCATATTTCTTATATGTTCAGTGAGGTGGCTGCTATCTACCCCATCACTCCGTCGTCAACAATGGCGGAATATGTGGACGAATGGGCGGCTCAGGGTCGCAAGAATATCTTTGGTGAAACAGTCCTCGTGCAGGAAATGCAGTCGGAAGGCGGAGCTGCGGGTGCCGTTCACGGTTCGCTTCAAGCAGGTGCCTTGACTACAACTTACACCGCTTCTCAGGGTCTCCTCTTGATGATTCCCAATATGTACAAGATTGCGGGTGAATTGTTGCCTTGCGTGTTCCATGTGTCTGCGCGTACATTGGCTTCTCACGCACTCTGTATCTTTGGTGACCATCAAGACGTTATGTCAACACGTCAAACAGGTTTTGCAATGTTGGCAGAAGGCTCTGTTCAGGAAGTTATGGACCTTTCGGGTGTAGCTCACTTGGCGTCAATCAAGAGTCGCGTGCCCTTCGTAAACTTCTTCGACGGTTTCCGCACATCTCACGAAATTCAGAAGATTGAACTCCTCGAAAACGAAGACCTCGCTCCTCTCGTTGACCAGGAAGCTTTGGCTGAATTCCGCAACCGCGCTCTCACCCCCGAGAATCCCGTGGCACGCGGTATGGCTGAAAACCCCGATACATTCTTCGCACATCGTGAAAGCTGCAATCCCTATTACGATGCAGTGCCCGAGGTGGTAGAAGAATACATGCAGAAGATTAGCGAAATCACTGGTCGTAAGTACAGCCTCTTCAACTACTATGGTGCAGAAGATGCCGACCGCGTGATTATCCTTATGGGTTCGGCTACAGAAGCTGCGCGCGAAGCCATCGACTACCTCACTGCCAAGGGCGAAAAGGTGGGTATGGTGAGCGTACACCTCTATCGTCCTTTCTCTGTAAAGCATTTCCTCGGTGCTATCCCCGCTACATGTAAGCGCATTGCGGTACTTGACCGTACGAAGGAGCCCGGTGCAAACGGCGAACCCCTTTATCTCGATGTGAAGGAAGCATTCTACGGCAAGGCTGATGCTCCCGTTATCGTAGGTGGTCGTTACGGTCTCGGTTCTAACGACACTACTCCCGCGCAAATCCTCAGCGTTTACGAAAACCTCCAATTCCCCGAACCCAAGAACCACTTCACTATCGGTATTGTGGATGATGTGACTTTCACATCGCTTCCTCAGAAGGAAGAAATCGCAATGGGTGGAGACGGTTTGTTCCAAGCGAAGTTCTACGGTCTTGGTGCTGACGGTACTGTGGGTGCTAACAAGAACTCTGTCAAGATTATCGGTGACAATACCGACAAGCGTTGCCAGGCTTACTTCTCTTATGACTCTAAGAAGTCGGGCGGTTTCACTTGCTCGCACCTCCGTTTCGGCGATGCGCCCATCCGCTCAACTTATTTGGTAAATACGCCCAACTTCGTGGCTTGCCACGTTCAGGCTTACTTGCGCATGTACGATGTGCTCCGTGGTATTCAGCAGGGTGGTACATTCTTGCTCAACACCATCTGGGAAGGCGATGAATTGGCTGCTAACTTGCCCAACAATGTGAAGAAGGTGCTTGCAGAAAAGCAGGTGAAGGTCTTCTACATCAATGCTACAAAGATTGCTCAGGAAATTGGTCTTGGCAACCGCACAAATACTATCCTTCAGTCAGCATTCTTCCGCATCACAGAGGTTATCCCCGTGGAATTGGCGGTAGAGCAGATGAAGAAGTTCATAGTGAAGTCATACGGCAAGAAGGGTCAGGACATCATCGACAAGAACTATGCTGCCGTTGACCGTGGGGGTGAATACAAGGAACTCCCCGTTGACTCAGCTTGGGCAAATCTTCCCGCTGATGCAACCGTTGAAAACAACGATCCCGAATTCATCAACAACGTGGTGCGTCCTATTAATGCGCAGAACGGCGACTTGCTCCCCGTTTCAGCATTTAAGGGTTACGAAGACGGTACTTGGCCCCAGGGCACTTCTGCTTATGAAAAGCGTGGCGTAAGTGCGTTCGTTCCTACGTGGGAAGCTGACAACTGTATCCAGTGTAACAAGTGTGCTTACGTTTGTCCTCACGCTTGTATCCGTCCCTTCGTGATGAACGACGAAGAAGCGGCTGGCTTCAACGCTCCTACACTTGAAGTGAAGGCTCCCGCGGCTATCAAGGGTATGAAGTTCCGCATGCAGGTAGGTGTTATGGACTGCTTGGGTTGTGGTAACTGTGTGGATGTTTGTCCCGGTTCTCCCAAGACAGGTCCCGCTCTTAAGATGGTGCCCCTCCAGCAGGAATTGGACGAAGCTGCTAACTGGGATTACTGCGTGAAGAACGTCAAGAGCAAGCAGGATCTTCTCGACATTAAGAGCAATGTGCGCGTTAGCCAGTTTGCTACTCCTCTCTTCCAGTTCTCTGGCGCATGCTCGGGTTGTGGTGAAACTCCTTACGTGAAGCTCGTTTCTCAACTCTTTGGCGACCGCCAGATGGTGGCTAATGCTACGGGTTGTTCGTCTATCTATTCAGGTTCTATCCCCTCAACTCCTTATACAACTAACGAAAAGGGTCAGGGTCCTGCGTGGGCAAACTCACTCTTCGAAGACTTCTGCGAATTTGGTCTCGGTATGACACTCGCAAACAAGAAGATGCGCCTCCGCCTCGAAGAACTCTTGAAGAAGGTTGCGATGTGCGACTGCTCATGTGACGAAATGAAGTCGCTCGCACAGCAGTGGATTGACAATAAGGAAGACGCTGACAAGACGAAGGCTATTGCCGAACAGATGAAGCCTCTTATCGCCGCTGGCGCTGCTGCAGGTCATGAAATGGCAAAGCAACTTGATGAACTTTCTCACTACCTCGTGAAGCGTAGTCAGTGGATTATCGGTGGTGACGGTGCTTCTTACGACATCGGTTACGGCGGTCTTGACCACGTTATTGCTTCTGGTGAAGATGTAAATATTCTCGTGCTCGACACAGAAGTTTACTCTAACACAGGTGGTCAGTCTTCTAAGGCAACTCCTCTCGGTGCGATTGCGAAGTTCGCCGCTTCTGGTAAGCGCATCCGCAAGAAGGACCTCGGTATGATTGCTACAACTTACGGCTACGTATATGTTGCGCAGATTGCTATGGGTGCCGACCAGGCACAGTGCCTCAAGGCGCTCCGCGAAGCAGAAGCATATCCCGGACCTTCATTGGTAATCGCTTATGCTCCCTGTATCAACCACGGTTTGAAGAAGGGAATGGGCAAGGCTCAGGCAGAAGAAGCTGCTGCTGTAGAATGTGGTTACTGGCACCTCTGGCGCTACAATCCTGCTCTCGAAGCAGAAGGCAAGAATCCCTTCCAGCTCGACTCTAAGGAACCCCAGTGGGATAAGTTCCAGGATTATCTCAAGGGTGAAGTGCGCTTCCTCTCAGTATTGAAGCAATATCCCGACGAAGCTGAAGAACTCTTTGCAGCATGTCAGGAAATGGCGAAGAAGCGCTACCAGAGCTATGTACGCATGACTAAGATGGATTGGTCAGAATAACCATCCCCTAAACAATAACTCAAAAGTGGGTGTGTCAAAGCTTTGGCGCACCCACTTTGGTTGTATAAATCATAGGAACTAAATAAGTTGCATTTCTACTCCTGCGGTGTATGAAAGTCATGTACTTAAAGGAAACACGTTTGATAATCTTGCAAATGTTGTTTCTTATAGGAAATAAAATTGTATGTTTGCGTAAGAATTATGAGAGCGCATCAATCTTACTTACTGCGTCGGGATTCCACAGAACATAAAATATTCAATATCGTAATTTTGTATAAATGAAACCACAATCAATCATGAGAAGTCTGTTCTGCCTTCTTTTCATAGCGAGTGGATTTTGCTCGGCTTATGCTCAAGGGCAGGGCGATTACTATGTGAAGTATGGCGCTGATGTAAACGTAAACCACCAATCACATTACCCCATTATGGTGGGCGTAAGCAACGTGCGTGGGGAGCAGCAGGTGCTTAATAATATTGCTTCGGCACCGCGCTGTCAGGCTTATTTTGACAAAACGGCTACGGTGTTTGGGGTGAAAAGTGGCGAAACCGTAACGCCACTGATTGCCATCAACGGCAGTTGGATGCACGGTTATGTGTATATCGATTGGAACAACAATGGGCAATTTGATGTTCGCCTTACGGGCGACGGTCCTTACATTAAGGAGGAGGGCAACGAACTGATGTGTTGGTCGCTTTACAGCAAAAGTGGGGATGGCAACTCGGGTTGGAATAGTGCCGGTCTTGCTGTGAGTGGTGACGTTCTGGCGCCAGGCTCTTTCCGCGTGCCTGAAGGTCTTGAGGTGGGTGCTACGTATCGTATGCGCTACGCTGTGATGTGGAACTGCATTGACCCCACAGGTGCATCTTATGGAAATTACCTCTCTGATGGTGCATTTATCATTGATGTTACCTTGAAGATTACGGGTGTGGCAAGCGGTGATGAGTTGTATGAATATCCTATTAACGAATACGCCGAACCCCGTGTGGGAACAACTCCCGATGTGGCTTCTTGGAATGCCCTTCCCGACGGACTTCAGGCGTCGTGGGGCTCACGCGATGTGCATTACAAACTTCATGAAGTGCCGGAACTAACGCAGCAAGATGCGGCAACCGTTCGTGCTTGGAAGGGCGAACGCGCTAACATTCAGGCGGTGCTTTATAGTAAGACAAATCAAGATACGCTCTCGGTGCGTATGACGGAATGGAAAAGAGATGGTGTCGCTACAGGAATTAAGGATGCCGGCGAAGCCCGTTTCGTGAATTATGTGATTACCGACGACTACGCTTCGTGTGGCAATCATCCCATGAGTTACCCAACATGGCTCGTTGCCGATGTTATCGACCAGGATAAGCCTCATGCTGTCCCTGCGATGGAGACGCGCCCCGTTTGGTGTACTATCGAGGTGCCGCGCGATATTGATGCAGGTGCTTACACTACCGACCTTGAGGTGGTGAATAAAGAGGGTGCCGTTGTGAAGCGCCTTGCGCTTACCATCGTTGTTGATGACCACTCGCTGCCAACTGTTGCCGAACAGAAGTTCCATCTTGACTTTTGGCAACAACCTTATGCCGTGAGCCGCTATTATGGGGTGAAGCGCTGGAGCGACGAACACCTTGAAGCCTTGCGCCCCTATTTGAAGGCGTTGGGGCGTGCTGGTCAGCGCGTGGTTTCAACGATTTTATTCTATGAACCTTGGGGCGAGCAAACGCACGACCTTTTCGACCCCATGGTAGAAACCGTAAAAAAGGCAGACGGCACTTGGGCTTACGACTACACGGTGTTTGACAAATATGTAGAACTCTGCGCTGAATGCGGTATAGACAAGTACATCAATTGCTTCTCTATGGTGCCTTGGGATATGAGTTTCCGCTACTGGGATGAGGCTACCGAGGATTACAAATATGTGCAGACGAACACTTCTACAGAAGAGTACCGCGAGTTGTGGAGCAGTTTCCTCACCGCCTTTAAGGCGCACCTTGTGGAAAAGGGTTGGTTTGAAAAGACAAACATTGCTCTAGACGAACGTGCAGAGGCAGATATGCTCAATGCGTATGCCATTGCTGGAGGCTTAGGTTTCAACATGGCATTGGCGGGCAACTATCATAGTTCGCTTTGCGACAAGTTCCGCGACCTCTGTGTGCAACTCGGTCAGGAGGGACGCTTCACCGCTGCCCAACTTACGGAGCGCAAGGAGAAGGGTTGGATAAGTACTTATTACACTAGTTGCGCGAACGCTGAACCCAATATTTATACCAATTCATATCCCGCCGAAGCCGCCTACTTGCCCATCTATGCTGCAAAAATGAACCTTGATGGTTACCTCCATTGGGCGTGGATAAACTGGGACGAACACCCCTTGACTGACAGTCGCTTCCGTAAGTTTGGTTCGGGCGACACTTACTGTTACTACCCTGGTAATCGTTCCAGTGTCCGTTTCGAGCGTCTTATTGAGGGTATTCATCAGTATGAGAAAATACAGATCTTGCGTGAGGAGTATGCCACCAATGCCGATATGCTCTACAAACTCAATACTTTGCTCGGGCGCTTTAACAGTTCAACGATGGCAGGTTCCGCGTGTGCTGCTATTGTAAATGACTTGGAGGATTTCCTTAATGGCGTGGATGTAGAGGTTCCTGAACCTCCTACGATTGCCACGGGTTACTATCACATGATTAGCAAGGCTACTGCGCGTAAGGAACACCTCTACAATGATGCCACTCATACGGGGAACGCCCTCCGCCTTACCTTACAGTCAGATGCTATGGTGAACACCAACAACGGTATCTGGCAAATTACTTCTCTCGGTGGTGGAAAGGTGGCGATTAAGAATGGGGACGGAAATCCTATTGTGGCAGGTGGTGCTGGTGTAACGCTGATGGGAGCATATAGCGAACTCACCATAGGCAGTATCTACGACATTGGCGGTGATTGCTACTATTACTTCGACGTAGCGCTCAACTGCTCAAATAACAATAGTTCCTACATGGTAGGTGGTAAGGAGCACCTCACTACATGGGCTTCAGGACCTGCCAATGCCGATGATAATCTATGGCGTTTTGAACCTGTGGATGTTGAAGGCAAGACTATTTATGAGGTTGTCATTGAAGCCACTCCAAATACTTTTGTCACCTATAATAATGGCACTATCGTGCAGAATGCTTTTAACGGCGGTTTCTTTATTACCGACAGCACCATTACGGAGGCTCAGCTCTCGCTGGCAACTCTTGATGGTGAAATTGATGAAAGTCTTGTTATTGCAGTTAAGGGTAACACCATTGTCGTAGGAAATTCGTTGACACACATAGATAAGCATGAACTTACAACATCAAACACTGCATATGACCTACAAGGCCGTCGTGTGAAGAACCCTATCAAAGGTGTGTACATCGTCAATGGTAAGAAAGAGTTGAAGTAAACAATTATCTGTGACGGGTAATAAGTATTAGACCTAGATGTCCTCCATTAATTCTCCTTTGCATTTGTAGAAATCTGTATTAGAGGATAAATAAAATCCCCAGAGTCATCAAAACGATGTTTCTGGGGATTTTTCTATTTGTTCTGACATAACCGAAGTCATCTAACTGCAGTGAACTTTAGAGTTGCTGCATATCGTTGAGCTTCTTGTAATAGCCGTTCTTGGCAAGGAGATTGTCGTGCGTACCGCGCTCTACGATGCGACCTTCATGGAGTACGCAAATCTCGTCAGCATTCTTGATAGTCGAGAGTCGGTGAGCGATGGCAATCGTAGTGCGTGTCTTCATCAAGCGTTCGAGAGCTTCTTGAACAAGACGTTCGCTTTCGGTGTCGAGTGCCGAAGTTGCTTCGTCAAGAATGAGAATGTCGGGGTTCTTCAAGATAGCGCGTGCAATAGAAACACGTTGGCGCTGACCGCCAGAGAGACGGCAACCGCGGTCGCCCACATTAGTGTCATAACCCTGATCACTCTGCATGATGAATTCGTGAGCATTGGCAATCTTCGCAGCTTCCTGCACTTGCTCAAGTGTTGCATTTTCTACGCCAAAGGCAATGTTATTGAAGAAAGAGTCGTTGAAGAGGATTGCTTCTTGATTGACATTACCAATCATCTTGCGGAGGTCGGAGAGACGCATAGACTTGATGTTCACTCCGTCAACAAGGATTTCGCCTTCGGTTACATCGTGATAGCGGGGAAGAAGATCGACGAGGGTAGACTTACCCGAGCCACTCTGACCAACAAGGGCGATGGTTTGGCCGCGCTTTACGGTGAGGTTTACATCCTTAAGCACATCCGTAGTGCCGTTGTAGGAGAAGGTGATATCCTTGAATGTGATTTCTTCCTTTAATCCATCCACGCGAACGGCATCTGCAGGTTCTTGAATGGGATTCTCCGCATTCAGAATCTTGTTCACACGCTCCACTGAAGCCATACCCTTGGGGATGTTGTAACTCGCCTTTGAAAGGTCCTTAAGAGGTTGAATGATGCTGTAGAGAATCACCATGTAGAAGATGAATGTTGGAGCATCAATGGGAGCATTGTTTGAGAAGATGAGTGTTCCACCATACCAAAGCACCAGCACGATGAGACAGGTTCCGAGGAATTCGCTCACGGGGTGAGCTGACGATTGGCGAATGGCAACCTTGCTCGCAGCATCGCGGAATTCGTTTGCAGAAGCATCAAAGCGGTTACACATCTTGCGCTCTGCGGTAAATGCCTTGATAATGCGCATTCCACCAAGGGTTTCTTCGAGCTGCGACATGGTTTCGCTCCACTTATTCTGAGCGTCCAAACTTTGGCGTTTGAGTTTGCGCCCTATTTTACCCATCGCCCACCCCATCAAGGGAAGAACTACGATGGTGAAGAGGGTGAGCTCCCACGAAGTATAGATAAGTACGCCGAAATAGCAGATAAGCAAGATGGGATTCTTAATGAGCATTTCCAACGAACCTGTTACCGAGGTCTCAATTTCGTTGACGTCGCCACTCATACGAGCGATGATATCTCCTTTACGTTCACCTGAGAAGAAGGAGAGAGGGAGGGAAATAATCTTATGATACACTGACGAACGGATGTCGCGTACAATCCCCGTACGCATTGGCACCATGATTGCGACCGAAGCAAAATAGCACCCCGTTTTTAATAACGTTGCCACCACAAGGAAACTACCGATGAGCAAGAGTGTGGTTGAGGCTCCATAAACCGAGATAAGTTCGGTAGTGTAGTAATAGAGGTTGTTTACAAAGATGTCCTTCATTCCCATCTCTGCCGTATCCCATGGAATAAACTTATAAACCGTCGTATCGAGTCCGAAGAGCAATTGCAACATCGGGATGAGCGACACGAAGGAAAAGACATTGAGCACTGCCGACAGGATATTGAATAGCAGCGAGCCGAAGAGGTAGCGCTTGTAAGGTGCTACATAACGACTGATGAGTTTGTAAAATTCTTTCATAGGGAATTAGAGTAGACGAGTAGACTTGTAAACGAAAGGACAATAGGGGAATATTCATCCCTTACGCCCAAAATCAGCAGGGATTTCCCCCCATTTTTCAGTTTCCCACTTTCGCAGGTCGTTGGTATAGGTGTGCGTGCGCAACCAAGTTTCTGCGCGACGAATGTGTTCGTGAAGCGCCTGAGTTTTGTCGTTAAGGGGGAGTGTCGTGCGACACTGCTTGCGCTTTACCCAAAGCATGGCATTGACGCTGTCGGAGTAAATGGGAATAGTGTACCCACGCTGTTGCAAAAGGGCAAGACCATGAACGATGGCTAAGAATTCTCCGATGTTGTTCGTGCCGAACACGGGACCATAATGGAAAATCTCTTCGCCCGTTCGGAGATATACCCCACGGTATTCCATTTGCCCGGGGTTCCCACTGCATGCTGCATCCACGGCAATGGCTTGTGCATCGACCGTTGCGGGGAGTGATTGACACGCCTTCAGAGCCGCCTGCTTGCGTAAGGTTTCCAGTCGGTCTTTGGAGTCGCTAAGGTCTTTAGGGTCTTTAGGGGTATTAAGGTCTTTAACGACTTTGCACTTCTGCAAAACGCCGTCGTCGTCCTTTCTCTCATCACCATTCTCCTTCGCACCATTCCCGATATAGTCCAACGGGCCTTCTTCGTAGGCAATCTCAGCCTCTTCACGCGAGGAGAAGGCTTTGAAGGCGGCTTCGGGGTAACCCTTCACCTGTGCTTCAGCCTCTTCCCACTCGGTGTAGATGCCGGGAGTGTGTCCCTCCCACACGACATAGTATTTCGGTTTCTTCGCCATGTCGGTGGCACGAATTACATACGTTCAGGCATTTCGATGCCGAGGAGTCCCATGCCGAGGCGAATGACCTTGGCTACATTCTGCGAAAGTACGAGGCGGAACACCTTCTTGGCTTCATCCTCTTCGCGGAGAATGCTGAATTCGTGGTAGAACTGGTTGTATTCCTTCACGAGTTCGTAGCAGTAGTTAGCAATTGCTGAGGGAGAATAATCTACACCCGCAGCCTTCACCACCTGTGCGAATTCAGCCACGTGCTGAATGATTTCTTCTTCCTTCGTTGAGAGCGCAACGTTTGCTTCAAGTGCTTCGGGAATCATGATACCTGCATCTTCTGCCTTGCGGAGGATAGAGCGGATGCGCGCATAAGTATATTGTACGAAGGGACCAGTGTTACCATTGAAGTCAATACTTTCTTCGGGGTTGAAGAGCATGTTCTTGCGTGCATCAACCTTAAGGAGGAAGTACTTCAAGGCACCCATACCCACGATGCGTGCTACTTCTTGCTTTTCTTCTTCACTCATGTCGGCAAACTTGCCCGCTTCGTCGCTCGTCTGACGTGCCTGGCGCACCATTTCAGCCACCAATTCGTCAGCATCAACCACCGTGCCTTCGCGGCTCTTCATCTTACCGTTGGGGAGTTCCACCATGCCGTAAGAGAAGTGCACAAGGCTCTTACCCCATTCGAAACCGAGCTTGTCAAGAAGGATAGAGAGCACCTGGAAGTGGTAGTTCTGTTCGTTACCTACGACATAAACCATCTTGTTAATGGGGAAGTCCTGGAAACGAAGCTTTGCTGTACCAATATCTTGGGTCATGTAAACAGAAGTGCCGTCTGAGCGGAGCAAGAGCTTTTCATCCAAGCCTTCGCCAGTAAGGTCAGCCCATACAGAGCCGTCTTCGCGCTTGTAGAAAAGGCCCTTCTGAAGGCCTTCAATAACCTTTTCGCGACCTTCAAGGTAAGTGTCGCTTTCATAATAAATCTTGTCGAAGCCAACGCCGAGTGCCTTGTAAGTTTCATCGAAGCCTTCGTACACCCATTCGTTCATCTTGCGCCAAAGTTCGCGAACCTCGCGATCATTATGCTCCCACTTTACAAGCATTTCGCGAGCCTCCTTCATAAGAGGTGCTTCAGCCTTCGCCTTTTCCGTAGCCGCTTCTTCATCCATGCCTTCCGCCATGAACTTCGCCACGAGCTCCTTCACTTCTGCGCGATAGTGCTTGTCGAAAGCCACATAGTAGTCGCCAATAAGGTGGTCGCCCTTCTTGCCTGACGATTCGGGTGTTTCGCCATTGCCATACTTTTGCCAAGCAAGCATTGACTTACAAATGTGAATACCTCGGTCGTTCACGATATTCGTCTTCACTACGCGGTTGCCGTTTGCTTCAGCAATCTGTGCCACGGCCCAACCGAGGAGGTTGTTGCGCACGTGACCCAAGTGGAGGGGCTTGTTCGTATTGGGCGAAGAGTATTCAATCATCACGAGGGGCGAACGATCCGTAGGTTCAGTGAAGCCATACTTTTCTGCAGCGTGGATGTCGTTAAGCAATGCAATCCAAGCGGCAGGGGCAATCACTAGGTTCAAAAAGCCCTTGATGACATTGAATGAGGCAATGATGTCGGTATGTTCCTGGAGGTATTGACCAATCTCCTGAGCCGTATCCTCTGGTTTTTTCTTAGAAACACGGAGGAAAGGGAAAACCACGAGGGTCAAGTGACCTTCAAATTCTTTCTTTGTCTTTGAAAGTTGCACCTGTTCTGCAGGAGCGTCAAAGTCGTAAAGTTCCTTAATCGCAGCAATGATAGCTGCTGAAAGTTGTTGTTCTATCTTCATAATTAGTTTTTGGTTTTGCGTTGAAAGTACCTTAAAAATCCCTATGTCCGAGAGGTTGAAAATTATATCCGACTTAGGAAAAACTAAGTCTTACTTAATTCAAATTATCTGTGAGTTAATTTCAACTAAATCACGGTTAGTTTTTGCGCCATTGGAAATGGGTTTTGCAAACTCGGACAGCGGGTCTTAAATAAGCTTAAAATTCCTTGCAAAATTACTATTTTTTAATGTAGTGGGCAAATTCCCGAGCGCCTACCCTTATTTTCGGAATAAAAAAAGGTATTTTTGCCACGAAATTCAACCTTGAATGTTCAATCATTCGCCTTACAAGGAGTCAAACCTCTTGTTTACGGCTTCCTTGGTTACTCGTATTCTAAAACATGACCATCAAAATCAAAGGCGCACGCGTCAATAACCTCAAGAATATTGACCTGGAAATTCCGCGCGATAAACTCATTGTTGTTACTGGCTTATCAGGTTCGGGTAAGTCTTCTTTAGCTTTCGACACGCTTTATGCCGAAGGCCAAAGAAGGTATGTAGAAAGTCTTTCGGCTTATTCCCGCCAATTCTTGGGACGTATGCACAAGCCGGAGTGCGATTACATCAAGGGACTTCCGCCTGCCATTGCCATTGAGCAGAAGGTTACTTCGCGCAATCCGCGCTCTACGGTGGGCACTTCAACGGAGATTTACGAATACCTCCGCCTCCTTTTTGCCCGCATTGGTCGTACTTTCTCTCCCATAAGTGGTGAGGAGGTGAAACGCCATACGGTGAAGGACGTAGTTGATTGTGCGCTTTCGCATCCCGCAGGTACGCGCTTTACAGTGCTTGCTCCGATGCGCGTTCACGGCGAACGCACGCTCCGCGAGCAGTTGGAAATTGACCTCAAGCAGGGACTCTCGCGCTTGGATGTGGATGGTGAGATGGTGCGCATTGAAGATTACCTTGCACAAGAGTCTTCGCTCACCGCTGAAAACATTTATTTGCTCCTCGATCGCTTGGCTGTAGACAATTCTCAGACAGCCATTTCTCGCCTTGCCGACTCCGTTCAAACAGCCTTCTTTGAGGGTGGGGGAGAATGCGTTTTGCGCTTCTATCCAGGGAAAGAAACGGTGGCATTTAGCGAACGCTTTGAGGCGGACGGCATGCAGTTTGAGGAACCTTCAGATAGCATGTTCTCCTTCAACTCTCCCTTGGGCGCATGTCCAGAGTGTGAGGGCTTTGGACGTATTATGGGCATTGATGAACAACTTGTAGTGCCCAATTCTTCACTCTCTGTTTATGAAGGTGCCGTAATGTGTTGGCGTGGCGATAAGATGGGAGAGTGGCGAAAGGAGTTTTGCCGTCGTGCTTCGGAAGTTGGTTTCCCCATATTTGAACCTTATTATAATCTTACGCAGGAGCAGAAAGACTATTTGTGGCATGGTGACGGCAAGGTGCATCATGGTGATGGCGATTGGGATGTTTGTATCGACCGCTTCTTTGATATGCTCCGCGAGAACCAATATAAAATTCAGTATCGCGTAATGTTGGCGCGCTATCGCGGAAAGACGGAGTGTCCAGTCTGTCGCGGTTCGCGCTTGAAGAAGCATGCTACTTACGTAAAGGTGGGTGGTAAAAACATTACGGAGCTGGTTCGTATGCCCATCCGAGAATTGCAAGATTTCTTCTCAACCCTTGCGTTGCAACCCCATGAAGAACAGGTGGCAACCCGACTCTTGACGGAAATACGGAGTCGTTTGGAATTCCTTACGGATGTTGGTTTGAGTTATCTCACACTTGATCGCTTGAGCAATACTCTTTCGGGGGGTGAAAGCCAACGCATTAATCTCGCGACCTCACTTGGTTCGTCGCTTGTGGGTTCGCTTTACATTCTTGACGAGCCCAGTATCGGCCTTCACTCTCGTGATACCGACCGACTCATTTCTGTGCTCAAAAAGTTGAGAGACTTGGGCAACACGGTAGTGATTGTGGAGCACGATGAGGAGATTATCCGCGAGGCAGATTACATTATTGACATCGGTCCCGACGCTGGTCGTCGAGGTGGCGAAGTTACTTTTGCGGGAACCCTTTCCAAAGGTCTTGCGCACGGAGATGATGACAAATACAACTCTCATACATTGCGCTATCTTACGGGTAAGGAAAGCATTGAGGTACCCACTTCGCGCCGACGTTGGAATAATTTCATCGAACTTAAAGGCGCGCGCCACAATAACTTAAAGGGTGTTGACGCCAAGTTCCCCTTGAACGTCATGACGGTAGTTACGGGCGTGAGTGGTTCGGGAAAATCTACGCTAGTGCGTGACATCTTCTACCGTGCCTTGAAGCGCCACTTCGATGAACCATGCGATCGCCCTGGAGAGTTTATCTCTCTCGATGGAGACTTGAATCAGATCAAGGCCATCGAATTTGTCGATCAGAATCCCATTGGTAAATCTTCGCGTTCAAATCCTGTAACTTATGTCAAGGCGTATGATGAAATCCGCAAGTTGATGGCGGCGCAACCCTTGGCAAAGCAGATGGACTTTACGGCGGCCCACTTCTCCTTCAACACAGATGGCGGCCGTTGTGAGGAATGTAAGGGCGAGGGTACGGTAACGGTGGAGATGCAATTCATGGCTGACCTCATCTTAGAGTGTGAGGCATGTGGCGGCAAGCGTTTTAAGAGCGACATTCTTGAAGTGCGTTTTGCGGATAAGAATATCCACGACATTTTGGAGATGACCATCAACCAGACCATCGAATTCTTTACCGAGCATAAGCAAGAAAAGATTGCGCGACGCTTAAAACCGCTTCAGGATGTGGGACTCGGCTACATCCATCTCGGACAACCCTCTTCAACTCTCTCCGGTGGTGAAAACCAACGCGTGAAGTTGGCCTACTACCTCGGATTGGAGCGCACCGAACCTACACTTTTCATTTTCGATGAACCCACTACGGGGCTTCATTTCCACGACATCAAGCGCCTGCTCCGCTCTTTCGACGCACTAATAGCTCGAGGGCACACCGTGCTTATCATTGAGCACAATATGGATGTGATAAAGTGTGCCGATCATGTCATAGATCTCGGACCAGAGGGCGGTGCCGAGGGTGGCACTATCATAGCCTGTGGCACACCTGAGGAAATCGTGGCGCAGGGAGTGGGTTACACGGCGCGCTTCTTGCAGGAAAAATTAAGATAATAAATTTAGTAGACAAGGAGGCGAGTCGACAAGTAAACAAGATGAGTTGCAAGAAAAATCAGATTGTCCTGCATAGTCTTTCTCCAGTCTCCTTTCTTATTTCTCCTTTTAAATACCATGGGCTTATTCAAAAGAAAACCGATCTCTGCCATTTTGGCGGAAAATAATGCCGAAGGCGGTACAGCACTTAAGCGTGTGTTAGGTCCCGTAGGCCTTGTGCTCTTCGGAATAGGCGTTATTGTTGGAGCCGGTCTCTTCTCCGTCACCGGAATGGTGGCCGCAGAATATACAGGTCCCGCCATCACGCTCTCGTTCGTTATAGCCGCTATCTGTTGTTGCTTTGCGGGGCTGTGCTATGCCGAATTTGCTTCTATGATTCCCATTTCGGGGAGTGCTTACACTTATGCCTACGCCACAATGGGCGAATTTACCGCTTGGACTATTGGGTGGGCGCTCGTCCTTGAGTTTTCCGTCGCCTCGGTGCTTGTCGCCATTTCCTGGAGCGGTTATTTCGTGCAGATATTAGCGAGTGCGGGAGTTTATTTACCCCCTGAGCTTTGCGCAGGTCCCTGGGATGGCGGTGTTGCCAATATTCCCGCAGCGCTTATCGTTGTTTTGATGAGTCTGTTTTTGATGAAGGGCACAGAAACAAGTGCGCGCGTCAACAACATTATTGTTTTCCTAAAAATTGGCGTAATCATCGCGTTTATTGTCTTAGGTTGGCAATATATTAATCCCGCAAATCATTCACCCTATATCCCAGAAAATACCTCTGGAATCTTCGGTGAATTCGGCTGGTCGGGAGTTTTGCGTGGGGCAGCGGTAGTTTTTCTGGCCTATCTCGGATTTGATATTGTAAGTTGTGCAGCTCAGGAAACGAAAAACCCTAAGCGTGCGATGCCAATTGGTATTCTTGGATCGCTTGCGGCATGTACGGTGCTTTACATCCTTTTTGCGCACGTCATGACGGGTGTTGCTAATTATACAGACTTTGCTGGACAGGATGGTTTGGCTCCTGTTGCCACCGCTATCCGACAGATGGGCGAGGCGGATGCTTCAGGTGTTATCATTCCTGCATATCCGTGGTTGAATAGAGCGGTGATTTTTGCGATTCTCTTTGGTTATTGCTCAGTTATCCTTGCTCTGTTGATGGGTCAGAGTCGTGTTTTTATGACAATGAGTCAGGATGGGCTCCTTCCGCCTATTTTTTCAAAAATGAATGCCCGTACGCACACGCCACTCCGAAGTAATGTTGTGTTTATGGTGATTATCTCCCTACTTTCGGCATTCGCTCCTCCCCAGATGGCTGGAGAATTGACGAATATAGGAACGCTTTTTGCCTTCACCATTGTTTGTGCGGGCGTATTGGTAGTGCGTCGCACGATGCCCAATGCTGAGCGTGGCTTCCGCACACCCTTGGTGCCCTTTGTTCCACTTGCGGGCATCGTAGTGTGCGTAGCGCTGATGCTTTTCCTTCCTGCCGACACTTGGATGCGCCTTGTGATGTGGTTGCTTATTGGTTATGACGTCTATAGTCTTTATGGCATGAAGCATTCCAAAATGGCGGTGGGCGATGGTCGCACTCGCAAAGGACAATCTGTCTTTAATGTCATTTGCATTGGCTTAGGGGTGTTGTGCATCATCACAGGATTTTGGCACCAACAGACAATAGGGATGAATGCTGATAAAACGTTGCTCGTAGTTGCGTCTGTTTTTGGATTGATTCATATTGCGTGGTATACTCTTCGCCTCACCCGAAAAGCAAATTAAATACGTTGGATGCTTTTTGGCTTTTCATTTCAGATCTAGTATTAAAAGATCTTGAGGATGTTTCGTAGGAAACATCCTCATTTTATTATATTCACAACTTATAGTGATGAGCCTTCTTCTATATTTTATAAAAATCACAATAAATAGCTATTTTATACCTCGTTGAAAATTTGTAATTTTGCACTGAATTTTAAGATAGACTCCTCTTGTCCCTTTTGAGAATCATAAAGGCTTGGGTGATGCTCCTACTCTTTGTAGTTTATCAAGTAGGCGTCACGAGCTTCGTTCACGTGCATATAGTGAACGGGGTTACTATTGTACATTCTCACCTTATGGGGGATGGTGAGCACGATCATACGGAGAAGCAGGTGGCATCTATTGATTGTTGTTGCCATTACTTCTGTGCGGACGTGCCCGAGTCGGTTTTTGTTGCCGCTCCCAGTGTTGTACTCCTTCAGGTGGATTATGCTGAGGCGTTGGTGGGAGAGGTGGCTTCCGATGTCCCTACTTTTTGTTTGCGCGGTCCTCCCGCAATGTGTTAGTTCTGAGTTTTTTTATTGGCTCTAAGGCCTAAATTTTATTATAACTAACACATACAAATGAAATACATATACCTTATTCTCACCCTACTCATTAGCGGGGTGAACATAGCTTTTGCGCACAATCATCATCACATTAATTCTGAAACAAACGTCATCCTTGGCCATGTGGTTACGGCAGATACGGAGGGAAGTCTGCCTGGTGCCGTAGCCTTTTTGGATGCCTTGAAGCGCAGTGCCGTAGTCGATGCCGACGGTCACTTCGTATTTAAAAAAGTTCCCGCTGGGACGTATAAAGTTCGCGTTCAGCTTCTCGGCTATGCCACTCAAACGCAAGAGGTAACCGTAAGCGATGCTTATGCAGTAGATATCCACTTTAAGATGCAAGTAGAAGAAGGAAGCATGGACGAAGTGGTGGTTTCGGCAAGCCGCAATGCCGTGCGTCGTTGTATGGCGCCCGTGGTTGTGACGGTTATGAATCAGCAAACGTTTGAAACGGTTAATGCTGTTGACCTTTCTAAGTCGCTTAACTTTCAGTCGGGCCTCCGTGTTGAGAATAATTGTCAAAATTGTGGCTTTCCACAGGTGCGCATCAATGGACTTGATGGCCCTTATTCGCAGGTGCTGATTAATAGTCGCCCCATTGTGAGCGCCTTGTCGGGAGTTTATGGTTTGGAACAGATTCCTACGAACATGATTGACCGTGTTGAAGTGGTGCGTGGGGGAGGTTCTGCTCTTTTTGGCGCAAATGCCGTGGGCGGAACGATAAATATTATCACGAAAGACCCTGTGAATAATAGTTTTCAGGTGTCCTCTACGATGTCAAATATGAACGGCAAGGTGTGGGAACAACACATGGGCGCCAATGCTTCACTGGTAGATAAGGACAATACGTATGGCATTGCGCTTTATCAATCTTATCGCAACCGCAACCCTTATGATGCCGATGGCGATGGCTTCTCGGAAATCGGAAAGTTGAACATGAACACCTTTGGCCTTCGTAGTTATTACCGTCCCTCACTCATGAGCAAATTGAGCGTAGAATACCACACCACCAATGAGTTCCGCCGTGGCGGGAATGCCTTTGACCTCGAACCCTTTGAGAGTGACATTACCGAACAAACGAAACACATTATTAATAGTGGGGGCGTGAACTACGACCATTACGTAAACGGCTATCAGCATAAGTTCTCGGCTTTCGCCTCTGCGCAACATATTGACCGCAATTCCTATTATGGTGCCCAGCAATCCAAGGATGCCTACGGGAAAACCGACGACCTCACATGGGTAGTAGGCGGTATGTACACAGGTCGCTTGGGAAAGTTCCTCTTTGCCCCTGCCACCCTTACCGCTGGCATTGAGTATCAGCAGAACACCTTGAACGACCAAATGCTTGGCTACAACCGCGAACTCAATCAGGAGGTGCGCATTGGAAGTGCTTTCCTCCAGAACGAATGGGAGATGAACAAGTTTACCCTTCTTGCTGGTTTCCGTGTGGACAACCATAACTTGATTGAAAATCCCATTTTCTCGCCCCGCGTCAACTTGCTCTACCGTCCCATTGAGAAATTCCAGGCGCGCTTAACTTGGAGCACCGGTTTCCGTGCGCCTCAGGCGTATGACGAAGACTTACACGTGACGGCAGTAGGCGGTGAGGGCGTTCTGATTCGCCTTGCCGACGGCCTTGAACCTGAAAAATCAAACAGTTTCAGTGGTTCGCTTGACTGGCAAACAACCTTTGGCCATTGGCAGGCAAACTTCTTGGCGGAAGGGTTTTACACCGACCTCAGCGACGTGTTTGTGCTTGAAACTATTGGGCACGACAATCAGGGCAATATGATACAAGAGCGCCGCAATGGTAGTGGTGCGCGCGTTTATGGGGTAAACCTTGACGCAAAGGTGGCTCATGGTAAGGACTTGGCGCTTCAGGTGGGCTTCACGGCGCAACGTAGTGAGTACAAGCAGGCTGAAGCGTGGAGCGAAGACCCCAATGTGGCGCCCACACGTAAGATGCCCCGCACCCCCAATTACTATGGTTATTTCACCCTCTCCAGTCAGCCCTTCAAGAATTTCGACGTAGCGCTTTCGGGTGTGTATACGGGCAGAATGTATGTGCCTCACTTTGCTCCCGACCCCTCAGAAATTCCTGCGGATTTCCCTTACACCTACATCACTCAGGATGAGTTGAAACATACTTCCGACTTCATGGACTTTAATTTCAAACTGAATTATACCTTCCTGCTCAACGAGCACCTAAAAGTGCAACTCAATGGCGGCGTTCAGAACATTTTCAACGCCTTCCAGAAAGACTTTGACAAGGGTACCTTCCGCGACTCTGGATACTTCTACGGCCCCACACAACCTCGCACTTATTTCGTGGGCATCAAGATTATGAATTAAGCGTTTGCGACTTCGCAAAAATTACATCCCTTTTACGAAAAACGATGTCCGATTTATTTCAAATTAATTCCCAGTTAGTTTAAATTAAGTCGGACATCGTTTTTACCCCCCACGCCTTTCCGCCTCTGTCGCTCCCACCAATTCACATTTTTATCGTAAATTTGCAGAATATTATGGAATTAAGTAACAAGAAAATATTGGTGACGGGCGCTTCCGGCTTTATTGGTAGTTTCATAGTGGAACGTGCCTTGGAGTTAGGGGCAGAAGTGTGGGCGGCCGTGCGCCCCTCTACGAGCAAGAAGTATTTGCAGGACGCGCGCATCCGTTTTATTGAATTGAATTTGGGAAATGCTGAGGTGTTGGAGCGTCAGTTGAGCGATTTCCATACGGCTGAGGGCGCTTGGGATTATGTGATTCATGCGGCAGGGGCTACAAAGTGCGCCAATCCCAATGACTTTTATCGCGTAAATACGGAGGGTACCGCTCATCTCGCACATTTGTTGTTGCAGACCTCAACCCTTCGCGGGCGTTTCGTATTCATGAGTTCGCTGAGCGTTTGGGGTGCCGTGCATGAGGCTGATTATGCCGACATTTCGGAACATGACATTCCACAACCCAATACGGCTTACGGCAAAAGCAAATTGGAGGCGGAGTTAATCTTGGCTCAAATCCCCGAACTGGATTATGTCATTCTCCGACCTACGGGCGTTTACGGCCCTCGCGAAAAGGATTATTTCTTAATGGCGAAGAGCATTGTGAGTCACGTAGATTTTGCCGTAGGTTACCGACGCCAGGACATCACCTTCATTTATGTGCGCGACCTTGTGGAAGCTACGCTCGCGGCACTCACTCGTGGCACGCGCGGCAGGGGATATTTCCTCACCGATGGTGCAGTGTATAGCAGCCGTGACTTCTCTGATTTGCTCCAAAAGGAATTGGGCGTTCGCGGAGTGCTTCACATCACCGCCCCCATCTGGTTCTTGCGCTGCGTCTGCACAATTGGTGGCTTGTGGGGCAAACTTACGGGCAAAGTGACGGCACTCAATATGGACAAGTTCAACATTATGCGCCAGCGCAACTGGCGTTGTGACATCCGTCCCGCACAAGAAGACCTCGGATTCTCACCCAAGGTAAAACTTGCCGAAGGTGTGAAAGAGTCGGTGGCTTGGTACAAGCAGGAAGGTTGGATTTAGAATGAGTCTCATTATTATATAAAGAAGAAAATCAGATGCTTCAACAACTCAAAAAACTTTATAAAAATCAGCTTCCCATTGAGCGCGTGACATTGCTCTATGGCTTGTTCACAACCCTGCTTTTGTTCGTGTGGTGGGGCGACTTAAACCACCCCATGCAGCAGTTGCAGGAGCGTGGAGCCATTCTGCTCGTAATGGCAATGCTCTATGTGGGCTATTGGCGTAAGCCTGTGGCGTCGGTGCGCTTCTTGCGCAACCTCTTTCCCCTCGCGCTCATCTCTTATTGGTACCCCGACATCTACGAGTTCTGCTCGCTGTTGCCCAACTTAGATCCCGTCTTTGCGAATGCCGACCAAGTGCTCTTTGGGTGCCAACCTTCGTTGGAATTTAGCCGAACTTTCTCATCGGGATTGTGGAGCGAACTTTTCCACATGGGATATTTTGCGTACTACCCCATGATATTCTTGACGGTACTTCTGACTTTAGTGCTTGACAAGTCGCGTTTCGAGGAATATGGTTTTATTGTGCTCACCGCCTTCCTGCTTTACTACGCCATCTACCTCTTCGTGCCCGTTGCAGGTCCACAATACTACTTCCAGGCAATCGGTCAGGAGGCTGCAGAAGCTGGAAACTTTTACGACATTGGCAACTACTTCCGCACACATCTTGAAATGCGCCCCTCACCTGGCCCTGATGGTTTCTTCCGTTCCTGTGTTGAGGCTGCACAAGCCGGAGGCGAGCGCCCACAAGCAGCTTTCCCCTCATCACATGTCGGTGTGAGCACCGTACTCATGATTCTCCTCTTCCGCCTCCGCAAATGGTTGTGCGCAGCAGTGTTCCCCTTCTACTTCTTCCTTTGTTGCGCTACCGTATATATAGAAGCGCACTACTTGATAGACGTTATCGGCGGACTTATTTCTGCTGTAATTTTCTATTGGTGTGCCAAGACACTTTTTGATAGGGCGTGCCGTTCGTCAGTTTGCTATGTTGCAACACCGTAGCACCACACGAAACCCCTGAACTTAGAATAACTTAAACCCTACATTATATGAAAAAAACTATCCTCGCGCTCCTCTTCGCAGGAGCTCCCGTGCTCATGTCAGCACAAACTGCTGCGGGTGGCATTTCTCCCGAAATGTTGGCGCAGATTCAGAAGGAGCAGGTTGCAACAGCTGAATTTGACAAGGCGCTCCGCAATGCGCTTTCGCAAAACAGCATTAACGAGCTCGCTACTCCCCTTTACAATCCCGCAATTGGCGACACCTATTTCTCACACAAGGTGGAGTCGAAAGGCATTACCGACCAGCAGTCATCAGGCCGTTGCTGGTTGTTCACAGGTCTCAATGTGATGCGCGCAAAGGCGATTGCGAAGTTCAATCTCGGCAGTTTCCAGTTCTCACAAAGCTATTGCTTCTTCTGGGACCAATTAGAAAAGTCAAACCTCTTCCTTCAGGCGGTAATTGACAACGCGAAGAAGCCCATGGATGACAAGCTTGTGGAATGGCTTTTCCAACATCCGCTCTCGGATGGCGGACAATTTACGGGCGTTCAGGACATCATTTCAAAATATGGAGTAGTTCCTGCCGACGTAATGCCAGAAAGTTTCACGGCAAACAATACTTCTCGCATGGCAAGCCTCATTTCTTTGAAGCTTCGCGAATACGGTCTTGCGCTTCGTGCAGCTGTTGCCAAGGGAGTGAAGAAGGCTGAGATTGAGAAGATGAAGACGAGCCAGTTGGCGACTATCTATCACATCCTTTCAGTATGCCTTGGCGAGCCAGTTAAGGAATTTACTTGGACACGTAAGGATGCTTCGGGCAAACCTGTAGAAACGAAGACTTACACGCCACTTACGTTCTATCAGGAGTATGTAGGTGTGGATTTGAAGAATTCTTATGTGATGGTAATGAATGACCCTACGCGCGAATACTATAAGACTTACACCATTGATATGGACCGTCACCAATATGATGGCGACAACTGGACTTTTGTGAATGTTCCTATGAAGGATCTCAAGGATATGGCTATCGCTTCCATCAAGGACAGCACCATGATGTACTATTCTTGCGACGTAGGTAAGTTCTTGAATCAGAAGACTGGCATCTTGAGCATGAGCAACTTCGATTACGAATCGCTCTTCGGCACAGACTTCCCCATGAATAAGGCCGACCGCATCCGCACTTACGCTTCGGCTTCAAGCCACGCCATGACGTTGATGGCAGTTGACCTTGACGAAAATGGCACTCCCAAGAAGTGGATGGTTGAAAACTCTTGGGGCGCATCAAGTGGTCATCACGGTCATTTGATTATGACTGATGAATGGTTTGATGAATATACTTTCCGTCTCGTAGTAGATAAGAAGTACGTACCTGCCAAGATTCTTGACCTCCTCAAGATGAAGCCCATCCTCCTTCCCGCTTGGGATCCTCTCTTTAAGGGTGAGGAATAAGAGATGAACGGTCAACGTTGAAAGGAGAGGACATAAATACATTGTGCTCTCGTTATAACAAACACAAGAGAGGGTATCCCAAAGTCAATAGGCTCGGGGTACCCTCTCTAACTATATAAATGTGTTGAATATCCGTAGTCTTCAGTCCGTAGTCACTTGTTCGTAGGCCTGTGTTACTATTCCGGAATTTTATTCAGTTCCCATTTCATGCCTTGTGACTGTAGAATCATCTTAGAGTCCGTTAAACTTAGGATTTTCATGGTATCACTAAATTCTTGCTCCGTCTTTTCTGCGCTACTTCGCCCAGAAAGAATGAGCGTGTCTCCTCGCTGAAACCAGTTCTCATAGTGAAGTGTAATTAGGTTTATCGATCGGGCTCGACCATCTTGTAGAAGTTCCACCCCGTGATAATTTGTGGTGGAAGTGTCGCCAGAAATAGACCATCTCCCTATAGGAGTAACTGCCTGACCTGATGTGGTCGGGGTGCTTCGGCAACCCTGCAGTAGGGAAGCTAAAGCGATGAGTAAAACCACCTTTTTCATAAAAGATAAATGAACGATGCGAATGTACGTTTTTCCCATTTCGTCAAAATAAATTCATGAAAAAAGTTTAGTGTTTTTACAAAACTTAACCATATTTCGCCTCAGATTCTATGGAATTGTAATGGCGACTTTTCATATTGCGAGAATTGCTTTTTGCTAACGTGCCAGAGCACTGGTTAATCCAATTCGATGAACGGAGTTTTTCCTATTTCAGTTATATTTATCTAAATAGGAAGGTTTTGTTATCTCGCTTGTAATTCATGGCGCAATGCCTCAATCAGCGTTTTGACATTCTCGGGCGTTGTTCCCCAACTGGTACAGATGCGAATGGCGGTGTGCGTGTCGCTCACGCGTTGCCAGGGGGTAAAGAGGAATGAGTTACTGAGGCGCGTCACAACGTCGTTGGGCAGGATGGGGAACTGCTGATTGGTGTCGCTCTCCATAAGGAAAGGCACACCCATTTCTTGAAGTGCCATCTTGATGCGTAATGCTTGAGTCACGGCGTGGTAGGCAATTTCAAAATAGAGATTGTCGGTGAAGAGCGCTTCAAACTGAAGTCCGAGTAAGCGCCCCTTAGCAAGCATTCCGCCGTGTTGCTTAATGCTGTAGCGGAAGTCGCGCATGAGTGCATCTGATTTGCTAACTACGGCTTCTCCGAAAAGCGCACCTACTTTCGTGCCTCCGATATAAAAGATGTCAGCAAGGCGAGCTATGTCAGACAATGTGACATCGCAAGCAGGACTGGCAAGCCCGTACCCCAAACGGGCACCATCTATGAAAAGGGGTAGATTATATTTGTTACAAACCGTTTGAAGCGCCTCTAATTCACTCTTTGAATAGAGTGTTCCAAACTCCGTTGGGAAGGAGATGTAAACCATCCCTGGTTGTACAGTGTGCTCAAAGCTGCTATCTGCGCGGTGTTCAAGCATGAGGCATTCCACTTGTTCTGCTGTAATCTTACCTTCGTGTGCAGGGAGTGCCAACACTTTGTGCCCAGTGTGCTCAATAGCCCCAGTTTCATGTACGGATATGTGTCCACTTTCAGCTGCAATCACTCCTTGATGTGGGCGAAGCAGGTGTGCAATAACCGTAGTGTTGGTTTGGGTGCCCCCTACGAGGAAGTGTACTTGCAGATTCGGATTGCCGCAAGCTTCTTGGATGAGTCGGCGCGCCGATTCACAATAGTGGTCTTCGCCATAGCCAATGGTTTGCTCCATATTGGTTTCCAGCAGGCGCTGCATCACTTTGGGGTGTGCACCTTCGTTATAGTCGCATTGGAATTGTAGCATAGGGGGAATGGTTTTGAGGTGTGGGTTATTAAGGATGTGAGTTTCGGATGACGCTTGTCAACTTGTTATCTCGTCATCTTGTCTACTCATTTAATATATATGCCTTGAGAATGCGGAAGTCGTAAAGCGGGCGGTCATTTTCGTCAGTTTCGGCCAACTGAATCTCATTGATGGTGTTTAAACCCTCGATGACTTCGCCGAAAATGGTGTATTGCCCGTCCAAATGTGGGCTTCCTCCAACTTCCCAATACGTGTCCTCATGTTCAAGTGCGAGTTCGATAGGTGGGTTTGTATTTTGGCGTACACGTTGTCGGATACGCTCCATCATACCTCCGCCATAAGTCTTCCCCCATACGATATAAAATTGCGAACCATCGCTTTTCCACTCCGGGTTTTCCTTATCGCCTTCACGAGCAGCAGCTACGACGCCACGGCGATGGAAATATTTCGGATAAATAATCTCTGCGGGGAGCGTATATCCCACAGAACCTTCGCCCAACTTCTCTCCTGGCTTCGCATTTTTTGAAGTAGGATCACCCGTCTGAATCATAAATTCCCAAATCGTGCGATGGAACAGCAGGGTGTCGTAGAAATGTTCCTTTACAAGCTTGATAAAGTTATCTCTGTGAATAGGAGTGTCGTTGTAGAGTGCGATAGTGAAATTTCCGCAAGTTGTTTCAAAGCGAACCAAAGTTCTGGTTTCTGCGGAATCAGTTGTTTGGGGCACTTCAACAAAACTACCTGCCCAACTCAGAGAAGGAAGGCAGGTAATTAAACTGATGAGTGCAAAAATAAATTGCTTATTCATACTTAAAACTTAAGATTCGGCAGGTATTTCTTCCTTCTGTTTCGCAGAAATGCTCACGCTGAGCATCATGCCAAAGTAGAAGCAGAAGATAATCATTGCAGTACCTCCACGGCTAATAAGTGGGAGCGGTTGGCCCGTAACAGGGAAAAGTCCTACGGCTACCATCATGTTGATAATGGCTTGCGATGTGAGCATAAAGGCAAGCCCTATGATGAGAAAGGCGGGGAATAGCGTTTCACATCGGGAGGCGATGCGCCAGGCTCGGAATATGAGTACGATATAGAAGAATACGACGAGCGTAGCGCCCCATAATCCGAGCTCCTCAATAATAATCGCAAAGATAAAGTCGGAATAAGCCTGACTCAGATAATCTCGCTGAACCGAGTTCCCTGGCATAAGTCCCACAATATTACATGTAGCAATCGCTATGTTTGCAGTGCCTACTTGAGTATTCTTCTTAAGGTCAAACTTAGCGGGGTCATCGTTGTCTTCGCTGAACTTGTCCAATCTTGAAGTCCAAGTGTCTGCGCGGTGAAGAATGGATATTTCATCGATAAAGTTTTGCGGAAGCACCTTAAGCGTAGCAAATCCTAAGCAACCGCACGCGATGAAAAATCCAATGATTTGGCCAAATCGCTTGTAGGGAATACGACCAACGAACATCATTAAGAGGATAACGCCAAAAAGCAAGCAGGCCGTTGAGAAGTTTTCAGAGAAGATAAGTCCGCAGATCAATACTGTCGGAATCATAATGAATTTAAACGCCTTGTCTGCAATGCCATCTTCCGTCTGAAGTGAGGATAAGATTAAGGCAGTGTAGAGAATCAGGGCGCATTTCGCTATTTCCGAGGGTTGAAACGAAATCGGACCTAAGTTCAACCAGCGCGACCCGTCGTTAGTCGCTTCCGCAAAGAAGAGGGTGATGAAGAGCAGGATTACTGACAACGGGATGAGTCCCAAGGGAAGTATCTTGAAGTAGCGACAGGGAATGCGTGAAACGAGAAGCACGACAACGGTTCCTGCTGCTAAGAAAGACACTTGCTTAATCAGTGGTGCGAAGAAGTCGCCCGATTTGTAGGCCAAACTACTCCCTGCTGAAAAGACCTCAACGATAGAGATGATACAGAGGAAGAAGTAGACCACCCAAATAGTGCGGTCGCCTTTAAATATTTTTGATGAAAGGGCCATTTCAGAAAAGATAAATGAAAGATGAGAAAAAGGAAAGAGGGTGCTTAATCGTTAATCGTTAACCGTAAGTCTTTCCTCGTTTATCTTAACCGTTAACTATTAACTTTTCGAAACACTCAACGAACTGTTCGCCGCGATCCTCCATATTTTTAAAGAGGTCGAAACTTGCACAACAAGGACTGAGCAAAACGGTGTCGCCTGCTTGCGCAACACTGTGGCATGCGCTTACGCAGTCTTTCATAGAGTGGGTGTCAAGGATTGTGATGCCAAACTCGCCAAAATGAGCATGCAACTTAGAGTTATCTGCTCCGAGGAATACGAGTGCACGACATTTTTCCTTTACAATTGCTGACAATTGGCTGTAGTCGTTCCCCTTGTCTTTACCACCGATGATAAGAACTACGGGTGTTTGCATACTGTCTAAAGCGCAGTAGCATGCATCTACGTTTGTCGCTTTAGAGTCGTTGATATATGTGACTCCGTTATGAACGCCTACTTTTTGAAGACGATGTTCTACGCCAGGGAAAGTTGCGAGTGCTTCTCTAAGTGCTTCGTCAGAAACTCCAGCCGAGAGACACGCCTGTGCAGCAGCAAGCATATTGCGCATGTTATGCTTACCCTGAAGTGAGAGTTCAGCAACAGGCATGCTGAAGGAGTGCGGAGCCGTGATGACAAAGTTGCCGTCTTTCAGATAGCCTGAAAGTGCAGCTTCTTCTGATGCGCTTGTTGCTACGTCTTCGTGGAAAGCACAACAACGTACGATGGGCTTTCGCTTCTGAAGTTCTGTTGCAATGTACTCATCTCCTGTCCAATAAATGAAGCAATCTTCCGCCGTTTGGTTTTGCAGAATGCGCATTTTAGAATCTACATAATTCTGCATGCAGAAGTCGTAGCGGTCTAAGTGGTCGGGAGTGATATTTAGAAGTACGGCAATGTTGGCGCGGAAAGAATACATGTTGTCTAATTGGAACGAAGAAAGTTCGATAACGTACCAATCCTTGTCTTCCTGTGCCACTTGAAGCGCCAAGCTATGCCCGATGTTTCCTGCAAGCCCAACGTTCATCCCCGCATGCTTCATAATGTGGTAAATCAGCGATGTAGTCGTGGTTTTTCCGTTTGAGCCCGTAATGCAAAGCATCTTAGCCGCCGTATAGCGAGCTGCGAATTCAATTTCCGAAATGATAGGGATTCCCGCTGCAATGATTTTTTGAACCATTGGTGCGGTATCAGGAATTCCAGGGCTTTTAATCACTTCAGTAGCATCAAGAATGCGCTCTTCAGTGTGCTTGCCTTCTTCCCAAGCCAAACCATGGGCGTTGAGCATCTCTTTATAATTGTCCTTAATGTTTCCCATGTCGGAAACAAAGACATCGTATCCCTTTTGTTGCGCAAGGATAGCTGCGCCGACGCCACTCTCTGCGGCGCCAAGTATCGCGATTTTCATTTGTGAGTCAGAGTTTCTTATCGTATCTTCAATGTGATGATCGTAAGTGCTGCAAGGAGAATCGTTGTAATCCAGAAGCGCACAGTAATCTTCGCTTCGTGCCAAGAGCCCTTGGGCCAGTTGGGGAATACGTACTTACAATTCGGAATGAGTTGCTCTGGGAGGGTGCGGAATGCATCATGAATCGGTGTGCGCTTGAAAATGCGTTGCGTAACTCCCTTGCGCTTGCCCCACTTAAAGTACTGAACTTGAAGAATCACACTCAAATTTTCCGCCAAGAATACACCGCAGAGAATGGGGAGCAACAATTCCTTATGGATGATTACGGCAATTACCGCAATGATACCTCCAATGGTGAGCGAACCAGTGTCGCCCATGAATATCTGTGCGGGAAACGCATTGTACCAAAGGAAACCGATGAGCGCACCTACCATAGCACAGATAAAGATTACCAATTCCTGTGTTAAGGGTAAGTACATGATGTTCAGATAACTTGCAAACTCTACGTGGCTCGAGACGTAGGCCAGTATCCCTAGGGCTATACATATTATGGCGGAGTTCCCAGCGGCCATACCATCCATGCCGTCGTTTAGGTTAGCCCCATTTGAAACGGCAGTAATCACGAATACCGTCATCAGTACGAAGAGCGCCCACCCAGCTATTTCTTTGTGCTCTCCGCACCACGCCATGAGGTCAGAATAGTTAAGATTGTTGTTCTTAACAAAGGGAATCGTTGTTTGGGGAGACTTCACCGCTTCGCTCTTATGAACAACTTCAACTTGCTCCGGAGTTGTTTGCTTCGTAACATTTTCGTGCATGACAACCCCTGGGTCAAGGTAAAGGGTAAGACCGACGTATAATCCTAAGGTGATTTGTGCAAGGACTTTGAATTTTCCAGGCAATCCTTCCTTTGTCTTCTTCATCTTTATCCAGTCGTCTAGGAAGCCCACAATACCTAACCAAATGGTTGTAACAATCATGAGCTGCATGTAAACATTCCCTAAACGCCCTAAGAGCAAGCAAGGTACAAGTATGGCTACGATAATGATGACGCCACCCATTGTAGGTACGCCTATCTTCTTAACGCCGAATGGGTCAATAGATGCATCGCGTTGCGCCTCACTGTAATGGTGACGCTTCATCCAGCGAATAAAATATTGCCCAAACCAAGCAGAGATGAGCAGTGCCAACATCAGCGCTAAAAGAGAGCGGAAGGAAATATACGACCACATTCCTGCGCCTGGAATACCGAATTGGTCGAGATAACGAAAGAGATAGTAGAGCATTTGTGTGTTGCGAAAACTTAATAGTGAGTTAGGAAAACTAAGGCTCACTTAATTTTGAAAGACTCTTTGAATGTTTGAAGCAGGTTTGAATGTCTTGAAAAATAGAGAGATATGATGTAATTCCAATCTGTACTTAAATTCCAAAAGCCGCACGTACTTCTTCGTGGTCGTCAAAGTGGTGCTTCACGCCCTTAATGTCTTGATAAGGTTCGTGCCCCTTACCTGCCACAAGGATAACGTCGCCCGCTTGAGCCATCATTACGGCAGCGCGAATGGCTTCGCGACGGTCGGTAATGGTAATGGTGCGGGTGCGTTGTTCGGAATCAAGTCCCTCGAGCATATCATTGATAATCGCTTCAGGCTCTTCAAAACGAGGATTGTCGCTTGTAATAATCACGCGGTCGGAAAGTAAAGCGGCTTCCTTTGCCATAAGTGGACGTTTGCCTTTATCACGATTGCCTCCAGCTCCACAAACGGTAATAATCTGCGCCTTGTTTTTCACAATGTCGCGGATGGAAGAGAGTACATTTTGAAGTGCGTCAGGAGTATGGGCATAGTCAATGATGGCATTCACTCCCTTGGGCGAGCGAATGGCTTCGAAACGACCGTTGACAGGAGCCAATTGAGACATTACGCGGAGCACTTCCTGCGGTTCATTGCCCAACATTACGGCAGC
Organism: Alloprevotella sp.; assembly: GCA_045657925.1. GTDB lineage: Bacteria > Bacteroidota > Bacteroidia > Bacteroidales > Bacteroidaceae > Alloprevotella. Next base: position 80,722 of record JAZOUA010000013.1, on the reverse strand, counting down.
GCCATATACGGCAAGCAGATTGCTCACATTAAAACGACCCACAAAGCGAACGCTTACCTCCTGTCCGTTAATGTCAAGCAACATTCCTTCGATGCTTTCTTCAAGAATACGTCCCTTGAAATCAGCAGCCGTACGAGTGGAATAACTACGAAGCTTAGCCTTACAGTTTTGAAGCATTACGGCGCCGTTCTTGTCATCTGCATTTGTGATAGCAAAGGCCTGTTTGGGCAGATTGTCAAAGAAGGCCTTCTTCGCATCACGATAAGCATCGAATGTCTTGTGGTAATCGAGGTGGTCGCGAGTAAGGTTGGTGAAAAGCGCACCTGCGAAAGTCAAACCGCCAATGCGTTTCTGCTGAATGGCGTGAGACGAACATTCCATAAACGCATAGGTGCACCCCTGTGCCACCATTTCAGCCAAGAGTTGGTTGAGCGTGATAGCGTCAGGCGTAGTACACTCCGTAGGGTAGGGAGTGCCGTCAATGTAGTTACATACCGTAGAACAAAGACCACACTTATGGCCGAATCCACGGAACATTTCGTAAAGCACGGTGGCAATGGTTGTCTTACCATTAGTACCTGTTACGCCCACAAGTTTAAGTTTTGATGTAGGGTCGCCATAAAACATAGTGGCAACCTTACCTACGGCATCTTCTGTGTCGGCTACGCGAACGAAGGTGACTCCCTCAGGCACAACTTCGGGAATGGGATCACACACAAGGACGGCTGTTGCACCCTGTGAGATAGCTTTGTCAATGAAAGTGTGACCATCAACCTGCGTACCCTTTACGGCGATGAAAAGGTGTCCTTCAGCGATGCGACGGCTGTCTATATTAACCCCAGAAATGGGAATGTTGAGGTCGCCATTGTATTCTTCAATGGTGACTCTGGATAGGATTTCCTTGAGCAACATGTATGTTTGACTTTTTAAGTATTTTTCTTTCTTGGTGAGAGCGTTAAGATGATGCTATCTCCCGGATGGATTGCGCTCCCAGGCCTCTTGCTCTGTTGAATAACGACTCCCGTGCCCTTCACCTTGACATGCAACCCCGCATTTTCAAGACGGAAAATAGCATCACGTAAGCCGTAGCCCGTCACGTTAGGTACAGAGTCCTTATTCACCTTGCTTGCTTGCAAGTCAACTGAATTACGGGTGGCATCTGCTTCTCCCCAAACGTGGGTAGTGGCATTTTCGTTAAAGTCAGCATTGTGTGTAATGCCAATTTGCTTCAACACGCGACTGCTTGCCTCTAAGTTGCCGTCCTTCACCTCTGGCATGTGAGTATTTAAGGTGTCGCGAGCATCAGAAAAGTCCGATTGGTGCGCCTTGGCCATAATGCTTTCTGCAATACGCTTGAAGACGGGACCACACATTCCACCTCCTGAAGCACCTCCACTCTTACGAATACATACGATACAAGCATATCGTGGTTTCTGAGAGGGGAAATATCCCGCAAAGGAGATGAGATATTCTTGTGACTTACCTGCTTTTGTCCAAATCTGAGCGGTACCCGTTTTTCCGGATACGTCAAACATTTTAGAGCCTGCATGACGTCCTAAACCTGAATGTACAACTTCGTAAAGGCAGTGTTGTATCATCTTAATGGCTTCGGGTTTGGCCATTTGTTCGCGCAAAACTTCGTTGGGGAATTCCTTGACGATTTGTCCGTCTTTGAGCAAGGCCTTAACCAAACGGGGGCGGAAGAGTTTACCATTATTCGCCACCCCAGCGTAGAAATTCACCGTTGAAATCGGTGGAACTTGCGTTTCATAGCCGATGCTCATCCAGGGAAGAGCTGTCTTTGACCAGTTTTGCTTTGTCGGGCGACGGATTCTTGGCTTATGGTAGTTTTCAATGGGGATTTGTAGGTCCTCCGCTACACCTATGCGGTAAAGGCCATCCACAAAGCGTGCGGGATTGTCCTTGTAGGCATTGTCAATAATCACACTCACCCCGATATTTGAGGAATATTTAATAATATCAGTGGCATCAATAAGCCCATACCCATTCCCATTTCTCCAGTTGTGGTCTCTCATATGACGGCGATACATTGGGCGCACACCATTTCCCACATCCACCTTGCTTTTGAGGTTCATTTCGCCATCATCCATAGCAACGAGGAACGACATGGGTTTGAACACCGACCCTGGCTCGTACATGTTTGACGTAGCGAGAGGTTGATTTTCCGTGAAGGAATTGTCTGGATTGCGAGAAAGACTCGTCATAGCTTTGATGTCGCCTGTAGATGTTTCTATCACAATTGCAACACCCTCTTGCGTGAGTCCACCGGCATTTTCAACTAGATATTCTAGCTGGTTGCGTAGCTCTCTTTCGCAGATGTCTTGAATGTCCACGTCAATCGTAGTCATGACGTCGTATCCGTCAATTGCGGGAACGTCTACCACGCGAACGAGGTGCTTCATGAGCTTTTGAGTGTGATAACTTCCGGACTTTCCGGCTAAAAGAGAGTCAAGCGTCAACTCCAATCCGTAACGTGCGCAACTATCAAAGCGACCGACGGTACGGCGAGCTAGTGCTCCGAATGGATTTTTGCGTACGGGAATCGTGTCTACGTAGAAGCCGTTGACGCCAGTCGATTCGCATAGGAAGGGAAGGGCTTTCATCTCACGATATTGCACATAAGTTACGCGGTGATTACGCTTCTTATTGCGTCTCTTCTTTGCTTCTTCAGGCTTAAGTACGGCAGCTGTATATAGTGGCCAACTGTGTGAGCGCAATTCTTGTCCTCGTTTGAGGTGGGCGCGCAACTTTCCCGTGTCAACGTCTGTAAAAATCTTGGCCATTCCATTACAGATGGTGTCAAAGCTTGCTGCGAATAGCGAATCGCGCTTGTGTAGGTCCTTAGCAGCACGTGTGGAATCTTTTTCCCAAGTCCCGAAGTCCATATACATAAGGAATTCAAGAATAGAGGCAGCTAAGACTTCGCCGTTGCTGGCAAGGAGGTTCCCACGCATGGGTTTGAGCTCAAGATTGACGCGCTCGCGTTGCTTTGCCACTTCTTCCCAATAGGGTCTCTTGATGGTCATGGTATAGAAGGCTTTGCCGATAATGGCGAGGCCTATGATGACGAACGACCACTTGATAAAGGTGTAACGTCCCTTGATTTTATCTTTCGGAAATTCCATCTCTGATTAACTTGAAGTTAGGAGTTGTTCCTGGGCGCAATGTAGAGTCTTTTAGGTGTTCCTCAATGATACTTGCGCGTAAGTTTTTACGAAGTTCGCTTGAAGTAGTCAGCAATTTGTAACGAATGTCAATAAGTTGTTCGTTGAGCTGTTTGGTCTCAATCTGTTCTTGTTGACACATGTAGCGGTTGCTGACGTAAATAATGGCCAGTACGGTGAGAAAAAGGATGTAAAGAATGTTCTGTTTGAACCACTTCCCCGCAAGCATGTCGCCCGCGAGAATGGCTGCTAAAGAAACGTCTTCACTACCCGTAAGTTCGCGGAAAAGTTTCTTTTTATCTTTCTTCTTGGCCTTGACTTCTTCCTCAAGTTCCGCCTTTTCTATTTCTTCTTTTACCTCCTCAGGGGGGAGTATTATTTTGTCTTTCATATGGATGAGTCTGTTTGTCGCAGGTTTATAACTTTTCTGCTACTCTGAGCTTTGCACTTCGGCTTCGGGGATTACGTTCCTGTTCTTCATCCGAAGGGATGATGACCTTGTTGCTAAGAGGGCGGATGGGGGCAGTGCGGTTCCCGAAGAAGTCTTGCTCCACCTTCCCTTCGATATTTCCGCTACGCATGAAATTCTTTACCATGCGATCTTCAAGTGAGTGATAGGTCATTACGACCAATCGACCACCAGGCTTGAGTGAGCGAAGCGCTCCTTCAAGCATTTCTTGAAGCGCGTCCATTTCATGATTGACTTCTATGCGTAGGGCTTGGAACACTTTCGCTAAGTCCTTCTTCTCGCGATCTCTCCCTATGAGAGGTTTTACAATGTCTAGAAGGTCTTGAATCATTACAATAGATTGCTGAGCACGTGCCTTTACAATAACATTTGCCAGTTTTCGGGCGTTCTTAAGCTCTCCAAACAGGAAGAAGATGTTGGCAAGTTGTTCTTCCGAATACTTGTTAACCACATCAGCCGCCGTCATCCCCCCACGTCCGTTCATGCGCATGTCAAGAGGGGCATCAAAACGGAAGGAAAATCCGCGTTCCTCTGCATCAAAGTGATGACTACTTACGCCTAAGTCGGCTAAAAGCGCATCCACTCCGTCAACGTCGTAATAGCGCATCCAATTGATAAGGTAGCGGAAGTTGCTTCTTACGAAGGTAAAGCGCTCGTCGTCGGCAGGAATGTTTTGCTCGGCATCAGCATCCTGGTCGAAACCGAACAAATGCCCTTCGTCGGACAAGTGCTTCAGGATTTCCTTGCTGTGGCCACCGCCTCCAAAAGTAACGTCAACATACGTTCCGTCGGGACGTAAATTCATGGCATCCAGACATTCGGTAAGCATCACGGGAACGTGATAACAATCTATTTTTTTCGGTTCTTTCATTTGGAGTGTAAAATTACTCTTTTTCGGTTAATTGTTAAAGGGTTAATTGCATATTTTTTAAGAAAACTTTTAAGTGGATGTTTTTGTACCTGATTGGGCGAGGAGAGTGGCATATTAAGAGTGCAAAATGTAGTCCTTTTTATGACGTCGTGGAGCTCCTTATTTTTATGTATGAGTTAAGAAAAACTATCAGCGAGTTAATTCAAAAATAGTCTCTTTTTATTTAAAATAACTCACTAATAATTTTCCGTAAGCAGTAATAGTTTTTAACTTTGCAAGCAAGTAGAGCTTCAAAGTCGGATTGAACCTCGGTGATGAGGTCTTGATTTGATGCGAAAACTCCGTCATATACCTTTACAATGCAAGAAGAGAATAAATTCCTTGAGTTGGGCGAGCGCCCTGTCGGTAGCTTGCTCATGCAGTATGCCATTCCCGCCATTATCGCAATGACGGCTTCCTCGCTCTACCATATAATTGACGCAATTTTTATCGGTCAAGGGGTTGGAGAAGAGGCGATTATGGGACTTGCTCTTACAGGTCCTATCATGTCGCTCACGGCGGCTTTCGGAGCAATGGTGGGCGTGGGTGGTTCGACGCTGATGTCCGTAAAACTCGGACAAAAGGATTATGAAACGGCGCGCGATATTTTGGGTAACGTAGTCATAATGAATGTAGTCATGGGTTTGTTGCTCGGGCTTGTGCTTTTGCTATTTCTCGACCCCATTCTGCGTTTCTTTGGAGCAAGTGATGCTACGATAGGTCCGGCTCGCGACTTTATGACCGTCATTTTGGCGGGTAATATTGTGACTCACATGTACCTCGGTTTGAATTCCTTGTTGCGTTCAACGAATCGCCCGAAGCAAGCTATGTATGCCACTTTCGGAACGGTGATTCTCAACTGCCTTCTTGCGCCTTTGTTCATCTTTGTCTTTAAATGGGGCATTTCAGGCGCTGGTGCGGCCACGATTCTTTCGCAAGTCATCATGTTGGTATGGGAATTGCGCCTCTTTACCTCTGAGAAGTCGCCCATTCGATTGGAGACAAAACGCATTCGATTGAAGAAAAAGATTCTTAAGGAATCCTTAACGATTGGCGCTCCCAACTTCTTGATAAATCTTTGTGCGTGCACCGTTGCAATTTTTGTAACGCGCTCAATGACAACTTATGGCGGCGACATTGCCGTAGGCGCATTCGGAGTGGTGAACCGCTTGGCGCTCTTCATCGTAATGGTAGTTATCGGTTTGAATCAGGGGATGCAACCCATCGCAGGGTATAATTTCGGTGCGCGTAAGTTCAATCGTATTATAAAGGTGTTGAAGCTGTCTATTATTACGGCAACGGTGATTACAACCGCAGGATTTGTAATTGGAACTTTCTTCTCCGAATTTTGTGTAACTCCGTTTGCGAAAGACTCTCCCGAACTTATCGCGGCAGCCGCTCACGGTTTGAGTATTCAAGTAATGTGCTTCCCACTTATTGGCTTCCAAATTGTTTCAACGGCCTTCTTCCAAAGCATCGGCTATGCCGGAAAGAGCATCTTCTTGTCGCTCACGCGTCAAATGCTCTTCTTGCTTCCCGCAATACTTATCATCCCTATGTTCATGGATAATAAAGTCGATGGAGTATGGTATGCCATGCCTTTCTCCGATGCGATGGCAACCATAGTTTCAGTAGTCATGCTTTGGCGTCAGATGAAAAGCTTTAAGGCAATGCAAGCGATAAATAATTGAGAATAAACTGCTGATATTCGTATGCGGGTTGCCGAAATAAGAATGAGTGTCATGCTTCGTTGGGGAGAAAATCCCCCAAAGGGGGAAGAATCTATTAGCCCAGGGCAACGCCCTGGGGCGTATTACGGTTGAATTTCCGCCCCATCGGGGCAAAAGCAAAACTACTTGTTATGGCTCAATCTTTATGCAAAATATATTTGCACTTGGTTTTCCATATTAAAACAACAAGTCCTCCTATTTTAGAATCACATCTGAATGAGGTGCATTGTTACATAGGGAAATTAGTGAACATTACAGGGTGTCAGGTTCTCCGAGTTGGTGGTGTTGAGGATCATGTTCACATTGTCTGTCAGTTAGGTCGGGAGCAGACGATAGCACGTCTTGTAGAGGAAATAAAACGTAATAGTAGTCGTTGGGTTAAAACTCTTTCACCTCATTATCGGAATTTTGCTTGGCAAAGTGGATATGCTGTTTTTTCTGTAAGTCAGTCTGGATTAGATAAAACCATTGCATATGTAAATAATCAAAGAGAACATCACTCTAGGCAAACGTTTCGGGATGAATATCTTGCTTTCTTGAGGCTATATCATGTTGAATATGATGAAAAATATGTAATGAGTGATTAGTTGCTTAGGCTTTTGCCCCGTTGGGGCGTAGATTGCTTGTTTGCTTACCCAGGGTGTTGCCCTGGTCTGATAGATAAATGCCCCATTCGGGGCTTAGATTGCAATAACATAATAAGACTGCTGTTGCCTCTATTAATTATTAGGAGCTATTCCTCCTTCGCTGAACATTCTTATTCTTAATCATAGCTTGTAAATCTTTTACCTATGCATAACTTATTTAATAATGACGGTACTCCCGTTGAAAATCTATCATTCTCAGAACTGATTTCTGCGCCCTTAATAATAAATATAGGCCGTCAGTTGGGTAGCGGCGGCCGTGAGGTGGGTAAGGAATTGGCTCGCCGTTTTGGTATGGATTATTACGATAAAGAACTGTTGGATATTGCTGCGCGTGAGAGTGGATTCTGTACGGAAGTGTTTGAACGTAGTGATGAGCACAAGGGATTCTTCCAGTCGCTCTTTGAATCCGTAGCTCCTGTCATTGGGCATACTACGGGATTTTATCAAAATCAACTTTCCGATGAATCTCTTTTTCGCATTCAAGCCGAAGCGATACGTAAGGCTGCGGCGAAGCTAAACGGAGGTGTATTCATCGGACGTTGTGCCGATTACGTATTGCGAGATTACCCCAAATGCTTAAATGTATTTATCTCAGCTAATGAAGAGGATCGAGTAAAGCGCATTATGCAGCAATGTAAGGTGGAGGAAAAGGATGCGATACGCCTAATGCGCAATGGCGATAGCAATCGTGAAGCCTATTATAATTTTTATGCATCCTCTCGTTGGGGAGAAGCGAAAACTTACGACCTTTGCGTCAATTCCTCTGCGCTTGGTGTTGCAAAAACCATCGATTTCATCGAGGAATTCGCACGTAATCTTAAAAGTTAGTAGAGATAATCGGTGTTGTATGAATGTCTTCTGTTTTTAATGCTAAAAAAGCTTATATGAGGTATTTATTGATTGTACTTTTTGTGTTCTTGAATAGCATAGTAGCTATTTCACAATCAGATAAATTTGAGTCTTATGATTCAATAGTAGGAAAAAGAGTTTGCTTTTATGATGCGAGTAAGCATATCAAAGAATTGGGTAAATTTCTTTTTGTAAAGAACGAAAAGGGTAAATTAGTAGCTGTGAAGGATATAACTCCTTTTCAATCCTTGATAAAAGGAGAGCAAATGGAGGCATTGGGTATTGTTGTAATAAAGAATAAGCAGTACCTTCAGTTAAAGTCTAGTCAAGAAGATTTTTATTTCTTGGTGTCAGAAAAGTATAATTGCCTTCCATATTTTAGGTCTGCAAGTTATTGGCTTGATAAAATTGAAAAATATAAGAAAGATTATCAATTCAGAGTTGTAAACCCAAACTTTTTTGTAGATGGTATAAAATCTTGTAAGTTTGAGGAAGTGGAGTGGTTAAATATAGTGATGCCGAAACATATTGATGGAGTTGTCGAAGTTGTATATGAAGTGGAAGGAGTTAAAGTGCAAGAACCTTTCTCTGCTATTGCAAAGGAGGAATTTGTGACAGAAATAGAAGTGAATAAAGAGAAGCGTCGAGTAGAGCGTTTAATTAACGAGAGGAGAGAGAAAGAAAGGCAGGAGAGGGAAGATTCTATCGCCGATTATTCCGTGTTTACAGCAAAAAGATATGACAAATTAATATCAGAAGATTATCATGGAGAGAGTCGGCAGAAAGGCTTCTATGATGTATATGTGTTTAAAATCCTTGGCGATGAATATACTGCTTGGGAATTTGGCTCCTTAAAAGAAGGAAAGGTCTCGGAATTAGTTTTCGACGCTAAAGATGCTTCATGTTTCTTAACAAGAAGAGGTGTAAAAGGTGTTGATGTACGTAGCAAACTTGCATATACGGCAGACTCTCTGCGTGTTATTAAATGTCAACAACACCTTGATAGTCTCAATAAAGAAATTCAAAGGATTAAAAAGGAAACTTACAATAAGATTAAGAAGAACCAAATATTCATTCACAAAGAATTATATTCGTATTCAAGGTATAAGTTTGGTAAGAAATTTAGGTTTTTTAATTGCTTCAATAAGTCTATCAAATATATAGAGATGACTTTGGTTGCTTATAATGCAGTCGGAGACGTTCAAAGAGATGATATAGGTCGTTCTTCTGTAAAAGTTAAAGGAATAGGCCCTATTGCACCAGATGAATTAGGAACATATGATTGGGATGAGTTGTTTTGGGATGATAATGACATTATAGAACGTGTTGTACCGACCAAAATAACTATTACATTTATGGATGGTACCATAAGAACGTTCTCTGGGAAAAGTAATATAGACAAACATCGTATGTATGATTGTTATCAAGAAGAAGATTAAAATTTTGTGGGTGTCCAGTAAACATAAGTTTTGAATAATATCTGATTGAATATCACTATAATATTAGGCAGAATGTTTAGACAAGCCTCTCATATTTGAAATATTCCCCTGGAAGGGGATAAAGTCATTAGCCTAGGGTAACACCCTGGGTGATGAGTCAAACGAGGTTTACGCCCTGAAGGGGCAGAAGCCGAGATAACGCATTGAAATTTATGGCTTTTGCCCTTTTATGGCGAGCCCCTCCCAATCAACCAAGAGGGCGTGTCGAAATGCAAAACTTCGGCACACCCTCTTTAGCTGGGTAAGAATGTGTAAAATGCAAGGCGCTGAAATTAAGGATGAAGGGAGTGTACTGAAGTACATGGCCAAATTCGAAATTGATGAGCAACGTAGCAGTTTGCACATTATGACACAGCGTCCTATTAGCTTGCCATGGCCTTTCAGGCCTGCATCTCTCCAAAGTTTTTGCCGGACACCAATATTAAAATACAAACACAACAATCGGCACTTAGTTTAACGCTAAGTGCCGATTGTTGTTATTCAAACAGTTTCTCCTGTCGCAGATACTTGTCTTAGAACTTATAGCCGATAGTAAATTGCACATTATGGCGGTCTAAATCAACCTTCGCTGCTTGCAAGCGGTTTGCGGGGTTACCTGCTCTCTCAGGTAAGTGGAACGCATAGACGTCAGCCGTTTGTGTCTGATATTGATAAGCCATATCTGCATACCAACTTCCAGAACGGAAACCGATGCCTCCTGTAACGCGTTGGAGTTCGCCAAGGTTGACGTAATCCGTATTGGTAGAGTAGTTGTAGTTGCTGCTGTTTAGGAATTGGTTGAGATAAGACGAATCCTTAAAGGGAGAACTCTGATAATTATACCCTGCTCGTAAGTAGAGACCGTCAACAACTCTCAATTCAGCTCCTGCACGGAGTGTGTGTACCCCTTGAAGGCAACGGTCTGCCTCATGTTTGATAGCGTAATCCTTATAATAGCCGCGATCATAAGTTACGCGAAGTGAACTGGCATCGTAGTATTCGTATTCAGCGCCAAAAGCGAAGCAATCGCCCGCTGTCCCACCCATAGAGAAGTTGAAACGCCAGGGAGTACGCATTTCATAATTGTTATAGATAGCGTCGCTCTGAGAAGAGTAGGGGAGGTTTCCGTAAGCGTATGGGCTTTCCATATAGAGGTCTGAAGAGGTCTCGATGTCGTAGTATGTAGGTGTGTGAATGCTCAAGCCCACACGGAAAGAACTTTCTTCTGCAGGGCGAACAATAATGCCAAATGCACCGCTATAACCTTCCCCCTCTGTGCGTTCATCGTTGAGGTAATAATACTCGTGAAGCGAATTGTTAGCGGGGTTAATAAGCATTTCCGAATAGTCCGTATACGTCTTCTGGTTCAAGAAGTGGTATTTCGCAGTCATACCAATGTAAACGCGGTCGTTGAAATTAGCAGAAAGATTGAAGTCCCATTCATGAGCACCACCCCATTGCACTCTCTTGTAAGTGTAACTATGGGCATCCGAGGGTTTGTATCCGTTTACTCTGCCGTTGCTGTCAAACGTTGGAGCAATCATCTGCGTGTCATATCCCATGTTTGTAAAGGGCGTAGTGAGTTCACGATCTTCTCTGTAATCCAAGTCTAACCATCCATTCGCATAGGCGAGGTCCATCATTTGCCAAGATTGCGAGAGCCCGCCAGTCAAGAAGTTCTGTACGTTAATATGATTCTTGAAATTACGAGTCTTTTGATAATTCATGCCTAAGTTTATGAATCCCGAATCATCATAGTCTCCCAAATTCATCGCATAAACAAAGCCGAGCTGGTCGTATGACAAGCGCGTGCGACCTATGTCGTTGAATTTCTCCGCATGAGGCTGTGCAGTTAAACTCGCAGTAGTTGAAATGTCACTGCGGCGACAAAGCGCAATCCCTGCTGGATTCGTGCCCATAACAGAAATATCAGCTCCCAGTGCGCTCATAGCTCCGCCCATTCCCACAAAACGAGCACTACCATTAAGGTCAGTTGCTGAAAAAGATTCCAAACGATAAATGTCCTGTGCAACCATAGGAGTTGCCAGCAGAAGTAGGGATAATAATATGTGTCTCATAATATGAAAGGTTAACGTTGAGAGATTAACGTTGAGAGATTAACGTTTTGTGGTTAGTGCTTCTCGTTTTGAATTTCTCAATCCAGAGAGCATTTGTGAATATTCTTGTAATAACTTCCTGCAGTCGTAATTTGATCTTTTTGTATAAAGTTCAAGTCATGGACTAGTTCTAATTGATACATGACTTCGTTAAGTGAACCAAAGGCATTTTCCTTTTTCTATGAAATGGATTTGTTCTTTTAGGGAGCTCCTTCCCATCCCCTCGGCTATGTTAGAGGGGATTGAGATGACAGTTCTTCTTAATTGGTCGCAGAGCGCATAATTTTCTTCTTTGGGGAATCGCTTGAGTAAGGTGTATGCAAATAACACAAGGTTTTTGGATTCTTCGTATACTCTTAATTTTTAATAAGAAAAATACAAGATGACAGATGCCTTTAAAATTGTTTGAATATACGACGTTGTCTTTCATCCACCCCTCTTGGTCTTAGGGCGTTTCTCGTTCTCCTTTCATCTTTCATCTTTCACCCCTTCCCCCATTTACCTTCTTCTTCCGCCCCCAGAACCTCCCATAGAGCGTTGCGAGCGACTAGCGCCTCCGCTTCCCATGGTTCTTTGTGGAGTGCGTTCGGTTCTGTGAGGTGTGGCTGTAGTGGAGGGTTGTTTGCGTGAGCTATGGTTTTGAGTGTTGTAGTTGGGTTGACGTCCCGTACGCTCAGTAGAGATGTTCCCGCTTCTTTGAGTAGACCTGCGTTCTGCTGAAGGCCTAGAGTCTCTGTTGGTAGAGGGATGAGCGCCACGTTCTGTGCTGGGACGGTAGCCTCGGTTAGATGTCATGGGACGCTTATTGGCAGCACGCAAGGGATAGTGCTGGTGGTGATGTCCCCCGTAATGCGGATACCAAGTATGGTGGTATCCAGGGAAATATGCTGGGGGATAATGCCCGTGCCATCCCCACCAAGTGTGATAATATGGTGACGACCAGTAGTAAGGGTAGTCCCACCACCAAGGATTATACCAACTATAGGAATGCCAACCATAGGGACGATATAAAGAATACCAAAGGTCAGCATAAATATCAATATAATCCGAGTAGTAAGGGCTGCTTACGATAGTGACGCCAGGAGCATGAAAGCGCACAATGCGGTTAGTAAGTGATTCTGTTTCGCTTGCTTGTTCGTCGTAAGAGTACTCCTCGTTCTTACTCGTGTAATTGCGACGGTTGTAGGAATCTACATCCATCAGTTCATCACGGCCCTCAGCCCAATTGTCGTATTCCTGACTTTCATATGTAGCCAAGGCTTGTTCCTTCTTTGTTTTCTTTTTGGAAGGCACAAAGTAAAGGTCGTCTTGAGCCACCATTTGAAATGCGTTGCTCAAAACAAATGCAATCAAAAGAAATATTCGGTTGTTCATAATAGTGCAAATTTAAAACTATTGTGAGTTTTTTCTTAGACTTTAGGATGATTCGTTCTCAAAAGTCTATATATGGTATTCATTTACTTGTTCACAAGCAAAAGTACACATATTTTTCCACCCATCCATGCACTTTAACTTTATTTATGTCTTTTTAGTAATTGGAGGAGACTGGATATGAGACCTTCCTGGAGCTTTGTGGATGGTGTTTTGAATTTGAAAAAAACTAAAATCGCCGATGAAATCGCATGTTTTATGTATTCCCCATTAGTGATAATTGGGGGAGTCATTCGTTTGTTCTACAGGTTCCTATCCAAGATTTGCTATAGCAATCCGGCTGTCCTCCTTGGAAATCGGTTTACGGCGTATCTCTAAATTTAAGAATATTTCCGATCTGTTGCCAATGAAGTAAGCTTCTATCTCCTTTAAGATTAGTGAACTAAAGAGTACCAGAGAGTTAAATCAAGAAGAAAATAATGCCTTTAAAATTTGCTTGTATTATATATATTGTCTACCTTTGCCAATAACTCGCATAAAGTATTTCAGTAGAAATAGAGGAAGGGCGTGTTTCTTTTGTTCCCGCGGGCCGTTGTGCCCCCCCTATGGATGCGTATATAAGTTATTGAAATACTGAAAGTTACTAACCCTCGTAAGAGGGTGAATTGTGTCTAAGAATCTCTTATTCGTAGTGGAGAAACTCTGTCCCGACCTGTTTCGTCGGCCTCTTTGTCGTGTCTGTACGTGATGAAGATGAAGGAGGAAATCTTTTATTCGCTAATTTTAAAAACAATTATAGCTATGTTATCTAACCTTAAGAAAAAATTATTTCCCAAGCGTTATTTGAGTCCTTGGCTGATTTTGGTTATTGATGCAACTTGTTCGGGGCTGGCTTCATTTGTAGCCTTGTTGGTTGTTATTTTTATGACCAAATGGTCTCCAGGGTGGGGTTATACAGCGTGGTGGATAATTGTTTCGGTGTTAATCTCATTGCTGTGCTTTAGGTTCTTGTCTATAAATCGCACGATAATTCGCCATTCTACACTTCGTGATTTGGCGCGAATTTTTATGGCTGTTGGTGTGAAGTCTGTGAGCGTAACGTTAGTCGCAGAATTTTTGTTCCAAGGTTTTTCATCATCTCCTCTTGTGGGGCTCAATCTTCTGTTCCTTGATGTCATCTTTACCTTCGGCCTTTTGATGGTGGTTCGTGTACTGATGATTTGGGTGTATGATTTCTTGAAGTATAATCTTTCGTACACAGAGCATACGAAAAACGTCCTTGTTTATGGTAGCGATGAGAAGTCAGCTTCGTTAGCCATGCGATTTAAAACATCTTCCTCTTTGCGCATTAAGGGTTTTATCAGTTATGCTAAGAAGTCTAGCGCCTTTTCGCTCCAAAACTTGCCAGGAAATACGTTCAATTCGGCTAGTGATGTAAAGGCTATATGTAAGAAGTGGGATATCGACGCCATCATATTCCCCTCTCAACGTAGTGCATCTTCTGAGCGTGAACGATTAATCGTTTATGGTATGGAAGCGGGTGTTAAATTCTTGATTACGCCTCCTATGGATGAGTATGGAAAATCACGTTCTGCAGAACGCACCATGATTCGTGAGGTGAAGATTGAAGACCTCCTAGGGCGTGAGGAGATCAAGATTAACATGGATGAGATTCAGAGGAAATTCTCTGGGAAAGTTGTGATGGTAACAGGAGCTGCAGGAAGTATTGGTTCTGAATTGTGCCGTCAATTAGCGACCTTCGGTATTAAGAAGCTTGTCATGTTTGATAATGCTGAAACTCCTATGCATAACGTACGTCTTGAGTTTGAGGAACGTTTCCCTGAATTGGATTTTGTTCCAATGATAGGTGATGTGCGTCAGCCACAGCGTTTGGATTATGCCTTCCGAACTTATCGCCCGCAGGTTGTATTCCATGCCGCAGCCTATAAACACGTGCCTTTGATGGAGGATAATCCATGCGAAGCAGTTTTGGTAAATGTCTATGGCTCTCGAAATGTCGCAGATTTCTGTTTGAAGTATGATGTAGAGGAAATGGTGATGGTAAGCACCGATAAGGCCGTGAACCCCACCAATATTATGGGATGTACCAAGCGTTTGGCAGAAATCTATGTACAGAGCCTTGGGTTAAGTATGGAACAGGGTAAAACTCCAGGAAAGACAAAGTTCGTGACCACTCGCTTTGGTAATGTGCTTGGTTCCAATGGTTCTGTAATTCCTCGCTTCCGTTCCCAAATCGAGAAGGGAGGTCCGATTACCGTTACTCACCCCGAAATCACCCGTTTCTTCATGACCATCCCCGAAGCCTGCCGACTCGTTATGGAAGCCGCAACGATGACCAATGGCAATCAAATCTTTGTGTTCGATATGGGTGAGAGTGTTAAAATCGCAGATCTCGCAAAGCGCATGATAAAACTCGCAGGGCTTGTAGAAGACAAGGATATCAAAATTGAATACACAGGACTTCGTCCAGGTGAAAAACTCTATGAAGAAGTCCTTTCTAATGCGGAAAATACAATTCCTACGGAACACAAACGTATTCACATTGCTAAAGTTCGTGAGTATAACTATGATGACGCATGTGGTGCTGTAGACAAGCTCGAAACCTACGCTCGTGAAGTAGAAATCCCTGAAATGGTAAAATTCATGAAGGAAATCGTCCCCGAATTTATCTCCAAGAACTCTGTGTACGAACAGTATGATAGGAAGTGAAGGTTTAAGGTTTAAGGTTTAAGGTTTAAGGTTTAACGATTAAGGTTTAAGGTTTAAGGTTTAACGATTAAGGTTTAACGATTAAGGTTTAAGGTTTAACGATTAAGATTTAACGATTAACGATTACATTCTGTCTTTTCAACGTTAATCTCTCAACTTTCCACTCTCAACTTTCAACCCTCAACCTTCAACCCTCAACCTTCAACTCTCAACTTTCCCCTCTCAACCTTCAACGTTAATCGTTCCCCTCTCAAATGGGATACTTCTCTTATAGAAATTTGCGAGTATATCAACAAAGCAAACTTTTTGTTGTATACATATATGGTTTGCTAAGATTGTTTCCTAAGGAAGAAAATTATGCACTTTGTGATCAATTAAGAAGAGCAGTTATTTCAATTCCGTCAAATATCGCTGAAGGGGTGGGCAGAACATCTCCAAAGGAACAAGTACACTTTATAGAAATAGCCTTCGGTTCGCTGAATGAAGTTATGTGTCAATTAGAATTAGCACATGAATTACAATACATATCGAAGCAACAACTTTGTCAAGCAGAGGAATTGTATAAAGAAATAGCGAAAATGCTTTCTGGATTGAGAAATTCAAAACGAGAAGCACTAACCACTAAACGTTAATCTCTCAACGTTCCTCGTTCAACGTTCATCTTTCAACGTTCATCTTTCAACTTTCAACTCTCAACTCTCAACGTTCAACTCTCAACGTTCATCTTTCAACGTTCAACTCTCATCTTTCCTATGAAAATCGCCGTAGCAGGAACTGGTTACGTTGGTCTCAGTATGGCCACGTTGTTGGCACAACACAATGAAGTGATGGCTGTGGATATCATGGCCGAAAAGGTTGAGAAAATCAATCGTCGTGTGTCGCCTATCCAGGATGATTATATTGAAAAGTTTTTCGCAGAAAAAGAACTCAATCTTATTGCCACTCTTGATGCAGAGGCGGCATACAAGGATGCCGAGTTTGTGATTATTGCAGCTCCTACGAACTACGATAGTCAAAAGAACTTTTTTGACACTTCTGCCGTTGAAAGTGTCATCAAGCAAGTGATGTGCATCAATCCTAATGCCGTGATGGTAATCAAAAGTACCATCCCAGTAGGTTTCACGGAGACGATTCGCAAGAAGTTGGGTACGGATAACGTTATCTTCTCTCCAGAATTCCTTCGTGAAAGTAAAGCTCTTTACGACAATCTTTATCCCTCACGCATCATCGTAGGTTTCCCGCAGGAAGATGAGCGCTTAAAAACGGCTGCACACACATTTGCCATGCTCCTCGTGCAAGGAGCAATCGGTAATGGAGAAGAACTAGATTGGGAATCTCAACTTTCAACTTTCAACGTTAATCGTTCCCCCAAAGGAATCCCCATCCTCTTCATGGGGACGACCGAAGCCGAGGCCGTAAAGCTCTTTGCGAATACCTACTTGGCACTTCGAGTCAGCTACTTCAACGAATTGGATACGTATGCAGAGGTGAAGGGATTGGATTCGCAAGCAATTATCCAAGGAATTGGGCTTGACCCACGTATTGGAATGCACTATAATAACCCCTCCTTTGGCTATGGCGGTTACTGTTTGCCCAAAGATACGAAGCAGCTTTTGGCGAATTATCAGGACGTGCCTCAGAACATGATGACCGCCATCGTAGAGAGCAATCGTACCCGTAAAGACTTCATAGCCGACCAAGTCCTCCACCTCGCAGGGTGGTACGACTATACTGAAAACAACCAGTATAATTCCCCCCTCAACGTTCAACGTTCAACTCTCAACGTTCAAGAATCTCTCAACGTTCAAACTCCCCCCACTATCGGCATCTTCCGTCTCACCATGAAGGCCAACTCCGACAACTTCCGTCAGAGTAGCATCCAGGGCGTCATGAAGCGTATCAAGGCCAAGGGCGCAGAAGTCATCATTTACGAACCCACCCTTCGAGATGGAACCACCTTCTTCGGCAGTCGCGTGGTCAACAACCTGGATGCGTTCAAGCAACAATCCCAAGCCATCATCGCCAACCGCTATGACTCAATTCTAGATGATGTGGAAGACAAGGTATATACTCGCGACCTATTCCGTCGTGACTAAAATAAAATTATATAATGCCCCATCTATATATTCTTCGATGTGCAGACAATAGTCTTTACATTGGTTCTACTTCAAATTTAGAACAACGCATAAAGAAGCATTTTTTAGAATGGGGCTCACAATACACGAGAATCCACAAACCAATAGAACTTGTTTACACAGAGGAATACACTACCTATTCAGAGGCTTTCCAACGAGAAAGACAACTAAAAGGTTGGTCTAGAGCAAAGAAAGAGGCATTAATCGCAGGAAATTTTGATTTATTAAAAGAATTATCAAAATCAAAGCAATAAGCTAATACATCCTGAGCTTGTCGAAGGGGCGTTATGATTCAGTGCTTGATGACGTAGAAGATAAAGTATACACCCGCGACCTCTTCCGCCGTGACTAAAATCAGAGTCCGCACGGACATCAAAGCCTCATAACCTCATAACAAACCGCAGGTTTCTCAGAACTTTCAGAACCTCTTAACGTTCATCTGAACCCTCAGAACGAACCTCTGGTTCCTCATAACCATCATAAATCGTTCAACTTTCATCAGACCTTTAGATATGCCACAATTAATATTAAATATAGAAGATAAAAGCATCCTCCCCAGTCTTCGTAAAATACTCTCAAAATTAGAGGGAGTCACAATCTGCAAACAGAAGGTACGCAAAACAGGAATAGAAAAAGCATTAGAAGATGTCAAGGAAGGACGTGTGATAACTTACAACTCAAAGGACGAACTTTTCAAGGATTTAGGTTTGTAATGGCGTATAAAGTATCAATTACAAAGCGTTTTAAGAAGAATGTTGAGTTGTGTAAACGCAGAGGATATCCTATGCATCTTTTAAGAGACGCTCTTGAAATCCTTATTGAAACAGGCACCCTCCCTGCTCAATATAGACCTCATACACTATCAGGTAATTACGAAGGCAAATGGGAGGCGCATATAAAAGGTGATTGGTTAATCATTTGGGAAAAGCATGACGACCAATTAACGTTGGTAATGCTTGCAACAGGAACCCACTCCGATTTATTCTAAAATAATCTCACGTTTGTAAACAAGATTCGCGTTAAATCCTCGTGATACGTATCGAAAATATACACACCGCGCTAGCTAAACTGTTCAATCCGTGAAATCACGTTGACAAAGAAACTCCGAGTTGATCCCCGCGATTCGTGGAGCCATAAAGCTCACCCTGCATGGTCGTTCAACTTTAATCGTTCACCGTTTATCCTTCAACTCTGAACCTCAGAACAACCGCAGGTTTATCTTAACTTCAGAACGAATGCTTGGTTCATCGTTCACAAGGTCTTGTTGATGAATACAATCCTCGCAGATACGAGTGATCCGTGGAGCTTTCTGAACTTCAGAACAAACTTCAGTTTTCTCTTAACTTCAGAACCTCAGAGCAAATCGCTCACCGTTCATCCTTCAACTCTGAACCTTAGAATGCTAATCACAAAACCCTTCATCGTTCATCGCTAAACGCTTATCGTTAATCTCTCACCTTTCCTCGTTAATCATTCAACTTCTAAGCCTCATGAAACTTAAAATAAAAAATATTAATAAAGTAAAAGACGCCTCCATAGATTTAAATGGCATAACCGTTATTGCTGGAGCAAATGGTTCTGGGAAAAGTACTGTTGGGAAACTCCTATTTTCTATTATAAAGGCTGTAGGTAATGCAGAAGAAGTTAAGAGGCTTAGTACCACAACACGCCTTATAAAAGCCGTTGATGATTTATATAAACGTGTTAAACTTTCTTTTGGTAGAATTGCAGATGAGAAAATTAAGGAACTTTTTCCTTTACCCTCACAGCGGATGGTTGAACAATTAGAGGCGATTAAAGACGATTCGGAGGCAATTGAATTATATCTAGGCAAATTACAGTCTGCTATAAACGAAATGGATTTAACACCTCGAGTAAAAGTTAATTTTGTAGAGGATTTAGATAATATCAAAATTGCAATGGACAATAGTCCTGCTGCAGATGTAGCGGTACAAATGAGATCTTTTGTAGAATCAGAATTTTTGGGTAAGATTTGTTCTAATGGTCAGGAAGAAGCTGGTGTGTCATTAGAAATGGAAACACCAGATGACAAACTTGAAATTCAATTTTACAATGATTTGGTAAATAAAGTAGTATACAAAAGTTCCGATTTTTTAAGTGATTGTACTTACGTTGAATCTCCTTTGTATATGCATATTCTTGAAGTGCTTTTAAATGCGAATACATATAAAGAATTTCAGCAGAATAAACATCGGATGTCTTCAACTGGAATGGTTCCGATTCACATTAAGGATTTAGCTACAAAGCTTGATTCTCTTCGTTTTGCGATTCCTAATCTCTTTTTTAATGAATCAACGGTCGATATTAGTTCTATCGTAGGTGGAAAATTCGAGTATGATAAAGAGGGACACAAAATTGTTTTTCGTGAAAAAAACAATGGTTCAAGTTACTCGCCTATTAACATTGCATCGGGTATCAAGACTTTTGGACTTATACAGATACTACAGCAGATAGGAAGTATAAATAGCAATAGTTTCTTAATTTGGGATGAACCTGAGAATCACCTTCATCCTAGATGGCAAGTTAAATTTGCTGAACTGCTGGTTCAACTATCAATTTTAGGAGTGCCAATCTTAATAAGTACTCATAGTCCATTTTTTGTACAAGGTATTCGTTATTTTACTGCCAAACATAATATGGAGAAATATACCAATTATTATTTGGCAGAAGAACAAGCAGATGGCTTCTCTACAATTCAAGAAGTTACAGACGATTTGAATGCTATTTTTAGTAAATTGGCAGAACCTCTTAATGAGATAATGAATGTAGATTTAGTTCGTCGCGAAGCACAGAAAGAGTCATGACACCGCAAGATTTATATGAGTTTATAAAGAGAGAATATCCTCATTGTGAGGTTCCATCAATATGCTACATAGATAAAAGTTGCCTTCAAAATGGATTTTGTACTCACGCACAATCTACAACATTGATTGATTTTGACAGAGTAAAAGATGATCATTGTAAAGGGTTACCTGCAAAACCCGCATCAGTTGATGCAATTTGCATTTCAGGTACAGACAAAGTGTTTTACTTTATTGAATTGAAAGGTTGGAAAAAGTACCTCGAAACACAATCTAAGCAAAAACGTTCTCCCAAAGAAACAGCCGAAGGTTATAAACTTTTTACAAAATTATCAGATAGTTTACGTCTTTGCGAACAAATAGTTTCAAATAACGAACTATTTGCAGATATTCCAATTCGTTTCCTCCTAGTAACAGATATAGATACAAAGACTCATGGTATAGAATCATTTCACTCCGTACTCAATCTGTTGGGACAAACTTCTACAAACATATATTTAGATTGTTTACAGCAAGCGCGTAACATACTTGAATCGGAAATAAAGATAGAAAGAGAATATATATCATGTAAAGAATTTGACAATCATATAAAGTCTGTTTGATGTTCTCCTTTATACTCTTATCCTTAGAGGAACAGCGTCCGAGTAATATAGGGAAGACTCGCCCCTCAAAAATCCTATCAAGGCCAAGTACGAAAAGTACCACTACTGGTAATAAAAATACCAAGGTCTGGTAAAAGAATTACCAAACTAGGTATAAAAGTGAATTGAATTGCTGAAAATCTTTTAATCGTTCATCGTTCGACTTTCAACGTTTCTACCTCAGAACTTCAGAACAAACTTCAGTTTTCTCTTAACTTCAGAACGAACGCTTGGTTCAACGTTAAACTCTAACCCTTCATCTTTTAATTTTTATGCAATTCAAAAAATCAATCAGATTCTTCAATGACTATGAAGTCCGTGCCGTGTGGGATGAAGAGTTAAATAAATGGTGGTTCTCTGCTGTAGATATCGTTCGCGCCATCAACAAAGAAGAAGATTATGTCAAATGTCGCAATTATTGGAAATATCTAAAGGGGAAAATATATAAAGGCGCCACCGAAGTGGTTAGCGTCACTAACCACTTCAAATTTGAAGCTCCAGATGGTAAGCAGAGAGTTGCAGATGCAATAGATGCAGAAAGTGTAAAAATATTAGCAAAGAACTATCCCAATAACAGGGCGAACGATTTTTTGGACTGGTTCACTTATAGCGACAATACCATTGATGGACAGAGCCAAAAGAAAGCATATCAACTCTACGAAAGTGGATTGTTGCAACGATTAGAACCAGGCACTTTGAAGTGTTTACAGCAAATCCACGCTTATATATTCGGAGGACTATACGAGTTTGCTTGTCAGATACGCACAAAAAACATATCCAAAGGGGGATTTTCCTTTGCCAATTGTATGCACTTTCCTGCAACTCTAGAAGCGATAGAGAGAATGCCAGAAACTACATTCGATGAAATATTAGACAAGTATGTAGAAATGAATGTAGCCCATCCTTTTATGGAAGGAAATGGACGTAGTACACGAATATGGTTTGATCTGATGCTGAAACACTCATTAAAGTTGTGTGTCGATTGGAGTCAAATAGACAAAAATGAATATCTTTCAGCTATGCGTGAAAGTGTGAGTGATAGTACACATTTGAAAACACTCGTAAATTCAGCGCTAACAGACAAAATCAATGACCGTGAAATGTTTATGAAGGGTATTGACTATTCATATTACTACGAACAAATAGAATAAGAAACTGCTCATTGTTCAGAGTCCGCACGGACATCTGAGCCTCATAACTTCATAACCCTCTTAATTTCAGAACTCTCTTAACTTCAGAACAAACCTTTGGTTTCTCAGAACTTCAGAACTTCTTAACGAATCTCAGGTTTCTCTTAACTTCAGAACAAACAGTCGTCCCTCGTTCAACCATTGTCTGTTGTTCGTTGTTCCCCTATACTTAAACCAGAGATGAAAACAGAACAGAAAAAGTGGCGTTTCACACGCCAAACCACAGACAAGTACCGTGCTGTCAAATGCTCATTGTTAACCTGTGAGGACTTTCTTGAGCGCCTTCGCTCAGAAACAATGAAGAAGGCCACACAGCGTTTACGCACAATGTGTCAATACGGAGAAGATGTCACCGACCAAATGCAATCACTTCCGCAAATATATCCTTCGGCTGAGTTTAAGAAAGCAGCCGATGGCAAGGTGGAAATGACGCACTTCAATGGGATAGTAGCATTGGAATTGTCCGGACAAAAACATGACGATGCATTGTCCGCCGCCAAATACGCCACATCGCTTCTGCCCTTCACCCTGGCCTCATTTGTGGGTACACAGGGCAATAATGTCATCGTGTTGGTCAGAGTGAGTTGCTCAGATGGCAGTTTACCAGCAAGCGAGGCAGATGCCACCCACTTTTGCGAGGAAGCCTACTCCCATGCCGTAGCGATATATTCTGTTGCATTGGGACACACCGTGCGCCCCATAAACTCTTCCGATACCGAGAACCCATTGCATTGCCATTTTCCACTTTCGTTTGATGAAAGCCCCTATTATAATCCCGAGGCCCTTCCATTAAAAATAGGTGATAAATCAAAACTTGATACCATCTTCCCAGTGGTGGAAACAATCAGCGAAAGCGATAACAAAGGACTTTCACTCACCGAACGCATGATGCGTGAATTGAATCACCGTTACGCCTTTCGTTACGACCAAGTGCGCGGTGTTAACGAGTATCGCGAATACGACAAATGGATTTATGGCTGGCGAGTAGTAGATGAAAGTGTGCAACGCGGACTCATCATCGACCTCCACCGAGCAGGAGTTGAAGTCTGGGATGCAGATCTTAAGCGATATTTGTTATCCAACAAGATACGTCGCTACGACCCTGTGTTTCAATATTTGCAGGATACCGTCGGCCATTGGGATGGGCATGATCACATCGGCGACTTGGCCGCTACCGTTCCGACGGCAATACCGGAATGGCCACAATGGTTTCGCACCTGGTTGCTGGCCACTGTAGCACAATGGATGGGACGCAACCGCAGATACGGCAACAGCATTGTTCCCCTGCTCATTTCACCCCAAGGCTATCGCAAGTCCACGTTCTGCAAAAACCTCCTTCCTCCAGAACTACGCTGGGGATACACAGACAACCTCCTTCTTGAGAACAAAAAGGAAGTCTTTTATGCCATGAGTTCATTGCTACTCATCAATTTGGACGAGTTCAACAAGATATCTCCAACCGTGCAGCAAGGCTTTCTTAAGAACGTAATACAGTTGTCGCAAGTCAAGACCAAGCGTCCCTACGGTAGCACCATGGAAGACCTGCCCCGTCGTGCATCATTCATTGCTACCACCAACATGAACGACATCCTGTCCGATCCCTCCGGCTGTCGCCGTTTCATTGGAGTGGAACTCACAGCCCCTATCAAAATCAACCATTCCATCAATCATTTTCAGCTTTACGCCCAAGTGATGGCCGCCCTCGCTTCTGATGAACGTAGTTGGTTTGATGAGGCTGAAACCGAACGAGTGATTCAGCACAACCGACAGTTTCAGGTGCGCACCCCATTGGAACAATATTTTTATAATACATTCCAGGTTGCGACAGAGGATGATGCTGAAGCCAAGAAATATACCACTACTGAGATATTCGATATCCTTCGCAGCAAGGCCGGTTCACAACTCCGTTTGGGAAGCCTCACGCATTTTGGTCGCTTTTTAGCACACCTACCCAACATTCGACGCTATCGTCGTTCATGTGGAACATTATACTTGCTAAAACGCATAGACCTCTGACCGTCTCACCGCTCCTCCAGCGCGCATCCTTCGCTATTAGGTCCAGCCCCATAGCTTTACCCTTTGGCCAGCGACCGATGCGTCATAACCTCAGAACCCTCATAACCTCAGAACTTCTTAACTTCAGAACGAACCGCAGGTTCCTCAGAACTTCTTAACTTCTTAACTTCTTAACTTCAGAACAAACCGCAGGTTTCTCAGAACTTCTTAACTTCTTAACAAACCTTTGGTTTCTCATAACCTCAGAACCTCATATGAAAGTAACTAATTTTGAAGATTTGCGAATCTGGCAAATGGCGAGTGAACTTTGCGTTAAGATTTATAAGGTAACAAGGAATGGTGAGTTTAAGTATGACGATCGATTTGTTCAACAGATACGCTCTTCAAGTGGTTCTATAATGGATAATATAGCGGAAGGCTTTGAACGGCAGGGGAATACGGAATTCAAGTATTTTCTTTTTATAGCTAAGGGCTCAGCAGGAGAAACCAGAAGTCAAATTATTCGTGCCCACGATGTAGGTTTTATTGATGATGAGACGTATAGTGAACTATACAATGATTGTATAAGATTGAGTACATCTATAAATTCATTCATTCAATCCCTAAATAAATCCGACTATAAAGGAACAAGATACAATGCCACCCCACAAGGTGCATAAACACTCTTAACCTCAGAACTCTCTTAACCTCAGAACTTCTTAACGCCCCTTGGGCCTCTTAACTTCAGAACTTCTTAACCTCTTAACAAACCTCTGGTTCCTCAGAACTTCATAACCTCAGAACCTCTTAACTTCAGAACGAACCTCTGGTTCCTCAGAACCTCTCGCTCCTTTGGAAATAAGTCCAACCTATTCCAAACTAAGTCTAATTTAGTTCAAACTAAGTCTGATATAGTTTAAACTAATTCTGATTTAGTTGAAACAAGGTCAAACAAAGCCTTGACTTTTGTCAGGTGATGTTTTCCCACAACCCCTCACGTCAGAACTTTCTTAACGAACCTTTGGTTCCTCAGATCTTTAGAACACTCAGAACTTTCAGAACCTCATAACCTTCAGAACAAACCTCTGGTTTCTCATAACCTCAGAACAAACCTTTGGTTTCTCAGAACATCAGAACGAACAATCGTTCCTCGTTCTCTCTCCTCTCCACGCAATTTTACTGTTCTACTGCCATTTTTTATCGTAAACCAAGGAAACTCAAGGCTATAGCAGTGGCAGGAACAGTGGCAGAAACGCAACAAAAACACTTGCTGCCACCCCTACCACCATCCCCTGCAGTATTGATAACTAAGGATTTAGATAAAATAGTGGCAACAAAACAGTAAAAAATTACTTAATCCCCATTATCTCAGATCTTCAGAACTCTCAGAACGAACTGTCATTCACCCTTCACCTTTTTTATATAAAATGTCCAATTCAGAAAATAACAAACGCATAGCTAAAAATACGGCATTCCTATATTGTAGAATGCTTGTGATGTTATTTATATCATTTTTCACAAGTCGTGTTATTTTGCAATCTCTTGGTGTAGTAGATTATGGCATATATAACATTGTAGGAGGAATTGTTTCATTGTTCATTTTCTTTAATACAGCACTATCAAGTGCAACGGGAAGATTCCTATCTTATGAGATTGGTAGGGGAGATAAGGATAGGTTAATCAAAACATTTGCTTCGTCTTTTGTAATTCACTTTTGTATAGGGGTTATACTAGTCGTGTTGATTGAAACGATTGGACTTTGGTATGTGAAGCACAAATTAAATGTACCATTAGAAAGGTTTGATGCTGCAATAATTGTCTATCATATATCAGCCTTTACTTGTTTCCTTAACATTATACAAGTCCCTTTCAACGCTAGCATAACATCACATGAAAAGATGTCAACATTTGCATATATTAGCATATTAGATGCTTTGATGAAATTAGGAATAGCATATGCACTTTATATGTTTGGGGGTGATAGATTAGTGTTATATGCGTTCCTTTTAATGTGCTCAGTTATTTTAATAAATCTTATATATATTATTTATTGTAAGAGAAATTTTGAAGAATGTAGATTTTCCTTTAGAATGGATAAAACCATAGCGCTTCCAATACTTAGATTTTCGGGATGGGATTTATATGGGAATTTGAGTGTAATGATTAGGAGTCAAGGACTTAATGTCCTTCAGAATTACTTTTTTGGCCCCATTATCAATGCGTCGACAGCAGTAGCAAATACAGTCCTTAACGCAATAATGGGATTTACAGATAATTTTCTAGTTGCAGTTCGTCCACAGATTATTAAGCAATATGCAACTCGACAATATGACTCTTTTCAGAATTTAGTATTTAATTCTTCAAAGTATTCGTTCTATTTATTATTGCTAACAACTTTGCCGTTGTTAATTGAAGCAAACTTTGCTATGGATTTATGGTTAAAGGAAGTCCCTCAGTATGCAGTCATATTTTGTCAGTTATCAATTATTAATAATTGGATATCTATTTTATTTAGATCGGTTGTAATTGCTATTAATGCCACAGGGCAGATAAAGCAAATAAGTTTTATCAATGGCACAATATACATATTGGTACTGCCCGTGTCTTATGTCATGCTTCGTATGGGTTTTGGCCCTACGATACCATTTATTTTGAATATATTATTTCTTCTTTTGGGTCATACAATTTTTTCGATGATAGTAGTAAAAAAACTTATGCCTTTTTTTGAAGTTAGACGTTTTTTTAGAGAGGTTTTATTAAAATGTTCGTTGATTACTTTGTTATCAGTATCCGTGCCTTTATTATTACATATGTTGCTTCAGGAAGGTGGTGCCAGATTTTTTGTAGTATGTAGTTGCTCTGTTTTATGGACGTTACTTGTATTATGGTCTATAGGTATAAGCAAAGAAGAACGTTTGAGGTTAATTAATCTTGTATGCAATAAATTGTTAAAACAAAATAAGCTATGAAAGTTGTTATTTTAGCTGGTGGTTTCGGCTCTCGTATTTCTGAGGAATCTCAGTTCAAACCAAAGCCAATGATTGAGATTGGTGGAATGCCTATTTTGTGGCATATAATGAAAATGTATTCTTATTATGGTCATAATGAATTTATTATTTGTGCAGGTTATAAGCAAGAGTATATAAAAGAATGGTTTGCTAATTATTTCTTGCATAATTCTGATGTGACATTTGATTATCGTGATGGTAAAAACGATATGGTTGTTCATCAAACCTTAATGGAACCATGGAAGGTTACAATCGTGGATACGGGATATAATACAATGACGGGAGGACGT
This sequence comes from Alloprevotella sp., assembly GCA_045657925.1. Lineage (GTDB taxonomy): Bacteria > Bacteroidota > Bacteroidia > Bacteroidales > Bacteroidaceae > Alloprevotella. The sequence goes on along the minus strand of JAZOUA010000013.1, from coordinate 53,155 downwards.
ATCAAACGTATTCAAAAGTATGTTGGTGATGAGTGTTTTATGCTTACCTATGGTGATGCTGTTTGCGATGTAGATCTTAGTAAAGTTCTTGAATTTCACAAGACTCATGGTAAGGTAGCAACTCTTACTGCGGTTCAACAAGCGCAGGAAAAAGGTGTATTGTATATCGAGAATGGAGCGGTTCGTTCATTTAGGGAAAAAAATGCGATAGATGGTGCACCTATCAATGCTGGTTTTATGGTATTAGAACCAGAAGTTTTTGATTTGCTTGAAGGTGATTCTTGTGTTTTTGAGAAAACTGCACTTGTGGCTCTTGCTTCAAAAGGGGAACTGATGTCCTATCTTCATGTTGGTTTTTGGCAGTGTATGGATAATATTCGCGAAAAAAACATCTTAGAGCAGTTGTTAGCTGAAGATAGAGCTCCGTGGAAAAGATGGCAACGACAAATTCCCAATTTAGAATTTCGTATTCAGAACAATATCTAAAAAAGTTATGATTGATATTTATAATAATTTCTACAAGGGAAAGCGAGTCCTTGTAACGGGACACACAGGTTTCAAGGGTAGTTGGCTTTCTATTTGGCTTCATGAATTGGGGGCAGAGGTTATCGGTATCGGACTTGACCCCTATTCGGAACGTGATAATTTTGTGTTGTCAGGTATTGGAGATAAAATAAAAGCAGATATTCGTGCAGATATTCGTGATGGCATGCGGATGAAGGAAATCTTTACAGAATATCAACCAGAGATAGTCTTCCATCTTGCAGCTCAACCTCTTGTTCGTCTTTCTTATGATATACCCGTAGAGACTTATGACGTAAATGTAATGGGAACAATTCATATTATGGAAGCGATTCGTGCAACGAAGAGTGTAAGGGTTGGTGTTATGATTACTACCGATAAGTGTTACGATAATTGTGAGCAACTTGAAGGTTACGTGGAAACAGACCCATTCGGAGGATACGATCCTTACTCTTCTTCAAAAGGAGCTTGTGAGGTTGCTATCCAAAGTTGGCGACGCTCATTCTTCAATCCTGCGGATTATGGTAAAAAGCATACTGTCTCTTTAGCGAGTGTAAGGGCTGGTAATGTCATTGGCGGTGGTGATTGGGCGAAAGATCGTATTATCCCAGATTGTATTCGTGCCTTAGAAACCACAAAGGTTATTGATATTCGTTCCCCAAAATCAGTACGACCTTGGGAACACGTTTTGGAACCATTATCAGGTTACATGCTTCTTGCACAATTGATGTGGAATAATCCAACCGGATATTGTGAAGGTTGGAACTTTGGTCCTGAGGAGGAAGGGGTTTCTACAGTTTGGGAAGTCGCTTCTGAGGTCGTTAAGAATTATGGCTCGGGAGAATTAAAAGATTCTTCTGATCCTAATGCTGTTCATGAAGCGAGTTTGCTTATGCTTAATATCAACAAAGCGAAGACACGAATGGGCTGGTACCCTCGTTTGAATATTCAACAGTGTATAGAATTGGTTGTGGATTGGTATAAGCGATACAAGACCGAGAATGTTTATGATCTTTGTATCGAGGAAATTAATAAATTTATTGGTGGAATATGAATGTTGCAGTTATTGGAACTAATGGAATGCTATCAGAGGCATTAGTTAAGTATTATTATGAACAAGAAGGCGTGATAGTCGATACATTAGGTATAGAACCTCCCAGGTGCTATCAGTGCAATAATTTCTATAAAGTAAATTTATTATCAGACTCATTAGATTATGATTATCTATTATCTAATGATGTGATTATTTACGCTGCTGCTGCGGGATCGCTAGATAACCCTAATCCTAATTTGTCATTGTTATATTCTCTTAACGTTAATATTCCAATTGAAATTTCTATTCAATTAAAGATACGGGGTTATAAGGGGATTCTTATAACTTTTGGTTCATATATGGAAATTGGAGCAAATCAAGAAGAAGGTAAAGCATTTACAGAATCAGAGGTTATATGTACTAAGTTACCTGCAACTAATGATTATACTTTGAGTAAGCGTCTTCTAAGTAGATATATGAAAGATTTTTCGGCGGAATATGTTAATTATCATTTTATATTGCCAAATATGTTCTCTGCAAATGATTATAAACCTGGTCAGAGGATTATACCATATACTCTTCAATATCTACAAGACTATAAAGCAGGAAAAAATCCTACAGTACCTTCCTTCAGTGCAGGTCTTCAGACTCGACAATTTATTACTATAGAGGAGATGATTTCTGTTTTAGATAAGGCCATCCGTTCTCGTATATCTTCTGGAGTGTACAATATGGGTGGCGGTGAATTTTTAAGTATACGTAATCTTATCGAACGACTTTTTGCAATTTATAGAGTGCCTTGTGAGGATGCTTTTTTTGGGCAAGAAGTGCGTAGGGATGGTGATATTAAAAGTTTGAGAATCAATGGCAGTAAGTTGCTGAAAGAGTTGGGGCAATTGCCAAAAGCTAAAATTGAAGAAATTTTCGAATTATGAGTGCTGTAGAATTAAGTATTATCATACCAACTCATAATAGAAAAAGTTATCTACTCTACGAGTTGGATTGCATCTATAAGCAAAAAGATGTCGTATTTGAGGTGATTGTTGTCAACGATATTGAAGAAGCCGATGAAACGGATATTATTACATCTATCTTTTCCGATGTAATCTATATTAAAGATTCAAAAATTCAGGGTCCAAGTAGTAAGCATAAGGATGGTTATAGAATAGCAAAAGGTAAGTATCTGTATATGCCAGATGATGATGATTATTTAACAGATGTTTACTTCTTTCGCAAGGCAATAGATATAATGGAACAGGATTCTAAACTATCATTTGTATCAGGACAATGTTTGATAAGTTATGAATTCGATGATTATACTAAAAATTACCAAGAACAGCATAAAACCACGGTTCAAGGTAGAATAAGTGGATCAAGCTATTTGCAAGAATTTCAGCATAAGTATAATAAGCCACTATCCACAGTATCTACTATTTTTCGTAAAAAAGCATTTGATGAAACGGATGCAATGAACATGATAGAAATGTCTGATTCATCGATGTATATGCAAGCGCTTCTTTGGGGAGACGCTCATATTATGGAAGATTCTGTCGCTGTATATCGTGTAAAAGGCGGAAGTTTAACATCGACGGCCTCATATTCGTTTGTGAAGAATGTAATTAAACAGAAGGAGTTGTTGTACAAAAAGTCTATAGGTTATCTTGAACATCCGCATAATTTTTGGGCACAACAATTTATATTAACGTATAATTTTTTTCCGAACAAAAAACGAAAAGATCGGTTTCTAATATTGTTTTGGCTCTTTTTTCATTTACATGGTTCGATGAATTTAGTTAAGTTCTTTTGCAAGGAAACCATAAAATTATTTCTTGCAAAATGATAGTTAAGTATGTTTTGTATACCATCGTAGATTTCGTTTAGCAATTATATTTTTTTTCTAGGTGATATGTTTTATGGATTTATCAGTAATCTTCGACTTTTATTACGGCCTATTATAATAAATGCTTTTGTGCATTACGATGATATGGGAAATGTTCGTAATGCAAATTGGGGTGATGACTTAAATTGGTATTTTCTGAAAGAAATAGTAAGGAGACCTATTGCATTATACAATAAGCTGTCGTTGGCTTTCAGATTCAAGCTAAAAAATTATTTGATTATAGGTTCTACTATTGATATGCTTTGTAAGGAGAATACAGAAGTTTGGGGCGCTGGGCTTATTTATGGGGATAAAGCATTGTCGGTACGTCCTAAAAAGGTGTATGCTGTACGTGGTCCACTAACTCGTGCTGCTCTTCTAAAACAAGGAATAGATTGTCCAGAGATCTATGGTGATCCTGCTTTATTGTTGCCACTTTATTATCAATCTAAGCAAGAAAAGAAGTATAAATATGGCTTAATCCCTCACGTCTCTAACCTTGTTATGATCTCAAATATTTTTCTTGACGGGAAACCTATAAGGGAGCGAGAGGATGTCTTGGTTATTGATTTGTCAAAGTATGATAAGTGGACAGATGTTATTGATCAAATTAATAGCTGTGAGAATATAATTTCTAACTCATTGCATGGGTTAATAGTTGCAGAAGCCTATAAGATTCCTAATTTGTGGGTAGAATTTGGTGCTGCTCTTATTGGCGGACATTTTAAATTCCATGATTTCTTTTTATCTATCGGACGTGATAGACCTCTTCCTTTTGTTATAGATATGCAAAATCTTTCGGAGAAGGATATACGGAACGAATTAGATTCATGGGTGCCTGGAAGCATTAATCTAAGGCCTTTAATTTCATCTTGCCCGTTTGAAATGAAACTTAAATAATAGTTGTAAATCATTGATTATAGGCAAAGGTTAATAATCTGTTTATCAAACCCTTGTAAAGGGCATTCACATCGTTAATCATTACGTTCTTACTGAGTGTGATAGGTTGATTTAACCTTTGTATACATTATTACTATGCGTTAAGTAGGATTTGTAAGCAAAAGATGTACGTATTTTGTGAAAATATATTTGTAGGGTTTGAGAAATTATTGCTTTGCTGATGTGATAAAAAACAAGTACAATCATGATTGTATAATATGCAATATCTTCCATAGAATAACAGCTGTATGGTATTTTCAAAATAAATAGTAAATAAATTAAAGAATATTTTCAAGCATTAAAGTTTTATGAATCTATTATTTCATACCTTTGGTAAAATAGAATCAACAAGGGGAGGTACGGAACGGGCTACTATAACAGTAGCTTCTGGATTGAAACAGATGTATGGTTGCAATTGTTATTCCATATATGAGATGCAGGAGGATACTCCGAGAGTAGAGTGTTTTGTAGATGAAGTGTATTGGTCGATTGTTAGGGATGAAGACGCTAATGTGGATTTTCTGCGGAGCGTATTATTGCGTTTTCATATTGATGTTGTAATAATACAGGGAGCGTTTATCCATGTAAAGCGTTTTAGGAGGGCGGTCGAAGGATTGGATTGCAAGATTATATTTGCACATCACTTTGAACCTGGTGGCGAGAAGGTGTTTTTTAAATTCAAAGATGTGTTTTTTGCGCAAACAAATTCTTTTAGAGAGGTTGTTCGAAAACTCTATCAGACAGCATTTTACCCTTTCTTGCGAAAACAATATTTAACGCGTCTCGCATGCTCATATCGAGAGGCTTATGAAAATGCAGAATCAATAATTCTTTTGTCCGAGAAATATATTAAGCCTTATCAAGCCTTTGGTGGGTTCAGTGATGATGCAAAGTTTACTATTATACCCAATGCTCTATCTTTTGTTGAAATATTACCAAAATCAGAACTGAAAAATAAAGAAAAGACTGTTTTGATAGTCTCGCGATTAGACGAGCGTTTCAAAAAAATATCTCTTGCTCTTCAAATATGGAAAAGAGTGAAGATGTCTCCAATATCCAAAGATTGGAAACTTGAAATTATAGGGCATGGAAAAGATGAACCTTTGTATAAAGATTTGGTGGCTAAGAATAAGATTTCTGATGTATATTTCTTAGGAAGGCAAAATCCCATTTCGTACTACAAGAAGGCTTCTATTTTCTTGATGACATCAAGGAGCGAGTCTTGGGGATTAACCTTAACCGAAGCACAACAAATGGGATGCGTACCCATGGCATTCGATACATATCCAACCTTACGGGATATCATTACAGATGGTGAAGATGGATTTGTTATAGAAAAGGATAATGTCGATGCATATGTGCAGAAACTATTAGAACTGATTTCTGACGAGAATATGAGAAATCAAATGGCTTTGCAAGGATTACATAGTTGCCAGCGTTTTTCTCAAGAAACAATTGTAAAAGAATGGTGGAATTTATTGAACGAGAAATAAAAGTTATCTATAAGGCTATTTGGGGTTGTTAAATCCAAAAGTTTCTAGTCTAGGTGGTTTTTATTTTAAGCAATAGATATAAAAGAACAAGTTGGCAACGATTTTATTGAATATAATGACTAAAGTACTGTCATTTTTTTAGACTAAGATAAATTTGCGTATTATGGACACTATTTTATTTGTAAGTTATAATGAACTTCATGTAACATGGGGTGGGGTTCATCGTGTCAATCGTCTATTAATGGATGGGCTTTCTGATGCAGGATATAGATGTCTTTATTTAATTAACAAAGAGGGGAAAACCTTTTATATAAATAATAAAGAAATCGAGGAGAATAAACTCGACATAAATGGTTTAAACTCATATCTGACAGAGCAGAATGTTAGGTATATAATTGATCAGGAGGGCATTTTTTCAGATAGTTTTAATTTAGTTCTTCAATATTTGAAGAGGACAGATATAAAACTTTTGACGGTCTTTCATAATACACCTTGTATATATGAAAAATTATATGGATATAAATGGTTATTGGAAGAATTAAAAAACTCTTCCCAAATAGTAGCAAAAGTATCCTATGCAATAAGACTTTCTGCTTATCCTTTATGGAGATGGTTTTCAAAAAGACAAATTTCGAAGAGATATAGAAATATTTATAGCATAAGTGATAAGGTTGTTTTCCTTAGCAAGAATGATATACCTGTTTTTAGAGAGTATGTTCCCAATATTAAGGAAGACAAATGCGTTGCAATCCCGAATGCATTGACATTCTCTTCTACATCAGATGCTTCGATATTGAATGAGAAGGAGAATAAAGTCCTAATAGTATCTCGCCTAAATGATAATGAGAAGAGGATTAGTATAGCTCTTCAAATTTGGAAAATAATAGAACAAACTGAAAACAATGACTGGAATTTGATCATTGTGGGCACGGGACCGCATGAATCAAAATTAAAAGAATTAGCACAAAATTTATCTTTGAAGCGAGTGTCCTTTGAAGGACATCATGAGTCAGAGCCATTTTATCATACGGGCTCCTTGTTTATGATGACCTCAGCTGTAGAAGGTTGGGGGCTAACATTAACCGAGTCCATGCAACGTGGGGTGGTGCCATTGGTCTTTGATAGTTATCCGGCATTGAGCGATATCATTACAGATGGATATGATGGATGTATAATTCCTGATAATAACTTGGAGTTATACGCAAAACGGATGTTAGAACTGATGAATGATAAAATGGAGCGTGAACGGATTGCTCGTAATGGTCTCGAGAGTTGTATGAGATTCCATCCTGAAAAGATTGTAAAATACTGGTCAGATTTATTGCAAGATTTATAGTATGAAAATATTGTGGGTGAGTTTGGTGAAATTCCCTCCGCTATGTAAACATTTAGGAGAGATTACACCTTCGCATTGTGGATGGCTTTATTCTTCGGCAAAAACATTACTAACTCTAGGAGATGTGGAGTTAGGTGTTGCCATCCCAACATGTGAGAATAAGTTTTGTCGTTATGATGTGGAAGGGATAACATATTATTTAGTCCCTGTCAAGAATATAGCAAAATATAGTAAATCAACTCTATTATATTGTCAACAAATAATTGATGAGTTTAATCCCAAGGTCATTCACTTGCACGGGACAGAGTATTCATTAGCGGCTGCATTTTGCGAAGCCAATGATAAAAAATGTCGCATTATTGCCAATATACAAGGGTTAGCTTCAGTATATGCTCGTTACACTCATGCTTCTTTGTCTTTATGGGAGCGTTTGTTTAACGTCTCACCATTGGACTTTTTGCGTGGAACGTTTATGTTTCGAGAAAAAAAGGTGATGAGCAGGAGAGGTAGAAACGAGTGTAGTATCCTATCCAAGGTGACAGATGTTATTGGGCGTACGTCGTGGGATAAGGCTCATGCTCTGACAATCAATCCTGAAGTGAAATATCATTTTATGAATGAGACGCTTCGTGATGTCTTCTACGAAACCCCAGTCTGGGATTATGCTCGGTGTCAGAAGTATAGTATATTCGTAAGTAACAGTAATCCGGCTTATAAGGGGGCGCATATGGTGCTTAAGGCATTACCAATCATACTCAAGAGCTTTCCTGATACGAAGGTGTACTTTATAGGACTGGATGTGTTGTCTTCCAATCCTAAAGATGCTTTACGCTTCCAGGGATATCACGTCTATTTACGTCGGTTAATTAAAAAACTTAAGTTAGAGGAGCACGTGCGTTTTTATGGTAGCCTTACCGCAGAAGAGATGAAACAGGCTTTTCTTGATGCTCACGTATATGTACTCCCTTCGGCAATAGAAAATTCCCCCAATTCTTTGTGCGAAGCACAGATTTTGGGAGTACCAGTTGTATCGAGTTATTGTGGAGGTACGGCCGATTTGGTCGAACATGAACGTACAGGTTATATTTATCGGTATGAGGAGTTTGAGATGTTAGCTCATTTGGTTATGGACTTGTTCAGAAGAGATTCTTATGAGAAACTCTCTTGTGATGAAAGAAAGGTTGCTTTGCAAAGGCATGATCGGAAAGCTAATGCCCTACGATTGTTAGAAATTTATAATAGTTGTATATGAACTTCATTGTCAATATAATAAAAGAAGCGTTGTTGCAAAAGAAATATTTAGATTATAAGTATTTCCTCTTTTTCTTTGCTTTTGTGGCAGGATGGCCCTGTGTGTTCTATCTTATGGGGTGGTTACCTCATTATAAGATAAATTACATTTGTCTATTCGCGCTCACCTTCATCCTAGTATTATCACATCGCAACTTAAAAATTTCAACAAAAGTTACAACTCTTGTTTTTTTTCAGGTCAGTGTGTGGTTGTTGTACTTTGCGGGCTATCAAGACTCCTCCTACATTACGCGTATAATATTGCTTATGACAGCTTATTTTTGCGTGATTCTAGGTCAAAGGAATAGTAGGTTAATGTCTACATATAATAGTTGGCTGACCTTACAGACGTTATTAGGGGCGATAGGGTTTGTATTGGTTCTATTGGGTTTGTTAGCTCCGATATCGGAATTTAGAGAAATGGATGGACGTCCAGGATATTTCTTCGGATTATTTACGACAAATACATATGCAGACGGTTTGATTCGCATTGCTGGATTCTATGATGAACCCGGAGCTTTAGCTCACTGGGGGCTTCTAGCACTTTGGTGTAACCAGTTGTTCTATAAGAACAGAAAAATAGAGTGGATATTGCTGATAGGATTGTTTAGTACGTTATCCTTGGCATACTTTTTTCAAGTGTTACTTTATTTGTATGCTTTTTATAGAAAATCTTTAAAGAAATTACTACCAATTTTGTGTCTGTTGGTTGGCTTAGTTTGGATAGTAGCTAATCAGAATGAGTTGTTTTATAATGCTATTTTTGGCAGAATGGAGTATGATGCTTCTACTGGAACGTTGGCCGGTGACAATAGAAGTGATTTGATGGCTCGATGTTGGGAGATATTTATGACAAGCCCAATTTGCGGGGTTGGAGCTTCTAACCTAATTGAATTGTCGAAAGATATTGGTTTTGTTGGTGGAAACTTCTTCTCTTTATGGGCGTCAGATGGAATCTTAGGAATTTTAACGATGTGGAGTCCTTTCTTTTTACTACTAAGTTTTAAACGCAAGGAATTTTTATATTTGTTTTTGATGTTTATAATAGAATTTCTTCATAGACCATACGACCCGACTCAACTCTTGTATCCGTTGACTATTTTTATGATTATTTCTCAAATGATTTCAAAAACTCCCTATTCTCCGAGTAAAGAGGCTTTAATTAGAAATACCAACGTTTGATTATATGAAAAAATATTTTCTTACCCATATAGCCCCTAAGGACAAAGTCCTTGAATATAAGGTGTCCTCAGCTGCTTGTAATTTTAGTTATAACCTAATAAGTGGCAATGCATTTGATAAGGTATATTCAATACTTCCTACTTTTGTGTTTGGGAAAAAGCAGTTTCCTCTAGAGGGTGATGTAGAGTATATCTACTCTTCTTGGCGTTGGGGCGGAAAAATCTTGCGCAAATTAGCTCCCCTAAGAGAAAATTTCTCGCTTTTTCGCAAGATTGAACGTGGCTCTTCCGTTTGGCTGTACAATTTAGGCGTTCTTAATGTCTGGTTGGTCCTGTTGTTAAGGTGGTTTAAACCTTCAGTGAAGATAAATGTGATTGTGCTTGACTTTGCTCCTGAAAAAAAACATAATGAATTCTTTTTGCAGCAGATTAACAAGTGTCATGGACGTATACTGTTGGCCAATTCACCCTTGTTCAAGAAAGAGAATGCCGTGGTACTTCCAGGCGTGACACCTAACAAAGATGTTGATTACCCAGAAATCAGTGAGTTGAACAAAGAATTTCTTATATCAGGTGAGTTGGGAGAGAATATTGCAATGACATCAATGCTTTTAGAGGCATTCAGTAAAATGCCTAGTTTTACATTGCATATCACTGGCGTTACTGCTGATGATTCTAAAATAAAGGAGTTTTCTAGCAGATATAAGAATATTATATATCATGGGTGTGTAGCATATGAAGATTATCTTGATATATTACACAATACTCCTTTTTTGTTTAGTACACGTAACCCAGCTTCCCCAGAAAATCAATGTAATTTCCCATCTAAAATAATAGAAGCACTTCTTCATAACCGTATAGTTATATCAACTTTGCATTATGATCAGTTAGATGGAATAAAATATTTTGAAGTGCCTGCAACTTTGGAGGGGTTTATTGAAACATTGATGAATATTGCACAAATGGACAAAGAACTTTTAATTTGTTATGCCAATCAATCTAACTTAGTTAAGGAATTATTTAATACTAATGTATGGAATAAAACAATGCGTAAGATAGAAGGTAAATGAATTAACTGTAATTGTATATAATACTTCGTTATTTTCAATTGGTTAAATTAGGAAATAACGAAGTATTAATTATAGAGAATATAAATACAGAATGTCAATAGAGACAAAATCTAAAAGTATGAGAATAATTATCAACGCTGACGATTGCGGTATCTCTAAATCGGTTAATGAGAAGATAGAGAAGTGTATAAATGACGGAATCTTGTCGTCTACCACAATTATGGGAAACATGCCTGCTTTGGAAGATGTAAAAAGAATGTATGACTTGTATCACGAAAACATCTCATTTGGTATACATTTGAATCTTACTGAGGGAAAACCTATTATAAATAGTCAGATTCTATTAGATTATGGAATCTACAAGGAAGGAGGTGATAGCCTTATTTTTAATAGTGATATTTCATCAATGAATAAGTTGTTTAATAAAGAAATATCTTTGGCGCTATTCAAAGAATTAGATGCGCAAATTGAAGCTGTGTTGGATCATAATATTAAATACTCACACATAGATAGTCATCATCATATACACACGCGTCCTTATATGTGGCCAATAATTCCTATGTTGCAAGAAAAATACAAGTTTAACAAAATAAGGAGAATGAGAAACTATATGCCCTTATCGTTTAGCAAAGTTTTTCGTGATGCTTGGTGGTATGTGTTGAAATGTAAAACAAAATCAATGAAAACTACAGATTATTTTACTGGTTTTATAGAATTCATAGAACTTTATAAAACAGGATTTATAAGAAGAAACTCAACAATAGAACTCATGGTGCATCCTGGAGGTTATGAAGAAGAAAAGGAAGCTCCTATGATGCAAGAATATAATTTAAGAGAGCTCTTTAATGCAGAAATTATAAATTATAATCAGCTATGAATCTCAAATTAGAATACTTGGAGAATTCCAATGTTACAGAGAACGAATATATTGAATTTCTCTCAAAAGTGCATGGCAAAAATGCGATACATAGGTATAAAGATAGAGGGAAATGGTATCAACAAACAGGAGATTATCATATCCTTATTGCTATTCTTGATGGGAAAATTGTTGGGCAGTCATCATCTTATACAGTTGAAGCAGTTGTAGATAAAAAAAATGTAAGGTTATCTTGGAGTGTAGATACATTTGTTCTTAGTGAAGCTAGAGGGAAAGGAATTGGAAAGAAGCTACAAAAGAAACTACATGAAGATACGGAGAACTTTTCTTCTGCATGGTATTCGCCCTTAAATGGAATCGTAAAAAGAAAATGTGGTGCAAAAGAATTTTACCGCTATTATTTTCCTTATTATCCGATTTCTAAATATGCGACTATATTCTTGGAGTTAGCGATAAAAAAGGTGTTTAAGAAGGATTTGAGACTAAATATAAGAGTTCCAAATTTTTATATTTTTCTCAATAAAAAGAATCTAACAAAATTTACCTTTAAAGAAATTTATAAATTTGAAGACTCTCACATAAAATTTATAGAAGAGACATTAAGTTCAAAATATGATTTTTATGTAAAAAGAGATTCTGCGTATTTGGAGTGGAAATACTTCAAGAATCCAGATCTTAAGAATTTTCATATTATAGAGGTCAAAAAAGGGGACGATATTGAAGCGATAATCTCTTTTTCGGAGGCAAGGGAGAGGACATACATAATGACAAAATACTTTGGTCCCACAATTCTAGACATATTTATTAAGCCTAAAAGTCTATTTACGAAAAAACACGTAATCCCGATGATTGTCAAATATTATAAGGAGAGAAAAATAACGCTTGATGGAATCAACACTATATTCAACATCCCGTTCTATCCCAAAATTATATATCCAAGAATTGGTTCACCGTTCCTGTCAACATACAAAGGTGATATAAAAAAACCATACATCTCAATGATGGATCAGGATATGGAACAGTTGTAATTATTCTTTCGATAAGACTAAAAGGTTTATATTTGCTGATTAAAAAGTGAAACGGATGTTTCTTAAAATGGAGAATGGAGTAATTTATGGAATAGATTAAAGTATCATAGGGATGAGTGCAGGTAACCGAATAGTATGGCTTGATATTGCAAAGGGTATTACCATTCTATTGATGGTGATGGGGCATACCTCTATCCCAAAATATTGTCAGATTGGATATGGGCATTCCATATGCCATTATTCTTTTTTGCCTCGGGAGTGTGTTCCAAGTTTGAAAAAGATAGTTTAGGCACATTTGTCAAAAAAATTATAGGAATAGGACGTCCATTTCTTATATATTCATCAATAGTTATAATTATGGCATGGATGTTGCAGTTACCTCAGTTGTTCTTCATAAAAGAAGGTTGGGGTGGATATGCTCTTTGGTTTGTTCCCGTTTTGTTTGTGGCTTTAATTTTAGCTAAGGTCTATTGGTTACTAAACAAAAAGGTGTATAAATATGGATATATTCTACTTTTACTGAGTATTAGTTATTTTTTGTCATATTATAGAATCTTGTTACCTTGGAATATGGCTGTGACTCCTTATGCAGCCGTTCTCTTATTGGTGGCATATATGACTCGGGAAAAGATTCTCCAATGCGTATGGATGAAATGGTGGGTAATGCTTATATCTTTTGGGGTAGTTCTTTTAGTATCTCATCATTGGAGATTGGATATGTGTTATAATAATATTCTTCCGATTCTTCCAATCACTACGGGGGCCATTGCGGGTAGCCTGTTGGTTATGGGATTCAGTGTTTACATCGAACGATATGGCCGAGGATTTGCGAACATTCTAAAAGGTGTTGGTGCGGAGACATTTATTGTGGTGGCATTTTCACAGATAATAATTATGGGTATCAATAAATACATAGTTATGAATCCAATTACTAAATACTCATTTTTAGTAGCGTTGCTTTTTGTTATATATATACTAAAAAATGCTGTTGTGAACATGTATAATAAGCTTTTACATAGACAATGAAATTAGCTTTTTTTTCTATCATTCTAAATCATCATCAGGTTCGTGTAGCAGATGAACTCTATAAGTTATTGGGAAAAGAATTCTGTTTTGTTGAAACAGTAAAAAGTGATGAATGTAAAGGGGCTTTAGAGGATTATTCCTCAAGACCCTATCTGATTTGTGCTTGGAAATCTGATGATTTCTACAATACTGCAGTTGAAATTGCAGAAATAGCAGACGTTTGCGCTTTTGGTGGATATGAAGGGTTGGTATTTGAAAAAAAACGGATGGCAAAGAATAAACTATCCTTCGATATTAGTGAAAGATGGCTTAAAAGAGGACTTGTTAATTTGTTATCTCCCAAAGTTCTGCCAATGTTCCTTGCCTACCATTTAGGACGATGGGATAAGAAACCTATTTATAAATTGTGTCAAAGTGCCTATGCTGCAAAAGACCATCAACGATTGTTTACATATGTGAATAAATGTTACAAGTGGGGGTATTTTACTGCGGTGGATGAGGATTATAAAGTTGCATCACCTAAATTGGGTATTTCAACTTTAGAAATCACACCGCAAATAATGTGGTGTAGTAGATTTCTAAAGTTGAAACACCCAGAACTCCCCATTCGCATGGCTGCCAGTCTGAAGAGTAAGGGCTATCGTTTTGTGCTCGATATGTATGGCTCTGGGGAGGAAGAGGAATCTACTAAGCAACTTGCGCGCGAGTTGGGGGTAGACGATGTGGTGCACTTTCATGGAGCACAGCCCAATGCTGAGATCTTGCAAGCCATGCGTCAGCACGATATCTTCCTCTTTACCTCTGATAGAAATGAGGGGTGGGGTGCTGTGGCCAATGAGGCAATGGCCAATGGCTGTGCCTTAGTGGCTTCTGATGCCATCGGTAGCACTCCCTATTTGGTGAAGGAGGGTGTGAATGGCTTCTCTTTTGCTTCGGAGAATGTGGAGGCATTAACAGGGCGAGTAGAGTGGTTGCTCAATCATCCCGAGCAGATGTGCCTGATGCAGCGTGAGGCGTGCCGCACGATGCAGCAGGTGTGGAGTCCGGCCAAGGCTGCTACGGCTTTGCTTCGCTTAATCGATGACCTGCAGCACAATCGTGAATGTTCTATAATGGAAGGACCTTGTAGTAAGGCCTAATAATAAATAAAAAAGAATAACTATGTTTGATCTTTCTTTATCACAAAAAATGCGTTATAACGAGGAAAATCCTTTTTGTGAATCTCCTCACTTAGATATAAAATACCTTGCTCATACCAATTGGGAAGAACATTGTGTGGAATGTAGTCCTCCATATTGTTACAATAATTGTGAAAACTACATTAAACGTGCTGATAAACGTTGTGTACGCATGTTATATGGTATTCAAAAAATTGATGCTATTGATGGCCCACTAGGATATGGTATCAAATGCACTTTTAGAAAATGGGCTAAACTTGAAACAATTTTTACAGGAGTTCCCATTACGATTGAGGAGGAAAAAGAAATTGCAAGTAAGTATGAAAGGTGGGGTAAAATTGCAGTTAATCTATCAAATGCGACCACAACATTTGCTTGTAGATTTGGTCCTTACTCTATTTTTGACGGTATTAGGAGACGTGTGTTTTTAAATAACATCTCCAAAATTGAACAAGATTTTGATTACCTCTTTATCAATTGTTTCTTGAAAGACAAAAAGTCAGTGCCTCTACTTGTTCAAATAGATAATGATTGTGAAATATTTTATACTAAGATTCATAATCTAGCGGAAAAAGAAAACATTATTAAAATTCCAGTAAAGAGTTTTTTAAAACCAGGTGTGCGAGTTTTTGTAACACCACTTGAGGAATCTGATACTACAATATATTTCAGATGGCTTGACTTTATAAAAGAAAATAATCCGCAAATAGACGTTGAACAACCAGCTCAAAAAGTTAAAGTTGTAGCATGGGATCTTGATAATACACTTTGGAAAGGAACATTGGTTAACGATCCCAATGTTTGCCTCAATGAAACGGCTCTTAGTATAATAAAGGAGTTAGATCGACGTGGAATTCTTAACACAATTTGTAGCAAAAATGATCAAGACCAAGCAATGGCCAAATTAAAAGAATTTGGTATTGACGACTATTTCCTTTATCCCGCAATTAATTGGGGGCAAAAAAGCGAAAATCTGAAAGCTATTGCTCAGCAATTAAATGTGGGTATTAACTCATTTGTTTTCATTGATGATAATATTAGAGAACGCGAAGAAGTTTCGCAAGCATTGCCTATGGTGCGAATTTTTTCAGATACAGATATTCCAAGTCTACTTGATAATGATGAGTTTGAGGTACCTGTTACCGAAACAAGCAAAAAAAGGCGCCAACTTTATATAGAGGATAGTAAGCGAAATAGTCTGAAAGCAAATTATAGTGAAAACTATGATGATTTTCTTCGAAGCCTTGAAATGGTGTTAACGGTTGAGAGAATTAATGAGACGAATAAAAAAAGGTGTTATGAGCTACTTTCAAGAAGCAATCAATTAAATCTTTCAACAAATCGGTATACCGAAGAAGGATTCGAATCCTTAATTTCGAATCCAGAATATTTATGCTTTGCATTCCGAGTGTCAGACAAATTTGGAGATTATGGTATTGTGAGTTTTTTGTCTATTCACTTAAAAGGAAACAGTTCCCAAATTAAGGATTTGGTAATCTCTTGTCGTATAGCAAAGAAAAAAGTGGAAAATGCCATTATACGTTCTCTTAAAGAAATACTGATTTTAAAAGGTGTTGAGAGTATTGGAGCGAATCTAGTCATCACCAAAAAGAATGGCCCTCTTGTTAATGTATTCATGGAACTACCATTTACAATAAAGGAAAAAGATGAAAAACATGTATTGTACATCCTTGAAAATATAAGTGATATTCCAGAAGACAATATCATAGAAATAAGATAACAAATAGTTGGATATTGGTATGTTTGCAAAAATCATAAAATTGCTACTTCTATTTGTTGGAAGTATATTTAAGTATAACAGAAAGAGTAAAATCCTTTTCTATCATGATATTCATGTCGGTGAGGGGTATATAGCTCCCGACTGTGGTTTAGTAATGGGAACTCAATTAGATATGTTTAAAAAGCATATTGAGGTCATTAAAAAGGAAGGCTACAAGATCGTTCCCAAAATAACCAATGAAGAGGGAGAAGTTTGCATTATGTTAGATGATGGCTTTCGTGGTATTTATGAGAATAAAGAATTCTTTTATAAAAACAAGATCTGTCCTACAGTTTTTCTTGCAGTGGACTTAATTGGAAAAGACGGTTTTTTAAAACCTGAAGAAATTCTTGAACTTCAAGAGCATGGATTTATTTTTGAATGTCACGGGTGGACTCATACGAATTTAGCTGATAAAACAGAAGAACAATTGTTGCAAGAATTAGGTGAATCCAAAAAGTTCCTTAGTCAATTGCTTAAGAAACAGGTGAATGAAATTTGTCTCCCAATTGGCTATTTTTCAACTCGATTACTTACTATTCTTAGACAATATGGTTATAGCGAGGTATATAGTAGTATCCCTGGAAATTACAGTGAAAAGATATTTGAGGTTCTTCGTCCCAGAATTTTATGTCAGTTTGCATCACCCCTTGAAGTAAAATTGTTTTTACGAGGTGGTGGAGAGATGGTTAAAGAACGATATAAAAGAATGCATCATCTACTGGGAAACGTATAATATTATCAAAAGAGCATTCATGCATTGAGAATATAATAATGAAAATCTTACAAACAATTTCTAGCTTGGGAGCCTCATTTGGTGGTCCAAGTACCTGCACGAGGGATTTGATGGAGGGACTTTGGGTATTGAATGCTAGGATAGATTTGGTAACTGCTCAAAGTTATGACAATTTAGGAGTTGGTACCCCTTGGATGATAGAACTTCCCAATGACTATCATACTCCTTTGGGAATAAGCAAGAATCTAAAAAACTTTCTTGCTGCGAGTGAATACGACTTATATCACGCTAATGGATTGTGGATGTATCAAAGCCATGCAACTTGTTTAACTGCAAGAGCAAAAAATAAACCTTATATCATTTCTCCACATGGAATGTTATATCCAACTGCGTTGAAGATAAAGAGGTGGAAGAAGATTCCTATGTTGAAATTATGGTTTAATGAGGATATTCAAGGCGCCGCATGCCTTCATGCAACATGTAAGGAAGAGATGGAACATTGTCGTGCATTTGGATACAAAGGTCCTATAGCTGTGATCCCTAATCCTGTGGTTTTCCCAGAGGGCGTGGATTTGCCAACGATGAAGCCAACTGAGAGGACTCTAGGATACCTTGGACGTTTGCATCCTATTAAGATGGTTGAGAATTTGCTTCGTGGGGCGGCTATCGCTATAGAAAAAGGATGTTCTGCGTTTACCCTCGAGATAATGGGAAAGGGCAGTGATGAATATGAAAAATTATTGTATGATGAGGTTGATCGCCTAGGTTTGAAGGACGTTGTTAACTTTGTTGGTTTCGTAAACGGAAAGGAAAAATACGACAGATTGACGCGTCTGCATGCGCTGATGGTTCCGAGTGAACAAGAGAATTTCGGTATGATTGTGCCAGAGGCTCTAATATGTGGCACGCCTGTATATGCTAGTACCGGGACACCTTGGCAGGAATTGAATATAGAAGGATGTGGATGGTGGAGAGATAACAGCCCTGAAACCATTGCAGAGGTCATCATGGATATGATGTCTCGTTCCAATGATGAAATATTGCATATGGGAGCAAGGGGGCGCAAGTTGATAGAAAATAAGTATGAACAAATTAAGGTTGCTACCATGATGAAGCAACTATATGAGTGGATTATCAACGGAGGGAAAAAACCTGAATTCGTATATTTATAGGTGGAATGTTAACTATGCTTCGTTTAGCTTTTCGTAAGTTGGGTTTGCGAGCTAAGTATTTGCTTGCAAAGATTAAGTACCGCCATATGGTAACTTTTAATGGTTTTACTGTGTGCTATGCATTTCCTGGTAGTTCTATAATCTTCAAACAAGGCAAAACCAAAACTATAATCAATAGTGATTTTGTGAGTAATATGGTGGGATTGTATCAGCGCTCCATTATTGTGGCACGTTATGGAGGGAAGATTTCCATCGGTTCGGGATGTGGCATCAGTGGCTCTACCATCTATGCAATGAGGGAAATCACTATCGGTGATAATGTGCTTATAGGGGGGAATTGTAAGTTGATAGATAATGATTTTCATCCGTTGCCTGCGTCACAGCGTATCTGCCAGAAGGTGGAAGACATAAAAGTGAGTCCAATCAATATTGGTGATGGATGTTTCTTAGGAGCCAACTCTATCATTCTTAAAGGTACGATACTTGGAAAGAATTGTGTGGTGGGTGCTGGTAGCGTCGTAACAGGAGTATTTCCTGATAATGTGATTATAGCAGGGAATCCTGCAAAAATCATAAAAGAAAACAAGGTGTAGTGTTATAATAACAATTTTATTATAACCTTGTGTTATATCTTATAAAGTTTGCACTATTCCAATTTAAGACTAAGATGTCAATTTAAGCTATGAACATATCTATAATTACAGCCACTTACAATAGTAGCTCCACCGTTCGTGATACGATTGAAAGTGTCCTTAAACAATCTTACCAAGATTATGAGTATATAATTATTGATGGTGCTTCAAAGGACAAAACGATTGAAGTGGTTAAGGAGTACGAGCATCGATTTAATGGGCGCTTGAAATGGATTAGTGAACCAGACAAGGGTATTTATGATGCCATGAATAAGGGGATCGAGTTGGCGACGGGTGACGTAGTCGGTATCCTAAACTCGGATGATTTCTTTACAAGTGATGATGTCCTTGAACGTGTTGCTAACGAATTTCATTCAGAATCTACACTCGACGCCATTTATGGGGATATCCATTTTGTAAAGGATGAGGATTTGACAAAATGTACTCGCTATTATAGTTCTTCTTACTTTCGACCGTGGTTGTTGCGCTTCGGGTTTATGCCTGCTCACCCTAGTTTTTACGTTCGTAAAGAGGTATATCAAAAGTATGGACTTTATGATTTGCAATTCCGCACCTCATCTGATTTTGAAATGATGGTGCGTTTGTTTGGTAAAAACAAAATAAAGGCAAAATATATACATAAGGATTTTGTTACCATGCGTACTGGCGGCGAAAGTACTGCAGGGGTTGAGGCTAAGAAAAAGGTGAACAGAGATATTGCTGGTTCGCTAAAGAAACATGGGATATATACTTGCCAGGCTTTTCAGTGGGTTCGCTATTTGTGGAAAGCCATGGAATTGGTGTACTCAAAGATAAGGTATTGAGATTCGGGTTCTCGCAAGGGGTGAGAGGTTATTTCTCGCAAAGGGCGCAGAGGGCAATGGGACGCTAAGATTTATTCTCTTCTTTGCGACTTTGCTTCTTGGTGTTCTCTGCGAGATATGGTTTCTCGCAAGTTGCGCAGAGGGCAAGGGGACGCTAAGGTTTATAATCTTCTTTGCGACTTTGCTTCTTTGCGGTCTCTGCGAGGTGTGATTTCTCGCGAAGTTGCGCTAAGGGCAAGGGGACGCTAAGATTTATACTCTTCTTTGCGACTTTGCTTCTTCGTGTTCTCTGCGAGAGATTCAAAATATGTTATTATGACTGAGAATGAAATATCAAAGGTGGTGCTTGATTTAAGCATCAAGATTCATAAGATCCTAGGTCCAGGGCTGTTAGAGTCTGCATATGAAGATTGTTTGGAATATGAACTCAAGAAATTTGGTCTTCATGTTAGACGTCAGGTTTTGATTCCTTTGATCTACGATGGAGTCACTCTGGGAGATGGCTTTCGTGCGGATTTGATAGTGAATGACAAAGTGCTCGTAGAACTTAAATCTGTAAAAGATTTACAAGATATTCATTATGCTCAAACTATTACTTATCTGAAACTAACAGGATTGAAATTAGGCTTGCTTATTAATTTCAATTGTATGCAAGTTAGTAAACAGTTTAAACGTGTGGTAAATGGTCTGAAGGAGTGAGAATTGAGAGTGAGTTGGTGAGTTTGAGTAGTGAGTGATCTTGTGAAATAGAGATAAAGTAAATTAGTTTTCGATTCAAATTCAATTTATATAATCAATGAATATACTTATAACAGGAATTCACGGTTTCGTGGGTTCTAATCTCGTTGAATATTTGAAGGGTAAGCATGCTCTTTATGGTTTAGATATTGTTGCTCCAGAAAAGGATGGAGTGATTGAGACATTTCAATGGACTGACGTTGATAATACGGAAAGAGGTTTGCCTCAGTTTGATGTCATTATTCATCTTGCTGGGAAAGCTCATGATACTAAAAATAAGGCGCAGGCAGATGTTTACTTTAAGGTGAACACAGATTTGACCAAGAAAATTTATGACTATGCGCTGACTCACGGAGTAAAGAAGTTTATTTTCTTTAGCTCTGTAAAAGCTGCAGCAGATTCAGTGAAAGGTGATATCCTAACTGAAGATATTGTTCCTGCTCCTGTAGGGCCTTATGGAGAAAGTAAAATTGCGGCAGAAAATTATATATTGAGTTGTGAGGAGGAGCGCATAAAGAGAGATATGAGTACTTATATTCTGCGTCCTTGTATGATACATGGTCCAGGTAATAAGGGCAATTTAAACTTGCTTTATAGTGTAGTTAGCAAACGTATTCCTTGGCCTCTTGGTGCTTTTGAAAACAAACGCTCTTTCACTTCGATTGATAATTTGAGCTTTGTAATAGACAAGATGATAGAATTGCCTGTTGAGAGTGGCATCTATCATATGGCAGATGATGAAGCGCTTTCTACAAATGAATTGATTAAGGTTATGTGTGGAGCGTTGGGACAGAGAAGTCGTATATGGAACTTGCCCTGTGGCATGATGAATAGTCTCGCTAAATTGGGAGGTTTGTTGCATTTGCCTCTTAATCCAGAGCGCTTGCGTAAGCTGACGGAGAATTATGTGGTCTCTAATGCAAAAATTAAGCAAGCGTTAGGTATTGACAAAATGCCTGTCTGTGCTACAAAGGGGTTAGATAAAACGATTAAGAGTTTTAAAGGGGCATAAATCCTATTAACGTATCGAGGATTTCACAGGGGGAGCTGTTGGCTGATATGTCAACAAAATATTGGATGGAAGTCATAAATTCCCACTATAAACTTAATATAATTTGGAATCGGTTGGTTTTGTTCTTGAACTTATACAAATAGCATTCGGGACACGTAAGGAGTTGTCTATTGTTCCATCGGCTGAACAATGGAAGGATGTCAAACAGTTTGCTCTAAGGCATGCTTTGGCGGGAGTTGTATTTTCTGCAATAGGGAAATTTCCTGCGACGCAAATTCCAGATAGGTCTGTACTGATGGCATTTTTCGCCCAAGCGGAATGCTATAAGCGTAATTATATACGTCACCAGGCGGTTGCCAATAAGTTGTCTAAGTTGTGGAATACGATAGGAGTTGAAGCAGTCATATTGAAAGGGCAAACAATTGCACAATATTATCCCAATCCTGAATCGAGATTCAGTTGCGACTTGGATTTGTTTGTGCAAGAAGGGTGGCAGAATGCATGTCGTCTGCTTGAGCAGGAGGGAATCGCGTTAGAATATGAAGTTTATAAAGAGGCTGAATTTGAAATAGATAATGTTTATGTAGAACTTCATCGGTTTATTACGCCAGTTAGAGGCAATAAGAACCTACATAACTTTGAATTATTCCTTAGAGAATTGCTATCAACAGGAAAGGAGTACTTTGATGAATCCTTATTGGTCAAACCTCCTTTGATGTTTATCGTTATGCTATATGTAGAGCATGCTTTAGGGGATTTCTTAAAGGCACACCTTTCGTTTAAACATATTGTGGATTGGGTGGTATTAAGAAACTTGTCTTTTGATAGAGCAGATTTCCAGAACGCCTGCAAACGGTTCGGGTTCGATCGCTTTTTGGTATTGCTTGACAATATTACGGATGTGGTTGAGGGCAGAAAACGATATGAAGAGTTAAACGCAAATGAGAAACAGATCTTTGATGAACTCATATCCCAAAAAGTAAAGGAGCAAAAAACAACTAGCTGGTTTAAACGACGGGTGAATCTGTTTTTTGAAATCGTGGCTAATGCCAAGCGATTTAAACAATATGGATATTGCTCGATGCATTCGTTCCTTTTTAATGCGATGTGGTCACATTTTTTTCAGAAAGAGGTTAAGTTGTGAGGGATTTGGTGAGTTGGTGATTTAGTGATTTGGTGAGTTAGGGATTTAGTTTGAGGTTTCAATTTAATAGATTATGAATACAGTTATTACTTTTGGAGTTATCTTCGTGATTTTACTCGTAGCAGAGTTGCTTTATTTCAAGGTTGCGGATAAGTGTAATATTATTGATAAACCCAATGAAAGAAGTTCGCACTCGTCTGTTGTATTACGAGGTGGAGGAATTATCTTTCTGTTTGGTTTGTGGATTTGGAGCGCCTTTTATGGTTTTCAATATCCGTGGTTGTTAGCGTCGGTGACATTAGCTGCAGGAATTAGTTTTGTGGATGACATTCACTCACTTCCTGATAGTGTGAGATTGGTTGTGCAATTTATAGCGATGGGATTGATGTTCCAACAACTGGATATTTTGCACCTTGAAATGTGGTGGATCGTTATTCTTGCACTAATCGTTTGTGTGGGGGCATCGAACGTTATAAACTTTATGGATGGCATCAATGGTATTACTGCTGGATATTCGTTAGCGGTATTAATCCCGTTGTTGATTATGAACCACAAGATCGGTTTTATGGAAGAATCATTCTTGGTGGTGGTAATCCTATCGGTATTGGTCTTTAGTATTTTCAATTTCCGTGAACGAGGTAAGGCTAAGTGTTTTGCTGGTGATGTTGGGAGTGTCGGAATTGCCTTCATTATGCTATTTGCTATAGGAAAGTTGGTGATGACTACTGGAGACGTGACATGGTTGCTCTTCCTCTTGGTATATGGAGTTGATGGTTGTTTGACAATATGTCATCGTATCCTTTTACACGAGAACCTAGGAGAGGCGCATCGTAAACATGCTTATCAGTTGATGGCAAATGAGTTGAAGATGAGCCACATTAAGGTGAGTTGTTTATATATGATATTGCAGTTGGCTGTATCGTTAGGTATAATTTATTTAATTCCGAATACCATCGTTGCTCATTGGTTATATGCGGTGGGTATTTTTGTTCTACTCTCAATTGCATACGTTGCATTTAAGAAGAAATATTATCACTTGCATGAGGAATATTTGGCTTCCTTGAAGAAGTGATTTGGTGAGTTAGGGATCTGAGTGATGTTGCTTCGCTCAAGTGATTTGGTGATATAGTGATTTGGTGAGTTTGTTTGTTGGCTTGTTGTCCTTCCATTTTCAATCGTACTATAAATCACAATCTAGCTGAATCACTAAACTGCTAAATCACTAACTAACTAAATCACTAACTAACTATGATTCAGGAATTCTTTTATAGGAAGCTGAATGTATATCAGAAGGCTATGGATTTGGTGACTGATATTTATAGGTTGCTGAGTAAGTTCCCTTCGGAAGAGAAATATGCACTTTGTGATCAGATTCGTAGGGCGGCAGTTTCTGTACCTTCAAACATTGCTGAGGGTATGAGCAGATTATCGGATAAGGAGAAGATTCATTTCCTAAACATTAGTAATGCTTCTTTGATGGAAACTATGTGCCAATTTGAAATAAGTAAGAGGTTTGGATATATATCGGAAGAAGATTACCTACTCATAGAAAGTTCAATTAGCGAGATCGCTTGCATGTTATCATCCTTGCGAAAAAGGATAAGTCAACCAAACTCACTAAAAAACTAACTCACCAACTCACTTAATCAAAAAATATGGAAAAGTTAATTGATAAAGATTTTCTAGAGACCCTTTGGACACAAGCGTCAACTTCACCCCGTTTACGTATGAATTATGATATGCGTAATTCATCGGAAGATACTTCTCAGAGGATGCTGAATGCTTTACTTCCAGGTACAGTGGTGCCAATTCACAGACATGAGACTACGGAAGAGTCTGTGATTTGCCTCTGTGGCAAATTGGAGGAGATCTTCTATGAAAAATGTGAAGGTGAATTCAAAGAAGTTGCTAGATATACACTTTGCCCCAATGATGGTAAATTTGGTATACAAGTTCCCGCAGGCATGTGGCACAGCATTAATGTTATCGAACCCTCTGCGATATTTGAAGCAAAGGATGGGGCGTATGTGCCATAACGGTGACCGTTGAAAGTTGAGAGTAAAAGGTTCTGAGGTGCTGAAGTTCTGAAGGTTCTGAGAGTTCTGATGAACGTTGAAAGATTAACGTTGAGAGTTGAACGAGGAACGAGGAAGGGTTCTGAAGTTCTGATGGTTCTGAGGTCAACGGGGAACGTTTAACGATTAACGTTTAAAGTTGAGAGGGGAACGTGGAGAGAGGATGTCTCGTTCTGAAGTTCTGATGGTTCTGATGAACGTTGAAAGATTAACGTTGAAAGTTGAACGAGGAACGAGGAAGGGTTCTGAAGTTCTGATGGTTCTGAAGTTCTGAGGAACCAGAGGCTTGTTAAGAAGTTAAGAGGTTCTGAATGTTCTGAGAATCTTAGTTGTCAACGTGATTACACGGATTAAACAGTTTTCATGGTTGCCCTGAGGTGCGTGTACTTGTTTCCACGTATCACAAGTATCACGAGGATAAATGGTATAATCTGTACTATTGATTTTATCTTGTCAACGGACAACGGAACTGTGATATTTTTTTGAATTTGCACTATGAGTGTGCGGTTTTGTTGATAGGTCTGCACTTTTATAGTGCAAATTTTGTATATTTGCAAGTGAAAGATAATTTAAACTTGGATTTATGGAACAATTATATCAAACGTCTCGTTTGTTAGTGAAGTCTGTTGATACCTTATTTGTACGCTATTTGTATGACAGAATAAAATGGAATGGGCGTATGTTAGGGATTGTTGGACCGAGGGGGGTTGGGAAAACGACGATGTTGTTACAGCATATTAAGATGTGTTTACCAATTGAGCGCACTTTGTATGCTTCAGCTGACAATCTCTATTTTGTTGACCATTCGCTGGTTGAATTAGCTTCTGCGTTTGTAAAACAAGGGGGAGTGCATTTGATTATTGATGAGGTGCATAAATATGAAGGGTGGTCGCTTGAATTGAAGCAGATTTATGATACGTTGCCTGATCTGCAATTGATTTTTACGGGTTCTTCTATATTAGATATTTATAAAGGTGTATCCGACTTGAGTCGACGAGCTCCTATCTATGAGATGCAAGGACTTTCTTTTCGAGAGTATTTGCTATTGTTTCATAATATAAAGGTTCCGGTATTTTCCTTGAACGAGATTCTAAGTCATAAGGCTGAAATACCTGGTGTTGCACACCCTCTGCCTCTTTTTGCTGATTATTTAAAAAAGGGGTATTATCCTTTTGGTCGAGATGAGGATTATGAGAGAGAATTGGAACAAGTGATTAATCAAACAATGGAGGTGGACATTCCTCAGTATGCAATGATGAATGTATCGACGGGGAGAAAGTTGAGGCAGTTATTGGTGGTGATTTCAAAAAGTGTTCCTTTCAAACCTGTGATGACAAAACTTGCATCCTTGATAGGTGTGAGTAGAAATCAGTTGGGTGATTATCTCTTGTACATGGAGCGTGCAGGAATGATTGCTCAGTTGAGAGATGATACTGGGGGGATTCGTGGACTTGGAAAGGTGGAAAAGGTGTATATTGACAATACTAATTTGGCATATGTTTTAGGTAATAATGCTACTGATATTGGAAATTTGCGCGAAACTTTTTTCTTTAACCAAATGCGAGTTAACCATGATGTGGTGTCATCTGATAAGGCTGATTTTATTATTGATGGACGTACATTTGAAGTAGGGGGAAGGAAAAAGGGGCAGCGGCAAATTGCTGATGTCGTCGAGGGGTATGTTGTTAAAGATGATATAGAAGTGGGGTATTTGAATGTCGTACCACTTTGGAATTTTGGGTTGTGTTATTAGCATCGCCAGACAAGGGGTGAGGGGGGAACGGAGAACGATGAACGTTTAAAGGTGAAAGGTTAAAGGTGAAAGGTTAACGATTAACGTTGAAGG
This sequence comes from Alloprevotella sp., assembly GCA_045657925.1. Classification (GTDB taxonomy): domain Bacteria; phylum Bacteroidota; class Bacteroidia; order Bacteroidales; family Bacteroidaceae; genus Alloprevotella. The sequence goes on along the minus strand of JAZOUA010000013.1, from coordinate 26,344 downwards.
TTTAACGTTTAACGTTTAAGGTTGAAAGTTGAACGAGGAATGAGGAAGGGTTCTGAGGTTAAGAGGAACCTGAGGTTCGTTCTGAGAGTTCTGAAGTTCTGAGGTTATGATGAACGATGAACGTTGAACGATGAAGGTTGAAAGTTTAAAGTTGAGAGATTAAAGAAACCTGCGGTTTGTTCTGAGAGTTCTGAGGAACCTGCGGTTCGTTAAGAGGTTCTGAGGTTCTGAGGAACGATGAACGTTGAACGAGGAATGATGAAGTGCCTAATAACTATGATAATTGGCTTTTTGGCTTCTTTTCTTCAGACTTTTATCGTTTATAATCAGTATTTGCACAAAGGATTGTTGTTGCCAACTTGAGAATGTTAACATTCTTGGGTTGGCATCTTTGTTTTTATAATATATATATTATCTTTGCAGATTAAACGGGTGTAAAGGGCGTGTTGTGCTCTGTATGTTTCACTTTTCTGTTTGATTCCAGATGAAGGTTTCGGTTATTATTCCTACGTATCAACCGCAAGATTATCTTTGGGAATGTTTGGACTCTTTGGTCGCTCAAACGTTTCCGAAGGAGGATTTTGAGGTGGTTTTGGTGTTGAATGGATGTGGAGAGCCTTATAAGTCGCGCATTGAGGAGTTTGTTTCTCAAAGGATGGGGGGGATGCATGTGAATTTTATTCATACGGAGAGGGGGGGCGTCTCGAATGCACGTAATGTGGCTTTGGATCATGCTAAGGGGGATTTCGTGACCTTTATTGATGATGATGATTATGTGTCGCCAAGGTATTTGGAATTGTTGTATGAGAAGGCTGATGCTGATACGATTTCGGTGTGTATACCCTATGCATTTAAGGATGGGGACGTTTCTACTCCAGTTTCTTATCCCATTCGCGATGTTGTTGAAGAAATGTATGAACAACAGGTGGTGCGGATTTCATCAAAGGTGCGTAAATGTTTCTCTGGGTGCTGGATGAAACTTATTCCGAGGAATTATATTCAAGACAGGCGCTTTGACGTGAGGTTCAAGAATGGCGAGGATGCACTTTTTATGTTCCTTATATCCAATAAATTCAATAAAATCTCGTTTGCTAATAAAGAGGCGATTTATTACAGAAGGTATCGCGAGAATAGTGCTGTGACACGAAAGCGTAAGCGCAGTGAGGTGGTGAAAACGGGATTGTTGCAAATGGGGATGTATCTTGCTTATTTCTTGAGAAGACCGTTTAGCTACAACCTGAACTTCTTTTTGACCCGATTCCTAGCGGCGGCACATGGGATTGTGGTGAATGTTAGATGAACTGGAATTGAAAATAAATGAGACTTAGTTTTACTTGATTGGGATATGCTTTTTGATGCGTATTTTTCCAACTGAGAACTATTATAATAATATGAAGAAAGTTATAACCTACGGTACATACGACCTTTTGCATCAGGGGCACATTAATTTGTTGCGCCGTGCTAAGGAGTTGGGTGACTACTTGATTGTAGGTGTAACCAATGATAATTTTGACCGTGAACGCGGTAAGTTTAATGTCTGCAATAACGTTCTAGAACGCGTTGAGGCGGTGAAGGCTACGGGATTGGCGGATCAGATTGTGATTGAGGATTACTTCGGACAGAAGATTGATGATATCCAAAAATATGAGGTGGATATCTTTGCAATCGGTTCGGATTGGGAGGGCAAGTTTGATTATTTGAGTGAGTTCTGCCAGGTGGTGTATCTACCTCGTACAGAAGGTATTTCAAGCACAATGCTTCGTGGAGCGCAACAACAGATTGTGAGAGTGGGTGTTGTCGGTTGTGGATTGATTGCTCAGCGCTTTGTGCCTGAGGCTTCATTCGTGGGTGGTGTGCAGCTTGTTGGAGCTTATGATATAGAACAGAGGATTGGCGAAGCTTTTGTTGAACGACATGGCTTGGAACGCAGTTATCCTTCTTATGAAAGTTTGCTGGAAGATGTGGATGCGGTATATATTGCGACTCCACACTTGAGTCACTATGAACTGACGAAGCAGGCTTTATTGAAGCAGAAGCATGTGCTTTGTGAAATTCCCCTTGTACTTGAGGAAGCGCAGGCTCGGGAGCTTTATGATATTGCTGAAGCGCAGGGTGTTGTCTTGATGGAAGCTCATAAGACGGCGCATTGCCCGGCGTTCAACCACTTGATGGTGATGATTAAGAGTGGCGCGATTGGTGAAGTTGTGGATGTTGAGGCTTCGTTGTCGCGCTTGTTGCCCGATAGAACGCGCCGTGAATTTGATGTGGCGCAGGCGGGTGGTTCAATGTATGAATCTGCTGTTTATCCCTTGTTGCCTATTTTCCGCCTTTTAGGCACTGATTATAAGAGTTTGAACTTTTATTCGCGCATGGAAAACGGGGTGGACGTATATACAAAGGGTGTGTTGCATTACCCGACGGCGGTGTGCTCCTTTAAGTTGGGACTGGGCGTGAAGACGGAGGGTAACTTGGTGGTGTCTGGAACAAAGGGGTATGCCATTGTAGAGGCCCCTTGGTGGAAAACTGATTATTTTGAACTGCGTTACGAAGATCAGAATCAGAATAAGAGGTATTTCTATAAATGGGAAGGTGAAGGGTTGCGCTATGAAATTCAGGAATGGATGGTGTGCATCCTAAACCGCCGACTTAATAGTGCTCGTTTGCACAAACGCGAAAGTATCGCTATGGCGGGCGTGATGCAACAATTTACGGAGCGTAAGAACTTCTTGGAAATATGAAGCGAGCGTTAGTTGTGGGTGGTGCTAATGGCATCGGACTTTCTATCGCAACGGAGTTGGCCTTGCGTGACGATTGCGAAAAGGTGTATATTGTTGACCGTGCGGTGATAGCAGAAGAGTATGTGCATCCTAAGTTTGAGGCGTTTCAGTTTGATCTGACCCACGAAGATTATTCATTCTTCTGTCGTTTTTCGGACATAGATACATTGATGATTACGGCGGGCTTCGGGCGGTTGGCGTTGTTTAAAGACTTGGATGAACAACACATTATCAACTTGATGCATGTGAATGCGACGGCCGTGATGCGCTTGATTCATCACTTTTATGACAAGATACAGAGTCAGGAAGACTTTTATTGTGGGGTGATGGTTAGTATTGCTGGCTTTATGTCGTCTCCTTTCTTCTCGGTGTATGGAGCAAGTAAAGCGGCGCTGAAGATTTTTATTGAAAGCGTGAATGTAGAGTTGGAGAAGAGTGGGAGTGCAAACCGCATTCTGAATGTCTCTCCAGGTTCCATAAAGGGGACGAGCTTTAATCAAGGTGAAACGGATTTGACGCAAACAACGGTTTTGGCCAATGACATCATACGGAATCTTGAAGCAAAGAATGACTTGTTTATTCCTCAATATGAAGAAGTCTTTAAACACGTATTGGCGCGTTATCAGGCGGACTTCCGTGAAGAGGGAAGGCATAGTTATGAGTATAAAATAAATAGCGGAAGAATAAAATGACGCAATTGGAACATCTTCAAAAGGTAATTCTGTCGATAGCTAAAGATGTTGATGAATTATGCCGGAAGAATGATATAGAATACTACCTGGTAGGGGGAAGTGCAATTGGGGCAATTCGTCACAAGGGATTCATCCCTTGGGATGATGATTATGACATTATCATGGATCATGCCAACTACGAGAAGTTTATCCGTGTCTGTAAGGAGCAATTGGACAAGGATAAATATTACTTGCAGGAAGGTTTGAAGGATTGGCCCTTGTATTTCAGTAAGGTAAGGCTCAAAGGTACAATACTTGACGAGGTTGAGGGGTATGTTAAAAATGATGACATGCAAGGGATTTTCATTGATATCTTTAAGATGGATAATGTTTCCTCCAACCCTTTGATTGCACGATGGCAGTATGTTTGTGGTAAATATTATATGTGTTACCATTTGTTGGAACGTACGTATTCATCGGCAAGTTTAAAGCAACGCTTCTTGTTGTCGTTGGCGGCTCCTTGCAAAATACCTTGCGTGAGAAACTTCTTCAGAAGACAGGTGGAGAAGTATAATGGCAGGGAAACGGAGTATTACGGATTCTTTTACGGCAGAACGCGATTTCGGAGTGCTGTGATTAAGAAGACTATATTTGGGAAAGCGGTGAGAGTGCCTTTTGAGGATGCGGAATTCCCTATTGCTGAGCACTATCATGAGTACTTGACACAAGTCTTTGGGGATTATATGCAGTTGCCTCCCGAAGAACAACGGGTAGGGCTTCACATGCTATCGGTGGATTTTGGTAAATATTAAATAATGGTATCAATAATAACTCCTTGCTATAATGCGGGGGCTTTCATAGGAGACGCTATAGAGTCTGTGCTTTCTCAAACCTATCAGGATTGGGAAATGATAATTGTTGACGATTGCTCCACCGATAATTCCGCAGAGATTGTTCAGGAGTATGCCAATAAGGACCATAGAATCGTTTTTCTAAGAACAGAGGCTCCTTCTGGTTCTCCCGCAAAACCGAGAAACATCGCAATTGAGAATGCTAAAGGGAGATTTATCGCATTCCTGGATAGTGATGATGTATGGTTGCCTACTAAATTGGAAGAGCAGGTGAAGTTGTTTGGAGACGAACGGGTTGCGGCTTCGTTTACAAACTATGAGAAGATGAGCGAAGAGGGGAAGAGAAGTCGTCGTAACGTTATTGCACGGCAAGAAGTGGAATACCAGGAACTCCTTAAAGGTAATATTATCGCGAATTCAACGGGGATGTATGACACACAAAAGGTGGGCAAGGTTTATAGTCCTTATGTGCATCACGAAGATTACGTGTTATGGTTGTCTATCTTGAAGAAGGGGTATAAAGCGCAAAATACGAATCAGATTCATGCGCTATATCGCTTGAGAAAAGGTTCGGTTTCATCGAATAAATTTAAAGTTCTCGGTTGGCAGTGGCATATTTATAGAGATATAGAGGGATTGAGTTTCATCAAGACGTGTTATTGCTTTGCGCATTATGCCGTGCGCGCAATATTGAAAAGATTGCGCTGATTGGAGATGGTAACAGACTTTGACAAGAATAAAAGGGCGGAACATTGTAAATCTTATTTCATTCTTTAATATCAAACCATCCGGGGTGACGCTTTATGAAGTGTTGCTCCGGATGTATTTTTTCAGTGTGACTAAAACCGTCAAACGGCAAAATGTTTGTTGAGGATGGCAGAATCGATGGTTTTGGGTGAGAAGTTGGTGGCGTAAGAGGGCGTTTTGGGGAGAAATGTTAGAAAAAAGTAAAATTTAGAGTTGTGTTGTGTTGTTTGTTAGGGAATTATTTGTAACTTTGCACCCCAAAAGGTGTAGTGTGCGCTTACGATAAGCGGAAAGCACTGCGAAAACATACTCCATTTGAATACAAAATATAATATATAAACAAATAAAAAATTAAACAAAATGCCTACTATTTCACAATTGGTAAGAAAGGGTAGAAGCGTGGCTGCAGACAAGTCTAAGTCTCCCGCGTTGGATTCATGCCCTCAGCGTCGTGGCGTTTGTGTTCGTGTGTACACTACTACGCCCAAGAAGCCTAACTCAGCAATGCGTAAAGTTGCTCGTGTTCGCTTGACTAACTCTAAGGAAGTTAACTCTTACATCCCCGGTGAAGGTCACAACCTTCAGGAACACTCAATCGTTCTCGTTCGTGGTGGTCGTGTAAAGGACCTTCCTGGTGTACGTTACCACATCGTTCGCGGTACTCTCGATACTGCAGGTGTTGCTAACCGCACACAGCGTCGTTCTAAGTACGGTGCTAAGCGTCCCAAGGCTGCTAAGAAGTAATCTTAACAGTATTTAAACACATTAGGCGTCGTGTTATAATGCACAAACCACTGTGTTGCTTGTCGATTTTGGATTCGGTCACGTACTTCATACGCTCCCTTCATCCGCAATCTCAGCGCCTTGTGTTTTATACATTCTTACACAACTTAAGAGGGGGTACCAAAATTTTTCTATTTTGACACACCCCTCATCTTTTTCTAATTTATAAATCTTTGGTTTGCACAAGGGTTGAGTAAACTCCAAGCGTGGAGTTGAAGACGTATGATGCAGCCTACTAAAACCAATTTTCTACAATGAGAAAAGCAAAGCCTAAAAAGCGTTTGGTTCTTCCCGATCCAGTTTACGGAGACCAGAAGGTTTCTAAGTTCGTTAACCACCTTATGTACGATGGTAAGAAGAATATCTCTTACGAAATCTTCTACAGTGCCCTCGCTATCGTAGGTGAAAAGATGAAGGACTCTGAAAAGTCTGCCCTCGAAATCTGGAAGGAAGCGCTTGCTAAGATTACTCCCCAGGTTGAAGTTAAGTCTCGCCGTATCGGTGGTGCTACTTTCCAGGTGCCCACAGAAATCCGCCCCGACCGTAAGGAATCAGTTTCTATGAAGAACATGATTGGTTACGCTCGTAAGCGTGGTGGTAAGACAATGGCTGACAAGCTCGCAGCTGAAATCATGGATGCATACAACGAACAGGGTGGTGCATTCAAGCGTAAGGAAGATATGCACCGTATGGCAGAAGCTAACCGTGCGTTCGCTCACTTCAGATTCTAATCTCCTTAAATACTGAAAGACATGGCAAAAAATGATTTGCACTTGACGCGTAACATCGGTATCATGGCTCACATCGATGCCGGTAAGACTACAACGTCTGAGCGTATCCTTTTCTACACTGGTAAGACTCACAAGATCGGTGAAGTACACGAAGGGGGCGCTACAATGGACTGGATGGAGCAGGAACAGGAACGTGGTATCACTATCACTTCTGCTGCTACAACTACTTACTGGAACTACGCAAACACTCAGTATAAGATCAACCTCATCGACACTCCGGGACACGTTGACTTCACTGCTGAAGTAGAACGTTCACTCCGTGTGCTCGACGGTGCTGTTGCTGCATATTGTGCAGTAGGTGGTGTTGAACCTCAGTCTGAAACTGTATGGCGCCAGGCTGATAAGTACAACGTACCCCGTATTGCATACGTTAATAAGATGGACCGCTCTGGTGCAGACTTCTTTGAAGTAGTTCGCCAGATGAAGGCTGTGCTCGGTGCAAATCCTGCTCCTATCGCAATTCCTATCGGTGCTGAAGAAACATTTAAGGGTATCGTAGACCTCATCGACATGAAGGCTATCTTCTGGCACGATGAAACTATGGGTGCAGACTACAGCGTAGAAGAAATTCCCGCTAACCTCGTTGATGAAGCAGAAGAATGGCGTGCTAAGCTCGTTGAATCAGCTGCTGAAACTGACGAAGAACTCATGGAAAAGTTCTTTGAAGATCCCGCTTCTATCACTAAGGAAGAACTCGTTGCTGCTATCCGTAAGGCTACACTCGCAATGGATATTGTTCCTATGACTTGTGGTTCTTCATTTAAGAACAAGGGTGTACAGAAGTTGCTTGACTACGTTTGTATGTTCCTTCCCTCTCCCATGGACGGTGGTGCTACAATCGGTACAAACCCCGAAACAGGCGAAGAAGAAAGCCGTATGCCTTCTGAAGACGAAAAGACTTCAGCTCTTGCGTTTAAGATCGCTACTGACCCCTATGTTGGTCGCTTGACATTCTTCCGTGTTTACTCAGGTAAGGTTGAAGCTGGTTCTTACATCTACAACGTTCGTTCAGGTAAGAAGGAACGCGTATCTCGCCTCTTCCAGATGCACTCAAGCAAGCAGAATCCTGTTGACTTGATCGCTGCTGGTGATATTGGTGCTGGTGTAGGTTTCAAGGATATCCGTACTGGTGACACTCTTTCTTCTGAAGATGCTCCCCTCGTACTCGAATCTATGGACTTCCCCGATCCCGTTATCGGTATTGCAGTTGAGCCTAAGACTCAGAAGGACCTCGATAAGCTTTCTAACGGTCTCGCTAAGCTCGCTGAAGAAGACCCCACATTCACTGTTAAGACTGACGAACAGTCTGGTCAGACGGTTATCTCTGGTATGGGTGAACTTCACCTCGATATCATCATCGACCGTCTTAAGCGTGAATTCAAGGTAGAATGTAACCAGGGTAAGCCACAGGTTAACTACAAGGAAGCTATTACTAAGACAGTTAACCTCCGCGAAGTTTACAAGAAGCAGTCTGGTGGTCGCGGTAAGTTCGCTGATATCATCGTTAACGTTGGTCCCGTTGATGAAGACTTCACACAGGGTGGTCTCCAGTTCGTAAACAAGGTAACTGGTGGTAACATTCCTAAGGAATTCATCCCCTCTGTACAGAAGGGCTTCGAAAACGCTATGAAGAGCGGTGTACTCGGTGGTTATCCCCTCGATAGCCTCAAGGTTGAATTGCTCGATGGTTCATTCCACCCCGTTGACTCTGACCAGTTGTCATTCGAAATCGCAGCGCTCCAGGCATACAAGAACGCATGTGCTCAGGCTGGTCCCGTATTGATGGAACCCCTCATGAAGTTGGAAGTTGTTACTCCCGAAGAAAACATGGGTGACGTTATCGGTGACTTGAACAAGCGTCGTGGTCAGGTAGAAGGTATGGAAAGCAGCCGTTCTGGTGCTCGCGTCGTTAAGGCTAAGGTGCCCCTCGCAGAAATGTTCGGTTATGTAACTGCACTCCGTACTATCACTTCTGGTCGTGCAACATCTTCAATGACTTACCACAGCCACATCGCACTCTCTGCGAATATTGCTCGTGAAGTACTCGAAGAAGTAAAGGGTCGCGTGGACCTCGTGAAGTAATTCACATCCTATAAAAAACAAACTCCTTTTCGCGCAGGCAGGCTAACGAATGACTCTTAGCCTGTGCTGCTCGGGAAGATTAAAACACTAAAATAAAATGAGTCAGAAAATTCGTATCAAGTTGAAGTCTTACGACCACACGCTCGTTGAAAAGTCAGCAGCTAAGATCGTGGCATCAGTTAAGGCTACAGGTGCAGTAGTTAGCGGTCCAATTCCTCTCCCTACTCGCAAGCGTATCATCACTGTTAACCGTTCTACATTCGTTAACAAGAAGTCACGCGAACAGTTTGAAGTATCTACTTTCAAGCGCCTCATTGACATCTATAGCTCTACTCCTAAGACTGTAGACGCTCTCATGAAGCTCGAACTCCCCTGCGGTGTTGAAGTAGAAATCAAGGTGTAGTTCTTAGACTTTGACTTGCATTCCACAAGTCTTTTAGAAAGACTTTACGAATCAAGAATAATAGTCCTGCAAAAGTTCTCTTTTGCAGGATTTTTTTTAAGAGTGAAAGGTTAACGATTAACGATTAGCGATTAACGATTAACGATTAACGATTCACGATTAGTGTCCTAATTGCTTCGATAGACGGGCGCTCCTATATAATGGGGGTAGTACTACCATAGGGTAGTTCTACTCTTTATCCCATACTCTTTATTCTTCTCTATATAATGAATACTCGCATTCCTTCTCCCCTCATATCTTTTGTGCCCCTCTTGGTATTGGTGGCACTGCTTTCTGTCACCATTTATACTTTTGGTGATGGCGCTCTTTCTGGCGGGAGTCAGATTTGTTTGCTTGTGGCTTCGGCGGTATGTGCTACCATTGGGATGTGGCGTTACGGGCTGCCTTGGAAAACCTTTGAACATGCCATAGAGAACAATGTGAAGCGCGTTACCGAGGCTTTGTTCATTTTGTTGGTTATCGGGGCTCTTTCTGGGATATGGATGATTGGGGGGATTGTGCCAACGATGATTTATTATGGGCTTCAAATTATTCACCCTACGTTTTTCCTGCTTACTACATGTGTGCTTTGTGCTGTAGTGTCGCTGATGACGGGTAGCTCGTGGACCACAGTTGCCACAATTGGGGTGGCGCTTATTGGTATCGGACAAGCACAAGGCTTTCATGAAGGATGGGTGGCCGGTGCAATCATATCAGGTTCGTATTTCGGTGACAAGATGTCTCCCTTGTCTGATACGACAGTACTTGCGTCTTCCACTGTTGGCGTGCGTCTCTTCACTCATATTCGTTATCTGGTGTTTACTACGATACCAGCACTCTTTTGTGCTCTGCTCGTTTACTTGATTGCAGGATTTATATTGCCTGCAGGAGATGCAACTTCTATCCAAACGTATGCAGATGCTTTGCAAGCAAAGTTTGATATCTCGCCTTGGGCATTAATCGTGCCCATTCTTACTGCTGTGATGATTTGGAAACGATTTCCTTCGCTCATCACTCTCTTCATTTCGACACTCTTAGCTGCAATTTTTGCACTGTTGTATCAACCCGAAGTTTTGTCGGAGTTGGCATCTAATGAATCAGGAGCTTTGGCGCTTTTCAAAGGCACAATGCAAGCGATATTTGGGGATACACAATTGGAGATGGGCTCTGCAGAATTAAACGACCTTGTAGGTACGGGGGGCATGGCTGGGATGATGGATACAATATGGTTAATTCTTTGCGCAATGTGCTTTGGGGGTGTTATGGAGGCTGGAGGATTCCTTGCTGGAATCTCGCGTCTGTTCCTTCGCTTTGTGCGTAAAACCTTCAGTCTTGTTTCTTCTACAGTTGCATCAGGTATTCTTTTTAATGTGGTAACTGCTGATCAGTATATCTCAATTATCCTGACGGGAAATATGTTTAAGCAGACCTATCATGACCAAGGCCACGAAGCGCGTCTCTTGAGCCGCACGACGGAGGATGCCGTAACCGTAACTTCTCCTCTTATTCCGTGGAATACTTGTGGGATGACACAGGCTACGGTCATGGGAGTTGCAACATGGACTTATTTGCCTTATGCCGTCTTTAATTACCTCTGTCCGCTTTTCTCAATGATTATTGCGGCTACTGGGTTCAGAATATTTAAGAAATAAATCCGAGAAAGGAGAAATGAAAAAGTACCGTTGGAGAGGCAAACTTTTTCATTTCTCCTTTTTCTCTTTTCATTTCTGCGTTCTTGCACGCTAAATGTGAGAATTATTCGTTATCTTAGCAACCGAGAAGCAGATGTGTCCTGTTTGAGAGAAAGGCTCTAGTGGCATATTTGCTTGTAAGATACCTTAATACGATGAAAACTATGACGAATAATAAGAACTTTTGTGTGATTATGGCTGGCGGTGTTGGTCGCCGTTTGTGGCCCTACAGCCGTAAACATTTGCCCAAGCAGTTTGTGGACTTTTTTGGAACGGGTCGCACGCTCTTACAGCAGACTTTCGACCGTTATGCCCAATTCATTCCCACGGAAAATATTTACGTATCTACTTTTGAAGATTATGTGGATTTCGTAAAGCAACAACTTCCTGATTTAAATACGGAGCAAATCCTCGTGGAACCTGTTCAACTCTCTACGGCTCCAGCTGCTGCCTGGTCAGCGCTTTATTTGACCCACAGATTTGGAGAGGGAAACCTCATAATAACTCCTGCCGACCAATACATTGTGAATGAAGATCGCTTTGTTGAACAAGTGTCGCAGGGTTTGGAATATGTTGACGTGCATAACAACTTCCTTGCCGTCGGAGTGCGCCCCACAACTCCCCATACGGGCTATGGTTACATCCAGATGGATGACGAGAAGGATGGCGATTATCCCAAGGTGAAGTCCTTTACAGAAAAACCCGACCTTCAGTTTGCTGAGATGTTCGTAAATAGTGGTGAATTCCTTTGGAACTCGGGTATGTTTATGTGCAATCTCCCTACGACGTTGGACATGTTAGCGCGTGAACTTCCTGCCTTTTCCGTATGTGTGGATACCGCACGTTCTGGAGCTACAGAGGCTCAGATGACAGACTTGTTCCGAGCTACTTATCCCTCAATGGAGCATCAGTCAATTGACCTCTTGCTTTTGGAGAAGACTAAGAATGTAGTTGTCATGGCATGTAACTTTGGTTGGGCGGATATCGGCTCATGGCCTGAACTGCATGAGGTAGAGCAGAAGGATAGTGACGACAACGCGGTAATCTCTTCTACGCAGGTGCTCTTTGATAAGGCCTATGGCAACCTTGTTTGCTTGCCTGATGTTAGGGCTGCTGTTATCGCTGGGCTTGAAGGTTATCTTGTTGCTGAGAAGGACGGTGTTTTGGTCGTTTGCCCCAACCACGACCCTGCAATCGTGCGTCGCCTGGTGACGGAAGCCCAAATGAAGCTCGGAGAGGAGTTTGTGTAGTTCCCATGCTCGGTTTAAGAGCCACTATAATAGTAGAAGGAGCGTCGGCATGCTACGTGCTTTTCGTAGATTGCCGACGCTCTTTTACGAAGTCCTAGTTCTAAGCAAAAGAATAGGGGGCGTTTTGCCGTCTGTTTGATTCTAAAGAATCTGAGAATTGGGGTGGGGCTCAAGGGCTTTCAAGGCATTTCATGTCGCCTAATCTGCTTACATTTGTAGGCGGTATCATCCCGTTTTAACTGAATAAAGAATACAATGGAGAAGAATATATCAACAAACGACGTAGGCGTGAATGTGGCTAAAGAACGCGTTGGCGAGTTGGACTTCTTGAAGGGTGTGCTTATCTTGTTGGTAATCGCATTTCACTTGGTGCATTTTAGTACGACGTATCCTTATGCCAAGCAGGTCGTTTACACCTTCCACATGCCCGCCTTTCTGATGCTTTCAGGCTATCTGATGAACTTTGAAAAGGATGTGCGTAGCTATTTGCGCACCCTCTTGTGGCTATTTGTTCCTTACCTAATTATGGAGAGCGGTTATGTCATTATGGCCTCCATATTGCCCATTCGTGAACACATAGACAGCTTAACTTTAGGTGTATTCATCGACAAATTACTGCTTCACCCCATTGGCCCTTATTGGTATTTGCAAACGCTTGTCATCTGTGGGCTCCTATGGTATGCTTTGCGTCGTTGGACAGTGTCGGGGGTGACGGTGAAAGTGTTGCTGTATGTCTTTATTGCTTTGCTTCTTGGTGTGGAAGAGGTGGTGACTCCGGTTTGTGCGATGTATTTTTTAGGCGGCGTCCTATTGCGTAAATGCAACGTTAGCTTTGTGCGTTTCTTTGAGGGAGGCTGGGTAGCGTTGCTAATGTTTGCCTATCTTATTACCGATGTTGCGAATCTGGATAAGGCTACGCCCATGGGGATACTCATAGTTTATACCTTCATTGGAGGTTGTTTGTTTCTCTTCCGCTATCTCCCGTCTGCAGGTTCGCGCGGGTTGGAATTTTTAGGAAAAAACTCATTGGTGCTCTATTTGTTCTCCCCCATCTTCACGATTCTCTGCAAGTATCTTGTGCCCTTCTTGAGCTTCGATCCGACAGGGATAATCTTCCTCATTTTATCCTTGATTGTGTGTGTGATTGGGTGTCTTGCCATTGCGAAAATCCTTGATTCCATCGGCATTTCAAGGTATATGTTTGGGCGTAAAAAGGTTCTTGTATAGTGTGAATCTAAAACGACAGAGGCGGTACCTGTGGGTATCGCCTCTGTCGTTGAAGTGTTGTATGTTTTACGGAGTTTATTCCGCTTCGCCTTCCATGTTATATTGTTGGAAGAGGAAGTTGTTGTAAGGATATTTTTGCACGTGAAGCTCTCTGACACGCTTATAGAGCAATGCTTTGAGCTCTTCAATGTTTGTCTTCTGACGCGCAGAAATGAAGATGCAATCGTCGCCCACGCGGCTCATCCATGTCTTCATTAAGTCGTCAAGCGAAACGTTTTCCTTGCCCGCAGGAGTGAGGTCGTCGGCATCCTTCTCTGTCCAACTATAAGCGTCCATCTTGTTGAACACGATAACAGTGGGTTTGTCTGCACAACCTAAGTCGGCGAGTGTTTGGTTTACCACTTGCATCTGCTCTTCAAACTCGGGGTGGCTCACGTCAACGATGTGGAAGAGGATGTCTGCCTCACGCACCTCGTCAAGCGTGGACTTAAAGGAATCTACAAGGTCGTGGGGAAGCTTGCGAATGAAGCCTACGGTGTCGGTAAGCAGGAAGGGGAGGTTTTCAATGATAACCTTGCGTACGGTAGTGTCAAGTGTTGCAAAGAGTTTGTTTTCGGCAAACACTTCACTCTTGGCGAGTAAGTTGGTCAGAGTAGATTTTCCGACATTAGTGTAACCTACGAGCGCCACACGCACCATCTGTCCGCGGTTCTTGCGTTGTGTGGTCTTTTGTTTATCAATTTCCGCCAAGCGTTCCTTAAGGAGCGACATGCGGTTGAGGATGATACGGCGGTCCATTTCCAACTGCGTTTCACCAGGGCCGCGAAGTCCTACAGCACCACCGCGCTGGCGCTCCAAGTGCGTCCAAAGGCGTTGCAAACGGGGAAGCATGTAGCGGTATTGTGCTAATTCAACCTGTGTTTTAGCATTCGCTGTCTGTGCGCGCATAGCAAAGATATCCAGGATAAGGCTAGTGCGGTCAAGGATCTTGACTTTCAGTTCAGCTTCAATGTTACGGAGTTGCTTGGCAGAAAGTTCGTCGTCAAAGATGACCATACCGATTTCGCGCTCCGCCTCTTCTTCCATTTCAATATACTGGCGGATTTCTTCCAATTTACCCTTGCCGACGTAGGTAATGCTGCTCGGTCCGTCCACACGCTGAGTGAATCTTTTCACGGTCACGGCACCTGCTGTCTCAGCAAGGAATTCGAGTTCATCTAAGTATTCGTTGGTCTTCCGCTCGTCCTGTCGCTTCGTGATAAGGGCGACGAGAATGGCGGTCTCGGCTTTTGCTTCTGATTGTATAAATTCTTTCATTTATAAAGTCTTGAGGTTTTAGGTTCTGAGGTTTTGAGATTTTTAGGTTCTGAGGTTCTGAAGTTCTGATGTTCTGAGGTTCAGAAGTCTTGAAGTTCTGAGGTTAAAAGTTTTTTAGGGGAGATTATTCAGGATAAAATACCTATTAATTCACCCTTGCGTTGCGCTCTTCTTGAGTCAATGTAAATGCTTTACGAGTGCGCTTGGGCACTTCGGTATTGTCGATGCGTCCAGAGAATTGTTCTGCGCCCACACCGATAGCAAAGGCGGGGACATAGCCGTTGGAGTGGCCGCCACTGGTCCATCCTACGAGGGCATAGCGATTGATGATCTCCTTAGCGGTAGTAGCGAGGGCATCTTCCTGAGAATAGAGGCTCTTGTTACCTTCTGCTTTTCCTGCAACGAGAGCTTCGTATGCCTTCTTGAGACGCGCTTCCTGGCGCTCGCTGATGGTGATGTGTTCCCAGAAACCAAAATTTTCGGTCAAGTCTTTCTTGACAACTTCCCAGGTAAATCCGTCGCCGAGGGAGTTGTGGAGTTGCGAGATATGCTTGGTGTATTTCCATGCACTCATTTTCTGATGTTGCAACAACTGGAGGCGGAGTTCGTAAGCCCCAGTGCCAAGCGACATGCCGCCTGTTTCGTGGTCAGCAGTTACAACGATGAGCGTCTCGTCTGGGTGTTGTTTGTAAAATTCGAAGGCTACTTTTACTGCCTCGTCAAGGTCGAGCGTTTCTTTAATTACCGCCGCCGCGTCATTGGAGTGGCACGCCCAGTCAATCTTACCACCTTCAATGGCAAAGAAGAAGCCGTCCTTGTTCTTCTGCATCAAGAAGTCGATTCCCTTACTAACGATAGTGGCAAGCGTAAGGTCGTTCTCGCTTCTGTCAATAGCGTAGGGCAAAGCGGTATTGTCGAAAGCATTAGCCTCATCAGATTGAATCATCATGAGACGCTTGGCCTTCTTTATCTTCTTCTCGTTAAAGTCTAGGCCTTTTGTGATTGTATAACCCGCATTTTCGTAAAGTTGATAAAGGGGCGCTTCGTTTGGACAGTCTTTATGCGTAGGTTGTAGGAAGGCAGAGCCAGCGTAGAAGTCAAAGTTTGCTTCAAGAAGGTCATGCCCAATGCGGTGGTAGTTATTGCGTGATGCCTCATGAGCATAGAAACTCGCTGGAGTAGCGTGGTCAATGCTTACAGAGGTGGCTACGCCGACCGCCATGCCCATTTCTTTTGCTTTAGAGGCAATGCTGGCGATAGAATACTGAGCGTCGGGCGTCATTGAGATAACCCCGTTCTTTGTCTTCTCACCTGTTGCGAGGGCAGTACCACCCGCTGCAGAGTCTGTTACTCCGTTGGTGGCAGATTCCGTATGGACGAGAGCGACATTGGGGAATGACGAGAACGTCATCGGGGTTATTCCAATGCGTCCCTCAAGGGCAGCAAGATAAGTTTCTGCGGCATTCACTTGGTTGACGCCCATGCCGTCGCCAATAAAGTAAAATATGTACTTTGCTTTCCCTTGTGCAACTACAGAAAGCGTTAAGCACAGAGCTATAAGGATGCTGGAGAATCGTTTCATATTGGGGGCGAAAGTTTTAAGGGGGAGTGGATTGATAGAGAGATTTCGTAAAAAGCTTTAAAGCCAATATGCCGTGCAATCGTGTGGCACCTGCTTTTCCTTTGGGGGAAGTTTCATGTAATCGCCGTAGGTCGCCGTGAGGTATTCGATATAGCCGTTCATTGTCTTGTAGGGCTTGCCCTCAAAAAGGATATCTACGCTCTCTTCAATGCAGGAGCGCGGAATACATCCCTTAATACTTGGTCCGACTTCTGATAGATTACACACGTATTTAGATTGTGGATGACGGCTGCAGAATTTGTGGTAAATAGCAGTGATTTTCTCCGATGAAATGGGCAATTTGTTGAAGAAGTTTGCCATGATGTCGCGTATGAATCCCTTAGATTCACGTTCTTTCTTACGACGGATGCGCAACCAATTGACTAAGAATTCCTTCACTTTGAATTCAAACTTGCGCAACCACATGGCATCTGCAACACCATCGATAGGGAAAATGTCAATATTGACTCCCAACGAAAGTTCGGGGAATTCGTCTTCTACAAGTTGGGTTCGGGTATCAACAACCTTTGCAAAGGTGTAAAAGTATCCCTTCTTGCCTGTGGCATACACCTCCAGGTGTGGCGCCACTTCCACAAATTCCTGGATGAAGCGGTCATAGCTTTCACGAGGCATATAAAGGTCAATGTCATCATCCCAGGGAATGTAACCTCCATGGCGTACGGCTCCCAAGAGAGTGCCACTTGAAAGGAAATAGGTGATGTTTCGTTCCAAGCAGAAGCGGTGTACTACGTCAAGAATGTCAATCTGAAGGCGACGAAGCTCTTGTATGGAGTCTATTTTGGTCATATGATAGGTAT
Source organism: Alloprevotella sp. (assembly GCA_045657925.1). Lineage (GTDB taxonomy): Bacteria > Bacteroidota > Bacteroidia > Bacteroidales > Bacteroidaceae > Alloprevotella. The sequence goes on along the minus strand of JAZOUA010000013.1, from coordinate 9,276 downwards.
TCGTTCTAACTTTTTAGCGGGAGGCAATCACTTTCTTGTGAATATGTGAGTTGTTATTTCAACTTTGAAAGCCCCCATTCTAATACAAGGTCAATGGTGGGAGTCTCTACGCCATGTTGTACGGCAAGATTCTTGATAAATTGCAATCCATAGGGGAAATCCTCGGTGAAATAGCGACTTTTGAAGTCGGGAATCCATCCATCGGGCGTTTCCGTCATAGGTGAAAGAATGTTCTCAAAAGCCTTGATAGAGGAAATTTTATGTGTGAGAGACGCTGTATCTGTGCTTTCGTAATAATCAAGAAGCGGAGGCATCTGACTCTTGTCTACGGGCAAATGATTGAGAAGACGCATAAATTCTTCGTCCATTGCGATAAGAATATCAGAGGCTTCAAGTGTCCACTCTCGGTAAAAGAGAATGTTGCGTGAGAAAGGTTCTCCATTCCAATCCTTCCACATGCTGTAAAGTCGGCTGGTGTGAAGAATGGGATTGCTATTCGTAAGACTCACTTCGTAATAGTGGTTGAGGAGTCGTGTTGGTGTGTGAAAAGCCTTTTCAATCCATTGGCGCAATGTTTCAGAATCCTCGTTCTGACTCTCAATCGCCACCGCCACTTCATTCTTGTATCCCAAAAGATTGGCACTTTCACCATAGTGAATCGTTCGGGCGATGAAAGGCACGCGTTGGAATCCAAAGAGAGGTGTTTCGGGCGCAAGGATTTCGTGAGCGAAGAAAAAGAATCCCGTGCTACACACAATGCTTCCTACGTAGGTTCGTTCCGAAAGGAAGGGCTTGATTTGCTGAAGCACTTCGGCAATGGCATATCCAGGTAGGCAAAGTAAAACTATGTCTGCCTCAGGAATGACTTCGGAGGGGTTGGAAGAAATTAGCTCAAAGCGTCCCGTGTATGTCTTCCCATTTGGGTCGAAAACCTCGATGGATTCGTGCCAATCGGTAGGACGACGCGTTAACAGACGTACCTTATTATGAGTGTCGGATGCTAAGACTCCGGAACAGACATGTGCGAGAGAACCACCCCCACAGATACAGATTTGCATAGGATGAAAATTGACGTTAAAGTTGCTTCAATGCTTCAATGATGCGCTGGTTGTCGGCGCGATTACGGATAGCAAGGCGAATGTAATTTCTGCCGTTGAATACTTTTTTCGTGCTGCAATCCTTGGCTAAGATGTTGTAATCTTCAAGTAGGCGGAGCACCAATTCGTGGGATGTATATTTCTCGGTAACTTCACATAGGAAGTAGTTCGCCTGAGAGGGGATGACACGAAGGAAAGGTATGGTTTCAAGGCCGCTTTTGAAACGCTGGCGCTCCTCTTGGAATTTCACGCAAGCTCGACGGTAGTCGGCTTCATACTTCGTAAAAATCTGCATGTAGAATTCTGCGAACGAATTCATGTTCCAGATGGCTACATCTTTCTTAAGGGTGGCGATGAGTTCCTTATCCGCAGAAGCAAGAATGCCGAGGCGCAAGCCGGGTACGCCGTATGATTTCGAGATACTCTTCATGACCATCATCCAGGGGTAAGCCTCGAGGATGCTGTCGGCAAGAAGGGTGTGTTGTTCGTAATTCTCGCTGAAATCAACGAAGGATTCGTCTACGACAAACTTCATGCTGCGCTCACCACACCACTTTGCGAGGTCAAGCACCTCTTCGCGTGTCAAGAAATTGCCCGATGGATTGTCGGGATTAACGAGAAGGAGGGTGTCTACGGGATGTTCCGCAAAATAAGTTTTGAGGTCCTCCGCCGAATAGTGGAAGTCAGCGTTCTGAGGCGTGAAGATTTCCAAGCTATCGGCATTGCGACGGTTGGGGTACTCCTCAAAGGTGGGGTAGGAAACACCCAATTTTCCGGGGAGCATTTTCATGAGGCTCTTGATGAGTTCAGCAGCTCCGTTTCCGGGGACAATATATTCCTGTTTCACACCAAAGCATTTTCCTGCGAGGAGCGAATTGACATACATGCCCGAGGGGTATTCCGTAAGCAAAATGTTGAAGTTCGCACGCATTTCATCCATCATGCGGGCAGAAGGGTAGTAGGGGTTTACCAAGTAGCAGTAATCCAACAATCCCGGGAAACGCCAATAGCCTCCGAATCGCTTCATGTACTTCTTCAAGCGCTCTTCGCCCTCTGCGAAAAGGGCTTCCGCAATGTCAAGGTCCTGGATGTCGTCAATCTCATACCACTTCTCATCAGAGATGGGGAGCGCCTTAAGTTCCGACTTATCAAGGAACGTTATGACACGGAGCACCTGCTCATAGTATTCGTTGTTGCCGAGTGCCTTAGTGTAAGCCTCAAGGAAGGGAACGTACTTGTTGCGAGCAAATTCCTTGCTGAACTTATAGATGTTGACCGTCTTGTAATACGAATCAACGTCGGTATATTTGAAGGCCTTCTTGGGAACGAAGTTTACGATGTTATTATCTTCGTCAATGCGCACCATTGTTCCGTCCATCCACGTCTGATATTTCGCTACAAGCGCCAAGTTTGGGTATGGGTCGTTCAGCAAAAGCGGGAACATGGCATCGTCAAAGATAAGGTCGCTCTCAATCAGGAGTGTGTCATCCTCTTGTAACTGCTCTTTTGCGAGTGCAAGAGAGTAGATGTTGTTAGTCTTGTCAAAGACGGGGTTGCAAACGTATTCAATCTTCAACGCTTCGTCGTAGCGCGTGCCAATATGGGCTTTGAGTTTATCGCCCTCGTATCCTACAACGATAACCACGCGGTTCAGTTGCAGTTTAGAGAGTTGTGAGAGCAGGCGGTCAATAAGCGTTACGCCATTAACCTTTACCATGCATTTGGTGTTGTCCTTTGTAAGGTCGCCAAGTCGACGACCCATGCCGGCAGCGAGGATGATTGCTTGCATATTGTTAGAGGTGGTTGTTGGGTTGAGTGAGAATTGTTGTTGTAAATGAGATGCCTAAAACGGTATTCCTAATGGACTCGACTAACTCACTAATCGTAAAAACTAACTTCCTTTTAGTTTGAATTAACTCACTAAATAGTTTTTGCTATAAGAGTTCGTTTCTTGTTTGAGAGAAATAAAGGTAATTTCATTACTCCATAATATTCTGCAAAGATACATTTTGTTTTTGGCAGAATTGCGCTCGCGCGATAAATATGTAAGTGTGTTGCAAAAAACTGGGGCGTGAGTAGAGGTGAAACCAATGTTTTTTCGTAATTTTACCCACTAATTTGGGATAGTGTCGCTTTGACGCTAATTTGATGCTGATAAAATTATACTACAATGATATACAAATGGAATTACGAACTGCCGTCTCCCGAGGTGAAGACCGCTGAGGAGCAGTTGGCGAATGAAGTGGGAGTGCATCCTGCTTTGGGCCATCTGCTAACCCAACGTGGATTCACGACTCCGCAAGAGGCAAAGCGCTTTTTCCGACCTCAGCTTACGGATCTGTATGACCCGTTCTTGATGAACGACATGCAGGAAGCCGTTGACCGACTGAATGAAGCGATGATCCGAAAGGAGCGCATTATGGTCTATGGCGATTACGATGTAGACGGATGTACGGCGGTGGCACTGGTTTATAAGTTCTTGCGTGACTATTATCCGAACATTGATTACTATATCCCCGACCGCTATGACGAAGGCTATGGCGTTTCAAAGAAAGGCGTGGAGTTTGCTGCTGAATCTGGTGTGAGCTTAATCATTGTCTTGGATTGTGGAATCAAGGCTATTGAAGAGATTGCCTATGCTAAGGAGTTGGGTATCGACTTTATCATTTGCGACCACCATGTTCCCGACGAGGAACTCCCCTGTGCGGTGGCGATTCTTAACCCCAAGCGCGAGGACAATCGTTATCCTTACACGGATCTCTCAGGTTGTGGCGTCGGCTTCAAGTTTATGCAGGCTTTTGCCCAAAGTAATGGGATTGAATTCAATCAGTTGCATCAGTTGCTTGACCTTTGTGTCATCAGTATCGCTTCGGATATCGTGCCTATCATGGGCGAAAATCGCATTTTAGCATACCATGGGTTGCGTATCTTGAATAGTAAACCCTCTGTAGGCTTAAGAGCCGTTTGTGACGTATGTGGGGTTGGTGATCGCGAGGTTACGATGAACGACATCATCTTTAAAATCGGTCCTCGCTTAAATGCTTCGGGCAGAATGCAGAATGGCAAGGAAGCCGTGCAACTCCTCGTTGAACGTAACCCTGCTGAGGCTTTGGAATTGGCAAATTTGATTGATCAATACAATGATGCCCGCAAGGATCTTGATAAGCAGATGACCGAAGAGGCTATTGAAATGGCCAAAACAACTCCTGGCATTGACGACCACCGCTCTGTGGTGATTTATAACGAAACTTGGCATAAGGGAGTTATTGGTATTGTAGCTTCTCGCTTGACAGAATTATACTATCGCCCAGCCGTGGTGCTCACTCATTGCGAGGGAATTGCTACAGGCTCTGCTCGTTCGGTTTCGGGCTTTGATGTGTATAGCGCAGTGCAACATTGTGCCGACTTACTTGAGAACTTTGGCGGTCATACCTATGCTGCGGGTCTCTCGCTCAAGGTTGAGAATGTTGAAGCCTTTAAGCAACGCTTTGAGGAGTATGTTGCGGAGCACATTCTGGATGAGCAGACGCAACCTACGCTCGATATTGATGCGCAACTTGACTTCAGCGATATCAATATGAAGTTCTATCAGGACTTGAAGAAGTTCTCGCCCTTTGGGCCAGGAAATCCGAAACCCATATTCTTTACGCCGCGTGTTTATGACTATGGCACGAGCAAGGTTGTGGGACGTGGTCAGGAACATATCAAATTGGAGCTTGTTGATAACAAGAGTAGTAACATCATGAATGGTATTGCTTTCGGACAAAGCTCACAGGCGCGTTATATCAAGACAAAGCGTGCGTTTGACATCTGTTATACCGTTGAGGAGAATACGCATAAGCGTGGCGAAGTGCAACTTCAAATTGAAGATATCCGTCCGCTTGAGCAGGCATAGTTAGAGATTCCTGGAAATTCTAAATGTCTTAGAGAATATAGAACTTCTAGGTTAAAAACAGACTTATCTTTTCGTCATCATCCATATGCCCTTTCGTTCCATCTTACAACAATATTGGGGGTATCCCGACTTTCGAGGCATTCAAGCTGACATCATTCGTAGCATAGCCGAGGGTCGGGATACACTTGGTTTGATGCCTACGGGTGGCGGTAAGAGTATCACGTTTCAAGTGCCAGCGCTCTCTATGGAGGGAGTTTGCATCGTTGTGACTCCTCTTATTGCGTTGATGAAGGACCAGGTGCTTCACTTGAAGCAACGTGGAATTACGGCTGAAGCAATCTTTACAGGGCAGAGTAAGGATGAAGTGATGCGTATCTTAGACAATGCCGTCTTTGGAGGCGTTAAATTCCTTTACATCTCTCCCGAACGTATTGCTTCTGAACTTTTCCAGCGTAAGGTGAGAGGAATGAAGGTGTGTTTTATTACCGTAGATGAGGCGCACTGTATTTCACAATGGGGTTATGACTTTAGACCTGCTTATCTTAAAATTGCAGAGCTCCGAAAGTTAGTTCCCGATGTACCCATTTTGGCACTCACTGCTACGGCTACGCCACAGGTGGTTGACGATATCCAAGATTGTTTGGGCTTTCGCGAAAAGAATGCTTTCCGCATGAGCTTTGAGCGCAAGAATCTGCGTTATATTGTGCGCACCACGGCTAATAAGTTTAACGAACTCATTCACATTTTGCGCTGTGTGGAAGGTCCTGCAATCGTGTACACACGCAGTCGTCAGGGTACGATTGACGTGGCGCAGGCTCTTACGGCTGAGGGATTCTCAGCCTTGCATTATCATGCCGGACTTTCCAATGTTGAGAAGGATGTTCGCCAACGTTCGTGGCAGGAGGATGATACGCGCGTCATGGTGGCTACGAATGCCTTCGGCATGGGGATTGATAAGCCCGATGTGCGCTTGGTGATTCACCTTGAAGCGCCTGATTCTATTGAAGCCTATTTCCAGGAGGCGGGACGTGCTGGCCGTGACGGCAAATGTTCGTATGCGGTGTTGTTACGTGAAAAGGGTGACGATTCACGCATGATTCGTACCATCAGTGAGAACTTCCCGGAGTTGGATTATGTGCGTAAAATCTACGATGATTTGGCCAATTTCTTTCAAATGCCGGAGGGTGAAGGAGAGGGCGTAATGCGTGAATTCCAATTGGAAAAGTTTTGTGTGAATTTCCGACGTTTCCCGATTCAAGTGGAGAGCGCGTTGCGTATACTCGAACTTGCGGGATATCTTCATTATCGTGAGGCTGAGGAAAATGTTTCGCGTGTCATTTTCTTGATGAATCGTGATGACCTTTACCGACAGGCGGGACTCACTCCTTTGCTTGATCGTGTGCTTAACGCATTGTTGCGTCACTATTGCGGACTCTTTGCGGATTATGTGATGATAGATGAAGAGGTGGTGGCTAAGAGTTGTGGGTGTACACCTCGCGAGGTATATGAGCAGTTGAAGGCGCTGACGCATATGAGAGTCTTGAACTACATACCAAAGAAGTGTTCCTCATATATTACTTACCTAACGCGTCGACTAGAGGGGCGCTTGCTCTTATTCCCGCCCATTGTCTACAAACATCGTAAGGAGAATTACATTAAGCGCATCAATTGCGTGATGGACTATGCTTCGCGTTCCGATGTCTGTCGTAGTGTCTACTTGCTTGACTATTTTGGTGAGAAAGAGGCGAATCCGTGTGGCGGATGCGATGTCTGTCTGGACGGAGAGCGTAACTCGCTCAATCCACAGACGATTGCGGAAAACATTTTGCAACATCTTTCCGATGGGAAGCCTCATCCGGCGGGTGAACTTACAAAGCTCTGCTCCGATGTGCCTACGATTGTAAAGCGTCAGGCATGGGATTGGCTCGTGGAGCAGGAGTATGTGGAACTGAAGGATGGATATATTCGTAGTGTTAGGAAGGACTAAATACTAAGTCTCTTTTAGTGAAAACTAAGTGAGACTTAATTTAAATTAACTAACGAATAGTTTTTACTAACTAAGACTTAGTTTTACCTCCCCGTTGCATTATACAAAATAATTGATAATCAAGTGATTTTAAACTTGATTTGAAAATCTGAAATTATAACCCTTTGACAAGAGTTACCGATGTCATTAAAACTTCAATTGTTGCTATTGCGCACAATGGCCAAAGGTGGCCCACAGACCGCAGAATCGCTTGCTGAAAAGTTAGGGCTCGGCTTGCGCATGGTTTACAGATACATCCGTCAGTTTCGCGATGTTGATCTTAAAATCGTTAAAAAGGGGGCTATCTATTCCGTAGATCCAGCTTCTCCTTTCTTTACAGATATTTTTCCTGGGATTCGCTTTACTGAGGATGAGGCCCTTACGATGCTAAGTGTGCTTAATTGCGCAGTTGACCGAACGCCACAAGTGCGTCACCTTAGAGAGAAACTCTCTGTGATTCATGACAAACAGATAATGAATAGCTATGGCGTGGATGAGCGAGTGGCGAAGAATCTTTCCGTGCTCTTTACAGCCATTAAGAATGAGCAAATGGTCTGTTTGCGTAACTATGCTTCTCCTCATAGTGGGAAAGTGAGCGATCGCATAGTGGAGCCCTTCGTATTCCTTCCAGGGAATTCAGAAGTGCGATGCTACGAAATATCTACGGATGAGAATAAGACGTTTAAGGTATCGCGTGCCGAGAGTGTGGAATTGATTGATTTGTGTTGGTCATATCGCGAGAAGCACCGTACTTATCACACCGACATCTTCCATTTCTCTGGCGAAAAAGTATATCCCATCACCCTGCGTTTGGGGCAACTTTCCTATAGTCTGTTGATTGAGGAACATCCTTACGCAGAGCAATATATCACTCCCGAACCAAATGGCACGTATCTTCTTGAAACCGACGTTTGTAGCTTTAAGGGCGTCTCGCGTTTCGTGCTTGGACTTTACGAAGATATAGAAGTGCTAGGCAGTGAGGAACTCCGTGCCTACTTGAAGCAGAAGATTGCGAAGATGGCTTCAATAGTGGAGAAGTCGTAGCGCTTACCCCCTTTTAAAGACACTTTGTCTCTATTTATAGGGAGAGGGGAGTGTGGCGTGGTAAGAATGTTTACGCCTCTATTCTCCTTCCCCACACCGCCCCTTGAACTCCTCTCTAATTTAATCCCTTACAATCTCATATATATGCCTCTCCTTTTCCCTCAACGTGACCCTATGGGGGCTGCCATTCGCGATTATCATGCGAAAGGTAGTGCTAAGCCATTGCGTGTGCTCTCTACAATGTTTGATGACGATGTCTTGCCCGTTTCAACCTTGTTTCGTAGTGTTGATGAGATGAATAAGATGGAGCAGGTGACTTTAAGCCGTGCTGAGGGAAGAGTGTTGGACGTTGGGGCAGGAGCAGGTTGTCATACGCTCCCACTTCAGGAGCGTGGGCTTCACGTTACGGCCATTGATATCTCACCCCTTTCTGTCGAAACGATGCAGCAACGTGGCGTTATTGACGCCCGTCAGGAGGATTTCTTTACCATGGCGTCTGATGTGACTTTTGACACGATTCTTATGCTGATGAATGGCACGGGAATAGTAGGCACGCTTGACAATCTACCTTTGCTCTTCGATCGCCTTGACACCTTGTTGGCTCCAGGTGGACAGCTTTTGGTGGATTCCTCAGACCTTCGCTACGTATTTGAGGATGAGGACGGCAATTTTGACCCTACGGAGTTTGATAATTATTATGGTGAGGTGGATTACCAAATGGTTTATGGCAAAGTACGTGGTGAGCGCTTTAATTGGTTGTATGTAGACTTCCCCCGCCTACAGAGTTGTGCCGAAATGAAAGGCTATCGTGCCGAACTCCTTTGCAAGGGCGAAAACTACGATTACTTGGCGTGTATCAAGCGAAAGTAGTGCCCCACGCCTACTTTTACCCCCTTTTTTAACACATATAACTAAAAAAGCACCTCATAATTTTGCTAATCTAAAAAATATCCCTACCTTTGCACCGCAATTCTGAAACGAATAGTTTCAAGAGTATGCGCCCAGATGGCGGAATCGGTAGACGCGCTGGTCTCAAACACCAGTAGGGAAACCTGTGCCGGTTCGACCCCGGCTCTGGGTACTGAAACGGAGAAAGTTGAAAAACTCTCTCCGTTTTCTTTTTTACCCACCCGTAACTCATTGGTTTGCTGATATATAAAGTCAAGCACCTTCTTGTAGTTTTTTGGTTCGATATTTATTGCGATTATAGAAAA
>JAZOUA010000012.1:0-9314 GCA_045657925.1 Alloprevotella sp. | reverse complement strand
AACGGGTGTCGAGGGCAATAGTGCTCCAGATGCCCATGAGGCAGATGACGAGGCAGATGCTGGAGAGAATCCACGAGGCATCACGCATGATTTCGATGAAGAAGATTTCGTCGTCGAGCGCATCGCGCAGGTTGGTCACACGTTGCTCCAAGGGTTCTGGATTGATGCGTTGCATGGCTTCGGTGAGGTCGGCAAAGACGCGGTCGTAAGCACCCTTCTTGGGTTGGACAATAATCTCGGCAACCCCCTCGTCGCGCCAATTGCCCAGGTGTACCACTTGGTACCTTTGCGAAATGCGGGTCTTATTCGCATAAGGCCATGTGGAGAACGTGCCACCGATGCGCAGGGGTTGCCTGTCGATAGGCAGGAACCAACCATTGGCATTGAAGCCGTATCTTTCCATCATGGCATAGAGCGAGTCGCTCATCAGGATGCAATCGTGGCGCTCCCCTGGGGGAAGCATCCAGTTGATGGATATGTTCAAAAAGTCGAAGATGGCGGTGTCGCCCACCATGCTCTCTTGAATAAAGACAGTTCCCTGTTCTTCGTTAGCCGTGGAATCTTCCTGAATTTCCTTTGACTGGAGAAAGTCGTGATTCATAGGAATGAAGCGCTCTATGCCCTGCGCCTCTGTGCGCAAGTATTCCAGAAGTTTGGGTGAATCCAAATCACTTTCGTAGGGGCGTACGCAGATGCACTCCTTGTAGAAATCATCATTCTCCGGCACATTCATTTCCCTTAATGCCAGTTCGCTGAACTGCGTCAAGGCAAGGCTTCCACCCACAAAGAGGATGCAGATAGCAATCTGTATGCCCAGCATCGTGTTACGCAGAGCATGCCCACGGCTACGGTGCAACTGCATCGTCATGCTTTGGCGCTGGCGCACCATGGTGCGGACGGTGAGCCACACTACGAAGAAACTGATGAGCACAACAGCCAAAAGTATTACCGTCACACTTTCGTAAATTCCCTCGATGTGCCAACCAAATTCGTTAAGGTAGGGCGTGAGCGAGGCATTGGCGAAGTCGATGAGTAAGGTGGCAAGAATGAATGCCACAATGCCGGAAAGCAGGAAGGTGAGAAGCGTTTCACAAGCAAAAAGGCGGAAGATGCTGCGACGCGAAGCGCCGTGCACACGACGCAAAGCCACCTCGCGCTGACGCATACGGAAGAGTTGCAACTGCATTTTCAGGAAACCAATCAAGGCAGCGGCGAGGATGAGTGAACTGATGAGGTAAACGATAGTGCGGGTAACACTCATGTGGCCCGTTTGCTCGTCTATCTTTTTACTCAGGGGCGTGAGGCGTGCGCAGAATTGCGGGTCAAGCGTTTTCAGGCGGCGCGTCATCTCTGCTTCAACGTCCTTGGGGTTTGTTCCTTCTTGCAAAACAAGACCATAATTGATATGGTAATAGTCCTTCGCTCCTTCCACATAGGTGTACATTCCGTCACTCACGCCGTCGGCAATGCGCTCTGAGGTATAGACATCGCGGATGGTGAATGTTTTCCATTCGCCATTGTGATACATGGACACGCTGCACCCTACGGGATTCTCGTTGCCAAAAATCTCGCGTGCATGCATTTCGCTGATGACTATTTCCTTATTGCCCAGCACGGGAATTTTCTCGCCCGTCAGCGCCGAACGGATACCCCAGAAGTTGAGGTCCTCAGCCAGTGTCACATAATAACGGTATGCTCCCATGCGTTCGCTTCCGTCGGGCATGGTAAAGGTCATGCTTCCGCCCATAGTGATACCGCCAAGGAAGGCATTGTGCTTCACTTGCTCCACACCGGGCAAGGGACCGCCCGAGAAGAGCGCATCGTGCATTTCGGTGGTGATGCGAGTGAGAACAAACATCCTCTCTTGCGTACCATCCTCCTTGGTGATACCATAATTGTTTTGTCCATTGCTGAGTTCAGCCACATAGGTGCGCTCATAATAAGGTTCTTCAGCAATGGCTGGCGGTCCCATGTGCTTGAGCACAAAGTGCGTAGCCGCGAGTGTAACAATGCCTACAGCAAGGGCAAGAATACTAATCGCATTCTGCAATTTATATTTCAGCAGATTGCGGAGAGAGATTTTTAGGGTGTGGGTGAACATGAGGAGGTAGTAGTTAGGAGATAGTAGCTAGTAGTTGTTGGGTACCCTTCGGAAATGGGAGGGTGGGAATTAGGATTTGAGGGGATGAAATTAGACTTCTGAAAAACTATACCTATTCTTGTAAAAATTATTAGTAACCTAATTAAAATTATTAGTAATGTAATTTAAAAAAGGTTACTAATAATTTTCGACCAAAAACAGATAATGATTTTCAAGTGGTTACGAAGGCGACTTTTAACCTTTTTTTTGTTGCCCCACAAAGGGAACTTTACGCCGTCATTAGTAGGTCAATTCCGCCTCAATCTCCCTATTCTTCTCAAAATCGTAAAGCGTGAGGGAGCGGAGGGTGAAGTAGAGGCTCCAGTAGTTTTCGAGGGCGCTCATGGCGGCTTGGCGCGCGCTGTCTTTTTCAGAGAGGGCGGTGTTAAGCTCGAGCACGGTGTTTTTGCCCAATACATAGAGGCGGCGGGCCACTTCGTAGTGGCGCTCGGCGGTTTCTGCGGTGCGGCGACTGATACCTACGCGACGGGCAGCGAGGTTGAATTGCGCCACGATGCGACGGATGTTTTGTGCAAAGTCGGTCTCTGCCTGTGTCACCTGCGTCTTTACCAAGTCGCGCTGTGAGCGTGCCAATTCTACGCGCCCCTTTCCGCGTCCCCAGTCAAGGATGGGCAACGAGAGTCCAATGCTGATATATTGCTGGTCCATCGGGCGGCGGTATGCCTCCTTAAAGCGGTCGGAAGTCTGCGTGAGCCCGAAGCGCAAGTAAATGTCTGCCTTCAGTCCCGCCTGACTTTTGGCGTACGATACATCGGCGTCGGCTTGCGTCAGTCGGCGTTGCCACATCAAGGCATCGGGGGCGCGGTGGCGGGCAATCTGTAATGCCTCTTCTGCCGACACGGTGAAGACGGGCACAATGCTGTCGGGATGTACCACAAGACTGTCCTCAGAAGTGATGCCGAGGTACGAGCGCAACTGCTGCATGGCGCTTTCCAACTGCGTGCCGGCATTCAGCAATGCGGTTTCTTCGTTCAGGCGCTTCACTTCGAGTTGCAACATGTCGCTCTCGGTAATCGAACCCATCTCGTAGCGTCCTTGAGCTATGCGGTAGAGCGTATCAGCTTGCGCAAAGTTGGTGCGCGCACTCTCAAGGTTGCTCTGCGCCATGGCAAGGTTGAAGAAGTAACTGATGGTGTATGACTTCACCAACTCCAGCGTCTCCACATAAGAGCGACGCGCCTCGGTATATTTGGCAGGCTCGATGCGGCGGTCCCACTTCAGTGAATTATATCCGAAGAGCTGTTGCGAATAAGTAATAAAGACCGGCGCCGTTTGCCACGAAGTGGTCTTATCATTGAAGAGTTCCAAACGCTCTAACGATGATTGCACACTCAGTGTACCGCCCGTCCACGGAACATTCTGCGTGAGGCTCAAGCTCAAGTCTGAGGAGAACAAGTTCTGCTCTACATAGCGCACACTACCGTCCCCCTGCGTCACCTTTGAGATACTGCGGTTCAAGTAGGGGTTAGAGGTGAGCGAAAGCGAGGGCAAGTAGTTTGCCTTGTAGTAGCGGTAGTTCCAATATGCCGAGCGGAAAGTGTGGCGTGCCGCCTGTGCATCGGGCGAAACCTCACACGCCAATTTTAGCGACTCATCAAGCGTCAAGGTGCGCTGAGCGGAAGCGCTGAGGGGGAGGAGGAGAAGCAGGAGGGGGAGGAAAATGTGTTTCATATTTAGTTTCCTGGATGTAAGTACGACGGAAAGCGGATTAAAATTCATGAAAAATACACTTTAAATAATCCCTTACGGGGTGTTTAACGGTTAAATTTCTTATATTTGCACCCGTAAGGGTTGATTTTATATATCTGCAAAGGGAATTATACCCGAACGGGATTTAAATCTAATTAAATTGTTATGGATTTAGGAAAATATATTGCAGAAAAGCGGGTGTTGCATAAGCTCACCCAACAAGAATTGGCAGAGCGTAGTGGTGTGGGTGTTCGTTTTGTTAGAGAGTTGGAACATGGTAAACCTACTGTGCAGTTAGACAAGGTCAATCAGGTGCTTTCGCTTTTTGGCGAAGAATTAGTGCCGGCTAAAATCTCTGATGTATTATGAAGAAGGCTAAAATCTTTATCAACAATTTTTGGGCTGGCGTACTGACAGAAGATCATGACGGTTATCACTTTGCATATACCTCAGACTATCTGAAGATGGAGGGTGCAAAACCGTTGTCTCCCACAATGCCTTTACAGGAAGAGGCGTATGAGAAAGAGGTTATGTTTCCCGTGTTTGACGGACTGATTCCCGAAGGATGGATGTTAGATATTGTGGATAAAAACTGGAAGATAAATCCGCGCGACCGTATGAGTCTATTATTGATGTGCTGCAAGGATTGTATTGGTAATATAAGTGTGCAAACATATGAGTCAGAAATTGGTTAAGCGGTGTCTTGTCTGTTATAAAGAAATAAAGGACGGAACGGCGGACTATCATCCGCGATGTGCCAAGAATTTGTTTGGCAAAACTAAGGCGCCATTATTGCCTTACACCAGAGATAATATTGAGTCGCTCGCCTTTCAAATATTGGAGAGAAGCACTTCCGTAACAGGGGTGCAACCCAAATTGTCTTTAGACATAAATCGAGGCGGAAAGAGCGAACCTGATAAACTCACCATCGTCGGACTCTGGGGTAATTATATATTGAAACCACAAAGTTCTGTATATTCTGCGATGCCTGAATTGGAAGATCTCACCATGAAACTTGCTGAAGTCTCGGGGATTGCTACTGTCGCTCATGGGTTGATACGCATGAATGACGGGGAACTGGCTTATATTACCCGTAGAGTTGATAGAGGAGCGCATGGCGAGAAGATTTCTATGTTAGATATGTGTCAGTTGACCAACAGATTGACCGAGCATAAATATCGCGGTGCTTATGTTCAATTAGCGCAGACCATTAAGCGCTATTCTGCGACTCCAATGCTTGATGTGCAGCGCTTTTGGGAAATTGTTTTGTTCTCTTGGATCACAGGTAATTCAGATATGCATTGCAAGAACTTCTCCTTGATAGAGCGCACCGATATTGGTTATCAGTTGTCGCCTGCATACGACCTTTTATCCGTGTTGTTGACAGGTATAAAGGATGAAGATGAACTTGCTATGCCCTTAGTGGGATTTGGAACTGACGATTACCAAAGCATCGCAGGGTTTAACCGTGCCTCATTTGTGGAGGCGATGTATCAGTCTGGAATAGAGGAGAATATTTCCAGTAGAATTATTGATAAGATGTGTGCTTCGACTCAAAAATGGGACACGATTATAGATAATTCTTTCCTTTCAGATGCATTAAAGATGGCCTACAAGAATTTGGTGCGTAGTAGAATTGAAAGATTAGTGAAGTAAGTTATTGTTGCCTTGCGGAGTGGAATACCATACCGCAAGGCATTTTATTTTTTTGAGGGAAGGGAGTAAGGTTATGAGTTCGTGAGGGGGTAAGGTGCTGCAAACAATCTGCGTTGTCCTCTAACCTTTGAGCGAAGTGCCCTCTAACCTTACAAGCTTTCCCAAGACGCTACCCCTTTATCACCTCCGCAGGATTTTCCTTAAAGCAACTTTTGACTTTCACGGCAACAAGGGCGGTGACGATAGTTGCAACGAGGGCGATGATACCGAGGGCAGGGATAAAGCCGAGGGAGATTTGCAGGGTGTAAGTTTGCAACCACAGCGTCATAAGGTAATAACCTACGCAAAGTCCGATGATGGTGCCGAGAGTAGCAATGATACCGTAAGTAAGGAGCGTGCGACGCAGGCAATCACTGTAGTGCGCACCAAAGACGCGACGGATGGCAAGGGCACGGCGCTGACGCTGGAGGTCGGCACTCAAGAGGGTGATTAAACCAAAGAGGGCGATGCCCAATCCTACTGCCGAGAGCACAGAGTAAAACCACAGGAAGCGTTGCTCCTTTTCATATTCGCGCGCAATAAGTTCGCCGTAGTTGACGATGCTTACCTGCCCCGCGTCGGGGTTGATGTCGTGACGTCGCAAGAGTTCTTCAACGGCGGCAATGCCTTCCTTTTCTTGTCCGGGGAGGAAGCGGAAGTAGAGTCTTACACCTCCCGATTCATCCATGTTGGCGCGGTAGGCAATAATCTCAGGTTCTTGATGAAAATCGCGGGTGCAGAGGTCGAGTGTGCCGATAACCTCAAAGGTCTTGGGAGTTTGGATATACGGATGCTCAGGCGTCACTCCGTAATACGCCGCAGCGTTGCTGCTGAGTAACAGCTGGTCTTCCCCCCATCTAAATTTGCCATCCATAGGTTTCCACAAGGTGGGCTTCATCTTAAAGAAGTCAATCGTAGCTTCGGTAAGTTCCAGCATGACTAAGCCCTGCTTAAAGCCATCTACCATATAGCTCATCATCCATTTGCGTTGAAAGAGCTCGTGATTTGTAATGCAGGTGTCAACCGCCGAAAGGGTGCACATTTCTTGGGCAATGGCATCGGTGTTGACCATCTTTCTTTCCTTATAAGTCTTGCAATCGAAGACATATACCCCCTCGGCGTTCACGCCTAAGGCATCGTTGGTCACAAAGTGGATTTGTCGGCCCCCGTTCCACACTAAGAAGAGCAACAACACACTTACCGCCACTTGCACAACGGCAAGCGGATAGTTTAAGGCAGAAGGACGCCCCTGCGGAGCACCTTTAAGCGAGCGTTGGTGCCTGCGATTCTGGAGATATACGGGAATGAGGCAGAGCGTGAGCAGGACAAGGAGCAGCGCAAGCAGACTGCCCGCAAACCATAGGTACACCTCGGAGCGCGAAATCTCCATCCCTTCGAAAAAGGTGTCGAACGTCAGTGTCATCAACACAAAGGTCATCACGCCAATGCCACTCATCATCAACACCACCTCAGATTGCAGGCGGAGCAAGGTGTCGCGACTGCCTCCACCCAGACAGATGCGCAAGCGATGGTCGGTCCAGCGGGCGTCTGCCCCAGTGTTGAGCAGCGCCAAGTAAGAGAAGAGTGCCGACATGAGAAGCAGCGCAGAGAGTATGAGAAAGACGCCTGGATAGAAAGCTGCCTTCCAAAAACTTCCCTCATGCCGCATCAATTCAGCCATATTGAAGGGCACGAGTTGGAGGGACGTGAAGTTGTCGTTGTAACGCGATGTCGAAAATCGCTCTACGGTTTCATCCAAGATGCGTTGCATGCTCTCGGGATGCTCTGTGCGGACGTAGAGCGACATATGATCGGGTGAATAACAGAAGTCTAACTCAGGCGTAGGCTCTACTTTTTTGTAGAGATACGCCGTATAGTTATACGAAACCGTTTTACAACTTTCCGCCTTAACGACTCCCGTCACCCGCAAAGGCTTCTGCACGTCATTCTCACGCGTGAACTTAGCCGTAATCGTTGAGCCCACAACGTCGATAGTGCCAAAAAGCGCAAGGGCACACTCGTCGGAGAGCACAATTTCGCCTTCCTCCGTCGCAGGTCTGCCACTGACAAACTCAGGGCGCATCACCTTGTAATAGTTTGGACTCACAATCGCCGTTTGCTGTAGGATTGTCGTGTCGCGTGTACCGATAATGTCAACGCCTGAATACATGCAATACCCCACTTGGGCATCGGCGGGCGCGTGATCGAGAATGTCGCACGCCACACTGTCATTTATGCTGTAATTAAAGGGAGTAAATCCCTCGGGCGTCTGAATCTGTACGAGGTAAACATCCTCTACGTCGGAAATATGACTCGCCTCGTGTGTCAAGTGCCAAATGGTGAAGGCTGAATATACGAAAGCGGTGAGGGCAAACGAGAGTATGCCCATAATGAGAACGGTTTGCCCAAGATTGCGACGCATGTGGCGCAGGGCTTGTATGAGGTTGATGGTGAGTTTGCGCATGGAGTGTTTGGTTTAGGAAAGGAGGAATGGTTCTTGCGTTAAATAGCACGCCCCAAGGGGACTGTGAGTACATAGCCCAGGGTAAGTTCTGCAAGAACGGCATCCTGGGTTGGTTCGTTAAGAAAGGTGCGCCCCTGAAGGGGACAAAAGTAGATTTGAAGAAGTTTTTAATTGAATTTTGGCTTTTGCCCCTGTAGGGCGCACCGTGCGGGGTGTCATCTACCCAGGGTGTCGGCTCACGCTGTTCGCCTTGCCCTGGGCTATGGGCTTTTGGGCTTTCAGCCCGACCGTGCGGAATTCAGTTTAATAACTCTGTGTGCAATCAGCAAGGCCGTGCGGAGTGTTAGCTTCCAACGTCTCTAAAAATTCAATCTGAGTTAGTAAAAACTAAGTCCGACATATTTCAAATTAAGTCGGACTTAATTCAAATTATCTCCGACTTAGTTTTTACAAAGTGCCGAATCGTTTTTATGCTCTCAGAAGTTGTGATTAGAGGTAAACGGAAAGGCGTTATGTAACAAGAGGTTGTAAGAAATTTACTGGACTCCCCACAACCTCATCGCTACTTCCTACAATTCTACCTCATTCACCACCTCACCATCAAAGAGGCGAACGATGCGGTCGGCGTAGTTGGCGTCGTGTTGGGAGTGAGTTACCATCACGATAGTTGTGCCTTCGGCGTGGAGTTCTTGAAGGAGCTGCATTACTTCCTTACCGTGCTTAGAGTCGAGGTTACCCGTGGGTTCGTCGGCAAGGATAATGCTGGGGCGCGAGATAACGGCGCGTGCGATGGCTACACGCTGTTGCTGACCGCCCGAAAGCTGTGAGGGGAAGTGAAGAGAGCGGTGCAACATAGCCACACGGCGGAGGTGTTCAATCACCTTTTCTTTGCGCTCCTTCTTGCTTGCGCCCATGTAGATGAGGGGGAGTTCTACATTTTCCGACACATTGAGTTCGTCAATAAGGTTGAAGCTTTGGAACACGAAACCGAGTTTGCCCTTACGGATATCCGTGCGCTGGTCTTCGGTCATGTGGCTCACGTCTTTGCCGTCGAGAAAGTAAGTTCCCTCTGTAGGAGTGTCAAGCAAACCGAGGATGTTGAGCAAAGTGGATTTACCGCATCCCGAAGGGCCCATGATGGCAACAAACTCACCATCGTGAATATCAATACTTACACCATTGAGCGCGTGTGTCTCTACTACGTCGGTGGTGAATACCTTTCTTAAATTTTCAGTTCTAAGTTCCATAATATTTCAGTTTTTTGGTTTATGAGTTTTTTAGTTTATTAAGTTTTTGTCCTTCTAA
>JAZOUA010000011.1:0-174393 GCA_045657925.1 Alloprevotella sp. | reverse complement strand
TGTTTTTTCTAGAGTACAACTGACAGAGTACGGAGTACAGCTCCATGCGGAATCGTGCGCACATAAGTTCCGGATGGTACTTGTAATCTGTACTCTGTAATCTGTACTCTAGTTTTACAAGCAGGACACGACGCCAAACGTGGTTGCAATGGCGGTGAGCACGGTGATGAGGATTTGCAGGACCTTGCTCCAGATGGTTGATTTTGTTGTTTCCATGTTTTTTGAAAGTTTAAAGTTTAAGGTTTAACGTTGAAAGAAGCCCTCCGGATGGCTCGTTAAACGTTAAACGTTAATCGTTAATCGTTTTTTCTTCTGCAAAGATACAACACGCCAAGCCCGACTTGAGAATTAATGAGAATTAGTGAGAATTAATTTGCGAAAAATAACGTGTAACAAGCTGTGTTACTTTGCATTATGGAAATTTAAAAAAAATATTTCGTGATCCTGAAATGTCAGCGCTATTTTGGTGAGGGCAGTGAATTTTGAGGGGGATTTATTGGGCTGTTTGTGTTAATTAAGTACGTTTGTCAGCGACGGCTCAAGGGTGGCGTTAAAGCAGTCAACCTATAACTCCATCATCTCATATCCCCTTTACAAGGTGGGCCCCGTATGCGCTGGGGTCCATCTTTTTTTGTTACTCAGCCAGAAGTCTACTTTGTGCGGAAAGGACACAACCTTTTTAGGAAAAGACACATGTATCGATGCATTTTTGTGACATGTGACAATGTGACAATAAAAAATGGGAGGGTGTGAGCGGTGGCGTGTCTCTTTATAATTGGGTGTATAGTATATATTTAAATATATACTATAAGATTTATATATATACTACTTTTCATAGCGTAACAAGGATCCCTCTGATTTCTTGACAGGATGAATGCGCATACTGACGATGAGTGCACGTACCGACAATGGCGCACTTTTTTCGTTGTCACATTGTCACATGTCACAGAGCAATTCTCACGGCAGTCATTCTTTTCGCCTATGTTTCAGTGAAATAGCCTTCTATTTGCTGTTTTTCAAGTAAAAACGCCTTGTTTTGATTTCTTTAACATGCTTATTAACAGCGAATTAACAACGGACGGACGAAAGACTCGTTTTGTAAAAACTTTCAGCAAAGGTCAAAACTTTTTGCGGAAATATTTGGAAATTTAGAATCTTGTTTTTTGCAGAAATATAGTTCGTTTTATGCTTCTTTTCGGGGTGAAAATTTAGTAAATTTGTAAAGATTTAACACATATAAAATATGGTAAACGTATTAGAAGGAATTATCGACGAAAAGTCGATGAAAAAACAAATTGAAGAGAGATTGCGACGCATTTTGGATGCATTAAGCAAAGTGAAAGAGGGATGGAGCAAAGCGAAAGAGGGGGCGCGCGAACTGAGTGAAGCCTTAGAGAAGGATGATTTATCTTTTGTGCCCATTTTGTTTGGATGTTCAAACCCTGAATCGGAAATCTTCAAGGCACTTCAGGAGAGAGGTTTGCTGGAAACGGAGGGCGTCGGCGCAGTCGAAGTGTCGTGTGAAGCCATCCCTGCCCCACAGCCCACGGCGGAGGAGCAACGACCGAAACAAAGGGGGAAGCGCATGAAAGAATTATTCCTGGATGCAGCAATGTCGGTGAAGTGGGTGCGGCTCTGCAAGCAATTCTTTGCCCCATACATGAACGATGAGATAGATGCGAGTTTGAGCAACCGCGTGTTGCAACGCTTTGCTTGGTTCCTCTCCACATGGCAAGAGGCGAACTTGCTTGTGTTTCAATTATTCTCGCCCGCCGTCAGGTTTCTGCAAGCATTGGGCTTCCGATTAGTCATAGATTTTCAGACATGCACCAACGTATTGCGCAAAATCTTTGTGCGCAGAGAGGAATTTCAAGATGCTAAAAGTCAAGTGCTCACCTTCTGCATGGCGCATGCGTGAAAGAAACGAGAAGGAACTCCTTTCTCCGAGCGTGACGCGTGACAGCGTGACAAGGAAGATAGACACTCTCACTCTTGGGGGTGTCTATTTTTTTATTGC
Source organism: Alloprevotella sp. (assembly GCA_045657925.1). Taxonomy (GTDB): domain Bacteria; phylum Bacteroidota; class Bacteroidia; order Bacteroidales; family Bacteroidaceae; genus Alloprevotella. The sequence continues at coordinate 172,376 of JAZOUA010000011.1, read as the reverse complement.
CTCTATTTTTGACAAAAGAACAAAATAGAGGAACTGCTGATACACTGATCAACATCAACCCAAGAGATAGAAACCTGTAAATTCTTGAAGATTTTTGAAGAACTTACAAGTTTTTTCGTCTATTATTTGTAAATTCTTGAAGATTTTTGAAGAATCTACAAGTTTTTACGCTATCTTTACACCAAATATTTAATAGTATGATTGAAACTCCCCCCCAACTTAGTCATGACTTGATGACTAAAGTGATTTCGTTTATGAATAAACCCGAGGTAAGGGTGTTGGTTGATGAAATCAATGAGAAATACTTGTATTGGTCGGATGTCAAATACAAGCGAGTAGCCGATGATGCAAGGAACATCGCACCTGATGAATTGTGGGCATGTGTAAAGTTCAGCAGAACGCTACAAGGACTCTCGGTATGGCAGAAGTATGGCATTTCGTTTTTCTTGACAAACAGCATGCAACGATTGTGTCATTACTTTGACATGAACTTTGGCGGTTCGTGGGGCAACAATTCACTGATCCCTCAAAAAAGTAATGAGCAATACCTTATATCATCATTGATGGAGGAGGCTATATCTTCCAGTCAAATGGAGGGCGCATCGACAACGAGAAAGGTGGCAAAGGAGATGCTGCGAAAAGAAATTTCTCCGCGTAGCCGTTCCGAACAGATGATTTACAACAATTATGTTTCAATCCGTTTCATTGTCGAGAATAAAGATAAACCATTGACCCAAGAGCTCCTACAAAAAATACATGCTTTGATGACATATAAGACTCTTGAGAACCCCGAAGATGAAGGACAGTTTAGAAAGAACGACAATATCGTGGTGGAGAATAGCATTACCCACGAAGTTGTTCATACACCTCCCTGTTATACTGATATACCAGATTTCGTAGCCTCACTGTGCACATTCTTCAATGATATGGATAAAGGGGTGTTTGTGCATCCTATTATTAGAGCCATTATTGTGCATTTCATGATTGCCTATGTCCACCCTTTTACCGATGGAAACGGAAGAACGGCACGCGCCCTGTTTTATTGGTATATGCTGAAGAGTGGATATTGGTTGACCGAGTACCTCTCTATATCAAGGATTATATACAAATCTAAGGCAAGTTATGAAAAGGCCTATTTGCATGCTGAAGCCGACGGTAACGATATTGGATATTTCATAACATACCATTTGAGAGCGTTGGAACTGGCTTTCCAAGAGTTGAAACACTATATTGACAAAAAGTCCCAACAACAACATACGTTTGATTTTATCAAACTGGGCAATCTAAATGAAAGACAGATCATAATACTCTCGCTACTAAACGAGAATCCGCGTTTGGTCTTAACAATAAAAGAACTGAAAAACAGGTTGGGCGTCAGTCATCCCACAGTAAAATTGGATGTGGACGCATTGGTCGAACGAGGCTTCATCGAAAAAGTACCTGTCAACAAAGTCAAATTCAACTACATTAGAAGTCAGCACTTCGAGACATTGATAAAAGGAGCAAAGTAGCAACACGTTAAGGCGAAGATAGACACTCTCACTCGGTGGGGGTGTCTATCTCTTTTTTAGGTCTGTGCTCAAGTTTTGCGCGTGACATGTGACAATGTGACAATGAAAAAATATGTATGATATAGGGGGGTTACCCAATTTTAGAATCTTGCACTTTAATGACGCTGAAGGTGTCACCGCTCAGTAACCGGGGCGTGCGCCTTGGCGTACCCTCGGTACTGAACACTCGAGAATCGCACCCTGGAGGGGTGCCCGAGCGACAAGTTGGCAGGGTGTTGGGGCACTCCTTTAGAGTGCATTCATTTGGATGCACCCACCGTGGGTACTCGCTTTGCTCGCACCCGCGGTTACTGAGCGGAGACGCCTTTAGCGTCTATAGCACGCTTGGGACAACTCCTATATCATTGCCAAAAAATATGTGTGAGTCTCACATATTGGCTTCGGGGCATTACTGCAAATCTTGATAATGTGAAATCATTGGGAACGTAATAACGAGGAATTTTCATTTGAACGGTAGGGACGCACGGTGCGTGCGTCCTTTTTCCCATTGAGTGAGCAGCGTGAAATAATCGCTTGTATCAAAGGACGCACGCGCCGTGCGTCCCTACCAGTCAAGTGAAATCTTGCCCGTTTTTATGTTAATTATTCCCCCGAATAAGTAACATTATTAACATTAGTAACATCGGCGAAATAGAGGCAATTTTGCAATGTCTTAACAAAGAAGATTGCTCACCGCTTCACGCTTCTCATCATATATATCATTGCGCGCAAGATGAAAAGGCAACGAACACTGGGCAATCACACAGTAATCATCAAAAAAAATTATTACAATGGAAAATTATCATTTCACCGTATCTGCCGTATTCTCATCTGACAAGTCTATCACTTTTGAACTCATCCCCGAAGCCGTTGCCTTTCTGCGCGCGAATGGGTGTCTCGCCGAGGGCAAAACGAAGGGCAGTTGGGGCATGGCGCCTGATGGGAAGACTATGGAGATTCGCCCGTATGCGCAAGCTGATCCCGTGCGTAAGATTGTAAAGGATGAGGAGAAGGTGGGCGCCTTTACCACCCTGCAACGCCTCAAGACGAAGTGTCGCGTGACGACCGCACTGCCCACTGACCTCACTAACGACTTGGCAAAGCGCCTTTATGAGGAGGATGCGGTGCTCGTGGCGGAGGCCATTGGGAGAGGGGCGTTGAAACCCCTCGTGATTGACCTTGAAGCGCTTACTGAAAATACGAACCCTAAACCTGCGGCTTAAGATGAAAGAGACGTTGTATTACACGGATTTTAACAAATCGTACGTCGAACGCAAGGGAGAAGAGCTGAAGTTGAAGGTTAAATACGACACTAAACTCAAACCCCTCACGCCTGAACTATTTGACAACCTCACCGCTTCGCCACGTGCTCACGAACTCGTGGAGAAAGCGCGTGCGGGAGCGCACCCGGATGAGAGCAAGCACCTCCTGCCGATGATTTATTTTCAAGGGGTGCTCGATGCAGAGCGTTACGACGCCTATGTGGCGGAGTGTAAGGAGAAGGGGGTGAAGCCCAAGGGCAGTCGCAACAGAGCGTTTATGAAACCCACGCAACTGCTGATGATTGACCTTGACCATGTTGAAGGTGATGTTGCGGAGTTGGCGCAGTGCGTCATCACGCGCTTGCAGGAGCATGACTTGCTCGACCACCTGCTCTTACTCCACAAGACGCCAAGCGGCGAGGGGCTACGCATTGTCGTTCAGCGAAGAGAAGGGCAAATGGCGCTACCATTTGAGGAAGCAAAGGCGCAGTGGCTTCATCTCATGGGCATTGACCAACCGTCAGACGTTGCTTGTAGCGACCATTCGCGTGCCTCCTTTCTACCCATTCAGGAGGATATTTATCACATCAACCGCACCGCCCTTTTTGCCCCAAAACAGCTGGACGTAACGCCTTCGAAGGTCAAGACACAGCGAACAAGTCGCGAGGTAAAGAGAGCCACGACAACGGGCAATAATTGCGAGAAGAAAGAGCGCAGGTTTCCCGACACGTATAAAGGAGTGCCTTATGACTTGATTGTAGAACGGCTGATTGCGCAGTCAAACGGATTTCCCTACGAAGGTGGGCGACATACGCTCATTAAAGAACTTGCCGTTGACCTGCGCAAAATCACCGACAACAACCCTGAATGGTTGGCAGAAATCATCCCGACCTTTGACCTTGAACATGATGAATATTTGGGGCTCATCACCGACATGTGTAACTATCCTGAAACGCCCTTTTTAGGGAATAAACTGCGCAACGCCCTAAAGGGTGCTGACGAAGAAGTGATGCCCGCTTGGCCCCTGCCCGCTATGCCTAAGGAGATGCCTCCTGTCATCAACCTACTCCTTTCTGCCACTCCCGAACGGATGAAGCCTGCCGTGGCAATGGCTGTTTTCCCCGCATTGGGAGTACACTTGAGGGGGGATGTGAGGTTTCAATATGCCGACGGCAAAGCCTACGAACCCGCCTTTCTCAACCTGCTCATTGCGCCCCAGGCAAGCGGAAAATCAGCCGTTGACGCACCTATTGACTTTATCATGGCAGACATCAAAGCGCGCGACCGCATCAACCGAAAGGCCGAAAACGAGTGGCGCGAGAAGGTGAAAGCCATGGGAAGCAATAAGGAGAAGCCCAAAAGGCCTGAAGGACTTGCCATACAACATCTGTCGCCAAACACCACGAATGCCGCCTTCGTAAGGCGACTCAAGGAGGCCCACGAACTGCCTTTATACATCAAAATCAACGAACTTGAGCAACTACGAGGACTTGCAGATGCAGCATCAAAAAAGGGGGCGGAAAATGAACTTATCAAACTTGCCTATGACCGCACCATCTATGGGCAAGAGCGCGTAGGGGTTGACTCCGTAAACGAACAGGTGGTCTTGCGCCTCAATTGGAACGCATCAACCACACCCGTCATGGCGCAAAAATTCTTTACGCAAAACGCACTGATAGACGGCACCATTTCACGCATCACCTGTTGCAACATCCATGTAGACGAAGACGACTGGGGCGAGGAAATCCCCATGTTCAACACCTATACCCCCGACTTCACAAGTCGCCTATCCCCCTACCTCCAAGCACTGAAACAAGCCGAAGGGGTGTATGAAAACTCAGTTGTCATCGAGTGGACACGCATGGTGCAACGACGCTTCATCCAATACGCCAAGGAGTTAAACAATAAAGTGTTGGCCGACTATGTGAAGCGTAGTGTGCGTTCAGGCTTCAACCGCGCCATGTTGCTCTTCCTCATGCACGGGCAAACATGGACGAAGGAACTATCTGATTTTGCAACGTGGAGCGTAGAGTATGACCTATGGGTGAAATGGCACGTCTTTCGCGACCGCCTGCTAAAAGCAAACGAACAGCATTGCGGTGTAAATTCCAACAATCACCCCCTAAGCATACTCCCTAAACTGCCACAAGAATTTTCAATCGACCTATTGCACACACTACGCCCATCGTCAACAGATGAAACCATCAACGCATTGATTCGACAATGGAAAAGTCGAGGAAAAATTGAAGAAACCACACAAGCAGGAATTTATAAGAAAAAGTAATGCTAAAAAAACGTGTGACATGTGACAATGTGACAATGATTTTCTTAACGCCATTCCCCGCATGGCAAACTACTAACCACTAAATCCTAACTAACCATGAAAAACCAACCCCGCGGATTCCGCAACAACAACCCGCTCAACATCCGCCACTCTGCCTCACAATGGCAGGGCATGCGGGCGGAGCAAACCGACCGAGCGTTCGTGCAATTCACCTCAATGGTCATGGGCTACCGAGCCGCATGGCGCACGCTGGAGACCTATTACAAGCGCTTTGAAGCCGAGCGCAAACCCTTCACCCCGCGCAACATCATCTACCGATGGGCACCGCCCGTGGAAAACGACTCCGAAGCCTATCTAAGACGCATCTGCCACCTCACAACCCTTGCGGGCAACGCCCCCCTCTCCCGCCCCAGCCGAATCCTAACAAGCGAAGACCGCGAGAAACTCGTCAGCCTCATAGCTGCCATGACATGCGTGGAAAACGGCGTGAAGATGGAAACCGTCAGCAAGGAAGACATCCGCAAAGCCCGCCACCTCGCATTTAAATAGCGCCCTGTCACGCACTCCTCACTCCTCACACCTCACTCCATGAAACCTCGCACTCCTCCCTCTCCCTCCATCCCCTTCGGCAACATCGCCATGCGTTATTACCCCGACCGAAGCTACAAGAGCGCCGTACGCCTCTTTCGCGAAGAAATCAGAGTCACTGGCAGACTCCTGAATGCCCTGAAGCGCGAGGGATATGACGAACGTCAGCGATTGTTGACACGTCGGCAGGTGAAGGTCATCGAAAGATTTCTCGGCGAGGCGGGGTAAGCATGCGGATGGGTGTGTGAGGTCGGAGGACACAAAAAAATGGGAGGACGGTATGAATAATACCATCCTCCTCACTATAAGAGCAACGCACAGAGGGCGTTGGGTGTGTTATGAAAATGTGAGCTTAGAGCTTGAACTGTTGCTTGAGGGCTTCAATCTTTGTTTCAGCGTCAGCCTTCTTCTTGCGTTCGAGTTCTACAACTGCTGCGGGCGCACTGCTTACGAAACGTTCGTTTTCGAGCTTCTTGTTGATGCCCATGAGGAAGCCTTCGAGACGCTTGATTTCTGCGAGTGCCTTTTCCTTTTCTGCTTCGTTGTCAACGAGGTCGCCAAGGAGCACGGCATAACGTGTGGTTTCTACCATGAAGGCTGATGCACCTTCAGCTGTTTCGCCTTCAGCATCCTCGATGGTTACTGCTGCAAGCTTAGCAATCAATGACTTGAGCGAAGCTACAGGGCACTGGGGAGTAGCGAGTACGGTAAGCTCTTGACGGGGCGAGATGTTCTTGCTATTGCGCACGGCACGGATGCCAGCAATTACGTTCTTAGCGTGGTTCATCTCGGCAATAATAGCTTCGTCACCCTCCTGAGGTGCGGGGATTGTCATGGGGCTCACCATGATGCTTTCACCGTCCTTACGCTCAGCGAGGTGCTGCCAAAGTTCTTCGGTAATAAAGGGCATGAAGGGGTGAAGGAGGTGGAGCAAGTGGTCGAAGAAGCCAAGTGCCGTAGCGTAAGTTGCGCCATCGATGGGGCTACCGTAAGCGGGCTTAATCATTTCGAGGTATGACGCTGAGAAGTCGTCCCAGAAGAGGCTATACACTTCGTGGAGGGCTTCAGAGAGGCGGTACTTCTTGAAGAGGTCGGTCACTTCGGCTGCACTCTGACGGAGACGTGCGGAGAACCATTCGTTTGCCTTGTGAGAAGTTTGGGGCAACTCGATGGTGTTGTCTACATTCCAGCTCTTAATGAGGCGGAAGGCGTTCCAAATCTTGTTGCAGAAGTTACGGCCTTGTTCGCAAAGCGTATCGTCGAAGAGGATGTCGTTACCCGCAGGAGCTGAGAACATCATGCCCATACGCACACCGTCAGCACCATAAGTGTCGATGAGGTCGAGGGGATCGGGAGAATTACCGAGCGACTTTGACATCTTACGGCCAATCTTGTCGCGCACGATACCTGTGAAGTAAACATTGCGGAAGGGCATTTCTCCAGTGTATTCATAACCCGCCATGATCATGCGTGCTACCCAGAAGAAGATGATATCTGGACCTGTTACGAGGTCGGCCGTGGGATAGTAGTACTTGAGTTCTTCATTGCCGGGCTTATTGATACCTTCGAAAAGGCTGATAGGCCAAAGCCATGAAGAGAACCACGTGTCAAGTGCATCTTCATCTTGCTTAAGGTCAGCGAGTTGAAGGTCGGAATTGCCACTCTGTGTGCGCGCGAGTTCAAGTGCCTTTTCTGCCGTTTCGGCTACTACGAATCCACCCGTGGGGAGGTAGTAAGCAGGGATGCGATGCCCCCACCAAAGTTGGCGAGAGATACACCAGTCCTTGATGTTTTCAAGCCAGTGGCGGTAAGTGTTCTTATACTTTGCGGGATAGAACTTGAGCTCGTCGTTCATCACGGGAGGCAAGGCAAGGTCAGCAAAGTGTTGCATCTTGAGGAACCACTGCATAGAGAGCTTGGGTTCGATGGCCACACCTGTACGTTCAGAGCATCCCACCTTATTTACATAAGCTTCAACCTTTTCGAGGAGGTCGGCTTCCTGGAGGTCCTTTTCAATCTGACGACGCACGTCAAAGCGGTCCATACCTACGTACATACCAGCTGCTTCAGAGAGCGTACCGTTGTCATTGAAAATGTCGATTGAGGGGAGGTTGTACTTCTCACCGAGCATGTAGTCGTTAACGTCGTGAGCGGGAGTCACCTTGAGGCAACCTGTACCGAACTCGATGTCGACATAATCGTCTTCAATCACGGGAATACTACGACCAACGATGGGCACGATGACGCGCTTGCCCTTGAGCCACTCGTTCTTGGGGTCGTTGGGGTTGATACACATTGCTGTGTCGCCCATGATGGTTTCGGGACGCGTCGTAGCAACTACGGCATAGCGGCCTTCGGCATCGCCTTCCACCTTATAGCGGAGGTAGTAGAGCTTTGAATTTTCTTCCTTATAAACTACTTCTTCATCAGAGAGTGCAGTTTGCGCCGCGGGGTCCCAGTTTACCATGCGCACACCGCGGTAGATGAGGCCCTTGTTATAGAGGTCTACAAACACCTTAATAACGCTTTCTGAGCGCTCCTGGTCCATAGTGAAGGCAGTGCGGTCCCAATCGCAAGAAGCACCCACACGGCGCAACTGCTTGAGGATGATGCCTCCGTGCTCATCGGTCCATTCCCAAGCGTGCTTGAGGAACTCTTCGCGAGTGAGGTCAGTCTTCTTAATGCCACGCTCAGCAAGGCGGTTTACCACCTTTGCTTCAGTAGCAATAGAAGCGTGGTCAGTGCCAGGCACCCAACATGCATTCTTACCTTCCATACGCGCACGACGTACGAGGATGTCCTGAATCGTGTTGTTGAGCATATGGCCCATGTGGAGCACACCTGTTACGTTGGGGGGAGGAATCACTACGGTGTAAGCCTCACGACCATCGGGTTTAGAGCTGAAAAGCTTATTGTCTAACCAATACTGGTACCATTTGCCTTCAACGGCATCGGGACTATATTTAGTTGCTAATTCCATAATTATTAGTGATTTATTGTCTTTGTTGTAAATATTCGGGGGAGATTGCGACAGTTGTAGGTCGAAGCCATCACTTCGCCATATGCTCCTGCTGAGCGGAACACGATGACGTCGCCACGTTGGGAATTGGGCAAGAGATAATCTTTGGCAAAGACATCACTACTTTCGCAAATAGGGCCTACAATGTCATAATGTGCCGTAGAAGCACCTTCGGCGGTAATGTTTTCAGTAAAGTGAACACTGCCATACATTGCGGGGCGAATCAGTTCGGTAAATCCTGCATCGACGATGAGGAAGTTTTTCGTGTGCCCCTGCTTGACGTAGAGCACAGACGACACCAGTGCGCCACACTGAGCGATGATGCTACGCCCGAGTTCGAAGTGCACTTGCTGACCATTACGCACTTCTAGATTGTCCTTAAACACCTTGAAGTATTCTGAGAAATTGGGGATGGGCGACTCATCGGGATTGTCGTAGTCAACACCCAATCCGCCACCTACATTGATGCTTTGCGTGTGGATGCCCTCTGCTTCAAGTTGGAGTTGAATGTCATTAATGCGCACACAGAGTTCTTCATACACAGAGAGGTCAAGTATCTGTGAACCAATGTGGAAGTGAAGGCCGACATATTCTACCGCCTCTAACTCATTACAAAGGCGAATGGCAGGGACAATGTCTTCCATGGCAAGACCAAACTTATTTTCATGAAGTCCGGTTGTAATCTTTTCATGGGTATGCGCATCCACATTTGGATTGACGCGGAAAGCCAATCGCGCTTTCACATTGAGCTGCTTTGCAAGTTCGTTGATAACTTCCATTTCGGGAAGACTCTCAACATTGAAACAACTAATGCCTGCTTTGAGTGCCAAGCGGATTTCTCGGTCGCTCTTCCCTACTCCCGCAAATACAATGCCCTCGGGTGAGAAGCCTTCCTCCAAAGCACGCGCTACTTCACCACCACTCACGCAATCAACACCCATCCCTGCATCTCGGATAATTCTAAGAAGTTCGGGGTTTGCATTTGCCTTGATGGCATAGTGGACGTGAAAATGAGGCGTAGCGGCAATTTCGTCATGAATGCATTCGAGCGTCTGGCGAAGCAACGACGTATTATAATAATAGAAGGGGCCAACTTCGCGCTCAACACGTTGAAGCAATTCGGGAGTTACACCTTCATAAAAATTGAATGCCATAAACGATTAGTTAAAAAGCGTCTTGCTCAAGGCCTTCAAAGCATTCGTCTTGTCATCACCCTTGATAAGGAATGAGATGTTATGCTCTGAACCACCATAAGAAATCATACGAACGGGAATGTCAGCAAGGGCGTTAGTCACCTTTGCCTCGAAGCCGACGTTGTTCCATTGCAAGTCACCTACCACGCAGATGATACACATGTCTTCGTCAACTTCAACAGTGCCATACTTCTTCAACTCTTCAACAATGGGGTAAATGCGGCTATTGTTATCAATCGAAAGACTTACGCCAACTTCAGAAGTTGTGACCATGTCAATGCTGGTCTTGTAAGTTTCAAAGATTTCAAACACCTTGCGGAGGAATCCTGTTGCAAGAAGCATGCGGCTACTAACAATCTTGATTGCCGTAATGTTGTCCTTCGCAGCAATTGCCTTAATCTTACCAAACTCCATTTCGTTATTGATAAGCGTGCCAGGAGCCTTGGGATCCATTGTGTTGAGCAAACGAACAGGAACACCAGCAAAACGAGCGGGCTGAACGCAAGTGGGGTGAAGAATCTTCGCACCAAAGTAAGCCAATTCAGCGGCTTCGTCAAAGTGAAGCTGACGAACGGGTTGTGTGCCTTCAACGATACGGGGGTCGTTGTTGTGCATGCCGTCAATGTCCGTCCAAATCTGAATTTCATCAGCACCTAAAACGGCACCAATCAAACTTGCTGTATAGTCAGAACCACCACGCTGAAGGTTGTCAACCTTGCCTTCAGCGTCGCGGCAGATAAAGCCTTGAGTGATGTAAAGTTCGTAGTCTGCATTTTCAGTAAGAATAGCCTTCAAGTTCTCCTCAATATACTTCATATCGGGTTCGCCATTCTTATCCGTCTTCATGTAGTCAAGAGCGGGGAGCAACTTCACCTTCACACCGATTTCCTTAAGGTAATTCGTCACCATATTGGTAGACATCATTTCACCTTGAGCAAGGATGGTCTTTTCAGTTGTTTCTGTGAAATCAGTGCCTGAGAAAGAGTGCAAATACATGAACTCATCTTCAAGGAAGTCAGATGTCTTAGCAAGCCATTCCTGAGTTGTATAAAGCTCCTTAATGTGCTCCATGTACTTGGCACGCAACTTGTTGATAACATTATTAGCAGCTTCCTTATTACCCTTCTTAAGGTAATCGGCAATTTCAACTAATGTGTTCGTTGTTCCTGACATTGCAGAGAGGACAACTATTTTCTGTTGCTTGTCTTCTGTAATCAATTGAGAAACTTCCTTCATGCGTGAAGGAGTACCTACTGATGTACCACCAAATTTGAGAACTTTCATATCTTTGTGTTGTTTAAATTTACTGTATAATTGAAGGCAGGGGCTGAATGTTTCCATTCTCACATTTATATACCGCCGTGCCGGGGAATTCATTGATTAAATGAAGGTTGTGAGTAATCATGACTACTGCTGTGCCTTGTTTTCTGATGTCCTGCAGGATGTTCATAATCATATCACTTGTTTCCTTGTCAAGGTTGCCCGTGGGTTCGTCCGCCAAGATTATTTTTGGAGAATTGAGTAGCGCACGAGCTATAGCCACACGCTGTTGCTCACCCCCTGAGAGTTCGTGGGGATAGTTGTTTGCCTTGTCGGAAATGCCCACCTGCTTCAACACCTCTGCAATTCGAGGAGCGCGCTGGGGCTTCTCCCAATCTGTTACTCGAAGGACGAAGTCAAGATTCTCCTGAACCGTATAGTCTGAGAGCAACTGAAAATCTTGGAATACAATTCCTAAATTACGGCGAAGCTCGGGAAACTGATTGGGCTTCATCTTCGACAAATCATGATCCAAGATAGTGGTAGCCTTACCCTTGATGGGCAATTCACCGTAAAGGGACTTCAAGAGCGAACTCTTACCTGAACCTACTTTACCGACAATGTAAATAAAGTCGTTTTCAGTTACCGTGAAATTCACATTCTTCAGAATCTCACGTTCGTCTATGTTTATAGTGGCATTAACTAGGTTAATGAGCATGGCTTTAATTTATTTAGATTGTATGACGAAGATTACTTTTCAGCAATCGCCATTACCACATTATCATATTTATTTAAATGAAGGTGCAAATCGTGTAGGGTTTCTACTAATTCGCCCTCCTCCTTATTCAAAACAATGCCTCCGATGAGTTCAGTGCCAGGGATTGAGAGGTATTTGTAGACAGCTTCTTTTGCACACCAAAGCTGTACGGCTCCCTCAACGTCTAAATTGGGACTCCACATCATCATCTCCTCATTGGATAAGAATCGTGACTTCAGCCGCAAGGCCTTGTCGGTGATTTCTTGAATGTCAAGCCCTATGCGGTGGTCGCTGAGGGCTATGGCTACAATCGTTCCGGAATGGCTAATGCTGATGTGTTGCGAACTATTTTTCAGAATGGGAGCACCTGTAACTTCATACGCTATTTGCGCTTCCTTGCCTGCTATGCGCTGGAGCAATAATCGTGTCCCTAACCATTCCTCTTGGCGCTTATGGCTTTTGAAGGCAATGTAGGCATGAGTCAACATTTCCGTCGGAAGTGACTCTGAAAACATAGTGTCGTCAACTGAGGATATATCCATCAAATACACCATGGCTTTCCCCATTTGAAACGAGCATATCGGAATGTTTTCACTCATTAGAAGGGGCATTTCTCAGGAGCGGCGGGTGTTGTTTGTTCTTGTTGTTGCGCTTTGGGCTTTGTTGAGAGCAGTTCAATGGTATTTGCCCATACCTCCGTTATGTTATGAGTACGACCTTGTTTGTCGGTGTAAGAACGGGTGCGCAATTCGCCCTCAATGTATAACTTATCACCTGTATGCACGTACTTCTCAACCAATTCGGCTTGCTTTCTCCACAAGAGCACTCTGTGCCACTCTGTTCGCTCGGGCACCACCGTACCGTTAGGCAATGTATATCCGTTCGTGTTCGTTGCGAGACTCACAACTGCCGTTGCCACACCTTCATCTATATATCTCACTTCGGGCTCTTTACCTACATTCCCGATGAGCATTACCTTATTTAATGACATAAGCTTGGGGGATTAATGTGTTAAGATGCGATAAATTTCGGTTAACGAAGGCGGTTTGATGAACGTACCAATTCGTCGTCCTTGCGTATAGCACGCTTTGCCAACACAACCATGATGATTGCTACAATTGGCAGAGCAAGATAGGCATAATATACATTGGGCATCGCGGGGAGGTCAGTTGCGAAGAACCATGTATTTAAAACGGTTGAAAGAAGCGCAATCGTAGTAACAACCGTGAGCAACGTGCAAAGCTGCATCTGAGACTTACGATTTTTAAAATTGCAGATAGCCCAAACAGCTCCTATTGTCACCAATACGCTCAGAATGATGCTTTCCGACTTTGCTACATCGGCAAGATAGAAGTACTGACCGGCACGCTCAGCGTCGGTAAAACTTCCAACGGGAATAAACAGACTCACCCACTGAAGGAGAATCGTTACTGCTAGATATAAGGTTTGAATACGTTGCCACATAGGAAAAAAAGGGAGAAAAGGGAACGATGAACGTTTAACGTTTAACGATGAACAGATGAGAGCAAACGAGGCCGTTAACCATTAATCTTAACCATTAACCGTTAACCATTTTTACTAAAAAGCAAACGAGTGACAAGTAGCAACCGAACATGGGGAACTACTTGCCACTTGTTATTTGGGATTATGAACGATTAGTCGTCAAGGTTTTCTTTTTCCTTAGCAGGGTTACGATGGTAAATACGCTTATTAAGGAATTCGTCAGCAGCCATAAGCGTGGGTTTAGGAAGCTTTTCGTAATAACGACTGATTTCAATTTGTTCAAGGTTTTCAAACGTTTCCTCAAGTCCGTCATTGCCAGAAGCAAATTCCTTAAGTTTCTTATTAAGGTCTTCCTTCATCTTAACAGCAATCTGGTTAGAGCGCTTTGCCATGATAGCAATGCTTTCATAAACGTTGTCTGTACCCTGACAGAAGTCCATAAGGTTGTGCGTCACTGTGTTTGTGGGCGCTTTTGATTTCTTGTAATCCATATCGTGTGTCTCTTTCGAGTGTTATTAAAATGCTATTTGATGGTCGTATACTTTGCTGCCTTTTTGAATAATTGCTGGGCCTCCTTCATATACTTTGATTCCGGATATTCATTCGTAAATCCGTAATATTCGTCAATGGCGTTGTGATAACGCTCTGCCTTTTTCTCTTCAACGCTCTTGGCTGCCAACTCAAACTTGGCCTTGAGGATGAGGATCGCAAAATCCTCACGCAGACGAGTGTGGGGAAAATCACGAATGGCATTCTCAGCCGTAATCACACATGCTTGATAATTACTACCTCCGTCATTACTGCAATTTCCGAAATAGTCACCCAATTCGTAATATAATTTTGCAGAGAGATATTCCTTTTCTACCAACAAGTCTTGAAGGTCAAAGATATGCTGCATAGCCTGTTCACGACGCGAGCTGTAAGGGTAGGCCTCAATGAAGTTTTGAAATTCCGTCACAGCCTCATACGTTGGCGTCTGATCCAATCGCGCTTCAGGCACTTCCTCCATCTTCGCCAAGCCGCAGTAATAGTGAGCCTCCTCTGTATATACGCCCTTTGGGTAGGTTTGATAATACTTGCGGAATATGGAAGCCGCCGTCTCGTAATTTCCCGAATGGTAGTTGCAAAGGCCGAACAGATAGAGCGACTCTTGCCCCTGCTCCGTGCCCTTCAGTGTTGTGATTATCGTTTGAAGCAACTGGGAAGCGCGGTTATATTGTCCCTCTGCATAATATTCCTTTGCCGCCTCATACTTATAGTGAAGATCCGAAGTCTTTAATATCTTGCTGTAGTTATTGCACCCGCTCAGACTTAGCATCGCAACTAGCCAGGCGAGATAAAGATGCTTTCTCATAGTATAATTTTGCGCAAAATTACTAAAATCAGACGGATTGAGCAAGAATGAATATTTACATTTAAGTTTTTTTCAGAAAAAAAAATACATTCCCACCATTGTTTTATCCTCTAAGCAAGGCTATAACCATTCTTTCCTTACCGACAAGGGGCATCTATCCCATCAATATCGTTAGGCTCTTTAGCACTTAGGGCTTACTTAGTTTCTTTCATTTTTAATAAAGTCGGATTTAAAATTTCCTAAACCTCACTTCATTAAAAATCAAAAGGGGAAGACTCCAAGTTTGAATATTCTTCCCCTTTTCGATATGATTTAGTATCTAAGTATAAGGCGAGTGGCCTTACTGATTCTCCACTCTTTTATGTACCTTAGACCCTTGAGTCTTAGGCTTTTTCTTGGTGTTCTTTCGCACGGGTTTCCCCTTGCCCTTGTGTTGAAATTTTCCACCCCTACCCTTACGTGTTAAGGATTCGGGCGATGGAGGGGTGAGCCCTTCGGGAAGTTGAGCACGTGGGACTTCCTTCTCAAGCAATTCTTCAATAGCTTTTAAGCGAACGTAATCCTCACTACTCACGAGCGTTACCGCCTTACCTGAACGTCCCGCACGCCCCGCTCTTCCGATGCGGTGAATATACTCTTCGGCATCTCGAGGGGTGTCAAAATTAACTACCATCGTAATGTCGTCAATATCAATCCCTCGGGCTACAATGTCAGTAGCGATAAGCATATCAATTTGGCGCGCTTTAAATTGTTGCATGGTCTTATCGCGCTCGGGTTGTGTAAGGTCGGAATGCATCTGTGCCACGTTGAACTTCATGCGCACAAGGCTCTGATAAAGCTCCTTCACCTTCAGCTTGGAGGAGGAGAAGATGATGACGCGTTCGGGCTTAACGTCCTTAAAGAGAGATTCAACTATTTTCAACTTATCCTCAGCCCGACAGATATAAACGGATTGGTCAATCGTTTCCGCGGGTTTGCTGATAGCTATATTAACTTCAACGGGATGGCGTGTAATCGACTTTACTAACTGACGAATCTTATCGGGCATCGTTGCCGAGAAGAGAATCGTTTGACGTTCCGTAGGTAGTTGCTTAATAATCGTTTGAATATCTTCGGCAAAGCCCATATCAAGCATGCGATCAGCCTCATCAAGGATGAAATGAGTTGTGCGACTAAGGTCCAAAGTGCCTAACTGAAGATGGGCTATCAATCGCCCTGGAGTAGCAATTACAATGTCGGCTCCTTGTTGAAGGCTTTTACGCTCTTGCTCATAACGAATGCCGTCATTACCTCCATAGATGGCCGCACAAGAAACATTCATGTAATAAGCAAACCCTTGAAGCGCTTGCTCAATTTGGCGCGCTAGTTCTCGTGTGGGCGCCATTATCAAGCAATTTACCGCATCCTTGGGATGCTCCTCATTTTGCAACAAGGTAAGGACGGGCAAAAGATAAGCCGCCGTTTTCCCCGTTCCTGTTTGCGCTATACCAACGAGGTCTTTACCCTCCAAAAGATGAGGTATACACTTTTCCTGAATGGGGCTACAAGTTTCAAAGCGCATGTCATAAAGCGCATCTAATATGTCTTCTGATAAAGGAAGGTCTTCAAAATACATGAGAAAAGAAATGAGCGGTAAGCGAGAAAGAGTCTGAGTTTTTTTTCTGAAATCTTAAACTCTGTATGAGCTTGATTTCAATGTCTTTATCCCCACGAGTTCAAACTTTACTATTGGGGCGCACGCTTATAAAGCCAGAATGCAATGCCCATAAAGATGAGATTCGGAATCCACACTGAAATCATTGGCGACCACCCAGCATTAATCGCAAAAGTAGCAAAGATTGTTTGGAACATGATATAGGTAAAACTCAAGGCTATCCCCACACCAATGGAGAAGCCCATACCGCCCTTTCGCTTCTCGGACGACAAGGAGGCACCAATGAGGGTAAGGATAAAGGCGGCAAAGGGCGACGCAAAGCGCTTGTGATACTCAACTTCAAACGTACTGACTCCCGCGGCTCCACGAAGTTTCTGCTTTTCAATAAACTCACTGAGTTCGGGGAGTGTCAGGGTTTCTTGTTGTCCCTTAACATAGAAGAAGTCCTTGGGCTCCATGAGTATGACAGTATCAATCACCGAACCCTTCTTAATCACTTCACGCCCGTTTACCATCGTACGAATTTGGTAATTTCGCAATGTCCACGAGTATGGGCGCTCGGCAAGGGTATCGTATTGCAAAGTTTGCGCCGTAAGGTGGCTCACCAACTTCTTATCCTCAAACTTATCAAGGGAGAAGCCATAACCACTCTTGCGCACATTGTCAAAGCGCGTAATGTAGGCAACGACGCCTGTATCTACCTGCATCTGAATATTTTCAGCTACGGTAATATTACGCTTCTTGATATACATATTATAGAAATCCACCTTTGCAACATTGCCCTTGGGAATTACATATGCACCAAGAAGGAAGGTCGTAATTGCAATCAACCCTGCCGAAATCATATAGGGACGCAAGAGGCGACTAAAACTCATCCCCGTGCTCTTCATCGCTATAATCTCGGAATTGTCAGCCAACTTGGTGGTAAAGAAAATTACCGAAATAAAGACAAACAGTGGACTGAAAAGATTGACGAAATAGGGAATGAAATTCAAGTAATAGTCAAAAACAATTTGTTCCGTCGTAGCACTACTCTGCGTCAACTTATCAATATTCGTATTGAAGTCAAAGATGATCCCAATCGTAATAATGATTGCGATGAGGAAGAAGTAGGTCGTCAGAAACTTCTTGATTATGTAAAGGTCTATCTTATAGATTCCTATCTTGTTAAGATTAAGCATAAGCAATTTGATTAAAGTCTTCTACCCAACTTTTCAACCATCTCTTTCTTCCACACTACGAACGTACCGTCAAGGATGTGCTTACGCGCCTCCTTAACCAGCCACAAGTAGAAAGCAAGGTTGTGAATAGAGCCAATCTGCAAGGCAAGGAGTTCCTTAGCCTTATAAAGGTGGTGTAAGTATGCCTTTGTATAATGTGTATCAACAAAGCTATGCCCCATGGGATCAATGGGTGAAAAATCATCTGCCCACTTAGCGTTACGCATATTCAAGATACCCTCTGAAGTAAAGAGACATGCATTACGTCCGTTGCGTGTTGGCATCACACAATCAAACATATCTACCCCACGCTCGATGGCTTCCAAGATATTGATAGGCGTACCCACTCCCATCAAGTAGCGCGGACGGTCAGTAGGCAACTCTTCATTAACCACCTCAATCATTTCATACATTTGCTCAGCTGGTTCACCAACGGCAAGTCCACCAATAGCGTAACCTTCGGCATTAAAGTCAGCCATAAAGCGCGCACTTTCCTTACGCAAATCCTTATACACACAACCCTGAACGATGGGGAAAAGCGACTGATGGTAGCCATATTTAGGCTCCGTTTCATTGAAACGTTTGAAACAACGCTTCAACCAATCGTGAGTCAAATCCAAACTCTTACGTGCGTACGAATAATCAGCCGTACCTGGAGGACATTCGTCAAAAGCCATCATGATGTCGGCACCAATCGTACGCTCAATATCCATCACCTTTTCGGGAGTAAAGAAGTGTTTGCTACCATCAATATGCGAACGAAACTCACAACCATCTGCCGTAAGCTTACGAATGCCCGTCAAGGAGAATACCTGGAAACCACCTGAGTCGGTAAGCATCGGGCGATCAAAGCCATTAAACTTGTGCAAGCCACCAGCCTTTTCAATAATATCAAGACCAGGACGCAAGTAAAGGTGATACGTATTTCCCAAAATTATTTGAGCATTGATATCGTCCTTAATCTCATGGAGATGTACCCCTTTAACGCTACCAACCGTACCCACAGGCATAAAGATGGGGGTTTCTATTTGTCCGTGGTCAGTAGTAATAACCCCTGCACGCGCATTGCTCAGAGGATCAGTATGAATAAGATTGAATGTTAATGGCATGTATGATGTTATATTATATCTATTCTGCAAAATTAAAAAAAAAAGGTGTATCTTCTCTCCCCTACCTCATTTATGTGTCAAAAATAGTGTAATTTTGCCAAAACTCTTGACGCTATAACCATGTCTCACTTTGATTTCAAACAATTTCGAGTATATCACGACCGTTGTGCCATGAAGGTGGGCACCGATGGCGTATTGCTTGGTGCGTGGTCGCCCATTGAAGGTTCACGACGAATTTTAGACATCGGCACGGGTAGCGGATTGGTTGCACTGATGCTTGCCCAACGCTCCAATGCAAGAATCGTTGGAGTGGAACTCGATACTGAAGCCGCAACTCAAGCATCTGAAAATGCCTTAGCTTCGCCTTTTGCATCACGAATCGAGATAGTTAATGCAGATATCCTTGACTACCGCTCAGAGGAAAAGTTTGACACAATTGTCAGCAACCCTCCCTTCTTCAACAATGCATTAGAGTGTCCTGAGATCGGAAGAAGCCGTGCACGCCATACCTCCTCACTACCTCTCAACGCCTTGATTGATATAGCTTTTGACTTGCTCACTGAGGGCGGTACTTTCTCAGTCATTTTACCCTCTGATGTGGCTCAGGATTTCTTGGGCATCTGCATAGCCAAGCATTTCACTCCTATCCGCATTACTTCAGTCAGAACAGTGCCTCGCAAAGCACCCAAGCGCACACTTATGAGCTTCAAAAAGGGCATTCATCCTGACTCACTTGTGCGAGATGAACTTTCACTCGCTTCGTCTTCAGGACAACGCTCTGAGCTATATCAAGAGCTCACGAAAGACTTTTATCTTGATCGTTAATCCGCCCTACTCCGTCATCACACATAACGCATATATACGCAAAAATGCCCCCTAATGTTATAACATTTTGGGGGCATCTTGTTTTCTTAAGAGAGCTATTTCTTCTGAATTCCAACTTTATAATTCGCCATTTTCATAAATGTCATTACTATTGGAGTGTTGAGAAATTCTTTAGGTGCGTTATCTAAAATTTCTTCAATTTGCGGAGTAATTAAGGGAAGGGGCAAGCGTTCGGTCAATAAGAGGAACATGCCAGGACCGAGTGCATTCGTATAATTTTCACAGATGAACTTCGTTTCAGTCATCTCCATCCTGTTGCGAATATCTTGTTCTTGCGCATCTAATTCGTCATGAATATGTGGCTTTAAGTTTCCTGACATGTAGAGTCGTATGCGTCGTTCGTAGAGTTCTTCCCATTCCGACTGAAGCTTTGCCATCTCTAACAAATATTTATTAAGCAATACGTTTAGAGTTCCACCCTTCACTGACTTTGTATAATAGTCAATCTTAACATCCATTTCTCCACTTTCAATCACAAGAGGCATCACCATTTCACGGTCCACGTAAAGGCGCGCCATGACGATTGTATCTGCTTCTCCAATCATATTGAAACGACCGTGCACAATCTGACAAGAGTCAATGTGAGACCTCGTCTGCATGTCATGATTGACAGACAAATATAGCATTTGTCCTCGCGCTACATCATGCGACACATTACCCGTTATGGAGTATTCATGCGAGCAGGAAGTCAGCACCATTTGAGCAATGACCAACAATAGAACTATGTGACGAATTGCTTTCATGAACAATGAGTTATGAAGAGAGAGAGAGGAGAAAGGATTCTGCATTAAGCGAATAAAAACTCTTATGTGAAACGATTACGCTTCAAGGAATTTCTTGATAATCGCATGGGCTTCTTCAAGCGCCTTTTCAAGGTTGTCATTGATAACAACGGCATCGAATTGTGAAGCATGCGAGAGTTCAAATTCAGCACGCGCAATGCGATCGTTAATCACTTCGGGAGCATCCGTTGCACGCCCTTCCAATCGGCGACGCAATTCTTCTATCGAAGGGGGTTGAATAAACAGACTCAAAGCACGTTCTCCATAATGACGCTTAATGTTGATACCGCCCAACACGTCTACATCACACACGACATTCTCACCACGCTCCAACTGCTGGTCAACTTGCGCACTGAGAGTTCCATAATAGCGGTCCTTATACACTTCTTCATACTCTAAGAAGTCACCATTCTCAATGTGCTGACGGAACTCTTCTGGCGAGAGGAAGAAATATTCTACCCCATGTTGTTCCTGTCCGCGAGGTGGGCGCGAAGTGGCACTGATTGAAAAATGGAGGTTCAATCCCTGTTGCATCAAATAATTGATAATCGTTGACTTACCGCTACCTGATGGTGCTGAGAATATAATAACTTTTGACATGGTTGTTTCTTTTTTGAGATAATGATATATTGAAAGAAGCTAAGGTTAAGAATTGCTCCAATTTACATTACATTGAGCACTTGTTCCTTAATCTGCTCCAACTCATCCTTCATCATTACCACAATATTCTGCATTTCAGCTTGGTTACTCTTTGAACCTGTCGTGTTGATTTCACGTCCCATTTCCTGGGCAATAAATCCGAGTTTCTTGCCCTGTCCGCTTCCGTTGAGCATCGTTTGCTTGAAATAATCCAAGTGATTCGTGAGACGTTGTTTCTCCTCATTGATATCCAACTTCTCAATATAATAAATGAGTTCTTGTTCAAGTCGGCACTTATCATAATCCACGCCCTTGAGTTCCGCAAGGCGCTCTGTGAGGCGCTGGCGCACCTTTTCAACTCTTGATACTTCAAAGGGTTCAAGTTGCTTCATGAGGCCTTCAATTGTGTCAAGATTCTTACAGAACTTTACATAAAGCGCTTCGCCTTCCTGCTTTCTAAAGTCTACGAGGTTCGCAATGGCTTCCTTCACCGCTTCTGCCACAATAGTCCACTCTTCCTCCTCCAGCGTTTCTACTGCTGAGGCTTGAACCACATCGGGCAGGCGCACTAATGTTTCCCAAAGATGCTCAACAGAGAGACCTACCCCAAACTGCGCCAGGCTGATTTGCTTCATCTGTGCCACATAGTTAGCCACCGCATCTGCATTCAGAACTCCACCTGCTGACGTTGTATCCTTCTCAATCCAAAGATTAAACTCTACCTTACCACGCTCCAACTGCTCCTGAATAAGTTTGCGAAGCTCCATTTCCTTTTCGCGATAAAGCGGTGCCAAACGTGTACTCAAGTCCAACGCTTTGGAATTGAGCGACTTTATCTCTACGTGAATTTTCTTTCCGTTATAGGTTGTATCGGCTTTACCATAGCCTGTCATGGATTGTATCATGTGCAGAATGTTCTTTTTGGATGAGGATATGTTTAATTTTACCCGCAAACTTACTGAAAAAATGGGATATTATTACTTACTTTGCAGAGAATTCGCACACTTTTTACAAACATTAAGTTTTTACAACAAAAATGAAAAGAATTTCTTGCTTTATTCTTTCCCTCTTTGCAGGCATCATTTCCAGCGAGGCTTGCACGAGTTTCTTGGTAGGTAAAAATGCCTCGACTGATGGTTCTGTGATGATTACTTATAGCATGGATAGCTTCGGAATGTTTACGAGCCTTCAATATTTTCCAGCTGCCGATCATCCCGTAGGAACCATGCGCCGCATTGTTGATGGCGACACGAATCACTACCTCGGTGATATCCCCGAAGCGACTCATACATATGCCGTCATGGGCAACATTAACGAGCATCAGTTAGCCATTATGGAGACCACTTTTGGCGGTCGCGAAGAACTCGTAGACACCACTGGCATCATTGACTACGTAAGCCTCATGACTCTCGGATTGCAACGCGCAAAGACAGCTCGAGAGGCAATTAAAGTTATGACAGAACTCGTTGAAAAATACGGATATGCGAGCAGTGGTGAAAGCTTTTCTATAGCCGACCCTAACGAAGCATGGATTCTTGAGATGATTGGTAAAGGTGGCAAGGAGAAGGGTGCCGTGTGGGTTGCCGTACGCATTCCAGACGATGCCATTGCCTGTCATGCCAACCAAAGTCGCATTCATCAATTTGACATGAAGGACAAGAATAATGTCATTGCCAGCAAGGACGTCATTTCCTTTGCGCGCAAGATGGGATTCTTCACGGGCAAGGACAAGGATTTTTCCTTCTCAGCAGCCTACTCTCCCGCCGACTTCAGTGCCATCCGATTCTGCGAAGCGCGCGTGTGGAGCTTTTACAATAAGTGGGTTGACGGCATGGATAAATACCTTGAATATGCAAAAGGTTACGCTATTGACACCGCAACGCCCATGCCCCTCTACTTCACTCCCAAGAAGAAACTCTCGCTCAAGGACGTAATGACCTCTATGCGAGACCACTATGAAGGTACCTACTTCGACACTCAATCCGACCTCACCGCTGGCATCTTCGACATGCCCTATCGCCCCTCTCCCCTCACGTGGAAATATGAAGACAAGAAGTACTTCAACGAACGCCCCATCTCAACGCAACAAGCCTGTGCAACCATGATCGCACAGCTTCGTTCCAACATGCCCAACGAAATTGGCGGTGTCCTTTGGTGGGGCAATGACGAGGCAAACATGATTGCCTACGTGCCCGTCTATTGTAGTGCTACTGAAGCCCCCGCATGCTTTGCCGACCCCACGGCGAGCGATGTAAACTTCTCGTGGAACTCTGCATTTTGGGTGTGCAACTGGGTGGCAAATATGACCTACCCTCGCTACTCTCAAATTTTCCCCGCCGTTGAGCAAAAGCGCGAAGAAATTGAAAATGCATTCTTAGACAACCAAGCTCGTTTTGAAAATAACATGCTCAACATTCTCAAACATGACAAGCAATGGGCAATTAACCTCATAACAACCTACTCATGTAATGCAGGCGAAACCATGCTATCAGAGTGGAAGAAACTTGGTGAATACATCATCGTTAAGTTCAACGACATGGTGATCAAGAAGGAAACTAACGGCAAGTACGACCTCACTCCCGACGGCATTGCTGCTCCCCCACAACGCGACGGCTATCCTCAGAAGTACAGAAAAGAAATCATCGAAAAAACAGGCGATAAATACCTCATTCCAGAACAGAAGTAAATTCGCACATTAAAGCATTAGAGCAGGCTTCGGCATTACGTCGTTTCCTGCTCTTTTTTTATTGTTGCGATAGTTTTATCATGCCATAATTAACTCACTAACGTCTATGAATGCTAACAAAGAATTGTATTTGTTGAATCTAAGTTTCTAAAATATGTGTATAAATTTGTAGCATGTGAATATGCTAGCGCATAAAATAGTCAAAACGTATTAGCTAATCAAGAACATAAGCATTATGAAACGTTTAAATTTTCTTTTGATTGGAGTTGCCAATTTATTACTTATGACCCCCTTGTGTACTTTAGCACAAACCCACAATGGACACGAGTATGTAGACTTAGGGCTCAGCGTGAAATGGGCAACGTGTAATATAGGAAGCTACCAACCCGAAGATTATGGTGATTATTTCGCCTGGGGAGAAACTTCTTATAAATCAACATACGCAAAAAACAACTATAAATTTTTAGAAGGAGAGGATGGATATTACCGCCACCAATTTACAAAATATAATGAAAGACACACTAGGTTAGCCCCCCAAGACGATGTAGCTCATGTGAGATGGGGAGGAGATTGGTATTTACCAAGTGTGGATGAATGCAAAGAGTTAATTGAGAATTGTACTTGGACTTGGGTTACTCAGAATGGGCGGAAAGGAATTAAGGGAACGAGCAAAAAAAATGGTAATAGTATTTTTCTGCCAGCTAGTGATAGAAGAATCCAATACCATTGGGGAGAACCCGCTATCGAACATGATGATGGGTTCTATTTAACGAATACACTTGATTCTCAGTACGATCATAATTCAGAAACTGTGTGGTTTCGTAAGGGGGGCAGTGAACCAATTGTCATCGGTTACGATCGTTATGGTGGATATACCGCAAGGCCCGTATTTAGAACTCGTGTTCAACCGATGGAGACCTCCAAACATGTTGGCCATGCATACGTTGATCTCGGCCTTAGTGTGAAATGGGCAACGTGTAATCTAGGTGCTAATAGTCATGAGGAAGGTGGAGACACATATGCCTGGGGGGAAATTGAACCATCTCTATATGATGGCACACCAGGTTGGGATAGGTACAAATGGTCAGATGAGGATGGTGTGAAGATGAAAAAATACAATACAATAGATAATATAACAAAGTTAGAACTTCAGGACGATGCCGCGCATGTAAAATGGGGAGGCAATTGGCGTATACCTTCATACGATGAGTGGTGGGAGTTATTCACGAATTGCGATGGAGAATATGTTACTCAAAACGGAAAAAGTGGTTTGTTACTGACAAGCAAACGAAACGGCAATACCATCTTTATACCATCAAGTGCATATTGGACCAATTCGCTTTATACTAAAAGGAAAAACTTTGCATTTTCCGTTAGCATTTATGATGGGATGAGATATTCCCTCCGTGACGGTCAATATTCAATTCGTCCCATTTGCCCATAAATAGAAAAGAAATTTAACATTTTAAACCTCAAAGGTGGGCCCAATTGTGGTCCATCTTTTTTTGTACCATACCCTCCCCCATAAAAATCCCTCCTAAAACGGAGGTATTAGGAGGGGGGATTTGAGCGTTACGGAGAGGGGGTATTACTTGGTTTGACGGAGGAATGTTAATGCTGATGTGGCTTTGCTATAGCCTTGGGCGGAGGCTTTGCTATAGTATTGCTCTGCTTTATTTAGGTCAATCTTTACGCCGTATCCCATATGATAACAGACTCCCATACTGAATTGCGCTTCTGCCAAGCCTTGAAGGGCCGATTTATGGTACCAATATACGGCTTTGTTGTTATCTTTAGCTACGCCTAAGCCTTTCTCATAGCAACCTCCCAACATGTATTGTGCCTCTTTTGCCCCTTTTTCGGCGGCTTTTCTTAACCAATACGCTGATTTCGTGTAGTTCTGATTGGGCCCGGCTTCCCCATAGCAGGATCCTAAATTAGTTTGCGCGAATATTTCCCCTTGTTCGGCTGCTAAGGTGAAATATTTCACTGCTTGCGATATATTTTTAGGCACGCCCTCGCCATTTTTATATATAGCTCCTAAATTATTCTGTGCTTCTAAATGTCCTTGCTCAGCCGCTTTCGTATACCAGTATATGGCCTTGGCATAATTTTGAGCTACTCCACTACGGCCCTCATAATACATTGTTCCTAAATTATATTGCGCAATCGCATAGCCTTGATTTGCAGCCATTGTGTAATAGCTGATGGCCTTTGTGGAATGTGTGGAGACATCGAGCGCGAATGCCACCATAGCCTGTGCCTCTGCAAGTCCATTCTCCGCCGCAGTACGCATCAATTCAGCACCTTTATCTACATCTTTGGGGAATACCTCACCGAAGCTGTAGTAATATCCCAAGATGTATTGTGCAAGGGGATTGTTAGCATCAGCGTGTTTCTGAAGGAATTTTTGCAGGGAGGATATAGCTTCGGCATTCCCTTGATCCGCGGCTTGCGTCCACCATAGGATTGCTTCTTTGATGTCATCCTCATATATACAGCTCATATAGCTTGCATACGCGTTCTGAGCTCTAACATGACCGAGTAGCGCCGCTTCATTTAGGATACTTAGATTCGACTCCAACTCCATGAACTCATCAAATTTCTGTTGCGCAACTTTCAGGGCCTCTTCCTTAGATGCATATGCTGCTTGTGCGGCTTCACAAAAGAGGTCACCTGCTTTTATCAAGTCCATTACCGTGCCCAATCCGTTTTGATAACAGAGTGCTAAATTGTTTTTAGCGTCAACATGCCCCTGTTCGGCTGCCTTTTCCCACCAGTGAAATGCGGCAAATATATTCTTTTTGACTACCTCGCCATTATAATAATGATTCGCCAAAGTGAATTGTGCGTCGGAGTCCCCATCTAACGCCGCTTCTCTATACCATTTTACGGCAGTTTGTCTGTTTTTAGCAACGCCATCTCCTGCCTGGTAACAATACGCCAAGTTGTATTTCGCCAAGGCTGGTGAATTGTTTTTTAGCGTAAACTCCATCTGCATGCCGTCGTCATACATTGCTTCAAACCGCTCTTCGCTGGTATTCGTAGCTGCCTTCGTCCACCATTCTACGGCTTTCGCATGATTCTTCGCCACACCTTTACCGTTGTAATAGCAATTGCCCAGCTCAAATTGGGCTGAGAGGTAACCCATCTGCGCCGATTTCATATACAAGTTCACGGCTTGAGTATGCTGACCTTTTCCAGCAAGATCCACGGCCTCTTCATAATAGCTCTCGGCATCAGAAGCCTTCTGTGCCCATACGGGGGCGGCACAGGTGAATAACAGAATCAGGACTATCAGTGCGTAAACGAAAGGAGATGAATGCTTTTTCATAGTTAATTCATTAAGTAAAAGATGTCTAATGATCGCCGTGCGATACTTGCAAATTTAGTTTTTTATTACCACACTCAAAACATTTTCAATCTTTTTTTATTAACGGATTCATAAGGCGGGACGTTGATTAAAGATAAAAGATAAAAGAGTAAAGATAAAAGAGTAAAGATAAAAGAGTAAAGATGCCACGCGGACAGGTGCGCCCCTACGGGGCATTGCGCTCATAGCCCAACGGCAAGCGACTTAGGAGCGACACCTTGGGAGTTAGTTGAAATTAAAAGTGAGTTACGTTTAGCTGGTAGGGACGCTCGGTTTGAGCGTCCTCCATCCATGCGGGGGCAATAACAATGGTTTCGGTATTTGTGCGGTACGCCTTGGGAGGACGCACGAATCGCGGTGAGGGGGAGGACGCACGTCCGTGCGTCCTTACAAGCAGGACACGACGCCAAACGTGGTGGCAATGGCGGTGAGGATGGTGATGATGATTTGCAGGACTTGCTTCCAAATAGGCGACTTGTTTTGCATGGTAATTAAAAAAGTGAATGGTGAAAGGTGAAAGGTGGAAAGATTTTAAGGTAGCCCTCCGGAAGTCTCGCTCCTCGTTAATCGATTACAAATGCAAAGATACAACACGCCCCACCCCACTTGGCATTTATTGACATTTAGCATCCGAAAAATGGGCAAAAAACAAGCGTGTAAATAATAGATATTCAATACCTTACAATCGCAAAAATATTTTTGAAAATTTCCCAGTTGTGCGAGCAAACGGAACCCATTTGACAGGTACGGACGCACGGCGCATGCGTCCTCATCAAGCGCCATATCCCCTTCGTAACATCCCCAAGCAAACCACACATATGCATTTCGGGGGAGGCACGCATCATACGTACCTACCAGGCAGGTGAGCAAGTGTAGGAAAAGAGGCAACTAAACCAGGAAGAGCGACAACAATCTTAGTAGAGAAAGTCAACTTATCTAGTACGGATAAAAATCCCAGATTCTAGTAAAGTAAAAACAGTACAAAAAAGAGTCAACCTTTTTCAGGAAAAGACAAGGCATTACAGATTACAGATTACAGTTTTTTTATTTTGATACGTCAGAAACTTGAAAAATAGTACAAGAAATAAGTTATTATATATATAATAAAATTTTTTTATGTCTTACGCTGAGGGGAGCATGTGAGTTTTCAAAATAACTGTAATCTGTAATGCGAGGTGGGGATTGGAGTCGCTTGATTTTCCGAATGGCATTCCACTTGGCAGGTAGGGTCAATGGTAGTCCCGCCTGATTTTCGAGTTGCTTTACACTTGACTGGAGAGGGCTCTTTTGAGCAGTTGCTGGGAAATTTTAAAAAAAATTTCGGTGCTTGTAAGATGTTGAATATCTATTTGTTAGGTGCATATTTTCGCCGATTTTCGCGATGCTAAATGCCAATAAATGACAAACGGGGCAGGGCGTGCCGTATCTTTGCATTAGAAAACGTTGAAAGATAAAAGATGAATGATGAGCGATGAACGATTAACGTTGAGGGGGAACGTTGAACGAGGCCAGGCTCATAGCAGAGAGGAAGGAAAGGTAAGGGGGCGCAGAGAGAGAGAGAGAGAGGGGGTAGTCAGATAGTCAAATAGTCAGATATTTTTTTGATGATGCAAGGGGTGATGCACCAATCGGGGGAATTTCTTTTCTGAAATGCCTATGTGTTTGTGAGATATATTTCTTAACCTTGCAAAGGTGGGGAGGTCGCTTCTTTCTGCCTGCCTCGTTTCTAATTAAGTGAAAATACAAACTACACATTATTATTACACACCGTATGAAAAGGAATTTTACCTCATCATTGCTTGCCTCATGACCTGCTGGACAAGTGCTTACGCTGAACAACCGCCCATTATGGGTTGGAGTTCGTGGAAACACGTATGGTTTCCAAATCAATGATTCGCTCGTTCGCACTCAGGCGGATGCGATGGTCAACCTGGGGTTCTACGAAAAGGGTTATAAGTACATCAACAGATGGCTTCTTCGGTGGGCGTGATCAGGAGGGTAAGTTGTTGATTCATCCCACGCGCTTCCCTAATGGGCTTCGCCCCTTGGTGGATTACATTCACGGCAAGGGCTTGAATGCGGGTATTTACTCTGACGCAGGGCGCAATACGTGTGCTTCATTCTGGGGACAACCTAAGGACACTATCGGCATTGGCGTAGGGCTTTACGGACACGATGCTGAGGACATGGCACTCTATTTTGATGAGCTCGATTTCGACTTTATCAAGGTGGATTATTGCGGTGCGGACGCCGGCAACAATGCCGAAGGGCTTGACCTCGATGAGGAGCAACGCTACAAGGAAATTGCGGCGGCCATCAATGGCGTGAACAAGAAGAATTTGAATTGGAATATTTGCCGTTGGGCTTTCCCCGGCACATGGGTGTGTGACATCGTTGACTCTTGGCGTACGACGGAAGACATCTACTTGGGTTGGGCTTCCATTAAGAGCATCATTGGGCAGAGCCTTTACCTCTCGGCATACGCCACTTACGGGCATTACAACGACATGGATATGCTTGAAGTTGGTCGCGGATTGACGGAAGAGGAAGACAAGACGCACTTCGGCATGTGGTGTATTATGTCGTCGCCACTGATGATTGGTTGCGACCTCAACGACATTAAGGGTAACGCCCTTGAGTTGATGCAAAACGAGGAACTCATTGCGCTCAATCAAAACGAACTCGGGCTTCAGGCTTATGTCGTGGAAAAGGAAAATGGATGCTACATCCTCGTGAAAGACGTTGAGGAACTTTACGGCAAGAAGCGCGCCGTGGCCGTTTACAATCCTACGGACGGACAAAAGACGGTGAGCGTTAATTTTGACATGCTTGACTTGGCGGGCGAAGTAAAGGCGCGCGACCTCTTTGAGCGTGCTGATGTGGGTAGTTATAACACGCAGATGTCCGTTACTGTTCCCGCTCACGGTACGCGCATTTATACCCTTGAAGCGGAACAACGCCTTGAGCGCACGGTTTATGAAGCCGAAACGGCATGGCTCTCAGAATATCAAGAGCTTTGGAACAATGAGTCAAAGGGTACGGCCATTTACACCGAGAAAGATGGCGCATCGGGCGGAGCAATTGTCGGTTGGTTGGGCAATCGTGCGAGCAATGACCTCCAATGGCGCACTGTAGCGAGCGAAACGGGAGGTTTATACAAGATGACGCTTTCGTTCATCACGGGCGAAAATCGCAATATTAAGATTAGTGTGAACGGTGGCGAACCTATTTCAGCTTTGCTCAACGGAGGTAGCTGGAGCAACGTTGCGCAGAGAGATTTTGAGATTGAGCTCAACAAGGGCAACAATACAATTCGCCTCTACTCCGACTCTGGTTGGATGGCCGACATCGACGGCATGAAACTTCAGTTAATAGAGCCCACAAGCATCCAAAGCACGACTACTACGGACAACCTCGCCGTGGAAATTTCCAAAGGCACCATCTCAATCAGCACGTCCAAAAGCACAAAAGTAGCCATCGTTGACATGGCTGGTAAGCAAGTGTGGAGCGGAACGATTCAAGGCAAAAAGTCAATCGCCTTGCCAGCTGGCACTTATTTGATTAATGACAAAAAAGTGATGGTAAATTAGTTTGCAAATCCACAAATACCACACTCTGTATCACACGATTACGAGTAATTATAAAAGCTGAACCCCAATGGGATTCAGCTTTTTTCTATGCGCTAGAACAAGCGGATAATTTGACCATCGGTAATAAAAAACAGTAGAAAAGGTTGGTATCAAACAAGAATAAACTACCTTTACATGTGAATCAGAAGGGGGGAGATTCTAATCCCCCTCACCATTCACCATTAATCGCTCATCGTTCATCGTTAAACGTTCATCGTTCACCACTATGCCACACCTCACTCAACACAATCCACTTCAGCAACAAGTTATTGACACGCAACGGGGGGAATCCCTCGTGCTCGCCCCTCCGGGATGTGGCAAGACACATATCCTGGCGGAACGCATTGCTCGGGCACTAGAAGGGGGACGTGAGGCGGAGAAGATGCTTTGCCTTACGTTTACGAACCGTGCGGCGAGAGGCATGCGCAATCGTATCAGTGAGCGATTGGGGGGGGACGTGGAGAACATCTTCGTGGGCAACGTTCACCGTTACTGCTCGGTGTTGCTTTACGAACAGAGACTCATAGGTGGGGATAGTGGCATCCTGGACGAGGTGGATGCTAACGACATCATCCAAACGATCTGTGAACGCACCCTGCAAGCGCCCACGCATGAGAATGTAAAAATGACGCACAACTATCAGCACTTCATGCAACAATTGCGCCTGGGCATTCCCAATGAGCTCATGCTTCATACAGACTCACTTGCCTACAAACTGGAGATGCGCGCGCTCTGTGCGCACCTTAATCTGCCCATCGGACGCACTTCCCTACTTCATATTTATGAGCACCCCGAACTTATTACTCCTGAAATTAGAGCGCTCTGCAAGGACGTTGTCTACACCATGGACTTTGCGCGCAACTATGAAGCATATAAGGCGGAGCACAACCTCGTAGACTTCGACGACATCATCATCAACGCTTACGCATATCTGCGCGACACGCCCGAGCATCAGCGCTACTCGTGGATTCAGATTGATGAGGTGCAGGACCTCAACCCAATGCAATTAGCCATCATTGACTTGCTCTATGAGAAGACTCCGGACTCATCCCTACTCTATCTTGGCGACGAGCAGCAGGCTATTTTTGCCTTTTTAGGAGCCAAGGAAGAAACATTGAAACGCCTGAAGGAACGATGCGCAGGTAGCATCTTCCGACTGAACGAAAACTTCCGCTCACCACTTCACTTGCTCAACGTGTTCAACGACTTCGCCTCGGCCAATTTAGAAGTTCCCGCCGAGCAACTCCCGAGCGCACACCGCCAGCTTGAGGGCGTAACGCCGGATTACTTAAGCATGTGTTTCTCAGAAAGTAATCATGAGGAGGTTCAAAATATCACACGTCGCATTCTCCCCGACTTATGTAAAAACAAGCAGGAAACAACAGCCATTATTGTGCCCACGAATAAGGATGCAGACCTTATAAGTGAAGCCTTGAATGACGTGCCACACTTTAAGATTTCGGGAGTTGACCTCTTCTCTACTCCCGATATGAAAACGCTCCTTGCTCACTTAAATGTGATTCAAAATGAGCACAGCTTCATGGCATGGGCACGCCTGCTGACGGCCTTGAAAATTGCACCGAGCGCCGCTAAGTGTCGAGCTATCGTCAACCGACTGAAGGAGCTGAAAATTCTGCCTACCGACCTCCTACTTTACGACAATGAAACCTACTTGAGCGCATTCTGCCGAGCGTATGAGGAAGAAACCCTTGTCATCTACGACACCGAAACGACGGGGCTTGACGTCTTCAACGATGAAATCGTGCAGCTCGCAGCATTTAAGGTCAGAGGCGGTAAGAAAATCGAGGGATCAGACTTTGAACTTATCCTTGAAACCAAGAGAGAAATCCCCGAGATGCTGGGCGACATTCCCAACCCCTTGGTGGAAGTCTATGCCTCACGGAAGCATAAGTCACGCGAAGAGGGCCTTCAAGAGTTTGTGGAATATGCCAAAGGGTGCGTGCTCGTGGGACACAATATTAACTACGACAATCGCATCCTCTACAACAATCTTATGGCCTTAGGCCTCGCGTGTCCCCTACCCTTAACCATCCATCAAGGGGCAAAGGAGTATGCTCACGGTGTGTTTGACACGTTGAAACTCGCCCGCCTGCTCTTCCCGCGCATTTACAACCATAAGCTAAAAACCTTGCTCGAGGAGTTAGGGCTTGAAGGTGAAAACTCTCACTTAGCTGACGATGATATCTTTGCCACCTTCCAAGTGATGCAACATTGTTACGAGGTGGCGAAACCCTTTGTGGCTGAACAGACTCAGAAGTTCAACGTCCCCGAGCTTAAACGCATCTGCGAACGCCTGACGGAGCACTATGCAATAGCCTTCTATCACGCACAGGGAAAACTCATGGAGCCTCCAACCTCCACCACTCCACAACTCATTCGTGAGATTCAGCATTGCGTGGAGGAGTTGCACCTACAGATTGAGAAGTTGGATTACTTCACCGACTACCTGCACTACGACGTGCTGAACGGAGCCGAAACACCCTACATGTTCCAACAATTGGAACGCCACTTACTGACCATCAACACACTTAAGGAGTCCGACCTCTGTGATAGCGAATGCATGCGTCGCAGAGGCGAGCAAGTCTTTGTGACAACCGTTCATAAGGCTAAGGGATTAGAGTTTGACAACGTCATCGTGAGCAGTGTGGCAAAGGGCACCTATCCCTTCTATAACAACCTAACACATGAGGAACAGAAAGAGGATGCCCGAAAGCTCTACGTGGCCCTCACACGCGCCAAAAAGCGCCTCATTATCAGCTATTACAACCTCTACCACATGGTGGACAGAAGCGGCATTTCACGCACCTTCTCCAAAGGCCCCTCCGACTTCCTAACACCTATTGCTCACCATTTCATGAAGTACTCGTTGTAGGGGATAATTGACATTACAACGAAATTCTACTACAACTTTTCGCCTCATAGCCTCAAGAACACCAGAATTTTAGTGTAAATTTGCACATTGGAATGTTGTTCCTTCATCACATTTAGAAATATTATAAAAACTAAAATAGATATGTCACTACGCTTTAAAGTTGTAGAAGAGGCTTTTAAGAAGCATCCACTTGAGGTGGTTGCTCCTGAGAAGCGCCCCTCTGAATATTTTGCGAAATACGTGTTTAACCAGAAGAAGATGTGGAAGTACCTCCCTGTGGAAGTGTACGAAAAGCTACAGGAAGTTATTGCCGGTGGCACCACTCTTGACATGGCTACTGCCGACGAGATTGCCAAGGGCATGAAGCGCTGGGCGATGGAAATGGGTGCAACTCACATCACGCACTGGTTCCAACCCCTTACGGAGGGCACAGCTGAAAAGCACGATGCCTTCGTAGAGCACGATGGCAAGGGAGGAATGATTGAGAATTTCTCTGGTAAGCTTTTAGTACAACAAGAGCCCGATGCGTCTTCATTCCCCAATGGCGGTATGCGCTCAACCTTCGAAGCTCGCGGTTATTCAGCTTGGGACCCTGCTTCGCCCGTCTTTATCGTAGGCGACACATTGATGATTCCCACTGTGTTCATCTCCTATACGGGTGAATCACTCGACTATAAGGCACCCTTGAAAAAGTCACTTGCGGCCGTTGATAAGGCGGCTACTGGGGTGGCAAAATTGTTCAATCCTGAGGTAGAAAGCGTTTCTACGAACTTGGGGTGGGAGCAGGAGTACTTCCTTGTTGACGAAGGCCTTTATGCTGCGCGCCCCGACCTCTTGCTCACAGGCAGAACGCTGATGGGACATGAGAGCTCTAAGAATCAGCAGATGGACGACCACTACTTTGGCGCCATCCCCGAGCGTGTGGCGGAATTCATGAAGGACCTTGAAGTGCAAGCCCTTGAGCTTGGCATTCCCTGTAAGACACGCCATAACGAAGCAGCCCCCAATCAGTTTGAGTTGGCTCCCATCTACGAAGAATGTAACTTGGCCATTGACCACAATATGTTGCTGATGTCATTGATGCGCAAGGTAGCACGTAAGCACGGCTTCAGATGCTTGCTCCACGAAAAGCCCTTTGCAGGCATCAATGGGAGTGGTAAGCACAACAACTGGTCGCTCGTGACGAACAACGGCATCCTGCTCCACGCTCCGGGTAAAACTCCTGAGGACAACTTGCGCTTTATCACTTTCGTCGTGGAAACACTGATGGGTGTGTATCGCCACAATGGTGTGCTGAAGGCCTCTATTATGAGCGCCACAAATGCGCCTCGCCTTGGTGCTTGCGAAGCGCCACCGGCAATTATTTCTAGTTTCTTAGGTTCTCAGATTTCAGAACTCTTAGATAAGATAGAGCATGCTACAAACGACGACCTCTTCCAAATGGAGGGCAAGCATGCTGTTCGCCTTGACGTGCCTCAGATTCCCGAACTCAGTGTGGACGACACCGACCGCAACCGCACCTCGCCCTTTGCCTTTACGGGCAATCGCTTTGAATTCCGCGCAACTGGTTCCAGCGCCAACCCTGCAAGCACAATGATTGCTCTCAATGCAGCGGTGGCTGAAGCACTCACGGATTTTAAGGAACGCGTTGATGCACTCCTGAGCAAGGGTGAAACAAAGACAAGCGCCATTCTCCAGGTGTTGAGAGAAGATATTAAGATATGTCGCCCCATTCATTTCGACGGCAACGGCTATTCTGATGAGTGGCGTGCTGAAGCCGCAAAGCGCGGATTGGATTGTGAAGGCTCTACCCCACTCGTTTACGACCGCTACCTTGATCCCACATCAGTAACTATGTTTGAGCGCATGAACATCATGACAAAGGCGGAACTGGAAGCGAGAAACGAAATTAAGTGGGAGACTTACTTCAAGAAGG
This sequence comes from Alloprevotella sp., assembly GCA_045657925.1. Classification (GTDB taxonomy): domain Bacteria; phylum Bacteroidota; class Bacteroidia; order Bacteroidales; family Bacteroidaceae; genus Alloprevotella. Next base: position 136,800 of record JAZOUA010000011.1, on the reverse strand, counting down.
TACAGATTGAATCGCGCGTATTGGGTGATATCTGTATGAACCACATCATTCCCGTAGCTACGAAGTATCAAAGTGTGCTTGTTGACAATATTCTCAAAATTCAGAGTTGCTTCCCCGATGACAAGGCTGCTGAACTTACGGCTTACAACGTAGGGCTTGTTGAGAAAATCAACCATCACGCTCACATGATTGTGACCAAGGTGAACGAAATGATTGAAACACGCAAGCGCATCAATCGCACTACTGACATTCGCGAAAGAGCCATTGCCTACCACGATGAAGTAGCGCCCTACATTGATGGTTCTCAAAGCATTCGCCAGCACATTGACGAACTCGAACTTATCGTTGAAGACGACATGTGGACACTTCCTAAGTATCGAGAACTCTTGTTTATCAGATAAATAAACACATTACATAATTCATCATCCTATGAAAATCAAATCAATCTTAATCTCAGCGTTGATGATGCTCACGAGCGCAACAGCTACGGCACAATCGTCGGAAGCGCTCAACCTTCGAGACATCACCAACGGAGTTTATTCTCCACAATACATCTACGGCGTTAACCCCATGAACGATGGCGAGACCTACACGCAACTTTCGCCCGACCACAAGCGCATCATCCGCCGCTCGTTTAAGACGGGTAAGGAAGTGGGTGTTGTGTTTGACGTTGAGAAAGCTCGTGGCCCCGTGAAGTTGCAAGCAATTGATGGTTACACGATGTCGCCCGACGAAAGTCGCATCTTGCTTCGCACACAGACAAAGTCCATCTACCGCCACTCTTACACTGCAGTGCACTACATCTACAGCGTAGAAAATAAAAGCTTTGAAGCGCTCTCTGACGGCGGTCCTCAACAAGTGCCCCTCTTCTCGCCAGACGGCAACCTCATTGCTTTCGTGCGCGACAATAACCTTTTCCTCGTGAAGTTGCTCTTCGGAAACTCAGAGAGTCAGATTACTAAGGACGGCAAGTTCAACGAAGTCCTCAACGGTATCCCCGACTGGGTGAATGAAGAAGAATTCTCAACCAATCGCTCATTTGACTTCTCTGCCGACAGCAAGATGCTTGCATGGGTGCGCTACGATGAGAGCAAGGTGCCCGTATACAGCATGACCATGTATCAAGGTGCTGCTCCCACGTTGACTCAGAATTCTGAATATCCTGGTGCTTATGCCTACAAGTATCCCGTTGCTGGTGCTCAGAATGCAGAGGTCAAAGTATTGACCTTCGACATCAAAAGTCGCCGCATCAACGAAATGCAACTACCCTTGGATAAGGACGGCTATATCCCCCGCATCAAATTTACAAGTGACCCCGAAAAGTTGGCTATCGTAACGCTCAACCGCCACCAAAGCGTGATGAACATCTACATGGCCAATCCCCGCTCTACCGTCTGTAAACTCGCACTTCAAGAAGCGAATGCTGAGGGTAAGTACATTAAGGAAGATGCTTACTCAGCATTGAAATTCTTCGACGGTGGTTTCGCAATGGTTTCCGATCGTAGCAACTTCCGCCACATCTATCTCTACAATCTCAACGGCCAACTCATGCGCCAGGTGACAAGTGGCAACTTCGACATCACTGCCTTCTATGGCTACAACCCCACAACGGGCAAGTGTTACTACGCTTCATGCCAGGAAAGCCCCTTGCGTCGTTCCGTTTACGCTACAGATAAGAAGGGTAAGACAACGAAGCTCTCTACATCAGTAGGTACCAATGCGGCAACGTTCTCTAAGAACTTCAAGTACTTCATGAACGTTTATTCAGCAGCAGGCGTTCCTCCCGTGACAACTCTATGCGACGAATCGGGAAAGACTCTCACAACGCTCGTTGACAATGCAGACCTCCGCAAGAAGGTTAACGCCTTGAGCGGTAAGGTTGAGTTCTTCACCTTCACTACTGGCAATGGCGTGAGCCTCAATGGTTGGATGGTTAAACCCCGTGATTTTGATGCTTCAAAGAAGTATCCCGTAATTATGTATCAGTACTCAGGTCCTGGCTCACAGGAAGTAACTGACTCATGGAATCAAGGCATGTATGGCGGTGCGCTCTACGAAAGCTACATGGCTCAACAGGGCTTCATCTTCGTATGCGTAGACGGCCGTGGCACAGGCGCTCGCGGTTCTGAATTTGAGAAGTGCACCTACCTCCGTCTTGGCGAACTTGAGTCGCACGACCAAGTTGAAACCGCCATCTACCTCGGTTCGCTCCCCTACGTTGATGCTCAGAATATCGCTATCTGGGGTTGGAGCTTTGGCGGATTCAACACCCTCATGGCCATGTCAGAAGGTCGCCCCGTGTTCAAGGCAGGTGTAGCCGTTGCAGCGCCCTCTAACTGGAAGTACTACGACACTATCTACACTGAACGCTACATGCGTACTCCTGCGGAAAATGCGGAAGGCTATGCAGTTAACCCCATCCAACGTGCAGCTAATCTCCACGGCAATCTCCTCCTCATTCATGGAACGGCAGATGACAACGTGCACTACCGCAACTGCACTGAAGTTGCTGAAGCATACGTGCAGAATGGCAAGCAGTTTGACATGCAAATTTACACTAACCGCAACCACTTCATCAACGGTGGACAAACACGCTACCACCTCTTCACACGCATTTCAAACTTCTTTAACGAGCAACTTAAGTAAGAATTAAAAGATAAAAGAGTAAACGAGTATAAAGCAGACAAGTTACAAGTAAACAAGACGATTTGCGAACATGCTCTTTACTCTTTTATCTTTATCCTTTTATCTCATTATGAAATACCTCATAGCCTCCGACATCCACGGTTCAGAAACAGCCCTTGACAAGGTCATCGACTACTTCCACGCTGAGCAATGCGACATGCTCCTGCTCCTTGGCGACCTCCTCAACTTCGGCCCGCGCAACTCCATCCCCGAGGGTCACAATCCTCAAGCCGTGGCTCAAAAGCTCAACGCTCTTTCAGACCGCATCATCTCCATCCGTGGCAATTGCGATAGCGAAGTCGATCAAATGCTCCTCAACTTCCCCATCATGGCCGACTATGCCTTAGTAGTGGACGAAGGCAAGCGCCTCCTCCTTACTCACGGCCACAAGTACAATCCCGAGAATACAGGCAATCTCGACTTCGACGCCCTCTTCTATGGCCACACCCATGTGAAGGAGCTTTACAAATCTCCCGCAGGTAAAATCATCTGCAACGTAGGCTCCGTAACCTTCCCCAAGGCGGGCAATCCTCCTTCGTTTGCCGTCTATGAAGCGGGGAGAATCAAGTTAGTGAAAGTATAGATATTAGATTGGAAAAGAAATGTCATTCGGACAATGTACCGAGTGACATTTTTTGTGTTGTTGAATATTGTGGGCGCATTTAGTGGGAGACACGTTCTTCTGAGTGAACTATTGGAGTCGCATTTGATTAGCGCCATGGAAAAACGTATTACAAATCCACAATTTACGCGCAATCATATGTATACACATTATCCGTCCTTTTTATTCCCTTAGGATAAAGTTCTCTCGCCCACATCGGGCATGTTCCACTTGCGTCGTAGCGTATAAAACAGAAAAGCGCACCAATTGGGGACCAACTGGTGCGCTTTATTTTACAGACACAACGCCTTCCTGTGATACTACGAGCCACTCGCGAAGCTATACCATTGCGATAGGCGGACATAGGCCATGGAGTTCTGCTTCCTTACTGGCACGTTAGGGCTTTACTTGCTTCAAGTATTTAGCTTCGACCCAACCCGAGTTGAGTTCATCATTAGGACCTGTGAAATAAGGGGTGTCGGCAATGAGAAGCACTTGCATGAAGCCGTTCTTGTAGACACCATCAAAGCGCAAGCGAGCACCCTTGTAAAGCAAGAAGGGGTCGCCATAGGGATAGGGGTTCTTCATGCCACCATCCGAAATGACTTGTTGCGTATTGGCACCTGCTCCCATGTAGACTTTCACATCGTCACTCGTACATTCATACACTCCCTTTTGGGGCACAGCTATAGCCTTTGGCGCTTCTGGTGCTTGCTGCGCCGCTTGGGCCTGTTTACTAGCTTCGTTTTGATTGACTCCATCTTTATAGTAGATAGTTTTACCATCGGGAGTTATAAGTTTACCAAGATAGAACTTGAGGCCGGTTTCGCTAAAGGTGGCGCTCTTCATGAGTTTCTGATAGAGTCCCGACCAATCTTTACCTTCATGAGTAAGCAAGCCGTCGTAAACTCCCTTTTCGGTCTCCAATCTAATAACCGCGAAGATCATGCCACCACTTTTCTTCTCGTAGGAAGCGTGAGGGTAAAGGTCGATAGATCCAAAGGAACGACGCACACTGAATTTATTGCTCCCTAGGGTGAAGGTGAATCTATTGCGACCATCACGGATCGTTAAGTTCTCCGTGTTGTCATAACTGGGAGATATACGCATCCTCACACCACCTCCGAGAATGGGTGAAACTTTCTCTCTACGCTCCAGAAGCCAATTAGAATTGAGCGTGATTTCATCTACAATTTCCACGCCCGTAACGTCCAATTCCATAATGGGAAAGGGAGCAAATCGATCAGTGAGTTGACGAGTTGTTTGCGCATTCAGTACTCCCTGTTGCTTTGTGCTAAAGGGATGAACGATAGTTCTGCATGCATCGGACGTAAGGACTCTAGTGACTCGGATTTTATTGTCGGGCGTTAAGTCAAGAGTATTATTCTGAGCATCACTCAACTGACCGTCCTCCATGGATAAGTACATAGAACGATCCTCTTTATAATCTTCGACATCAACATCACATGCTACCTTCCCCTTGAACACACAACGGTTCTTCCAATTAGGTCCATTATATCTAGCTATCATCAGCGTAGCATCCGTCACGGATAAAGTCGTCGTTTTGCCTTCTTTTTTAATGAAGGCAAAATTACCCTCTAAAAGGTCCATTTCCGTACCGTTGTTGTAGGTTAAGGTCAATGTTCCTAAGCCAAAGGGCTTATTATCCTTCACCTGTCCTTCATAAACAATCCCGTCAGCATACGTAATTCTGTCCGCATAAACAAAGGCTGTCACGAACATCAACGCCGTCATCAAGGACGTGCGCAACCATTTTTGAATCATCATTATTTTGTATTTGTTTTGAATGAGTTGTCCATTTTTTAATAGGTACGAGCAAAGCGGGGGATTCCTCATTGCGTGAACTATGAGGCAGCAAAGTTTTCGTTTGGTCGATTCCTCAGCATCCTCTTGTTTTAGTTATAAAAAAGTAAGATGCAACCTCATGCAAAGATATGAATTAAATAGAAATTCCGCGTCATATAACTAAAATTTTGCATCCTTTCCTCATACAAAGATACAACATAACGAGGGGCACTTGGCTATTTTTGGCAAATAATCGTCATAAAGTTTTGCATTTCCATTACATATCAAACTGATTCCAGTGTTTCAAGATATTATTTAAATCCAATAATGCCCTTTTGACTGCATTTCGCCTACGACTGAGTACTATCAGAGAGGAGAAAAAAGGGTACCTATTGATAGGTAAGTAGCTTCTCAAAGCGAAGGGATGTCTATTTAGGTAGGGGATACAAAAATGTTACGTCATGCGCTAGAAGGGGTGAAACATTTTTAAGGAAGATATAGGAAAGGAAATACCCGCACCTTACTGATTACAGATTACAGTTATTTTTTACTAACTCACCCTACTCCTGGCGTGAAAGATGCATAAAAAATTTTATAATATATATGATAATTGATTTTTTCTATTTCTAGGTACCGAGTTTCAATAAAAAAAAACTGTAATCTGTAATGAGTAATCCCTATACTTAGAGTACATCACAACCTGTTGAGCGTGAGTCTCTCTTAATTCAAACTAACTCCCTTTTAGTCACAACTAACTCCCTATTACTCCCTACCATTACTGATTCAGATATTTTGAATTGATGATTACGGGATATTTCGGTTAATAAGCACATCAATTCAGGTTTGAACTCCACCTTGATAAGGAGTAAAGCCTATAACGAGAGAGAGAACAAATAACCATGCGAGCCCCCCCTTTCGCTGAGTTTATGCTCTCTGCGTCCCCTAATAATACAAAAGGGCGCACCCTACTTTAAAGTGATCACCAAAAGTTTTTGTCTAACTTTTTGGGTAAGATCACTTACTTAGAGTGCGTCCTTACGTATTCAAACAATCCCTTCACTTATGAGTGCAAGGAATAGCGATTTTCTTATGTTTAAACATCAATACGTTGCGCTTGAGTTGAGCGGAAGGTGGGGAAAATGCTGAGCACGAGGCCAACCACAACACACACGAACATACCGATGAATCCGTAGAGAAGGAAGCTGATGTCGGTGTAGAAATTGAGCCAAAAGACAACGGCTTCGCCCGTGAAGAATCCGATGAGCGCGGCCACTCCGCCAACGCGCTTGAAGAAGATGCCAATGAGGAACAATCCGCCGATTCCGCTTGAAAGAAGGCCGAGAATCGTGTTGAAATAGTCTAGGAGCGAGAGGATGTTCCACGTTGCCATAAGTAGGGCAAGCCCTACGCCAAGCAAGCCTGAAAGCATACAGGCAAGGCGCGCTACGCGAAGCATCTGCTTGTCGTTGACGTTCACCTTGAAGCGGCGGTAGAAGTCCACACTGAAGGCCGTTGAAACGGAGCTGATGTTTGACGAAATTGTGGACATCGTTGCGGCAAAGATAGCGGCAATAAGCAATCCAGCGACGCCCGCGGGCATCTGACTCATCATGAAGAAGGGGAAGATGGCGTCGGACTTCTGCATCGTGAAGTCGAGTTCGGCGGGGTGCGTTTGATAGAACGTGTAGAGCCCCGTACCGATTACGTAGAATGATACGCTGATAAATACAGACATGATACCATTCATAAGGATGCTTCGACCGGCGCTCTTTTCATCCTTCGTAGTAATGTAACGCTGGATTACGGTTTGGTCAGATGTATAAGAAATGAGATTGTTAGCCAAACCACCAAGGATAACCACCCAGAAGGTAGCGCTAGTAAGGTCAAAGGCATAATCGAAGAGGCGGAACTTATCGTTTGCAACGGCAATGTCAAAGAAGCCTCCTACACCACCCTCTGTGTTAAATATGAGGTAACCAGCTGCTAAGAATGCCCCACCTACGAGGATGATGCCCTGAACTACGTCGCCCCATACTACGGCTTCTACACCACCCATCGTACAGTAGATAATCGTAATGATACCCATGAGGATGATACAGATATAAATATCAATACCCGTAACAGCCGTGAGCGCCAATGAGGGGAGATAAAGTACGAGAGCCGTACGTGCCACCATGAAGATAATAAAGAGTGCAGAAGCTATTATACGCGTAGAGAGGTTGAAGCGCATTTCGAGATACTCATACGCACTCGTGATGTTCAAACGGCGGAAGTAAGGCAAGAAGTACTTGATAACAGGGAAAGACACCAACAAGATGGTGATGAGCATCGGATAATACGTCCAGTCAGTAGCATAAGCCTTTGCTGGGATGGCCATGTAAGTGATGGCACTGAGCATCGTAGCATAAATCGAAATACCAGCTGCCCACCAAGGGATACGTCCACCACCCTTGAAGAAGTCTTCTGAAGAGTTTTCACGAAGCATGAAGAAGTATCCAAGGCCGAGCATACCAATCATGTAAACAATAAGCACTGTCCAGTTGAGCCAACCAAATCCTACGCGTTGTTCCATTGACACAACAGTTACGTCTGCAGAACGAACGCCTGGCTTTGATTCCCCACCAATCACGTACCAATCACCATTTAAAGGCACAATGGCCGCACCAGCACGCGCTAACTTTTCGCTTTGTGCTTCACTCACCCACGAGTTGGTGATAGTGTGATAAAGATACACTTCTTGATTGAACTGGTACCACTCGGGGGCATGCGTCAAGTAACCTTCTTCGGGATGATTCAAAGCACGCGTAAAGACATCCTTGTTCACACCACCAAGAATAGCCACATGGGCAACACCCGACGTAACAGCCGAAGCACCAACTATGGCACATTCCTCGCCGTCTATCACAACGGGAGCCGTGGGGCACCATGTATTCGTTTTAGCGTCATAATAGAGGCCATCAGAATGCACATAAGCCGTGTCTATCTCTGTTGCAGGAGTAAAACCACCAAAGAGGTAGAATTGCTTGTTAAGCGCAGCCGACTGAACCACCCCTGCGGGTTGCTTACGGATGCGTCCAGGAAGGGGTGCGAGTTTTTCCCAAGCCGCATCCCACTTTCCTTCAGAATATTTCAAGCGGAAAGCTGAATTAGTTTCACCACCGGCAACATAAATGTAAGTGCCATCGTAACCACCAGCAGCTTCACTCTTAGCTTCGGGCAATGCGGGGAGTTCTGTCGCTTTAAGCTTACCTTCAGTTTCTGAAAGCAGGTAAACAGCAGAAGTTGCACCTTCAACGCCTGCACCACCAATGCAAACGAGACCTTCAGGCACCTGCACACTCACACCGTAAGCCAAAGCAGGAACGTTAAGAGCATCTTTATTCCAAGTCGCACCATCAAAGGTAAAAACATCGCCATAAAACTGCTTCTGACCTCCTTCTGCAGCTGGGACACCAGGAAAATTGCAACCGCCTACAACAACAATCTTATTACCTACTACACCTGCAAAAGGTGCAGATACACCTTGACCTGCAGAAACTTCAAGGGATGCAAGTGCATTAAAATTGACTTGGTTAAACCTATTGTCATTTTGAGCAAATGCTCCCACCGTGGATACCACGAATAGGAGCACAAGCAAATATATTCTATTAATATACTTCATACTTTATTTGTTGCAACGTTCAAAGAAGTTAATTGCTTCAAGTTCTTCCTTCATGCGCGCTTCTTCTTCGTCCGTCATGTTTTGGAAAGGCGTACGATTAGGACCGAGGTCAAGACCAATCAACTTCATAATGCGCTTACCTCCTACAATATTGCCACGGAAGTGACAGATAACATCGATGACATCTTGAGCAAATTCTTGAAGTTCACGAGCCTTCTCAAGGTCGCCCTGCTTCCATGCTTCAATAATACCTACGAGCACAGCACCATTGTAGTTCGTTGTACCACCGATACCACCTTGTGCGCCGCCCATAGCAAGGCAAGGAAGAATCGTTTCATCCTGACCATGGAGCATATCGAACTTACCATTCTTATAACGACGGCAACGGTTGTATTCGTAAAGACTTTCAAACGTATATTTGATACCAGCGAAGTTGGGAATACGACCATCAACAGCCTTCAAGAAATCGAGCATTGAGAGGAATGCACCATTGAAAGCGGGGATATGATAGAAGTAGAAAGGAAGATTAGGAGCACCTGAAGCAATTTCTTCACAATACTTCACAAGTTCCTCAACTCGAGCAACTTTTGGGAAAGGAGGAGCCATAACTGCAACACCCCATGCACCAATCTTTTGAGCATGAGCAGCAAGACGGTTACTGCTCTTTACGCAAGTGCTACCAACATGCACAATTACCTTGAAACCTTCGGGAGCAGCTGCCATCCAAGCTTCAGCAAGTTGCATGCGTTCTTCCTCAGTAAGCATATAGCCTTCGCCAGAGCTACCATTGATAAATACACCCTTCAAACCATTGCGAGCAAGCAAAGCCGCATAAGCAGGGATAGGTTCAAAATTTACAGAACCATCTGCATAAAAGGGAGTAAATGGGGCGTTAATAAGCCCTACAATTTTTTCCATATAATACTAAAATTTAATATTCATGAAATTTTATTATTCCCATCCTAAAGCACTAGCACCGAGAACTGCAGCTTCGCTACCATTAAGCGTAGATACGAGAAGCTTCGCCTTATCCTTGTAAACGAAGAGCACATTTTCATCGTATGCGCGCTTGATAGGATCCATGATGTAATCGCCAGCCTTTGTCAAACCACCGAAGAAAATGAAAGCTTCAGGAGAGCTGAATGCAGCAAAGTCAGCACATGCAGCACCAAGACGACGACCTGTTTCTTCGAAGATTTCAAGTGCCAATTTATCACCCTGTTCAGCTGCTTGGAATACATCAAATGAAGTAATTTCATCAGCATTGAGCTTACGAAGAAGGCTTTCTTCAGAGCTTGATTCTAATACGAAACGAGCTGTGCGTGCCACGCCTGTAGCAGAGCAATAGGTTTCCAAACATCCCTTACGACCGCAACCACAAGGACGAGCATTTTCGGTGTGATCAACAATTACGTGTCCCAATTCACCAGCAAAACCGTCAGAGCCATAAACAACACGACCATCACACACGATACCAGAGCCAACACCTGTGCCCAAAGTAATCATGATGAAGTTCTTCATACCGCGAGCAGCACCATATGTCATTTCACCCATAGCAGCGGCATTAGCGTCATTTGTAACGCGTACGGGAACGCCAAGAGCATCGCTGAAGAGCTTTGCAATAGGCACAATGCCCTTCCACTCAAGGTTAGCAGCATTGTCGATTGTACCTGTGTAATAATTCGCATTAGGTGCACCAATACCCATGCCCTTAATCATTTCAATACCACCAACAACTTCAAGAGCAGGCTGAAGCGCTTCAACAGCAGTCTTCACGTATTCTTCAACATTCTTATAACCTCGAGTCTTGATTACTGTTTGTGCTTTGATGTTACCACGAGCATCAACAATACCAAATACGGAGTTTGTGCCGCCCATGTCAAGACCAATTACATAGGGCTTTTCTAAAGTCTGATCCATTGTAAATTATATTAAATTAGTTTGTTTTCCTAATATTTTAAAGTTAGCAAGTGTTTCTGCACCCTCATTTTGCAAATATACACATATTTAGAATATTACACTTTAATTTTAAGAAATAAATAGAGCATTACACTCCCAAAAGTGTATTTCTAAGTGTTAATCACGAAAATCAATTGGTTTTACCTCGTTAGTTTCTTTAGTTTAGCGAAACTCAACAACAAAGTTTTCTGCCCTACCCCTTGGAAGTCAACAACAGCCTTCGCACCATTTCCCGCTCCTTCAAGAGATAACACAGAACCCAATCCAAAACGATCATGCTCAACAAGGTCTCCAACACTAAGATTTGCCCCAGCTGTCATCTGAGGTTTCGTGATTGACGTTTGATTTACAGCGATAGAGGCGGGCGGAACTCGTGTGAGCGAAACAGGCTTCATGGTTGGCATAGGACGCGATATGTTGGGTTTCCCTGTTGTAGGCAAAACACTCAATGGCTTACTGGGTGCAGAAGGCACTGAAAGTGGATTATTTGAGAAATATCGTCTGGGGATATCCTTTAAGAAAGAACTTTCTGTGCAATATTGAAACTGCCCCCACTTAAAGCGCGTTTTAGCATAGGATAGGAAGCAATAACGCTTTGCACGTGTTACAGCAACATAAAAAAGTCGACGTTCTTCTTCTATCTCCCTTTGCGAGAAGCGCGCAGATTCGGCTGGAAACAAGCCATCCTCCATACCTGTTACAAATACCGCCTCAAATTCCAAGCCTTTAGCCGCATGTACTGTCATAAGTGTAACTCGGGGTTCATCACCATCTTTTTGATCAGCATCTGTCAGCAAGGATACTTTCGCCAAGTAATCAGTCAAAGTAAGTCGTTCAATACCCTGCTCCTCGCGTTGCTCCGTTTCCATTTCAGCCATAGCACCAATAAGTTCGTCAAGGTTCTGCATCTTCGCAGTACCCTCTGTCCCTTCGCTTTCCAAGTCCTTATGTATGCCTTCATTAAAGACGATTTGTTTTGCTAATTCACAAACAGACACGCCTTGTTCAGAGAGATGCTCATAGTTTTCTATTCTTTGAGCAAAATCATACAATCTTTTTGCCGTTGCCCCTGAGATAGACAATCCACATTCGGAAGGATTTTGCGAAGCATAAAGCAAAGGTAAGCCATGCTCAAAAGCGGCCATCTTAAGTTTATTGATGGTCGTATCTCCAATTCCACGACGAGGATAATTAACGATGCGCTTAAAGGCTTCCTCATCATTTGCATTAGCTATCAGACGTAGATATGCCAAAAGGTCTTTTACTTCTTTACGTTGATAGAAAGAAAGTCCTCCGTAAATGCGATAAGGAATGTTTTGAAGTCGGAAGGCATCTTCAAACGAACGGCTCTGAGCATTAGTGCGATAAAGCACAGCCATGTTAGAGTATGAAACTCCTTTCTGTCGTTTTAACCTACTGATTTCTGCAGCAACCTTATAACTCTCATCCTTGTCGCTTGCTGTTGCGAAAAGTTGCAAATTATCACCATCTCCTTGATTGCTATAAACATTCTTAGGAATCTGATTCTGATTGTGAGAGATAATAGCATTAGCTGCTCCAACAATCATACCAGTGCTTCGGTAATTACATTCCAACTTGATTACCTTAGCCGTAGGATATTGCGATGTGAATCCTAAAATATTCTCAATTCTCGCTCCTCTGAAACCATAAATACTCTGCGCATCATCTCCAACCACGCTGATACATGAATTTGGGGTGGTCAACTGAGAAATAATCTGATGCTGCACATAATTCGTATCTTGATACTCATCAACAAGGATATAAGCAAAGCGTTGCTGATAACTCAAGCGAATCTCTTCATGAGATTGGAACAAACGGAACGTTTCAACGAGAAGGTCGTCAAAATCCATTGCATTTGCTTGTCGACAACGATTTTTATATTGCTCGTAAATTGCATAAATCTCAGGCATATTTGCAAGCATATCAGACCTTCGTTGCGTATTATCCGAACGATAATCATCAGGCATCACAAGCCTATTCTTAGCCGCAGAAATTCGCGACAAAACGGCAGATGGTTTATAAACCTTCGTGTCCAACCCCATCTCCTTTATAATAGAATTCAGCAAGGATTGAGCATCACTTTGGTCGTAAATAGTAAAATTTGAAGTATAACCTATATGCTGCGCTTCGAATCTAAGAATACGCCCAAACAAACTATGAAACGTGCCAGACCAAAGATGCTTAGTCGTCTCACTATCTACTAATTTAGCTATACGACCATTCATTTCTTTTGCGGCCTTATTGGTAAATGTAAGGGCTAAAATTTGCCAAGGCATTACGCCTTGACGCAACAAATAAGCTATCTTATATGTCAATACACGCGTCTTACCAGAACCTGCACCTGCTAAAATCAGTGTAGGTCCGTCACAACAAGTAACCGCATCAAATTGAGCTTTATCTAATTGATTCTGTAAGTCTAGCATATATAATATGAAGATACGGGAAGGCTAATTACGAAGTGTAATTCTAATGACAAATTAGTGAGTAAGACGTCGTTCTTTATCGTGTTGCAACTTACGGATGAAGAATTCTATTTTTCGCTGTGCTTCCTCTAATTGTTCTCCCTTAAGTCCGTTTTCATGGCCCTGACGAAGTTCTTCACGCGCTTCTTCAAGATGAACAGAATCCTTTAACAAAATACCTTGCTCACGCACTTCCATCGCCAAAGGATAGGCAGAACGGATGGAATCAATCAGCTCAATAGCCTTCTGAAATTCAGCGTTATTTAAAGCTGTTCGCGCTTGTTGTAACAACTCTGCCCCCTTTTCTTCGGCAATCTCACGCTCTGTTTTTTGCTCTCTTGTACATCCGATTACAAGGAATGAACAGGCCAATAATATGTACTTGATTTTTCCCATTTCTTAAAAGTTAGTTAAGTAAAAGACAAAGTTACGAAAAATAAATTGAAAGTAACAACCGTTGACGAATCAAGCTTAAAGAAATCTATACTTCCAACAAAGGGAAGGCGCTCCATACGAACACAAAAGAAAAGAGAAAGCAAAAAGCACAAGCTTTCATCCTGCACTTTCTGCCTTCTCTTAATTATTCTGTCCACGAAAGATTATTCAGCGTCTTTCTGTTCGTTTTCAGCAATGAGCTTGTTCTGGATGTCACCAGGAACAAGTTCATACGAAGCAAACTTCATAATGAAAGAAGCGCGTCCACCTGTGATAGAACTCAATGTTGTTGAGTAAGTTGACATTTCCTTCAAGGGCACCTTAGCCTGAAGCTTTTCGTAACCATTTTCAGAATTCATACCCACGATCATACCGCGACGTCCCTGAAGGTCACTCATTACATCACCCATCTTTTCAGCGGGTACAAATACTTCTACGTCATAGATAGGTTCAAGAATCTTAGGACCAGCTTCGCGGAATGCCTGACTGAAGGCGTTGCGACCTGCAAGCATGAACGAGAGTTCGTTAGAATCTACGGGGTGCATCTTACCATCATAAACCACTACGCGTACGTCGCGAGCGTAACTACCTGTAAGAGGACCTTGCTCCATACGACTCATAATACCCTTAAGAATTGCGGGCATGAAGCGTGCGTCAATAGCACCCCCAACTACACTGTTGATGAATACCAACTTACCGCCCCATTCAAGGTCAATTTCTTCCTTACCCTTGATGTTCACGCGGATTTCCTGACCGCCAAATGTGTAAGTTGTTGGGTCGGGCATACCATCTTGATAAGGTTCAACGATGAGGTGAACTTCACCGAACTGACCTGCACCACCCGATTGCTTCTTGTGACGATAGTCGGCACGAGCAGCCTTAGTGATTGTTTCACGATAAGGAATGCGCTGCTGATAGAATTCAATCTGAATCTTATCAATATTTTCAAGACGCCACTTAAGTGTACGCAAGTGGAATTCACCCTGACCATGTACAAGAATCTGACGCAATTCCTTGCTCTGTTCTACTTCCCAAGTGGGGTCTTCCTGACGCATGCGTGTGAGAGCTGCCATCATCTTTTCAGTATCAGCTTCGTTCACGGCACGAATGGCACGAGTGTACTTTGCATTGGGATACTTAATAAAGTTGAAACGGTGCTCACAATCCTTTGCGTTGAGCGTATTGCCTGTGCGCACGTCCTTGAGCTTTACAGAGCAACCGATGTCACCAGCAGAGAGTTGTTCAACCTTCTCACGATTAGCCCCTGAGCATACGAAGAGCTGCGACATACGTTCCTTTGAACCGCGGTCAGCATTCGTAAGGTCGTCACCTTCCTTAAGCACACCACTCATCACCTTAAAGTACTGCACTTCACCGATGTGAGGTTCTACACCAGTCTTAAAGAAGTATACAGAAGTGGGAGCATCGGGAACGGGCTTCACCTCTTCACCACGTGTATTAAATACGGCGGGCATTTCGTCAACGTGGGGCACTACATTTCCTAAGAATTCCATCAAACGTCCAACACCCATATCCTTACCTGCACATACGCAGAATACGGGGAAGATAGAACGTGTTACCATTCCCTTACGAATACCTTCACGCATTTCGTCTTCAGTGAGATATTCTGTTTCAAAGAACTTTTCCATCAACGCCTCATCGTTTTCCGCCGCTGCTTCTACGAGAGCCTTGTGAAGTTCTTCTGCCTTAGCCTTTTCGCTTTCGGGGATATCTTCAATTGTGGGTTCACCGCCTTCTGCCGCCCAAGTCAACTTCTTCATCAAGATAATATCAATCAATGAATTGAAGTTAGCACCAGGGTTCAAGGGATACTGAACGGGCACAACCTTTGAACCATAAATAGTTTGCAAGTCCTCAAGAATTTGATCGTAATCACACTTGTCATCATCAAGCTGATTCACTAGGAAGATAACGGGCTTCTGCAACTTTTCAGTATAACGGAAATGGTTCTGAGTTCCTACTTCAGGACCAAACTGACCGTTAATAAGCAACACAGCCGTGTCGGTTACGTTGAGCGCAGTCAAAGCAGCACCAACGAAGTCATCACTACCAGGGCAGTCAATGATATTCAACTTTTTGCCCTTCCATTCAGTGTGGAATACTGTTGAGAATACAGAGTATCCGTAATCATGCTCAACAGGGAAGTAGTCACTCACGGTGTTCTTCTGAGTGATACGTCCACGACGACTAATCTGACCACTATGATAAAGCAACGACTCTGTCAAAGTGGTCTTACCCGATCCGTCATTACCAAGCAGGGCAATGTTCTTGATTTCTTGAGAATTGTAAACTTTCATGGTATTTACTTTTTACAATTAATAGGTTAGTAAATCTTGGATTTTTGCTTTCGCAGGCATATAACGTCTAATTTTGTGCCCCAAAAACGAGCGCAATTTAAGAAGTTTTTTTAACCAGACAAAAAGAATATATTATGTTGTAAAACACATTATTTAAAATTAAGCGCAACTAAAGTAAGAATCACATCATCCGCACCATAGAAAATTAAAAACTGGACTTTCATCCTCACAAACATTTGGTGGGGAATAAAAGTCCAGTTAATCTAATTATAAAATCAACGTTTGAACATAATATGCAAATAAACCTGCTAGATAACCTATGAAAGCGACTCCCGTGATTTTACGAAGGTACCAACCGAAGCTAATGCGCTCAAGCCCCATAACAACAACCCCAGCAGCGCTACCAATAATTAACATAGAGCCTCCTACCCCAGCACAATAAGCAAGAAGTTGCCAGAAGATGCCATCGCACATGAAGTCGCCCCCCATACTGGGATCGTACATGCCCATGCAACCTGCAACAAGGGGTACATTATCAACGATGCTTGATGCGACACCAATTACTCCTGTTATAAGATACTGATTACCCAAGGCAACTTCATTCAGCCAGACTCCAAAGCTTGAAAGAACTCCAATTTCCTGAAGCGTTGCAACTGTCAATAGAATGCCCAAAAAGAAGAGAATCGTTGTCATATCTATACGCGAAAGTATGCTTGCCACACGCTGCTTAGAAGACGTTTGTTGATTATGCTTACGACGAAAGAAAACTTCCGTCACTGTCCATAAAACCGATAATGCCAGAAGAGCTCCCATATAAGGAGGCAAACCTGTAAGCATTTTAAAAATCGGAACAAACACCAATCCGCTCAAACCGATTACAAACACAACTGTACGCTCTTTTGATGTAAATCCATCCTCTCCGCGATTTTCAGAATCACTTGTTGGTTTCGGAAGTTCACCTTTCAAAGAGTATTGTAAGAGGAAGGTGGGCACAACAATGCTGATGATACTGGGTATGAAAAGACTAAGTAAAATGCCTTCAGTAGACACAAGATTGCGAATCCAAAGCATAATCGTCGTTACATCTCCAATCGGTGAAAAGGCGCCACCAGCATTTGCGGCAAGAATTATCAATGAGGCATAAATCATACGCTCCTTAGTGTCGGTTACGAGCTTGCGCAACACCATAACCATAACAATGCTTGTAGTGAGATTATCCAACAAAGCCGAAAGGAAGAAAGTAATGAACGCCACACGCCACAATAGCTTGCGTTTACTTGATGTAATCAATTTATTGCGAACAAAATTGAAACCTCCGTTAGCATCAATTATTTCCACAATAGTCATTGCCGCCATCAAGAAGAAGAGTATTTCGCACGCTTCGCTTAAATGATGAAGTAAACTTGAATGCGCCTCAGCTTTAGGGTCCGCAACACCCGTTATGAACTGGTCAACTCCAAGAAAATAACATGTCCAACAAGCTACACACATAAATAAAGCAATGGGAGCTTTATTTACTTTCAAATTGTGCTCAAGTACTATGCACAAGTATCCAACGATAAAAATACCAACAATTAAAATTGTACACATAAGTCGTGAGCTTTACTTTTTAACATTTTCCAAAAGAGCCTCAACTTCGCCTACATTTAAAACGCGAACTTCTGTTTGAGGTTGATAGCATAACTCAGCGTATTTATACAATTGAATTGCAGCAAAGGTATTATCTGATGCCTTTAAGATATCCATTCTTACATTACCGATTTCCTTTGGTGTAAGTTTGGGAGTATTCTTAAAATCGCCCGATGTGATGACATTCTTTAATATAGGAAGTACTTCAGCATCAAAATGCCAAGATTTGAATTCTACCTTTGCCATGGTGGGCAAAAAATAAAGAGCTTTACCTGCTACAACATAACACACGATTGCCGCAATAATGCAACCAACTCCAAGCCCAATCATAATAGCGGCTGAATCATCTTGAGCACTTTCAAAATAAAATGAGTAAATCGTAAGACCTATACCAAGAGCCAATAAGAGGGTTGACAACGTAAAATTTTTAACGTCCATACGAACACCCAAATTTGGGTGCGTAAATTCTTTAATTGTATTCATTATAGTAATGTATCTGTTTATGAGTATTAAATTGAGGGAATCTCGTGAAAATACGTCCACGAGCAACTATCCGCAAGAGAATATAATTCCTACGGAAATTCATAAAATGATCATTACTATAACTAACGGATGATCTCCCTCAATGCATAGACATAAAAGAGTTTGGGAGTCGTGCAAAAGAAGGGAGCTGACGCAGGGAATATGCGCCATGACGAATGATTAGAAAAGGAAGTAAGATGGCGTACTCGACGTCCTAACGAGGTGGCAAGCGAAGAAGTTGAACGGAAAGAGTACGTACGGACCGTGCGCTCTGAAATAGTTTGAGGTATACTAACCTGACCACCCAACTGCGCAGCATAAACATCACTTCCTTTTGAGATGGTTAATGCTTCGGTGTGTTCTTCTTGTACATAATTTACAGACTCCTCACCTTGCGTTTGTGCAAAGCAAGTAGGGCTACTGAGCACAAAACTCAATAGCCCTAAAAGCAATGTTATGTACAATTTCTTATTCAAGGTAATAAGTCTAAAATATTACTTCGCATAGCTTACCGCACGCGTTTCACGGATTACTGTAATCTTAACCTGACCGGGATAAGTCATTTCATCCTGAATACGTTTTGCGATGTCTGCAGAAAGCTGGTCAATTTGCTTGTCGTCAATCTTATCTGCACCTACAATTACGCGGAGTTCACGACCAGCCTGAATTGCATAAGTCTTAACCACTCCAGGATATGACATTGCAATATTTTCAAGGTCGTTAAGGCGCTTGATGTAAGCTTCAACGATTTCACGACGTGCACCGGGACGTGCGCCACTGATGGCATCACAAACCTGAACAATAGGAGCAATAAGGCTTGTCATCTCCATTTCATCGTGGTGAGCACCGATAGCATTGCAAATTTCGGCCTTTTCCTTATACTTCTCTGCCAACTTGGCACCATAGAGTGCGTGAGGCAATTCGTTTTCTTCATCAGGCACCTTACCGATATCGTGGAGCAAACCAGCACGCTTAGCCTTCTTCGGATTCAAGCCCAACTCAGCAGCCATAACGGCACAGAGATTAGCTGTTTCACGAGCGTGTTGCAAGAGGTTCTGACCGTATGATGAACGATACTTCATCTTACCTACGATGCGAATAAGCTCGGGATGGAGGCCATGAATACCGAGGTCAATTGCCGTACGCTTACCTGTTTCAATAACTTCTTCATCCACCTGCTTCTTAACCTTCTGCACGACTTCTTCAATGCGAGCGGGGTGAATACGACCATCTGAAATAAGCTGGTGAAGCGCCAAGCGACATACTTCACGACGAACGGGGTCAAAAGCTGAAATAACGATAGCTTCGGGAGTATCATCAACAACGATTTCTACACCCGTAGCCGCTTCAAGAGCACGAATATTACGACCTTCACGGCCAATAATACGTCCCTTTACTTCATCGTTATCAATATGGAATACGGTTACGCTGTTTTCAATAGCTGTTTCAGTTGCCGTACGCTGAATTGTTTGGATTACAATCTTCTTAGCTTCCTTTGAAGCAGTAAGCTTTGCTTCATCAACAATTTCGTTGATATAGGCTTGAGCGTTTGTACGCGCTTCATCCTTCATTGATTCAACGAGGCGTTCTTTTGCTTCTTCAGCTGTAAGACCTGAGAGTTCTTCAAGCTTTTCACGCTCCTGCATCTGCAACTTTTCAAGTTCCTCCTCCTTCTTTTGGATGAGTTGGAGTTGCGTGTTCACCTTTGCCTGATTGTTCTCAACTTCCTGCTTACGGCGATTGAGTTCGTCCTGACGTTGGTTAAGGCTGATTTCTCGCTGCTTGAGTTTGTTTTCAGCTTGCGCTATCTTTTGGTTGCGTTGTTGAACTTCCTTTTCAAGTTCAGCTTTTTTGTTTAAGAACTTCTCCTTTACTTCCAGGAGCTTCTTTTCCTTAATTACCTCTGCTTCTTTGTTTGCATCTGAAATCGCTTTCTTGTATGTCTTTTTCAAAACATAACGAAAGAATACGAATCCCAAAATGCATCCTCCGATGAGGCACACGGATGAAATTATGACATTATCCATTACGATTAATTGAATTTTATGGTGAGAGATTCCTGCATCTTTTAATGCGATTAAATTCTCTCAACGCGTTAGAATATAAAGTGTTCAAACTCAGTATTCACAAAACGCACCAACAATCCACCCTCCAACGATGTAGAAGATGAATAATTGGTGCGTATATGTATATGTGTATAATGAAGAATGTGAAGGGTTGAAAAGCCGAGGAATAACCTTGGTGGGGATGGAAAGAGGCACTTGCTTCGTATGAACACACTTTTACCTCGCTCCTATTTTTCCTCTGAAGCCAAAGCTCTTATTTCAACACATCTTCTATTTCCTTCGTAAGTAAGTCAATTGACTTGCTATAAGGCTCTGTGTCTATGTTATTTTCTAATTGTAAGGACTTCACGGCGAAGTCTAACAATGCGATAGACATATATTTGGCATCCACTTGGTTGGGATAAGCCGTCTTATATTTATTCAATCGTTCGTTAATCAGCAAGGCCGCTTTACGGAAGATTTCTTCCTGATCGCGACGCACGGTAATCTGTTGCATTTGATTGCCGATAAGCAACTGAATAACTAATTTATCACTTACTGCCATATTGTTGCGCTGGTTACGATTATGAATACCCCACAAAGAAAACGTGAAGCACTATTATTTATACATTAAGCAGCGCGATACACTTATCAACATCGCGCACCAACTTTGCCAAGCGTTGCTTAGCATCTTTCAACTCGCTATCGTTGAGTTCTATCATCTTTGCGAGTTTAAGGTTGGCGTAATTTTGTTTGTGGAGTGCTACTTCGGCTTTCATTGCCTCTAACTCGCCTTCTTTTTTCTCCACCATTGTCCAGAGCTCAGCATTTTCAGCCTTGAGCTCTTGATAGGCAAGAATCAGTTGTCGAATTCTTGTTTCAAAGGTATGTAATGCCTTTTCCTCCTCCTTAGTCATGTTGTACTTATAGTTTCAAACTATTGCAAAGGTAAACAATTTTATCCTTTGCGGCAAGGAATGTTAACTATTTTCTTAAAGAAAAACTTCAAATGAAGCAATTTACTCCCTATTTATCAACGAGGAACTATGCTTCACTTGCTGCTTTAGGCTCTTTCTTCGCAAGCATTAAAATATTATAAACATATTCTGAAAGCCATGCTTCAGAGTAGCCCAAGCTTGATTGGTACTTACGAATGCCCCAACAAGTCTTCATCACGGCATCGTCCTTCCAAGAGTTCTTAGTCAACACGTCATGAACGGCCTTTTCTGTCATCTTGCGGAAAGCATCTTTGAAGAATCCAGGAAGGCGGAATTTCCACTTCATCAAGTTGCCCATCAACATCATCGTATCCTGCGAGAATGCCTGGAACTGAATAAAGTAGCCACGAACATCGTTGAGCGAACGGCAGTTTTTCTTAATACTACCATCGATTTCCTTGAAGAATTCGTCAGAAATGCCATAGATTTCCTGAAGCATCTTCTTACACTTATTCTTCTCGCCCAAACCAAGCTTGTTATTCACCGTTTGCACCTTCATTGTCTGCTTAAACACACGAAGGTCGGGCAACATCGCAAGGTTTGAAATACCCAAATTAGCTGCCATCACCGCCTGGTAATACACACGGATGAGCGACATGAAATCCTCCATGCCTCCTACGCGCCAACCCAATTCGGCTTCGGTCTTTTTCTTTTTGAAAATATCAAAAAATCCCATTTTTTTAATCATTTAAATTCAAAGGAGACACAAGCGTCATCCTATAATTATCAAAATTGACCACAAAATTAACACAACTAAGGGGAATATCAAAATTTGCAAGGTAGAAACTACAGATTTATGCCTTCAACACCCCTCATTTTAATAAAAATATGCGTACCTTCGCACGGTTTTTAGAAAAAATAAGAGAAAACACACATGTCCGAAAAGTTCCTTGCCCGCATCATCAACCTGCTCAACCGCGCTCAGCCGGATGGGCTTACTTTTGATGCGCTCACTTTTCACCTCTACAATAGCGAGCAGGACTTCTTTGGAGAGCGCCCCGACATGCGAAGCGTAGCTACCGCATTACGCTCAATTTTATACGCTTACAGCACGCACATCACCCTTGACGCCAACGGAGCCTACCACCTCCGGAAGGGCATTCCCCAGCAACTCACCATTAACTTTGAAGCTCCACAGGAGTCTACGGAGCCCGAAATCGTCATCAACGAACCGAGCGAAGCGGATTACGGAGAGCAACTCCTTCTCAACCTATTTGAAGATGCAGAGGAATTAGAAGAGCCCGCGCCAATGCCTCCGCCCTACTCTTTCCCCACGCTGTTTGACGACGATCCCAATTTTATTTAAGTAGGATAAAATCCCGCAATAAAGCCCCACGTAAGTTGGTAAAAACTAAGCGTGAGTTAGTTTAAATTACAAGTGAGTTAATTTAAATTATCCGTAACTTAGTTTTTACTGACTCATATATTATATGTAACCGACTTTTGCAACCTTGTTGCAGAAACACTTCTGCTTTTGTTCTTCCCAACTTTTCTTCGTAATTTTGCACAAATTTTAAGAATCCCCCCTTTGGGAAGCAAGAATATAACCAATTTTCTATGAAGCAAAAGTTTCTCATTCTCCCCTTCGCAATGTTGACATGCGTGAGTTATGCTACGGCTCAAGTTTGCACCGACCCTACTCACGACCACAATAAGAAGAAGACAGAAAAGAAGAAAGAAGAGCACGTGCACACCGAAAACTGCTCGCACAATCACACTCCCCAAAAGCAGGAAGAGCACGTGCACACTGAAAACTGCTCACACAATCATCCCCCTAAGAAGCAGACGGGGCATGTACACACCGAGAATTGCTCACACGGCCATGACCATGACCACGACCATGGAGAGCTGGAAGGCGAACTCGGAACGGCTACGGTTACCGTAAAGCGCAAGGGCGTATATAAGGATTGGCGCTCTACGGAAAAGGTTGACATGATTACGAGCTCCGAGCTCCTTCGTTGCGCATGTTGTAACCTCGGCGAGAGTTTCCAAACTAACGCTTCCGTTGACGTAAGTTATTCAGATGCAGCAACGGGTGCCAAGCAGATTAAGCTCCTTGGCCTTGCTGGTACTTACGTGCAGATGCTCACGGAAAGTTTGCCCAATTTCCGCAATGTAGCACAGCCCTATGGCTTAAGCTATGTGCCTGGCTCATGGATGGAAAACATCAGCATTTCAAAGGGTACGGCTACGGTCAAGAATGGTTACGAAGCCGTTACAGGACAAATCAATGTGGAATATATCAAGCCTACAGCCACTGATGCCTCTCCCCTCTCGGTAAACGTCTATAGCGACCTCGATAGCAAGATTGAAATCAACGCCGCAAGCATGCACAAGTTGGGCGAACATTGGAGCACGGGCATCCTTGCGCATGGCGAAAAGGGGCTCAAGATGCACGATGACAACAAGGACGGATTCTCGGACATGCCACAGGTAGAGCAATTCAACCTTATGAATCGTTGGCATTACAAAGGCCACGATCGTAATTTCCAAATTGGCTTTAAGGCATTAGGTGAAGACCGCCAGAGCGGACAACTCGCCAAGGCCGTTAAGGAAGGCGAAAATCGCTATCAAATTGGCGTTGCTACCGATCGTTATGAGGTATATGCCAAAGGCGCATTTGCCATAAATCACGAGCAAAACTCTAACCTCGCCTTCATCCTCTCAGGCTCTTGGCACCATCAAGATGCTACTTATGGCTTTAAGGCATACGATGTGAAGCAAACATCAGGTTACGGTTCGCTTATGTATGAAACGGACTTCGGTGCTCATCATAACCTTTCAACAGGCCTTAACTTCGTGTACGATGCCTTCTCACGCAAGACTGACCTTGACGGCATTAACACCCTCGCAAAGTCTAAGGACCACGAAACAGTTGGCGGCGCTTACGCCCAATACACCTATAAGCTGAACGACGACTTCACCGCAATGGGAGGACTTCGTGTTGACCATAGCAACCTCCACGGCACATTCGTAACTCCCCGCGCACACATCAAGTGGTCGCCCTCATTCTTCGCTCACTTCCGCCTTTCAGCAGGTAAGGGTTATCGCACAACGCACATCCTTGACGAAAATAACTACCTCCTCTCAGGCTCACGCAAGATGATGATTGCCTCTGACATTGACACGCAGGAAGAAGCGTGGAACTTCGGAGCATCAGCTCAGTTTAAGGTGCCCATTGGTGAAAAGCTCTTGAACCTTGACGTAGAATATTATTACACAGACTTCGTGAAGCAAGTCGTATGCGACATGGATAATGATGTGCATGCAGTGCAGTTCTACAACCTTGACGGAGATAGCTACTCACACGTCATTCAGGCAGAAGCGACTTACGAACTCCTCCCCCGCCTTAACCTCACGGCTGCTTATCGCCACACGATTTCCAAGACGACATACAAAAACCTCGGAACGGTGGATAAGCCACTCACAAGCAAGTATAAAGCGCTCTTAACCGCTGGTTACGAAACGGAGGGCAAGAACAAGTGGCAGTTTGACATTACCTCACACCTTAACGGTAGCGGCCGTATGCCCAACGCTTACACGAAGGCTGACGGCACACGCTCATGGAACGAACGCTACGACGCCTTCTTCCAGCTCAGCGCACAAATCACTAAGAACATCGGTAAGTGGGCTATCTACGTAGGCGGTGAAAACCTCACCAACTACAAGCAGAAGAACGCTATCATCAGCGCTAACAACACCTGGAGCGATGAGTTTGACCCCACCATGGTTTACGGACCTATGCACGGCCGTAAGTTCTATGCTGGCGTAAGATTCAAGTTATAATATAAAGAAGAAAGAGTACAGAATGATGCGTTCATCTGTACTCTTTTTTTTGCGTGTTTATCGCTTAAATTTATCTTTAAATTTCCTATTTCCTATCCCATCAATGAGATACGAAGCAAGAGTTCATCCTCCAATAATTTGAGGCGTTTTCCCTTCACGGTGATCAATCCTTCACTAACAAAAGCGGATATGATTCGGATGGAATTACTAATGGTCATATTTGAATAATCCGCCAACTCCTGACGTGTAATATCCAAATCAATAAAACCCTCAATATCAACGCCGAAAATATCTCTTATCGTAAGTAAAGATTCAGCCATTCGTCCACGGATATGTTTCTGCGTCAAGCTCACGATTCGCTTGTCAGCAATCCCCAAATCCGTAGCCAATTCTTTCACAAAAAAGCTCAACACTTCCGGATGATTTTGCATGGCTACTCTGATGAGATTCATCGGGATTGCACAGAGCGTTGCACTAGCAAAAGCAGCCGCCCCGGTCACGTAAGGTTCGTGTGCCAAAGAAGCGCGATAGCCGAAGAAGCTACCCACCCCAAGCATGCGCATGATTTGATAGCGCCCACAAACGCCTTCGCGATACACCTTGACGGCTCCGCGAACTACGAGGTAAAGGTGATTCGGAGTCTCGCCCTCACGGTAAATAATTTCATGGCGCTTAAAATCCATCATCTCTGCCGAACGCTCAATGCAACGGCGCTCTTCAGAGGGGAGCAAATCTAAAAGCGGAGACAACAATTGTATGGTTTCGCTCCCTATTACGTTAGACAAAGTCATAAGCCTACGAGCTCAAATATAAGGTTTAGTTTAGTGTTTTCGTGTCAGATTTTATGCTCTACAACATAATCTTCGGCAAATGTAATGTAGTTTTTTGACGTAGGCAAGTATATCCTCAAAATGTTTACTTCAGTTGTCAAAAATAAATCTAAAATTTGCAATTAGCTCCCCAAAAGAGTTTTTTTAGGCTAAAAAATGCGGTTAAAATCGTCTTTTGACACGTAAATGTATAAAATTATTAAAAAACGCTTTTTAGATACGCAATAAATACTTATTTTTGGGGATGAATTGTAAACAGCAATTATCAAAACCATAAAAACTATATTCATGCCGTACTTAAAATTTGACAGAACGCAGATGACGAATCTTCAAGACTCGCTCTACAAGGAGTTCTTGATTACAAATCAGTCAGGCGCGTATTGTTCTACCACATTGGTAGGGTGTAACATTCGTAAGTATCACGGTTTGTTGGTAGGCCCCGTGCCCGCCATTGACGATGAAAACCACGTGTTGCTTTCTTCGCTCGATGAAACAGTTATTCAGCATGGTGCAGAGTTCAACCTTGGTTTGCACAAGTATCAGGGCGAAAACTACAGCCCCAAGGGTCACAAGTACATTGTGAGCTTTGAATGGGACAAGGTGCCTACTTGGACGTACCGAATTGGCGGTGTGTTGTTGAAGAAGGAAATTTGCTTCCGCTCTGACCACTTCCGCTTGTACATTCGCTACACGCTTCTCGAAGCGCATTCAGCCACTACGCTCCGCCTCAAGCCTTACTTGGCATTCAGAAGCGTGCGTCATTGGACACAAGAGAATGGCAAGGCTAACACTGCTTACCAACCTATTGAAAACGGTTTGAAGATGTGCTTGTATGAAGGTTATCCCGAATTGTTCATGCAAACGGATGCGCCTTGCACATACCACCACGAGCCTAACTGGTATAAGGGACTTGATTATCCGAAAGAACGCGAACGTGGTTACTACTCTTCTGAAGACCTCCTCGTTCCTGGTTACTTGGAAATGCCTATCAAGAAGGGTGAAAGCATTATCTTCACGGCATCACTCCGCGAAAAGGAACCTGCGCTCTTGAAGCCTCTCATGGAGGAAGAAATGGCAAAGGCGGCTCCTCACGATAGTCTCTACCATTGCCTTGTTCATGCGGCTCATCAGTTCCGCGTACAGAAGGAAGGTGAAGAATACATGCTCGCTGGTTATCCCTGGTTCAAGAGCCGTGCACGCGACCTCTTCATTGCGCTCCCTGGTTTGACGCTCTCAATCGGCGAAACTGAAGCATTTGAATCTTACATGCGCACCGCCGAAAAGGCTCTTCGCAACCTTATTAATAATGAGCCCATCAGTGTTGACATCCACGAAATGGAGCAACCTGATACGGCGCTTTGGGCTATCTGGTGTATCCAGCAATACGGCAAGTATGTAGGTCGCCAGAAGTGTTATGAAAAGTATGGAAACTTGCTTAAGGAGCTCGTGAAGTATGTGAAGGACGGTGGGCACTCTAACCTCTTCCTCCACGACAACGGCCTCCTCTATAGCAACGGTCGCGATAAGGCTGTAACTTGGATGAACTCTACTTACAATGGTCGTCCTATCACGCCTCGTTCGGGTTACATTGTTGAGTTCAACGCACTTTGGTATAACGCGGTGAAGTTCTACCAGCAAATGTTGAGCGAAACTCCAGGTCCTGAAAATGATATTTACGTTGCTGAGTGTGAAGAATTGGCTCAAAAGATTCAGAAGACATTCAAGGATGTATTCCTTAATGAACACGGCTACCTCCTTGACTACGTTGATGGTCAGATGCAGGATTGGAGCGTTCGCCCCAACCAAATCTTCGCTATTGCGCTTGACTTCTCTCCGCTTGACACTAAGGAACGCAAGCGTGTGCTCGACATCTGCACTCGCGAATTGGTAACTCCTAAGGGCGTACGTTCGCTCTCGCCAAAGAGCGGTGGTTACAATCCCCTCTACATTGGTCAGCAGACTCAGCGCGACTTTGCTTACCACAATGGTACAGCATGGCCTTGGATTACGGGCTTCTACCTTGAAGCATACTTACGCGTATATAAGATGAGTGGTGTGAACTACATCGAACGCCAGTTGATTGGTTTCGAAGAAGAGCTCTTCTACCATTGCGTAGGTACAATTCCCGAACTCTTTGACGGTAACCCCAGATTCTCTGGACGCGGTGCTATCTCATTTGCAATGAATGTGAGCGGTCTTTTGAGATCTATCAACATTCTTGACAAGTACACTCGCGAATAATCCCCATGAGCGTCTATCGTCAATCAGATAGGACAATAATATAACCATTTTAGATTATCAACAACACCTCTGCCGACTTGCTCCCACTCTATAGTTGCAGGTTGCCGAGGTAAAACATAAGAAATCATGAAAGTATTAATGTTCGGTTGGGAATTCCCCCCTCACATTTTAGGTGGTCTCGGTACAGCCAGCTATGGTTTGACCAAGGGATTGTCCCTTCAGCCTGACATGGAAATTACCTTCTGTTTGCCCAAACCTTGGGGCGACGAAGACAAGAGTTTCATGAACATCATTGGTATGAATGAAACTCCCGTTGTTTGGAAGGACGTTAGTTGGGAATATGTTAAGGAGCGCATCGGCCACAAGTGTGACCCGCAAACTTACTTTGACTTGCGCGACCATATCTATGCTGACTTCAGCTATCGTTACACGGACGATCTCGGTTGCATCAACTTCTCTGGAAGATACCCCGACAATCTTCACGAAGAAATCAACAACTATTCTATCGTGGCAGGTGTCATCGCGCGCCAGCAACAATATGACATCATTCATGCTCACGACTGGTTGACTTACCCCGCGGGTATTCATGCGAAGAACATTTCGGGCAAACCCCTCGTTATCCACGTTCACGCTACTGACTTCGACCGCTCAAGAGGTAACGTTAACCCCACGGTTTATAGCATTGAAAAGGACGGTATGGACAATGCGGATTGCATCATGTGTGTATCAGAGCTTACGCGCCAAACCGTTATCAATCATTACCATCAGGATCCCGCAAAGTGCGTAACGATGCACAATGCCGTTTATCCCCTCGAACCTGAAATTCAGGAAATCATTAAGAAGGGTCGCACGAAGAAGGATAACAATGAAAAGGTTGTAACCTTCCTCGGACGTATCACGATGCAGAAGGGTCCTGAATACTTCGTAGAAGCTGCTGCCCTCGTGCTTCAGCGCACCCAGAACATCCGTTTCTGCTTCGCTGGTTCGGGCGACATGCTTGAAGAAATGATTGAACTAGCCGCGCAACGCGGTATTGCCGATAAGTTCCACTTCCCAGGCTTCATGAAGGGCAAGCAGGTTTATGAAACATTCCGCGATAGTGATGTATATGTAATGCCTTCTGTTTCTGAGCCTTTCGGTATTTCTCCGCTTGAAGCAATGCAATGTGGTGTGCCTTCTATCATCAGTAAGCAAAGTGGATGTGCAGAAATCCTCGACAAGTGTATCAAGACAGACTATTGGGACATTCACGCAATGGCTGATGCCATGTACTCAATTTGCACGAACGAAGGTCTCTACGAATACCTCAAGGTTGAAGGTATTAAGGAAGTAGATGAAATCACCTGGGAAAAGGTGGGTCATAGAATTCGCAAGTGCTATGATGAAACAATTGAACGCTTTAACAGATACTAAAAAACTATCCACAACTATGAAAACAGTTTGCTTATATTTTGAAATTCACCAAAATATCCACTTGAAGCGCTACCGTTTCTTTGATATCGGTACCGACCACTACTATTACGATGACTATGAAAATGAGCGTTCAATCACTGAAACAGCTGAGCGCTCATACGAACCTGCTCTCAAGGCTCTCCTTGAAATGGCAGACATGTATGGCGATTATTTCAAGTGCGCTTTCTCACTCTCAGGTTGCGCCATCGAAATGCTCGAAACATACGCTCCTCAGGTTATCGAACTCCTTCAGGAACTCAACAACAAGGGTTGCGTAGAATTCCTCGCTGAGCCCTACTCTCACGGCTTCTCATCAATCAAGGACCCTGAATGCTTCAAGGAAGAAGTTGACCGCGTGTGCAAGAAGGTGAAGGCCCTCTTCGGTCAGACTCCCAAGGTGTTCCGCAACTCAGCCCTCATCTATTCAGATGAAATCGGCGAACTCGTAGCTCAAATGGGCTTCAAGGGCATGCTTGCCGAAGGCGCTAAGCAGGTGCTCGGATGGAAGAGCCCCCACTTCGTTTACAATTGCAACCGCAATCCGAACCTCAAGCTCCTCCTCCGCGACTATAGCCTCTCAGAAGATATCTCTTACCGCTTCAACGACTCTAACTGGAGCGAATATCCCCTCTTTGCTGACAACTACGCTCAGTGGATTGCAAACCTCCCCGAAGAAAGCCAGGTTATCAACCTCTTCATGGAGCTCTGCGCGCTCGGTATCTTCCAGCCCCTCTCTTCAAACATCCTCGAGTTCATGAAGGCACTCCCCGCACAGCTTAAGGAGCGCGGCATTACCTTCTCAACTCCCTCTGAAATCTGCTCTAAGATTAAGTCTGTAGGCGCAATCGACGTGCCCTATCCCACATCATGGGTAGACGAAGAACGCGACCTCTCACCCTGGTTGGGTAACGTTATGCAGAACGAAGCCTTCAACAAGCTCTATAGCGTGGCTGAACGCGTACGCATCTGCAACGACCGTCGCCTCAAGCAAGACTGGGACTACCTCCAGGCATCTAACAACTTCCGCTTCATCTCAACAAAGCCCAATTCTTACGGCGCTTACCGCGGTATCTACGATTCACCCTACGATGCATTCACTAACTACATGAACATCATCGGCGACTTCGTAACTCGCGTGAACAACATCTATGGCGGTATGGACAACGAAGAGCTCAACTCGCTCCTCACAACCATCAAGAACCAGGATGAGGAACTCGCCATGAAGGAAAAGGAAATCAAGAAGCTCAAGCAAGTAGTAGCAAAGCTCGGAGGCACTGAAGCCCTCGAAGAGCCTAAGGCTGAAGCTCCCGCCGCTCCCGCAAAGAAGGCTGCTCCCAAGAAGTGCGCCACAAAGAAGGCCGCTCCTGAAAAGAAGGAAGCACCCGCTAAGAAGGAAGTAGCGAAGAAGGCACCCGCTAAGAAGGCTGTTGCTAAGAAGTAATCCCCCCATTGGGATTCATTCATACGAAGTAGGGAGAAACTCAAAATCTCCCTACTTTTTTATGCATATCCACACGCACCCCATGAAGACAGAAGTCAATCCTAAAGACACCTCGCGCGCTGAAGCCTTTGAACTATGGATGTCCTCACCAATGCCCATGGTAACACTCACAAAGACCTTCAACGTCACCCCCATCCGAAAGCTCGCACGGCGCACGAACATGAAGTTCAACGCCCTGCTCTGCTGGTGCATCGCCAAGGCAGCTAGTCAGCAAGAGGAGTTCTACCTCCTGCCCGAAGGCGGAAAGCTCTACCGCTATGACAG
Organism: Alloprevotella sp.; assembly: GCA_045657925.1. Lineage (GTDB taxonomy): Bacteria > Bacteroidota > Bacteroidia > Bacteroidales > Bacteroidaceae > Alloprevotella. The sequence continues at coordinate 105,584 of JAZOUA010000011.1, read as the reverse complement.
CCTGGCTATCAACGTCATCGTCAACAACAACAAGGGGGGCATCAACTCATGCGACATCCCCTATGACGGCTCCCTTAACGCATTCATGGAACAGTACGCCACACGCACGCATCAAGCCTCCACAACCGCACAGAGCGCCTTCCTTGACGACCGCATCATCATCGGAACCTCCGCAATGATTCAAACCCAGCTCGATACCATCGTCAATCAATACACCGAGAAATTCAGCAACCCCATGGTCATGTGGGGCAAGTACCGACAAGGCTGGTGGAAGACAACGCTCCCCATCTCCTTCCAATTCCACCACACCCAAATGGACGGCGGACATGCCGCGCAATTCTTAGAACAGCTCCAACGCGAAATACTCAACCTCCGATGAACACCCCTCCCGCAATCGCCACCTCCACCCCCGAAGAGCGCGCCCACTACGTCCGCTCACAATGGGCATGCATGCACAATTGCGAACTCTGCGGAAAGTGTCATTTCCTAAAGGGAAAAGATGCCGAACAGCTCTATGCCGACTACATCAACGGCCACCGCTCCTACATCGACATCACCCTCGAACTGAGAAAGCGATAGGGAGAGAGAAGATATATCAGAGTGAAAAGAGAAGAGAGAGAGATGCCCCTCAAAAAAAGGCACCTCTCCCTTTTTTGTGTTTATGGGCCCATCGTGGCTTTCTCTCAAGGCCACAACATCAGCCCCCAGATACTAGTTTTGCAATTGCAACTGAACCGCCGGATTCTTCAAGCTCAAGGAATAGCGCATCTTGCTCGAGGGCGTGAAGCGCACCAGGATGCCACGGATATGCTCCGCCTGCTCAAAGGCTTCGGTCGTAGCAGCGGCCTTCGAAGAAATGCGGGCGTGGAACGAACCGAGGTCGCCAAGGCGCACACTCTGACCATTGCGGAGGCAACGAATCACCTGCGTCTGAAGGGCATCGAGAACGGCCTTAACGTCGGCGGAATTCACCGTGCAGGTGTTGCTAATATTCTCGGCAATCTCGTCGAGCTTAACGGGAGTGACAGCAGCCGCACTGGCGTGGTAGGCATACTCCTTCGTGATGGGGTTCTTGCGGGAAATGAGATAGTACTTGATCATGGTTTAAAGAATTTAAGGGTTAAGGATGAGGGATGAGAAATTAAGAGTGAGTTAGTGAGAAACGAATAACGAAGAATTGGAATAAAGAGTGAGTTGCGATGCGTGAGGAGGCGGAAATTGCGATGGAGGGAGGATGGCGGAAACTTCGCGCCTTTGCGTGATGCCCTAAAGCAACGTTAGGGGCCATCAAAGGCAGGACACGACACCAAAGGTCGTCGCGATAGCCGTAAGCACAGTAATCAGAATTTGGAGAATCTTCCCCCAGAGATTTGACTTGATGTTTTCCATTGGTTTTAAAAGTTTAAAGTTAAAGTTGAGAGTTGAAAGATTAAAGTTGAAAGATTAAAGTTGAAAGAAGCCCCTCCGGATGGCTTTCTCATCGTTCAACGCTTATCTTTTATCTTTACTCTTTTATCTTTTATCTCTCATCGTTCACAAGTGCAAAGATACAACACGCCAAGCCCGACTTGAGAATTAATGAGAATTAGTGAGAATTAATTTTGCAAAAACGGCTATAACGTTCTGCAATACGATGCGTTACGAAAAAGTAAAAAAAACATTTCGTGATTATGAAATGTATTGCTCCAGTAGGGACAGCAATGAAAAACGAGTCAACCTTCTGCAGGAAAAGACATTATTCAATCCGCCCTTCTCTGCATGCTGATGCTTTTGGTGTGCGCTTGTGGTAATCAGAGCAAGGACTCCAAGGTAATCAATCAAAGCAAGGACTCTATGGTCATCATTGCGGTCAATACGCCTAATGACGTGGGGTATTTCGTGGATAGTGCCGGGACGTTCCTATTTAACAAGAAGTTTGAGGGAGTAAAATCGTTCTCTGAAGGCCTTGCCTGTGTCAAGCAAAACAGCAAATGGGGATATTTCAACCCCAAGGGAGAGCTGGTCATTCCTTGCATTTATAACAAAGCGGAGAGCTTCTCTGAAGGCCTTGCCTGTGTCAAGCAAAACGGCAAATGGGGATATATCGACACCAAGGGAGAGCTGGTCGTACCTTGCATTTATGACGATGCTCGGGGCTTTATAGAAGGCCTTGCCCGTGTCAATCAAAACGGCAAATGCGGATATATCAACACCAAGGGAGAGCTGATTGTTCCTTGCATTTATGACGATGCGCGGGGCTTTAAAGAAGGCCTTGCCCCTGTCGAGCAAAACCGCAAACATGGCTTTATCAACACCAAGGGAGAGCTGGTCGTTCCTTGCATTTATGACCGTGTGGGGTACTTCTTTGAAGGCCTTGCCCCTGTCTATCAAAACGACAAAAATGGCTATATCAACACCAAGGGAGAGCTGGTCATTCCTTGCATTTATGACCGTGTGGGGTACTTCTCTGAAGGCCTTGTCCGTGTCGAGCAAAACGGCAGATGGAATTATATCAACACCAAGGGAGAGGTAGTCATTCCTTGCATTTATGACGATGCGTATAGCTTCTCTGAAGGCCTTGCCGCTATTAAGCAAAACGGCAAATGGGGATATATCAACACCAAGGAAGAGCTAGTCATTCCTTGCATTTATGACGGTACGAGGGGCTTCTCTGAAGGCCTTGCCGCTATTAAGCAAAACGACAAATGGGGATATATCAACACCAAGGAAGAGCTGGTCATTCCTTGCATTTATGACGGTACGTGGGGCTTCTCTGAAGGCCTTGCCCTTGTCAACCAAAACCGCAAATATGGCTATATCAACACCAAGGGAGAGGAGGTCATTCCTTGCATTTATGACTTGGTGGACGACTTATCTGAAGGCCTTGCCCTTGTCAAGCAAAACGACAAATACTCCGTTATCAACACAGAAGGAAAGGTCATTGTGGCAGAATGTGACAATTGGCTCACCTCTTGGTCAAGAGTAAAAATGGAATAGCACCATACCGCCCTAAACATGATGGCAAATTAAAAGCAAAGCCTAAAAGTGAAGCCCCGCCTTAGCGCATTTACTAAGGTGGGGCTATATTTTCATCCCAACGAACTTTCACTTGAATGGTAGGGACGCACGGCGCATGCGTCCTTTTTTATTGTGACGCTTACATATTGCATTGGGGAAAGACAAAAAAATAGGTAAGCCCAATGACTTACCTACTTCTTAATGCGGAAGCTGGGGGATTCGAACCCCCGGTACGGTTGCCCGTACGTCAGTTTAGCAAACTGGTGGTTTCAGCCACTCACCCAAACTTCCTTACCGCATTATTTTCAAATGCAGTGCAAAAGTACAACTTTTTTTGAATATACAAAGGGGTTATTCCCTCTTTTTTCAACAAAATGCAAATATTTTTGATTTCAGACGGAGTTTTCTCCCTAAATGGGGCGGGGAGAAATGGGGATTCGGAGTAATTCTTTGGCCAGGATAGTGTTCTCAAAAACCTCCTTTGCTTGGGCCAAGAGCATGCGCTCGTCGGGATAGCGGGCGGAGAAGTGGCCAATAAGAAGGGTGCGCACCTCGGCGGCTCGTGCTATCGATGCAGCCTGCTTGGCGGTTGAGTGGAAGGTTTCCTTCGCTCGTGCGACATCGGCTTCGGCAAAGGTGGCTTCGTGAAACATGAGGTCAACGCCCTTGAGCAGGTCGGCATTACTGAGAAGGGGGCGCGTGTCGGAGCAATAGGCATAACTACGCGGGGGCGTGGAGGGCGTGGTAAGCTCCTCGTGAGAGTAATGGCGCCCTTCGGGGGTGGTCCATCCGGCGCCCTGCTTGATGTTCATAATGTGGCAATGGGGAATCTCGAGGAAGTCAATCATGTCCCTTCGAATGTGGGGCAGGATGCCTTCTTCCTGAAACAGGTAGCCACAGGTAGGCATGCGGTGGAGAAGCGGAAAGGCGGTCACTCGGAGGCTTCGGTCGGCATAGACTTGCGTGACGGTCGACGTGTCAATTTCATGAATGTGAATCGTGAAGGTGATGCCGTTGCAAAAGAAGTCGAAAAGCGGGCGAAAGAGGGCTTCGGCTCCGGTGGGGGCATAGATGTGGATGTCGGACGTGCGCCCCTTGAGTGCCAAAGTGGAAATCAAGCCCGGAAGCCCCAGGCAATGGTCGCCATGAAGGTGGGAAATGAAGATATGACTCAGATGATGGAAGCGCAAACCGGCACGGCGGAATTGTAATTGAGTCCCCTCAGCGCAATCAATCATAAAAAGTTTTTCACGAACATTTAACACTTGCGAAGTGGGCAAGTGTTTTAAGGTGGGAGTAGCACTACCACACCCTAAAATTGTGAGTTCAAACTTTTCCATATCTCATTCCATAATTTTAGCACTGCAAAGTTAGCTTATTTTCCACAATTTATTTATAAATTTGCCAAACTAAATATATAAAGATTTTACCCCCGTGCATACTATAGAAGAAAAGGCTACAGCCTTCAAGCGCCTGCTTGATATCATGGACGAACTCCGCGAAAAGTGTCCGTGGGACAGAAAGCAAACTTTTGAAAGCTTGCGCCCCAATACGATTGAAGAAACTTTTGAACTTGCAGATGCCCTGCTGAAGGGAGATAAGAAAGAAATCAGCAAGGAGCTTGGTGACGTTCTGCTTCACGTCATTTTCTACGCTAAGATTGGCTCTGAAACGAATGATTTTGACATCTATGACGTTTGTGAGAACCTTTCCAATAAGTTGGTTTACAGACACCCACACGTGTTTGGCAATCACAACGGAGTGGAGAATGCCACCCAAGTGACGCAACTCTGGGAACAAATCAAGCAGACGGAGAAGGACGGCAATAAGAGCGTGCTCTCAGGCGTGCCCAATGCCCTGCCTGCACTCATCAAGGCCTATCGCGTGCAGGACAAAGCGCGTGGCGTAGGCTTCGATTGGGAGGAGCGTTCGGACGTTTGGAAAAAAGTGAAGGAAGAAATTTCGGAATTTGAACACGAGGTTGAAAACATGGATGCCGACAAGGCAGAGGCTGAATTTGGCGACCTCATGTTTAGCCTTATCAACGCCGCACGACTCTATAAAATCAATCCCGACAATGCCCTTGAGCGCACCAATCAAAAGTTCATTCGCCGATTTAACTACCTTGAAGCGAAGACTTTAAAGCAAGGTCGCGACCTTAAGAGCATGACACTGGAAGAGATGGATGAGATTTGGGAAGAAGCAAAGAAACATGAACAACAATAATTCATTTGCTTACTACAAGCTACCGAATGAGCGTTGCTACCACTACATTGGTAGCGATTCTGCCCCACTCCGCCTTCCGCAACTCTCAGCCATCACGGAGCGCCATTCGGGATTCTTAATCGTGCCCTTTGATGCGGACGACTACCCCATCCTCCTGATCACTCCCGAGGCGGAGGAGCGCCACGAAATGCCCCTTCCTGCCAGCATAGTAACCTTCAATCAAGAGGCCGAAAAAGCCGTAGATAACCGATACTTGCGCCATTTTGAGGAATGCAAGAGGCAGTTGGAAGCAGAAGCGCTTCAGAAAGTCGTACTGGCCCATCAATTTGTAGAAGAAGGAATTGCGATAGCTTCGCCCGGAGAGCTCTTTCTGCTTGCAGCTACGGCCTTCCCAAAGTGTTACGTAGCGCTATGGCACACTCCCGAGACGGGTTCGTGGCTGACCATTACGCCCGAAGTGCTCTTGGAGTCGACCGAAGGCGAGGCGTGGCACACGGTAGCCCTGGCGGGGACAATGCAAAGGGAAGAAACCCTATGGAGCGAGAAAAACAGGCGCGAGCAACAATATGTGGCGGACTACATCACCTCGGTGCTTACGCCCCACGTGAGCGACTTTACGCACTCAGAAGTGCAAACCATTGAGGCAGCACAACTGAAACACTTGCGCACGGACTTCTACTTCAAGCCACAGGCTAAGATTGGCGAACTCCTTGAAGCCCTTCACCCCACTCCCGCCGTGTGTGGATTGCCCAAGGTAGAGGCTTACACCGCCATCAAACAGATTGAAAGCACACCGCGCCGATATTACGCCGGATGCTCAGGACCCTTGCACTCACTCACTGAAGGCACTCACCTCTACGTCACACTACGTTGCGCACATTGGCGAGAGAATTCAGCAATAGCATATTTTGCCGGAGGCGGACTCTTAAAGGAAAGCAACCTTCAAGAGGAGTGGCAAGAAATCAATACGAAAAAACAAACAGCTAAATGTATAGTGACAAAGCACACATCAACTATCTAACAAGCGTATTCTTAAACCAGGGCATCACGGATATCGTTGTATGCCCTGGTGCACGTAATGCGCCCCTTTGTCATAATTTCCACCAGGCAGGTTTCACACTCCATCCCGTTACGGACGAACGCTCGGCGGCCTTTGTGGCTCTCGGCATTTACTTGGAGACAAAGCGCCCCACCCTTGTGTGTGTCACTTCCGGGAGTGCGCTTCTCAACACGCTTCCCGCCGTAGCAGAGGCTTTCTACCGCCATATCCCCTTAGTCGTAGTTTCAGCCGATCGTCCCGAAAAGTGGATTGGTCAGCTCGATGGGCAAACGATTCCCCAAAAGGGAGCACTCCAGCCCTATGCGCCGTGCATCAACATTGCGGAGGAGGCAACGCTCGACGGCTTAGCTCGTTGCATCGCTGAAGAACTGAGAATGCCCCGCCCCTTGCACATCAATGTGGAACTTGAGGAACCGCTCTTTAACTTCACCGTTGAGGAATTGCCACAAGTAGAAAAGGTTGAATTTACAGAAATCTGTCAGCTTTTTGAGTTTACCGAAGCCGACCTTCAAACAGTAGCCAATGCCATTAACGAAGCAAAATTCCCGCTTCTCATGATGGGGCAGATAGAAGAGCCAATCATTGAGCTTTCTAACGAATTAAGACAGCGCATGGCAATTCATCCAGAGGTTCTAAGCAATTCGCAATATTCGCAAGTAAGTAGTCAACTCGAGGCCGTTATGGCGGCAGGCGGTCAACCTCCACTCCTTCCCGACCTTATTATCCACGTCGGAGGTCCCTTCATTTGTAAGCAGATGAAGCTATTCCTAAGGAAGCAACCAGGCATTCGCGTGATTCGCATTGGATTGGAGAAAGAACCTCCTAAGACGTTTGGCAGAGTTGACTTTGCGGTGCGCACCCACCCTGTCGCATTCTTAAGCAAACTTGTGTCACTACTCAACTACAACTATGATTCCTTCACAGATTGGGCAATGGGCATTGAAAAGGAGTACTACAAGATTGAAGACACAACAACTCTCCTTAAAGAAGTTTGGCCCTTAACGCGATTTAACCCTCCAAGACTTGGAGCAATGCACGTTGCCAATAGTAGTAGCATAAGAATGGCTAATATTGTCGGACCTTGGGGATACTCGCTCACTTATTGCAACCGAGGCGTAAACGGCATTGAGGGTTCTCTTTCCGTAGCCGCAGGGCAATCGCTAAAGACGGATATGACAATTGGGTGCATCATAGGTGACCTTAGTTTCTTCTACGACTCGAATGCACTTTGGAACACAAGATTGGGTAAAAACCTTGTAGTTCTGTTGCTCAACGACGGAGGAGGAAAAATCTTTCACAAGCTGAATAATCTTAAAGATTCGCCCGCATTAGATGAATACATCGCCGCACATCATGGAGCTACGGCCGAGGGCATTTGTGCCTCTTATAACATCAACTATGTTTGCAAAGTGAGTGGGCAGGATAATCTTAGTGAGCTAAATACCATTGTCAACAATCATTTAGAGTCAGAAACAACACGCCCACTTATGATTGAAATTCTACTTAAACCAAACAAGTAATCTTACTTAATACCAACTAATTATCATGTGGAAAGAAATATTACCATTTGAAGAAATCATCTTTGAGTACTATAACGGCATCGCGAAAATCACCATCAATCGCCCTCGCTATCGCAACGCCTTCACCCCCCTCACCGTGAGCGAAATAAGCAAGGCATTCAATCATTGCCGCGAGGATGCTAACATCCGCGTTGTGCTCCTTACGGGCGCTGGCGACATGGCCTTCTGTGCCGGTGGAGACATGAACTACAAGGGTCGCGGAGGTTATGTAGGCAAGGACGATGTGCCTCGCCTCAACGTGCTTGACGTGCAGAAGCAAATCCGCACGCTTCCTAAGCCCGTCATTGCGATGGTCAACGGCTTTGCTATCGGAGGCGGCCATGTGCTCCACTTGATGTGCGACCTCACAATTGCCTCATCAACGGCTAAATTCGGACAAACAGGCCCTCGCGTGGGTTCTTTCGATGCGGGCTTCGGAGCCTCTTACCTGGCGCGCATTGTAGGTCAGAAGCGTGCGCGTGAAATATGGTTCATGTGCCGTCAATACACCGCTCAGGAGGCTTACGAAATGGGCATGGTAAATAAAGTTGTAGCGCCCGAAGAACTCGAAAGCGAGTGTATCAAGTGGGCAGAGCAGATGATGGAACACTCACCCCTTGCGCTTCGCATGATTAAAGCCGGACTCAATGCCGAGCTTGACGGACAGGCGGGCATTCAGCAATTGGCAGGTGATTGCACCATGCTTTACTACCTCCTCGACGAAGCCCACGAAGGCGGTCAAGCCTTCCTTGAAAAGCGCAAGCCCGACTGGTCAAAGTTCCCCCACTTACCTTAAACATTTACTTTAATGTATTTAGCATAACTCGCTATGTACTACTTCATTCTACCACACAAACTAACATTCAATTTTCCCGCAGGAACATCACGCGGGGTATATACGGAGCGACAAGTGTGGTACATATTCTTGAGCGAACAAGAGCTGAGCGAGGAACTCTGTAAAAACATCATTGCCGACCCTCGCTTGCTCTCAATATGCAACGTTGGCGTGGGCGAAATAGCACCGCTCTACGACCTCTCCTGCGAATACTGCGCCGACTTTAACAACCTCATCAAGGCTTGTTGCGAGGAGTTTATAAGACACAAATCAACGTCAAAATTAAGCGACTACTCCTCCATCCGCTTTGGATTAGAAACCGCCCTGCGCTCACTCTCATCCCCTGACGGGCTAACCTTCTATTACAACTCCTTCACACGTGGCAAGACAGGCACCCCCATCAACGGCCTCGTATGGATGGGCGACAAAGCTACGATGCGCCAGCGCATGCAAAGCAAACTAGAGGCGGGATTCACCTGCGTAAAACTCAAGATTGGCGCTCTGAATTGGGATGAAGAATTGGAATTACTCAAAGAACTTCGCCAATTCGCCCCTGCCAAAGACCTTCAAATTCGCGTGGATGCTAATGGTGCCTTCTTTGAAAGTAACGCTTTAACAATAATGCATCAATTAGCGGATTTAGAGATACATAGCATTGAGCAACCAATCCGAGTAGGCAATTGGAAAGCCCTATCACGCCTCTGCGCTGAAGCCCCTCTCCCCATTGCACTTGATGAAGAACTCATCGGCATTAACAACACAACAAAAAAGATGAGCTTACTCCGAGAAGTAAACCCATCATATATCGTTCTGAAGCCCACGCTTCATGGCGGATTCGAAGGCACTAAGGAATGGATAAAGTTGGCCACAGATGCCGGAATTGGCTATTGGATTACCTCTGCCCTTGAAAGCAATATAGGCCTCAATGCCATCGCGCAATTTACCTCCACCCTCCCCACGGGCGACTTCGCTCAAGGACTCGGAACTGGCCAATTATTCGTGGAAAATATACCACACATCGGCCTCACCATCAAAGGGAATAAGCTTTACAGGAACCAGGTTGAAAATAGAGAGGATTCAGAAGCTAACCCATCCTTAATAGCTCCACCACCACCCTCGGCACCATCTCGCTCACATCCAAACCCGCCTTTAAGTAATCTCTTACTTCGGTAGAGCTAAAGGGAAATAAGGGCGCACCTTGCATGACGCTTACGCCTTTCGCCCCTTCTAAGAGATGAACGGGACCTTCCTGCGAGTCCTCACCTCGGGGGTAAACCAAGAGCTCTGTAGAGGCTAAAATCTCCGAATAACGCGCCCATTTTTCAAACAACACCCAATTATCCTCACCAATAACGAGCGCAAACTCATGCTCGGGATAAACCTCACGAAGCGCCTCCAACGTACGCCAGGTGAAGTTCGGGCGCTCCAGGCGAAACTCAAAGTCGCAGGCCTCCACACCCTCAACCGACTCACAAGCCTTGCGAGCCATCTCATAGCGCAATGCCTCGGGCATCAATCCGCTTTGCACTTTCAAGGGATTCTGAGGGGACACCATCAACCAAATGGCATCCACATAGCCCGCCTTGACAATCCACTCCGCCAGGCGCAAATGACCAAAATGAATGGGGTTAAAACTCCCCCCGAATATACCGATTTTCATAACCTTGAGGTTTACAGGTAAAGCATTCAAACTAAATGATGACCACAAAATTACGAATTTTTAGGTTCATTCATTAATTTTGGCTTATATTTGCAATCAAAGTCAACCTAAAATTATCCCTCAACTTGATTATTCATTAAAAACAAATACAACTATGTACACTGTAGACGAACTTAACGAACGCCTCATCGACCTTTCATTTGCTGAAGACATTGGCGATGGCGACCACACAACCCTTTGTTGCATCCCAGCCGACAGCATGGGCGAGAGCAAGTTGCTCATCAAGGAAGAAGGCATCTTTGCGGGCGTAGAAATCGCAAAGCAAGTGTTCCACCGCTTCGACCCCACTATGGAGGTAGAAGTTTACATTCAAGATGGTGCACGCGTAAAGCCCGGTGATATCGTTATGAGCGTAAAGGGTAAGGAGCAGAGTTTGCTTCAGACAGAGCGCCTCATGCTCAACATCCTTCAGCGCATGTCAGGCATTGCAACGATGACCAACAAGTATCAGCAAGCCCTCATCGACGCAGGCACAAAGACACGCGTGCTTGACACTCGCAAGACGACTCCCGGCATGCGCATGCTTGAGAAGGAAGCCGTGAAGATTGGTGGTGGTATGAACCACCGCATCGGACTTTTCGACATGATTCTCCTTAAAGACAACCACATTGACTTCTGTGGCGGTGTGCACAACGCTATCAGCCGTGCGAAGCAGTACTGTAAGGACCATGGCAAGGACCTTAAGATTGAGTGTGAAGTACGCAATTGGAAAGAACTTGAAGAAGCCCTCGCAGAAGGTTGCGACCGCATCATGTTTGACAACTTCACTCCAGAGGACACCAAGAAGGCCGTAGAGCTCGTAGCTGGTCGCGCAGAAACCGAATCAAGCGGAGGCATCACTTTTGAAACCATGATCCCCTACGCTCAAGCAGGCGTTGACTTCATCAGCTTCGGCGCACTCACCCATAGCGTGAAGGGACTTGACATGAGCTTCAAGGCAGCAGGTTCAGATAAGTTAGTAATTAAGTAACATCTTGATTACTTGGGCAAATCATATGTCTGATTACATGTTCACTTTAAACATATATCTGATTATATGTTTACTTTAAAAATCATCTTCTATTAGTATGAAGAAAATTATTGGGCTCCCATTGCCGTTGCTATGATGCTTTTTGCTTCATGCACGAGCAAGCCTCAGCCTTCAGCCTCTCAACTTCTTGAACAAGAGTGCGCCCCTTTGACTCTGATGAACAGGACTTCTGCATTTGGAGCGTAGACACACTTACGCGCACCTTCACCATCACTTGGGACAGCCCATTCGGATAACTCTAATCTTCACAACACTCATTAACTCAAACTTTAAATATTATGAAGAAATTTCTTTTAGCATCCGTAGTCCTCGCTACAACGCTCTTCGCTTCATGCACAAGCGAACCCAAGCTCACCTACGCTGAAATCCTTGACAAGGAAGTACCCTCTGTAGCTAAGATTGACTCATTGGTGCTCACAGCACTCGAGTGGGAAGAATCCATCTTCCACTACAACAACCTCCCCTACATCGTGTCGCAGTTTGAAGGTTTTGAAGTGATTGATTCCATCGATGGTTGCATCATCAAAATCCTTAAGAACGCTAGAATCGTAGAAAAGGAAAATGAAATCGGCGACTACTACTATACGGCTGAGGTGGTCAACCCCGACAGCTTTGCAACAGCTATTTGGATGTATCTCCCCAGTGGAGTTGAGGAAGATGCCTACGATTCTGGATATGTCAGACGTGCTGAAGTCTCAATCGCCCTCTTCAACGATAGCCTCTACAACGCACAACTCAAGCGCATTGAAAACGCAGGATACGAGTTTGATGAAGAATCTAACACATTCTATGTAGATTACGAAAAGTATGGCAACAAGCCAGCTTGCTCATGGTATGCAGACTCAGCTGCGCACACCGTAACTTGCTCGTACGACGCTATGTAATATTTCAGATAGAGGTACTTCTCAACTTGAAGAGGTTCCTCTATTTTTGTGCTTCACACACTCCTTTCTCAAAAAATCTTTCATGAAATAAAGACTTATCAAGATTTATCAATAAGAATAATCTTTACAATACCATCCTTTAACAGCCACATCACTATGGGAGACACAAAAAACATCGCAACCAAAGACCTATTCATGAAAAATGAAGAAAAAACTTATACAACTTTAGGAAAATGCTTATATTTGTAGCGAAATAACTATCATGTTTCTTGATAGGTTGATGGTGTATTGTTATCTTTTAGACACATGGATTCTGAATTAAAGTATTACACTTAAAGGATTATGATATGCAACCTGTAAAGTTGTAAGATGTAGGTAACATGCCGTAATAATGATGTTGTAAAATGAATTCAAATTAATAATTCTTCAAAAATATGGAAAACAAGGAACTAATCCAGAAATGTGAGCAGGTAGCTCAGGTGTGGGCAACTTCTCCTTACTTTGACGCTGAAACTCAAGCTGAGGTTAAGGCTATGTTGGAAAGCGAGGACAAGACTCCGCTCATCGATGCTTTCTATCAGAACTTGGAATTCGGTACTGGCGGTTTGCGCGGTATCATGGGTGTTGGTACAAACCGTATGAACAAGTACATCGTGGGCATGGCTACTCAGGGCTTTGCAAACTATATCAATAAGGCATTCCCCGAAGGTGGCCAGAGCGTAATCGTGGGTCACGACTGCCGTAACAACGGACGTATGTTTGCTGAAAGCGTTGCTGCCATCTTCAGCGCTAACGGCATCAAGGCTTACCTCTTTGAAAGCCTCCGCCCCACTCCTGAAATCAGTTTTGCTATCCGTCAGTTGGGTGCTGTAGCTGGTGTTAACGTAACGGCTTCTCACAACCCCAAGGAATACAACGGCTATAAGGCTTATTGGGCAGATGGCGGTCAAGTATTGGCTCCTCACGACAAGGGCATTATTGATGAAGTGAACAAGGTTAAGATTGAAGATGTTAAGTTTGAAGCTAATTGGGACTTGATTCAGATTATCGGTGGCGAAATGGACTTCGACTACATGTCAGCCGTTAAGGAAGCCATGATTGACCAGGAAGTTATCTTGCGCCAAAAGGACTTGAACATCGTTTATAGCGCTATGCACGGAACAGGTCGCGTCATTGTGCCCTTGTGCTTGCGTTCATGGGGATTCCAGAATATCAACGTAGTGCCCGAACAGATGGTTGTTGACGGCAACTTCCCCACCGTTGTAAGTCCCAACCCTGAAAATGCTGAAGCAATGACTTTGGGTATGAACCTCGGTACGAAGCTCAATGCCGACCTCGTTGTTGCAACTGACCCCGACGCTGACCGCTTGGCTATCGTTTGTCGCAATCCTCAAGGCGAATGGCAAATTATCAATGGTAACCAAACTGCGATGATGTTTGTTTACTACATCATCAAGAATAAGATTGCCCTTGGACAATTGAAGCCCACTGACTTCCTTGTGAAGACTATCGTTACGACTGAAGCGATTGCTGAAATGGCGAAGAAGAACAACGTGGAACTCCGCGACTGCTACACTGGCTTTAAGTGGATTGCACGCGAAATTGCACTCTCAGAAGGTAAGCAAAAGTACATCGGTGGCGGTGAAGAAAGCTTCGGCTTCTTGCCCTACGACAAGGTGCGCGATAAGGATGCTCCCGCAAGTATCTGCTTAATCTGCGAAATCGCAGCATGGGCGAAGGATCAGGGCAAGACGCTCTATGACCTCTTGATGGACATCTATAAGGAATATGGCTTCAGCTTCGAACACACAATCAACGTAACGAAGCCCGGTAAGTCAGGTGCCGACGAAATCAAGCAAATGATGGCTGACTTCCGTGGCGAAAAGGCTCCTAAGTCAATTGCAGGAAGCCCCGTCATATTGACTAAGGATTATCAGAGCCTCGTTGCTAAGGATAACTTAGGAAATGAAACGAAGCTTGACTTCCCCGCTACAAGCAACGTATTGCAGTTCTTCTGTGAAGACGGCACTAAGATTAGCGTACGTCCCTCTGGTACAGAACCTAAGATTAAGTTCTATTGCGAAATTAAGGACACTATGTCATGCGCATGTGAATATCCCGCTTTGGTTGAAAAGGCGAAGGCGAAGGTAGAAGACATCAAGAAGGACTTAGGTCTCTAAGATTCAGAACTAAAGATACTATACATAGATTCGTGCAAGTGTAAGGTTAACAACAATACCCTACACTCGCACGAAAAATGTTTTTATTCATTACATTTTTCTATAAATTGTATACTTTTATGTTTTGCAAATTTTGTGGTAAAGAGATAGAAAACGATAGTTGTTTCTGCAGGCATTGTGGTACTTCTCTTGAAGATACTAAAATTTTTAAATTTAATAATAGTTTAAAAAAACGTATTAATCAACTTGACACTGGTAAATGGAAAGAAGAAGAAAAACATCTCAACTTTCTTGTTATTTCAAAAGACAAACAATCCATTTCCATTGTCGATGATAATGCTGACAATATTGATTTCTACGATTGTCATGCAATTATTGCTGTTTTAAGATGCGACTGTCGTAATAGTTATGGTTACCACTTCAACCACTTCTTTGATTTAGGATTTTTTGATTCAAATCTAGAACCAATGTCTCAATTGACAATTGGAGGACATGCTGTGAAATGTGTTGCCGGTGAAGAGTATACCGCTAGATGGGGATATTTATGCGGGAAAGATAGGTATGATAATATCGAATACATCTGGTTGTATCCTAAAAGAAAGATATTGATTGAATGGGATGACTGGAAGGATTGGCGTGTACGATAATGAACTACTTTGCCTTCTGTCAGGGAGACCTGTTACTAACAGCCGACCGTAAGATTCCGCATGACTTAAGGGGCATTGTGGACTTGCAACCCTGGAACACGCAGATTGAATTTTCTGCCCCAGCAGGCACTCCTTGCATTGCGCTAAAACTTGACTCACCCATCTGTAAGGATGGTTATGTGATGATGGGGTTGCGCGAATCGTTTGACGTGTTAGACAGTGAGAGCTACATGCTTGCGGGAAAGGCAAGGGAATTGCTCTACTGGAACGATAATACGCACTATTGCGGTGTGTGTGGTGCGCCGATGGCGTTTCATACCAACATCTCTAAACGTTGTGAGAACTGCGGTAAGGAAGTGTGGCCATCGATAGCTGTGGCCATTATTGTTGCCATCACACGTGGCAATGAAATTCTGTTGGTGCAGAGCAAGAACTTTCGTGGCGATTACATGGGCTTGGTGGCGGGCTTTGTTGAAACAGGTGAAACCCTGGAAGACTGCGTCAAGCGCGAAGCTATGGAAGAGACAGGCATCAGCATTCGGAACATTCAATATGCCGGCAGTCAGGCGTGGCCCTACCCTTCGGGGCTTATGGTGGGCTTCACGGCTGAATATGAGAGCGGCGAACTCTGCATTCAGCGCTCCGAGCTCAACAAGGGCGGATGGTATCCCATCGACAACCTACCGGCCATCCCGGGAAAGGTGAGTCTTGCCCGACAACTTATTGACAAAATCGTCGCGAAATTTGAGGACCATCGTTAATGCCTCATGGGCGACTTAAACATAATTTACTCCCCTTTTTTCACTCATGTTTACACTACTCAAATTCATCTGCCAATCTCCTCATCTCAGACCCACCAAAGAGGAGTATGCGACATTGCGCGGCTTCATCAGCAGGTGCATCGAGGAAGGTGCGCCCCTACAGAATGCGTTTCAACACAACCGCATCAGCATGGCTCTGCGTACCATTCAATTGGTACATGACGAAATTGGATTAAAGGGGCAAGAACTGAGGGCTTATTTGATGCATTGCATCATTGACACCGACAGTCAACGTGAAGCGGCCAAGGAGCTCTATGGCGCAGAAATCGGTGAGATTTTAGATCGCTTTAGCAGTATCTCTACCCTGCTCCTCAGAAGCGACAAATTTAAGGAGGAGAACTTCCGCAACCTCTTTGTGCACCAAGCGGGAGACATGCGTATCGTGTTGATTCTCATCGCAGAAAGTGTGATTCTCATGCGCCATGCTAAGGGAACGGACAACCTTGACGCACAGCTTGCACTCTCACGCGAGGCGGCTTATCTCTATGCTCCGTTGGCCCATAAGTTGGGACTCTACCAGCTGAAACGCGAACTTGAAGACCTTTCGCTGAAGTACATGGAGCACGATGCGTATTACCACATCAAGGACTGCTTGAACGCCACGAAGGAGAGTCGCGATGCCTACATTGAAGAATTTATCACGCCTATCCGTCAGTTGCTGGACGAAGAAGGCTTGAAATACCACATCAAGGGACGCACCAAGTCAATTCACTCCATCTGGCAAAAGATGAAGAAACAGCAGTGTGGCTTCCACGGTGTGTACGACCTTTTTGCCATCCGCATCATTCTTGACGCTCCTTTTGAGAAAGAAAAGGAGCAGTGTTGGAAGGTGTTCTCGCTCGTAACGGCAAAATATGAAAGCAGTTTGAAGCGCTTGCGCGACTGGCTCACTGTACCCAAAAGCAACGGCTATGAGAGCTTGCACATCACCGTGCGTGGTCCTCAAGACAAGTGGGTGGAAGTGCAAATCCGCACTGAGCGCATGGATGAAATTGCGGAACACGGACTTGCCGCCCATTGGCGCTATAAGGGTGTGAAGGCTTCAGGAAACGGTATGGAATCGTGGCTTGCCAACATCCGTACGGCTCTTGAAACGGGTGATGACAAAATGCTTACGGACAATCTTGCGGTGAGTGGTAAGCAGGACGTTTACGTTTTCTCACCCAAGGGCGACTTGTACAAACTCGGAGCAGGAGCTACGGTTATTGACTTTGCCTATCACATTCACTCCCGTGTGGGCGACCATTGTGTGGGCGGACGCATTGACGGTAAGGCTGTGCCCATTCGTCACCAATTGGAAAGCGGAACTACGGTTGAGGTGCTCACTCAAAGTTCACAAATGCCAAAGTCAGAGTGGCTCACCTTTGCAGCAACCTCACACGCACGTGCAAAGATTAAAGCCAGTGTGCGCGACCTACAAGCCAAAGAAGCGGTTATGGCGCGCGAGCTCTTTGAGCGCAAGCTGAAGAATAAGAAGCTGGATTGGGACGAAACGGTCATCAACATTCTCATCAAAAAATTAGGATTTAAGGAAGCAAGTGACTTCTATATGTCGCTCACCGACGGCCGACGTGATGTGAACGAAGTGATTGAGCGTTACGTTGAAATCACCAAGCGCGAAGCTGGGCAGTTAGAACGTAGCACTCCCCTACGCCGAGCTGAAGAATTTAACCTCGTTCAAGAGACCGAGAACAGACGCTCAGACTCAGAGAGCGACGTGTTGATCATTGACCAAAACCTTAAGGGCATTGATTTCCAAATGGCACGTTGTTGCTCGCCCGTTTATGGTGATGAGGTCTTTGGCTTTGTGAATTCAGGGGGGGGCATTAAGATTCATCGCACGAACTGTCCCAATGCAGACGCCTTGAAGGAGAGATTCCCCTACCGCATTGTGCGTGCTCAGTGGGCAGGAAAGGGCGGTAGCACCTACCCTATTACACTTCACGTTGTGGGGCACGATGACCTCGGCATTGTGAACAACATTACGAGCATCATCTCAAAGGAACAGCAAATCATGCTGCGCTCCATCAGCATCGACTCTACGGACGACGGCCTCTTCTCAGGAATCCTTACCGTCATGGTGAAAGATACCGCCATTCTCACGCAACTCATTAAGAAATTGCGCACGGTGAAGGGTATTAAGGCTGTGAGCCGTAGCTAAAGAACGGTAATTTTAAAATGACTTAAAATGATGAAACGCATATTTACATTCCTTGCACTTATGGTATCCTTAGCATGCATTAATGCAACTGCACAAGCTGAAATCAAGTTTGAAAAGGATACACACGATTTTGGTGTTTTCAACGAAAGCAAGCCCGTAACTGCGATCTTCGTATTTCAAAATACAGGCAATGAGCCGTTGACAATCAATAAGGTGGTTGTGTCTTCCTCAAAATTGACTATCGACTATACAAAGAAGCCTATTGAGCCAGGAGCAAAGGGAGAAATCCGTATTACCTACGATGTTAAAGGCCAACCTAAAGGTCCCTTCAAAAAGGGTATTTCTGTGAGTACAAATGCGCCAAAGCCATTAGCTCGCCTCTATATCAAAGGACAAATTGCGAAGGACTAAACGCGATGCGCTCGGTCATTTAGAGCGGGTGTGACAGTTAGATAAAAAAAGAAAGGTAGGAAGAAATTCCTACCTTTTGTTGTATTTATTGTTTGATTCATTAAAATTGTGACTTAATATTCCAAATCAAACATTGGATAAAGCTGTATTCTACGCCCTTGGCTTGTCTGTAACATTCAGCTACGGCATATTGAGCATCATCGTCGTCTTGTTCGGCTGCCATCATCAAGAATTTAAAGCCTTTGGGTTCATTCTTAAAACTTTTAAACTTTATCTTCTCGCTAACGTACTTGTAAAGGTCAGCATGAATAGGGTATCTACCATTAA
Source organism: Alloprevotella sp. (assembly GCA_045657925.1). GTDB lineage: Bacteria > Bacteroidota > Bacteroidia > Bacteroidales > Bacteroidaceae > Alloprevotella. The sequence continues at coordinate 86,726 of JAZOUA010000011.1, read as the reverse complement.
GGTATCTTTTTCCAACAATTATTTGGGCATTAACATGGCCAGCATTTGCAGCTTTTTCGAGTAAAGAAATAGCTTTCCAATCGTGTGACATAATATTGGTCTCTACCAGTTTACAGATATAACACAAAGCCAAACCGTAAATCGCATCTGGATTTCCTTTATCCACAAGTGGTTTAAACATTGATTCAGCTGTTTTGTGGTCTCTATTTTCCAAATACTCAATGCCAGCTTCTACCGCGGGTTCTAAATCTGAACCTCCACAAGATAGACACAGGAACGAAAGGAGCAAAGTTAATGTAATAGTCAAGGTAAGATTTCTCATTTTAATATGCATTTTGTCTATTATTTGACTTCAACTCTTAGTGAGTATTATTCTCTTTTGGTCACCAACAAAACTGTCTACACGTTTAATACACAACCCCTATCCCCTTTCTGCCGTCCATCTTAACCGTAAGAGGTCGTTGGAGTTTGACATGGCGCACGTAGGCCGTTTCGTTTTCAGCGGGGAGTTCGTTGAGCTTGGATTCATCAAAGCGTCCGTCATTGCGGAAGGGATTGATAGTGAAATATCCCACTCCGAATGAGGTGAGATTCTGGAAGAAGTGAGTACCCTGGCTTGGGTCAATGCGATAATTCTCCAATCCACATTCAACGATTACACGCGCTCCACTAATGTGTGGCCACTTGACGGGAAGTCCTAACCAAGGGTCTGAACTACCCCATCGACCTGGACCTACAAGCACGTAGCCACGATCTTCAGAAGTAAGTTGGGAGTTAATTCGTTCGATATCGTAAGCTGCTTGTTGATTATTAGCAGCATTGAATCCTTCTGTTTTAACATAGACAACATCCGAAATTTCCGTAATGATGCCATTACCAAGGCAATTATGCGTAGTGATAAGCGTCTGTTCCTCTGGGATGAGCGTAAGGTCTTCTTCTATAACTTCTTTACTGTCTACGATGGGACGAATCTGGAGGAGGAAGAAGTCTGCACGCTTTTCTCCACCAGGTACAGACTTGACATCCATCGCAAACTCAATCTCCACTGGACGTCCCATCTCACGACGTCCTACTTCAAGGAGCTTCGAAATGGTTCGAGCAAGGGGAAAAAGGTCGTGCTGAAGCATGTTGGAGAAGGAGATAATTTTGCGTCCTCCAGGATAGTATCCCTCGCGAATGACTTGGTCATAGGGGTCATAGGTGGAGGCTACGTAGCGCAAGGTATCATGACTCTCAGCATCACGAAGAGAGAGGCGTCTGAGGTTGAAAGCATCGTCGGGAGAGAGAGCCTCAACCGCCTCTGCAGAACGGAGATCAAGGGCATAAAAGCGGGTTTGCGTTTCGCGCAGAGCCATCTCCGTGTCGCTAAGTTGGAGAATATGGTGAGGGTGCTTGGGAGAAACGCGGAGAGTTACACCACCATCAACAATATATTTCCCAAGACCTATAGCCAATGAAGCTATACCATCCTCGGGGCGCTCGTCGCCAATGGGATAAAAATTGAGAGAGCGTGCCACACCCGAAAGCGTAGGATAAAAATAAGCATCGCGCTCACAACCTCCTTCGTCAACATAAGTGCCATGTGGTGAACCTACAACTTCCTGGAGAACGATAGCCATCTTCTCCTGGTCGATAAGGTTTTGAGTGGCGGTAAGATAGGCTTTTGAATCTTTGTAGAAGACGGATGCATATACTCCCTTTATCGCCCTCTGAAGCAAGTCGGAAGCTCCATTTGAAACGGAGGGATGAGGAATCATGTAAGTAGAATAGATTCCTGCAAACGGCTGATAATGTGAGTCCTCAAGCAAAGAAGAAGAGCGTACTGCTATTGGTCCATGAACAACTTCGCAGAGATAGACAAGGTCGTCCATAACATGCTCAGGCAATTCTGCCGCTTCAAAGGCTTTGAGGATTTCTTCGTCGGAAGCATCTGAAAGGGCTATGGGATAAAGATTGCCCTTCTCCATAAATTCATCGAACACATCGGTTGCGATGACTACGGTCTTGGGAATGTTGACGCTGAAATTAGGAGCTTCAAACTTGGGATAGCGTTTGATCATTGTGCCCATAAATGCAAGGCCACGTCCCTTACCGCCAAGCGAACCATTACCAATTCGAGCAAAGTTAGAGTATTCGTCGAAGCGTTCCTTTTGATAAATAGCTACAACACCCTCATTCTTCATCTTTCGGTAGGAAGCTATAAGGTCGGCTATTAAGCGTCTAGCATCCTCCATGTCAGCATAATCAAGCACGTCAATCTTCTTTAGAATCTGTGCGGGTGGAAACATTGCACGCGAGAAGAAGAAGCGCGAGAAGTGATTATGAGACAAGTGATAACGGAGACTTGCGTTGGGGATATCAAAAAGATTCTTCTGAAGGTCTTTCAAGCTCTTAATACGCATGACTTCCTGTCCGTTCTCGGGATTGAGAATAACGAAATCTCCAAATCCAAAGTGTTGCATAATCTCCTTACGAAGGTCCTGCGGATAGCTCTTTGAATTCTTTGGAATGAACGAGGTGCGCAATTCCTGGGCAAAGCAACGATTGGCTGCTTCGCTTGATTCAAGAATAATGGGGACATGAGGATCTTGTCGCTTAACGTAGGAGGCGAGACGGAAACCTGCAAGATTATCCTTCGCACCTGCGCGGGTGAAACTCATGTCAGAGACGATGCCCAAGATATTGTCCTTATACGTGTTGTAAATCGTCATTGCCTCTTCATACGTACGTGCCAACATAATTTTGGGGCGTCCACGCATGCGAAGCGTTTTCAAGTGGTCATTAAGAGCTTCCTTTGAAAATTCAAGACTTTGCTCGAGCACAAAGCGATACAAATGAGGCAAAGCTGAGGAGTAGAAGCGCACGGAGTCTTCCACTAACATAATAATCTGCACCCCCACCGAAGCAACGTCGTTGGGAGCATTCCATTTATCCTCAAGCAATTTGATGATAGCCAATAACAACTCCGCATTTCCCAACCATGAGAAAACATAATCAATCCCAGAAAGGTCCTCACGCTGAACGCGCTTACTCACTTCCTTTGAGAAGGGTGTAAGCACAACAATGGGGATATTGGGATAATGACGCTTGATGTTTTTCGCATCAGCAAATATATCGCTATTGTCCATGTTAGGCATAACGATAATTAGCTGAAAGTCGCGCTCGCTGAGCATCTGTAGCGCTTCTTCTTCCGTTGTGACTTGGCTAAATCGTGGAGGATAGCGAAGACTCAAGGAGGTATATTCGTTAAAGATTTGCTCGTCTATGCGCCCATCGTCTTCAAGCATGAAAGCATCGTATTTCGTAGCAATCAGCAACACGTTATACACGCGCTTATTCATCAATTCCGCAAAGGGCGTATCTCGCAAAACGAGGTCTTTGAGTTGAGGGAGAGCCATAATGAATTGTGGTAACAATTGTTTAACAAACAAAAGTAATTTAAAATGCTGGAACTGCAAGATTTTATCCCCGAAATCTTAATGTGGCGATGATTATAAATTAGGCGAGTGCACTCAGTGTACTCGCCTAATTTATTTTGGTGATTCAATTATTTCTCAATAAGTGCTACGGCGTATGCTGAGATTCCTTCTTCTCTGCCTGTGAAACCGAGTTTCTCTGTGGTGGTGGCTTTAATGCTTACGTCGTCTGTGGTAATATCCATGAGCGGAGCCAAGGTTGCTTTCATGGCTTCTACATGAGGATTGATTTTAGGGCGTTCGGCACAAATAGTGGCATCTATGTTGCCAATTTTATAGCCTTTCTCCTTCAGCAAATCGGTAGTGCGACGCAGGAGTATTTTGCTATCGATGTTGTGAAACTCCTTGCCTGTGTCGGGGAAGTGATAGCCGATGTCGCGCATATTGGCGGCACCAAGCAGAGCATCACAGATGGCATGAATCAATACGTCGGCATCACTATGACCGAGAAGGCCGAGAGTGTGTTCTATCTTTATGCCACCCAACCAAAGGTCGCGACCTTCAACAAGGCGGTGGACGTCAAAGCCCATTCCTATTCTTATCATAGCTATGTATCTATTTTCTTGTTGTTTATACTATTCTTCTCAGCATATAAAATCACCCGAAAACTAACTGAGAGTTAGTTAAAACTAATCGTTAGTTAATTTAAATTAAGTCTCACTTAGTTTTTACTAATTCAGATATAATTTTAAAGCCGTGATTTCTGTTTCCGTAGAGCAGAGACATTAGTAACGTCCGAACATATCCTTGAGGGCATCGAGCTCGAAGGAAATGCTGACACGCATGGTTTGGTCAAGGGGATTGGAGGATTCGGTGGCAATGGTATAACCTGCATCCACATTAAGTACATTCATCTTGAAACCAGCACCAACTGCGTAGTACTTACGGTTACCCTGCATTTCGCTTTCGTGGTGGTAGCCGGCACGGAGGAAGAACTTGTCGTTGTAATTATATTCCGCTCCGACGCTCCATTGGATTTCTTCCAACTCACCCTTGAAACCGCGTTCGCTATCGCCAAAGCTCTTGAAGATACCTGATATTGAGGAAACATCATAATAGTCGCTCTTCAAACGATCTTGGTAATCCGCTTCTTCTTCTCCTTCCAACTTAAGGGGCATTGAGGGAACAAGAAGTTTGTTTACATCTGCAGAGAAACTGATTCGGTTGTATTCGTCAATAGGCACCATCAACGAAGCGCCAAGACGGAAGTTCGTGGGGATAAAGTATGAATAGTCATCGCCATAACTGATTTTCGAACCAATGTTTGAGATGTTCAAACCAAGACCTAACTGACATTCACGCTGACCGATAAGAAGATAGCTCTGATTGTAAGCTGAAATATCAGCAGCAAAGGCTGAACCTGGTTTTACATTGTCATCATAGTGACCCGAAAGGTCAGAGTAGATGTAACGAAGCGCAACACCTGCCGAGAACGTTTCAGAAAGCATACGTGAGTAAGCCAAATCAACCGCCATTTCGTAAGGCTTGATGGTCATATCGCCACTCTCTGTTATCACCTCGCCTAACGAGAAATAGCGCAACGAACCCGACACAGCTTGATAGTCACCAATGCGATAATAACCTGCTGCATTGAGAAGCGCAATGTCATTCGTAAGTTGGCGCAACCAAGGGGTGTAGTTGATTGCCACACCAGAGCGAGAAATCGTAAAGGGATATTTCGCGGGGTTCCAAGCTTGAGAGTTTACGTCAGGATCAGTAGCCGCACCAAGGTCGCCCATTGAAGCCGCACGCGCATCACCTGCAATGCTTTGTGAAACAACGGCGGTCATCACAGGGTTAAATTGGTCTTTTATATCGTCCTGCGCACAAAGGGGAAGCGACAGGCAAGATGCTAAAATCAGAAGTTTATAGTTCATGTTTATGGTTGGTTTTAGGTTTGAGTATTAGATTATTGGTCAAAGCTTGAGACTTATAATATTACTATATAATAATCAATCGTTCTCCATCCAGTTCTTCCTCACCCTGTTCTGATGAGATTCGAGCTCGGAAGATGTAAAGCCCCTTGGGCAAAGGAGTACCCGAAGCAGTAGTTAGATTCCAACGTTCCGTTGCATAGGTTGCACTAATGGCTTGTTGTTGCTCCCACACCTTCTGTCCTGTTGTGGTATAGACTTCAAAGGTTATTGTCCCGCCAATGTGTTGTTCATCAATATTGGCAACAAATTGCGTGAAAGTGCGAGCTGGGTTTATTGTTGAGTATAACTTCTTGCTTTGTTGCGTAGCATTACCCACCACAAAATCTAACGTAGCAATCGAAGAATTATTGTTATGATCCCAAGCACGAAGCGAAAGACTATGACGACCTGGTTCCAAATTCTCAAGCTGATAACTTACCATTCCTTCTTGATAAGAGCCGAAATCATAAGCAAAATACTCATTGAGTACCACCAGGTTATTCGTCTTTCCATCCACAATCAATTCCAAATCGTGCCCCAAACTTGTACCTGTTGCATTGATACCAGATTCATCTGACAGACGAGCCACAAAAAGTGGATGACTATTCGTAAGGCCCCCATTTGGGAAATCCGCTTCATTGAGATAAAGGAAAATCTTAGGACCTATCGTATCACTATTCGTACCTTCCTCAGTGCCATTCAAATGGAAGTTCTCAGTAAAGCCGTTGGCTTCTTTCTTGCCATCATGGTTTACGGCATAGAGCGAAAGTCGTCCGCTCTCAGTGCTGTAACTGATGTCACGGGGAATGGGAACAAATATTTTAAAGCGACCATTCTTGACGGAGTCACTCCCCGTAAAGACAATCTTCGTCCGTTCAGAGAAAGTAAAAGGTTCGTCGGCCAAGTCGCCACTATTACGACAAGTTAAATCTTCAATTTTGTCGTAGAGGGTGGCAGTTAGAATACCATTAAAATCACTCTCATTTTCAATATACCCGTCGAAAGTAGCAATTGAACCAGCTTTGAGCTCGCGATTTTCGCCTGCTACTAACGGAGTACCATTTATTGAATCAACATGGATGCGCTGAGTCGGTAGCATTAAGCGAAGCGCTGGGTCACCAGCAATAATATACTTCAACTTATTGATACTTCTGTCCTGCCCTGTAGAGATAAGTTGGTTCTTAGCTATACGCATGGCATCACCAAAAGTATTATACGAACCATCTGCGTTTGACTTTACGAGTGCTTCACAGAAAGCAATATTCAAAGCATTATTTTCCGTAGCATAAACAGCACGAGATGCACACATAAATGCAACTGCACCACCTTGAGGCGCAAATAATGCCAAACGTCCGAAGTCGCTTGTTGCCTGGTCATAAGGCAATATTTCACACGATGCTAAAACCCATAAAGGCAAGGCTTTTGAAGTAATGTTTTCCCAATCGCTGGATTCCAAAATGTAAGAGTGAGAAATCTGTGCAGGGCTTCCATGTCCGCTATAATTGAACATAAGGGCACCACGCTTAATTTCTTCTGTCAGCATTTCTGTAGCCTTTGGGAAACGGTAACCTGTTGCCGTCATCACTTGCTCATAATAGTCGGGGTAGATACGACGTACATTCAACTGTCCGTCACTTGCCGAAGTAATCTTAAGTGCCGTACGCTCAGCATCAGCCATATGAGCATTCTTATCTCCAACGTCAGAAGCACGAGGAGCATCGCCAATCATAACGATACGATTTTTCCAACTACCAGCATTTTGATTTTGAATATAAGCAATAGACTTGTCTACAAGTGTCTTGGCATTCGTTGTATTGCTACATACGAAGCGCCCTACTCCGAGGTCTATCTTCTCAGTCTTAAGACTATTTCCTTCGCCATCATCTAAAAGGCCAAAATAGTCATCACTTGGATAGGACACAATGTCACCTAGAACGTTTTCCGACTGAGAATCGTAATTATCATTCTCTTCGTACACTAAAAGGTAGTCCTTTGCTGAGCGCGATTTCCATTCAGCCGTTACCATTCTGTTGTCGTACGTTCCGTCACCAAAAAGCAACAGATAGCGAGGCATGTCTGCTTCACTCTCAGCTTTATCATAGAGCATCTTCATGTAACGACGTATTGCTGTAACATCAGGAGTACCTGAGCCAAACTCATTAAAAATTTTATCTTGACGTACTACTTCAACATTAAGATTACTATAAAGACGGTGAGCCTCAGCTAAACGCTGTGCCTCGGTGTCAAACTTACCACTTTCAGGCACAATGATTACCATGTGTACAGCTTTCTGAGCATGCAAATCCTGATTCTCCACATTACCCACCAATGTTGGAGCGGAATAGTTCATATCTGTATTGACAACAACATAACGATGCTTGCCATTCGTTGCAATGGCTGTAAGAGTTCCATCTGCTAATTGTGAGGAACAACGCGTAACAGCTCCCGTACTTTCATCTATATGCCATACTTGTGTAGCATTCGTAGCCGCCGCAATCTGCAATTTCAAAGGATTTGAGCTTACTGGAGTCGGCACAAAAGTATAAGGAACACCATTGGCAGTTAATTTACGTGTGTAAGTCAAACTTAAGTAATTGAGTCGTGCGTCTCGCCCTTGAGTAGTAGTAAACTTGATGGGAGTTGTTTCGCCTAAATTATTCAAGGTATAATTCAAACGCTTATCAATTGCATATTCATGGTCACGACAATAGCGAATGTTAAAACGACCCAAGGATTTTTCGCCACAAGTAACCATTACTTCAGTGCTTGATAATTTATTGGAGGCTGAAAATGACAATTCTAATGCAGCCGAACCCTCAACAGCATCAGGAGTCTTCAATGTATAAGTCTTAGCATTTCCCGTTGCGAAATTATAAGCATCGTAGAACTGCTTTCCCCCCTCATACCATGCATAGCCATCTTCGTCATATAATACATGGAAAGGAACTTCTGATATAATTGAATTCGCAGACGTAGCTACATCCTCATTTAACAACAAGGGATTATCACCCTCAGTTACAAAATAGTAAGATAAAGTTGAATAGGTATTTGTTTCATGCTTCCAACGCTTTCCTGCGTTGTTCCACGTACGTCTTACAACACCATTTGCATAAAACAACATCTTATCCTCATTGCGGAAAGTCGCCACCTCATTTAGGTCATCGATGGGAGTTGTCGTGCCATCATAAATTTTCTTTATCTGAGGTAAACCTCCGTAACCATACACCTTAATGCGATTGATATCACTAAATCCCCATTGCTTAATGAGTGACGAAGTTAGTTGGTATATCCCCTCCTGAGATACAGCAATTTTTACCCATTTACCACTTGCCAAAACTGAATTGTCTGTATAACGTTTGGGGGAGCTTTTAGGTATATTACTATACACATTGGCTTTGGGGCGAGCTAAAACGCGAACACTTGTAAGGCGTACCCAACTTCCGTCTTTAATTACAAAAGGAGCGAAGCTGACTTCTACAACACTGCGTTTGCGTTCATATCCAAATACAGTGTGAACATCAAGACGTTCAGACAGATTTATGCCTTTTTCTTTTAACTTCTTTATCTCCTTGTTTGTCAACTTAGAATACTCGGGATATTCCACCACTACTTGCGTATTCTCTTGTGTTTGTCCTTCTGCTAATTTCAACTGAGCACTATATGTCGGAAGCACCTCACCTATGGGGAAGTCCTCTGGGCGAAGCGTCTCAAAACTTTGTGCTATGGATTGTGCCACGCACACAACAAATAGCAATATGGATAAATATACTTTCATATATGAAAATTCAAACAATGAGCGACGAATGTCTTTTAAAAGGTTAAGGCATTTAAGGTGGTGAACTCTTTACTTGACGTTGAATCTCAATACAGACACTCCCCCAATGCTCCCAGTTATGCAGTCATTAATCTTAACTTCATGGGGTAAATTCGGACACCCCGTAAAAATCAAATCACCTTGTCTTAAGGTATAGTGTTTGCTGATTTGAGCAATCACGCAATCAATGTGGTTGAGCATATCCCCTGACACGCCTTCATGAATTATCATGTCATTTGAGGCGAGTGTAAACTGAATATCGTTAGCCAAAGGCACAAAATGCAGGTTAACACCAGCCTCCTCCTCAGTACTTTTAGGTTGAGGCTCATACAGCGAAAGAAACTTACCTATAGCTGCTGCGCCATCAAAACCTACTGCAAGATCCCAGGGACGATTGGCTTTTGCCAACTCTTTACGCAGACGCTCTGCTGTAAAAGTAGCACCAATCGTTATGGCATCGTAATAACGATGCGCAAAACGCTCCGAAATAGAACGCCCAAGGCGACATATACGAACCACTAAATGTGCCTGAACACAACAAGGGACTGCAAAATCGGGTATGAAGAATGGTTTTCCATCCTTCAACAAAGTGGTATCTGGAAGGGTATAAACATCGAGAGGCTCTTTATTTAACGTAGTGCCTGGATAATTATTGCTAAGTACGATTATCTTCATATGAAAATTAGTAATATACTCTGCAAAAATACAACATTTGTTGAAAACTACACTCCACTCAAATAGGTTTCAGCTATATGCTGGAAGAATATTAACATATATGAAATAAATATAACCGTTCAGATTAGATATAAAAAGTCAGGAACGCTTTGAGAATGATGTATTACACCTACTGCGTTCCTGACTATATTTATAAATTTACAAAAGATGTTTTAAAACGTATGCACAAATAAGCCACTTCGTAATTTAGGTTCAAACCATGTGGCTTTTGGAGGCATGATTTTACCAGCATCTGCTATGTCTATAATTTGCTTCATTGTGATGGGATAGAGCGCAAGAGCAAATTTCATTTCTCCGCTATCTACTCGGCACTTTAATTCATCAAGTCCACGCAATCCACCTACGAAATCAATACGCTTAGAAGTACGAAGGTCTTTGATGCTAAGAATTTCATCAAGAATGAGTCGGCTGGAAATATCTACATCAAGCACTCCGACGGGATCATCAGGATTGTAAACACCGGACTTGGCTTTAAGACTATACCATTCGCCACCGAGATAGAGCGAAAATTCATGGAGTTCTTGTGGCGCATAATTTTGCGTGCCCTTACTTTGCACCTCAAAGTTCTTATTGAGCGCTTGAAGGAACTCTGCTTCAGTGAGGCCGTTTAAATCTTTCACAACACGATTGTAATCAAGTATCGTTAGTTGCTCTTGAGGGAAACATACGGCCATAAAATAGTTATATTCTTCCGTTCCCGTATGGTTCGGATTCGTAAGTGACACTTCGTCAGCCACACGTGCGGCTGCAGCTGAGCGATGATGGCCGTCGGCAATGTACATTTCGGGCATTTGCGAGAAGGCTTCGGTAATCTGCTGAATGTCTTCATCGGATGAAATAACCCACAATCGATGGCGAAAACCATCGATGGGAGCGATGAAGTCGTACTCAGGAACCTGAGAAGCATAACGTTCAATAAAACCCTGGAGAATAGCACTCTCCTTATATGCAAGGAAAACGGGGCCTATCTGTGCTCTGATGGCAAGGATGTGACGCATGCGATCATCCTCTTTATCCTTGCGGGTAAGTTCGTGCTTCTTAATGCGTCCTTGCTTATAGTCAGATGAATGACAACACACGACAAAACCATACTGTGTTTTATCGTTCATCGTTTGAGCATAGAGGTAGTACACTTCTTTCTCATCACGGAGCAACCAACCTTCAGCCTTGAACTTCTCAAACTGTTCAAGAGCTGCACCATAAACTCGGGGATCAGAATCCAGAGCACCTGGCTCAAGATTGATTTCAGGCTTATTGATGTGATACATTGACCTAGGATTACCCTCAGCCTCTTGCCTTGCTTCGTCTGAATTAAGCACGTCATAAGCTCTACATTCTACCTCTTCAACGATATTCTGAGGCGGACGTAATGCTGCAAATGGTTTTATAATCATGGCATTAATCTATTAAGGAGTATAAAGAGGTAACGGCGGGCAGATGTTATGCCCACCGTTGTCTCATTTTATTTATTTACTTGGAAACGCTTATTACCCGTTGCAAAGAAATCCGCAATTTGGCGCGCTGCAGCAAAGCCTGCATTCGCATTTGCCTCTGCCGTTTGTGCACCAGCCTTCTTTGGAGTAGCAAGATATCTATCACCGAAAGCAGTCATATCCTCATGCTTATCAGGTTGTACGTCTGTGATATACTTGAGGTCCTCGCGTTGCTTCATAGCTTGAATGAGGTCATCCTCATTGATAATTTCCTTACGCGCAGTATTGACAATAATAGCATTCTTGGGCATTACCTCAAAAAGGGCACCATTGATGCTTGCTCGTGTTTCAGGCTTGAGAGGGATGTGAAGCGAAACGATATCGCACTTGGCAAACATCTCTTCCTTTGACTCAATGTAATGAAGGCCTGCCGCATCAATATTGTCACGACGTCCAAAAGCATCGTAAGCATAAACATCCATACCAAAGCCATTAGCCAAAGTACCAACGTGTTGCGCCACATGACCAAAGCCGAGAAGACCTAACTTCTTGCCCTTTAATTCAGTGCCAGACTTACCAGAGAAACGCATACGGATAGTGTAAAGAAGCATTCCCACTACCAACTCAGCTACAGCATTGGCATTTTGCCCAGGTGTGTTCATGACAACGATATTGCGCTCTGTAGCTGCAGCGAGGTCAACGTTGTCGTAACCAGCACCAGCACGCACTACTATCTTCAAATTTGGAGCGGCATCCATAACCTCAGCATCCACCTTATCTGAACGAATAATCAATGCATTGGCATCACCAACTGCCTTCAGCAAGTCAGACTTTTCGGTGTAACTTTCAAGCTTTACTACCTCATGACCTGCTTTCTCCAATATTTCTTGAATGCCCTTTGCCGCAGCTGCAGCAAAGGGTTTTTCAGTTGCTATAAGAACTTTCATAATGGTTGAATTAATGTGTTGCTTCAAATTCCTGCATCACCTTTACAAGTTCCTTTACTCCTTCAACAGGCATAGCGTTGTAACAACTTGCGCGGAAGCCTCCCACATCGCGGTGTCCCTTGATGCCTACGATGCCACGCTGTTGTGCAAACTGAAGGAATTCCTGTTCCAATTCTTTATACTCTTCATTCATTACGAAGCATATGTTCATCAATGAGCGGCTATCTTCACGAGCTGTACCACGGAACAATTTGTTACGATCGATTTCAGCATAGAGCAATGCCGCACGTTCTTCAGCACGACGAGCCATCTCTGCTACCCCACCCTCGCTCTTTATCCAGCGAAGTGTCTGCATAGCGCAATAGATAGGAACAACAGGAGGCGTATTGAACATTGAGCCCTTTGACACGTGAGTTCTATAGTCAAGCATCGTGGGGATATAGCGAGAAACCTTACCCAACAATTCGTCCTTGACAATTACGAATGTCACGCCTGACATACTCAAATTCTTCTGCGCACCACCATAAATCATACCATATTTAGAAACATCAATGGGGCGTGAGAAGATGTCAGATGACATATCGGCAATTACAGGAATGGGGCTATCAAGGTCATAGCGCATTTCTGTACCGTAGATAGTGTTATTGCTTGTAATGTGGAGGTAATCAGCATCAGCAGGGATTGTGAAGTCCTTTGGCACATAAGTAAAGTTGTCAGCTTCAGATGTAGCAACAACTTCTACTTCCCCAAAGGCCTTTGCTTCCTTAATCGCCTTCTTTGCCCAAACACCGGTATTCAAATAAGCGGCCTTCTTTTCCAAGAAATTCATAGGCACCATGGCAAATTCAAGACTTGCACCACCGCCTAAGAACACTACACTATACCCATCAGGAATCTCTAGCAAATCCTTAAAGAGTGCCTGCGCTTCGTCCATCACCGCTTGGAATTCCTTTGTGCGGTGTGAGATTTCCATCAGTGACAAACCCATGCCATTAAAATCAACACATGCAGCTGCTGTTGCTTCCATTACAGATGCGGGAAGAATTGAGGGACCCGCGCCAAAATTATACTTTTTCATACGCCGTTATTTTTGCGTTAATAACCTTTATTTATTGATTTACCCTACGAAAATAGGGCTTATTCTTAATGCTACAAAATTTTTGAAGTAAAATTACCATTTACCTGCCTAAAATTAGCTCTGAGACACCTATAACTTCAACGAACTAACGCTATTTTTAGCATTTTCAACACTCCGTTTGCATATTTAAATAATAATGCAATTTGTAGAGTTGAAATAAAAACATTGAAGGGTGGGTCCCTAATAGGTGACTCCGAACGCGACTCGCCCAAGGGCGGAACAAGAGATTGAAGATGAAAGTGCCCCCAACGTAGCTTAACCGATGCGCCCACTTTGCAATACCTATGGTGTGGCGTAAATCCGCAGGAAGTTTGCACAATGTTCGCATGGCAGTCTCCGTCTTTCTCAGGAACACTTCACTCGGGTCAATTCCCGTATGTAAAAGCGGATTGTCAATATGCAAAACGGACACGCCATCACGCTCTAAAAACACACCGAGTAAGTAGTCCTCATAACCATACTCTTCACAACGTTCATCAAATCCATAAGGCGTAACCGCCGTTTTTAGAGCCATGAGATTAAACACGGAGAACACGGCATAAGGGTGCTTATTGCGCCAATTTACTTCACGCATATACGCCACGCTTTCCTCATACGCACTGCGCAATTCATACCCCCTCTTCACCTCCTTCGGATGAACAATGCCTCCAATAAGAATTGAAGCCCGATAGCGATTCCTCCAATACTGAGCTACAAAGTCTGTCCTTATAATCTCTGCATCACTATCTACCATCAGCACCCACTTACCACGCGCTTCTCTTAACAAACGATTTCTAACAACTGCATGCCCTGCATTCTCCTTCAACTGAATGAAGCGTACACATCCCTGATTCAAGCCCCTAATACCCTCCGAAAGATGCGCAACAAGTTCAGTATCGGGTGTAGCATCGTCAACAACGACAATTTCATACGAAAACTGCTCGTCAGCCCCGCACAACGCCTCACATTGCCCGTGCAAGCCCTGAATAAGCGACAGACAATCAAAACAATATGTAGGAATAAGAAGTGACAACATAGGAATAAATGCAAATCAAGCATGACAAAAGTAATGATTTATAGGGAATTTTACCTTACAAAACGCAAACTTTTTACATTTTAAGCCCCTAATCTATTACCAATGAGTTACTTTTGCACCGTGATTTTAGTCTACACGCATGTGTGACAAAATTACACTCCATTATATCCATTAATTATTAACAATTCATTCACCACATTTTTTCTCTATGGTACAGAAAGTTGGCGAAACAGCTGGTAAGGTTTGGACAGCCCTCAACGAAAACGGCAAGATGACAACAAAGGAACTCAAGAAGGTAACTAAGGCAAAGGCAGAAAAGGATATTTTCCTCGCTCTTGGTTGGTTGCTTCGCGAAGACAACGTTGTAGTTGAAGAAGTTGAGAAGGACGTTGTAGTTACACTTAAGTAATCCTTACACACAAAGTCTATCTTAATAAACAATGGGCATACTCTCTCGAGGGTATGCCCATTGTTGTTTTATGTTGATAAAAGCATCTCTAACTAACTCCGACTTAGTAAAAATTATTTGAGATATAGTTTAAACTAAGTCTGATTTATTTTTCATCAAAACCCATTTAAAATTTACATCTTAAATACTTCTCAAACGTCGTCATCAATTTCAAAAAAGCGGTAGTTAAGCACAATGAAGTAAAAATACCTTTGGCTAACTACCGCTGTATTCATGAAATCTTTCGTTTACAAATCTTCTGTGGGCACGTTAACGGTAAAACGCTCTCTACTGGTTATACCAATCACATTAATTTTCACATCAGATTTTGTCTGTTTGCTTTGTTTAACAAAATCACTTAATTCTTCTAATTTTAGAATCTTACAGAAATAATTTTGTTCAACACGACGCTCTTCCTCAGTCATTGTATAATAACTCATAAAAGCTTCTTCCGCCATGACATAATCAATGACTAACAACTTAGATTCTTGATTAACTGACGTTATTTCTCCATCCTCCCATTCTAAAGGAAACGGCGAATGCGACAAGCTATCTGCTTGAATGGAGTCCATGTACACCGTGTCAGCTGAAGCTGCTTCTGGCGCGTTCGAGGTTGAACCACCGCAACCTGTGAATAATAACAATAACGAAATTGCAAACCCTAAAGCAAGGGAAAGACTCGCAGGAAACTTTACCATATTCTATACGTCAAGAAGAACTTTAACAATTAATTTTCTTAAAACGCCCTCCCCTATAATGGGCGCATGAGCATCCTCAGGATATACAATATAGAACTCACCTGGAAGGACTTCGTAATACGTTGAAGGCTGTTCGGCATAAAGGGCGAAGTCATTGGCTACATCAAAGGGGGCTTCACTGGTACCAACGTTAGAAAGATGCTTCCAACCTACAATTTCCTTTCCGCTGAGAGGGAAGTGAATGTCTATGTACTTCTTGTGTACCTCCAACTTCTGAGCCTCAGCAGAAACCAACTTCGCATCACACACATTGATGAATAATGTATCACCATTTAAAACAATACGCTCCGTAGGCGCATTAAGCAAGTCGTGAGTTTTAATGTAATCAAAAACCTGCTTAAACAAGGGATGAAGCGATTCGTAGCGTTGGCTATCTGAAATGTGAGATAAAATCATATGATTAAAGTTAAAAGACATAAGAACAAAAGAACATATTTTTACTTAGACTCCTGCTCTTATGCCGTTTATTAATATTACTGAAAACAAAATTGTTATCGCTTAGAAATCTCTTCTAAAATTGTCCAACATTGGAAGAGGCCACGGGGTACATGGAAACAACCTTTCCACTTACCGCCCTTGAGCGTAAGAAGCACCTCACCCTGGCGATTAAGATAACCAAACCATTCGGGATATTCAGTATCAGCAAAGTGTGCCCAAGTGTAATCATGAATGCGTTCAAACCATTCAAGACACTTCTGATTGCCTGTGAGCTGATAACCCTTAATCATCGTAATGAGCGTTTCGATATGCACCCACCAAAGCTTTTGATCCCATTCCAATTGCTGGAGGGGATGACCGAGGCGGTCCATGAAGTAGAAGATGCCACCATACTGATGATCCCAGCCATATTCAACTTCCTTAAGCGCAATATCCACGGCCTTGTCAATGAGAGATTGGTCGCCAAGACGCTTTCCGAGATCCATAATAAACCACATAGCTTCAATAGCATGACCAGGATTGAGCAGACGACCATCCATGCAATCCACGAGTTCGTTGTTTACACCAAGGTGTTCAACAATAAGGCCAAGCTCGGGGCGATAGAATACGTCCATAACCTCATGAACACAATCCTTAATCTTTTCTTCAAGGAAAGCGGGCTCAAGAAGGGGTTCAATTTCAAGTGCCACGTTGCAAAGAATCATGGGCAATGCAAAGCTCTTGAGCGCACGTGCTCCAGGAGCTGCTTTTGACCACTTACCCTTGGGATTATCTACCTTAGAAAGTACAATATCAAACGTTTTCTTCGCTATCTCAGCATACTCTTCATTACCTGTTGCAATGGCCAACTGACCGAATGCAATTACGGCAAAGGTATAAGAGAAGATGTTATATGGTTCAACAAGGGGGTGACCTTCGCGATCAAGAGCAAAGTACCAATTGAGGTTGCCATCATGTCCGTATTTCTTCAAGAACTCAGCACCTTGAATGGCGGCATCAAGCCATTCCTGCTTTTTCTCCACCTTATTATAAAGCGTGGCAAACATCCAAACTTCACGACCTTGAAGCCAAATAAATTTATCAGTATCAAAAACAGAGCCGTCTCGTTCTAGACAAGTAAAGAAACCACCGAACTCTTTGTCTTGCGACTTCTCAAGCCAAAAAGGAATTACCTTGTTGAGCAATTCTGACTTATATTGCTCAGCCATTTTTTTAAAGTCCATATTCAAATTACATTTAAAAGTTTAAGTCAAATAATAAAAATGTAAGAAGTGATTTTTCACATTCATCAACTTCTCTCCATTGAGCAAAATTAAGTTTTTTAAATGATACTACAGAAGGAACTTCACTTTTTTTGCATCGCAATCAATAAAACAAGCTGAAAACCGACATAAGACATTCTGACTTTCACTATTTGAAAGAGCAAAAATAAATCTTCCAATTTGTCACACATGGTAAACAAATTTACAACTGAAGAAGTTACGAGGACTTATAAAATGTTAAATGTATAATGAATGCCGTAGATTTAACCCAAAACTTATAATATAAAATTAGTTTTGTTTCGTAACTTTGCAACGATAAATGAATTGGGGTTACCAACTCGTTTTCATCGCAATTCTGCACACTTTTTTAGAAATATTTAATAACAATTACTAATAATTACAATCCAGATGAAAAGCAAAATCGCACTTTTTGCCCTCGGTTGTTTGGCATTCACTTCTTGTTCAAAGAAGCAGGGTATGCCTACAGGTGACAACAAACACGTTGTAGAAACAATTACTCCCCAAAAGGCGGAAACTACAACTTCTTATCCTGCAACGATTCGCTCTTGCCAAGACGTTAATATCGTTGCAAAAGTTAGTGGTCACATCCTTAAAGTTTACGTAAAAGAAGGTCAGGAAGTAAGAGCTGGTCAACCCCTCTTCCTTATCGACCCTACAGTTTACAACTCAGCTGTTAAATCAGCTGAAGCTGCTGTAAAGATGGCTGAAACAAGCATCGAAACTCAGAAATTAAATGTAGAAAACAAGGAGATGCTCCACTCTAAGGGCATTATCTCTGACTTTGATTTGCGCTCTGCGAAAAATCAATTAGCAACGCTCGAAGCTCAATTGGCTTCAGCAAAAGCTCAGTTGATGAATGCTAAGGATCAATTGGCATTCTGTACGATTACAAGCCCCACTAATGGCGTTGTTGGTGAAATCAATTACCGTCAAGGAACGTTGGCTTCTCCGTCACTTCCCAAGCCTCTTACTGTAGTATCTGACTTACGCGAAATGTACGTTTACTTCTCAATGACAGAAAAGCAAGTACTCAACCTCGGTGGACAAGCTGCTGCTATTTCGTCATTTCCAGCAGTAAATCTACGCATGGCCAATGGTAAAATTTTTGAACGTCAAGGTCATATTGCAGCCATAAGCGGAGTTATTGACGCAAACACAGGCTCTTTGCAAGCACGCGCAGACTTTGAGAACCCCAATCGTGTTTTGCGTAGTGGTGGTACAGGAACGATTGAAGTTCCTACTCGCGACACAGCTGCCGTTATGGTTCCTCAGATTGCTGTAGTTGATGTACAAGAAAAGAAATTCGTATACCTCCTTGGGGAAGAAAACAAGGTGAAGTACACTGAAATTAAAGTCCTCACACAAAATGACGGTCAGAACTACATCGTAACAGAGGGTGTAAAGATTGGCGATAAGATTGTTGTTGAAGGAGTAACTCGCCTCAAGGATGGCATGGAAATCACTCCGATTACAGCTGAAGAACGTAAGGCTATCGAAGATAAGTCACAACAACACATGGCTGAAAAGAAGCTTCCTGGTCAAGAGTAACTAAGGTCGGTATAAGTTAATCGGTACGAGTCAACAAACTTTCACGAGATGAACTATCATTTACCTTTAAAACATGCCTCGTATACTCAGAAACTTATCCACTCAATCAAATTAGAATCAAATGAGACTCGATACATTCATCAATCGCCCGGTGCTCTCCACGGTTATCTCAATCGTGATTGTCATTCTCGGGGTAATCGGTTTGGTATCACTCCCGATTACACAATATCCTGAAATTGCCCCCCCCACCATTCGTGTAAGCACCACTTATCAGGGTGCAAATGCACAAACGGTGTTGAACTCGGTTATCATTCCTCTTGAAGAACAGATTAACGGGGTTGAAAACATGGATTACATGTCTTCAAGTGCAACCAATACTGGTAATGCTACCATTACGATCACCTTCAAACAGGGTACCGACCCCGACATGGCTGCAGTAAACGTACAAAACCGTGTATCAAAGGCCTTAGGTTTGCTCCCTGCTGAGGTTACCAAGGTTGGTGTCATCACACAGAAGAGCCAAAGCTCAATGCTTATCGTCTTCTCTCTCGTGGATGTTGAAGACCGCTATGACTTTGCCTTCCTTGAAAACTACGCAAAGATTAACGTATTACCTCAGATTCAGCGCGTACAAGGTGTTGGTGATGCAATGGTAATGGGTGCTGACTATTCAATGCGTATTTGGCTTGACCCTGAAAAGATGGCCGAATATGGTTTTGTTCCTACTGACATTTCAGGAATCCTTGCCGACCAAAACGTTGAAGCAGCTCCTGGTACAATGGGTGAACGTAATGATAATACATACCAATACACCTTGCGCTACCGTGGTCGATTAACTTCACCCGAACAATTTGAAAATATCGTATTGCGATCTAACGAGGACGGAGGCGTCATTCGTTTAGGTGACGTAGCTCGTGTTGAACTCGGTCGTATGACATACGGCTTCATGGGTAAAGTTAATGGTCACAATGCCGTAACGTCCATTATCTTCCAAGCCGCAGGTTCAAATGCAACACAGATTATCCAAGATATTGAAGCTTTGATTGAAGAAACAAGCGAATCATTGCCTCCTGGTCTTGACTTCGTAATCTCACAAAATGCCAATGAATTCCTCTTCGCTTCTATCCACGAAGTTGTAAAAACGTTGATTGAAGCATTCGTATTGGTGTTCCTTGTGGTATACATCTTCCTTCAAGATTTCCGCTCTACAATCATCCCAGCAATTGCAATTCCCGTTGCACTTATTGGTACATTCTTTGCCATCAACGCAATTGGATTCTCTATAAACTTGCTCACACTTTCAGCCTTAGTGCTAGCCATTGCTATCGTAGTGGACGACGCCATTGTGGTGGTTGAAGGTGTCCACGCAAAGTTAGACCTCGGTTATAGTTCATCTCGCAAGGCTTCAATTGACGCCATGAGTGAATTAGGCGGTGCAATCGTGTCAATTACATTGGTAATGATGGCGGTGTTCGTGCCCGTAAGCTTCATGGGCGGTACGGCTGGTATTTTCTATCGCCAGTTTGGTATCACAATGGCAATTGCCATCGGTTTCTCTGCTTTGAACGCATTAACCCTCTCTCCTGCCCTTTGTGCTATTATGTTGAAGAGCCATAACGAAGAAGGAGAAGAACGTTCAACCAAGGAAAAGTTAGGCATCGCAATGAATGCCGCTAAGGATGAGATGGCAGGACGTTACAATCGTGTAATGAAGCGCCACAATTCAAAGTTAACTTACCTCTTGGTTATTGTTGCCGTATTGGGCATGATCTTTGGAGGTTTCACTTCGGGTTGGTTGATCGCAATTCCCTTTGTGCTCATTGCTATTTGGGGTTTGAAGCGACTTACAGAAAAGGGGTTCCACGAAAACTTCAACCAAAGCTTTGAAAATATGATTCAACGCTATAAGAATGGCGTAATCTATTTCGTTAAGCGCCCTATTCTCTCAATTGTATTTGTGGTGTTGAGTTTGGTAGGCCTTATTGTTGCCATGAACTTAACCCCTACAGGTATGGTACCTTCTGAAGATACAGGTTCTATCATGGGTGCTGTAGCAATGCCTCCTGGTACTTCTCAGGATAAAACTGAAGAAGTTTTAAGTCAAGTTAATGCATTGGTACAAAGCTCTCCCCTTGTGCAAAGTTCAACGATGATTTCAGGTTACTCATTCGTGGGCGGTCAAGGCTCATCATATGGTTCTTTCATTGTAAAACTTAAGCCATGGGAAAAACGTAATCCCTTAACGGAAAGTGCTACCGTTGTTTTTGCCAACCTTTATCTTGAGAGTCAGAAGGTATTTAAGAATGCTCAAGTACTCTTCTTCCAACCCCCTATGGTACCTGGTTATGGTGCAACCAATGGTTTCGTTATCAACCTTCAGGACCGTACAGGTGGCGAATTGCTCAACTTCCAGAAGGTTACAGAAGACTATCTTGCTGCTCTTTTGAAGCGTCCTGAAATCGGTTCTGCACAAACTAACTTCAACACGAAGTTCCCTGAATACATTATCGATATCGATGCAGCTAAATGTAAGCGTGCAGGACTTTCACAAACAGACATTCTCTATACACTTCAAGGATATTATGGTGGGCTTTACTCAAGCAACTTCAACCGTTTCGGTAAGCTCTATCGCGTAATGATTCAGGGGGAACGTACTGACCGTGACAACATAGAATCTCTCAATAAGATTAAGGTAAGAAACTCTAAGGGCGAAATGGCTCCCATTTCTGAATTCGTGACTATGACTCCTAGCATGGGTCCTGACATCATTAACCGTTTCAACATGTACACTTCTATTACGGTGAACGGTTCTCCTGCTGAAGGTTTCACATCTGGTCAAGCCATCCAAGCAATTAAGGATGTGGCTGAAGAAGTACTTCCTGAAGGTTACTCATTCGAATTCTCAGGTCAGACACGTGAAGAAGCTGCTTCAAGTGGTAGTACAACGGCAATCGTATTCATACTCTGTTTCGTATTCATCTATCTCTTGCTTGCTGCTCAGTATGAAAGCTATATGCTTCCCTTTGCTGTATTGCTCTCTGTACCTTTTGGTTTGATGGGATGTTTTGCATTCTTACATCTTATGGGACTTATCCCCATTTTCTCAGCCGCCGAAAACAATATCTATGTGCAAATCGCAATGATTATGTTGATTGGTCTTTTGGCTAAGAATGCTATCTTGATCGTAGAATTTGCCCTTGATCGTCGCAAGATGGGTATGAGCATTACCAATGCCTCAGTACTTGGTGCCGCTGCTCGTCTTCGTCCTATCTTGATGACTTCAATCGCAATGATTGTAGGTTTGCTCCCCTTGATGTTTGCCTTTGGTGTAGGTGCGAATGGTAACCGCGCTCTTGGTACTTCAGCTATCGGTGGTATGCTTATCGGTATGATTTTCCAAATCTTTATCGTTCCTGCATTGTTTGTAATCTTCCAAGCTCTCCAAGAGCGTATCAAGCCTATGACTTGGGAAGATATGGATAATACAGACGCAGAAGCAGACCTCCAGCAATACTCAAAGTAAATAAGAAATCTGAAAAGGAGAAAGGAAAAGGTGCTAGCGCATTAACGTCGTGCATGATTATTTCTTTCTTTTTCATTTCTCCTTTTCCGCATTTCTTTTCTCCTTTAATATACAACAATGAAAAAAATACTTTTTCCCCTTATAAGTATCGCACTTCTTAGCAGTTGCGGAATGTTCAAGAACTATGAGCGTCCTGAATCTCTCGCAAATGTTACGGATAATATCTACCGCGATACCACCTCGATGACAGCTATTTTAGAATCAGCTGACACGACAAACTTTGGGAATATGCCTTGGCGTGAAGTCTTTACGGATCCTAAGCTCCAAGCACTTATTGAAAAAGTGCTTATCAGTAATGATATGCAAAAGGCAGATATGAATATAGAGAAGGCTAAGTCATATCTTACGATTTCAAAGTTAGCTTACATTCCTTCTGTTGTTTTTGCTCCTTCCGGTGAGCTTACTTCTATTGATCAAGCTAAGGCCGTACAAACTTATACTTTGCCCATTTCGGTTTCGTGGAACATTGGATCTTTTGGTTCACTTCAAAACGCTAAGAAGTATGCAGAAACCAATTTGTTCATAGCAAAGACAGCTAAGCAAGCTACACAAACGGCTCTTATCTCTGCTGTAGCTCAAATGTACTACACGCTTCAAATGCTCGACGAACAATACGCTACGGCATCTGCTACGGCTGAGATTTGGAATAAGAACGTAGAAGCCTTAAAGGTGATGAAGGAGGCTGCCATGGTCAATAATGCTGCCGTGTCACAAGCTACAGCTAATTACCATACCCTTCTTGCAACCCTCCCTACCCTTCAAAATAGCATCCGACAAACGGAGAATGCACTTTGCGTTCTTTTAGCTGAAGCGCCCCACGCTATTGATCGTAACAAGTTTGGAAGCTATGATTTCCCCGCTTCTATGGAAGCGGGCGTCCCCGTTCAATTATTGACGAATCGCCCCGACGTACGCCTTGCTGAAGCTCAACTTGCGGCTTCATTCTATAATGTCAACATAGCCCGTTCTAAATTCTATCCCTCCATCACAATTTCAGGCGTTGCGGGTTGGACTAACAATATTGGTGCGGTTGTCAACCCAGGAAAACTCCTTCTCAATGCGGCGGCAAGTCTTGCACAACCCATTTTCATGAACGGACAACTCAAAGCTAATCTCAAGGTTTCTAAGTTAGATTATGAGGCAGCAACACTTGATTTCCAAACTGCTGTTCTTAAGGCTGGTCAAGAAGTAAGCAATGCACTTTCTGATTACCAAACAGCTATTCTCCAACAACAAGAACGAGAGAAGCAAGTTGCGGTGTTAGAAACAGCTAATGAGGAAACGATGTTACTCTTCAAGCACTCAAACACAACAACCTATCTTGAAACACTCACTGCTCAACAAAGTTTGCTCTCTGCTCAGATGTCTCTCATCACAGATAAGTATAACAAGTTGTCTGCTGGTATCAACCTTTATAAGGCCCTCGGTGGAGGGAGAGAGTAAAGGGTAGCGTTGAGAGGGTCTGAAACTCCAATGTGCATATGTAGCATTCAACATGCATAGAACTCAATAAATCAGGACCTACCTCAACACCTTCCAACTTATAACCTATAACCTAACATTCTAATTTTATGATTAGTCCCTTAGCATATGTTGACCCTTCAGTTAAATTGGGCAACAACGTAGAGATTAAACCCTTTGCGTACATTGAAGCGGGTGTTGAAATTGGTGACAATTGCGTAATCATGCCCCACGCCTCTATCCTTGAAGGCACAATTATGGGTAAGAATAACATCATCTACCAAAATGCCGTAATTGGCGCAACGCCTCAGGACTTCCATTATCAAGAAGGTCATCCTCACCGTGTGATTATTGGTGATGATAACCGCATTCGCGAAAATGTAGTAATCGCAGGTTCGTCTTACGACGATCGTGCTACGATCATCGGAAACGGGAATTTCCTTATGGATAAGGTGCACATTTGTCACGACACACACATTCACAACCATTGTGTGCTCGGCATTGGCGTAAACATTGCTGGCGAATGTGAAATTCATGACTACTCTATTCAAAGTTCATACGTACAGGTGCAACAACATGTGCGAATCGGTCGCTATTCACTCATTCAGAGCGGATGTCGTGTACAAAAGGATATTCCTCCTTACATCATCCTTGGTGGCAACCCAGCTAAATATCATGGTGTAAATAGTTTCGTATTGAAGCACGTTAACGTTGATGAACGTATACTTCGCCACATAGCTAACACATACCGACTTATCTATGCTGGCAATTTCAGTATGGAAGATACAATTATCAAGATTCGCGAACAAATACCTCATAGTGAACACATCGATCACATCGTTGAATTTATTGAAAATTCTAAACTCGGTATCGTACGTCACATGAAGGAAGAAGATTAAAAATTCTCCTTCAGTTGTAATCAACTTACACACCCCTATTTCAGGGGAATGCATAACAATAAAGCGAGGCAACCTTTTTAGATTGCCTCGCTTTATTTATTTTGTCTTATTAAAGACGCTCAATTTGTTTTAGAGGGGAACAGTGATACCAACATTCAACTGACCGTTCATATTGTTGATAGGAATGAATTCCTTAGACATATCACCGAAAATACGATCCGCACCGATATAAATATTAGCCACACCAAAATGCATGTTTACAGCTCCGCCAAAAGTTGTACCTGTTGAAGAGAAGGCTGTGTTTGCATTCACTTCAAGCCACTTCCAAGGACGATAATTTGCTGAAATCATACCCTGATGCCAACTGTAAAGTCCATTGATTCGGCCTGTATATAGAGCACCGAAACGCACCTTGTCATAAACGGGGAGCTGATATTCGGCTCCGGCGTTGATGGTAGCGGCAAGCATTTGTGTCACGTTGTCTTCTCCATCATAGTACACGGAGAACATTTCTTCTAAGTCATCTCCTAAATCTTCGAGCTGAGGACCCAAACGATCGGTTGACTTATCGTCACTATTCACGCGGAAAGTTTCGAAGCCATCAAACGTATAATCACCCTTTGAAGAAGCCTTGTGTGTCTTCTTCCAGCTCATAAAGCCAAGGTCAGTGATACCTGCGCTCAAAGTCAAGTCATCAGTGAGTTTGTACGTTGCACCCAAGTCTAAAGCAACGCCTAAACCAGGAAGCCCAAAAGCAGTATCATCCATCCCCTTCACACGGCGACGTCCGTCTGCCGAATTCTTATGTGCGGGTTCAAACTCCAATTGTGTATCCATAATAGCGGCTTCAAGCTCAGCTTGTGCATTGATGCGCCATTCGTCGCCATTCATCGTGATGTCCATGCGATCTACGCTAAAATCGGCATAAGCCGCACCGACAAGCACCTTTACTTTACCACCAATACGAAGCTTGTCATTAAGATTGCGTGCATGACCGAAAGCTAATTCGGCATAATTTGTCGTACGCATACCGAGATCCTCAAGATGATAAGTTTCCTTCGCACCCGCCGTCTTTGCAAATTCAAAGAACTCGTAGGGCAACGTAAGGTTCGTGTTCGAGCGCATGTTCAATTCTACAAGGTTGGTCCCTCCAAAAGCCTTAAAGGCACAAGAGAAGATGTTGTAGTTTACATAGAGGTCCATGCGGTTCTTATCATCTAATTCGCCAAGGAACGACGATGCACTGATGGAAGGATTTAAGAAAGTGGTGTAATCATACTTTGGATTACCATTCACTTTATAAATGAAATCGCCAAGCCCCACATTTCCCGTTGCGCCGACATTGACATTACCAATCAAGAATGATTTGTAGGGCGCATCCAAAAGGGCGGGATTCATTTGATGGCGGAAACTTGCCGTCTCCATGAAGTAAGACGTACGCGATTCCTGGGCTTCAGCTGATAGCGAAATTGTTGTAACCGCAAGAGCTGCAAGACTATATTTGTTTAATATGCTTTTCATAAAAGTAATATTTTTTAAAGGAGTAAAGAGAAAATATGTATGGGGAAAGAGCAAGTAGGCCCATTGTTGAGCCTCTCTCCGCTCGTTTCTCTTTAATCGTTCAAATCTGCAATAATCTGTCCTAAGAGGGTCAAGCGAATATCCTTCAATTGGATGTACTGATCACTCGTAAGGTTCACACCATTTGCTATAGTCTCTGCATTCACCTTCAATGCTATCTGATCGAGCTTCTGCAAATCTGTGGGGTTCGCAAATCTGATTTCCAACTTCACCATTGATTCCGCATTTGCTGGTACCTCAAGGGTGGAAACCGTTACTCCCGCTATTTCGCGTCCATTCTTATCCAAGGGCATGGCTGTTAGTTGAAGGGCCAAGGGAATTTTATTATCCACAAGTGCAGAAATCTCCGCACCCTCTGCTCCCAAGTCCTCAAGGTCGCCACTCATGTTGTCGATTACTTCGTCATAAACAATCTTCAAGCCTGAGTTAAATTGGAAGGGCACATAAACACTATAATCCAACGCGGCATTATATTTACGTCCGAGTCCTATCGTTGCAAGCTTGTTGCTGAGGTTTATCTTATCGTCATTGAAGTCCACGCGAATCATGTCGGGAATCTTCTTCATCACGTCGTTCAGATTGCTGACATTGTAGATGCTTGCGCCCTGAGCCACACCATTGGGGTCAAAGGGTTGTGCTTCTTGACAGAAGTAAAGTGTGGATTGCTTCTTACCTCCAAGGCTTACTACGTCGCTACCTGGGATGCGCACTTCGGCAATAGTCTTATTATCCTTCACACCGTAAAGATTGCCCCACATGGTCAAGTCAACGGGTACTTGCGTCATATCGACATCGAAACGAAGCGTGGGATTTGCCGCCATGATGCACACTTCGGGATCGGTCAAGAAGTCGGGCACGTCCTTCGCAATATTGATGGGCGCGATGTTGGGGTTAATTTCGGGAGCAAAGATACCTTCCACTTCGGCGAACGCAACGTTCACCTTATCGCTACTCGTTTGCTTACCTACTTGAACGATGACGCGGATGGTCGTTTCGTCTCCACTCTTCACGGTGAACTGCTCGGAGGCCTTAATGCTGAAGTCGCCCGAAACGGCATAATTTCCGATCACTTCGAGGCTCTTGCCATTAGTCAAGTCTGTACCATTTTCTCCTTTGAGCTCGAGGGATTCTACTTCAAATTCGGCAAGCACAAGTCCAGGGGTGTTCACGTTGGTGGCCGAGCCGAGGTTCAGTACGTTCTTCTCAACTCCCTTCAACTTGAAGAAGTCGGGCAACGTGATTTGAAGGTTCTTATAGCTATCAATCACGAACTTCTGACTAGAAGTGTTTGAAGCAATTTCAAGCGCCACACTTACGGTGCTACTTTCCTTAGCTGGGATAATGCGCTTCAAGCTCTTGATTTCCTTGGGCAGGTCGGAAAGGTTGAACAGGTCGGTCGACTCTACCTTCAAGGGCACTTGCTTGGTGGTCCATCCATTGGGCACCACCAACTGATTCACACTTGCCCCGCTTCCTGCCAAAACGTCCTTCAACTCGTCAAAGGTGAGCAGGGGTAAGTTGGGCGTCAATTTCGCCACATTTACCGAAGCCGTGAATGAGGGTACGTTGAAGGAGAAGTCCGCATTGTCATGCTTCACCAAGTAGAAGGTACCTGTTGACGTCGTTTCCAACATCTCTTCGTCGTCTACTTCCAAAATGTCGGAAAGCCAAATCTTTTCTGTATTACCTACTTTTAATTGGAGTCCCTCTGCGCCGAGGCCTACCGTCATGTCTATCTCCTTACTCATGTCATACGAGTCGTCAATGCACGAAGTCATTGAACCACCTGCGGCTAAAGCCATTAGCGCGCAGACAAATAGTCTACCGTCTGTCATTGTTTGAAGTATTTATAAATTAATATGAGATCTTGATGTGGGCGAAGTTATTAATTATTTTTTAGAATTACAGCTCAACTTGTTAAAAAAAGTTTAAAGTCAAAAGAATTTTCTCCTTTGAACCCACAAAAAAGGGTCAGCCCCGTTAAGAACTGACCCATTATTATTCATGATGGAAATGTCGTATTAGTTTTCCCAATTGGTAGAGCTCCAAGGACTGGTGTACTTGTTGCTGAGCTGTCCGCCATTTTGAGTGTCGATAGTCTTTGTTTCGTCTACTCGGAGCGAAGCGGCAATGAGTCCTTCGAGCTTAAATTCACTTACGCCCGCTTGGGGTGCGATATATGTTTTTTTCATAATCGTATGCATTTAGTTTAGTGATTAGTGTGTGTGTGGATTACTTTACGATGAACTTCTTACCATTTTGGATGTAGATTCCACCCTTCACGGCGTTCATAACGCGGCGACCTGAGAGGTCGTAGATGGGAGCGTTAGCGTTAGTGCCGTTGAGAACGGATTCAATGGCGGTAGTGCCATTTTCAAAGCGGAACTTGAATGCTGAAGCAGCTGATGTGTTAGGTACATACAAGTAAGCCTTGTGGCTATTGTTTTGGAAACGATTGTTATTGAATGCATCCTTGTAGAAACCAACCTCACCATCAACAAGAGCGAGAGCATAGTAAGTACCAGCTTCAGTGAAGTATGTTGTAGCAGCAGTACCGCGGAGAGCATTGCCTGAAATTGCATCTACATCTTCAGTGATATTGAGGTTGTAAGTACCAGCAGTTTCTGAGAACAAGACAACACCTGTGTTAGCAGGAATTACATTGCCAACTTCATTTAACTTCGCCCAGTTGCCATCAATTGTTACAGTGTAAGCTTTTACTTCTGAAGGTACTTCAACCGCTACGGGAGCATAGAATGTAGCGTACTTAGCCGCAGATATTGTAACGGGGAGTGAAGTAACCTTTTCAAGTGTCCAAGAGTGAGTGGTGAGACCGTGGTCACTTTCAGAAGAACATCTATCAGCACGATTACCAGAGTTGTCATGCAACCAGTTATCTGCGTTACTCAATAACTTGTACTTACCTTCTGTACCTGAAATATAGACGGTCCAAGTGTTACCATCATTATTGGCTACAGAGCCGATTTCACGAGTGACACGAATGTGTGTACCTGTCGCATAGTTCAAGAACCTACTATCATCATCAAAATAGAATATAGTACCCGCGAGATTGCAATTAGCATCTGACTTCATAGACATCTGACCAACCTTTGCTGTTGCGTTGTTGTAAATGCTTGACGCATCAATATAATTGTCAGAGTGTCCCTTCAAACGGAAGTAACCAATTTCACGAATAGCAACGAGCTTTTCAATCTTTGCCATTACTTCTTCTGAAGCTTTACCGACTAGCTCTACTTTATGGTTGCTACCTTCGTCGTTGAGAGTGCCCCAACCACCTGTCCAAGAAATACAACCATCACCATGACTTGTAGAGTGATTGACAACGGCTGAATTGTTTGTAGAGAACATGATGGGGTATTCAACGCTGCTTGAAACCTTAAATGTTAATTTCTTACCAAAAGGAACATCTACAAAAGGAACTGAAGCGTTGTTAGTAGCCTGAACGCCCATGAACTTGCCATTGCCTATATTGTAGAGGTAGTAGTTGCCGTCTTCTGACTTGTAAACCGTCCATTGGAAGTCTGCATCTTCCTTGCTACCTGTGAGCTCGTGAGATGTCTTAGCCGTTGATATAACATTGTTGTTACCATCCTTTGCACCCATCCAGCCGCGTGCTGTTACGAAAGTGTAAATCATGCCGTTTTCAAATTCATTAGCATTCTTTACAAAGTCAACTTTCTTAATCTGATCTACGGTAAGCGCTCCATCATAAACTCTTACCTTATGGATTGTAGCATCGCCAAGTTCGTGATGAGCTTTGTTTGCCATACCACCACCGATGTAGATTTTAGCGTTTTCGAAATCTTCCTTCACCATCTTAGGCGTAGCAATTTCGTAAGTTCCAAAATTGCGGTCTTGCGTCCAACCTGTGTTTGTATCGCCAATGTATGACTTGAACTTATTGTTAGTCTTATCAAATACATAGGCAATTCTGATGGTTGAATTTGCAGGGATTGTACCTGTTGAGAAGTGCTGACCTCCGTTAGCAGCTGCAATGTATGCGATACCTGCGTCATTGTGTCCGCATGCCATGTAAGAGGTATTCGTCCCTGAGAAAGAAGAAGGAACTGGTTGAGCAGGATCTGCAACACAGAAGAATGCACCACGACCAGAAAGAGAAGCGGCTGTAGTAACATCCAAAACGACCGTTAAATTATCGAGTTCGAAGATCTTTGCGGCATCTTCATCGCTCAATTGGAATGGAGCGGTATCAATGTTGCTTACATGGACAACAGGTGTCTGCGCCAACACTCCCAAGCAAGGAAGCATTACGGCTAATAGGAGTAAAAGTTTTTTCATAAAAAATGTAATAATGGATTAGTGTTGAAGTTCTGATTTTTAGGCGAGTTTTAGCGCGTAGAAGGAGAAGGAGACGCGCATTTCTCTACTACAAAGATACAAATAATTGCTCCAATACACAAGCTTCCTGGCCATTTTTTCATGGTAATGAGAAAATATATACTCCTTTTAGATGCATTTGAGAGAGAGGAGAATCATGCGATAAAAAAAGTGAAATTTATAGGAAAAATTCTCGCACCAAAGCATGCCTTCAATGAGGAGTCTGGAGGGAGAGAGGGAAAGCCTACTTAATCTGTACGGAGTCTGCTTCTATAAGGGTGAAGTAAACATAGGGTAAAGGGTGCCACACCTATTCAAAAAAAATAGAATATTTCAGGCGACTGATTACAGATTACAGATTACAGTTATTTTAAATTGATAAATCAGTCCTGGAAAGAGTATATGATAATATAACAATAAATAGAAATAAAATAATTAATAAATATAATAAATAATATACATATAAATAATTTAATATATATATTAAAATTTCTTTTTACTATACATTGGGCTGTAGGGTGATTTTGCAAAAAAAATTAACTGTAATCTGTAATCTGTAATTTGAGGCGTGCGCATTCCAAATGTATCTAGCTGAAAATGTGGAGCTTTGTGGCGCACGACGTAACATCTTATAACATCATCTCAATAGATTTCCCCGTTTAGAGGGGCAATTTACCTATCTATAGACACATATTTATCCCTCCTAAAGGCCCCATTGAAAGGCGAAATGCGTGCCAAACGGCATTGTTTATTTCTATTCCCTAAAAATATCTTTAAAATGCGAGCACTGAATGAGTGGGGTATGTCATGGAATGCGAGATATTGTGAAAATTGGTTTTACCATTATGAGCCAAGCGACCTCCACCCTATTGTATCTTTAGATTGGAGAAGCAAAGTGAAAAGCGGAGCGTCACGCAGGGGAGGATAAAGGGGCGCTCAGGAAGGCACTTTGGATGAACGCGTATTACTGGAGTGCATCCGACGTGAAAGAGCCGCATTGGAGCATGCCACGCGTAAGCGCTATAGGAGGGGGAGCGGGAAACGTATGCCTACCCGTCAAGCGCAAGTCTCTCTTAATTTCCACATACTCTCACTCCCTCGCTCCTAACTCCGACTTAGTGCCCCCTACTCCCTTGGCGCATCCCCTCGCTCCAGGCCCCTACCCCTTCTCAACTACTCAGCCCATTCGATGGGGGACATCTAGGAATAAGAAAATGATGAGGCACTAAAATTAAGCGCTTCTACACGAAAAACTTTTACCCTACGCCCTCCATCTTAAAAAAGAAATTGCTAAATTTGCACATCATTTGTTTATCCACATTGACGGTTGTATTTCTTTTGTCTCGTTCTGACCGTCTGTGTTTCCCATAAAATAGTTATGACTACTTACACCAAAGAACAGTTAATGCTTGTGTCTGTGGAGGTGCTTCAAGCCCTTGCGCAGCAGTTTAATACTCCTCATAAGGATTCGAATGAGGTGGAATTGTTGGTTGCTGACATTTTGGAGGCGCAACAGAGCCAACTTGGCGAAGAGGTACCTCCTATGCCAGCAAAGCGTAAGCGCGGACGCCCCTCGAAGGCTGAAATAGCTGCTCGTGAGGCTGCTGAAGCTATGGCTAAGGCAATTCAGGAACAAGCAAGCTGTGAGCAGGTTAGCGAGAGTGAGACTAAGGAAGGACCAGTGAGCAAAGAAAAGCCACAGGGGAAGGTGCATGAAGTGATTGTCAAGAACTACACGAAGATTGACGATAAGTTTATCATCATTGATGACCTGCCCCGAATGGAACGCATAGAGCTTACGAAGGGAGGAGTAAACATTGCTGAAGATGAAGCTTCTGCAACGAAGCCTACGAATAAAAAAGTTCCAGAGAAACCTCAAGCTATGCCTACGAGACAGCATTCAGCTCCTGCCGTTCCCGAAATGTTATTGCTTGAAGGAGGTGGCGTTTTGGAACTCACAAAGGAGAATTACGGTTTCTTACGTTCGGCTGACTACAACTACTTAACGTCGCCCGACGATGTTTACGTTTCGCCCATGTTGTTGCGTCAGTATGGTTTGAAGCCTGGTGACGTAGTTACGGGTAAGATACGTGTGCCGCGCGAGGACGACAAGTTCTTTGTGTTGCATAGTGTAGATACGATCAACGGCATGTCGCCCATTGAAGTGAGAAACCGCGTGGCGTTTGAACACCTCACTCCCCTATTCCCTGATGAGAAGTTCAACCTTTGTCGCGGCACGAAGGATAGTCTTTCAAGACGTGTGGTTGACGTGTTCGCTCCAATTGGTAAAGGACAGCGTGCGCTTATCGTGGCACAACCCAAGACGGGTAAGACCATGCTCATGAAGGAGATTGCGAATGCCATTGCAGAAAACCATCCTGAGACGTATCTCATGATGTTACTTATTGATGAGCGCCCTGAAGAAGTGACAGATATGAAGCGCACGGTGAAGGCCGAAGTCATTGCCTCAACCTTTGATGCTCCGGCTTCGAATCACGTGAAGATTGCAGGCATTGTTCTTGAAAAGGCTAAGCGCATGGTAGAATGTGGTCACGACGTTGTAATTTTCCTTGACTCTATCACGCGCCTTGCACGTGCTTACAATACGGAAGCTCCAGCATCTGGTAAGATTCTTTCGGGTGGTGTGGACGCCAACTCATTGCAACGCCCGAAGCGCTTCTTCGGTGCGGCGCGTAACATTGAAGGAGGCGGTTCGCTCACGATTATTGCTACGGCCCTTATTGACACTGGTTCGCGAATGGATGAAGTAATCTTTGAAGAATTTAAGGGTACGGGTAACATGGAATTGCAACTCGACCGCCAGTTGGCAAACAAGCGCATCTTCCCCGCCGTAAACGTTATGGCTTCAAGCACACGCCGCGATGACCTCCTCCTGCCCCCTACTACTTGCAACCGCATGTGGGTGCTCCGCAACTACCTCTCACAACTCAATACCGTCGAGGCTATGCAGGAAGTTATCAAGCAAATGGACAATACGCTTAATAATGAGGAAATGCTGATGACGATGGGAGACTTTAAGTAAGAATAATTCTTCGAGAGCTCCGAATACTCTGAATGCACTGACTACTCTGAGCTTTCCGACAACAATAAAATAGATTCAAATTAAAATGCGACAAATAGAATTACTTGCTCCAGCTAAAAACCTGGAGATTGGAATTGAGGCAATCAAGCACGGCGCAGATGCTGTATATATTGGTGGCCCAAGTTTTGGTGCGCGAGCAGCGGCAGGTAATTCCGTGAAAGAGATTACCGAGTTGTGCCGATTTGCTCATTTCTATGGCGCAAAGGTTTACGTGACGTTCAACACGATTCTTTACGACCACGAACTTGAGGAGGCACGAAAGTTAATCTATCAATTGCATGATGCGGGAGTAGATGCTCTCATCGTTCAAGATTTGGCGCTTTGTCGCATGAAACTTCCCCCCATTGAATTGCATGCCTCTACACAACTTGATATTACCAGTGTAGAAAAGGCACAAATGCTCGAGCAAGCTGGTTTCAAGCAAATTGTCCTGGCACGCGAACTCCCATTGGCTA
The DNA here is from genome assembly GCA_045657925.1 of Alloprevotella sp. Classification (GTDB taxonomy): domain Bacteria; phylum Bacteroidota; class Bacteroidia; order Bacteroidales; family Bacteroidaceae; genus Alloprevotella. The sequence goes on along the minus strand of JAZOUA010000011.1, from coordinate 52,336 downwards.
AAATTCGTGAAATACGAAAGGCTACTAACGTAGAGATTGAAGCCTTCGTGCATGGTGCGCTTTGCGTAAGTTATAGCGGCAGATGTTATGCTTCAGAGCATTGCTTCAAACGCTCTGCCAACCGCGGACAATGTGCACAATTCTGCCGACTCCCCTTCACTCTGAAAGATGCTAACGGTCGTATCATCCGAAAAGATAAGCACTTACTTTCACTTCGCGACATGAACCGCTCTGAAAGCGTGGAAGAAATGATTAACGCCGGAGTAAAATCGTTTAAGATAGAAGGCCGACTCAAAGACCTCTCGTATGTCAAAAATGTTACGGCATATTATCGTAACGTCATAGATAGTATTATAGCGAAGCGTTCAGATGAACTCTGCAGAAGTTCTTTCGGACGCACACGATTGCAATTCACTCCTCAGTTAGACAAAAGTTTCAACCGCAAGTTTACAGAATATTTCCTCCACGGAGAACGCCACAACGAAGCTCATATTGATGCACCAAAATCAATGGGTGAGCACATTGGGAAGATTACAGGAATGGCAGGAAACAGATTGGAAGTAGTCTTGCGAGAGGGAATTAAACTCGTTGCGGGCGACGGACTTTGCTTAATTGATTACGAAGGCAAACTTCAAGGATTCAGAGCGAACACCGTTTCGCATACATCCAAGCGAAATACTTTTATCGTCACACTTTTCGGAAAGCAACCGTTTCCATTCACAGGGAAACATAGCCTTGACCTCTACCGCAACCTAGATAGTCAATTTGAAAAGCTCTTGGAAAAGGAAACGGCACACCGCAAGTTGCTCTTGAAGTTACGATTGGAAGAAACAGCAGTGGGTTTCTCTCTCGTAGGGACTGACGAAATGGGAAGACTTCATACGGAACTCATTACTACGGAACATCAACCCTCTAAGAGTCCACAACGTGAGAATATGATTCGCCAATTGCTTAAAGTTGGGGATAGTCCTTACGAAATTGAAGACATTGAATTTAAACTCACTCAAGATTGGTTTATCCCTTCTTCCGTTTTGGCTAATGCACGAAGAAGCCTCATTCTTGCATTAACCCAAGTCCCGAATACTCAGAATGGTCAGAGTGTTCCAAATACTCAAAGTTCTCCAAAGCCACTGAATAAATCACACCTTGATTATACAGCCAACATTGCTAACCAAGAGGCACGAGCTTTTTACGAAAGCATCGGAATCTCTTCATGCGACCCTGCTTTTGAACTTGCACCTCCAAAGGGGAAGAAGGCCATTATGTTCTGTAAATATTGCATTCGCCATGAACTAGGAATGTGTAAGAAGAAACAGCAACAAGCCTCAGCAAGTCAGTACACCGAACCCTTCATGCTACATAGCGCCGACGGAAGCCAATATGAACTTTCCTTCAATTGCAAAGATTGTGAAATGAGCGTATGGGCACTTACATAAAAAGGAATCAAATAAAATATAATTCAATAAAAAACTAAACAATTATGAAGTCATCAATCCACTTAAGACTTTTTTCTTTTTTGACTTTGTTGTTCACACTTGGATGGACAACAAGTGCATTTGCACAAGGAACAGGAACAAAGGACGATCCCTACATCATGGAAGATGGAGGTGAGTATGCCTTTAAAGTTTACAAAGATTTTTACGGAGAATTTATCGTTCCCGAAGACGTTACGAAGGATGGTGTTGTCTTAGAGCTCGTAGCCGACAACTGGACAGACGTTTATTCAGACAAGGAGCACCAACTTCTCGTTTCTGTAACAACAGGTAACTTTGCTCCTTACACTTCAACCGTTGAAATAGCTAAGGGCACTCCCAAGGGTACGGTATTCTACGTTTACTCTGACTTTCCCATGAATAGTGGCCATGTTAAGGTAAGTTATGGTGGCGGAAGTTCATTGGAATTAAAGCAAGTTACTCCCGCAGAAGGTAGCACGCTTTCTGCTGGCGAAGGCTACATCGGTTTTGAATTCTCAAAGCCCATCCGCTTTGACCAATGTGCGTTGATTGCAGGTGGTAAAGAGATTGCTGTTGTTGCAAACATGACCGACCGTTTTATTTCCATTGAAGCTAAGGCTGAGTTGATGGAATGTTACAAAACAGGAGCACTTAAGAAAGGGGATGATGTTTTCATTGCTTTGAAAAACGTAGTTTCATATGACGGAAAGAGCTCAATGGGTGACGTCGTTATACGTTACACAGCAGCTCAAAAGCCCATCATTCTTACTTCTTCAGTTAACACTCCCGAAACGGGTATGCCCAAGATTAAGTCATGGATGCCTACAAACGGAGAGTTAGGATTAGTACAACTTACTTTCGACGGGAAATTAAACAAGGAAGCTAAAATCTCGGCTACATTAAGCTTTGGTAATTCTGAAACAGAAGACCCAGGTGAGTATTACCAAGAAGAGATTACCCCCATATTCTCGGATGACAATACCCTTTCATTTGACCTCAGAGGCAAGTTGCGCATTCCAAGCCAAATGGTAACTTCAGGAACTACATACGAAAGCATGTTGCTCACCGTTCGTGGGGTTGAAGATGAAGATGGATTTAAATCGTATGTTGAAGGTAGCGGTTCGGCAGGTGCTTATTTTATTGATTTCGGTTATGAATTAGTTTCCTACAGCTTGATGACTGAATTTATACCCGCTTCAGGTCAGAGCATTGATGGTGTGAAAGCAATCGAAATTTGGATGCAGGAATTGGGAAGCAACATGGCTTTCTCTGGTGCTACATTTGAATATGTATATGAAGGCAAGAACCAAGTTGTAGAGGTTGCTTCAGAAAATATCGCAGTTACTCCCGACGAAGAGGACGAAACAGCTTGTTACCTCACAATCCCCGTACCCACTTTCTCTAGAGATGCAAACACTCAGGTTAAGTTCACTCTCAAGGATGTTGTTTATCCCGACGGAATGGATTATTCTGAATACGTTACAGCGGTTTATACCACTAAGGGTTATGAAGCTCCAACGGGTATTCACACTATCGTAACTGACAAAGCTACTAAGATTTATACCCTTGACGGTAAAATCGTAAACACTGCACTTAAATCAAATACGCTTTACATCATCAACGGCAAAAAGGTGATGGTGAAGTAAAACACCTATTTTTTCACTATGAAAACGATTCAAACATACCTTCTTACCATTGCTCTTTCCGTATTGGGTATTACAGCGGGACATGCACAAAAGCAAGAGGTTCTGTGGCAATACGACATGAGCGATGGCTCGACTATCCACGGAATGAGTGACAATGGTAAATGGGCTGTGGCATATGGTGTAAGCGAAGCTACTTCGGCTTACTCTTTCCCCAAGCTTGTTAATTTGGTTAACCACACTCAGAAAGAAGTGCTCACCGAAACTGAATTGAATTCAGGTATTGAATGCTTCTTGAACGACGTTACAGATGATGGCAAACTTCTTGTTGGATGCTACAATGGTCTTCCTGCTTATTTGAACACAGAGACCAATAAGTGGATTATGCTCCCCCTCGTTGATGGAAATGTTGGTGGACGTATTGAGGCCATCACTCCTGATGGTGCTTATGCTATCGGTGTTTGCACCAATGGTGGCTACGACGAAGTGCCCACAATGTGGGACGTCAACGCGGGAAGCCTCATTACTTTAGAAGGCCTTCCAACTTGCGACCTCTCTGGAAGTTATCAGTCAATGACTCGCCTCACGGACCTTTCAGCAGACGGTCGTTACATAGTTGGATGTGTGAGCTATAGCTATCCATCAGATGTGCTCTACTTCCTTTACGACAGAACGCTTAAGAAGTGGGATGCTATTGCATTTGATTACAACGCTATCACAAGAGTGTTTACGCCCCGTGATGAAAAGGTACGCACACTAGACGGCATCAGCATCAGCCCCAATGGTAAGTGGGTGGCAGGTATTGTTTATTCAACTGATGATGTGCGCAATCCCTTTAGATACAACACTGAGACAAAAGTGTTTGAAAATATCAACCGCGCAGAAGACTTAGACAAGGGTTGTGTAAATATCGACAATGAAGGTACGATTTACGCTGCTACTCCCGCTATTAACCCTAGCCGTTCGCTCTACATCCTCCGCAACGGCCACTGGTATGGAATTGACGAAGTGTTGAAGCAAAACTACGGCATTGACTTCTACAACTACACGGGTTATCAAGCAACAGGGTTGTGTATTGACGTTTCGGCAGACTGCAAGACCATGAGCGGTATCGCTTATATCTCTCATGAGAACTATCAGATTACGCTACCTACAACATTTGCCGAAGCTTGCGACAATGTTAACTTGCTTGCCACTTATACTTCATCCATCCGAAGCGGCGCCACCATTCAGAAGTTGTCAAACATCACGCTTACATTCACTCGTGACGTTGAAGTGACAGCTACTGCTTCAGCCGTTCAGCTTGTTGATGCTGACGGCAACTTGGTTAGAAATTCCCTTAAATTTGCGGTTGACAATACGTCAAGCAAGAACGTAACGTTTGGCTTTAAAACCACAACGTTGGAACAGGGTAAAAAGTATTCCGTTATCATCCCCGCTGGTAGCATTTGCGTGAAAGGTGATGCTACGAAGACAAACAAGGAGATTGTTTTGGAGTACATTGGCTTGGGCGATACCGCCATCCAAATGACGCAAGTAACCCCCAATCCAGGAAGCACCCTTGGACACATTGATGTCAACACCAATCCCGTAATCTTCAGCTTCAACGTTGACGTAAAAGTCAATGACAACGCCAAGGCACTCGTTTACCGCAACGACGAAACTGAACCCGCCTACACTCTGGACATGCAACATGGTATGACTGCCGAGAGCTACAACATGGTGCTCGCTTATCCTACAAGCACGCTCTACCTCTATCGAGACAATGAATACCGCATTGTCATCCCCGAAGGCAGTTTAACAGATGCTTCAGGATATGCCACCAGCCAAAAAGCTGAAGTGAAATACGTCGGTTCCTATGAGCGCACCGTCATTTCTGACGACACGCATATATATATTGAGACATTTGAGAACGGTAGCGACAACGTCATGCTTTATGAAGGCGACAATAACGAGCCCGTCGATGCAATGAAGGCGTGGGGATTCGCCAACTCTGTAGCTTGGACATATGCTGCCGACGATGATTATACGAACACATGCGCCGTTTCTCACTCTATGTACACGCCCTCAGGCACGTCCAACGACTGGATGGTAACGCCCCAGCTCCTTATTCCCGATGCCAAGTGCGTGCTCTCATTCGATGCTCAAAGCTACCGCAAGAGCGCTACCGACGTGCTCAAGGTCATTGTCTATGCCTCAGAGCAAGCTATCAACGAACTTGATGCTGCCATCGTTGCCGAAATGGAGCGTAACGGAAAGGTCGTATTAAACCAACAGCTCTCTCCTGGCACTACGGAAGACCTACTCAACGGTGATTGGGCACACTTTGAATTCCCCCTTGCCGAATTTGCAGGTAAACAGGTTTACATCGCCTTTGTGAATCAGAACACCAACCAAAGCGCTATCTTTGTAGGCAACGTCAACGTGCACCGCAACGTAGACTTCCAAATTGCCCTCTCCGACGTGCCCGATGTTGTTGTAGCTCAGGCCTCACAAGCCATCAAGGGTTCAATTATCATTAAAGACGCAAGCCAGGCTTACACCTCTGCTACCGTTTCTCTTCTCGACAACAATGGTGAGAGCGTAGAAAAACTCCAATTCAGCGACCTCAACTTAGGTAGCAATCAGAAGTTGGACTTCAATTTTAATACTCCCCTCCCCCTCTCGGTAGGTAAAGAATGTAAGTTTAGCGTAATTGTTTCATTAGATAACGGAGCCTCAACTTCAACATTTAACGGAGTGATTAAAAACCTCGCCTTTGAACCTACAAAGCGCATTATTCTTGAAGAGAACACGGGTATGGGATGTCAAAATTGTCCGCTCGGCCATTTAGCGCTTGAAAAGTTGGAACACACTTATGGCGACTTATTCATCCCCATTGCGTATCACACTTACACAGGCGACGTCCTCGAGAGTGGCATGACCGATTATGCACAGTACTTCCTTGGACTCTCAGCCGCCCCCACAGCTGTCATTCAGCGCAATGGCATCGTAAGCGCACCGATGGTGAGTTACACCGAAGGCGGTGTAACCGACTACACCTTCTATTCACGCGAAGGCAATGCCTGGACAGACCTCGTGAGCAAAGAGTTTGACACTCCTGCTCTTGCGAACCTCAGTATGGGTGCAAACTACGATGCTGAAAAGAATGAGATTGTCGTAAACTACGTCTTCACATCTGCAGTTGATCAAAGAGATGCGAACATTGGTTTGCTCTGCATTGTTACAGAAGATGGTCTTGCTGGGTATCAGTCAAACGGCTTCTACTCCGTGACCGATAGCGACCTGGGCGAATGGCAGAAAGGCGGACTCTATGGAAAGTCAACAGTCTATCCCTACACTTTCAACGACGTAGCCCGCGCCCTCTATCCCGCCGCTGCCTACTACGGACAAACAGGACTCATCCCTTCAGAGTTGAAGCATAGCGAAAACTACGGAGGCACACAGTATATCTCACTTACTGGCGATGCACCCTATGTTAAGGATGTCAACAATTGCAAGGTTACTTGCGTGGCTATTGATGCTAACACGGGTAAAGTTATTAATACAGCACGTGTTAAAGTTGGTGAAACCATGACGGGTATTTCATCTCCAACAAACGCGCAAGCATCACACGTAGTAATGCCTACAGAAGAAGGCATCGTTATTAAGACAACAACTCCTGCCGTCGTAACGCTCTATGACGTGCAAGGTAAAGTTCTCGCGACACGCAAAGTAAACGCTGAAGCACAAATCCTTACCTCACACAAGGGACTCATGCTCGTTAAGATTACCGATGCTCACAGCAGTGAAGTACACAAGGTAATCCGATAATTCCATTTAGAATACAAAAGAAGCCGACCTCAAAGTTCAATGACTAAGGGGTCGGCTTCTTTTATGATTAAGTTTTAGTTATTTCATTACTCTATTTTAACTAATTTGCCCTTCAAATTTCTATATCCCTTGATACCTGCGGCATTATATACAAACACTTTACCATATTCGCCTGTGCACCAGAGGTTGCCATCCATATCAACGTGCATCGTCCAGAAGCGTGAGTTTGAGAAATAGCGGTCGGAAGCACCTTCCCAAAGTTTGGGCTCGAGAATATCCGTTTGAAGTGTCTTATGCTTGGTAAAGGTTTCCTTGCCCGTGCGGAAGCCGTCGATTTCGAGGAGGGGGTATTCGTAATACCCCGTGTTAATGAAGGCCTTGGTGCCACGACAGGTGAAGGTTTGGGGGTTATCAATTTTATCCTCCATCGTAAAGACTTCGGAGAATCCAGGCACGGTGAGGAGGCGATTTTTCACCGCCGTATAGACTTCACCATTGGGGGCAGAGGCCAAGAAGCAGAAGCTGTCATAGCTCCCTGTGCCATTTTCAATGAAGACTTCCTTTGCGCAGACACGGTCCTGGAAGCGTTCGGGGCGTTCGCCCGTGCGATAGATTGTCACGACATTCTTAAATTCACTGGTGGATTCAATCGTATCGTTGATGAGCGTGGCACTACTGATGTGCCCATCCGTGCCGATGATATAGGCCTTTCCTCCAGCCATTGCCATGTTGTTGGCTGATGCGGGCCACTTAGGTGTAGCCTCGAAAGACCTTAAATCCAAGCATATTGAGTGACCACCACGGCCGAAGATGAGAAGGTGGTCTCCAGAACCCACCATTTCCATATAGCTGGGGTTAACGTCCTCATCATGAAAGATAGGTTTGTCCTCGTCTGAGCCCTTCAAGAAAAGCCCCTTGCCTGCCACCCAGTAATAGAGTTGCGACTGATGAGCGGCAATAGCCTTGACACCACGCCCCAGAAGCAGGCCTTCCGTCTTGTTGGTAAGCTCGAGCTTCACATCGCCCGACGCCTTATCTACGGAATAAACATTGTCACCCGTATTCAAGTACATTTTCGTTGCACCTTCAGCCATCCCTTTGACTTCACTTCCATCAGGCAATTGTACAACGGCATGTTTGCCACTAGGTTGTTTAGGTGCGGGTTTCTTGGTTTGTGCCCCTGCTAACGTAGCTCCAAAAGCCATCAGCATGGCAAAGATAAAAGTTCTTTTCATAGCCATTTTATTAAAAAGTGAATCCTATTAACTTTGGCAAATGTAAGAAAAAATTGGATAAAACTACACATCATTTTCTTAAAATGTACTTAAATGAATCATACTGTAAATTTTTTTACAAAAAAAATACATTCTGTTTCATTCATAAAATCTTTTATGTACGTTTGCAAATAAAGAGCTGTGAAGAGGCTACTTAAATGAACCTTTGCCTATCAATAAACGCAAGTTCTGAAAAACAAAAAATAGGTTTTGATTTCATCCGTCCTACTAATGAGAAAGTATATCCGTTTTATGCGTTGTACTTTGTTGAAAGGAGTGCAGTACTTTGATGAAAGTACTCGAGTACTTTATAGGAAGGATTTTCACTAAAAACGTTAGAATTGTTCATTATTAACCATAAATAGCAACACAGTATATGTTAAGAACAAGGATTATATCATTCGTTTGTATCCTGCTTTGTATAACAACGGGGGCACACGCAGAAGATTACAAGTGGAAAGTAAAGGATGGCAAAATGGCGCTATTCAGCAAACCCTATAAAGGGAAGTGGGGACAGGTGACGGATTATATCTACGATGCCGACTTCAGTGGGTCGTATTGTAGCGATAACGATAAAAAGCCTTACTTTTTCGACCGACATTATAGCCTAATTCAGGTAAAAAATTCACAGGGAATTGGCATTATCAACTGGGTAGGCGATGTTGTCATTCCTCTTGAATATGTTGAAAAATTCACAACTTATTCAGCAAGTATCAATGAAACTTTCGTTCAATCGAAAGATGCTCATGGAAAACAACGTCTTTTTTATATTAACACAGGTTATCCCTGGAAAGTGACGCCCTTAGAAGGTTGCTATGATGCCATCGAAAAAAAGAACGGCAACGAATTTGTGCTTAAAGCTAACGGTAAAATGGGACAGGTGCGTTGGGATAAAGACAAAAAACAGTTTGAACGCCAACTTCCCTGTATCTACACAGCCTTGAAGCTTGACTCCATTATGACGTTCGACCTTTGTGAAGCCCGTCCGAAATGGACCCGTACTGCTAACTATAGGAACTGGATGTTGCTAGAGAATAATGGCAAATATGGCATCTGGAATGGTAGCAGTTTTGTTGTCAAAGTTGGTTATGACCTTGAGTCATTCAAAGCACCTGCCTGGACGGAATTTAAAGGTGGGAAGGGACACCACCTCATGGAAGTGAAATTCCTCAATCGAAACAATAACCTTGACACGTATTATATGTTACAGGCCGATGGAGAGCGCTGCATATTTAATAAGGAATATCGAGAAGTGTTCACCCACAAGATTCCAACCGACAACCCCGTTCCTTTTGATTTTGTATTGACCGGACTCGGTGATATTCTCTACGTTTCGCGCGATAAAGAAAAATGGTTCTACCGAACTTTGGAAGATCGCAATCAGGTGAATTGCCGAGGCAACTTGGCGATGGTGCGTCCTTTCGTTCTGATGCCAAACAAGAAGCACACCTATTGGGTGATGAACAATGAGAAGAAGTTGCAAGGCCTTTACAACAGTGAGACCGACCGAATGATTCTGCCCGCTGAGTATAAAGCAATCGAAATGCCTAATAAGTTGAAGGAAATCTTCACCGTAACCGACTCTATGGGGAATAAGCACAAGGCGTTTATCACTCATGATGGGGCTGAAGTGGTTGTCTATGATAAAATAGACGAGGTGATGAAGCGTTCGAAGCTCGTTCGAAAACACGGAAAGTACAATATTATGGAGTACAAAGGCGGTTATGGTTTATACATTCCAGAAAAGAAGAGCATAACGTCGTTTAACTATTCTTCCATCCAACCCTTAGGTGAGGTTTATCCGAACGTAGCCCCCGAATATCAGGACTTCCTTCTCATCAAGCGCAACAATAAGGTCGGCTTGATTGGAAATACCTACATGATTAACTGTATGTTTGACGAAATTGAAGTGGGCGACACGATGCTTACGCTTACCTATAAAGAATGGTACAATATTCATCCTAACAAAAACAAAAGGGCTTTCTTCATCGCTCCCCAACGCATGAAGGAATACAAACAATATTTCCGAATCAATTCGGCAGGTAAAGAAGTCATTGACAACAATTTGTTTGCTACCGTAATGAAATGGGGCGACGACGAATATTTACAAGAAGAAGTGAAATCGCTCATTTTACACCTACGCAACAATGATCTGATCAATGGTTACAAGTTGGGAGTAGCAAGTTGGCACGTAGAACGAAGGAATTTCGACAAAGCACTTAGCATTTATGAAAAGTTGAAGAACACTCCAAGCATCAACACTGAGAGCCTCAACAATATCATTGCCATGGTAAGGCAACTCAAGGCTGAGAAAGAGGAACAAGAACGCTGGGAAGCGCAACAAAGAGAATTGGAACGCCAAATTGCTGAGGAGCAACGTCAACAAGCAGAATACGAACGCCAACGTCAATATGCTGAACAACAACGACGAGCTGAAGAAGCACGTCAAATCAGACAACAAGCTGTGATAGATATGTTAAATGTCGCAGGAAATCTGGTTCAAGAAATTGGTGGAGCCGTGCAGAATTATTATGGCCACAAAAACCAATCTACACAAAAAGCACTCACTCGCAATTACAATGCGCAGTACAATCAGCAAGTAGGTAACATTAATGCCAACGAACTGAGAGACGCTAAAAAGTATTACAACGAATGGGCACAACGCGCCGAGCGAGAAATGAAGGAATATATCGAAGCTGATGCCAAACTGAAAGTTCCTGGTATAAGTCAGTCGACCAGAACATTCGAACAACAACGACGCGCAAGAGCACGTCAATATCTGAAAGACGTCTGCCTCAAAATGATGCGCACCTACAGAAACAGAGCTAAGCAACTCGGAGGAAACATTCCGATGAGCCAAACTGAAATTAAAGTTGAAACGCTACTGAATTAATTCTATTTACAACAAATTACAACAAATAAACCTATATTACATGGGACTTAAAAGTTTATTATTGCAAACATCTAATCCCCCACGCCGATGTTTAATTGCAATCATTTTAGCTTTGATTTCATGGGGCATTATCATTTGGTATGGTTCCTCTTACGAACTTAAAAAAGATGGTCCAATACTTTGTTTGGAACAGAAAGCCTATCTCCGTCAAGAGTTTGCTAAAGACACGATAACCACCACTCTTCAAGCTGGAGACAGCATCAGAGTGATTGCCATCCAACAAAGTTCCTATGGACAGGAATGGTTGGTTGAAACTCAAAGTGGAAACGTAGGGTGGGTGGATGCCTCTGATATGCCCAACATCAAACAAGTGGTGACCGACGGCAACGATGCTGGCGACACGGTTAGCATTAAAGCTGTTTGGTCGGGCAGTTTCATCTACGAATACAGCTACACGAATGCCGATGGTGAGGAGAAAATAAGGTCGACCTCCGACTTCGCTCCCGCTTTAGAAGGTTGGGATAAGTATAGTTTTGAAGATGGCACTATAGTAGGTGTGAGCACACAAGAAAAGTTTAAAAAATCTTGTGAAGGCGGAACACTTGCTGAACTCAATGAGAAATTTGGCTCTCCCTCTTTAGTGAGAGTTACGAAAGACAGCATCATGGTGCAATACAATTGGAAGGCCTTTGAACCCAGTACGGGAAAGATGTGGAGCCCCAACATAATGTTTAGCAAAGATTCGTTGGTTGCTTCCGTTAGTTTTACCAGAGCAACTGACCGCGCTGCATGGTGGCTTAAAACATTGCCTTTGTCAAGCACTATCATTGATGCAGCTCTTACAAGTTTCTTGCTTCGAGGAACCCGCTACACCCCTATTCAGTTCATTAATCCTACGACTGCCGAAACCGTTCTGATGTTTACTCTGATGGTTCCGGTGCTGATGGTAGGTTTCTTCTGGATATTTGGAACTGCTGCACTCCCTGTTTGGATTATGGGATGGTTGCTGAAGTACCCGAAAGTATTCAAGAAGTTGGATGATAAGTGGGTGGCTATCCTCATGTTTATCGTAATGGCAATCTCCTGCTACATATGGAGTATTGTTATGATGGCATGGGGAATGTTCCCAATCTTTGCACTACTTATTATCATGACTAGTTGGTATGCTTTTACTCTTGCAAAGAGTCCGCTTTGCCAATTCCCCCATCAGCGTTGTCCGAAATGCCGAGAAATGTTTACAATCGATTATGACCACCGAGAGTTTGTTGAAACCAAATATCATACAGGAAGAGACATCGTTCGCGGTAAAATGTTAGGACAGCGTACTCAAAAATGGAAAGAATGGACTGAGGTTACAACTACAAAAACTTATAGTTCAGGACGCACGACAACCTCTTCCTCCAAAGAAAACCAACGAACAATGGCTCGTGACTACACCACTTATGAATATCTGAATTACGATGTCACCTATAAAGTGGACACCTACAGATATTACTACAAATGCGCAAAATGTGGTTTCATTGAAGACGAACTGCAACATTTCAGCACTGAAGTCGATCGCAAATACACAGGTTCACACGTTGCAGAAACCGTTAGTGAAGACTATGTAAAGAGATATTATTAACCCTCATCACAAAAATAAGGAGGTCGCACCGGAACAAACCGAAGCGACCTCCTTTATTTGTATTTATACATCTGTTTTTTAAGCTGCGATATTGGGCTTTTCAAGGCCGTAGTTCTTACGCTTGTCTTCAGCCTTCAACCAAAGGGCAAGGCAGAGAGCAATCACACCGAAACATGCAAAGATTAGCATGGGAATAGTGTAGTCGTAGAGGGGTACTTCGTTGCCATCACGAACAACTGTGCCCACGATGCAGTAGTCGCTCAAGACGTTACCAATAAGAAGGGGAACACTACCCAAACCGATATTCTGAACCCAGAAGATGAGGGCGTAAGCAGAACCCAGAAGGCGGAGGGGGATAATCTTGGGAACAGAAGGCCACATGGCACTGGGTACCAAAGAGAAGGCTACACCGAGAAGCACCATGATGATGGCAGCAAACCACCAATAGTTGAGCAATGGCATAGCAAAGAGCAAGTGCACCAAGATGAGCAACACAGAACCTATCACCATGATAGTGGCTCCCTTACCATACTTATCGTAAATACCACCAAAGATGGGGGTCATGAGCAAATTGCCGAAGGGAAGGATGGAAGGAAGAAAACCTGCAAGGGCGGGGTCTACGTTGTACTTGTTAATCATCAACGAAGTGGCATACTTCAAGAAGGGGAACACAGCAGAATAGAAGCAGAGGCAAAGCAAGGCAATGAGCCAGAAGCCCTTACTGCTGAGGATGATGGTGAGGTCGCCCAACTTGAAGGTTTCGTCATCACCAGCCTGAACATTTGCAGCACCTTCCTGACGATCCAAACGACGATCCATAACGCAGAACACGAGGTAAGCCATCAAGCCTACGAGCAAGAGTACCCATGCAAGGAGCAATGGAGTTGACACCTGGAAGTTCTGAGCAAGAATGGGGCTTACGGCAAGGGCAAGCGCTGTACCCAAACGAGCTACGGCTACCTGAATACCCATTGCGAGAGCTGTTTCGTAGCCCTGGAACCAACGTGCAATAACCTTAGTAACGGTGATACCACAATTTTCTGTACCAACAGCAAAGATAGCGTAACCGATACATGCTGTGAGCACTTGAAGATTCAAACCTAACACGATGGGGTCGCCACCAGGAGCAATGAATTCAACAGCATAAAATTTAATGCCGGCACCAACTACCATGAACAAGCATGAAGCAACCCCCGTGAGGCGCACACCGAACTTGTCCAAAATAATACCACCGAAGAGGAGCATAAAGAAGAATACGTTGAGCCACATGTAAGCCCAGTTGAAGTTACCAAAGTCGCTGGCACTCCATCCCATACCTCCCTGCTCAATAGAAATGCCGAGCATGTCCATCAAGGGCGACATGGCATCTGTGAGGAAGTAACCCCACATCATTGTGAAACTAACGATGATCAAGGCCGTCCAACGAGCCGCCTTTGAATCTCGAAGTGTTTGTTTAAGTTGTTCTGTCATTGTTTATTTTATTTTTGTGAATTTCAAATTATCGTAGCTACCGAATTACTTAGCTTCATCCTTCAACCACTTATCCAACCAACGGAAGAAAGTGCGTTGCCATAGGATGCCATTCTGAGGTTTGAGCACCCAGTGATTTTCATCGGGGAAAAGGAGGAGTTGAGCAGGAATGCCACGAAGGCGAGCTGCGGTGAAGGCGCTTTCAGCTTGAGTATATTCAATGCGGAAGTCCTTCTGACCGTGAATGCAGAGGATGGGAGTATCCCAACGATCTACATAGAGGTGGGGAGACGTTTCAAACACTTTCGCACGCTTGCCGTTGGCATCCTTAATCCAAGGAGCTTGTCCCATATCCCAGTTGGGGAACCACATTTCTTCGGTCTCAACATACTGCTGTTGCGTATTGAAGATACCATCGTGAGCAATAAATGCCTTAAAGCGCTTGTCATGATTACCTGCCAACCAATATACACTATAACCACCGAAACTTGCACCTACAGCACCAAGACGCTCTGTGTCAACCCAGGGTTCATTAGAAAAGTCGTCGATAGCCGAAAGGTAATCCTTCATGCACTGACCGGAATAGTCGCCACTGATTTGCTCCAACCACTCCATACCGAAGCCAGGAAGGCCACGACGGTTGGGAGCTATGATAACATAACCCTGATTAGCCATCACCTGGAAGTTCCAACGGAAGCTCCAGAATTGGCTGACGGGCGACTGAGGACCACCTTCACAGAAGAGCAATGTGGGATATTTCTTCGCAGGGTCAAAGTTGGGAGGAAGAATTACCCAAGCGTGCATCTGCTTCTTGTCGGTAGTTTCAATCCAACGTTCTTTGACTTCACCAAACTCAAAGTGAGCGTAGAAAGGTTCGTTTTCTTGAGTCAACTGAGCCGTCTTGCCGTCGGCAATATTCACCCAATAGACTTCATCGGCACGGCTCATAGAGTGGCGCTTAGCCAAGAGTTGCTCGCCATTAGGATGTACTCCGAGTAATACATAGTCGGCAACTTCGTCTGTAATTTGCTTCACTTCACCCTTGAGGTTCGTTTGATAGAGATTGGTACGTCCGTGCCATACACCACTGAAGTAGAGCGTATTGTTGTCAGAGGCCCAAGCGAATTCGTTCACTCCGCTTTCGAAACTTTCCGTCACGTAGGTCTTCTTACCTGTTGCAAATTCATAAATACAGAGGCGCGTGCGGTCACTTTCATAACCATCGCGCTCCATGCTGCTCCAAGCTACATATTTGCCATCGGGAGAGAATTGGGGATTTTGGTCGTAACCTGCATTCACATCTTCCTTGAATTGATTCACCGCTTGATTTTTCAAAGAGCGAGTTGGGTCACAAGCGGGACGCACATAGCCTTCGGGCTTGCAAAGATTTTTCACATTGCCTGACTCAAGGTCGTAGAGGTAAATGTCGCTGTCGGTGCTGATTGCATAATCAATACCTGAGAGCTTGCGACAAGTGTAAGCGACTTGCTTGCTATCAGGACTCCATGCCAACTGCTCTACGCCTCCAAAGGGAAGCATAGGAGATTCATAAGGTTCGCCCTCAAGGAGGTCCTTACTTTCACTCACCTTTACGCCATCAAAATCAGCCACAAAGGGATGAGGTGCTGACTTTGTGTAATGGTCCCAATGCTTATACATGAGGTCGTTAGCCACAATGCCTGTAGTGAGACTCAAATCGGCATCATTCTGCTGTACACTTGCTTCGTGGTTCACGGTCTTCACAAGAATGACCTTCTTCCCGCAAGGCGAGAAAAGATAATCGTTAACGTCGTTCGCTTCAAACGAAATCTGCTTACGATTTGAACCATCAGCATTCATCATCCAAAGTTGCATCACACCATCCTTATCAGCCGCAAGATAAGCAACCTTATCCGTCGCAGGAATGAACGAAGGAGCATATTCAGAACTTGAGGCATCTGTCAAAGCCGTTGCTGTAGCATCAACGTTAGGAGTTGAAGCGTAAATAACAGAGCGACTCTTGTTTTTCTCTACACTATAATACGTAACGCCAAACACAGACTTTTCCGCATCTGCCGAAAGTTGATAATTGCCAATGCGTCCCATTTGCCACATTACTTCGGGAGTAAATTGGCGAGAGGAATCTGCAAATTCAGTAGTTCTGCTGATACCGTCATTTTCAACTGAAGCAGACGGAGTGCAAGCCGCGAGTGCCATTGTCAGCATGGTTGTTGTAAGTATTTTATTCATATAAAATTGGGTTTCTAATATCGAAGAAAATTCAATTGGAGCTTGTAAAAACTAAGTCGGAGTTAGTTGAAATTAACTCTCACTTAATTTTTACTAAGTCAGAGTTAATTTTCGCCCCATCTATTACTGAAGCAAGAAATTAGGAATTAAGACGTATCAGCTCCACCCCACTCTATCGTGTGACCATGAAGGAACTATCTTAATTCCTAACTTCAGAAACGATGTTTACATTCCGCGTTTCTGCTTGATTTCCTGCTGACGCTTCATGAGCTCTTCTTGTTGCTTCTGCATTGCTTCAAGGCGTGCAGCAAGACCTGATGTCTTCTTCTGCGGATTCTTCTTATTCTCTTCGTAGCGCTTTTCCAACTGTTCGAGCAACTTCTTGTCGTCAGTCGTCTTGCGCAACCACCACATGGTGATAGCACTGAAAAGGAGCGAAATGAAGTAGTAATAGTTCAAACCACTTGAGTACTTGTTGAACATAAAGAAGAACATCAAGGGCATGAGGTACATCATCCAGTTCATCAGCTTCATCTGCTCAGCCTGTTCGGGAGACATCGTATCCTTCTGCTGGCGCATTGTCATCCAAGTGTACAAAATCTGTGCAGCACAGAAGAGCAAGCAGAACAATGAGAGGTGGTCGCCCAGGCCCCAGATTTCAACACCCCAGTTAATCACATCGTCATAAGCCGAGAGGTCGTCTGCCCAAAGGAAACTCTGCTGACGCAATTCAATAGCATTAGGAATGAAGTTGAACATCGCAATCCAGATAGGCATCTGAATCAACATAGGCAAGCAACCGCCCATAGGACTTACGCCATACTGGCTATAAAGTTGCATCGTTTCCTGTTGACGCTTGAGAGCATCTTCCTTGTTGGGGTACTTAGCGTTGATAACATCAATCTTGGGACGCAACACACGCATTCTTGCACCGCTCAAGAAGCTCTTCTTCGTGGGAGGATAAACAATGATGCGCAACAAGAGCGTGATGAGCAAAAGAACAATCCACATGGGGAGGTTCAAAGCCGTAAGATAGTCGAACACGTAGATAGTGAAGAAGCGGTTAATCCAACGGAAGAGGGGCCAACCGAGGTCAACGAGTTCCTGCAAATCATTTTCACGCTCTGACAGACGTGAGTCATCCATCTTCTGAAGCGTGCGATAGTGATTAGGACCAAAGTAGAATTGAAGCTTTGCAACTTCCTCAGACGCAGCATCAAAGGGCAAGTTCATCTTAGCTGTATATCCCTTCAAATAGCCTGACTTCTCAGCCATCTGTTCACTCTTCAAATCAACATTAGTGAACGCCTCCTTAGCAATCATCACTGCGCTGAAATACTGATTCTTAAAGGCAATCCAATCCACTGTTTGAGCCACTTTTTCTTCCTCAGTCTCCATTTCAGCAAGATTCTCAGCATCTTCATTGGTGATTTTGTAGGTCAGGGTTGAATACATGTTTTCAAAATAGTAACCCTTCTCCTGCTGCTTCACGCAATCCTTCCAATCCACTTGAATGTCGCTATTGCGTGCAAAGTGCTTCTGCATGTTCTTCGCACGAATCGTGAAATTCACAAGATAGTTATCGGGAAGAAGCGCATAATCAAGCATAATCGTTTCACCCGTGGGGTGATTCAAAACCATCGTTACGCTTGTGTCTGTCTGATTCTCCGCAACAAAATAATAATCCTTCAATGAAAGTACATCGTCCTTAGTGTCGAAAGTGAAATTCATTTCCGAGTTATTCTCATCAAAGAGGAAAAGCGGAGCATCAATGCCCATCTTGTAGTGCTCATAACTGCAATACTCAGGAAGGTTAGCACGAGCAATCATACCACCCTTAGGGTTGATTACGAGCTGAACCTTACCATTGTCAAGAATCACGCCCTCTTGCATATTCTGCTCACGCGAAGCAAAGAACAAGGCCGTCGAATCAGTAACAACGGTTGTTGTTTCTACGGAATTTTCTTTAGCAACTGTTTCCACCTTAGTCGTATCCTCAACAGCCTCGGTGGGTTGTGGTGCAGGATCACTACCTAATGAACTTAAGTAGGGAAAGGCAAGTGCTACACACAACATTAGCACTAATCCAGTAATTGTGTTTTTGTCCATTTATTGTATGATTAATTTATTAAATTTCTTTCGTTTTTATACGCATAACAATAGACAAGTCAACTGCTCTAATCAGTGGCTTGCCTACTCCGCACGGCGGCGAATGCGCTACACGTTTCTAAATTTGGGTGTAAAGTTACATATTTTTAACGAGTCCTCAATAGGTCTTCTTTGGTTTTTACACACATTATTATAATAAAGGAAAAAATATGCGCATAAGCCTGCTAAAATTTCGAAAAATCTATTAACTTTGCCTATCGTATATTTTTCACTCAGTCAAACCCTTTAATTACGCTTCTGCTATGATGAAGGCACGTAAAACTTTTATGATATTATGCTGTGCGTGTATCAGCTTGCCAGCCATTTCACAAACAACAAAGGATACGAACGCAACCATTCAAAAAACGATTGAAGCCTATCAAGACTCTTTAGCTAGAACTAAGGCTTACTTCGACCAATGGAAATATGAGGGTTCGGACACGTTGTCAAACCCTTACTATCATCGCCTTTTCTTTCAGAACGGCTTAAGCGATGATGTCTTTACGGAAACTCTTGGAAGGTTGGCACAGAAAGATAGTTATCTTTCAGAAACACACCGTAAGAACGATTACATCAGCGGTTTGATTACTGAAACTTATACGCATAACCCCAACACTATCAAGAACTACCTATCTTCAAACGCAAGTAACACTACAAGCAAACCTGAACCCTCTGAGAAGGCTCCAGCTGAAGCTCAAACTACTCAAAAAGCGGAGCAAACGCTCCTGCCCGTTGAAACGAAAGAGTTTGACGAAAAAGAGAACTTGGTCGTAAAAAAGCCTAACTTCTGGACTTTTAAGGGAGATGCGTCATTGCAATTCATGCAGGCTTACTTCTCCAACAACTGGTACAAGGGCGGGGACAACAATAACACATTGTTGGCCACTTGCAACCTGCACGCCAACTACGACAACAAGCAGGGATTTATTTGGACAAACTCTTTAGAAATGAAGATTGGTTTCCAAAATTCAAAGGGTGATGATCTGCACGATTTCAAGACAAATACGGACTTGATTCGTTTGACTAACAAGGTAGGTTTGCAGGCTACAAAGAGATGGTACTATACAGCCACGCTTCAAAGCTGGACGCAGTTCTACAAGGGATATCGTGCAAACGACCCCTTTGTTTACTCTGACTTCATGTCACCATTTGAGAGCCTTATCACAATCGGTATGGATTACAAGTTAAGCAAGAAGAACTTTAACATCAACGTTTCGCTCTCACCCTTTGCCGGAAAGTTTAAGTACTGCGACCGTCGCGCCCTTGTGAACAATTACGGATTGGAAGACAAGCATAGTCGACTTGATTTCGGTTCGAATATCACCACAACTTTCAATTGGACTATTATGAAAAATGTCAGCTGGAGTGGTCGTATCTATTATTTCACCGACTATGATAAAAGCCAAATTGAATGGGAAAACACTATTGACTTGCGCGTCAATAAGTACTTAACTACCAAGGTGTTTCTATATCCTAGATTTGACGATAGTGTAAACAAGCCTGATGGTGAGTCATACTTCCAATTCCACGAAACACTAACCCTTGGTGTAAACGTTTCATTTTAACCACCTACTAACCCTCACTCGCTGTGTCCTGTATTCTTAACATAGAAACCTCAACAGAGACCTGCTCGGTTGCAGTTGCTCAAGATGGAGGAATCATTTTTGAAAAGGTAAATAACGAACCCAATTCACATACTAAATATCTCGCTAAATTCGTAGAGGAAGCGCTTTCATTTGCTGAAAGTCATGCCATTCCTTTAGATGCTGTAGCCGTAAGTTCGGGGCCTGGTTCATACACAGGACTCCGAATTGGTGTATCTACAGCTAAGGGCATTTGCTATGGAAAGGATGTTCCGCTCATCGCCATTCCTACGTTGAAGCTTCTTTGTGTGAAGCCGTTGCTCTCTGATGAGATTGAAGATGAGAATGCCCTACTCTGCCCCATGATTGATGCGCGCAGAATGGAAGCTTATACCGCCATTTATGACAGAGCGCTGAATGAAGTGCGCAAGGTGCAAGCAGATATTATTGAGGAAAACACCTACAACGAATGGCTGGATAAGGGGTTGGTCTATTTCTTTGGCAACGGAGCGGAAAAATGTAAAGAGATTATTAAACACCCCAATGCCCGTTTCATTGATGGTATCATACCTACTGCTAAGTCTATGCTTCCCCTGGCTGAATTAGCCATTGCAAAAGGCACATATGTTGATGTCGCATACTTCGAGCCTTTCTATCTTAAAGATTTTGTAGCCATCAAGTCAAAGTCACCTTTCCAATAAGCAATTTGCCCACATAAGAAAATTTCCTCCCCCCTCATTCATATAACATTATGAACAACACAGACTCTCAACAACTATTACTCCCTGAATACGGAAGAAACATTCTAAAAATGGTTGAGCATGCCTTGACTATTCCGAATCGTGAGGAGCGTTTAGAATATGCTCGACGCATCATTGAAGCAATGGGAGCCGTAGATATGAATACGGAAGAGTTTGGTGAAGGCTATCGCAAATATTCATTGGATTATACTTCAAAATTGTGGGACCACCTGGCATATCTCTCTAATTACGAGTTAGATATTGATTACCCAGTTGAGATTACTAAGCTTTCCGTTATATCAAAGCGTCCCGAATGCTTACCTTATCCCCAGCGAAACATGAGATACAGACATTATGGGGTGCTCGTAGAGCAATTATTGGACAAGGTTAAGGAGCTGCCTGAAGGGAATCTTAAGAACAACACGCTTAAGGCGGCAGGGAATCGCATGAAGCGTAATCTTGCTGACTGGAAGGGTGATGGCATTACCAATGATAAAGTAGCAAGAGACATCGCTGAATACACCAATGGTGAACTCACACCCGAGTTCGGACATAACGAACTTATAAAGATAGACACGAATCATCGAGTGAAAAATCCAAATAGTTATTAATAGAGACTATGTCTGCATTTATTATAGAAGGAGGACACTTGCTCAAGGGTGAGATCATTCCTCAAGGCGCAAAGAATGAAGCGCTTCAAGTTATTAGTGCAACGCTTCTTACCTCTGAGAAGGTTAGAATCGCCAACATCCCGAACATTCTTGACGTTAACAACCTCATTCAGCTACTTGCTGATATGGGTGTGCACGTTGAGAAGCACGCAGATGGTGATTTCTCCTTTCAAGCCAACAATATCAATCTTGACTATCTCAACTCCGAATCATTCCTTCGCAAGTGTTCACAACTCCGCGGAAGTGTTTTGTTAGTAGGTCCGCTCTTGGCACGCTTTGGTTGCGCAACTTTGTCAAAGCCAGGTGGTGATAAAATCGGTAGAAGACGATTGGACACTCATTTCATTGGATTTCAGAAATTAGGTGCGCAATTCTCTTTTAGCGAAGAAAGCGATACGTTCAAGATTCATTCAACGGAGCGTCTTAAGGGAGCTAACATGTTGCTTGACGAGGCTTCCGTAACGGGTACTGCCAACATCATTATGGCGGCCGTACTTGCTGAAGGACAGACAACTATCTACAACGCCGCTTGTGAGCCTTACATCCAACAACTCTGCAAAATGTTGAAGCAGATGGGTGCTAAGATTTCAGGCATTGGCTCTAACTTGCTCTACATTGAGGGCGTTGAAAGTCTTGGTGGTGCAGTTCACCGCATTCTGCCCGACATGATTGAAATCGGTAGCTTTATCGGCATGGCGGCAATGATTGGCGATGGCATTACGATTAAGGACGTAGCCTACAATGAATTAGGAATCATCCCTGAAGCCTTCTCACGATTAGGCATTAAGATGGAGCGAGTGGGCGACGACCTTTATATCCCACGCCAGGAGCACTACGTTATTGAGAGTTTCCTTGATGGCTCCTTCATGACGCTTGCCGATGCTCCCTGGCCCGGACTTACTCCTGACCTTCTCAGTGTGCTTCTCGTTGTTGCCACTCAAGCCAAGGGCAGTGTGCTCATTCATCAAAAGATGTTTGAAAGCCGCCTCTTCTTCGTGGATAAACTCATTGACATGGGTGCTCAGATTATTCTTTGCGACCCTCACAGAGCTGTTGTTATCGGCCACGACAGACAGGTGCAACTTAAGGGACGCAAGATGTCTTCGCCTGACATTCGTGCCGGCATTGCGCTCCTCATCGCGGCGCTTACTGCTGATGGTGTGAGTCGCATTGACAACATCCATCAGATTGACAGAGGTTACGAAAATATCGAACACAGATTGCAAGCACTTGGTGCCGTAATCCACAGAGAAAAACAATGATACACAACAACGAAGTTTACCATATCGGATATATTCAAAAGTTCCGCGGACTTCAGGGCGAAGTGGAATTGCAATTCACCGACGATCCCTTCGATCGGGGTAGCGCTGAATATCTTGTGCTGAAGATTGACGAAATCCTCGTGCCTTTCTTCCTTGAAAATTATCGTTTCAAGAACAACGATACGGCCATTCTCAAATTTGAGGACATTGATAACGATGTCAAAGCCAAGAAGCTCGTTGGGTTGCAAGTGTATTACCCTTTGGAGCACCTCAATGATGAGGAAGATCAGGAACTCTCTTCGCTGAAAGCCTTAACGGGATTCACGCTTTACGACGAATCCTTTGGTGAAGTCGGTATTATCAACATGGTGGACGACTCCTCCTACAACACCCTATTCTACGTTGACCATCCGAAGAAGGGAGAGCTTGTTCTCCCCTACCACGATGATTTCCTCGTTGATTACAACATTGCTAACCGTACCATAACCCTTGCCCTACCGCAGGGTATCATAGATTTAAACGAATGAAGAAAATTTGCATCTTAGGCTCAACTGGCTCTATTGGCACCCAAGCGCTTGACGTCATTCGCCAACACCCTGAGCATTTTGAAGCACATACACTCACTGCATACAACAACGCTCAGCTTCTCATCCAACAGGCTCGAGAGTTTCAACCTGATGCCGTAGTCATCGTTCGCGAGAACTTGTACCAGGAGGTTGCTGATGCCCTTTCTGAGCTTCCCATTAAAGTCTACACAGGCGCTCAAGCCCTTTGCGAAGTCGTTGCAAATGCGGAGATTGACATTGTGCTGACGGCCATGGTGGGATTCTCAGGATTGCGCCCCACGATTGCTGCCATCAATGCCAAGAAAACGATTGCACTTGCGAATAAGGAAACCCTTGTCGTTGCTGGCGAACTGATTTGCAATCTTGCTATTAAGAACAAAGTGGCCATCCTCCCCGTTGATAGCGAACACTCAGCGATTCTTCAATCCATTACGGGCGAGGGCGACAATAAGATTGAGAAAATCCTTCTCACCGCATCGGGAGGTCCCTTCCGCACCTTCACAATGGAGCAGATGCAAGCCGTAACGCCTGCTCAAGCCTTGCGCCATCCCAATTGGGAAATGGGAGCTAAGATTACTATTGACTCTGCCACGCTCATGAACAAGGGCTTTGAGATGATTGAGGCCAAGTGGCTCTTCGACATTGCTCCTGCCGACATTCAAGTCGTAGTACACCCCGAAAGCATCATTCATAGTGCCGTACAATTCACGGACGGAAGTGTCAAGGCGCAATTAGGAGTGCCCGATATGCGACTCCCCATTCAATATGCCTTCACCTACCCCGCTCGTCTTCATCTCGATGGCGAACGTCTTGACCTCTTTGCGCTCAAGCAGATGAACTTTGAACCTGCCGACATGGAGCGCTTCCCATGCCTGAGATTGGCTTACGAAGCTATCGCAACGGGAGGCACCTCTCCTTGTGTGCTCAATGCCGCCAACGAAGTGGTCAACCTCGCCTTCCGCGAGGGCAAAATCGACTATCCCAGCATTGCGAAAATCATTGAAGAAACAATGGCCGCAATCCCTGTCATTCAGAATCCAACGCTCGAACAGCTCATTGAAGCCGACAAGCAGGCAAGAGCATACGCCGAACGATTCACTAAGAAAGATTAAAAAGAGCTTGTGCTCAACTCTCCCAATCACAAAATACTAAACAAATATGTCAATCGGACTTTTACAGATTCTACAACTCATCCTTTGCTTCGCCCTGCTCATTACGCTTCATGAGGGCGGCCACTTCCTCTTCGCACGCCTCTTTGGCATTCGTGTTGAAAAGTTCTGTCTCTTCTTCGACTGGAAGTTCTCCCTCAAGCTCTTCTCTTACAAGGGCACGGACTACCACCTCGGTTGGATTCCTCTCGGCGGCTATGTCAAGATTGCTGGCATGATTGACGAATCCATGGACACCGAGCAGATGAAGCAACCCATGAAGGACGATGAATTCCGCGCTAAGCCTGCCTATCAGCGCCTTCTCGTTATGATTGGCGGTGTGCTCGTCAACTTCCTCACGGCGCTTATTATTTATATTGGCATTCTCTTCACGTGGGGTCAGAAATACATCCCGCTTCAAAACATGACCCACGGATTCCTCTTCAACGAGGAAGCTGAAGCTCACGGCTTTAAGGATGGCGACATCCCCCTCCGCACGAACCTCGGAGAGCTCGACCGATTGAATGGAGACTTCTATCGCGCACTTGCCGAAGCTGACACTATCGTCGTGCTTCGTGATGGTAAGGAGTGCAACGTTATTCCCGGAACTGAGCGTAGCCTTCTCGATATTACTTCCGCAAAGAGCGTTACGCCCTACATCTCGCAGAGCATCCCCTCCGTCGTTGAATCCGTCGCTCCCAACTCACCCGCCGAAAAGGCTGGCCTCCGCTCGGGCGACTACATCATTAGCCTTGACTCAACTGCACTCACAACTTGGAACGAGTTTAACGCCCTCATGAATGTGAAGAACAATGAACTTCAAACGGCACCATCCGATTCAGTCGCTACGCTCCAACACGTAAGCCTGGTAGTCAAGCACACAGATGCTTCCATCGACACCCTCAGCGCTACGCTCCCCGCCGACCTCAAGCTTGGCATACTCTTCAAGGCTCCCGACTATAAGATTGTACATCAGGAGTACAGCATCCTTCAGAGCATCCCCGCTGGCATTGCTCACGGTTGCAACATCCTTGCTGGCTATGTTAGCGACTTGAAATACCTCTTCACGAAGGAGGGCGCTAGCAGTGTCGGTTCCTTCGGCACGATTGCCAACCTCTTCCCCGAAGCTTGGGATTGGCAACGCTTCTGGGAGCTCACGGCCTTCATCTCGCTCATGCTCGCGTTTATGAACATCCTCCCCATCCCTGCGCTCGATGGTGGTCACGTGCTCTTCCTGCTCTACGAAGTTATCACGCGTCGCAAGCCCTCTGATCGTTTCCTTGAAATTACGCAAACCATTGGCATGTACCTCCTGCTCGCGCTCATGGCATTCGCTATTTTCAACGATTGTAGCAACCTGGGAGTGTTCTAACCTCCGCTCCTCTACATTATAGAAATATATAAGCCAACCTGCTCACTCGCATGAAGCTGGTTGGCTTTTTAATTTTCACACGTTAATCTTTATCCCTTGTCATTAATCTATAGACCTTTCATTTCCTATAGACAATTAAATACGGCGTCCCCTCATGACAAGGTAACGCCGTTTATTCGTAAGTTGTAGCTAAAAATTATAACTATTGTTTAAGACACTGAGTTTTAACTCCAGATGCGGTCATAATAAGGTATGAAAAATAATAGCGGCTGAGAGTATTGTATCGAAGACCAACAACGAACAATACTACTAATTGTTCCTCTTTGCTCACACCTGAAAATCAAAGAACCATCTATTCTATGACAAAGTAAATATATTTTAACAATTATGTGTTTATATTTTGAATTATTTTACAATTGAACTAAAATGATTGCAAAACAAGGGGGGGGGAGCGAAATGAAGTAATCATAAACTCTTGGAAAACAAAAAAGAGGCTCCACCTTTGAGTGGAACCTCTTAACTATAAATTTAGAGTGATAAGGTTATTTCAGCTTTCTGAATTTAACGTCAACTTGTTCTCCGCGACGATAAGTCTTACCTGTCATTGTTGTGCCTTTAATTGTGAGGCCTGTATACCACTTATCATTATAGATGAATGAACTACCGCCATCACACATCTTGATGAATTCAGAGAAGTAAACCTTTGTAAATGTTTCTCTTCCATATTCGCGACAACCACTTTCAAAATTAGACTTCATCTCGTAATCTGTAAAATTGAAAGTTATATTATCTGCTCCAATAAAAGCTTTTTCTGATTTATTAACACAGAAACCTTCTTCATCAACTTTCCACTCAGCAGAGACTGTAAACTTCGCCGTAAGCATGTTCTTAGTCTGTTCTCCACTATAAGTATAAGAAGCTATCATCGTTCCATCAGCCTTAAGCGTGTAAATAACTTTTTCGCCTGGATAATAACCTAGCAACTCCCATGTACCGATAAGCTTAGCTCTAGCCTTTTTCATATCAGCTTGACGCTTAGCTTCAGCCTGTTTAGCTTCACGTTCCTTACGTGCCTTCTCTTCAGCAATTTCAGCTTCTGTACGACCATCAATGTAATTTATGGTCTTACCATCAGCTGTAGTCAATGTACCTGTGTGGAAACCAATGCAAGATTCTGCATAAGTAGCAGCTTCAATAACACCTAAATAAACCGCATTAGCCTCTGTAACGCTCAACTTAATAGAACCATTATATACACGACCGTCGTTAAACTTGACTTGACTCATGTTGGGTTTGCAAACTACTTGTGCGTCAGGATAGTTTCTAATAAAGGTTATGTCACGCGATGTACGATGTACTATCATGCCCTCACCGCTCGGCATAGCGATTACAATTTCATCAGTTGGGGCATTGTAATACACTCTCTTTTGATCCTTAAAGATGAATTCGGGTTCAGAACTTTCAACGATGTTGAGTGAATCGTTTAAATAACAACGATACGACTTTTTAACCTCCGAAAGTCCCAAAGCTTTAAGCTTAAATGGTGCGATTGACTTCCCCCACTCTGCAAGATTGCTCTCTGTGAGTTCTAAATTTTCACCCACAATGCGTATAGGCGTAACCTTATTTGAGCAACCCTTAATTTGAGGAATACGAGTAATCACCAAGGGATCCTCAGGGTAGATTTTTAACTTCGAAAATTTACTATCTTTAATCACACCTTCAATAAGTGTATACGTTACGGCCTTTCCACCTTCTTCTATACGGTATTCGAGTGTTCCCTCAAACGAAGTTCTAGTAATCCACAGAGGAGAATTGTAACGCCCCAAACGCAACTTAGCTTTCTCTACGCGATTGTTATTAAATTCACCTTCAAGAATGTCCTTCTCGTCGGCATCGATGCCATTCGAATTACCTCTATAGGTGGTAATAAGTTTACCCTTCTTAAAGGGCTGGCCAGCCTTGTCTACCTTACCATCGTAAACAACGTACCTACTGTACTTAATCTCGTCTGCATGCAGAACTGCAGCGCAACACATGAGCATTAGCAACAAGGGAATGCGCAAAAAAACACTTTTTTTCATAGCTTGTTTTTGAATAAATAAATATAAAGTGAACGTATGTAAATACATTGCATAAGATGGGATTTTAACGACATTTTATGCCTTATTAAGCACAAAAAAAGACGTGAAGCCTAGCATTATTGCTCGCTTCACGGTTTAAAGGCCTTCGCATTGCCCTGCAAGTTGAAACGAGCAACGCCGAAAGCCCCACGCCGATATGTATAATACAACCAACTCACCGTACTTTCCTTAGTATAAATACACCAAGGGGCATACGGCTTGTGAAGCATGTATAAACACATCACGGGACATTCACCGTTGCTTTGTTTTTAACTTACAGTTATTGAAGTTGCGAAGTTCTTAAACCGTCAAAATCAAAGCGTAGTAAACGCCTTTTATATTTATGTATTCCCCTCTCTATCTCCATTTACATGGAAAAATTAGGAAGGGAAGGACCAGAACAACAATTACAATTAATGAATTCGTAACTTGCGTTATACTATTCAAAAACTCAATCATTGCCTAACTTTTGCAAAGTTAAAAATTATTTTGATATTTGGATAAAATAAATCCCAATAATGGTAAAAATTTATCTATCCCTTAACTGATAATTACTAAATCTCACTTAGTTGAAATTAAGTCTCAATTAGTTTTTCCTAAGTCTCACTTAATTTCTCATAATCCTCACTTAATTATTGAAGGAAAAAATCCATCACAAACAAAAAAAGAGGCTCCACCCTTGAGTGGAACCTCTTATAGCGTTAGGTTAAATATTAACCGTTAACCTTCTTCATGTGAGCGATGAGATCGAGAACCTTGTTAGAGTAACCGATTTCATTGTCATACCAAGAAACTACCTTCACGAATGTGTCAGTGAGCTGGATACCAGCCTTAGCGTCAAAGATAGAAGTACGAGCGTCGCCGAGGAAGTCAGCAGAAACTACTTCTTCGTTAGTGTAACCGAGAACACCAGCGAGTTCACCCTTAGAAGCTTCTTCCATAGCTGCGCAAATTTCAGCGTATGTAGCGGGCTTAGCGAGGTTAACTGTGAGGTCAACTACAGAAACGTCGAGAGTGGGAACGCGGAATGCCATACCAGTAAGCTTACCGTTGAGTTCGGGGATAACCTTACCTACAGCCTTAGCAGCACCTGTAGAAGAGGGGATGATGTTGCCAGCAGCAGCGCGGCCACCACGCCAGTCCTTGAGAGAAGGACCGTCAACTGTCTTCTGAGTAGCAGTTGTAGAGTGAACTGTAGTCATCAAACCGTCCTTGATACCCCACTTGTCGTTGAGAACCTTAGCGATAGGAGCCAAGCAGTTAGTAGTACAAGAAGCGTTAGATACGAACTGAGTACCCTTTTCGTACTTGTCGAGGTTTACACCGCATACGAACATGGGAGTGTCATCCTTAGAAGGAGCTGACATTACAACATACTTCGCACCTGCTTCGATGTGAGCCTGAGCCTTATCCTTAGAAAGGAAGAGACCTGTAGATTCAACTACGTATTCAGCTTCGATTTCGTTCCACTTGAGGTCAGCGGGGTTACGTTCTGCAGTTACGCGGATAACGTTACCGTTAACGATGAGCTGGCCCTTTTCTACGTCTGCTTCGATAGTACCTTCGAACTGGCCGTGCATAGTGTCATACTTGAGCATGTAAGCCAAGTAATCTACGGGGCAGAGGTCATTGATACCTACAATCTGAATGTCGTTGCGAGTCTGAGCTGCGCGGAAAACGAAACGGCCGATACGACCGAAACCGTTAATACCTACTTTAATCATTGTTTTAATTAGTTATTAAAAATGGTTGTTAATACCTTAATTTCTCTATTGTTTAAAGGCATGAAACGTTCATTTACGATATTCTCTACCTTATACACCGCAAAATTACTATTTTTTTTTTATTTTTGCACCGAAATTTAACTACATTTTTTACAACTATGGCTTTTTTACAAGATTTCAAGGCCTTTGCGGTCAAAGGTAATGCCATTGACATGGCAGTCGGTGTAATCATTGGTGGTGCTTTCGGTAAGATTGTAACCTCTATCGTTAATGACCTTATCATGCCTCCTATCGGTTGGCTTATCGGTGGTGTTGACTTCAAGGATTTGAAGGTAGAACTCCCCATCAACCCTATGAGCGTAGAGGAAGGCGTTGAAGCAGTGCCTGTAACCATCAACTACGGTAACTTCATTCAAACAACGCTTGACTTCATCATCATCGCTTTCTGCGTATTCATGTTGGTGCGCCTTATCATGAAGCTTTCTAAGAAGAAGGAAGAAGAACCCAAGCCCGCTCCCGCTCCTCCCGCACCCTCTAAGGAAGAAGTTTTGTTGACTGAAATCCGCGACTTGCTTAAAAACAAGTAATTCGAGATAGAATATAAAATAAAAGAGTAAAGATAACCCTTCGGAATGTTAATGCCGATGGTTGTCTTTACTCTTTTTTATATCTTGATTCGTTTGCCGCACATCTTATTCCAAATCCCAGCCCTCATAGCCGACATCAACCAATTGCAATGCCTTGCCTGGAGCACTATCGCCTGCAGCACATCTGTTCTTACGTTCAATTACCTGCTTGAACTCATCAATAGTCATGCGCCCTCGCCCTACTTCAAGGAGCGTACCAACGACAGCACGCACCATATTGCGCAGGAAACGGTCGGCAGTAATCTCAAAGCGCCAATAATCTCCTTCTAGTTGCACCCACTCAGCTCGTGTTACTCGGCAGATATTCGTTTTCACATCCGTGTGAAGTTTTGAAAAACTCGTAAAATCGCTCACTTCAAGCAAGAGGTGTGCGGCTTGGTTCATCAACTGATAATCAGGCGTGTAATACAATTGAGTGGCATAATGTCGCAGGAAAGGATTCTTGCGCGTGTAGACATAATAATAATAAGTGCGATGCGTAGCGCTGAAGCGTGCATGAAAATCATCCGCCACCTCCTTAACGTAAGCCACTGCGATGTCGGGGGGCAATACTCTATTTAAGCGGTCGGACAATACTTTAACATCCTCAATCTGAGGAGCATCAAAATGCGCATACATCTTTGCCGCACAAACACCCGTGTCTGTGCGTCCAGCTCCTGTTACTTCAATAGGAGTGCGCAACAAAAGCGAGAGAGCCTCGTTGACCTTTTGCTGTACGGATACAGCATGAGGCTGCACTTGCCAACCATGGTAATTTGTACCGTCATATGAAAGAGCGATAAGATAGCGCATGTGTGTGAGGTTGTGAAGAGAACTTCATCTGTGCATAGACTCCAGAGCACTCAGAGAATTCTGAGTCTTAAGAGAATCAAGGCACTCAAAGTTCTTATATCCTTTTAAATAAAAAAATGCCACACTTCTCCCGAAGTATGGCATCCGTATTGAGAAAAAACCTTTTTAAATTGAGAGAGAGAGAAAGTATTATGCTTCTTCAGCAACTACTTCGAAGGGAAGTTCTACATTAACATCCTTATGAAGCTTCACAGTTGCAGTGAATTGACCTACTTCCTTAACGTCCTTGAGGACGATAACCTTGCGGTCGATGTTGAAGCCGAGCTTCGCGAGTTCTTCCGCAATGTGGTGGTTTGTAATGCTACCATAAGTTGCACCTGTAGCGCTAACCTTAGTTGCGATTACGATGTTTTCAACAGCAGCAAGCTTAGCGCCGAGTTCTTCAGCTTCCTTCTTGATCTGTGCGATCTTGTGTGCGCGCTGCTTAAGTTCTTCAGCAAGCATCTTCTTAGCAGATGTAGAAGCGATAACAGCCTTGCCAGTGGGGATAAGGTAGTTGCGTCCGTAACCGTCCTTTACAGTAACGATTTCGTCCTTGTAACCCAAACCAATAACGTTTTCTTTCAAAATGAGTTCCATATCTTATACCTCCTTTTTTATTTCATCATATCTGTTACGAAAGGAAGCAACGCCAAGTGGCGAGCACGCTTCACTGCCTGAGCTACACGACGCTGGAACTTCAAAGAAGTACCAGTGATACGACGGGGAAGAATCTTACCCTGTTCGTTCAAGAACTTCTTCAAGAATTCGGGATCCTTGTAATCAATGTACTTGATACCGCTCTTCTTGAAACGGCAATACTTCTTCTTCTTAACATCCACTGTGGGGGGAGTCAAATATCTGATTTCTGATTGTGCCATTGCTTAGTCCTCCTTTAGTTTGAATTTTTGTTACGACGCTTAGCTGCGTATTCAGCAGCATACTTTTCCATCTTAACTGTGAGGTAGCGGATTACGCGCTCGTCACGACGGAATGCAACTTCCAACTTGTCTACAACTGTAGGCTCAGCCTTGAATTCTACCATCTGATAGAAACCTGTAGACTTCTTCTGGATGGGGTAAGCAAGCTTCTTCATGCCCCAAGCTTCTTCATTGACAATCTCTGCACCTTGTTCTGCGAGAATACCCTTGAACTTTTCGACCGCTTCCTTTGCCTGTACGTCAGACAAAACGGGAGTAAGGATGAAAACGGTCTCGTACTGATTCATCATACGTTTGTTAATAATTAATGAGTTAGTAATTGTGCCCTTGCTAACATAACACATGTCCGCAAAAAGCGGTGCAAAATTACTACTATATTTTCATTTGAACAAAGGTATCTTCTTATTTTTTAACTCAAGCCTCACTTTTTTAGCGTTATTTGATTACAAATCCACCTTTTGAAGACTATATCCCAAGTGCTTTAGGCGAACAGAAGCTCCAAGATGGAACATCAATTTACACACACGCACAAAGCAATGATAAGCCAAAGGCGACTGTGGAGGTATCTGTTCGCGACGAATGCTACTCGTAGCGATTTTTGCACATGTGCGATAGAGCGACACATACTTCTGAGCCTCAACGCTATCGAGCGCCAAGCCCAAATGATTCATTAGGATATTATCGTCCATATCATCAAAACCTTGCTGACCGTAGAAGGCTGTGTAAGGCGCTTGACTCAAAGTGTCCCAATCTCTCTCCCACCCTTCGGCAACGGCCATACCTAAGTATGCCGCCCATGCCACGGACACTTCAGGATAATCGGCAATCTGAGTTACGGCATCGGCTATATATTCCTGTTGCATGCGCTCCCATTGAGCCGTAATGTCGTCGGTCGTAAGGAATTGCCCCTTGAGTTCTTCTACGGGCAGGAGTATGGCTTCCTTGACGCGTGCTTCAAAGGTATCTAAGTAGGCTTTGTCTTCCATAATATTCAATATCTCATTTGTGAATTCGCTTGCAAATTTACAAATTGTTTTCTCAACTCTCCTAAAATAGCGAAAGAGGTTCAGAAATTACAACAAAGAAAGAGGGCATATCAACCTCTCAATTGACATACCCTCTTAATTTAAATTCTATCACTCTTACGAAAAACTAACAGTGAGTTAATTGCAATTATAAGAGCTTTAGTTTTATTTATTTCAAACCGCGGTTCTTCAATACGGGTTCAATGTTGGGAGTTGCACCACGGAAGTTGTGGTACATCACATCTGCATCTTCAATGCAACCAGGAGTGAGCACATATTTGCGGAACTTTGCTGCCACGTCTTTATTAAAGATGTCGCCAGTTTCCTTGAATGCTTCATAAGCGTCGGCATCAAGCACTTCTGACCAGAAGTAGCTATAATATCCAGCTGTGTAGCCACCACCCATAGTGTGGTTGAAGTAAGTTGTGCGGTAGCGGGGAGCAATCTGCTTGGGGAGCTTGATTTTATCCATGATTTGCTTTTCAAATGCCATCACTTCAAAGCCCTCGGGAAGCTCATTCAAGAGGTGGAATTCCATATCAAGCCATGCTGCCGCCCAATACTCTGCTGTAGCGAAGCCTTGACCATACTTGCCACTCTTTTCAAGCTTTTCTACGAGTTCGGTAGGCATCACTTCGCCTGTTTCATAGTGCTTTGCGTAAAGCTTCAACATTTCGGGTTCAAACACCCAGTGCTCCATTACCTGTGAGGGGAGTTCAACAAAGTCTCGGGGAACGCTTGCTACGCCGTAGTAGTGAACGTCAGCAAAGAGAGAGTGAAGCGCATGACCAAATTCGTGGAACATAGTTGAAGCTTCGTCTGCAGTAAGCAATGAGGGCTGACCGGCAGCAGGCTTTGAGAAGTTGCAAACGACTGTTACGATGGGCGCCTTGCGTTGACCTTCGACATAAGTTTGATTGCGGTAACGTCCGCACCACGCACCGCCACGCTTGCTTGCACGGGGGAAGAAGTCAAGGTAGAGAAGACCAAGATGAGTGCCATCCTGATCCTTACATTCAAAAGCCGTAGCTTCGGGGTGAGGAAGAGGAATATTCTCAATTTGAGTGAAGGTTACGCCATAAAGTTTGTTAGCAAGGAGGAACATACCATCGCGCACATTTTCAAGCTTGAGGTAAGGACGGAGTTCGTTTTCATCCATTGCATACTTCGCCTGCTTAGCCTTATTTGCATAATAACTCCAGTCCCAACCCATGGGCTCGAAGTTCTTACCTTCCTTCTTAATTTCAGCCTTAATGTCGTTGAGTTCTTCATTTGCCTTCTTCACTACAGAGGGCCACACTTGATTAAAGAGTTCGTCTACATTCTTTGTATTCTTAGCCATACGCGTTTCAAGCACAAAGTCAGCATAGTTGTTGTACCCCATCAACTTAGCCTTCTTAATGCGTGCTTCAACGAGCTTGCGAACAACTTCCTTATTATCCTTATCATTGCCGTTGTTACCACGGTTGGTATAGCCTTCATACATCTTTTGGCGAAGCTCGCGGTTGTCAGCATACTGGAGGAAGGGCATTACGCTAGGATTGTGAAGCGTGAAGAGCCACTTACCTTCCTGACCAGCAGCCTTAGCAGCTTCAGCCGCATTGTCAATAAGGCTCTGAGGAAGACCAGCAAGAGCCTTTTCATCTTCAATAAAGAGCTGGAACGCATTTGTTTCAGCCAACATATTCTGACTGAAAGTCAACTGAAGAAGCGAGATTTCACTGTTGAGCTCACGGAGCTGTGCCTGACCGAGTGAATCCAAGTTTGCACCACTACGCACAAAGCCTTTGTAAGTCTCTTCTAACAATTTCTTCTGCTCCTGAGTGAGCGCTGCAGTATCTGCATTTTCATACACTTCCTTAACCTTTGCGAAAAGCGCGGGGTTAAGATTGATGTCGTCTGAATGCTTTGAAAGCTTGGGAGAAAGCTCAATACTAACAGCCTGCATTGCAGAATCTGTACAAGCGCTATTCTGTGCAAAGAACACGTAAGTCACCTTATTCAACAACGCACCACACTGATCCAAAGCTGCAATTGTATTTTCAAATGTAGCAGGCTCTGTGTTGTTTACAATTGCTTCTACCTCTGTCTTCTGTTGCTCCATGCCCAATTCAAATGCGGGCATGTAATGTTCTGGCTTAATTTCATCAAAAGGAGGCACACCGAAAGGCGTATTAAACTCCGCGAGAAGAGGATTTTCCACTTCGTTGTTAGTACAACCGCACAAAAACGCCGTTGCACACATTGCAAGAATTGTTTTCTTCATACGATTTTTTATAAATATTATTTCAAATTGCAACCTTACGACCACTTAGGCCTTATTTTTTTGCAAAATTACGAAAAAAGTAGGACATTCAGTCCTCCCCCTTTCGTTTTCAGCATCATAAATAGGATTTTACTCTGCTTTAACGACTCAAAACGCTAGAAATCGTTAACTTTGCTAAATAAGTTTACCTCTCAAATATGCTTCGTTATATACTCATACTATTTCTAATCCTTCTTCCCGTCGCCTCATTTTCCCAAGTACATAGAGAAGTCTATACCACTTGGGAAACCTTCCTTGAGCACTATTGCGAAGAGGGAGAAGATGAGCTATTAACCAACGATGAAATCGAACGACTCTCGCTACTAAAAGAACATCCCATCAATTTGAATGCAACCAACAAAGACGCCCTACTCCAACTGCCATTCTTATCTGAGCAACAAATTGACTCCCTTCTCGCCTATCGCGAACGAAAGAAGGCGCTTCTTACGTTGGGCGAATTACAATTTATCTCTGGATGGGACGCTCTAAGCCGTCGCTTCACGTCCCTTTTTACCTACATTGGCGACACATTAAAGCCCTCATTTTCCTTAACTCAAAAACTTACACAAGGACATCACGTCATTGAGTCACGCTTGGACATCCCGACTTACAAACGCAAAGGCGACATTCAACAATCAGGGGGCTACTTAGGCAACAATTTAAAGAATGTTACCCGCTATCACTATGCCTACAACAACCAAGTGGAATATGGTGCCACACTTGAAAAAGATGCAGGAGAACCGTTTGCCAAACAAGGAAACAATCCATTCGATCACTATTCTTTCTATTTCAAATATATCACAGAACGCAAGAATCACCAATACCTCCTTGGCGACTTTACCCTTCACATGGGCGAAGGTTTATTGCTCGGCAAGAGTGCTTTTGCAGGTCAGTTGGGATTATTAAAAGTTCCATCAAGAACAGCACCCCGAGTCATGCCCCACAAAGGCACTGACGAACACAACTTCTTCCGTGGCATTGCCTATGTCTATAACCACCGTCTGTTTCGCCTAACAACCTTTGCCTCATACCGTTCAGTTGACGCCAAAATAGAGAACAATAAAGCCACCACGTTTTATACAGACGGCATACATCGCACCTACACCGAACTTCAACACAAACACACTCTTGCCAATGCCACCTTCGGAGTACTGACGGAATTTGCTTTCAAGGATATCCTTTGGGGAGTCGGGGGATACATTAGTCATTACAATAAAGAAGTTACTCCTCAACCTAAAAGTTACAATCGCTACGCTTTTCGTGGCAACATAGCTTCTGGAGCATCGCTCTCCTACACGTTCAACCAAGGAAAGCGTTTTAACTTTAGTGGTGAACTATCAACTGACCAACGCCTGCATCTTGCCTTTAGTCAACGTCTACATTTCAAGGCGACCAACGACCTAAACCTTTCCGCGCAACTTCGCTGGTTTTCGAAGCGTTACACAGCTCCTTTTGCTCAAACTATAAACTTTGCCTCGCGCGTTGCAAACGAACAGGGACTAATGATCGGTGCAAGATGGAGAGGAATTAAGGGATTTAACGTGGAATCTTACGTCGACTTACATCGTTTTCCATCCACAACTTACCGCGCAGAGAAACCTTCGCATGGTTTAAAGTCCTACCTTCAAATCTCCAAAGAAACCTCTTCAAATTCAACCACAACCCTTCGCCACACTTATACGCTTTGGCAGCAAAACATCACTGGGAACAAGCAAAAACTCGCCTACAACGGCAAGCACCGATTACGCCTTCAACATGCGATTAACACCCAAAAATTAAACGTAACAGGACTATTAGAAGGATGCATCACACACTCTCAAACCGCCGAAGCAAAACACGGATTAACCTTGGCCTTAAGGGGACAATATCGCTTTAACCCCAACTTTACCGGCACCCTATTTGGAGCCATTTTTACCACAGATGACTATGCATCATCCGTATATGCTTACGAACCGTTACTACCCAGCATGAGTTCATTTGGAGCACTATACTACAAAGGCTTCAGGGTGGTGGCACAAACAAAATACACCTTCCAAAAGTATTTCACTCTTGGCCTCCGCTATAGTGCCACACACTATTTCAACAAAAGCTCCATTGGGAGTTCACTACAAGAAATCAATAGTTCAACGAAGGGAGATATCAACCTTTATTTAAAATTCAATCTGCCCTAATTCACACTTGAAGCAGTCCGATTAAAGACGTTATATACATCATCAACCAACATACTCCTCCAAACGTAAGCGTAGTGCAAATTTCATCGTTAGAGTTATTTAACTATTTTATATTAAAAATTGAGTGTAAAAAGATTTATCACAAACAGAAAAAATCTTAACTTTACCGAGTCAAAAAGGTCTTTAAAAAACAAACATTTAAACATCAACATTAACAAAACATTACAAGTAACTATTAAACACTATTTTAATAATCTAACGTTTATGAAAAAACACAGACTCCTCGCTGCTTGCTTTATGGCTGCATGTGTGGCAACATCGGCATTCGCAGAGCAATCAGTCACACTTACGACCAGCAAAGCCGTAGGTGAAACTATGCGACTAATGGTCAACCCCATTGGTACGATTAGCGTAAACTGGGGTGACGGCACCTTTGTTGATTATCCTGACACTACCGAAGCCTTTCGCTTTATTGAAGGCGAAGTAAAGGGTGCTACAATCGTCATTAAAGGCAGCGATACAACTTGGGATTTGCTTGGATGCGCAGGTCAAAACATCACAGCCATTGACGTAACTAATGCTCCTGAACTTCGCTCGTTGTATTGCCAAGACAACGAAATCAAGAGCATGGCACTCTCAAAGGCTAAGAATTTGACCGACCTCAATGCCTCAAATAACGTAATGTCGGGTACAGGTGTAAAACCTGCGACACACGCATTGATGGAGAACATTGACCTTTCAGGCAACAGCATCAAGAACAATGGTTCTGGAACAACCTTTGCTTATAGCACAAACAAGATTCAGCGCATCAATATCAGCAACAATAAGTTTGTAACTGTTACTATCAGCAATGCCTCTCAGTTAGATGCTCTTTATTGTGGTGGCAACGATATTAAGACACTCAACTTCACAACAGCTCCTAACCTTACAACCGTATGTTGTGAAGATAATGTGATTACAAAGTTCACTGCTCTTGACTCGCTCAAAACATTGAAAACTTTCGTTGCAAACAATAACAAATTGAACACCGTTGATTTCAGCAAATGTAGCGAATTGACTACGCTTGACGTTGCGTCAAATGGTCTTACAAGCGTAACACTCCCCAACAAGAAACTTGTAGCTTATGATTGTGGTAACAACGAACTCACATTTGGCTCGCTCCCCAAGGCAACTTATAAGCCTACTTACATCAATTACCTTCCCCAAGCTCAGATTGTAGTAACGGGAAATATGAAGGTTAGCGTAACAAATGCACCTTACATGGATGTTTGTCCTAGTTATTCTGATCGTAACAACACAGCTTACATTCTTGACGTTTCAGACTTCAAGGAAGGCCCTGGACATGCTTCTTCAGGCGTAACAGTTACAGCAATCGCTATTGAAGACGACGGAACAGAACGTGAGCTTACTAAAGCTACATCAAGCAAGCCTAACAACGAGTATAGCTACTCTAGCGGTAAACTTGTATTCTATCAGCCTCAGAAGCGTGTGTACATCAAGTTCACTAACACCACTTACAAGGACCTCGTGTTGAAGAGTGACGTGTTCTGTGTGGGCGAAGAAGTTGCTACAGGCATCAACGACGTTAAGAATTCAACCAACAATCTTGAAGTACTTACTCAACCTGGCTACGTAACGCTCAATGCTAACGTACGTACGCTTGTTACTATTTTCGACCTCGCAGGTAAGAAAGTATGGGGTGGTACAGTAGTAGGTACAACAACCATCAACCTCCCCTCTGGAGTTTACATTATCAATGGTCAGAAATTCAGCATCTAATTAATCTATGAAAAAGATATTACTCTCCGCAGCCATTGCTTTGTTTATGATGAGCATGCCTGCACCAACATACGCTCAAGAGGCTGCAACAACCGTGCCCACGATTGCTGCGCCCCACAAGCAGACAATCAGTTATCGCGAACGCACACTTTGTTACAACATTCCCGCAAACGTTGAGTACACAGTTTCAACAGAAGCATCCTGGCTCACGATTCGTCGCGAGGATAATGGAACAATTTATATCCATGCTACTCAAAACCTCGACAATGAGAGCCGCGTAGGTGAGGTAATCTTCAAGAATGAAGAGCTCAACATTACTGAAAAGATGACCCTCATTCAGACGCGCGATGAGTCTGTAGAAACAATTCCTACTGATGCAACCATTCGCCCCTCATCAGCAACGGCAAACACGACTCAAAGCGGTACGCCTATCTCTAACACATACGACGGCAACACAAACACAATCTGGCACTCACAATGGAATCCCAAGATTGAAGTTAACGCCGAAAATCCCGCTGAACTCGTTTACACCTTCCCTAACACTACAGAATGCATTGACTACATCGAATACGTGCCCCGTCAGGACGTTGAGAACGGTGCTTTTGGTGAGGTTGATGTTTACATCAAGAGCGTCGGAGAAGATGATTACACACTTCATGCTTCCTACAACTGGAACAAGACAATGAGCATCAAGCGCGTCACTTTTGAAGACGGATGGCAGAAGCCTAAGAATGTAAAGTTCGTTGTCAAGAGCGGTAATGGCGGTTTTGCAACATGTGCAGAAATGCGCTTCTACGTTAAGAACACAGAATTGCAAAATGATTTTGCTGTTTTTGCAGACAAGATTTACAGCCAACTTAAGGAAGGCGTAACACAAACTGACATCAACAACATTTCAAACACCTTTGTACGCACTCTCGCACAACGCATTTATGAGGGCAATTACTCAACAGAATACCGCGTTGCTGAATACAAGCCCCTCTTGCACTACGACAAGCTCAGCGAAATGTTCTGTACTCCAGGCAAGCGCTATAGCCAGTACGACGGTATCACAGGTATCAATATCACCAAGGGTAAGCACGCCGTTATCGTAAGCGGTATTCCCGA
Organism: Alloprevotella sp.; assembly: GCA_045657925.1. Taxonomy (GTDB): domain Bacteria; phylum Bacteroidota; class Bacteroidia; order Bacteroidales; family Bacteroidaceae; genus Alloprevotella. The sequence continues at coordinate 11,793 of JAZOUA010000011.1, read as the reverse complement.
AGGCCAAACTGTTGACCTCAAAGTTATGGCTTGGTGGGTAGGCAAGGAAGGTAGCAACTTCGACGGTGGTAACCCCTACCCCACAAACTACGCACTTCAGAATGGTATCAACATTATTGATTACACTTACGAGTACGACGGTCTTGCTTACATCGGTTACTACACTTTTGATGATCCTAAGGCGCTCCCCAACATCAAGGTGCACTTCGTAAACGGACAAGTTAACGGCTACCTCAGCCCTGACAAGACAAACGAAGAAATGCAACAAATCTGTGCGAACGCTCGCAACTACTGTATGGACATCAGTGGTAAGAAAGTTCAACAGGTTTGGACATCTGAAGGTCTCAGAAAGTATTGTAAGGCAATGGACGGCACACTTGGCTACCGCCAATACATTGCAGCTATTGACTCGCTCATCCAGTGGGAACACGACGAAATCGGTTTCACAAAGTATGGTCGTGAACCCGAAAACCGCACTATGGCTTATGTGAACTTCACTTACTATATGTTCCAGGGCGGTCTTGGTGTATCATTCCACCGCGATCAGGAAGAACGCGTGCTCAACTGTAAGAACATCATGACACGCGACGACGATGCTATTTGGGGACTCTCTCACGAATGGGGACACCAGCATCAGATGCAACCCTACCTCTGTTGGAATGGTCTTGGAGAAGTTTCTAACAACATCTTCTCGTACTACAACATCATGCACATGGGTTACAACTCATCGGATAAGATTAACGACTGGCCTCGTGCACGCCACCTCTTCTACGATGACGGTGAAACAAAGGATGGTACGAAGGTAAGTAGCTCTCGCGGATTTGCTTACAACAACGCTAAGGCTGACGCTTCTCTCTTCAGTTATAGCCCCAAGATGCGTGAGCTTTGCTTGGCAATGAAGGATTCTGTAGTTACTTCATATGCAGAGAATCCTCTCCGCGCCGTTGCCCTTCACGACCTTGTGCCCTATCAGAAGTCTGGTAGCAGCATTAACGTAGGTTTCATTCTCAACTCATTCATCATGTTGGGTAACTATGCGAAGATTCACCTCCAGAAGCCCGGAGCAGCAGAAGGCACTAAGTATCTTGACTTCTACCCCGACCTTTTTGAATCACTCCGTTGCATGGTAAACGATGAAGGCTCTCATATTGAAAAGCAGGACGGATGGGATAAGTACGAACTCATCTTCCACGCTCAATATGCTACGCACGACAATGGTTACCAACTCCTTAAGGAAAAGTACCCCACTTCATGTTGGATTACTGACAAGTACGTAGATGGTCAATACCGCGGTAATGGTGAGAACATCGTTCCTGCCATGCTCAACTTCATTCGCAAGGCTTCACGTCTTTACGGCTACAACCTCTTCCCCTACTTCGAACGCCACGGTTACCTCCGCAACGTAGCGCTCCACGTTAACGACTACTCATGGGGATATTACGTAATGACAATGGAAATGTACAACGAGTTTAAGGCAGACATGGACGCTCTCGTTGCAGATGGAACACTCAAGGAAATGCCCGAAGGTATGCTTCACGACATCATGTATTGTGAAGACCTAAACGACAAGTCATCAGGAGTTACTCGTTACCCAACTCCCGAAATTCCTAACTAAAACGCAAAATAAACACGATAAACGAAAGCGGTGTGCTCGGGAATCTCCCGGAGCACACCGCTTCGTTTTTAATAGCATGGGAGACTTAATTAATCTGAAGAACAAACATCCGAATTAATGATTTCAAACGAGACTTCAATCCAATTTGGCGGATATATAAAATATCCCATAGGAATGATATCACCTAAAGGACAAGTTGGTAAGATACGGATTGAAAGCGTCGTTAATGAAATGGACGGATGTACAGAAACATACGTGGAATTTATCAATGATAAAAATGAAATAATGATGACCGGTGTATCCTACGAAGAGGGAGAAGGAAAACGTCTAAACCAACTCATCATTAAGTCAAATAAGATTCATACTCCTAAGGGCGTTTTCGTAGGCATACCCTACAAAGAAGTTATTTAAAAAGGAGGGGTACTCTACCGTCAATGGTGGAATGAAAGAATCAAACTAAACAATATGTGGTTCAACATTGAAGGGCTTAATGCTACAGGACAAAGAGCTCTCAACTATCTCACAATCCTACATGAGAAAAAATGGAAACCAATGGCGATTATATCACAAAAGGAGGACTTGAAGAATAACACTTCCAACCTAATGCCAAAGTTTCTAAATTTACATACGACATCATAACCAATAGTTAAAGTCCAACGTGACAAACAAATGAAAAATAACCCTAGAAGTCTGCTAACTTCTTGGGTTAATTATATATATCAACATTTATATGCCTGTGTTAAGCTAAGGCATATAAATCAATTCCTTAATGAAGGCCTGCATTCTGCCTGCTTCTACGTTTGGGAGGAGCTTGGACTGCTCCTTTGAGCGTCCATAGTAGGTCTTATGAATGCTGCATACAAGTTCATCGTATAATTATCATAGAAAGATTTATTTCGGTATTTGTGATAATGATATCGCACATAGTTGCGTTTGTTCCTAAATGAGAACCGCCTGCACCGATTACAGAAGCAAGTCCCTCACCGTTATTACTCGCTTTATCTTCATGTCTTCCTGAATTATAAGTCTCACTTACGAAAAATTAAGTGAGACTTAGTTCGTCGCAAGTGAGACTTAGTTTTTTCTAAAAGAGATTTCATCTTCGTTAGTTAATCTCTTGTTTGAAGGAAGCTGGAGCGGGCAAGATATAATAGGCACCCTACTCCACATAATTGAGCAACTCCATAGCGCTATCAATGATAGCCAACGAGGGATAAGAGGCCAACTCATGCTTAGGACGGAATCCCCACGTTACGCCTACGGCATCCACTCCGGCATTAAGGGCGGTTTGCATATCCACGCCTGAATCACCAACGTAGAGTACTTCTTCCTTTCTTACTCCTACTTCGCGAAGGATGTCGAATACAATCGTTGGGTCGGGCTTGATAGGTACGTCTGCTCTTTGACCTAACACCTTAACGAAGGGAATCTGCGGGAAATAGTGAGAGACGAGCTTGGCGGTTGCCTCCTGATACTTATTGGAAGCGACGGCAAGCATGATGCCCTTGGCGTGAAGATTGGTTAACACGTTGGGAATGCCGGCATAGGGGACGCTAAAGTCGGCATTGTGAGCGTCGTAGTAAGGGATGAATACACTACGCATGCGCATGATGTTCTCTTCTGTTTTCTCTCCATCAGGCAAGGAGCGTTCAATCAATTTATTGATGCCATTGCCGACAAAAGAGCGTATGGTGGGAGCATCATGGGTGGGGTAGCCTAAAGCGCGTAGGGAATAGTTAGCACTCTCAGCAAGGTCATCAATCGTATTAAGCAAAGTGCCATCAAGGTCGAATATGACGAGTTTCTTTTTCATTTCAATGTGATTTAACTTCAGTTCGTTTTACAAAACAAAATTAAGAATTAAGATGCGAATCACAACTTATACTGCTACTATTTATTACTTTTGCATCTCTAATTATAAAGACAAACAGATGAAATTCCGCCATACACTTACAATTTTACTAGTATGTAGTTCGTTCCTTTCGGCAAGCTCGCAAACTCCAGAGTGGCTCTCACGCATACAACTTCATGGTTACGCTCAAGGAGGTTTCACTTACTCTCATACCAGCGAACGCGACAATAACACGTTTGACTTAAAACGCTCGCTTCTGTGGGCAAATGCAGACATAACGGACAGATGGTCGTTCCTTTTTATGCATGACTTCTCAAGCGTCGTTCAAGAATATTACACCGACTTCCGCATTACGAAAAACAAAGCGCTCACCCTGCGCTTCGGACAATTCAAGAACGGACTGACCTATGAAAATGTGCTCTCGCCTACCGGTCAAGAGACGATTGACGTTTACTCCGAAGGGGTAACTTACTTGACGGGATGCGGAAGCGACCCTCTCTTGGGCGTGCAATACGGACGTGACCTTGGTATATCGCTCTATGGTGAAACGGGAAACGGTAAGCTTCGCTACGAGCTTGACATTATGAACGGTCAAGGTATTAACAAGAAGGACGGCAATGCGGAGAAAGACTTTATCGGAAGATTAGAATGGCGCCCTGCGAAAGGCCTCAACCTTATTGCCACAGGGCAAATCGGCAGAGGGCATGCCATTGCCACGTCACTTTATAACCCTGACATTCAGGAAGGTGATAATTACAAACGTAACCGTTGGTCGGTTGGTTTCGACTTCAAATCACAACCGTTTAACGTACATGGAGAATACTTAGAGGGGAAGGACGGAAAGGTAAGCAGCCGAGGCGCATACATCACGACTTGTGTGCCTATCAAGCAGAATGAGCTTGACTTAGTTGGTTCATACGACTTCTTTAATTTCAACACTTCGCTCGGAATGCACCAACACAAAGTTGTAGCCGGTTTACAATATTGGTTCTACAAGAAATGCCGTTTCCAAGTGCAATACGTTTATAAGAGCGCTACTTTAGAGAATGGTTTATTTCTGCACAAGCCCAACCATGCAATAATGTGTCAAATGCAAGTAAGATTCAATTAAACATCGTTCTAATACCCACACAAAAAGAAATCGTGCCCCCACTATTCAGTAGGAGCACGATTTTTATTTATGCATACAGGCTTCTATTAGATGAGTTCCTTAATGAACGCCTGCATTTCTGCCTGATGAGCTTCTACACTCTGAAGGAGCTTGAACTGAGCCTTTGAGCGTACGAGATTGTGGTCAGCATACTGTGTCTTGTAGTAAGTATCGCCGTTGATATAGTCAGCGAGGAAGCGTACAGTCTGCATATAGGGGAAGAGCGCTGCTGCGTAAGGCAAGTTTTCAACTTCAAGAGGAGTGATGAATGAAGCAGCAGACTTGAGGTAACCCTTAGTGAACGACTTGAAGATTTCCATATTGAAGTTCACATTGTCAAGGTCCTTATCATCTTCCTTACCTGTGTTAGCCGCTGAACGAAGGTAGTCGCCGAAGTCAGAGAAGATGAAATTGGGCATTACTGTATCGAGGTCGATAACGCAAAGCACGTTGCCCTGCTTGTCAAAGAGGATATTGTCAACCTTTGTATCGCAGTGACAAATGCGCTTGGGAAGCTTACCTTCTCGGTGGAGCTGTTCGCCCTTACACATTTCTTCAGCACGCTTTTCGAGTTCATCAACAAGCCACTGTACTTCAGCCAAACGACCAGCCTTGTTGTCAGCAACAGCTTCGCGGAGTTGCTTGAGGCGGAATTCCATGTTGTGGAAGTCCTTAATCGTTTCACCAAGCTGAGCGGGGATGTCAGCAAGCATTGCCTGGAAGTTACCGAAAGTTTCACCAACGATGTAAGAAGTTTCGGGAGTTACGGCAGTCATCGATTCTGTTTCGGGGATGAAAGCCATTACGCGCCAATACTTCTCGCCGTCAAAGTAGAAATACTTACCATCCTTAGTGGGGATGAAGTTGAGAACCTTACGATCGATATCTTCAGTACCAGCTGCTTCGAGCTTAGCACGGATGTGAGAAGTAACCGCCACGATGTTATCCATGAGCATTTCAACGTCGGGGAAGATGGCGTTGTTCACATTCTGAAGTACGTAGTCAGGCTGACCTTCTTCTGTCTTCACACGATAAGTTGTGTTGATAAGACCATTACCAAGAGGAGCAACTTCTACTACATTGCCCTGAATCGCGAACTTTGAAACAATTTCATTCATTGGAGTAAAGTATTTATAGGTTAATTATGTTATCTCTACAGGGCAAAGTTACTATTTTCTGAGCAAAGAGTAGAAAGTTTCTCACATATATTTATAAAAAAATCCCTCGAAGCTTATTTTATCACTTCGAGGGTTATGTTTTATTCTTGAATTTCTTAAATCAAGGGTATATTCAATTCTTCACACTCCTTACGCATCGTATCAGGCCAAATACTTGCTTGGATTTCACCTATGTGCGCCTTGCGGAGGTAGAGCATACAGAGGCGTGATTGACCAATACCGCCACCAATACAGAGTGGTAATGTACCGTCAACGAGGCGACGATGGAAGTAAAGTTCCAAGCGCTCCTCCTTACCACTATCCTTAAGTTGGCGCAAAAGCGCTTCTTTGTCAACACGAATACCCATAGAGGAGAGTTCTACTGCGCGATCAAGAACGTCGTTCCAAACCAAGAGGTCGCCGTTCAACCCAGGATAAGTGGCATCTATTGCAAGAGTTGAATAGTCGTCATAGTCAGGCGCGCGCATATCATGAGGTTCGCCGTTTGATAGTTTGCAACCGATACCGATGATAAACACGGCTCCCCATTCACGAGTAATTAAGTCCTCACGCTCCTTCGCCGTCTTGTCGGGATAACGCAGTAGGAGTTCTTCGGCATGGATAAAATGCACATCCTCGGGCAATGAGGGTGTCAATTGCGGAAAGCGTTCACACACTAAGAATTCTGTACGTTTCAAAGCGGCATAGATACACTTCACGGTGCGCATCAAGTAATTCAAATTGCGTTGTTCGGGAAGGATAACACGCTCCCAATCCCATTGGTCAACGTAAAGCGAGTGCAAATTACCGAGCTCCTCATCCGCACGAATGGCATTCATATCGGTATAAATACCATATCCAGGTTGCACGTTATAATCCGCCAAAGTCAAGCGCTTCCACTTGGCTAATGAATGCACCACTTCAGCATGAGCATCCTGCAAATCCTTAATAGGGAAAGTTACGGGGCGCTCTTTACCACTAAGATCGTCGTTAATCCCCAATCCACGAAGAACGAAGAGAGGACCAGTCACGCGGCGCAGGCAAAGTCCCGTAGCAAGGTTGTCTTGAAAGAAGTCCTTAATGACCTTAATACCCTGCTCGGTTTCATATTTATTGAGGACGGGCGAATATGCTTTCGGTTTTATCAAATAGCTCATGACATTAGTTTCGTTTTGTTATTGCGAGCGCAAAGATAGTAAATATTTGTTACCGCAAGCAATAAAACAGAATCTTTTTGATAGTAACTACCCCCTATTTATGTAACTTTCGTCTAATCTGTTCAAGCAAAGCATAACAGAAGCCCCTTTACAAGATGCTCCCATGGGTGGATTCACCTTTGTCAAACTGATTTCTGCGCTACTCGCCAAGGGCAATTCATCGAGCAATCGACGGGCAATGCGCATCACGACGTGCTCCAACAGCTTTGAAGGTACTTGCATTTCTGACTTTATGACTTCGTAAACGGTGGCATAATTTACCGTTCCGTCCAACTCGTCATTATTATAGGCAGAAGGAGCTACCTTCACTTCAAGAGCAATATCAACAAGATAAGAACCTCCCACGACGCGCTCCTGAGGGAGTACGCCATGGAAGGCATAGAATTCAAGGTTTGAAAGCGAAATCTTCATAGAAAGGAGAAAGGAGAAAGGAGAAAGGAGAAAGGAGAAAGGCCATGCGGGGCATAAGAACGCAAGCATCTTTCTCCTTTTTCATTTCGCTTTTTTTAGTTAATTTTCCTACCCACAACGGCTACTGCCACAGCTCTTACAAATCAAGCAACCTTCTTGATAAACAAGCGTTTCACATCCGCAATTTGGACACTTCTGACCAGTCGCTTCTGTACCGTCGGAGATATACTTCTTCAAAGCACGTGTAACCCCGTTCTTCCAAGTGTTGATACTTTCTGAATCGAGTTGCAACTGATCTACAAGCTTGATAACATTCTGAAGGGGCATGCGGTAACGAAGCACGCCTGAGATGAGCTTGGCATAGTTCCAATACTCCTTATCAAACTTTTCAGAGAGTCCTTCAACCGTAGTTTTATAACCGCGCTTGTTCTTAAATTGGAAGTCGTAACGCTTTGTACCATCAGGATTTTGGTTCTTGATAATCACGCCTGAAGTTACGTTCTTGGGGAGCACGATTCCTTCTTCATCATCCATCAAACCGGTGAAAATTTCATAGGGATGACCGTCAAGAAGGCCAACGAAAGCCACCCATTTTTCCTTTCTGTTTTGGAAGCGAACGACGTCGCATTCCAATTCAACTGGACGTACTTCAGTCACTTGAGGAGGCTGGCATACAGGAGCCTCATCTTTCTTCTTGTCCTTCTTCTCGGTGCTTACGAGCACACCACTACGGCTACCGTCACGATAAATCGTACAACCCTTACAACCACTCTTCCATGCCTCAATGTAGAGCTTATTAACCAACTCTTCATCAACATCGGCGGGAAGGTTTACGGTTACGGAGATGCTATGGTCAACCCACTTCTGAATGGCTCCCTGCATCTTCACCTTCATAAGCCAATCGACATCATTTGCCGTTGCCTTGAAGTAGGGCGACTTCGCCACGAGTTCTTCAATTTCATCCTGCGAATAGTTGCGCATTGTGTCAAGGCCGTTCACCTTCATCCAGGTCATAAACTTGGGGTGGTAAACGATATACTCCTCAAACGAATCACCCGTTTCATCAACAAAGTCAACACGCACTTCAGGATCGTTGGGATTCACCTTACGACGGCGCTTATAAACCGGAAGGAACACGGGTTCGATGCCACTCGTAGTTTGTGTCATCAAACTTGTTGTGCCCGTTGGAGCGATGGTCAAGCAAGCAATATTGCGACGGCCATACTTCACCATGTTTTCGTAAAGCTCAGCGTCTGCATCCTTCAAGCGGAGCACGAAGGGATTAGACACTTCACGTTGCGCATCATAGATTTGGAAGGCACCACGTTCACGCGCCATTTCTACGGATGACCCATAAGCAGCTACGGCAAGCGTGCGCTGTACGCTTACAGCAAAGTCCGTTGCCTCTTGAGTGCCGTAACGCAATCCGAGTGCGGCAATCATGTCGCCTTCGGCTGTAATACCCACACCCGTACGACGACCTTCAACGGCCTTCTGATAAATTTTCTTCCAAAGCTGATATTCCGTGTGCTTCACTTCTTCGGATTGAGGGTCGCTTTCCACCTTGCTTAAGATTTTTTCAATCATCTCAAGTTCAAGATCGATAATGTCGTCCATCAAGCGCTGTGCCATTCGCACGTGCTTCTTGAAAAGGTCGAAGTTGAAGGTAGCTTGAGGCGTAAAGGGATTTTCAACGTAGCCGTAAAGGTTGATGGCCAAGAGGCGACAACTATCATACGGACAGAGGGGAATTTCACCACAAGGGTTGGTTGAAATGGTGCGGAAGCCGAGGTCGGCATAACAGTCGGGGATGCTTTCGCGGATAATCGTATCCCAGAAGAGCACACCTGGCTCTGCGCTACGCCATGCGTTGTGAACTATCTTGCGCCAAAGAGCAGAGGCATCAATCACCTTTTGAAATTGGGGATTGGTTGCATCTACAGGATATTGTTGCATGTAAGGTTGCTGACTGATAGCTGCTTCCATGAAGGCATCATCAATGCGCACACTCACATTGGCGCCCGTCACCTTGCCTTGTGTCATCTTTGCATCAATGAAGTCCTCTGCCTCAGGATGCTTAATGCTTACGGAAAGCATCAAGGCTCCGCGACGTCCGTCCTGTGCCACTTCGCGCGTAGAATTGCTATAACGCTCCATAAAGGGCACGATGCCCGTAGAGGTCAATGCTGAGTTGCGCACGGGTGCCCCCTTGGGGCGAAGCTTAGAGAGGTCGTGCCCTACTCCACCGCGACGCTTCATGAGTTGCACCTGCTCTTCGTCCTCCTTCATGATGGCACCGTAAGAGTCGGCATCTCCTTCCACCCCAATCACGAAGCAATTCGAGAGCGAAGCCACCTGATAAGGATTACCAATGCCCGTCATGGGGCTACCAGCGGGGATAATGTAGCGGAAGTGGTCGAGAAGGTCATAAACATCCTGAGCCGACACGGGGTTGGGGTACTTCTGCTCAATACGTGCAATTTCATTAGCCAAGCGCCAATGCATGTCAACTGGCGACTGCTCATAGATATTGCCATGGCTGTCCTTCATGGCATACTTGTTCACCCACACGCGAGCCGCGAGTTCGTCGCCTTCGAAGTATTCAAGCGATGCTTTGAAGGCCTCATCATAAGTATAGATTTTTTGTTCCACAGGGATATAGATTTTATTTGTTTCGTTTGCGTTATAAAAGGTATGCTTACCTTGCCGTTGCGAGCATAGATTTGAGCGTACTGCGCAAGGTCTTTTTGTTGGAGTAGATGATATCGTCGATAAACCAATCGCCATTTTCGTAAATCATGATGATTTCCAATTGTTTGCTTCGGCGAGTATATCGTCCGTTGCTATGGTCATCACCTTGGGGGTAAAAGGTAGTGACGCTGTAAGGTAAAGGCACCTTGACGGGACGCTTTTGTAGCGCAGCTTGGTAAATTCGTTCGCGCTTCCAATCCAAAGATGCGATAAAGTATGTTGACCAATCACCATCTCCGAATCTATACTCGTTAAAGCAGTTCTTCGTGGATTCACCTGTAGTGAGGTCATAAGAAGGATAGGTACAACCAGAAGAACTCCATAATTTCTGCACCATAGCGCAAAGGCTCTTGCTCATATAGTCAGTAGTGGAAGATTCAAATTCGGACATACCCTCACTTATCATATCGTTTATATTACAATAAGCTGGACCTACGCGATTATAACAGATGTAATCCTCAGTACATTTTTCTTTATCCACACCATACGCTTGCGTCACTTCAACGGCATTCACACGTGCCTCTGGCATTGACAAAACACTTGTGATTGCAAAGAAATCGAGAGCAACAATTGAAATTAACGTTTTCATAATCATTTCATTTAAAATAGTCAACTTAGAAATGAGGAGGATAAAGCCACTTCTTTGCATGCTCTGAAGGATCTCCCATCCATCATGCAAAAATAAGACAATAAGAGTTAATCTGACCTAAAAAATAGTAAAAAAAAGAACCCCTGAATTCATTTTATTTTCTTATGGTCGGTAGTGTGTTGAGCGTCGTTGGTGGAGAAAAGTTGAGGGTTGAGAGATGTGAGATTAAGAGTGAGTTAGTAAGAAACTAATAGCGAAGATTTTGAATTAAGAGTGAGTTACGATGGGCTGGTGGAGACGTAGGGCTCGCTTTACAACGTGGGGCTCGATGGACTCCCCAAATGACGTTCAATGTGGGTCCCGATAGGCGCGAACGGATAGGTATCCATCATAAAAAACGAGATTCCAACTCATGAAACCTCGTTTTGATTCTCGCATTTGAAAAGCTATTATTTTTTTGAGTGCAACGCGCGTTTGTTGCTTTTTTACCCAATTCTGTAGCGTATAGGAACTGTAAACCACTTACGTACGGGACGGCCTGCTTTTTTTGCAGGGATGAAGCGGGGGAGTAATTTAATCACTCGGACGGCTTCTTGGTCGCATTCAGGAGAAACTGATTGCAATACTTGAACGGGGCCTACGCTACCATCGCGCTCTACAACAAAGCGAAGGAGGACTATACCCTGCACAAGTACAAAGTCAACTTATGCGGATGAAAAGTCAACAAAATCCGTCTAAAGTCAACTTTTGTAGGAAAAGAGGCAACTAAACTAGGAAAAGCGACAACAATCTTAGTAGAGAAAGTCAACTTATCTAGTACGGATAAAAATCCCAGATTCTAGTAAAGTAAAAACAGTACAAAAAAGAGTCAACCTTTTTCAGGAAAAGACAATGCTCGGAGGCATTACAGATTACAGATTACAGATTACAGTTTTTTTATTTTGATACGTCAGAGACTTGAAAATAGTACAAGAAATAAGTTATTATATATATATAATATTTTTTTTTATGTCTTACGCTGAGGGGAGCATGTGAGTTTCAAAATAACTGT
>JAZOUA010000010.1:0-89465 GCA_045657925.1 Alloprevotella sp. | reverse complement strand
AATTTTTAAAAATTTCCCAGCAACTGAACTAAAAGAACCCCCTACAGTCAAGTGTAATGCAACTCGAAAATCAGGCGGGACTACCATTGACCGGTAGGGACGCACGGCGCGTGCGTCCTCATCAATCGGCATATTCCATTGGCAAGCGTGCGTCCGTACCTGCCAAGGGGAATGCCATTCGGAAAATCAAGCGACACCTCCAATCCCCGCCTCGCATTACAGATTACAGATTACAGTTATTTTGAAACTCACATGCTCCCCTCAGCGTAAGACATAAAAAAAATTTTATTATATATATATATATATAATAACTTATTTCTTGTACTATTTTTCAAGTTTCTGACGTATCAAAATAAAAAAACTGTAATCTGTAATCTGTAATTCCTGAACTCAATTTGACTGTCTTTTCCTGAAAAGGTTGACTCTTTTTTGTACTGTTTTTACTTTACTAGAATCTGGGATTTTTATCCGTACTAGATAAGTTGACTTTCTCTACTAAGATTGTTGTCGCTTTTCCTGGTTTAGTTGCCTCTTTTCCTACAAAAGTTGACTTTTTAGACGGATTGGCTGATTACTTTTGCTTTTTTTATTCCCCGCAATGTATTGATATATAGTTTATTACGTGCATTTTTAAGAAAATAAGTCGCGCTAAGTCGCGCGCCGAGTTTTTTGTGTTGTATCTTTGCATTAGAAAAAACGATTAACGTTGAAAGTTTAACGTTTAACGAGGCCAGGCGGGGCTTCTATAACGTTTAAAGATGAGCGTTGAACGATGAGAAAGCCATCCGGAGGGCTTCTTTCAACTCTAAACTCTCATCTTTAAACGTTAAACTTTCAACGTTCATCTTTAAACTTTCAACTTTCAACCGACCGTCCCTGCTGGTCAAGCGTAACTTACTCTTACTCGCCACGCCCTCAGTTTTATTTTCAATTAACTCACTCTTAATTCCCCCACCAATCCCTGCGCGGAGAGCGTTCTTCATTTATTTTGCCTATCTTTGCAACGTGAATTTATTATTGATTTAGAGTATATGGAGCAACATCGAACGATTATTCCTGAGATTACGACCGATGGGAGTCAGACTTTATACATTCCCGAACTTGACGAACATTACCACTCGGTGAAAGGTGCCGTGACGGAGTCGCTTCACGTGTATGTGGGGCTGGGCTTTGAGCATGCTTTGGCGAATCCGGAATTGGTGCGTCCGTTGCGTGTGTTTGAGGTTGGATTTGGCACGGGGCTTAATGCCTTATTAACGCTTGAGGCTGCGGTTCGTGAGGGTGTGGAGGTGCGTTATACCTCGGTTGAATTGTATCCCCTTAGTTGGCAAGAGGCGCAAGCCATGAGCTATGGCGATCCCGCTACGTTTCAGCGCATTCACGAACAGGAGTGGAATCAAGCCGTGAGTGTGAACGACCGATTCACACTTCATAAGGTGCAAGGCGATATTCTCAGCATTGAGATTCCGGAGGCCGATGTGGTTTACTTTGATGCTTTTGCTCCCGAGAAGCAGCCCGAATTGTGGACGGTGGAGCTGTTCCAAAAGATTTATGACGAGATGGCAGAGGGTGGGGTGCTCACAACGTATTGTGCCAAGGGCGTAGTGCGACGCATGCTTCAGGAGGTGGGCTTCTCTGTTGAGCGCCTTCAGGGACCTCCAGGAGGAAAGCGCGAGGTGTTGAGAGCTACGAAAGAGTAAAGATAAAAGATAAAAGAGTAAAGATAAAAGATGAATGCGCATCGTTCATTCCTCATCTAACTTCGTTCATCGTTAATCGCTCATCATTAATCGCTCATCGTTCATCTTTTATCTTTTATCTTTACTCTTTCACCTCTCTTTTGGCATACTTTTTGCAATATCTAAATTGGACATATTTTTAAACTCAAAAAACAAATAGATATGAAAAAAGGACAAATCGGGATTACCACCGAAAACATCTTCCCTGTCATCAAGAAATTCTTGTATAGCGACCACGAAATTTTCCTTCGTGAAGTTGTAGCCAACGCCGTTGATGCCACTCAGAAGTTGAAGACACTCAGCGCTCGTGGCGAAGTGAGCGGAGAGCTTGGCGACTTGACAATCCAGGTGAAGCTTGATGCCGAAAACAAGACTCTTACCATCAGCGACCGCGGTATCGGTATGACGGCCGAAGAGATTGAAAAGTACATCAACCAGATTGCCTTCTCAGGCGCAACGGACTTCCTTGAACGCTACAAGGACGATGCAAACGCTATCATCGGTCACTTCGGTCTTGGCTTCTACTCAACATTCATGGTGAGTGAGCGCGTGGATATCGTAACGCTCAGCCATAAAGAAGGCGCTCAGGCGGTGAAGTGGACATGTGACGGTTCGCCCGAATTTGAAATCACAGAGGTTGAAAAGGCTGAACGCGGTACGGACATCGTGCTTCACATCTCAGAAGATTGCAAGGAATTCCTTGAAGAAGCAACTATCAGCCGCCTCCTCACGAAGTATTGCCGCTTCTTGGCGGTGCCCGTAGCCTTCGGATTCAAGAAGGAATGGAAGGACGGTAAGCAGGTTGAAACAGAGGAGCTCAACGTAGTGAACGACACAACGCCCCTTTGGACAAAAGCCCCCTCAACGCTTACGGATGAAGACTACAAGAAGTTCTATTCAGACCTTTACCCCATGGCCGACGAACCCCTCTTCTGGATTCATCTCAATGTAGATTACCCCTTCAATCTTACAGGTGTACTTTACTTCCCCAAAATCAAGCAGAACCTTGACCTTCAGCGCAATAAGATTCAACTTTATTGCAACCAGGTGTTCGTAACTGACCAGGTGGACAACGTCGTTCCCGAGTTCCTTACACTCCTTCATGGTGTGATTGACTCACCCGATATTCCCCTTAACGTGAGCCGTAGTTACTTGCAAAGTGATGCCAACGTAAAGAAGATTTCATCGTATATCACGAAGAAGGTGGCCGACCGCCTTGCACAACTCTTCAAGAACAATCGTGAAGACTTTGAACAGAAGTGGAGCGACCTCTCACTCTTCATTCATTACGGCATGCTCTCACAACCCGACTTCTATGAAAAGGCACAGAAGTTTGCCCTCTTCACAGACGTTGACGGAAAGCACTATACATACGAAGAATACAAGGATTTCATCAAGGAAGCGCAAACCGATAAGGAAGGCAATCTTATCTACCTCTACGCCAGCAATACAGAACTTCAGTATGCTCACATTGAAGCCGCTCGCGCAAAGGGATATAATGTGCTCTTGATGGACGGTCAACTTGACGCTCCCATGGTGTCAATGTTAGAACAGAAGTTTGAAAAGTCACGCCTCGTTCGTGTGGATGGCGACGTGATTACACGCCTCATTCAGAAGGAAGAAGCACAGGCAGAAGCATTGACGCCCTCACAATCATTAAAGCTTACTACGGCGTTTGAAGTGACACTTCCGAAGATGGAGAAGACAGAGCTTCGCATTCAAACCGAAAATCTCGGAGCTGAAGAATCTCCCATCGTTGTTACTCAGAGCGAATACATGCGTCGTATGAAGGAGATGGCACAATTCCAGGGAGGCATGAGCTTCTATGGTGAAATGCCCGATATGTATAATGTTGTGTTGAATGCTGACCACGCCCTTGTACGCAATGTGCTTACGGACCTTGAAGCCAATACTTCAAGCGCACTTCAACCTATTGAAAACGAACTTCGTGGGCTCAATGCGCGCCTTCAGGTGCTTCAGCAGGAGCAAGCATCGAAGAAGGCTGATGAAATTTCAGAAACAGAGCGTAAAGACCTTGACGAATGTCGTGCCGCAATTGCTGAACAAGAAGCCAAGCAGAAGGAAGCCATCTCAAATTTTGCTGGTACAAATGCAATTATTCCCCAGCTCATTGACCTTGCCCTCCTCCAAAGCGGGCTTCTTAAGGGTGCAGAGCTCAACCGCTTCATCAAGCGCTCAATTGAGTTGATGAAGTAAAAAAACTCACAATAGTCACAAAGTAGGTGTATCAAGAAGAAAATTTTTGATGCACCTATTTTTTTGTGGCCTATTTGCATTTTGTAAAGTCTGTTTATTCGTATAAAAGTAGTATTTTTGCGAGTGAAAGAATCGTGTGTGCTCCCCCTTAAGCCGAGCCACGCCTCCAGTTGTTGAACCGACCCCAAAAACATATTTAGGATGATCTGTAAAAAAGCTTTACTCTTCGTTGCGCTTTTGGCCTTCGTATTCCCTTGTGCGCTTGCTTATAATCAGGCAGAAATTGCCGTATGGAGCAAGAGCATGCGGAAGGAAGTTCCCGTCATGGTGATTACCCCTGATGGTTACGACGGCACAACGGCGCTCCCCGTTGTCTACTTGCTTCACGGACATGGGGGCGACCATCGGGCATGGACGAAAGACGGTGTGGTTGGCAGGCTCTCCGATCAGTATGATGTCATTGTTGTGATGCCTGACGGTGGGCGAGATAGTTGGTATTTCGATAGCCCAAAGGTGCCCGGGTATCGCTACGAAACGTTTGTCGGCAAGGAGCTTGTGGCATATATTGACGCGCACTATGCCACTATTGCCAAGCGTACGTGTCGCGCCATTACGGGGCTCTCAATGGGCGGACATGGCGCCTTCTATGTGGCAATGAGACATCAAGATACGTTTGGAAACATGGGGAGCCTATCGGGAGGATTAGACATTCGACCATTCCCCAAAAATTGGAACATCGCAGGGCGCTTGGGCACCATTGAAGCACACCCCGAGAGGTGGGAGAAGCACACGGTGATAAACATGATTCACTTATTATCTGCTGGAAAAATGAATATCGTCTTTGAGTGTGGCACAGAGGATTTCTTTTACAAAGTAAATTGTAACATGCACAAAGCCCTGCTTGAAGCCAAGATTCCCCATGAATATTACGTTCGCCCAGGGGCTCACAATTGGCCCTATTGGTTGAACGGCATTAAATACCAATTCCTCTATTTTAGTGATAAATTTAATGCATCACAAAAGTCGGATAAAAAGTAAATTCACTATCTTTGCGAGGAAGTAAAATATTAATGACTCAACGAATGGAAAATACGTACGGCAATCTCTCACGCTTTAGTCGAGCTTTGCAAGAAGGAATGTTGCTTCTTGATGGAGGCATGGGTACTATGTTGCAACGTTCGGGTGGCTTCAACGGAGCCGCCGAATTGCTCAATGTAACAGAGGCGGAGCGTGTCGTTGCTGTTCATCATGCCTACCTTGATGCTGGTGCGGAGATTATCACTACGAACACGTTTTCAGCCAATGCCGTTGCCCTTGCAGATTACCATCTTTCGGAGCGTGCCGAGGAATTGGCTTTTGCTGGAGCTCAGTTGGCTCGCAAGGCCGTAGAAGCTTATGCTAAGGACGACAAACCGCGCTTTGTTGCGGGAAGCATGGGGCCAACGAATCGTAGCTTGACGGTTGATGCTGAAGGCGTACGTCCCAGTTTCGAACAAATGGCACGGGCTTACTATGAACAGGCGAGAGGCTTGATACGTGGTGGAGTGGACGTTGTGCTGATTGAAACCATCTTTGATGTTATGAACGCCAAGGCCGCCGTGGTTGGTGCTAAAAGGGCGATGAAGGAGCTAGGGGCAAGCGTTGACCTTTGGCTGAGCCTTACGCTTGCAAGTGAAGGCGGACGCATGCTCACGGGGCTTCATATGGACGACTTCGTACGCACTATGGCGTATGTGCGCCCAACCGTGATTTCGTTGAATTGCGGATTTGGCCCTAAAGCCTTGTTACCTTATGCCGAAAGGTTGGCGGAGCTATTTGACGGCCATGTGGGAATTTATCCTAATGCAGGATTGCCAGACGCAACAGGGGTTTATACGTTAAGTCCAGAGGATTTTGCAAAGGAACTTTCTCCGCTATTGGCTTCGGGAAAGATACGCATTGCCGGTGGTTGTTGCGGAACGACGGATGCGCATATACGAGCTTTGAATGAAGTCAAGAAATTAAGTCGTTCAGAAGTTAGTATCCATCCCACATGTACCTCAGAATCTCAGAACCTCAGCACCTCGCCCTTACGACTCATTGGTGAGCGTTGTAACGTAGCTGGTTCGCGAATGTTTAAGACGATAGTTTCAGAAGGGCGATATGTTGATGCCGTAGCCTTAGCGGTGAAGCAATTAGATAATGGCGCTTGGGGGATAGATGTTAACGTTGATGCCCCAATGTTGGACGCCAAGGCTGAAATGTTGCACTTGCTGAAGGCTTTTTCAAGTGAGGCACGATTGATGGGAGTTCCCATTATGATTGACTCCAGCAATTGGGAAGTAGTAGCTTCAGCTTTAGAGCGTGTTTCAGGCAAAGCCATCGTCAACTCCCTTACGCTGAAGGACGGAGAGGAAGCTTTTTTGAGAAAAGCCCGCATGGTGGCCGAATACGGAGCTGGGTTAGTAGTCATGGCCGCAGATGAAGAAGGGCAGGCTACAACGTATGAGAGACGTATAGCGGTGTGTCAACGTGCCTATCAGTTGTTGCGCAATGAGTTGGATTTCCCCGCCGATGACATTATCTTCGACCCCAACGTGTTGGCCATTTGTACGGGGGTGGCAGAGCATATGAATTATGCCCAGGATCTCTTGAAGACAATAGGAGAGTTGCGCCGACGCTTCCCAGAGTCGCACATTATCGGGGGGCTGAGTAATTTATCGTTTGCATTCCGCGGTTGCGACCCCATGCGAAGAGCGCTCCATAGCGTATTCCTTCATCATGCACAACGAGAGGGGATGGATATGGTCATTCTAAGTCCAGCCGCTATTTCACCGATTGATGAGATACCAACTGAATTGCGAACGTTGCTTGAGGCCGCCGTATTGTATGGCACAGACGTGACGCAGGAACTTATGGAGCAGTGTGAGAAACTCAAAACCATAGGCAAAGCTCCCCAACCAGAGCAAAAGGAACAGCTCACAATGACCTGCCAGGAGCGCTTGCAAGAAGCCATTTTGAAGGGGCAAAGCTCTAGCTTGGAGGATGATGTTAACACGTTGTTACAAACGACCTCGCCCCTTGATATCATTTCCGTCCACCTCATGTCGGCAATGGAGCGGGTAGGGGAGTTGTTCGGAAAAGGCGACATGTTCCTTCCCCAAGTAATTAGAGCAGCTGAGATGATGAATAAGGTGGTAGCAATTCTCCAACCTCATCTTTCAGCGCCACAAACATCAAACTCAGCGTTGCTATCAGATGAGATGCTCAGCGCTCAGCATTCAATGCCCACGGTTGTTCTTGCCACCGTTAAAGGAGACGTTCACGACATCGGTAAAAATATTTGTGCTACGTTGTTGCGCTGTAATGGCTATCAAGTGGTAGACCTCGGTGTAATGGTTGAAGCTCCAACTATAGTGGAAGCAGTGCGTAAGCATCAACCCGCTTTTGTGGGACTTAGTGGATTGATAACTCCCTCGCTCGGCGAGATGAAATTTGTGGTTGAGGCATTGCATGAGGCGCAATTACCGACCCCAGTTTTGATAGGTGGAGCAACAACATCGGCCGAGCATACGGCTCTTTATTTAGCAACACAGAGTGATGCTCCCGTATTATGGACTTCCGATGCTTCACAACTTGTTTTGTTGGCTAAAAAACTATATGTAGTCACCGAGGGTGAAACGCATTTATCACCCTATGTCACCCAATTGCGCACTGAGCAACAACAATTAAGAATGGCGCATGGCGAAAAGCCACAATTGCAAAAACTTGCCGACGTGCGTAAATCAAGAGTCGAACTTTATTAACACAGATGAAAAAACTCATTCTACATACCCTCCTGCTCCTCCTACCTCTGCAATTGCTAGCCTTTGTGGAGGTGCGTAATGGGCATTTCTATTGGGAAGGTAGTAAGTGGCGTGCGGTAGGCGTAAATATCTCGCCTTCAGTGAGTAATAAAGAAAGCTTTCAAGCCGTGTCTCAGTTCGGATGCAATAGTGTGAGGGTCGCTCCAACTTCCGTACAACAATTGCGCGACATGGTAAAATGGGCGAAGCGGGCGAAGGTGAAACTCTATGTCATGCTCAATGATAAGTTACTCCCCGAAACCCTGAAAACGTTTCAAAACAAACGTGAAATATGGGCTTGGGAAGTAAGTAGTGAGGCCATAGCAAAACGCATGAAAACTGTTTGCCCACACCATTTGGTGAGCCTATCTTCAGATGCTCAGCATACGAATTTGCAGGCCTATGCCGATGTTGTAACTTTTAGTCCGTATATTGATTTTCTCTCAATCCCTCTGCGCCCTATTGAAAGCAAATGGGTGGCGCCGAGCAATCTCTATCTCGGTTTGCGCAATGCCTATTTGAAGACGGAGCAACTAATACAGACATTGGCACGAAGAATGCATTCCCACGCCAAGCCAATACTGATTTCAGCATGTTCCTATCCGCGTGACAAAATGTTCCGACTCCCCGAGAGTTCCACCTCTTTGCGAGATAGTTACTTCAGCTTCGTGATGAATTTCGTCCTTCCCAATCAAGGGATTGCCATCGCGGGAGTCTATTTCCAATCGTGGGAAATGCCGCCTGCCGAGGTTGACGATGACTCTCATCTGACTACCTATTCCATATATCCTTCAGATTCAACAACCCGTCAAGTAATCAGTCAATAGCATGAAAGAAATCAAATGGGGCTTCATCGGATGTGGTGAAGTAACAGAGAAAAAAAGCGGTCCCGCATTCTCGCTCATCGAGGGTTCCAGCGTAGTGGCCGTAATGAGCCGAAGCGCTGATAAAGCTCGCTCCTATGCCCAGCGTCACGGCATCAAGCGATGGTATACCGACCCCCAAGCCCTGCTGGACGACCCTGAAGTGAATGCCGTATATATCGCCACGCCTCCTTCCACCCATGCCACCTTTGCTATTATGGCTATGAAGGCTGGAAAGCCAGTGTATGTTGAGAAGCCCATGGCGGCGAATTACGAAGATTGTTGTCGTATCAACCGCATTTCGCAAACAACCGGAATGCCCTGTTTTGTGGCCTACTACCGCCGTTATCTTGACTATTTCAACCGCGTGAAGCAACTCGTTGCCTCGGGCGAGATTGGCAACGTTGTGAACGTGCAAATACGTTTCGCCGTGCCTCCGCGCGACCTTGACTATAATTCCCAGAACCTCCCCTGGCGCGTACAAGCTGATATCGCGGGAGGAGGCTACTTCTACGATCTTGCACCCCACCAAATAGACTTGCTTCAAGAAATGTTTGGCCCCATACTTGAGGCCGAGGGCTACACGGCCAACCGCGCCGGACTTTATGAAACGGAGGACACCGTGAGCGCTTGTTTCCGCTTTGCCAGTGGCGTGCCCGGCTCGGGAAGTTGGTGTTTCGTCAGTCACGATTCGGCCAGGGAGGACAGCATCCAAATCATTGGAGACAAAGGTTCCCTGAGTTTCTCTGTCTTCACCTATGCCCCCATCAGCCTTCATACGGAGCGTGGCCATGAGTTTATCAAGGTCAGCAATCCCCCCTACGTTCAGTTGCCCCTTATTCAGAATGTCGTGGCTCACCTTCAGGGCTCAGCCATTTGCACTTGCGATTGCGTTAGCGCAACGTCAGTCAATTGGGTGGTTGACCGCATCCTCGGCAAAGTCTGAGTTTTTACATCTTAAAGAAGATACTCATAAGATTATATAAGAGTGAGTTAGTTTGAATAAACTCTCAAACATTTTTAAAAACTAAAGCATTGCGTCAGTCTTTATTTTTCATACTCCTCGTCAGCGTATTCGCTCGGCTTAGTGCCACCCCAGCGGATACGCTTGAGTCGGTGTCGCTAGCCCGAACCCTGGTGACGACGGTGGCGGAGGAACTAGACGAGGTGAAGCGCAAGGTGAAGGAGCTGGATGCATATGATGAAACGTACATCGAGCCCAATCACTTCAATTATGCCGCCATGCTTCAAAATACGAACTATTGGCAACATTACCGTCTTCGAGCTACGGACGAAGCGGGGCGCCATCAGCAGATTGACATTTCGCCACAATCTGCCGTCAAAGTAGGGCCCTACTTCGGGTGGCGCTGGCTGTTCCTAGGCTATACTTTTGACGTAGGTAGCATGGGAAAGGCTACTAAGAATACGGAGTTTACGCTTGCCCTCTATAGCGCGAAGATTGGTGGCGACTTGATGTATATCCGCAATAAGGAGAACTTCAAACTGGGTGAGGTGCGTGGCTTCTCTGGCGTTCACAATAAGGCGTTTGACGGAGTGAATTTTAACGGAATGAAGTCGTATACAACGATGATCAACATTTATTACGTCTTTAATCACCGCCACTTCTCCTATCCCGCGGCTTATGCTCAAAGCACGGTGCAACGCATCAGCGCAGGGTCCTTCCTCTTAGGATTGCGTTACGACCATCATAAAATCCACTTTGACCATCGCCAACTTCCTCTTGCCCTCCGCGAAGGGTCGGGTGGGGAACCCTTGTTGTTTGAGGCCATGAAAATGGGAAAGGTCAACTATTATAATGCTGGTGTGTCGTTCGGTTATGCTTACAATTGGGTTCCGGCTCGCAATCTACTGTTTAACATTTCGCTTTGTCCCTCATTGGGGTATAAAAAGACGCGGGGCGTTCCCTGGAATGAAGAGGTGTTCCTGAACGATGTGAAGTCGCTGAATTTGGACTTCACGACACGAGCGGCATTGGTTTGGAACAATACGCGGTGGTATGCAGGAACTTCATTCGTAAATTACGTTTATGGTTACAATCGTGCCTACTTTAATTTCCGTAATTCGATTAGTTACTTGAACTTTTACGTAGGGTTTAATTTCCTTCGTAAAAAGAATCTAAAATAGCGCATAAAGAGTTGCCGATGCCAGGAGCTCTTTATGCGCTATTTTTATTTTATTCATTATCTTCCTCTAGATGCATGAGGTCACTGATGACGTCATTTGAAACAAAGATGCCTTGTTCGGTGAGGCAAAGCACATTGTCGGAGAGCGTGAGGAGGCTGTTGCGGATGTGGGGGAGTGCCCATTCTCGGATGTGTGAGGCATAGGGGGCTCCGAATCTTTCGGCTACAGACGTTAGGTCAAGCCCGGAACTGGTACGCAAAGCAGTGAATACAAAATCATTACATTGCTCCGCTATGGTGAGATGCTCCGTTTGACGTTGGAGAAGACCGCATTGTGCGATGTAGTCTTGAAGATTTAAGGGGTTGAAGTGGCGTGCATTGCCGTCGTAGGAATGCGCTCCAGGACCAATGCCGAGATAGGGACGAGATTGCCAGTAGCCACTATTATGGCGTGAGTGGCAATTGGGGAGGCTGAAGTTGGAAATCTCGTAATGGAGGAATCCGCCTTGGCGCATTGTTTCACAGAGGTGTTGAAACATCTGCAGGGTGGCATCATCGGTCGGTAGTGTGAGCTTTTGAGCTTGAAGTAGTCGTTGAAGGGGTGTCTTTCCTTCAACAGACAAAGCATAGGCCGACAAGTGATCGATTGGAAGCGAGAGGGCCATGCGAAGGTCATGACTCCACGTTTCAACGGTTTGATGAGGTTGGCCGTAGATGAGGTCAATACTGATATGGTGAATGCCTTTGCGATGAATGAGTTGGACAGCCTTGATAGCTTGTGTAGAGGAATGACGACGGTGGAGAATTTGCAATTGCTTGTCGTTAAAACTTTGGACTCCAAGACTAATTCTGTTTACTCCAACTGAAATGAGCGTGTCGAGGAGTTCAGAATTAATGTCGTCAGGATTCGCTTCGAAAGTAATTTCCGCATTCTCATCGATGGTAAAGTTCGAGCGAATAGCACTGAACAAGAGCTGAATGGCCTGGAGTGGAAGTAACGAGGGTGTGCCACCACCGATATATACAGACGAAAGTCGCGTGGAGGGTAGTTGGTCACGACGATGACGCATTTCATTCGCAACGGCTTGAACGTATGCAAGCGACTGATCTACAGAATGCGTGGTAGAATAAAAGTCGCAATAAATACAGCGCTGTTGGCAAAAGGGAATGTGGATGTAGAGCATGGCTCATCGTTATTTCTTGTTACCAAATCGCTCTTTGAATGCCTTTTGATATCTAACGGCATTGCGCTGATGCTCAGCGTAAGAAGAAGCAAAATTGTGAGTGCCAGAGAAGTCCTCCTTTGCACACATATAAATATAATTATTGCTCTGCGCATTCAGAACAGCATCTATAGCCGAAATGGGAGCGATGAAAATAGGGCCAGGAGGAAGACCTGCGTATCTGTATGTATTGTAAGCATTGTCAGGATTCATTGGGTCGGTTAAGCGACGGATTGAGAAATCCTGGCGTGCAAAGATGACAGTGGGGCAGGCCTGCAGAGGCATGTTCTTTCTAAGGCGATTCAAATAAAGGCCTGCAATGATAGGCATCTCCGTCGTATTGTTAGTTTCTCGACATACGATAGAGGCTAAGGTGCTCACATCATGAAGTGACAATCCGAGTTTTTCGGCTTTCGCTCGGCGTTCAGTCGTCCAAAAACTTTGATATTCCTTTTCCATACGAACCACCAACTGCTTGGGAGTAATCGTCCAATACACCTCGTAGGTGTTGGGGATAAAATGGGCGGGAAGCGTTTCTTTCGTACAATTCATGAGCTCCAACGTCGTAGAGTCGTTGAAGAAGGAAACTAACTCAGCTGAATCAACCATCAGTTGAGGAGCGAGGCGAGATGCCATAATCTCTACAGTCCAAGCGGGATTGATAATGAGTTTTGTGGGAACTTGCTGACCGTTTCTAAGCATGCGGAAGATGTCCACTACACTTTGCTCGGCAGTTACTTCATACTTACCTGGGCGAGGAGTGCAATCCTTAATTGCCCAAAGGAGTTCAAAGGCTCCTACTTTTTGAGTATTGATGTCTGAAAGTTTGATGGTAATAGAGTCGGAAGTGTCATCGCGGTCAAGGAATATTGTATGAGTTGTATCCGAATTGTTGAAGGGAGTGAGGAAGAAATAATAAGTAGCTCCAAGAAGAGCGAGGAGAATGCCCCCTCCGAGAATTAAAAGATAGTGTCGCGTTTTCATATATAAGTGATCATCATTTCTGTTAAGCAGTACAAAATTACACATTTTGGACTTATTTGTGAATTTTTTTGCTCTAAACATTGCTTGACAATAAAAATTATTACTAATTTTGCACACGAGACTGAATTTTGTGCCAAGTTTATCCTCGAAATTAAGGGTGAATTGGTGCGATTTAACCGAATATATAGAACATGAATTATGTAGATTTTAACTCTCTCTTAGAGCAGAGTATTAAACAGAATTGGGATCTTGATGCGTTGACAGACTATGAAGGCAAGACTTTGCAGTTTAACGATGTAGCTCGTAAGGTAGAAAAACTACACATCCTTTTTGAAAATGCAGGTGTTGCTCAAGGCGATAAGATTGCACTTTGCGGTCGAAATAGTGCACACTGGGCCGTAGCTTTCATTGCAACACTTACATATGGTGCTGTAGCAGTGCCCATCCTTCATGAATTTAAGCCTCAACAGGTTCACGACATCGTAAATCACTCTGACGCTCGCCTTTTGTTTGTTGGTGACGTTGCTTGGGAAGAACTCTCTGCTGATGAGATGCCTAATCTTGAGGGTATTATCTATATTCCTGACTATTCTCTTTGCGTGAGTCGTTCGCAGAAATTAACTGAAGCACGCGAAAATCTCAATAGAATCTTCGGCGAAAAATATCCCAAGTATTTCCGTCCCGAACATGTAACATATTTTAAGGCTGAAGCTGAAACTTTGGCGCTCATCAATTATACTTCAGGTACGACAAGCAACTCCAAAGGTGTACTTCTTCCTTATCGTGCACTTTGGTCAAATGTTGAATTTGGTCAAGAAAAGTTGGGAGGTATTCTTAAAAAAGGTGACAACATTATTTCCATGCTCCCCATGGCTCACATGTATGGTATGGCATTTGAATTCCTCTTTGAGTTCATTAATGGTTGTCATATATTCTTCCTCACTCGTATTCCTTCGCCCAAGATTATCTTCAAGGCTTTCGGAGAAATCAAGCCTCGCATAGTAATTTCAGTACCCTTGATCATCGAAAAGATTATCAAGAAGAACGTATTGCCCAAGCTTTCAACTCCAAGCATGAAGCTTTTGCTTGCGTTACCTGTAGTTCAAGATAAGATTTTGAGTAAGGTGCGTCAGCAATTGGTAGATGCTTTTGGGGGTAATATTTATGAAGTAATCGTTGGTGGTGCGGCATTTAATCGTGAAGTAGAACAATTCCTCCAAAAAATAGGCTTCCCCATTACGGTGGGTTATGGAGCAACAGAATGTGCCCCCATTATTTCTTATGCGGACTGGAAGGAACATCGTGCAACTTCGTGTGGTGTTGCGGCTCCCCGCATGGAAATCCGCATTGATAGCCCCAATCCTCAGGAAGTTGTAGGTGAAATCCTCGTTAAGGGTATGAACGTAATGCAGGGTTACTACAAGAATCCCGAAGCGACAGCTGTGACTTTGGTTGATGGTTGGTATCACACAGGTGACCTTGGTATTATGGATGAAGATGGCTTCCTCTATATCCGTGGACGTTCAAAGAACATGCTTCTTGGCGCGAGCGGTCAGAATATCTATCCTGAAGAAATCGAAGACAAACTCAACACACTTCCCTATGTGGCTGAAAGCATCGTGATTCAGAAGGGCGAAAAACTTTATGCTCTTATCTACCCCGACTTTGATGAAGCTTCAAAGGCTGGTCTTGATGAGGATGGTATCCGTGATGCAATGGAACAAAACCGCAAGGACCTCAACGCTATGGTTGCCTCTTACGAACAGATTACAGGCGTACGCATTTACAGTGAAGAATTTGAAAAGACACCCAAGCGTTCAATCAAGCGCTTCTTGTATGCAGATGCAGAAGTGTAATAACTTTTGAAAGAAAATAAACGAAAGGAGAAAGGAGAAATTCCTGGAGCATCATCGCTCTAAATGGTTATTTCTTCTTTCTCCTTTCTGATTTCTCCTATTTAATTTATCATTCTCATATTATTATTGTAATTTTGCATACAATTCGTGCAACGTACAATTATTAAAAAAATAACGGAATCCACCATGGTAGCATTCTCAGTTCCCACTCCAGAAATACAAGTTCCCGAACCGCTCGTGTTGCGTACGGAAAATTTAGTGAAGCAATACGGAAAACGCACCGTGGTAAATGGTGTGTCTTTTGACGTAAAGCAGGGCGAAATTGTAGGTCTGCTTGGTCCCAATGGGGCAGGGAAGACAACCTCTTTCTACATGACTACAGGACTTGTTGTTCCTAATGGTGGACGTATCTTCCTTGGCGAAGAGGAAATCACGAAGTATCCCGTATTCCGTCGTGCTAAAGCAGGCATTGGTTATCTTGCTCAGGAAGCCTCCGTGTTCCGCAAATTGTCTGTAGAAGACAACATTGCTTCCGTGCTCGAGATGACAGGAAAACCAAAGGAATATCAGCGTGAAAAACTTGAAAGCTTGATTAATGAATTCCGCCTTCAAAAGGTGCGTAAAAACTTGGGCGACCAACTTTCGGGTGGTGAGCGCCGTCGTTGTGAAATAGCCCGTTGTTTGGCAATTGATCCCAAGTTTATCATGCTTGACGAACCCTTCGCAGGTGTTGACCCCATCGCGGTAGAAGACATCCAGTTCATCGTGTGGAAGTTGAAGGACCTCAACATCGGTATTCTCATCACTGACCACAACGTAGAGGAAACACTCTGTATCACCGACCGCGCCTACCTCCTCTTTGAAGGGCGCATCCTCTTCCAAGGAACTCCCGAGGAACTCGCCGAAAACCAAATTGTGCGTGATAAATACCTCACCAACTCCTTCAAACTTCGCAAGAAGGACTTCCAACTTCTTGGTCAACAACGTGAGCAAGCAGCAGCTGAACAAGCTGTGAAAATTTAATATCACTTGCTTATTCAAGAGTTTCACTACAGCATGAAAAAGATACTCTTATCTGCATAATAATCAAAATATTATAAAAGTTAATTCCCCGAATCTAAAAGCATTAGGTTCGGGGAATTTATTTGTATGATTTTCTCCTAAAATTAATCGTTAGTTAATTCAAACTAACTCACTATTAATTTCAATTAACTAACGATTAGTTTTCACTAACTCACTTATAGTTTCTACCATTTCAGTGTCTCCTGTTTTTCCAACAATAAGTATATAAATTTATCTTCAGTTTCGCCCTGTCGCTGAATATTGAAAAAAAATGATGTTAAAGAATGTTATTGCGATTAGTTTTCGTTATATTTGTCGGGAGTTAGGTAGGTTTTATTTATTGACTCTTAAAGAGAAAGACTATAATAGTGATTAAAACAATGACTTTTTTAATAGACAGAATTATTCAGCCTGTTCTAACATGGTAGTTTAAATAAATAATAATTTAAAAGAATATGAATTACGACGTTTTTATAAGTTATTCAAGAGCAGATTATTTAGACAATAACAATAACATCATTCCAGATTCTCCTATTGTTCCTATCTTAGACGCTTTTGAAAAGAATAATATAACATATTGGATTGATGTTGATGGAAACAATGCGACCAATCAATATATGTCAAAAATAGCCAAAGCTATTAAACGCTCAAATTTTGTTCTTTTTGTTTCATCAGAGAAATCAAACCATATTGATTCTTATTGGCCTATCAAAGAAATACAATTGGCAACTGAAAAGCATAAAAAGATTTTACCATTTAGAATTGATAATAGCGAATATCATGAAGATTTGATTTTGGCTTTAGCTGGACTTGACGTTATAGAATATTATAAAAATTCAAATCAGTCAGTTAAAAAACTTGTGCAGATTGTATCGCATACTGAAAATGGACATTGTAAAGATACAAGTAACTTTAATTGTTTGACATTTAAACAAAAATCATTGAATATCTTACGTCTACTTATTATAGGTTTTGTGTCCTGTTTTTTGTTTTTTGCAACTTTTGCTACTATTGGGGCGTGTGTAGGTTATTATTCGAACCTTGAAAATGCAGAATTGAGTATAGATGAGGCTTTTAGAAATAATAAAATAACTAATTTGAATCGTCATACATTACAATGTAATGGGGATAATTTTTCTTTTAGATATAATGCTTTAACAGATTGTATTGATTTTAATGAAAATGATTCAAAACTTTTTGATGAAGTATCTTTTGAAAATATAATGATGTCTGTGTCTATACCAATAGCTCTTGAAAGAGTTATAAAGGTATCAAAACGTTCAGGTAATGGAAAAGTACAAGGTGCTGTTCTCATATTTGGAACTATTGGTGTTTTCTGTGGTTATACCGTAGGGGAATACATAGGTAAAACTATGGCTGTAATCAAAAATGAGAAGGAGATTGAAAAGTATGTTAACGAGAGTTCCGCGAAAAATAGGTTCAAAGAAATTATCAATAGTTACAATCAAGTTAATTATGAAAAGTCCTACTAATTGTATTAAATTAATAATGTATTTGCTCTTATTCGTTGGTTATTTTTCTTCTATGAACTTGTTTGCTGATTCCCCCACGACTAAGAGAAGAATATTGCATTTTGGGACTCAACTAGATTGGTATGACAAATATGACAAAGATTTTAATCGCTACACAGGATTTCGGTTAAGTGGTCCTTACAAAGAGGAATCTATTTCAAATGTTAGAATAATTAACGGTGCAAGTGATACGATTTATGTTAATAAGCAATTAGATGGTTCTCTACTTAGGGACATATATTGGTCTCATTCTGGGGGATTTCAAACGGAATTATTAGATGAAAGTAAATTTAAACGATTCAAATGGTATGATCCCGAGAGGAACTTATGGACAATTAGTGAAGAGACATTAGATGGAGATTATAGATGGGGGCGATCATATAATTCTGATAAAACGAAATTTTATGATATAGATGAAAATCAGCTTGAAGATAATATTATGGTGGGGATAATATTATTTATAGCTATAATCATTTGTTATGTAATAATATTCCCAATTGAGAGTTGTATAAATGTGTGTATAGGCTTATTATTGTCTACCTGTATTGTATTCTTTATGGATACTGATACTCTAGTACAATTGGTATTCCCTATTATTACTATTATCTTAACTTCAATATTATTTAAAATCTCAAAATACAAGGGGAAAGTTCGTGTCTTTTCTCAAATTATCATAGGATTTTCTATAATATGTTTTTTTACATATAAACAGTTTTTCTCTTTGAATGAAACAATCTTCCTCATTGATGGCACTAAATTAGATTTGAATTGGCAAAAAGGAACTTGTTTAGTGAAACGATACTATGTCAAAAATATGTTGCAGAATATGGTACCTGTTACCATCAGTACGAAAAACTCTAATGGTGAAGAATATATAGTTTATGTTTCAAAATATGAAGCTTGCGAAAGTGATGTTGCCATAGTGAATGATGAAATGTTTTCTTGGCTAAGTGCTTTTTTTGAACGTCCATTAGACGATTTCTCTTATAGAGAATCTAGATTTTTTTTGGAATTGTTAAGGAACGTAACAGGTGTTAAATTTGATTTCTTATCATTTGAAGAATGGTCATCAGCTGCTTGTTACCAGAAACACGAACCTAATAATGGTGAATATAATGATGTAGATGAAGGTGTTGTAAATAAAAACGGTTTACTAAACATTACAGGGAACATGCCAGAATATACATCTTCTTATAGTCTTTTGAACTCTTGTTTAAGTCTTGATGCAGATACGATAGTACATTCATATAATTCTGTTTTAGTGGCAGGTAATGCTTATATATGTGAAGACTCCCTCTTTATAAGTGTAGTTAATAAAAATTTGAGGGAAGGCATGGTTGGGTTCAGATTAATCTATCGTCCAAATGATGTTGCAACTAGGAGTTTTTCTATAGTTGGTAACATAAGATCAGACAGAGAATATATAAACCTACCAAAATCTATAGAACTACTTTCTATAGATGGACAAAATATAAACGATATAGATAACTATGAAGCATTTGAGGAGAAAGTAATAGAAAGTAGATTTAAAGAGAGAATAATAGAATTTATAGATGTAACAACTCACGATACTATTAAATATTTACATCCAAAAGGTATTGAGTATTATAATTTTAAGCCTATTTTTTCATATAAGTATCCTTAATCCTTTTATTGAATACACTTGATATATGAAGGTTTCGCATTAAAGATTAGCTGATTTGAAGGTTATGGTATGACCTTTAATAAAGAACAAATTTTGAACAATATAGAAAAGCTATTTAGTTATAGAGAATTTTGCTTAGTAGAAGGGCAAAATTTTTGATAGAACTAAGGATTATGACTTGTTGTTCGGAAACAAATAGCTAATAAAGTTTTATTGTTCGAAAAAATATACCTAAATACAAACACTTTACAACGAAGATTTTTCTTATGAAACAATACGATATTTTTATAAGTTACCGCCGCAGTTCGTATGATACGGCGAATTTGATTGCGACACGATTGAAGAGTGCAGGATATAGTGTGTTCTTCGATATGGAGGCCTTGCGCTCGGGAAAGTTCAATGAGCAGTTGTTTGACGTTATTGATAACTGCAAGGACTTTGTGGTAGTGTTGCCCCCTAATGCATTGGATAGGTGTGTGAATGAGGACGACTGGGTACGTTTGGAGGTTTGTAGAGCGATGGCACAAAAGAAGAACATTGTGCCTGTAATGCTCAATGGATTTGAGTGGCCTCATCCAATGCCTAAAGGAATGGAAGAACTATGTGATTATCAAGCGCTGACTGCTACATCCACCGAATATTTTGATATGGCGATGGAGCGTTTGCAACAGAAGTATTTGAAGAGTAAACCTCATCTGTTTCTTCGTAAATGGGTGAAGTATTCTCTTGTTGTTGTGCTTTCAGTGTTGACACTCCTCTCTATCGCTTGGGGCGTTTCCTACTATCTTTCATTAGATGTGTGTACGAAGTATGCCACTTGCCTTACGAAAGATGCGAGTGGGGTGCATATGATTGTGGAGCAGAATGAAAAATTACAAAGAGACTGGAAAGTTTTTAATGAGGCTATCGTGCGTGAACACAATCTTGAAAGAATAGAGTATTTGCAGAGCGACATGTTGTCAACAGTTGATGGTATAGAAAAGAATATCAAGCAGAGCTGGAACGTAGATTCTGTTGATTTGGAGATAAGCGACTATCATAGTTTCTTACTCTCCTTGCATGGTATCAACGCCGAGGAACTCAAACTTTCGCCGAGTCTTGCTACGATGTATTACAATGATTATCTAACGAAAAACCTTGAGAATATTCGAAAGGCTATAATGGAACCGAATACCCTTCACCTTCGTATTGCAAAAAACACCTTTGATGTGTTTACTCACTCGAAGAATTGCTATTATGCTTCCGTCTTGTCTGAACTTTCCAACTTTCCCGAAAGTTCGTTATCTTCGTTTAATGAGTTGAATAAACTTTGGATTCATTTTCCGAATGAATATTTGATAGGTGGCGAAAGAGCTTATTATGAGAATATCATAAATAGCGAGAGTCAAAAGATTGAAGAACTTATGTCGGGATTTGAATCTGTATTGAATGAAGAAGAAGCCTCGCTGGAGGACCTTCAAAGGCAGGCTGACAAGATGGAGCATGAGTTTAACGAGAAATTCGAAGAGTTGAGTAAGCAGATGGGTTTAGCAACTCCTGAGAGTAGCATGGACAAAGAACTCATGCTTAGAAAAGAAAAAGTGGCAGCTAAGGAGGTTGAGTTAAAGGCTTCGCAGGCACAACTTGAAGAACTAGACAAGCAATATTTACAAGCTTTTGAGTCGTTGAAGAAGAAGTGCACCATTGAGGAAAGTGACGACCAATGGTACAAATGGGGGAAGATATGCAAGTGGGGTACGTACTTGTGCACTATTGCTGAGAGCAGGAAACAAATGGAAAAACAGGGCATACATTCAACCTCTTCTATCACTCCAGATATCGCATACGCAGAACTCAATTCATTGCTGAGTGTCTATCAAACTTATCATCCTGAATCAAAGGGGTATGTAAGCGCAGTAAAAGCGTTTTACAAAGACGTTTCTAAAGGGGAACGCAGTTGCGTAGGTGTTTTAGTCTTTGGTTTTAAGGATAATGCCGTTCATCCTACTCTCAAAGTCGGAGATATTATCACAACGTATGCAGGAAAAACAATTCAGAGTTATGATGAGTTGAAGGCTGCATACAAAGAGCATGGTGATGCAAAGGCGCGTATTATTCGTTATCAAGGCGGTCAGTTCACAGAATTAACTTTGGATTGGGAAGAAACTGGAATTGTTGGGTTGTTGAATTTAAAAGAATGATTCGTAATGAATTTTTATATCCTACTTACAGCTCTTTTTCCCATCGGAATCCTTTTGTTCTACATTTGGCGTAAGGATAAGGAGCAACCTGAACCTATGGGATGGTTGGTGAAGGCATTCTTCTTTGGAGTGCTTTCTGTTTTGGTGTCGTTTTGTATTTCCATACCGTTGGGTATGTTGGGACTTTACTCAGATGAACCTGCGACGGTGTGTGAAGCATTCAAAACAGCTTTCTATGGTGCTGCGATTCCTGAGGAATGTGCGAAGTTGTTTATGCTTTGGCTCGTGCTGAGGAAAAATCCGTATTTTGACGAGAAGATGGATGGTATTGTCTATGCTGTCTTTGTTTCGTTGGGTTTTGCGGCAATTGAGAATGTGATGTACCTGTTTGATAACTATGATTCATTTCTTGAGGTAGGCGTTATACGTGCGTTGTTTGCTGTGCCTGGACATTTCTGTTATGGGGTGTTGATGGGGTATTACTATTCGTTGGTGAAATTCTATCCGAAAGTTACCTTGAGAACCAAGTGTCTTGTTTTGTTGGCGCCCGTAGTCGCACATGGTCTCTATGATGCAATTCTAATGTCGGCTCCAGTATTGGCAGACATCTGTTGGCTCGCATTGCTTTTGATGGTATTGTTCCTGTACTTTTGTCATAAGATGTGGAAATACGCAAGCCTTAGGATTAAGGACTATGTTGGACAATAGGGAAGAGTTCCCTTCACTCTTGAATAACTTCCAAATGTAGTGACGTTTCTGTATTTTAATTGAAGTACGCAATACATGAACACTGGTCATATGGGACAGCACGAAACATCAAAATGATTTTCGTGTTGTCTCATTTTTTTGGATATATAGAGTTGAATTTTGCGGTTTCATTATGTCATGAAATAAATTTGGAATAGAGAAAGGTAGAAAAAGAGGTCGTAAGAAGTTTTTTACACATCTTTTAACTATTTTTGTAGTTCATTGGAGTTTCTATATTCTCTGAATATAGGATTTCATGATGAGTTCCTATAGATATGAAGTAATATAAAAGTTGTATAATGATGAAATACGATGTTTTTATAAGTTATTCTCGCAAGGATTATGTGGATGAGCACGAAGTTGTCAAAGCTGATAGTCCCGTGAAAACTATACTAGAATTTTTGGACGAGCATCAAATAACTTATTGGTTTGATAAGGAAGGCATCTATAGCGGTTCTGAGTTTGTGGAGGTGATAGCAAATGCTATTGCTGATTCGAAGATGATGCTGTTTATTTCTTCTACACATTCCAATGAATCCATCTATACCGCTGGCGAAATATTTGAGGCAATAGAGAATCAACAACTCATCATTCCTATAAAGATTGATGATAGCAAGTACAATAAAAAGTTCAAACTATTGCTTAACCCTTTAGATTATATTGATTATTCTAAGTCAGATGCTTTTTCAAATCTACTAAAGGCAATTGAGGTTGAGCAAGTCCGGATTGAAAAACTAGAACAAGAGCAAGCATTACGTCGTGAAGAATTGCAGAAGCGTGAATGGCGTAAGTCTGTAAAAACAGAAGTTTTAGAACAAGCAAACGAATTATATAAATTGACAGACACTCGTAAGGCTTTGTTGGAAAGTATTTATAAGAAATTACGTTCAATAGACATAATTCAGAAGCAATGTCCCGTTTGTGAAAGTAAGCTTGATATAGATGCCGAGTATTGCAAAACATGTGGTTGGAGTTTTCCAACATTGAGTGGTATTGATTGTTTGGGGATTGAACCAGATAAGTCTGCACTTATTTTGGCAAAATCGCGTTGGGAAAGCAAAGAAAAACAGGCATCCACAATCGATAATGAAACAATTTCATTTTTACAAACCCAAAACGAAGATTTATCAGCTCAAATTAGTCAGCAAAAAGTAAAAATAAATTCATTATCTCAAAAGTTAGAATCCTATAAAAAAGAGATTGAAACTTTAAGGGGGCAAACCAACTCACGCTTTTCTTTAAAGAAAAGTGCCATATTATTGGTCGCTTGTATGATTTTGTGGAGTGTTTTGTCCTTAATCTTAAGTGCAATAGGATATTTAGAGGATAGTGAGAAACAGAATATTGATGCCATGCCAGTCGACACATTGATAGTCGACACATTGATTATATAAGATGCTGACATAGATGAAGGAAAGGTTACTATAGCTCATAAGCAAGTTACTTCTGGAGATTTCATAGATTTGGGATTAAGTGTGATGTGGGCAAGTTGTAATTTGGGTGCTACAAAGCCTCAAGAATCAGGAGGGTATTTTGCTTTTGGAGAGCTGAAAGAAAAAGATGAATATACTTTAGAAACTTATGCATATAAAACCTCAGCATATGGATATACTCAACCTAAAAGTATAGGTTCTGATATAAAAGGGACTGAATATGATGTAGTAACAACTACTTTAGGAGAAAACTATAGGATGCCAACACGGGAGGAAGTGAAAGAATTGATATTGGAATGTGAATGGAAAAAACATAAACTTGACGGAGTTGAAGGGATGCTTGTTACTGGGAAAAATGGTAATTCTATATTCATTCCAGAGGTTGGTAATAAGGAGGGATTGAGAAATGGAGGTGTTAGTTGTTATTGGACAAGCAATCGAGGTATATCAAGTTTTTCTAATGCCTTATATATAGGATATGAAGGCGCAGATATTAACTCGATACCCTCTTATATCGGTTGCCCAATAAGACCCGTAAAAACTAAGTGAATTATAGTTTCAAATAACTCTCTATTAATTTAAAATAAGAGAGTAATAGAATTGCGTATTTCCATTATTCTTAATTGAAGTAGTAAGAAGTTTGAAATAACATAATTAGTAGATTACCAAATGGATAAATTCATGAATTATCGCAAAATATTAAAGGCATTTGGAGCATGGTTGAGGTTGAGTATGCGAAACAAGATTTTTGACATCGCCGCTATTATATTGGGTGGTGTGGTTCTGCTCCTAAATCTTCTTGTTTCTAATTCTGTGATACTCAATATTTTGGTAGTTGTATCGGCCTTGCTTGGCTTAGTTTATGCCATTTATCCAATATATCTTTATAGGAAATCTCGAGTTGAATTTGACTGGCATCTCATGCAAGGTAAGTTCTTGTACAAAGTCAGTGCCTTGGTTCTATTGATGCCCAGTGTCATCACCTCCTTGTTTTTATTCCTAAATGCTACTTTTATAGATCTCTCATCTAAAGATCTTGTTCATGAAGAAAACCTCTATGAGCAAGGCAGTAAAGACACGCTGGTGGTCAATCACGAGTTTCTTAAGGACTCCGTTATAGCCCAAATACATGGATGCGAAGTCGTAGGAGATCAAGTCGTTATTGTTGAGTCCAATTTGCCTGCATCCATAAAGGAGCATCAAACGGACCCCTCTCTCTTTTGGAGCGTATACTATCACTTCATTGATCCAGGAAACCAACATATGAGTACTTCTCTGCCCGGCAGAATCTGTGCGGCTTTGGCGGCGATTTTAGGAGTATTCCTACTTAATGGCTTATTGGTTTCGTCTATCATCGGTTGGATAGATCGGAGAAAGGAGAAATTGCAGAATGGTGATTTAGATTATAGTTTACAACATCTTGGTAAGTATCGTTTTGCCGTGGTAATTGGTGCAAACGAAATCGCTTCCTCTGTGATACGAAATTTGCTCTACGAACGTAAGGAAGATGCTCTGAACAATAAGAACGAGGGCGACAATCAATATATACTCTTACAAACTAATAAGGATATTTCAGCCGTGCGAGAGGTGTTAGCTTCTCACCTCACGGACGAACAACTTCAAAAAGTACTTCTCTACAAGGGGCAACGCGATTCGGATGAAGATTTAGCTAAATTATTCCCAGAATATTCTACTGAAATTTACATTTTAGGCGAATACTCTCTGCTTGATGGTGGCGAGAGCTTTCATGACGCCATGAACATGCGATGCGCCAATCTCTTAGCCCACCGATTAGCATCCACCCAAAAGGCACGCAAGCCGGACTACCCCGTCCATTCCTTAAAG
This sequence comes from Alloprevotella sp., assembly GCA_045657925.1. GTDB lineage: Bacteria > Bacteroidota > Bacteroidia > Bacteroidales > Bacteroidaceae > Alloprevotella. The sequence goes on along the minus strand of JAZOUA010000010.1, from coordinate 64,171 downwards.
CGGGTGTGTAAAGTCTTGTTTGAATATCAAACCACCCAATCCGTATTCCATTTCTCTGATGTAACGGCTGAAGTGAAAAACAACTTGCTCTTCCTGCCCTTTAACCGATACGAATCGTGGGCACGAACGGTGATTGTGGAAAACCAAGCGGTGGAGGACATCGCCTTGACGCATTCCATCGCGAGCGCCAAGCCCAACATGATTGACTATCTGCCCCTGGACGGCGAGGCGGGCATCAAACCACATGAGGATAAACACGTGCACTTCATCGTCGTAGGTATGTCCAAAATGGGGATTGCAATGGGGTTGCAAGCCATGCTTCAAGCTCATTATGTCAACTACGCTCAGGCAGAAACCCTGAACGACAAGGCCGAACGCATTCAAAAGAAGCAGATGCGCCGCACTCGAATCACTTTTATTGATTCCAATATGGACAAGGAGTTCAACTTCTTTATGGGGCGCTATGCCAATATGTTTAAGCTTACTCGTTATCGTTATTTTGATGCGAACCAGTCAAACAATATAATTGATCGACTATGGAAAGATCCAATAGAGAAAAACGATCATTTTGTACATATCTGTCGTGATGGAAAAGCTGAAAACTTTATAGACCTTGAAATTGAATTTATCAAGGGCGAATTGGAATCTGAAGGTGTTCGTCGTTATCTTGAAAGCATTCCAGACTCAAAGGATAAATTAAATTTGACCATAGCTATTTGTTTGCCTAAAACTCATGAGGCCTTGGCTGCTAGTTTGTATATGCCGATTTCTGTTTATGATAAGGCGCAACAAATTTGGGTATATCAGCGTGAGGCTGCAGATATTGTTCTTAATCTCATGAAGACAAAACAAGAAGACAAACGCTACAAAATTCTTAGACCATTTGGAATGATCTATGGCGAGTTTATGTGTGACCGTTCACTCTACTTAAAGGGTATCTTGGTAAATGGATCGTATGCTTTGAATGAGCTTAATATAGCTAATATAGATATGGCTAAAAAGGAAACTTATTCAAAATTACGTACTAAGTGGAAGGAACTTACTTTAGATAAGCGTCTATCCAATAAATATTTTGCAGACTCCATCTACCAAAAACTTCGTGGGGTTCTTTCTGAAAATGAATATAAAAGTTTAGTCGAAGCATATTCCGATGAAAGTTTATGCAAATTACGGGGCGTCTTAACCAACGAAACGACTGATGCCGAGAATCTACAAAAAAGATTATTATTAGCCATTTGCGAACATAATCGTTGGAATGTTGAACAATTGATGTTTGGGTATGCTCCATGTTCAAATGCGGACGACAAGAGGCTTCATCAACTTGATGAATATTGCCAAATGGGAATTGATGATCTTGATGAGTTAGATGGACTGACGCTTCCCAATAGAATTGAAGATGCTAAAATTAAACTCCAACATAAGGAACTAGCAGACATCATGGAAAATATCTACAAAGAGGAAAAGGACGACTTAAAGCAAGGCCCTCATCGCGTTCATCCCAATATATGCGATTATGCCCATCTTGACGATATTGATCATGGTGCAAAGGGGTACGATCTCCAACTCAATAGTGTCATCCCCTATATATTAGAATTGGTGGATAGAAAGGTTTATGTAACGACGTTGTAACGAATGGTTAAGGCAAGGATTAGAGACTATTCATTTTATAAATGACCATAGAAGAGGAGTTGGTTTATAAGTCCGTGCTTTCTAACTCATTTCCCCTAAGTAAGTCCAAGAAGGTGCGTTTACTTTTTGGAAAAATTGGGGCTTCCCCAACGCAATGTAGCATTGATTTTATGGGGATGCGATGAGGTAGCAATGCGTATTTGAATTACATAAAAATAAATAGGTAACATGACTCATAATAAGGATATTTACATCACCGCCGATCGTGAAGGAGATCCTCTTGTAGCTGACAATAAAGCTATAAAATCATACTTAGCTACAGCTCACGCCTATCGTGCCAGCGACCACGGCGGTGATAGATTGCGTGTTCACCTAGTGTTAAGAAGTCAGACGTTAGCAAACGCCATGCGACGTTTACCATTAGAACAAGGCCTTTCTGAGAATGTAGAATTGTATTCCTATACGATGGAGGACTTGTGGGCGATGGAAGCATTGGGGCTTGTTGGCAGCATAGGTGTGCGATTAGACCGAGAGCCTATAGGATTCTCTAGTGATAAGATAGTGCATTTCGCCTTGTTCGGAGCAACAGACTTAGCTCAAAGCTTGATCATCAACACCGCATTAATAGCACATTATCCCAATTTCTGCAGAGACCACACCCTGCGTACTCGCATCACATGGGTGGGTGATAAGTACGAAGATTTCGTAGCCTTTCAACAACAATACAGGGTTCTTTTGGATAATAGTTGGCGACGCAATATTTATATAAAGAATGCGGATCTGCAAATCGAAGAATTACCACCTCTCTACGCCATCCATCGCCGAGAATTTGTTGACATTGAATGGGAATTTGTTGAGAGTACGCCCTTTTCAGATATCATCACTTATAAGATTAAAAAGTGGGCGGAGGATGAAAATCAATTATTGACGCTTGCTTATTGCTATAATGATAATAAAAGAAATCTAGAGAATGCAATGGCTCTCCCAAAAGAGGTCCTGAATAAAGTACCTGTATTGGTGAAACAGAGTGACGATACAACAATTAAGGTCTTGAGTCAATCAAATGTTTTTTCAAATCTTATTCCTATCGGTATTCATCCGGGGCATATGTGTATGAAAAACTTTATCCATATGGCTCAATGCGTGAATTATGCTTATTGTAAAATGAGAACGTCAACTCAGGAGGAACAACAAAGTGGCGCAGGAGAAATGGTAGTAGCAACAGAACTACCATGTATAGAAGAATTACAACGATTGTGGAACAACTCTTCATTAACAACTCCTAAACGGTGGTCCAATATATATTGTGCATTCACTATTTCAACAAAAATGCACTCGTTAGGTTTTTCTATGAATGATTGGAGACAGCTTATTGCAATTAGGGATTGTGATGTTCAAATCTTAGCAGAGGTTGAACATAATCGTTGGTCCATAGAGGAACTAATTCTAGGGTATGTTCCCACCACAGATGAGGAACATCAAGAAATATTATCCGATATGTCTAAGCGAAAGATTTTAAAGCGTCAGTTCAAACATGATGATTTGAGACACTATTCTGAATTAGGGGTTGATGAGAGTGGACTTTCTGTTAAGCGTTATGATGTGGGATTGATTCGTTCGCTATCACTGATAGCACATTCATATTATAAAGAAATAGCTAATGATGAGTAAATTCTGTAAGATACGATTTAGATGTAATGACGGACTTCATAGTAAGGGTGATATACAATATTTACAACAAGATTCTTTGTATGTGGGACAAACTCCCGCTTGTGAATTAAAAATTCCGTCACATCCAGATTACGAAGATACGTGTTATGCGGTGATTACTCGGAAACGTGATATGGATGAATGGCACATTATTCGTCAAGAACGTGATGCAATGATTCGTGTAAATGGGATTCCATTGGATTGGGTACACAAACTGAATTCACATGACCGTTTGAGCTTTGACCATACTGATGTAGAATTCATTGTAAAAGAAGGTGAGGTGCCTGCTGAGTTGTATTCGCAATATAAGAGCCCCAAATGGATTATTGCTTCTCTCGCAACAATCTTTGTTCTTCTCTTCGGGATTATTTTTAGTCTACATCAGAGAGGCAAAGATAATTTAGCTCTTTTCAAAGAAGAAATAGAGAGTATTTATAAGATAGAAAGTGATACGTTATTGGTACTCTCTGCAAATGACACCTTGAGTGTTGTTTCTTCAGATCAAACATATGTTGGTACAGGGTTTGTCACAAGTGATGGTTATTTTGTTACAGCACGCCATTGTGTGGAATTTTGGTTAGGTTTGGAACATGAACTTCGTCCTAATTTAGAAGATATACAGTCAGAAATAGTAAAGCATATAATTGCTTCAGAATTGGACAGCACTCTCCGTGTTGTATCAAAGGTACGTATTATTAGCAGAGACGGAAAATGTTTGGGGTATTATACTTCTGATGATTTTAAGATGGATAAATCTCAGGATAACTTTTACGAATTTGGAGACTCTCAATCTCAATATATTTGGCGTAGTATCGTTAGTTTGTATGAACGTACTAATGCAGAATTAGGAGATGTTGCTGTTATGAAGTGGTACGGTGCCAAAAGTATGATTGATTTAGATGAGCCAGCAAAGATGTATGATACAACAATAGAACTCTGTAGCTTTGGATATCCGCAAAGTGAAAATAAATACGAAGCTAAGTTTGCGAATAGTGACGGTAAGGTATACCAAAAGATGGATACCCCTGACGAATGCTTTATTTGTAATACTTCCTTGGATCAAGGCTTTTCAGGAGGTCCTATTTTTGATAAACAGGCAAAAAAGGTCATAGGTTTAGTATCTCGCTCTTCGGATAAACATACATTGATTGTTCCTGTTTCTCGTATTTATCAATTGATTGAGGAGATTGAATAACAATTAAAGATTTATGATAATGACTAGTGCTAGTGTAATAAAAGGCTTTTGTCCTATAGAAATCTGTTGGCAATTTCTCTATGATCTATCCGAACAGATAAAGAAACAGCATGAGCGAGGGTTGTTTATTCAGAATTTATCTTTACAACAAATAGAGGTTCAAGGAAGACATTTCCGTATACTCTCTACTTCATTCACTCCTGCAGGCAATGAGGCTACAGATGTCTGGAATTTAGGTGCCATAGCCTTTGAACTAATGATAGGTTCTCCGGTGTTGAATGGAATGGGGCCTACAGAACAATGTAAGAATACACCAATACCTGCTTTGTGTGGTAAAGAATGTGCTGTCTTGAATCAAACTTTACAACAATGCTTGAATTTTGACGCATTGTTTCGTCCAACGCTAGCCTCAATCCAAGATGTAGCTCGGAAGGAATTAGGTAAATGTATGAAAATACAACGTCCGGCCAAAATCATCACCAACTTTAAACAAGTTGAGATGGTCGAAGAAATAGATAGGAAATGGCCAGATAAGATGGGAATGTTAGTACGTAAAGTAATGTGCATTCTATTATTCCCTTTCTTAAGTATTTTTTGTTATTCACAATCTATACATAATTCAAAGGATGAATTGCATACAAAAAAAATGATTGAAGCGACTTTAATGCTTCGTTCTTCATCAGATAAAGCGTGGAAGGCGGCTGAGGCTGAATTTGCAAAGCGTTTAAATCTATTCACATTGACAACAAAAATTAAGGATAGTTCCAATGAATGCCCACTGATTGATTCCAATGTAAAACATTTTGGTGTCAATAGAATGCTCAACGAACTTAAGAAGAAACAATTAGGCAATAGTTTGCAAAATACAGGAAGGGGGCTTCTTGATGGGGTAGAATCAAAGTATAATTATCTAATATTCGAAAAAGGAATAAAGAAAGGGAGTACTGCAACATATCAACTTAGCGGATTAAGAGGTAAACAAGTGTTCGCAATTGTTCCTTATACCTCAACACAATCTTATAAGGTAGAATTGTCTATCAACGGAAAAGTGAATCTCCCAACAACAACAGATGCTAATGGAATTACGTATTTTGTGATTGATGTGGCAAATGCTCCTAAAGAAGGAGACATTTTGATTTTAAAAATCACGAATAATGATAAATTACAAAATAAAAGTTTTGTAGTGATAAATCATAATTATAGAAATTAATAACGTTTTATGTCTCGATTTGTTCATATAATATTATTTTCCTTTTGCATGATTGAGGCCTTTTCCCAACAAACTGAGGTTGATATTTTATTTGAGAAAGCAAGCTCACTAAATACGCAAGGACAATATGCTAAAGCTGCTGAAGTTTTTAGACAAGCTCAATTTGAGGCCATTCGTACGAATGATATAGAGAACTACATTCAAGCTATAACCGCAGAAGGTGAATGCTTTTATATGTTAGGGGCAACTCAGGACATAAAGAAACTTATAGATAAAGCTCAAAAAGCCTATGAACAACATTCAGTTAATATGGGGCGTATTATGGGGTTAAAATTACGAGAAGCCATCTTAAAATTAGAAGGAGCCTATTATTCCATAATGACCGACTATAATGAAGGAGCATATAAAAAGGCTTATTTTGCTTATAATCAATGTTTAATGCTTTTAGATTCATTACGCATAGAGAGTAATATCTATATAGACGAATTAGAACAGACAATATATCGTGAACTTCTCAATTTATATTATAAACAAAAGCGATACAATGAAGCGTTAGAAATAGTAAACATTATTTTTGATTTCAGAAATGAAATAGGATTTAATGAGCGAGGAAAAAACATTAAAACAGAGAATTATACTAAATTTGTTGATGCATATGTATCTCGTGCTTTGGTTTTAGCAAGATTGAAGAGATTTAATGAAGCAATGGAAGTTTTAAACCAATTGCCTAATCAATGTAATTCGGAACCATCTGTAGTAAGAGCCAAAGGTAAAGTATTGATGTTACAATATGCGTTTGAAGGTGTGGATAATAGAAAACAAGCCCAAAAATATTATGCATCTTATATTAAATACATTAAGGATGAGGTGACTCAACAGCTGGAAACTCTTAATCGCTCAACGCAGGAACAATATTGGTTAGCAATGCATAGTTTCCTCTATGATTGCTATTGTTTAGAAGATTTCTCTACAGAGATGCTCTACGATTTGGCTTTGTATAGCAAAGGTTTTCTCGTAAACTATAATCGTATTGGAGGGCAATCTAAATGTAATTGGAAAAAGGTGAAAAACAACCTCAGACCCCATGAATGCGCGATAGAGTTTGTACAATATATTGATCATACGGAAGAGAAACAACTAGCTGCGTTTGTTTTAAAAAAGGATTCTAAAAATCCACGTTTTGTTAAAATTGGTGCAGTTCAAGATTTTGAAACATATCTTTTGCGTAATTATGAGACTTTAGAAAAGGCTTCAACGTCGGACAATGCGACTTCGAAAAATTTTCTTTATACTGATACAACGCTATTTGCTCGTATATGGTCTCCTGAATTACTTGACGTTACGGATGGTTGTACTACAATCTATTTCTCTCCCGATGGATTCTTACATCAGTTGGCGATTGAGTATATGCATCCCCAAAACGATGTAGAATGTAAACGTTTGAGTTCTACTCGTGAATTAACTCGAAATGATAAAGCGAAAATAGATAGTTATCTTCTAGTTGGAGGTATAGATTATTCGGCTGATACTTCACCTATTCAAACCGGTAATGACGTGATAGGTTATTATACATTGGCTAATAGAAATCTATACATTAATTATCTATATGGGGCAAACGAGGAAATTGATAATATTCGGACTATATTACATGATATTGAGACTTGTAAATACACGGTTCTGAAGGAAGATTCAGCAACAGATGAACATTTTTTTCGTCAAGTCGAGCGTGGCTATTCAGCATTGCATATAGCTACTCATGGATATTTTTGCGGAAGACTGAATTTTACAGATTTGCAACCGCTCTTTGTAGATCGTTGTCTTTCGGAGTGTGGCCTCATTATGGCTGGCGCATGTAGGAATCTTAATGATTCTAATTTCAATGCCACGTATCAAGATGGAGTGATTACGGCAAAAGAACTGATGGGGGTGGACCTCACAGGTGTGAAATTAATGGTGCTTTCAGCATGTCAATCGGGAATTGGACAAATCACTCAAGATGGTGTGTATGGCATGCAACGTGCCTTGAAGATGGCAGGAGTGGGGGCAATGATAGTTAGTCTGTGGAGTGTGGATGACGGTGCAACAGCTAAATTTATGACGCATTTTTATGAGGAACTTGCACGTAGTGAAAACATCCATCAATCATTTAAATATGCACGTGCAATGCTGTTGAAATCTGAAACACCGACTCATTCGTCCTTTTCATCTAGCGCTTTATCACGACGAGCTCAACAACCATCTTTTAGTGCTCCACAATATGCTAATGCTTTTATTTTGATAGACGCAATCTAACGCTTTAATGCTTCAATTTAATCCTCTTATGAGACATTTTTTCATCCTCTTATTTGCTCTAACTACGATATCCGTCATAGCGCAGAATCCTTCAAGCGACGCTACGGTTTGGGCGAATTACAAATACGAAGTAGCTACCAATGAATTGGACTCCACAACAGCCGTGGCTACAAATATGGCAATAGATGCATTTAAGCATCGTTCGCATCGTGGTTGGACGGATCTTCGTGATGCCATCATTACGGCATACAAGAGTTCTTTGACTCAGAAAACACTGAATGCTACTTCTAATGTCGTTGATTTAGGAGTGACTTATGTTTCTGAATTGGTTAAAGCTACTTCAAAGCATTTTCAAGAATGGAGTGATTTTAAAAGAATGCAGTGTACGTATAAAAACGTATTGACAGCTGAAGATAAGGTGGAAGATTTTTACTATCTGCCCTCCTCTAATGGTGCATTGGATCCGTTGAATCTTAAATTTAATGGTTTTACGTGTAGAAAGTATTTGGAACTTTCAGATACTTCTATGGGGCAAAAAGGGCACGACGTGTTCTATCTTAGATGCTCGCTTCGGACAGATAGTTTAGGTATCGCACATATGACCAATCATTCAAAATTTCTGTTAGAGGTAGACACATTGGTCTATTATCCCAAATATAGCAATCTACCCAATCCGCAAAGGGGAAGCGTGAAAGAGTTTTTCAGTTATGATAAATACTCCAATTTACAACTGGGAGTCAATGTAAAGGTGTTATCCTCGTGGGTGAATGAAGCGGTAATATTTAATTCTGATCAGCAATTGGGTGAATTTAATATAAATGTCACTATAAATGAAAGTAACTTGCAAGTAATTGATGGGGATTCTGTTTTTGTTTATATCAAAAACAAAAATAATGGTGCGCTTAATGTAAATGTTTCGGGAGATTCTTTTATAGTGCCACGTTCATATGTTGGTACACTTCAATCGCCTCTATGGGGGACTGGGCAATATACGTTGTTAATAGAAGTGGCTGAAAATTGTCAATTGAATCCTAAGCACTATATTAAGCCTGTACATGTGGGAAATGCTAAAGCTGTGAGTTTTGCGAACTTACCAGAATATTCTAAATGGAGGAAAGAAGTTTGGAAGGAGGAATGGCGTGCAATAGATAAGGTTGACGCTAGAGAACCCTTTTGGAAACAGGCTCTTCAACAAATTAAGGTTGCATATATAGGTGACAATTGGGTGAAGGAATTTATTGATCCTATAGCAACTCAGTTGTACAATTTTGAGGCAAAGGAATTGAAGAGTCTCTTTAGTATAGAAGGTAACTCTCCAACTTCTAATGTTGGCTCTAAGCCAATAGGAGGGAATACAAAATAGTGGAATGCCCATAGGCGTAGTCGTTGGAAAATAAGAACTAAATATACATGTCAGACCAACAAATAATAGAGGCGTTGATAGCTCGCAATGAGCAGGTGACAAGTCTGTTTTTCTATAAGAGTTGTCGTCCGCTCTTTCTGAGCGTCATTCGTTATGTGTTTTCCTATGAGGTGGATTATGATGAGTTTGTTAATGAATTCTATCTTCATTTGATGGAAAACGATGCGCATAGATTGCGACAATTTCAAGGGCGTAGTTCCATTTATCAATGGTTGAAGGTGGTCGCCATTCGTTACTTTATGGCTAAGCGTGATGCTATGATAGATATGGCCCCTAAAGATGCTCTTTTTGAAAGTGTAGCAGAAGGGAATACTTTTGAGGAAGAGAGGCATACAAGTGCACGGATGGATATTGAGTACCTCTTTTCGTTGATGTCGAATAAACGTTATGTTTATGTCATTAACCGATTAGTATTGCAAGATGCAGATCCTTGCGTGGTTGCTCAGGAATTGGGTATTAATGTAGACAATTTGTATAACATCAAAAAGCGTGCAATGGCGGCATTGACCTCAATTGCACTAAAAGAAGTTGAGAAATATGAAAAAAGAATCCGTAAATAACGTCTCGGCTGAGGTCTTGGCTGCATTTTTAGATGGAAATGCAACCGTTCATGAGAGTCGCGAAATTCTCTGTGGCGTCGCCGAAGATGCAGAATTGAGAGAATTAATGCATATTTCTCAATTAGTTGATGCTGATTTAAACTATGTTCCCCAAGAATGTGAGTTGATCCCAATGGCCGCAATGGCCGCAACTAGTCAGGAAGAGAGTTATTGCAGCTTAGAGTGTGAAAAGTATATCCTTACAAAATTAGGGATTGATTTTAATGAGCAAAATCTTTTGCAAAATGCGATACAAAATGGGTGGCAAAAGGAACAAGGTACTGCTTTGCACAATATTGGTCGTCATCTTGAAGCTGTAGGCTTAGTTGTAAGACGTAGATATAAATGTTCTTTTGAGGATATAGTTAATGCGTTAGAAGTAGGCGAGGAGGTGATTGTTGCCGTTGATGGAGGCGAGTTGTTGGGGAATAGGGTCGAGGAATTAAAAGAGGACTTATATGTCGGTGAAAATCCAGATCATTCAGTAGTTGTATTAGCTTGGGATAAGCGGAATAGTATGGTGACTATCTATGATCCGAATTCGATCAATGCGACAGACGCCTATCCTATTGAGCTATTTATGGACGCATGGGCTGATTCCAAGAATTACCTTGTAACCATTTCCTCCGAAGGTGTGGAAAACTATGTTCCTCATTTAATTGATTTGTCTGACGTAGAATTAGGTGACGAATTAATTGAACTTCGAGAGGCTATTGCTGAGCACGCTCACGATGTATGGGCGGCAGAGCGTCAGACGCAAGGATGGACGTATGGGCCTCAACGTGATGATGAAAAGAAACAAACACCTTGCATGGTACCTTATTCCAAACTCCCTGATAGTGAGAAGACTTTTGACCGAGATATGGCAATGAATACCATTAAGTTGTTGAAGAAGTTGGGGTATGATATTGTGAAGCGGAAGTAGAAAATTTTAGAAATAAAGTAACTTTGAAAGAATATGAAACGTGAACAAGTGAATTTGATTTGCATTCAGAAGGCAGAGGATCTTCTTCAAAAATATTTTGGTAATCTCGTTAAAGAAGCTTCTGTAGACAAACCGGAGGAGATAGGATCGTATGATTTGGAATTACCTTTGCGTATAGAGGCGGAATATAAAGAATCTCTGAGAGAGCTTTGGATTGAAATAGCTCCTAATGACAATCGTAACTTTGAAGCTCTATTTGATAAACCTGAAATTAGAGAGGCTATTACGGCAGATGATCGTGAGAGCATAGCTTATGCCTATAGAGATGCGAAATGTCGTACATTATGGGAACGCATCACCAATACCAATCATCGTGATGTGACATATTACAAAGGGCTTTTAGAAGAATATACTCGTGAACTCCTCTTCTGCATGCGCCATGATTTTATTGAAGAGGTAGAAGAGTAAAATAGATTCCTCTTTTACGAGTGTCCACTAATTTTGTGGTCACTTGTAAAAGGAATATATTTGTAAAAAATGTTTCTTCTGATAGATTTTATCTGTCTCCTCACTCTATACAATAAACTTTAATTTGAACAGAAAGATGAAAAAGAATTATGTACCGCAACCGATGGATACAAATGATATCCAGTTGCCAGCAGAATTGAGTGTGTTGGTGGAGCTGATGGCGAAGAATGTTCACGAGGTGTGGGCTCAGAGTCGTATGGAGCAGGGATGGACTTATGGTGAAGAGCGTAGTGATGCTTTGAAGCAGCATCCTTGTTTGGTGCCTTACGAAGAGCTTCCGGAAGTTGAAAAGGCTTATGATCGTGATACTGCTCTTGGCACGTTGAAATTGATTTGTAAGTTGGGATTCAAGATTTCTAAGGAATAAGAATCGTGTGGTTAAAAAAAGAGCGACAGGGCTTTCTAAAGCCTTCTGCCGCTCTTTTATTTTAGGAGTTGCTATTGAGGTTGACTTGTGCAAATTCATGTAAAATGTGAAATGTTACGAAAATATTCGTGTAAGTTGGTTAACCGATAGAAAATAAGTTTGTTGGGTGCTGATAAAGCGTTGGGTTGAATCTATGTGATGATTTAACTTAAACTAAATCCCTTTTAATTGAAATTAAGTTACTTTTAGTTTAAACTAATAGTGAGTTAATTTTAACTAAGTCTCTTTTACTAACTCACTTATAGGAAATAGACTTTGGGATAATATAGAGGAGAAAAAAGAGCCGGCTTTGGTGGTGGAATCTGTTTGAACTCAAATAATATTTGTGCATAAAAATGGAGAGTTTCTTGAATTGTATCAAGGAACTCTCCATTTCTTAAATGCTCGGAATTTGATGTTTTACGTTGACATGAGCCTGTGCTTCTCGCCTTTAACGTCCGAAACTTCTTCCGCCTCCATTGCCTCGGCTGTTTGACTGACTACGTGAAGCTGGTTTGGATGAATTGCTTCGCTGTTGTCTGTTAACCTTTTGGTTATTTCTTTGGCTGTTGTCAAAAGGATTCTTTACAGTGGAACGTTCATTTCTAGACCTGTCTGTAGTGCTACTTTTGAAAGGGTCTTTGACTGTTGTACGATCGTTTTTGGGGCGTTCGTTTTTATTGTTGTTATCTCTGTTAGGAGTGCCAACTGAAGGGCGATTATTTTGGTTTCTATCGTTCTTGTGGTTTACGCTGGGGCGGTCCTGGTTTCTATTTCCAGGTCGGTTGTATGAAGGCTTGTGCTTGTCTTCAAAGGCATTGCCCTTGTGATAGTGGTCTCGCATGCCTGCACCTGGCTTTGCTCGGTGGTTTTTGTAGGGGCTTGGTGTGTGAGCTTTGCGACGATTCCATTTGCCACCGTAGTATGAACTATAGCAATTGGGTTTGTTAAAGTAGTGGTAGCCTTTGCGGTAGTGGTCGTATACTAAGTAATGCCATACTGAATTTACCCATCTTATAGGTGTGAAGAAATATGTGGTTGCTCTGTAGAGGGCGTATTGCCAATCGTGTAAGATATAACAGAGGTCGGTATTTCTATAGTCCCAATATTTACCTGTGCAATCGTATGCAGAGCTCACATTGAGAAAATAATCAAGGTTAACTTGGTATACGTAGTCGTATTGATCGTATGATAAGTTAAGTTCGTATGCCATCTTATCTGTTAGGAAAAGAGCTTCTCGGCGTGCTTCGGAGTAGGGCATAGCCATCAAACTGGATACGGATAGAAGGCTCATAAGGAGCAATAATTTCATGCGTTTCATAGTCCTTGAATGTTTTAAATTTATACTCTTTTTGTGTGCTTTATACTTTGGTGTGTTATTCAATAATAACGTTTCATGATGCAAAGAAATAAAACTTTTGCTACACATCAAAGTTTTCTATAAAATATTTTTCTACAATAAACATTATTTAAGTTTCTGCTTTACAAAATTAACATTTTTCTACCTAAAAGCAGGTTTTTGCGACATTTTTTTAGTTTTCTAAATGGTAGGTTTGTTGGTTCGGAATAATAATGTACTTTTGCGTGCGAATATATTATATATAATAAGAAATTAAGTACAGCATTATATCATTTTATGAGTAAGATTGTTAGCAAGGAGCAATTTTCAGAGAAGGTTTTCAAACTTGAGGTAGAAGCTCCTTTAATTGCTCGCTCTCGTCGAGCTGGTCATTTTGTTATTATTCGTTTGAGTGAAAAAGGGGAGCGTATTCCTTTGACAATAGCTGATTCAGACCCTGTGAAGGGTACTATTACCCTCGTGGTGCAAACCGTTGGTAAGACGTCAACGGAATTGTGTAAGATGAATGTGGGCGATGATATCCTTGACGTAGTAGGTCCTCTTGGTAAGGCAACTCACATTGACAATTTCGGCACTGTAGTATGTGCTGGTGGTGGTGTAGGGGTTGCTCCTATGTTGCCCATTATCGTTGCCTTGAAGAAGGCTGGCAACCGTGTGATTTCCGTGCTTGCTGGACGTTCAAAGGAACTCATTATTCTTGAAGAAGAAGTACGTAAGCATAGTGATGAAGTTATTATCATGACCGACGACGGTAGCTATGGTAAGCAAGGTGTTGTGACTGTAGGTATCGAAGAAGTTATTCAGCGTGAAAAGGTGGACAAGTGTTTTGCTATCGGTCCTGCTATCATGATGAAGTTCGTTTGCTTGCTCACTAAGAAATACGAAATTCCTACCGATGTATCACTTAACACTATTATGGTGGACGGTACAGGTATGTGTGGCGCTTGCCGTATTACTGTAGGCGGAAAAACAAAGTTTGTATGCGTTGATGGTCCTGAATTTGATGGTCACCAAGTAGACTTTGACGAAATGTTGAAGCGTATGGCTGCTTTCAAGAAGGAAGAAATAGAAGCAATGCAGCCTGTTGAGCCTTTACAAGACGATGATTGTAAAGCTGAAAAGAAGCAAGATTGCGGATGCCCTGAAGGTGTAGATTGCTCTGAAGCATATGCAGACGTAGAAGGTCGCAATGATGCTTGGCGTGCTGAACTTCGCACACAGATGAAGCCTAAGGAACGCATGCAAATTGAACGTTGCGTAATGCCCGAACTTGATCCTGAATATCGTGCACGTCAGTTGAAGGAAGAAGTTAACGAAGGGTTGAGTATTGCTCAAGCACAGCAGGAAGCTAAGCGTTGTCTTGACTGTCCTAACCCAGGTTGTGTAGAAGGGTGTCCCGTAAGCATTAATATTCCAACATTCATTAAGCACATTGAAGTAGGCGACTTCGCTGGAGCAGCTCGTGTAATTAAGAAGACAAGCGCCTTGCCCGCTGTATGTGGTCGTGTGTGTCCTCAGGAAAAGCAGTGTGAAAGCAAGTGTATCCATGTCAAGACTGGCGGTAAGCCCGTTGCAATTGGTTACCTCGAACGCTTTGCTGCAGACTATGAGCGTGAGAACAATTTGGCTCAACCCATTATCCCTGTTGAAAAGAAGGGTAAGAAGGTGGCTGTAGTTGGTTCAGGTCCGGCAGGTCTTTCATTTGCAGGTAGTATGATTGCTCGTGGTTACGATGTGACCGTATTTGAAGCGCTTCACGAAATTGGTGGTGTGTTGAAGTATGGTATTCCCGAGTTTCGCCTTCCCAACGCTATCGTTGAGTTTGAAATCAAGAACCTTGAAAAGAGCGGTGTGAAGTTTGTTAAGGACTGTGTAGTAGGTAAGACTATTTCTATTGCCGAACTCCAAGCTGAAGGTTACGAAGGTATCTTTGTGGCATCAGGTGCAGGTCTTCCTAACTTTATGGGAATCAAGGGTGAAAACAGCACTGGCGTAATGTCAAGTAACGAATACCTCACACGTGTAAACTTGATGGATGCTTCTAATAAGAAGGCTGATACACCTATTCTCTTCGGTAAGCGTGTAGCAGTTGTAGGTGGTGGTAACACAGCGATGGACTCTGTTCGTACAGCTCTTCGTCTAGGTGCTGAGCATGCTATGATTATCTATCGCCGTTCTGAAGAAGAAATGCCTGCACGTCTTGAAGAAGTGCACCATGCAAAGCAGGAAGGAGTAGAATTCCTTACGCTTCATAATCCTATTGAGTACGTTGCTGACGAACAAGGTGCAGTTAAGCAAGTTGTGTTGCAGCGCATGGAACTTGGCGAACCCGATGCTTCAGGTCGTCGCTCTCCTGTTCCAGTTGAAGGTGGTATAGAAACACTTGATGTAGATCTCGTTGTTGTAGCTATCGGCGTTTCTCCCAACCCCATTGTTCCTGCTTCTGTGGAAGGACTAGAAACAGGACGTAAGGGGGTTATCGTAGTAGGCGAAGACATGCAATCGTCTATTCCCATGCTTTATGCTGGTGGTGACATCGTTCGCGGTGGTGCAACTGTAATTCTCGCAATGGGTGATGGTAAGCATGCAGCCGAAGAAATGGATAAAAACCTTACAAATAAGTAACCGCATGAAAAGAGAAAGGAGAAGAATATGTTTGATATTTTCTCCTTTCTCATTTATAATAAGTTATGTCAGGAATCTATTCTGTACTCTTGCTCGTCTTGAGCAATATCTTCATGACCTTTGCTTGGTACGGTCACTTGAAATTGAGTGAAACGGGCATTAGCAAGAATTGGCCTTTGATTGCCATTATTGCCTTCTCGTGGGGTATCGCTTTTTTTGAGTATGTCTGTCAAGTGCCTGCCAATCGTATTGGTTTTATTGACAATGGTGGTCCTTTTACACTCATTCAGTTGAAGGTGATTCAAGAGGTTGTATCTTTGCTTGTGTTTACCATTGTGGTAACCATGTTATTCAAGGGTGAATCTTTCCATTGGAATCATATTGCCGCATTTGCTTGCTTAGTGGCCGCAGTGTATTTCGTATTTATGAAGTAAAGCGATGAACAAGCAACTGTTAAGTCGAATATTACGAAGTTTTAGAGAGGGAGTTAAGGAGTTTGAACTTGTAACTCCCTCTGATTCTATACTCATAGGATTATCGGGAGGTAAGGATTCGCTTGCATTGCTTGACCTTATGGGAGATATGTTGCGCCGTAGCAACAATGGATTTACGCTTCATGCATTGCATGTGAGGATGGAAGGAGTAGATTATCAAACGGATACAAATTATCTTCGTGAGCAATGCGAGCGCAATAAAATAACTTATCACGAACGACTTGTAGGGTTTGAAGCAGATCGTAATGAGAAGCGCACCCCTTGCTTTCTATGTTCTTGGAATCGCAGAAAAACGCTCTTTGAAGTGGCACAAGAATTAGGATGCAATAAGATTGCGCTTGGGCATCATCAAGATGATATTCTTCACACTGCCCTTATGAATCTTTCCTATTCAGGAAGTTTTTCTACAATGCCCTGTCGTTTAAAAATGCAGAAAATGCCACTTACCATTATCCGTCCTTTGTGTAAGGTCAAGGAGTCGCTATTGCGAGAATGGGCTTCTGAAGCAGAATATCAACCACTGATAAAAATATGCCCCCATGATAAAGCCTCTAAGCGTACTGAAATAGCCTGCCTCTTTGCCCAAATGGAAGAGCAAAATCCTGAGTTTCGCCCCAATCTCTGGAACGCTCTTTTGAAAGAAGGTAAGCTGGTTGAAGAGTAGGGAAACTAATGAAATATGTACATCTAAGTTACAAACAAGAATCCACCTCTAGGCGTTAACGTTTAGAGGTGGATTCTTATTTAGTGTTAGTGTTCTGTAGCTAATGCATCGTAGTCATCGTCATCCAATTCATCATCTTCAAGGTCAAGGCCGAAGAAGAGGGGGACATTATCTTCCGAGGCAAAATCATCAAGAGCACGGCGGTCTTTCTTCGTGGGACGCCCTGTACCGCGAGCACGATCTATAAATCCCGAAATCTTGCTCATTTCCAAGAGTTCGTATTGCTCGGGGGCGGTGATATTTTCAAGGATATCGGGTAAGAGTTTCGCGCCCACGCGCTTCTCAATGGCTTGTTTTACGAGGAAGGTGTAAGTGATGGGTGCTTTCTTCACGCCCACCTTGTCGCCCTCTTTTACGGTGCGTGAGGGTTTTACTTGCGCGCCATTGATAGTGATGCGCCCGTTCTTACAAGCATCGGCAGCAAGTGTGCGCGTTTTGTAAATGCGTGCAGCCCACAACCATTTATCTATACGTGCTTCCATCGTTTACTTCTTGTTGAAATTACACATCGCGTGCTGAATGCCCTGAAGAGCGTAATCCTTAATCATGTCAGATGCTACGCCGATGCGCTCATCCATTTTTGCCAAATCTTCTGCGCCAAATTCTCCCAACACGAAGTCAACCTGACCACCCTTGGGGAAATAGTTGCCAATACCGAAGCGCAGGCGTGCATAGTTTTGCGTACCCATCACTGAAGTAATGTGGCGCAAACCATTGTGTCCAGCTTCAGAACCATTGGGTTTCATACGGAGTTGGCCGAAGGGTAGGGCGAGGTCGTCCACTACGACAAGCACATGGTCAAGCGGAATCTTCTTCTCATTCATCCAGTAACGCACGGCATTACCCGAGAGGTTCATATAAGTAGAAGGTTTTAAGAGTGTGAGCAGACGGTTTTTCACACGAATCGTAGTGACAAACCCGTAACGCTTGTCCTCCCAAGTTGCTCCCGCCGCCTTTGCCATAGCATCGACAACTCGGAAACCAATATTATGTCGGGTGTTGGCATACTCGTCTCCGATGTTGCCAAGTCCAACTATGAGATAGTGCATATCTTTTAGAATTAAAAATGCCAATGTGCGAGGTGCACACTGGCATGTATTGTAAAGCTGTAATGATTGACTACTTCTTCTTGCTTGCAGCAGCTGCAGCAGCCATAGCACCCATTGCAGCACGAGTCATCTTAACTGTTACAACAACAACTTCCTTGGGAGTAACGAGTTCAAGACCTTCGAATGAAAGTTCGCCTGCCTTGATTGACTTACCGAGCTGGAGGTTGGTAACGTCGATAGTGAGCTTTTCGGGGATCTGAGTGTAAAGAGCCTTAACCTTGAGCTTACGAACCATTGCAACGAGCTTACCACCGGCACGTACACCTTCTGCGAGACCCTGAGGAGCGATAGGTACAGCCATAACGATGGGCTTTTCGGGAGTTACTTCGTAGAAGTCAACGTGGAGCACGTTGTCCTTTACTGCGTGGCACTGTACTTCCTTAACAACAGCAGTCTTGTTTTCACCATCGAGGTTGATGTTAACGAGGTAGATGTTGGGAGAGTAGTAAACCTTGTTGATTTCCTTTTCAGAAACTACGAAGTGAGTAGCTACAGGAAGGCCGTTTTCGCCCTTCTTTTCACCATACAAGCAGCAAGGAACGAGACCTTCTGCACGAGCAGCCTTTGATGCCTTCTTACCGATGGCATTACGGAGTGTACCGTTGATTGAAATTTCTTTCATGTTAATTAAAATTTGTGTTACTCTAAATTAAGTAAAATGTTTGCTTAATTCGCCATCACACGCGCCCTTCCGAGCATCTGTTTAGACAAATCGAGTGCGAAATTACACTTTTTTATTGGAATGAGAAAGTTAATTAGTTGATTTTTCGCCGAATTGGTAAAGATTCTTCATCAGAAGTGTCTTTTAGGCAGAGAATATGGACTAATTAACTCCGAATGATTTCAAATAAAGTCTGACTTGGTTTTTCGTAATCAGTTGCTTGCTATTATCCTTGTAACTCTTCGCCACGAATGCCGAGGGCGCTCATGAGGGAGTAGCCGAGGAGTTCTTGTAGGTAACCACGCTCCTGTGTGGGTTGCATAGTGAAGACAACGATGTCCTTACCTTCTGCTTTGATGGCGGTTTGGCGCACGCGGTCGCCGTATTCTTCAAGTGCGGCAACGAGAAGGATGCGCTTTACATCCTTTGCTTCGATGAGGGCATCAAGAGATTGCATGTAGAAGTCGGCCATCGTTACCACTTCTTCAACGGGGAAACTAGCGAGGGTGAATTCGGCAAGGTGGTCCTTAAAGGCTTGTCCGTTGAGGTCCTTGTTGAAAACGCTGGGGTTCATGTTTGCCATCTTCTCCTTGTCCTTACTATGCAAGAAGATGACTTGCACTTCGTTGTCGCCAGGGCGGAGTCCGCCGTCAAGGGCAATGCAATCAAGCCAATGGCAGAGGTCGGCTTGGGGAATGCGACGTCCGAGCATGCGCTCGAAGTTTACGATGAGGTTGAAGCATACGCTATCTAAATGGTCGGCATCAATGAGCACGACGGTTTCTTTCCATTCTGACATAATCTCAATATGATGATATAGAAAAGCGGACAGATGAGGTTTATTACCGTCTGTCCGCTTGTATGTGAATGATTAAGGATTATGCTTCTGCTGTTTCTTCAGCGTTTACGAAGTCTGTATAGCCGTTAGTAATCAATATGTTGTACCACTGTACCAACTTGCGGATGTCGCTGAAGTGTACGCGGTCGCGGTCGAAGTTGGGCACCGCAGCTGCCATAAAGTCAGCCAACTGATCGTTTGTTGCATCCTTGTGAGTGAACTCAGTGGGCTTGCCACCAGTAACCTGCTTGCAACTTTCGAAGATTTCCATGAGGGGCTTATCTTCTTCTTCTGTGTACATGCAAACGTCGTTGAGTGAAGTGACACGTTCGCGTGTGCCCGCAACTGTGCGCTTCTTTTGAGCATCGATAGTTTCAACGATAAGATTGTTGTTGCCCTGAGCAACGAGGCGATACAAGCCAGGTTTTCCGGCTATAGAGAGAATTACTTCCTTCATATATAATATATATAAATGTGTGATGAGTTAATTTGTGGCGCAAAGATACGTTTTTTTGTTTAATTAGGACTTCCTTGCTATAATAAATCTCTGCGAGGAATGTTGCCTAATGTCTACTTTTTGGTTGCAACAGCTAATAGAACACCGAGCACAATTCCCAAGAGCGCTGCGAAGAGTACGCGTTGTTCCGTGGGAAGTAGGAAGGTGATGGTGTGAGCAGGATACCAGAAGAAAGGAATCGTCTTCTTAAACACGAAGCCCCATTGCTTATTCCAATCTATTTGTGTAAAGCGCTCTGCCATGGGGATGGGAGTGATGAGGGCTTTAAGGCTTCCGCCGTGGATGGCTATGTGGGTGTCTGTAATCTTGTGGAAGGTCATAAAGACTGGGGCAAAGAATGTGTTCATTGCCACAGAAACGGCCAGCGCCACCCATAGTTTGTCCATGCAGAAATCTGCCCCGTTAAAGCTTGCAACGGCGTTTGTCAATCCCATATATTCCATCAGTACGGGGGTGCCTTTTGAGAAAATAATCATTGCCGCATTGATTCCCATCCCGAGGATCCCCCAAACAATCATGCGGGGCAGAATTCCAAATGCCTTGGGCAAATACTTTCCGCTACCAATGCGGCACCCTAGCATTTCGCCAAGTGTAGAGAGTACTCCAAACTTGATAAAACTCATTACCATTCCGTGCTCTGCATTAAATGTTTTATATCCATTATAAAGGGCATCAGAAAGGCAGAAGGGCAGGAATATTGCGACTATTGCAAGGAGAAAGTAAAAGTCAGTGCGTTTCATAAGTCAGTAGTTTAGTTTAGATTTATAGTGATAGTTTGCTTCTGCAAAAGTACGAAATAAAACTGTTGTATAAAAAATGATATGAAACTTTTGTATGGAGTTTGTTATGAATTGAAGCGACTCTTCAATAAACTTGGGGCATCTTAACCTTTCAAAAATACATACTCAATTAGGAAAAACTAAGTCTTACTTAGTTCAAATTAACTCACAGATAATTTAAATTAAGTGAGACTTAGTTTTCATGGATTTAAAGACTTAAAAAGAGGAGTTAGGGATAATCCCAACTCCTCCTGTTTTTTGTTTATCTCAGAGCGTTTAACACTCAATAAGTCCGTGCTCCTTCCATTGCTCTACGAGTACGGTAGTGTCGCAAAGCGCTTGAACGTATTCCACTTCGTATTCCTTAGTGAGCAATTCAGCAAGTGATTCAGCTGTAAACTCACCCTTAGATGCTTCTTCCCAAAGGAAAGCAGCAGAGGGGTTAAGGTTAATCATTTTTGAGAAGTTGATATTCTCAATGCCTTCTGCGATAAGTACTTTTTCTCCACATACGTCGTGGAGTGCGAATCCTTCTTTAAGTTTCATAATATGTTAAAATAATCTTCTGTAAATAGCTAATATGTATCTTCTTATTGGGGTTAGCGCAAGCCAAATGCGTGAGTATGTTTTCCACTTCCATCCTTCAACAGATTCAGGCGTTTGTCGCCCTTTTCGGTAAAAGTGGGTTACGATGCCGATAACGTCGTCCGTCGTGCACGACTCTGTTCCCTTAACGTTTCCATCTCCCATGAGTGTGAGTTGGTTGCCCGTTCGCTTGATGATGCGGTGGAGCACATAATGCTCGGGGATGTATTCAGCAAGAACAACATCGCCAGGGCGCAAAGCTTCACGTTGAGGAGCTTTGAGGGTGACAAGGTCGCGTCCGTTCTCAAGATAGATGCGCATGGAGTATCCCTTTACGCGCAGTGTTGCCGTAGCTCCGCGGTCAATAACCTCTTTAACTTTCGGAATGAGGATTTCGTTGGGAATTTCAATTGTTTTCATCTTCAGGACGGAGTGCTGAGTAGCTCATTTGTGCGGCTTCGTTGTTGGGGAGATTCTTGAGGTAGAAAACGGGAATGCGTGAAACCACTTGGGTGACTGTGTCGCAAATTTTCTTGTATGAGGGGTCCCACACCATTGTTGAACAAGATGATAGCACCGAAGCCAGGGCTTTAACAGGGTGAAGACGGCCGATTTCATTGAAAGGAGCCTGTTCAAGGCGCAAGAATCCTCCTGCCAATCGGCGCAAGGCGCGATAACAAGGGGTTTTTCCGCTCCAGGGAGTTCCGTAAACGTAGATGTTTCCATCTGAGTGAACTCGGATTGCAGGATTATCGTCGTTGAGCAAGTCGGCCTTTTCAAAGTTTTCAAGCCATAAATTGCAGTGCGTACTTTTGCCCGTACCACTCTTGCCGAGGAAAAGATATGCCTTGTCGTCAATCATGGGCACAGAGGCATGGATAAGCAAGATGTCATGGTAAGCTCCGCTAAAGGCAAAGCATATCATGATGGCATTGTTGAGGCCGAACTTTCTTGCTTCCTTATCACCAACGAGAGTGGCTTGACATTCCGTAAACTCTGCATTGGTATTGAGGATACACGAGAGGGTGCCTTCGGGAGAAGAAATGTGCATAGCATAACCACCCGAAGGTAATTTGTAAATGCCATGATTTGCTCCACCACAATCAAATTGTCCCACTTCTTCACCTTCGGGAGCGATGTTGCAGAGTGACTTGCCAACGCGAAGGGAAAACATCAGAGGTTCGCTTGGAACTTCCTTAAGGTGAAAAGCCGGAAAAGAGGGCAACAGGTTTCTGTTGTCCTCTTCATCTATGAATTCAATGTGGAAACATGCGTCTGCCACACGAAAGTATAAGTTGTCCATTCAGTTGTAAGTGTCTCCGTGTGGGAGACATAAGATTGGGTTATTCAGCGATTGGGGTAAATTTAAAGTCGCTGTAGTTTACTTCAACGATGCGCTTACCTTGTTCCTGCTTTGTCGTTTTGCGCACCTTGAGGAAGCGCTTTTCCAACTTTTTGCGATTCTTGTGGAAAAATACAACGGTGGTCGCATTGGGTTGGTCATAGTATTGCTGAATGTATCGGCTAAATTGTGTGCCAAAGTCGGCGCGATAATTCAGAAAACCTTGTTTCCCAATTTGTGCCTCTGGGATTTGTTGAATTGCTGAAAGATAAACTACGCTATCCTTAAGACAAGTAGAGTAGGCGAATCCATATACAGCTTTTTGAGCTTGCATCCCTAAGATTGAGGCAAAGGTGAGAAGCGCAAGTATGATAAATCTTTTGATTTGAAGCATGGAGCGTTTTTGAGTTTGAGCAGTGAGCAGTGAACCATGGGGGGCAAAGGAGTAAAGCTAACGATGAACGTTGTTATTTTGTTCTGAGTTAACTTAACTCTTACGGAGTACAAAATTACATTATAAATCTTAAAACGTCATGGTCAACCCCTCCATAAATGAATAAAACTGCTCAAAGTGAGACAATATTTATAGAAACATACGCAAGACATCTGCAATATGTCATGCGTATGTTTCTTTTTGAGACTTAAATATAGCTTCTCAAAATTTCTTTTGATTGAGGCAATTGAAGCGTTCTGATTGCTTTTTCTTTGAGTTGGCGCACGCGCTCTTTTGAAAGTCCGATGCGTCCTGCGATTTCATCTAATGTGCGTTCGGGGCCTGCAATGCCAAATGACATTTTGAGGATGTTTTGCTCGCGTTCAGGAAGTTGGGCAAGTGCAAGACTCAATTGTGTTGATAGTGATTCAGATTCCAGTTCGCTATCCGTAGCCTCTTTCGTGTCGTTAGACGTGATGAGGTCAATAATTGCAGTGTCGTCGTTTTCAGAAATTGGAGCATCCATACTGATAGGGCGTATTGCTGTATCAAGGATGAGCATGACCTTTTCTTCTTCAACTTCCAGGGCTGTAGCAATTTCTTGCGCATTAGGCTCGCGCTGATTTTCCTGCATAAAGTGATTGCGGAATCTCTTGACTTTACTCATCAGCCCCTCTTGATTGCTGGGCAATCTTACCAATCGGCTTTTCTCAGTGATTGCTTGAAGAATGCTTTGACGAATCCACCATACGGCGTATGAGATAAACTTAAATCCACGTGTGTGGTCAAAGCGTTGTGCGGCTTTGATAAGCCCAACATTACCTTCGTTGATGATGTCAATAAGTCCAAGGCCCTTGCTTTGGTATTGTTTCGCAACACTGACAACGAAGCGCAGATTGGCTCTCACTAAGCGTGAAAGTGCCATTTGGTCGCCTCGTTGAATTTTCATTGAGAGCTCAACTTCTTCCTCGGGAGAAATCATTTCTGCTCTGCCAATGTCTTGAAGGTATCTTTCAAGCGCCTCACCTTCGCGATTGGTGATGCTTGGCGCAATTTTCAGTTGATACATCTTTTGTTATTAGATTAATAAGGTCGTCCAAAGGTAGAAATTAATAAGCAACAAGCAAAATTTTTATGCGTTTTTATTATTTATTTAGAAAAAAAGTAAAGAATTGAATATAAAAAGAGTAAGGAAATCATTTGGAGGATAGCATCAGATGATTTCCTTACTCTTTAAAATGTAAACTTTTATTCTTCACTTTTTTGTATTTATCCCCATCTTTTTGTGCGACTAATTGTTCATCATTTGTTCACGCGCTTGCTTTAGGAGATCACTTGCGAATACGAAGTCAATTAGAGCTTTGTTGTCGGCATTAACCACTTGAGTGTTTGTTCCTTCCCATCCGTTGAGTCCTTCGTTGATGTAAATGATGTGTTCACCGATTCCCATAACGGAGTTCATGTCGTGGGTGTTGATGATTGTTGTCGTTTTAAACTCTCGTGTGATGTCGCTAATAAGTGCATCAATGATGAGTGAGGTTTTGGGGTCAAGTCCCGAGTTGGGTTCGTCACAGAAGAGGTAGCGAGGGTTTAAGGCAATAGCACGTGCTATAGCTACACGCTTCTGCATCCCTCCTGAGAGCTCGCCTGGATATTTGCGCTCAGCGTCAAGGAGGTTTACGCGGTCAAGACAAAAGCGAGCTCTTCGCATTCGCTCTTTCACATTTTCGGTTGAGAACATGTCCAAAGGAAACATGACGTTTTCAAGCACGGAGAGAGAGTCAAAAAGGGCTGCGCTTTGGAAAATCATGCCCATTTCACGTCGCAATGCGGCACGTTCCTGCTTGTTCATTTGTAGGAGGTCGCGTCCGTCGTAAATGACAGTACCTTCAGTTGGTTGAAGCAATCCGACAAGACACTTCATCAATACGGTTTTTCCCGAACCACTCTGACCGATAATCAGGTTTGTCTTGCCGCTTTCAAAGGTTGTGTTGATGCCTTTCAGCACTTGCTTAGTGCCAAAGGATTTATGGAGATTGGTTACTTCTATCATGTGGGAGTAATGAAGCTTTTGGGCTCTATTTTACGAAAGCAAATTGGTTAAGAATAGGTCGGCAAAAAGGATGAGCATGGAACTCGTCACTACCGCTGTGGTTGAGGCTTTTCCGACTTCTACGCTACCTCCTTCAACCGTATAACCGCAATAAGCGCTTACGCTACTGATGATGAAAGCGAAGAAGAAGCTCTTGATGATACCCATCCAGAAGAACCATTGTGTAAACTCGTACTGGAGTCCAGCCGTGAGGTCGGAGGGGGTAATGATGTGGGCTATATACGCCGTAGCATAGGCTCCGATAATACCGCTAAAAGTACTGAAAATGACCAAGAGGGGAATCATCGTGAGAAGTCCCAAAATCTTTGGCAGAATGAGGAATGAAGCTGAGTTTACACCCATGATTTCGAGCGCATCAATCTGTTGGGAGGTACGCATAGTTCCCAATTCAGATGCAATGTTTGACCCTACCTTACCCGCAAGAATCAAACACATGATGGAGCTAGAAAATTCAAGGAGCATGATTTCGCGAGTGGTATATCCCGATACCCAAAGAGGCATCCAAGGCGATTGGATGTTCAGCTTGATCTGAATGCAGATAACTGCACCGATGAAGAAGGAGATGAGCAACACAATGCCAATTGAATCCACCCCGAGCTGTTCCATCTCCTTGATATATTGTTTGAGGAACATGCGCATGCGTTCTGGGCGGGAGAAAGTGCGCCCCATGAGTTGCAGATAATTGCCAAGCGAGGCAAGGTATTTTGAAATCATGATGGTATAAACTTATTCAATGAAATGCAAAAGTAGTGTTTTTTTGAAAGATTAGGGCAAAAAAGGGGTAGGGAAAAGCGGTTTAACAGTCGGAAATATGGGTGTAAAATGCTTAGTTGCAAAATCGCCCCTGCATTTTTTTTCTATTTGCGCAATTATGATTACTTTTGTCTGTTGAAATTTCGTTAATTTTATATCCGTGCTTTCCGTAGAATCTCTCAGTGTTGAATTTTCGGTGCGTCCGCTCTTTAGTGACGTGTCATTTGTTGTGAACACCAAGGATCGCATTGCCTTGGTGGGGAAGAATGGTGCTGGCAAGTCTACAATGCTCAAGATTTTGGCTGGGCTTCAAGTGCCAACGTCGGGCACCGTGGCCGTTCAGCGCAATGCTTCTGTGGGCTACTTGCCCCAGGTGATGGTGTTGACGGATGATTGCACTGTGCTTGAAGAGACGGAGAAGGCTTTCAGCCATGTTCATCGCATGCAAGCAGAGTTGGAGCAATTGAATAATGAACTTTCAGAACGCACTGACTACGAGTCGTCTGAGTATATGGAGCTCGTAGATATTTTTACGCATAAGTCCGACCTTTTTCAAATGATTGGGGGCATGAATTATCGAGCTGAAATGGAGCGCACGCTTCAGGGGCTAGGATTCTCACCCTCCGACTTTTCGCGTCCTACGAAGGAGTTTTCAGGTGGTTGGCGCATGCGTATTGAGTTAGCCAAATTGCTCTTGCAACGCCCAGATGTGTTGCTCCTTGACGAACCCACCAACCACCTTGATATCGAAAGTATCCGTTGGCTCGAACAGTTCCTTCAGCGCTCGGGTGGGACTGTCATCCTCGTGAGCCACGACCGCGCCTTCATTAACAACGTTACGAATCGCACGCTGGAGATTTCCTGTGGCAAGGTGGTGGATTATAAAGTGGCCTACGATGAGTTTGTAAAGTTACGCGCAGAGCGCCGTGAGCAACAGCTTCGAGCCTATGAGAATCAGCAGAAGGAGATTGCAGATATTAAGGACTTCATTGAGCGCTTCCGCTATAAGGCTACAAAGGCCGTGCAGGTGCAGAGTCGTATTAAGCAGTTAGAACGCATTGTGCCCATTGAAGTGGATGAGGTGGATAATTCAGCTCTCCGCCTGAAGTTCCCTCCCTGCATGCGCAGTGGTGATTATCCCGTCATTTGCGAACAAGTGCGTAAAGACTACGGCGACCATTGTGTCTTCAGCCGAGTTGATTTAACCATCAAGCGTGGCGAAAAGGTTGCTTTCGTGGGTAAGAATGGTGAGGGTAAGTCTACGCTTGTCAAATGCATCATGAAGGAAATTCCTCATGGTGGCACCCTTAAAATAGGTCACAACGTCAGCATCGGTTATTACGCACAGAACCAGGCGCAATTGCTAGACGAAAATTTAACAGTCTTTGAAACGATTGACTATGTAGCCAAGGGCGACGTGCGCTTAAAGATTCGCGACATTCTCGGAGCCTTCATGTTTGGCGGAGAGGCGGCGGACAAGCGCGTAAAGGTGCTCTCTGGGGGCGAACGTAGCCGATTGGCCATGATAAAGTTGTTGCTCGAGCCTGTCAACTTCTTAATCCTTGATGAACCCACCAACCACCTCGACCTTCGCACAAAGGACGTACTGAAGGAGGCCATTCTCGCCTTTGACGGGACTGTAGTCGTTGTGAGCCACGATCGCGAATTCCTCGACGGACTTGTCACAAAGGTCTATGAATTTGGTGGCGGACAGGTGCGCGAACACCTCGGTGGTATCTATGACTTCCTGAAGAAGAAGGACATCGAGAGCCTCGCTCAAATTGCAACCACACTTCCCAAGCAAACTCCCTCTGCCCCTCTGCCTACCTCTGCCTCCGAAGGTAAGCTCAGCTATGAGCAACAGAAGGAGCGAGCCAAATTAGCGAAAAAGGCCGAACGCCGTGTTGCTGAGGCAGAAAAGGAAATTGAACGCATCGAGACCGAAATAGCAGATATTGAGGCGCAACTCGCAACGCCCGAAGGCGCCACCCAAATGCCCCTCTTTGAACAACATGCCGCACTTAAAAAACAATTAGATACAGCCGTAACCGAATGGGAATGCGCTATGCAGGAAATGGAAGAGGTTAGTTGTTAACGACCAGTATCGTTAAACTTTCAACTTTCAACATCCCACGTACATCTTTCACCTCCAATGGTCTACACAAACCTACCGCTTACATACCTTCCTTTCGTGTCAAACGAAAGGGCACCAGAGGGAGCACTTCGCATCCTCTTCCTTAACATTATGCCCATGAAGCAGGTGACGGAGGAGGATTTTTGTCGTTCCCTCAATTTTGCCGACATCGACGTTGAGCTCTTACCCATGAAGATAGCCGGTCAAACTTATAAGACTACGCCCCAGGAGTATGTCGACACTTATTATGCCGACTTTGAGGCTTATCGTCCTCATCATTTCGACGGCTTCATCCTCACAGGAGCCCCTCTGGAGCACATGGAGTTTGAGCAAGTGCGCTATTGGTCACAACTCACCGAAATCATGCAGTGGGCCACCACCCACGTCACCTCCTCGCTCTACATCTGCTGGGGAGCTCAAGCTGCCCTCTACTATCATTTCTGGATTCCCAAGTACAACCTCCCCGCCAAGTGCTTCGGGATTTATGAACATCGTGCCACATCGGCTCACCCCCTTCTCCGAGGCCTACAGCCCACTTTCATGATGCCCAACAGCCGCCACACGGAAGTGCACCACAGCGACCTTCCCGCCGCGTGCCAGGTCATCGCTGATAGCGACCAAACGGGGGTTGGTATCATCATCTCTCGCCAGGGCAGGGAAGTCTATGTTGTAGGGCATCTGGAATATGCCCCCTTAACGCTCCACAACGAGTATCTCCGCGACCTCGAGAAGGGAGTCCCCATCGCCCCACCTCAGAACTATTACCATGCCGACAGCCCCGACCAGGGGGTCAATTTTACGTGGGAAGATGCCTGCGCAACTTTTTTCCGCAATTGGCTCCAGCTGGCACAAGCGTGTCCTCCCCAGAGCTCCGAAGCGAAAGGATAACACCCTCTTTACCGTCAAAGTCGGAGAGCAAGCATATTATAAAGATAAATAGAGTAAGGACAGGAAAAGTAACGCTACACCCCATGACGCGCCAATCTTTCCTGTCCTTACTCTATTTTTGCAGGGGCTATTCCCTCTTAGGGCGTAAATAGGCGAGAAAATCAAATGGGATTTAGTTCAGATTAAGTAAGACTTAGTAAAAACTGAATGCTACTTACTAATCACTGACAAACGTCCATTAACAAACGAGAACTAACTCACGGAAACGGTGAAAGTGTAAATTATTAACGGTATCGTTCGTTAGTTGACCTTGGAATAGAATGAGGTTTAGCATTGCCTACCTATGGGGGCATTACGAACTTATTATAACTATGTTTAACTTTAAAGTTTAACAAATTGTTAATGAAAAAAAAGCAGGAAGGCTCTCCACGTCCTTCCTGCTTTTATTAATATTCTCTAAAAAATGTCTCCCAAAAAGTCACTTGTCACTTTAAGAGCATTTTCGTTTTGCAAATAGATACGACTATGCTTTGTTTCACGCAAGATAAGAGCAATGTGCGATTTTTTTTTTTTAAATACGTTGCGACTCTCAGCACCCTTTCGTGAGGGTGAGAGAGGGGGGAGTTAATTCATACCGTCCAGCCTGCTTAGCGCAAAGACGTAGGCACCGATGGATACGGCCTTGTTGGCTCCCATGCGGGAGATGCCGATGCCGATGCGCTTTAGGCGGTCGTAAGTGACGTAGCGGTCGGTACCGTAGACCTTTAGACGGGTGACATCGCCCTGGGCAAAGGCGGTAAAGGAGTCGGGGTCGTCAAGGTCGTAGGCCCTCATTTGCAGGCGGGGAACGCTTTCGCCCTTTGTCGTGAGAAGGGTGGATTCCAGAGATTGCATCAGTGCGGGCATAATCCATTGGCGGGCATTCATCACGCCACCGCCTAATACGACGAGTCCGTCAATGAGTGTGGCCGAAGTGGCAATGGCGGCGCCGAGGGTGCTACCCATGGCCTGAAATGCCTTTTGGGCAGAGCTACTACAACCTGGTGAGATGCCGTCGGCAATGGCAGCAATGGTGCGCGCATCAAGGGCGGAGGTATCGGTGCCCGTGAGTTCACCATAAATGCGGGTGACGGCTCGTGTGGAGGCTCCTTCCTCAATGATGAGATGGGGTGCTGAGGGATGAGGAAGGCAGAATGTTTCGACACAGGAATTGTCGCCTCGGTTGAGATGTCCGTTCGTGACAATGCCGATGCCGAGTCCTGTGCCTATGGTGTAGCCGATGAGGTTGTGGTATCGTTTGGGAGAGCCTAGGGCCTTGAGGCGATTGTTGACTTCGGGCAGGAAGCCACAGAGGGATTCGCCGAAGGCAAAGAGGTCACCATCATTGTTGATGAACACGGGAACACCGAAGCGACTTTCGAGCATGGGTCCTAGGGCTACGCCATCGCGGAAGGAGGGGAAGTTGGGAAGGAACCCTCCAATGATGCCCCGCGGATAATCAGCAGGACCAGGGAAGGCGAAGCTGATTGCTATGGGTTGGCGCTCAG
Organism: Alloprevotella sp.; assembly: GCA_045657925.1. Classification (GTDB taxonomy): domain Bacteria; phylum Bacteroidota; class Bacteroidia; order Bacteroidales; family Bacteroidaceae; genus Alloprevotella. The sequence continues at coordinate 33,352 of JAZOUA010000010.1, read as the reverse complement.
CATCGCTGAAAAGGATTTCAAAACCCTTGATGATTTGCCCCAGGCAGGAGTCTAAATCGTGTGCCATGGCTGGAAGCGTGATGGGCCCCATGATGTATTCGCATCCTTGGATGGCTCCAAAGACGAGGTTTGTGCCTCCCGCGTCAAGGGTGGCTATGATGCGTTGGTCGGAGTGGTAGGGCATAAGCGTGTGGAGGAGGAGAACGTTTAACGATGAATGGTGAACGGCTGAGGATGTTAACCTTTGTCCTTTAATCTTTAATCGTTCATTATTTCTTCAGTTGCAGACTTAATAATTTGAATCGTTGTCGTGTCGGAATCAAACACGGAGTACCAGCCTTGTGGTTCGTGAGGGGGGTCGCAGAGGAAGTCGTTGCCTTTCTGCCACACCTCGGAGGCGGGGCGTCCGCTACCTGCCCATCCCCAGAAGTTGCAACCAGCAAGGGGACCTTGGTCTTTTGCGCTTTTAAGGATGCGTGAGAAGACGGTGAGGTAGAGGCTGTCGCGACTTGTGGTGGGGAGGTTCAGGTCGCAGCCGTTGCCCTGGCGGGGGAATCCGAATTCTTCAATCACCAGTGGCTTCTTGATACGTTCCCACAGGCGAAGGTGGCGGTCGATGTAGTCGTTGGTGCGGATGCATGCATTGCCTATCTTTTCATCGGGATTTTCGCGTGAAGCCCATCCCCAGTTGACGGGCCAAATGTGGAGTGTGAGGTAATCAATATTGGGATCGGTGTGGAGCTCGGTGAGGAGTTCTTCGTCGCTTTCACATCCGTAATAGCCTTCGCTTCCGAGTGACACCATGTGGTTGGTATCAATGGCCTTGATACGCTTTGCGGTTTCGGCAATAAAGTTGGCGAAGCGCTCCTTGTTGTCCTTGCTGAAAGGGCGTGGCTCGTTGCAAATTTGCCACGCAAAGATGGTGGGGTCGTCCTTGTAGGGAAGTCCCGTTATGCTGTTAGTTCTTGAAACAATGGTTTCAACATGATTGTAAAAAAGGTTGAGTGCAGAGTCGCAACGAATGAAGTTGGCGGCATAGTCAACATAATCGTTGTAGCCTTCACCGTTGGCATTTGGGGAGTCGCCATAGCCACAAGCTCGAAGGTAGAATCCGTAGCCACCACTCCAATCCCATGAATTTGTGAGATAGATGACTGCCGTCATGTTGCGCTTGGCAAGTTCGGCAAGGGTGTAATCCAAACCTACGAGAAGGGTGTCGTTATAGACTCTGGGCTCGGGTTGCAGATAAGGTTGCACGGAATTGGCAAAGCGACTTCCGGCATCAGCTCCAGCAAGAATACGCAGGTTCTCAATGCCGAGTGATTTTAAGTAATCCAATTCGTGGTGAAGGCGTTCGCGGTTACCATTCTCAGCCCCTAAAAGCGGAGCATACCAAAGGTTGGTGCCGATAAAGTAGTAGGGCTTCCCATCTCGGAGAATGTGAACGCTGTCGGCCGTAATGAATGACGTTTGTGATTCTTCTGTTGACTTCATATTGTAAGTTAGTATCGTAAGTATGACAGAGATAGCTAACACAAACAACAAACTGGATTTGAGAGAGGTAGACTTCATGATATGATGCTTTGAGTTAAGTTAAAATTAAAGCTTCACCAAAGTGTCGCAAAGGTTGGTGACCTCAGGACGGTGAGTGATGAAGATGAGTGTGTGGTTCGGGCGGCTCTTAATGATGTTTTCAATCACTGTGCGCTCTGTCGTAGCATCTAAAGCAGAGGTTGCTTCATCCAAAAGGAGGATGGGCACCTTACGAAGCAGGGTGCGGGCAATGCAAATGCGCTGGGCCTGACCTTCAGAGAAACCACCTCCATGCTCGGTGCATGAAGTGTCGATGCCGTTGGGCAAGTTGCTCACGAAGGTGGCACAGGCCGTTTCGAGGGCTTGAAGCATTTCCTCCTCAGTAGCTTCGGGATTTCCGAGAAGCAGATTCTCACGAATGGTTCCGCTCAGCAACGTATTTCCCTGAGGAAGGTAGGCAAAGTGGGAACGAGAGGCGGGTGATATTTCAAGAGAACGCTGCGCATTGAAGAGCTCAATTGTGCCAGAGTTGGGGCTGATGAGCGAGAGCAACAAGCGGATGAGTGTCGTTTTTCCCGTTCCCGTTTCACCCATGATGGCGATACGACTTCCTGGGGAGAGGGTGAGTGAGTAATCGGTGAAAATCTGTCGAGAATTTTCGTCGTAAGCAAAGTTGAGATTTTGGATGCGGATGCCCACGCCCTCGTTGAGCACGTCATTTAAGGGTTGTGGCTCGGCTGGCAAAGAGGCAATTTCACGGAGTCGGTCGCAAGAAGTGCCAACGCTGATGAAGATGGGGATAAAGCGTGTGAGCGTGCGAACGGGGTCCTGAATTTGCGCTACAAGCTGCACAAAGGCAATGAGCGTGCCGTAGGTAATGTTTCCTTGCGACAAGCTGTAGGTGCCCCAAGCAAAAGTAAGAAAGTAGCCTGAAGCAAAGCCGATGTTGAGCAAGGTAGAGGTAAAGGTCGAATATTTCGTCTTCTGAATGATTTCGCCTCGCAACTTCTTTTGGAGTGTCAGCAGTTTTTCAACCACATAAGGCACTTGCTGGAGTGTCTTTATCACTGGAGTGTGTTGCAAACTCTCTTGCATCAAACTCTGAATGCTACTCTCAGATGTTCTCACGTTGTGAGTAATGGCACGCATTTTGTTGACATACAAGCGCCCCATAAGGATGAACATGGGGAGAATCACGACAAGAAGTAGCGCCAACATGCTATCCATGACGTAGAGAAAAACAAAGGCTGCCGTAAACTTAATGAGGGTAGTTACGAGAGTGGGGAGGCTTTCGGTGAGGAAATTCGTTACCTCCGAAGCATCACGTTGAAGGCGGTTTGTAAGGTCCCCCGTGTGAAACCCTCGGAGCTTGCGCCAGTCGCTATTGAGCAACAGATGGAAGAAACTGCTGTGCATCCTGTTTAGCGACTTTACCCCTAGTGTAGCCTTTACCCATCGTGAGGCAATGCCCAAGATGATTTGTAGGAGGATAACGCCAGCCAAGAGCATAAAGGCGGTTGACAATGTCACTGAAGTGTTGGCTTTTGTGGCAATATCAACAGCCAATTTTGTGGACCATACAAATAGCAAATCCGCTCCTACGATTAAAATACCGAGGAGCGTGTTCAACAAGGCTTGCAGACGATAGCTTTTTCCCACCATCCACAGCCATTGTATATTTGATTTTGAAATGAGCATAACGAATGTGTCTCTGAATCCCTTTTTTTACCCTCTCTTACCCCATGCCATCTTTTCGCGTAATGTGTCGTAGAAGTTCTTACGCTTGATTTTCGCTACTCCAATCTTAAACGGCGCTTTCGTAACGGTGATGATATCCGTGCAGGGATGGCTCTCACTTCGTCCGTCAATGGCGAGGAGATAGTGGTGCGAACGGCTTTCAACGCTCATCTCTATGCACACGTTGTCCGTCACCACAACGGGGCGAGTGTTCAAACTGTGAGAAGCTACGGGGCTGATGCATAAAGTGCCAGACATTGGCGCCAAGATAGGACCACCAACCGAGAGTGAGTAACCCGTCGACCCCGTCGGCGTAGTAACGATAAGTCCGTCGGCCATATAGTGGTTCAACAACCCGCCGTCAATTTTTGCTTCAATGCCAATGAGCGACGAATTGTCGTGCTTCAGCAAGGCAACTTCATTCAGCGCATAAGGATGCTGGGCGCATAATGCTCCGTTACACCTTACTTCAATAACACCTCGATGCTCCACGTCATAGTTGCCCTGACTGATGCAGACACACGCCTCTTCAATCTCGTCTGGAAGAACGTCGGCGAGAAAACCAAGATGCCCCGTGTTGATGCCTAAAATGGGGATTTCCTTTCCCTCTACATACGAAGCCGCTTTGAGGAAAGTCCCATCACCACCAATCGAGATGCAAAGGTCGGCTGAAAAGTCCAGCTTGTCGAAGGCTTTCAATTCGCCATTCATGACGTCCAACTCGTTGGTGATAAAAGTTAGAAATTCACGTTCAACGACAATCTCAACTCCGTATTTGCGCAGTTCCTCAATAATCGTTACCAAATATCGACTTTTCTCTGCTTGATATGTATTGCCAATCAATGCTACCTTCATACGTTTTTGTAATTTTACTTTCTTTAGGTACCAGGAAATTTGTAATTTTGCAGGGCAATTCCCCTTGAAAGAGCGAAAGCAACTCGCTTCCGATGAATGGGGTAATGGTTAAAGGTTAACAGCGACCTTTGCCTTTCGTCCCCTTCTCCTTTCATTTTGATTTAGCAAATTTACATATTTTTTCTTTCCGATGACGAAATTATCCGTAAATATCAATAAGGTGGCCACTGTTCGTAATGCTCGTGGCGGTAACAACCCTGACCTGCTTCGTGTAGCTTGCGACCTGGAAGCCTTCGGATCACAGGGCATTACTGTTCATCCCCGTCCCGACGAACGCCATATCCGCTTTGCCGATGTGCGTCAGCTTAAGCCTTTGCTCACCACTGAGTTCAACATTGAAGGCTATCCCACAGACGACTTTCTCAACCTCTGTCTTGAGGTCGAGCCAGCTCAGGTTACGCTCGTTCCAGATGCTCCCTCACAGATAACGTCCAATGCAGGGTGGGACACGAAGCGCCACTTCGACTTTCTTAAGCAAGTCGTTAGCCGCCTACACTCAAAATCTATCCGCGTCAGCATCTTTATTGACCCTGTGCCCGAAATGGCTGATTATGCTAAGGAGTTAGGTGCCGACCGCGTAGAGCTTTACACTGAACCCTATGCTTCCACTTATGCTGAGAATCGCGAAGTTGCCATTGCACCCTATGTTGCTACGGCTGAACGTTGTCGTGCCCTCGGCCTCGGCCTCAATGCCGGCCATGACCTCAGTCTTCAGAATCTCCATTACTTCGCCACCCAAATTCCCTGGCTTGACGAAGTCAGCATCGGTCATGCCCTCATTTGCGATGCCCTTTATCTTGGATTTGAACATACCGTCAAGGCTTATCGCCAGGCGCTTGAAATTTAAATTTAGGTTAACGATTAACGGTTAACGGCCTCGTCCGTTTCCCGTTCACCTTACCCCTTTTTTTTCATGGTACACTTATTCTTAGCAAATGGCTTTGAAGAAATTGAAGCCATTACCACGTTAGATATTCTTCGCCGTGCAGACATCCCCGTTCAAACAGTCTCTATCTCGGGGTCACGCAATGTTACGGGAGCTCATGGTGTGAGCATCAAGGCTGATGCCATCTTCCGTCGTTCAATCGGAGAATCAAGCGATTGCATAATCCTTCCAGGTGGAATGCCTGGTTCCGAAAACCTTAGAGCTCATTCTGGAGTGCGTCATGCTCTCCAAACTCAGATTGATCGCGGAGCCTATGTTGCAGCCATCTGTGCCGCCCCTGGTCTTGTTCTTGGTTCTAATGGATGGCTCAAGGGTAAGCGTGCCACTACCTATCCAGGCTTTGGAAAGCCTGAGCATGAAGCTCGTTACTCTCATCGTGGTTTGGAGGCAGATGGCATGATTATTACGGCTAAATCTCCTGCCTTCACTTTCGAGTTTGCTTTCACCATTGTGGAAGCCTTAAAAGGTGCTGATGCTGTGGCGAAGGTAAAGAGTGGAATGTGTATATAATTCCCCATGCGTGAACCACGTTGGGGTAGGCATTAAGAAAGAAAAAACAACCGGGTAGACGAATGTATCGTTTACCCGGTTGCTTTTTATATGATAAATTAAAATAACGTAATTTTTATAGGTCGCTCTTGATCATGCACTGGCACCTGTTACCAATCGGTAGAAGTTACACCCAACGAAGTTGCCGAGCACAATGGCTACGTAGAAGCAGAGGACTTCGCCAAGGTGGGCGAAAAGGAAATCTGTGGGTACGGTGAGATAATAAAAGGCATCAGCCACACAGTGGGGAAAGCCACAGACAATGAAGAGAGGAACACCGAAGAGGGTGGGGAGAACGTTGCCCTTGCGCGCAAAGGTAACGGCCGTGGTCATGATGAATCCGCAACCTACGGCGAGGAGTCCACCACGGAGAGGACCTACGGCAAGGCGACCTTCAAGTATCGTTTGAGCTGACTCCTGAAGGGGCAGGGGAGAAGTGCGCGCTAGGAGTGCTACGAGCAGGCAACCGAGGATGTTGCCGAAGAGTACAAGGATGAGGTGGGGGACTTCATGGCGCTTGATGAAGCCAGCAAATCCCGTGTAGAGGCGCAAGCGATAGTTGATAACAGCCAAGAGTCCGAAGGCAAAGAGGATGCTTCCGACGATGTCTCGCTCCGTGGCGAGGTAGCCAAAGCCGGCTATTCCTACGCATACACCGCTGAGCATGGATGACTTCAGTATGTCAGCAATTTTCTTGAATAATGATTCCTTCATTATGGTGTCTGTATATATTATATGTTTGTGTGGAGAGGGGTGTGAATGAGTAGGTTTGCTCCATTGTGCCCCTAAATCGTTGCAAAATTACGCCATTTTGCTTGTTTGATGAAGCAGAAATGCGGTTTTCTTTTACGAATTTTCACTTTTCTTGCACAAAAAACAATTATGTGTGTAATTATTTGTACCTTTGCAGCCGATTTTTGATAGGAGTAGAGATTGGAAAAGAGGAGCATAGCTCCGATGGCGATAGCTGAAAAGAGGCGATTGTCGTTTGCTTCCTATTGCTCCATACTCCTTCTGCATATCATAACTCAGATATTTAACTTTTATATAAATATATGAAGAATACAATTGTTGACCTCTTTGAGGCTTCCGTCAAGCAGTATGCTCAGAATACGTTCCTGCTTGAAAAAACGGGCAAGCAGTTTGAACCCACAACTTACGCTCAGGTTAAGGAGCAAGTGTACCGCTTGGGTGCGGGCCTTCAGGCAATGGGTGTGAAGAAGGGCGACACGATGGCTTTGCTCTCGGAAGGTCGTAACCTTTGGGTGATTGGTGAATTGGCTATGTTCTATGCTGGCGCAATCAATGTACCCCTTTCTATCAAGTTGGAAGAAAGCAGCGACTTGCTCTTCCGCTTGAAGCATGGCGACGTTAAGTTCGTGATGGTTTCAGGCACTCAGTTGAAGAAGGTGCGTGCGATTAAGGATCAATTGGATGCTGTTGAGAAGATTATCGTGTTCGACAACTGTGGCACACTTGAGGACAAGGAAATCCTTGTTGACGAAGTGTTTGCAATGGGTGATGACTTCTTGAAGACACACACGATGGAGGAATTCCTCAGCGTGGCTAACTCTCTCCAGAATGACGATTACGCAACGATTACTTACACTTCGGGTACTACGGCTGACCCCAAGGGTGTTGTGTTGACTCACCGTAACTATACGGCTAACGTTGAGCAGTCATTGACGTTGGTGCATATCGATGAAACGTGGCGCACACTCATCATTCTTCCCCTTGACCACTGCTTTGCTCACGTTGTAGGCTTCTACATCATGATGTCACGTGGTGCAACGGCTGCAACGGTGCAGGTTGGTCGCACTCCGCTCGAAACACTTAAGAATATTCCTCTTAATATTAAGGAAGTAAAGCCCCACTTCATCCTTTCAGTGCCTGCATTGGCTAAGACGTTTAAGAAGAATATTGAAAACGGTATTCGCGCCAAGGGTAAGGGCACGGTTCGTCTCTTTAACTTTGCATTGAAGGTATCGCAGATTTACAACGGCGATTCAAACCTCGACTTCAAGGGTTGGCGCTACATTCTCGCTCCCATGGTGAAGTTGTTTGATAAGATTCTCTTCTCAAAGGTGCGTGAAAACTTCGGTGGCGAAATGCGCTTCTTTATCGGTGGTGGTGCGCTTCTTGATAAGGACCTTCAGAAGTTCTATATGGGTATCGGTATGCCTATGTTCCAGGGTTACGGACTTTCAGAAGCTACTCCCGTGATTTCATCAAACGGCCCCGACCGCTATCGTTTCGGTTCAAGTGGTAAGCTCGTTAGCCCCATTGAAATCAAGATTATGGCTGACGGCAAGGAACTCCCTGTTGGCGAGATGGGTGAAATCGTTGTGAAGGGTGAAAACGTGATGGCTGGTTACTGGAAGAACCCCACTTCAACGGCTGAAACTGTGAAGGATGGTTACCTCTATACGGGCGACTTGGGTTATATGTCAAAGGAAAACTTGCTTTACGTTAAGGGTCGCTTTAAGAGCTTGCTCATCGGTAGCGACGGTGAAAAGTATAGCCCTGAAGGCATTGAAGAAGCTCTCGTTGAACACTCTTCTTGCATTGACCAAATCATGCTTTACAACAACCAGTCAGCTTATACTACTGCGCTTGTTGTTCCCAATAAGGAACGCCTCCTCCGTCATATTGCTCACCAAGGATTGACACTTGAAACTGAGGAAGGTCGTAAGGCGGCTATCGGTGAAATTGAAAAGCAAATCAATGTGTTCAAGAAGGGTGGCGAACTCGAAACTATGTTCCCCGAACGTTGGTTGCCCGCTACATTTGCTGTGCTTGCTGAACCCTTCACGGAACAGAATCAGATGATTAACAGCACGATGAAGATGGTGCGCGGTAAGATTGAGAAGGCTTATGCTGAACGTCTTCAGTACATCTATACTTCAGAAGGTAAGCAGATTTACAATCAGCAGAACTTGGATGCTTTGAAGTAATTAATTGAATATACATAGGGCGTTGAGTGTTGCATAGTTAGGTGCAAATTCAACGCTCTTTTTCTTTTTTTTTATAATGAAACATCAGATTGAGGCCTTTATCAAGGAGTTTGAAGATGCTGAGCAATGCCTGGCTGTTCAAACATCAGGGTCAACAGGTGTTCCCAAGCGCATCCTGGTTGAGAAAAATCGGATGCGAGGGAGTGCGCAACGCACTCTTGATTCGATTGGATTGCGTTCGGGTGCTGTAGCGCTTATTTGCCTCCCGATGCAATACATAGCGGGGAAAATGATGGTTGTTCGTGCTTTGGTGGGTGATATGCGCATTGAAGCAGTTACGCCATCGTCTAATCCCTTGCTTGAGTGGGATGAATCCCGAGGGGGGGAGCAAACGCTCATAGCCGTCACTCCCCATCAGCTTGCTGAGATTATGAGTGAGCCTTCGTCGTTAAGCAAGCTTCAATGCATCTCTCATGTTATTATTGGAGGCGGTGCGATTCCCGAACAAGTGGAAGTGATGGCAAGTAAATTGCCTGATTCTGTGGCTGTTTATGCCACCTATGGCATGACTGAAACGCTCTCACACATTGCTTTAAGGCGAATCAACGGAGCGAATCCTCAGCGAGCTTTTGTTCCCTTAGCCGGTGTGACCATTGGGCAAGATGCTGAGGGATGCTTGTGGCTTACAGATGAGCTAACGTCTCCCCAACTGCTTCAGACGAACGACATCGTTGAGATGCTTCCCGATGGAGGTTTCATTGTGGTTGGCAGACGTGATAACATCATTTCTTCGGGAGGAATAAAGTTGCAGTTGGAGCAAATCGAGCGACGGTTGTCCGAAGTGATTTCAGATGACTTCATGCTTACATATGTCAACGATTCGCGCTTCGGACAGGCTTTAACGATGCTCTATAAGGGAGAAACGACGGCAGAATTGTTGCGCCAGCAGTGTGCTGAAAGAGTAGGGGGATATGAAGTGCCCAAGTATTTCTTCCGTGTGCAAGAAATGCCTCAAACAGCCACGGGGAAGCCTGCTCGTAAGAGTGCGCATCAATTGGCTCAGTCTCTGAAGGATAAGTGATTTAACTCTTGAGTTTGAGATATAAAGAAAACCGTTTTAGACTCTAAATAGGTAATGAAGCCTATAATCAGATGTCTAAAACGGTTATTTGTTTTATTTAAGGAAAGAAACTAATTAGATGTTGTCCTTTTCAATGTCCTTGAAGTACTTGTAAGTAGAAACCTTGAGTTCTTCGCAAGCTGCTTCGTCACATACGATGATGCCGTGGGGGTGCTGCTGGAGAGCAGAGATTGTCCATGCTTGGCATACGGGACCTTCAACTGCAGCCTGGAGAGCGCGAGCCTTGTTGTGACCGTTACAGAGGATAAGAACTTCCTTAGCTGCCATTACTGTACCTACACCTACTGTAAGAGCTGTTGAGGGCACTGCATTAACATCGCCACCGAAGAAACGGCTGTTAGCAATCTTAGTGTCTGTTGTCAAAGTCTTGATGCGTGTACGGCTTGAGAGGCTTGAGAAAGGTTCGTTGAACGCTACGTGACCGTCAGGACCGATACCACCCATGAAGAGGTCGATACCACCTGCTGCTTCAATAGCTGCTTCGTAAGCTGCACATTCAGCATCTAAGTCAGCTGCATTGCCATTGAGGATGTGTACGTTTTCCTTCTTGATGTTGATGTGGTTGATGAAGTTGTTCCACATGAAAGAGTGGTAGCTTTCGGGGTGTTCTTCGGGAAGACCAACGTATTCGTCCATGTTAAATGTAACAACATTTTCGAAAGAAACCTTACCCTGCTTGTAGAGCTCAATCAAAGCCTTGTACATGCCGAGGGGGCTTGAGCCAGTGGGACAGCCGAGCTTAAAGGGCTTCTCGGGAGTGGGGTTAGCAGCATTGATACGACTTGCAACATAGTTTGCTGCCCAGTTTGAAATCGACTGATAGTCGGGGGTGATAATTACGCGCATAACGTTTAAATGATTTTAGGGTTAAGGGTCGGTTCTAAAATGTTGAAACGTCCCAATTAACGGAAGTTAAAAATTCTTGCACGACAAAGTTAAACATTCTTTATGGGATGTACAAATTATTTAGAGGCAAAAAGTTGAAAGCTTGATGTAATGACTATCGATTCAGAGTAAAGTGAGTAGAAAGAGGCTATGATATTCAAAATTATTCGTATATTTGCGTGCGTTTTTAAGACGTGTTTCTTTAAGTATACCGTTCGCTCCCTTGCTGGCGTTCGCTTCTCTTTCTTATGACAAAAGCATTCTTTAAGGCAACTGATATGATGTGCGATCTCGTTTCGCAAGAATATCGTTTGTTGCAATTGATGAGCCGATTTGGCATTCCTACGGGGTTTGAAGAACGCTCCGTAGATGAAGTGTGCAAGTGTCATGGAGTGGATACAATGACTTTCCTGGCGATTGCCAACTTTATGAAGGAGGGCGAGGAGTCAGCGAGTTATTATGCCGACAAGGTTAATGTGGAAGCCTTGGTGAATTATCTTGAGAGTGCTCACACCTACTACTTACGCTTCCAGTTGCCTCAGATTCGCACGAAGTTGCTTACGGCTATTGACTGCGCTGCTCGCGGAGAAGTTGCGTTGATGCTCTTGCGCTTCTTTGATGAATATACGAAGGAGGTGAAGAAACACATGGATTTCGAAAGTAATAAGATTTTCTCCTATGTCAGAGGACTTTTGAATGGTGCTCCACCTGAGGAGAATTTGATTGCTTCGTTTTCTGATCATCATGTGGGGATGCAGGTGAAGTTGCAGGAGTTAAAAAATATCATTTTGAAGTATTATTCCCCCTCTGAGGAGGTGCATTTGGTGAATGCCGCTTTGTTTGATATTTTCATTTGTGAGGAAGATATGGCGACTCATTGCGGTGTTGAGAATTACTTATTCGTTCCTGCCGTGCGCCTCTTGGAGCAGCGTTTGAGCTCATTGCCTCCCCAACAGAAGAAAGTCTCTGAGGAGCAACAGGAGCAATTGTCAAATCGTGAGCGTGAAATAATCGCTTGCTTAGTGGGCGGAATGACGAACAAGCAAATAGCCGACAAATTAAACATCTCCATCAATACGGTGCTCACTCACAGAAAGAATATCACTAAGAAACTGGACATCCGCTCGGTGGCGGGTTTGACCATCTACGCCATAGCGCACAACATAGTTAAAATTGACGATATCCGAGCTATCTAAAAAGCAAGGAGCCTACAGATATAACCATTATGACACCTTCTCTAAATTATAACTTTGAAGATTTAGGCATCACCATTGAGTGTGCTACGTTTGAGGCCGAAAATGGCGTCAACGAGCATCATGTGCAGTTTCACATAACTCAGTGTAATGGTGACTTATTTGCCGAGCAGTATCAACGTCTTTGCGCAGCTGATAAGCGCTTGCTCGAATTGCCTGAATTCAAGGCTTCACGCGCGGTGATGCGTCGCTATTTCCTGTCGGATGCCACCAACCAGGTGCCCCTCATGACGGAGACGGACAAGACGTGTTCCTACTCTTACATCCAGCAACCGCCCCTTGAAGGCTCTAAAATCGCTTTGTGGATTTATTTGGTGGATGGTGTTGAGGTTACGAATAATTCAGGCACAACGGTCGTTTCCCATAATGGTTACCACCACCTGTGGCGCATGGGCATGCACTCCGGCGAGGGTGATTCTGCCACTCAAACAACTCACTTGCTCGAATCCTACGAAGCCGATTTGGCAAAGTATGATGCAACGTTGCTTGACAATTGCGTGCGTACATGGTTCTTTGTGAGAGATGTTGACACTCAATATATGGGCATGGTGAAGGCGCGTAAGGAGAACTTCGTGGCTCAAGGGCTTACTGAAAAGACGCATTACATCTCCTCTACGGGCATCCAGGGCTTGCCCTCCGATCCCCGTGCCATCATTCAGCTGGGAGCTTATGCGCTGACCGGAATGGAGCCTGGGCAGATGTCTTTCCTTTATGCCCCCACGCATCTCAATCCCACTTATGAATATGGCGTTACCTTCGAGCGTGGCACGGTTATTGAATACGGCGATAGGGCTCATGCCTTCATTAGCGGAACGGCAAGCATCAATAACAAGGGCGAAGTCGTTCATGTTGGTGACATTGTGGCGCAAACCCTCCGCATGATGGAGAATGTAAGAGTGCTCCTTGAAGAAGGCGGATTTACGGAATCTGACATTGTTCAGATAATTGTTTACATTCGTGACTTGTGCGATTATGAGTGTGTTAAACGCTTGATTTCCAAGAATTACCCATCAAAGCCTCAAATCATTACTCTAGCTCCCGTTTGCCGTCCAGAATGGCTTGTTGAGATGGAATGTATTGCCATCAAGAAGCAGGTGAATTCGGCTTATCGAGATTTTTAGTGCGAGAGAAATTCAGCTCACCTCCATGACTCTCTCCCTTCCATTGCTTTCATGAAATTTCTAATTCCTCTGTCACTCTTGCTTGCTGGATGCACCGTTTATGAGCGCCTGTTTGGCATGAGTGATGCTCATATTTACATTTACGATGCCCTATGGTTTCAACTTCTGTGGGGCATCGTTCTTGTTTATGTAGTCTACAGGTGCGTGAGGGCAAAGATGTGGCGCCGTCCGCTTCTTGCGCTTCAACACGTTGCCTTTCTGCTCATGGTTATCGGCTATGGCTTCACCACTTTCAGCGCTACAACGGGGAGACTTCACTTGCGACTGGGCATTGCCGTCACGCGCTTCTTCACCTCGGCTGATAGGGTAGCGTCACTCCCATGCCCGCTAACGCTGGAGCGCATTGAGGCGGTGGATGCTTCCCAAGTGTATTGCAAAGTCAAATGTGGCGAGGCGGTTAAAAACTTAGGGGCAAATGCCGTATTGACGTTTGATGACTACCGCCTTTATTCCTCCAGTGTAGATGCCGACGGCAGGGGAGTCAGCGTTTTGGTGATTCAAGATTCTTATGGCAGATTACTTTCACATTCAGGATTTTATCTGTTTATAGTTATAGCAGTGCTTCAATTCGTGATTGCGGCTTGTCATAGGGTGGTAAAATGGTGGCGTGCCTCCAAGCTTTCTAACGCTGAATCATCAGAGCCACAGTTCACAGCTCGCCATTCTCGCCTTCTCCTCATTCTGAATCTCCACGTCGTAGGCTTCGCCCTTTATGATTTCATCGGGCATTGGGCGCGTCAGGGCTTCATTCCTTTCATTACGCTTACCGACACCTTCCTGCTTCTTTCGCTCCTCTTGGCGCTTTTGGGATTGTGGCTCCTTAGGGTTTACCGCCATTTCCTTACGCTCATGTCGTTAGCCCTTTTGGGGTTAGGAGTCTTTTTAGCAGCGCATTTCTCACGTGGTGAAGCCTCCATGAGCATGCCCCAAATATTGAATTCCTCATGGCTCGCGCTGCATCTCATCCCGCTCCTCGTAGCTTATAGCCTCTTGACGCTTTGCGCCCTGCTTGCCGTCGTTTCCCTTTATGCCACCGATGAAGCTCGCTCTCAGCGCCTGACGCACGTGTCGCGCATGATGCTCACTCCCGCCGTAACGCTCCTGACGCTTGGTGTCATCATTGGAGCCATTTGGGCAGGCGAATCCTGGGGCAACTATTGGTCGTGGGATCCTAAGGAAACCTGGGCGCTCATCACTCTCTTGCTCTATCTCGTGCCGATGCACAAGAGCTCCAATGCCTTTCTCTCCACTCCTAAGCGCTACCACCGCTTCATGCTCCTTGCCTTCAGCGCTCTGCTCATGACCTACGTTGGTGTCACTTTTTTCTTAGGGGGAATGCATAGTTACTGATGACGTAATTACATATGAGTCAAAATGGCTTTTAAAAAGGGTGAGCAATATCACGGTGGAGCTCTTTTGTAGGCAACCAATGGTCCCGCAAGAATGCCGATGATCGGTTACGTATTACAGATTACAGATTACAGTTATTTTAAATTGAAAAATCAGTGTCTGGAAATAGTAAAAAATTAGAAGTTATTATATATATATTATTATATATTAATATATTTTATACATATTATATTCATATTTTATGCATGTTTTTACCCTTGAGGAAGGTGAGTTGCAAAAATAAAATAACTGTAATCTGTAATCTGTAATACAAAGACGCAATTTCTTTGTGCATTAAAACAAACAAGCTTACTTATAATTTAAATTAAAGCTCTTATGATAACTCGTTAATCTTTAATAGGATATAATAATGGGTAGAGAGCTCTTCCTCCTCCAAAACTTCAATGTTTTTTGATCTCTTTTCTGAGAACGAATGGTATGCAATTCGTCAAACAACAGGTTGGAAAAACGTTTTTTTAGGTACGAATAGCTGAAGTTTCTCGGTTTAGGAGTAAAATATTTACCGAATGTATCAAGAATACAGAAATTAGTGTTTAAATTTGTATCAGCACATAGCGAGTGTGTTTACATAGTTAATGCTCTAATTATCAATTTTAAAATATAAACGAGAATAGCGTTCCTTCATCTTTTTTTTAGCCATTCTCTTGTATCAACTTCAATCATCCCATACCCCATTATGAAACGTCTTACGATAATAATCCTTTCTACTTTAATATCATTCTACTCCATAGCCCAAACGCAAGTGCAACAAGGCATGGTAAAAACACGCGGGCGAATGGTCAACGGAAAGCACACCAAGGGAGTGGGATTACCAGGCACAATTGTTTCCATCAAAGGCAGAAATGATGTGGGAGTTAAGAATAAGAACGGCACATTCTCCTTTTCCATCAGCGGGAAGAGTTTCATCCTCCAATCCGTTTCCAAGAAGGGGTATGTTTTGGTGGATGCGGATGCTGCACCTAAGGTGTATCAGCATTCCAACAACACGTTCTATATCGTGATGGAGCAACCCGAACAATTGTTGCAAGATGAATTGGACAATATGAAGCAAATTCGCCGTACGCTCTACGAACAATTGGAGCGGAAGGAAGCAGAATTAAAAAAGCTGAAAACAGACAAAATAATTTCGGAGAAAAAATATCAAGAGGAACTTCAAAAGCTCTACGCCAATCAAGAGGACAACGAAAAACTCATTCGAGATATGGCAAAGCGCTATGCGCAATTGGACTTCGACCTGTTGGACGATAAGAACAGGCGAATTAGCGAATTGATCCTCGCCGGACGTCTGACGGAGGCCGACTCGTTATTACGCACCAAGGGCGACATAGATAGTCGCATCGCAAGAGTAAAGCAAGATGAAGAATTGGAAGCAGAAAGAGACAAAGAAATTCAAACCCAAATCGACGAGAACAACGCCGCTAAGGCAGGTACCCAAAAATTAAAAGAAGACATAGCTATCGATTGCTACCATTACTTTGAGTGTTTCAACTTGGCTAATATGCAAGACTCCGCTGCTCTCTACATTTGCAAACGAGCAGAATTGGATATCACTAATGCGGAATGGCAATGGGTTGCCGGAGAATATCTTCATAAACAAAAACAATTCACTCAAGCCGAAATTTATATTACAAGATGTGTTAACATCTATCGTAAGTTAGCGGAGGATGATCCTCAAGTCTACCAATCGTATTTAGCTATCTCTCTCAACAATTTGGCAATTCATTATTCTACCATCCAACGCATTAAAGAGAGCGAAAAACTACATCTCGAAGCCTTAGAAATACTACGTAAGTTAGCGGAGGATGATCCTCAAGCCTATCAATCGGATTTAGCGTTCTCTCTCAACAATTTGGCATATATTTATTCAGTTACCCAACGCTTAGAAGAGAGCGAAAAACTATATCTCGAAGCCATAGGAATGCGTCGTAAGTTGGCAGAAGTCTATCCGCAAGCCTATCAATCGGATTTAGCCGTCTCTCTTCAAAACTTGGCAAATCTTTATTCTTTCACCCAACGCTTTGCGGAGAGTGAGAAACTATATCTCGAATCTCTCGAACACTTTAGAAATTTGGCAGAAACTAATCCTCAAGTCTATCAATCGGCATTAGCGAAAACTCTCAACACCTTGGCGATACTTTACTATGGAATCCAACGCTATGAGGATAGCGAGACACTATATCTTGAATCAGTAGGAATATTTCGTAAGTTAGCGGAGCTCAATCCTCAAGCCTATCAACCCCATTTAGCGCAATCTCTTGACGACTTTGCAACTCTTTATTTGACCAATAATCGTATTGAAGAAAGTGAGAAACTATTTCTTGAAGCCGTAGGAATATGGCGTAAGTTGGTAGAGGGCAATCCGCAAGCCTTTCAACCGGATTTAGCGCAATCTCTCAACAATTTGGCAATTCTTTATTTTGAAACCCAACGCTATGAAGAGAGCGAAAAATTATATCTCGAAGTTATAGGAACAAGGCGTAAGTTAGTAGAGGGAAACCCTCAAGCCTATCAACCGGATTTTGCGCAATCTCTCAACAACTTGGCACAACTTTATTCAGCCACCCAACGCTATGAAGAGAGCGAAAAATTATATCTCGAAGCTATAGGAATAAGGCGTAAGTTAGCAGAGGTCAATCCGCAAGCCTTTCAACCATATTTAGCTGTATCTCTTGAAAATTTTGCAACTCTTTATTATAACACCCAACGCTTTGAAGAAAGCGAGAAACTATATCTCGAAGCCTTAGAAATATGGCGTAAGTTAGCAGAGGTCAATCCTCAAGCCTGCCAACTGGATGTAGCTCTATCGCTCAACAACTTGGCAATTCTTTATTCTGAAACCCAACGCTTTGAAGAAAGCGAGAGTCTATATCTTGAATCAATAGGAATATTGCGTAAGTTGGTTGAGGTTAATCCACAAGCCTATCAACCCCATTTAGCGCATTCTCTCGGAAATTTGGCACCTCTTTATCTTGAAGCCCAACGCTTTGAAGAGAGCGAAAAGATATATATAGAAGCTTTAGACATCTATCGCCATCTTGTTCAGAATAAAAGGGGAGAATACTATAAACGTCTATCTCAAGCACTCGGGAATTTATCATTTACCTACATCCTGCTAGGTAAATTTGATAAGGCTGAGCAAGCTGCTTGTGAAGGAATTGAAGTAGATAATACCCAAAAAATAATCTATCCCCATTTAGCGGCGGCCCTGCTCCTACAAGGTAAATTTTCTGAAGCAGAACAAGTCTACCGCGCCATCAAAACGGAGTACAAAGATGCTTTGCCTGAATACTTCCAAATCCTTGAAAGTTTCAGCTTGATACCAGAAGAGCGAAAATCCGACGTGGAACGAATCAAGCGTATATTACAGGAATAATACACAAAGAAAATGATGGAGAAATCAACTCTTTAATACGATACGAGAATAAAACAAGTGTTCAAACATCTCTGTAAATTCCATGCTTTTGGATACTCACGCCAAAAGAACTCCTTCTTACATTTTTAGGGCATTCTTCAGAGTTTCCTTCACATAACCCCATACCTCATTATGAAACGTCTTACGATAATAATTCTTTCAACTTTAATAGCATTCAGCTCCCTCGCCCAAACGCAAGTGCAACAAGGCATCGTAAAAACACGCGGGCGAATGGTAAACGGAAAGCACATCAAGGGAGTTGGCTTACCCGGCTCTATTGTTTCCATTCAAGGCAGACAAGATGTGGGAGTTAAGAATAAGAACGGCACCTTCTCCTTTCCCATCAACGGGAAGAGTTTTACCCTACAATCCGTTTCCACGAAGGGGTATGTTTTGGTGGATGCAGATGCAGCGCCCAAGGCGTATCAACATTCAGCCAATACCTTCTATATTGTCATGGAGCAACCCGAACAATTGTTACAAGATGAATTGGACAATCAGAAGCTAATTCGCCGAACGCTCTACGCACAATTGGAACAGAAGGAAGCAGAATTAAAAAAACTAAAAACAGACAAGAAAATTTCGGAGAAAAAATATCAAGAAGAATTGCAAAAGCTCCTTGCCAATCCGGAGAACAATGAAAAGCTCATTCGAGATATGGCAAAGCGCTATGCACAATTGGATTACGACCAATTGGACGAAAATAACAGACGCATCAGCGAATTGATCCTTGCCGGTCGTCTAACCGAGGCCGACTCGTTATTGCGCACCAAGGGGGACTTGAATAGTCGCATCGAAAGAGTAAAACGAGAAGAACAATTGGAAGCGGAAAGAGATAAAGAAATTCAAATCCAAATCGACGAAAACAATGCCGCCAAAGCTGGTACACAAAAGGAGAAAGAAGACATCGCCTCCGATTGCTACCATTACTTTGAGCGTTTCAATTTGGCCAATATGCAAGACTCCGCCGCTTTCTACATTTGCAAACGAGCGGAATTAGATACCACTAATGCGAAATGGCAACATGATGCAGGAGCTTATCTTTATAACCAAAACCAATTCTCTGAAGCCGAAATTTATGACACAAGATGTGTAAACATCCATCGTCAATTATCGGAGGAGAATGCGCAAGTTCATCAATCGGGTTTAGCGAGTTCTCTCAACAACTTGGCAAATCTTTATTTTTATACTTTTCGCTTTGAAGAGAGCGAGAAACTTTATCTTGAAGCATTAGGAATACGACGTAAGTTGGCAGAAGATAATCCGCAAGCCTATCAACCCGATTTAGCGAGCTCTCTCAGTAACTTGGCAATGAGTTATTCGGCCTCACACCGTTCTGAAGAGAAGGAGAAATTACTTCTTGAAGCATTAGGAATACGGCGTAAATTGGCAGAACTTAATCCGCAAGCCTATCAACCCGATTTAGCGCAATCTCTCAATAACTTGGCACTATATTATTCGGCCTCCCACCGCTATGAAGAGAGCGAGAAACTCTATCTTGAAGCAGTAGGAGTATGGTGTAAGTTGGCGGAAAGCAATCCACAAGCCTATCAAAAAGATTTACCGAAATCTCTCGTTAACTTGGCGCTATGTTATTCTGTCACCCACCGCTATGAAGAAAGCGAGAAACTCTATCTTGAAGCAGTAGGGATTTTGCGTAAATTGGCGGAAGACAATCCGCAAGCCTATCAACCACAATTAGCGCGCGCGCTCAATAGCTTGGCAAGTCTTTATTCAGACACCTCCCGATTTAATGAGAGCGAGAAGCTCTATCTCGAAGCATTAGGAATACGACGTAAGTTGGCAGAAGATAATCCGCAAGCCTATCAACCCGATTTAGCGGAATCTCTCCAGCACGTGGCAATTCTTTATTCAGACACCCACCGCTATGAAGAAAGCGAGAAACTACGCCTCGAAGCAGTAGAAATACGACGTAAGTTGGCGGAAGACAATCCACAGGCTTATCAACCGGATTTAGCGGGTTCTCTCAACAATTTGGCAAATCTTTATTCTGACACTCAACGCTTTGAAGAGAGTGAGAAACTCTATCTCGAAGCAGTAGAAATACAACGTAAGTTGGCGGAAGACAATCCACAAGCCTATCAATCCGATTTAGCTCGTTCTCTCAACAACTTGGCAATTCTTTATTCTGACACTCAACGATTTGAAGAGAGTGAGAAACTCCACCTCGAAGCAGTAGAAATACGACGTAAGTTGGCGGAAGACACTCCACAAGCCTTTCAACCGGATTTAGCTCGTTCTCTTAACAACTTGGCAATTCTTTATTCTGACACTCAACGATTTGAAGAGAGTGAGAAGCTCTATCTCGAAGCAATAGGAATACGGCATAAGTTGGCGGAAGACAATCCACAGGCTTATCAACCGGATTTAGCTTCTTCTCTCTTTAGCTTAGCACGATTTTATTATAGAGCCCAACGCTTTGAAGAGAGCGAGAAACTCTATCTCAAAGCAATAGAAATACGACGTAAGTTGGCGGAAGACAATCCGCAAGCCAATCAACCGGATTTAGCGGGTTCTCTCAACAATTTGGCAAATCTTTATTCTGCCACTCAACGATTTGAAGAGAGTGAGAAACTCCACCTCGAAGCAGTAGAAATACGACGTAAGTTGGCGGAAGACAATCCACAAACCTATCAACCGGATTTAGCTTCTTCTCTCAACAACTTGGCAAATCTTTATCATACCACCCAACGCTTTGAAGAGAGCGAGAAACTCTATCTCGAATCAGTAGGAATACGACGTAAGTTAGCAGAAATCAACCCACAAGCCTATCTTCCTTATATTGCAAATGCGCTTTATATGTTAGCCAATATCTATGCTCAAACGCCCAACCTAGAAAAAAGTAGGCTAATGTATGAAGAAGCCTTAGAAATCTATCGCCAGCTTGCTCAGAATAAAAGAGTAGAATTCCATAAAAATCTATCTAATACACTAGGGAATTTATCATTTATTTATCTACAACAGGGACATTTTGCTAAGGCAGAGTTAGTTGCACTGGAAGGAATAGAAGCCGATAATACTCAAACATTCATCTACTCCAATTTAGCGGCGGCCCTGCTTCTACAAGGAAAAGTCTCCGAAGCAGAACCAATTTACACAACCCTCAAAACGGAATTCAAAAATGCTTTCCTTCAGGACTTCCAACTCCTTGAAAGTCTAGGCGTCATACCTGAAGAGCGAAAATCGGACGTTGAAAGAATCAAGCGTATATTACAAGAATAATACACATGAAAATTAATGGAGAAAACAAATTCCTCAAACAAATATAAGTATTACGCCTTCATTAGTTATAACTCGCATGACACGAAGTGGGGGGAGAAACTGCAATATAAATTGGAAAATTATAGTTTGCCAGCCACTCTGTGTAGCGAGAGAGGGTGGGGGAAATACCCCATAAAACCCGTATTCTTTGCTCCTACCGACATTCAACCAGGAGGGCTAAGCCAAGAATTACAAGAACGACTGAAGGCCTCGCGATACTTGATTGTTATCTGCTCGCCCAACTCAGCAAAGTCGGAGTGGGTGGGGCGCGAAATAGCTTTCTTTCACCAACTAGGTAGAACGCAAAATATACATTTCTTTATTGTGGACGGGGTGCCGAAAAGCGGTGACCCCAACACTGAATGTATCAACCCCATTGTTAACGAACTCGGATTGCCCGAAATTCTGGGTGCGAATATCCATGAAAAGATATATCGACTCTCATGGATGAACAGAGAGCGTGCTTATGTTCAACTGATTTCCAAATTGCTCGATATAGAGTTTGACTCCCTATGGCAACGCCATCGAAGAAGACTCATACAAAAGGTCATTGTTTGGACAATAGGAATCATCATGACTCTGAGTGCCATCATTAGTGCATGGGTATTTAACCAAGCGGTAAACGTGAGGATGGAAGTAAAAGAAGTCTCTGCTAGAAATGAGAATTTACCCCCTCTCAAGAATGCCATCGTAATCCTATCGTTGGAGAATGAAAGAAAAACCGATACGATCAACACTATAAATTCGCACTGCATTTTCCCCAACATTCCACGTAAATTTATCAATAAGTCGGTGAATATAAAAGTGGAGTGTGAGGATTATTTGCCAGTTGATACCTCGCTCATACTAACTAAGGACGTAACTATCATGATGAAGCGTGATCCTAATGTGTATGGTAAAGTAAAATTCGAGATTTGGAACGGCAAAGGTGAGGGGCAAGGAGGGGTAGAAGTAAGTATAGCTGGCTACCACATTGTTTCAAACGAAAATGGGCATGTGGAACTCTTCATTCCCTTGGAGCAACAACAAAAAAAATATCACATTACATCATCCGTTAAGCTAAACAAAGATACGATTACTATGCCTTGTGGTGAAGACGATGTATTGATTCTAGAGGAATGAATATAGGAGTATTAATAATATTGAAGCAAGTAGAAACGCTTGCATAATTCTTATATTGAACGCATGGTTTCTTTAGGATGAAACCTGTTAAGGCTTAAACAAAAAAAAGAGCATAGAGAAAGATCGTCTTCTTTAGTTGACTTCTTTACTCTTTGCTCTTTTAGTATTTAACGCCGTTGCTATCCTTTTTTTCGAATTTCTGTGCGTCTGATTTTTCCGCTGATGGTTTTGGGGAGTTCTTCAACGAATTCGATGACGCGGGGGTATTTATAGGGTGCTGTGATGCGCTTGACGTGGTTTTGCAGTTCCTTAATGAGGTCGGGTCCTGCCTTGTCCTTGTAGGCCTGTGAGAGGATGATAGTGGCCTTTACGACTTGTCCGCGCATTTCGTCGGGTACGCCTGTTATGGCGCATTCTACAACGGCGGGGTGGGTCATGAGTGCGCTTTCCACTTCAAAGGGGCCAATGCGGTAGCCGGAGCTCTTGATGACGTCGTCGGCGCGACCTACGAACCAGTAGTAGCCGTCTTCGTCCTTCCAGGCGATGTCGCCCGTGTAGTAAAGTCCGCCGTACATGGCATCGCGTGTGCGTTCTTCGTCCTTGTAATATCCCTTGAAGAGTCCGATGGGCTTCTTGTCCTTGATGCGGATTACGATTTGTCCCTGTTCACCGGCTTCAACGGAGCGTCCGTCGTGGTCAACGAGGTCGATGTCGTATTGCGGAATGGGGAGTCCCATGCTTCCGGGTTTGGGTTCCATCCAGGGCATATTGCCGAGCAGGAGGGTGGTTTCCGTCTGTCCGAAGCCTTCCATGAGCTTGAGTCCTGTGAGTTGCTTGAAGGTGTCGTAGATGGCGGGATTGAGGGCTTCGCCTGCGATGGTGCAATACCTCAGCGAGGTGAGGTCATAGCTTGTGAGGTCCTCATGGATGAGATAGCGGAAGATGGTGGGTGGCGCACAGAGCGAGGTGACGCGGTGGGTTTCCATCATCTTGAGAAAATCGGCGGGTGTGAACTTCTCGTGGTCGTAGACAAAGAGTGAGGCGCCTACAATCCATTGTCCGTAGATCTTGCCCCATGCGGCCTTTGCCCATCCTGTGTCGGCAATGGTGAGGTGGAGCGAATCGGGCTTTAGGTTGTGCCAAAGCAGGGCAGTGCTTAAGTGGCCGAGCGGATAGGTGAAGTCGTGAGCCACCATCTTGGGCTGTCCAGACGTTCCGCTGGTGAAGTAGAGCAACATGGTGTCATCGTTTGAATTCGGCTGCTCGGGGCGACAGAATTCGGGGGCTTCCTGGATGCCCTGCTGGAAATCTACGAATCCGTTGGGCACTTCGGGCCCTACGCTGACAACGTGCTTGAGGGTGGGGCATTCGGGGCGTGACTCCTGGATGTGGTCGGTGATGACGCTTTCGCCTGCACATACAATCATCTTGATGTCGGCGGCATTGCAACGGTAGACGATGTCCTTCTTCGTGAGCAAGTGAGTGGCAGGAACAACGGTGGCTCCGAGCTTAGTCAGCGCAATCGTGCTGAACCAAAACTCCGCTCTGCGCTTCAGTACGAGCATGACGACGTCGCCCTTTCCGATGCCCAATGACTGGAAGAATGAGGCCGTTTGGTCGGTGTAGCGCTTCATGTCGGCAAAGGTGTAACGGCGCACTTCCTCTTGGTCATTCGTCCAAAGCATGGCCTGCTTGTCGGGAGCTTCAGTGGCCCATGCATCAACTATGTCGTAGCCGAAGTTAAAATTGTCGGGTACGATGAGCTCAAAATTCTTATTGAAGTCTTCTTGTGAAGTAAATGAAGTCTGTTTTAAGTATTTGTGTATCATAGTTTTGTGTGTTGTCAGTTGGTGCCGATTTCGTGACGATGGCAAGTCCTTTTGTGGCATCTTCGCCTAATCCTCATGATTCGGTTAGAGTGCAATAATAGCGCAAGGTGTCACTAAAATTGAGATTTAGATTGCAAAAATAATTTTTTATGTTGAAATAACGTATCAAAATGACATATTTTTCAAACATTTCTTTCATGAATCGCATTTTTTATGAATTTGCCACAAAAAAATGAAGGCCTCAATCGAAACCTTCATTACTTACGGAGATATGTTGTGATTAACTATTCAGAACGCATTCAGCAAGTTTTCTTTGCAAACGCTTCACATCAATCTTTCTGCTCAATTCCTTTTTAAGCGGAGTTTCCATGCCTCTCACCCAAATTGAGATTTCGCAGTCGTCGTCCAACGTGCCAGCTGTTTCAACTCTGAAATAGTTGATAGAGCGGTAGGGGATGGAAAGGTATTCACGCTTCTTTCCCGTCAAACCTTGAATATCAAGCAGAATGAGGCGTTTGTTGGTGAAAATCCACTTGTCGCGAATGACCTCAAATGCTTCCAAAATCTGTTCGTTTTCACAGAGAATAGGTGCAAATTCCTTTGATAAAGATTCGATGGATACCTCTGTGGCATTGCCCATAAGAACGTCAAAAAGTCCCATGATTGATTTTTCTTTTAAAGGTTAGTAAATAAAAGGAAACTTGTGACCCCAGAGGGATTCTAACCCTCGACCTTCAGAACCGGAATCTGACGCTCTATACAGCTAAGCTATGGGGCCTTGATGCGTGAATTTTGACTCACAAAGCAAATGCAAAGATAATAGAAAAAATGAATATTTGTGAGGGTGGGGGGATAGAAATAAGTTTTTTTACCTAATTTTGCAAGAAATTGTATTTATAAATTGTATTAAAATAAACTTATGAAGTCTGCTAAAAAGAAAGTGGTCTCATCTGCCTCGCCCGCTAAGTCGGAGAAAAAGGGATTCTCTTTACCCCAAATTCCTTATCGCTGGGGGCATGTCCTGGCCGTTTTGCTGATTTATACATGTTGCACCTGCATCTACGGAGATGTATTCCAACGCGCTCAGCAGGATTGTTATGTATCCATGAAATCGGAGTACATGGCATACGTTCAGCGCCTACCCTTGGGGGATTTTTATACGGCAATGCGCTTCTTCATGCTTGCATTTAAGAATGTGTGGTTAGGCGGTGCCGTAATGACCATTCTTTTGGTGGGTTCCGCTTGTTGCCTTTCCAGATTGATTGGTTTAACCCGTCAGTGGAAGCTCTTGTCATTCCTGCTCCCCCTCTCGGTGTTGGGTTATTTCGTTTGGCGTGGCGTGCGCGTCTATTACTTGGACGAGCCATCTTGGGTGCTCGGTTTACCTACGTTGGTATTTGTTATCACCGCATTAGGTGCGCTCATTGCAAGTTTTGTGCGTAAGAAGAAAGCACTTTCGGAGCAGAAGCATGCCAACTTGATATCTGCAATCATCTTCGCCATTGCCAGCGTTGCGCTCATCAGCAGTACCTACGCATTCAGAGAGAACGACATCGTAATCTCTCGCATGCAGAACAGCATGCTTGAAGCCGATTGGGAAGGCATTGCTGAAGATGCTTTGAGTGTGGATAGAGGTTCGCGCCCAGTTGCTGCATATTATGCGATAGCACTCGTTCAGCAAAACTTGTTGCTTGAAGAACTCTTTAATTATGCCTTTGATTATCCACAGGATGGCATTGATTTGCAGGAGAAAGGACAATCAGAAGTAGGGCTCTATGAAGCAGATTGCAACTTCTATGCAGGCCTTGTGAATAGTGCTTACCGCTCAGCAATGGACCGTCATGTGATGATGGGGCCCACTATTTATTCCTACAAGCGCATGATGCTTTGTGCAATTCTAAACGGCGAAAAGCAACTTGCGAAACGCTATCAGAAGGCGCTTGAAGCCGTACCCTTTGAGGGCGATTTCGTGGCGCGTTATGCTCCGATGATTGACAATCCTGAGCTGGTGGCGCAAGACCCAGAATTGGCTAAAGTGCTTCAATTGGCTCCTCGTGAAACGAATTACGAACAGCGCTACCGTCGCCCCATTTTCTTGGGATATAACGTAGGTCTTACTTTCGGTTCTGACCAAACTTTGATTACCTCAATTGCTTCAACGCTTTATTCAAAAGACTTGATGCGATTCGTTAACATGGCCGTAGTGTTGCGTCAGAAGACAGGAGGTCGACTACCTGCAATCGTGCGCCAAGCAATCTTAATCTACTCAATGACTCATGAAGAGGTAAAACAGGCATTTCCAGAAATTTGCAACGATCAAGTTTTAGTCTCCAATTTCCAAGCATTCGTAAATGAAGCACGTCCTTATTTGAAGGATAAAGCAGAATTGCGCAAGCGGTTGAAGGAGAATTGGTTAGGAACCTATTATTACTACTACTATTGCGAAAATAACGAACCTTATCAAGTTAGAAAGGTAGAGAATACGGCAGGAGGTGTCAACTAAGTCAATGAGCTCACTCGCGCTCTCAAAACCTCATTGCTCACTGCTTTCAAAATATTAAAGTTCAGAAAAAACTATGCCCTTACTTTTATTCCTAGTCCTCCTTCTCGTTTCGTGTGGAGGAATGACAAAAGAAGCGCCATCTTCTTACACATCTTTATTCGAAGATGCTCCCATATATCCTGATTATCGTGATGTAGCAATACCTTTCAATATCGCTCCGCTCAACGTGATGGTTGAAACACATGGCGAAGCCTTTGCAGGAGTGATTACTTCACCTTCAGGTCAGCAGATTGTTGCAGAAGTGGATGCAAACAAACTCTTCTTTGACCAATCGGAATGGAGCGCCCTGCTTGAAGCCTCAAAGGGGGAAAAGCTCTCTGCGCAACTTTATGTGAAGCGCGCCGGCGAGTGGAAAGCTTTTAAGCCATACGAACTCTATGTGGCTCCCGAACCTATTGACTCTTTCTTGTCATACCGCTTGATTGAGCCCAGTTACGAACTTTACCGTCAACTCGGACTCTATCAGCGAAATCTCACGAACTTTGACGAGGCTCCCATCTATGAGAATAATGATGAATTCTCAGACGATAACCATTGTGTAAATTGTCATAACTATCAAAATTATGACGCCTCAAACATGTTGTTTCATGTTCGTGCTACACATGGTGGTACCGTGTTCGTGACAGATGGCGAAGTACGTAAAATGAAGATGACGACCGACTCCGTTCTTGCAAATTCCGTTTATCCAACTTGGCACCCCGAGCTTCCCCTTGTAGCCTTCTCTTCTAATCAGACGGGGCAGGTGTTCCACCTAGCGGATCAGAGTAAGATTGAAGTTATTGACTATGCCAGCGACTTAGTGTTATACGATGTGGAGAATGCAGCTATTAGCAATATCTTGCGTACGAAGGAGTATATGGAAACCTTCCCACATTGGTCGCCTGATGGCAAGCGCCTCTTCTTCTGCCGTGCTTACACTCCCGACTTGGCGCTTATGCCCGATAGCGTTCGCTCTGATAGTGTCATTCCTCGAATTGATAGTCTTCATTACGACGTTATGAGTATAGCGTTCGACCCAGCATCACGCACATTCTCAGCTCCCCAATTAGAAGTTGCTTGCGCCTCAAAAGGACGTAGTGCGGCAGTGCCTCGTGTAAGTCCTGATGGTAGATATCTGCTTTATACAGAGGGACGACGTGGTCAGTTCCATATTTGGCACCCTGAGTCAGATTTATATGTGAAGGACCTCCAAACTGATAGCCTACGACTTCTTAGTAAAGCCTCAGCTCCAGGTCCCGATAGTTATCATGGATGGAGTAGCAACGGACGATGGATTGTTGTAGCCTCACGCCGAGATGATGGTAGTTATTCGCGTGTCTACATTTCTTACTTTGACCCCCAGGGACGTGACTATAAAGCGTTTGTTCTTCCTCAATATGACCCTGAACATAACTTCTGTCGCATGAAGAGTTATAACGTGCCCGAGCTCTCTCGTAATGCCGTTAAATCAACGCCCGAACAATTGCGTGACGTTATATACGGAGACGGAATTCAGCAGGTGGAATATAAGTAAGTTGGGATGAAATACACCATTCCCACCACTTATCATCTTGTATGACAACTTATAGGAGCATTCCATTGGGAGTGCTCCTTATTTTTATGTGCACAAAAAACACCGCCAAACCTTGCAAGAGGTGGCGGTGTTTGTGTTTTAATCCGCATCTCCTTTTGATAGGGGATGGGATATGGATTGGAATTCTTTATCCGAATAGAGATAATACAAGATTGATTAAACGACACCCTGTGCCATCATAGCCTTAGCGACCTTCATGAAGCCAGCGATGTTGGCACCCTTCACGTAGTTTACTGTGCCATCTTCGAGAGTACCATACTTTACGCACTGAGCGTGGATGTTCTCCATAATCTGGTGGAGCTTGGCGTCAACTTCTTCAGCCGTCCATGAAATCATTGAGGCGTTCTGAGCCATTTCGAGGCCTGAAACAGACACACCGCCCGCATTAGCTGCCTTACCGGGAGCATAGAGAATCTTAGCTTCGAGGAACTGCTCGATAGCTTCGGGAGTAGAGGGCATGTTAGCACCTTCACTTACCGCAATACATCCATTAGCAAGGAGCTTGCGTGCATCGTCTCCGTTGAGTTCGTTCTGAGTAGCAGAGGGGAGGGCTATGTCGCACTTTTCACCCCAAGGACGAGCGCCTTCAACATACTTCACGCCGTATTCTTCAGCATATTCCTTGATACGTCCGCGATAGAGATTCTTAAGCTCCATGATATAAGCGAGCTTGTCGGCGTCAATACCATCGGGATCGTAGATGTAGCCGTTAGAGTCAGACATTGTAACAACCTTAGCACCGAGTTCGATAAGCTTCTTTACCGTATATTGAGCGACGTTACCTGAACCAGATACACACACCGTCTTACCTGCGATGTCAATGCCACGAGTCTTGAGCATTTCAAGTAGGAAGTATACGTTACCATAACCAGTAGCTTCAGGGCGAACGAGCGAACCGCCGAATTCAAGACCCTTACCAGTGTAAGTACCTGTGTGTTCGCGAGTCATCTTCTTATACTTACCAAACATGTAGCCAACTTCGCGACCACCTACGCCGATGTCACCAGCGGGTACGTCTGTGTTAGGACCAATGTGGCGCTGAAGTTCTTCGACGAATGCCTGACAGAAGCGCATGATTTCAGCATTTGACTTGCCACGGGGAGAGAAGTCAGAGCCGCCCTTTCCGCCGCCCATGGGGAGGGTTGTGAGTGAATTCTTGAACGTCTGCTCGAAGGCCAAGAACTTCAAGATGCTCTGGTTTACAGAAGCGTGGAAGCGGATACCACCCTTGTAGGGGCCTATGGCGTTGTTATGCTGCACGCGGTAGCCCATGTTTGTGTGATAATTGCCCTTATCGTCCATCCAAGTGACGCGGAACGAGTAGATGCGATCGGGAATGCAAAGGCGCTCGATGAGGTTCACCTTATCAAATTCGGGATGCTCGTTATACACGTCTTCGATGGTAGAGAGCACCTCAGCCACTGCCTGATGATATTCAGGTTCGTTGGGGAAGCGCTGCTTGAGTTTGTCAAGAACTTCTGTAGCTTTCATGTTGTAAGTTGATATTTTGTAATTGAAATTATGCTTTTAATAAACTTTTGTTATTAAATCGGCGCAAAGTTAGTAAAAAATGTTTTTCTGCAAATAATTTTAAGAATTTTTGTAAGCAGAGAGCGAAAATTTTTGTGAACAGCACAATCCGTTCGATTATGGCACAAAAATAGGGAGTTTGCCTCAGATTCGGGGAATATAAGCATGAAAAAGCAGAAAAAGTGGCGCGAATATTTGCAGATACTATTAAAATCTGTAAATTTGCGTACAGAAAACTCGTATTTTCAAACACACTTTTATTTATTAACAACATGGAATATTCTCACGAAGTTCAAAACATGTGTTGCGTGGCTAAGGGCCCCAACCATGGTCCCGCTCCCATTCCTGAAGAAGGTAAGTGGGTTCAGGCAAAGGAAATCAAGGACATCTCAGGTCTTACTCACGGTGTGGGTTGGTGTGCTCCCCAGCAGGGTGCATGTAAGCTCACTTTGAATGTGAAGGAAGGTATCATCGAAGAATGTCTCGTTGAAACTATCGGTTGTTCAGGTATGACTCACTCAGCAGCTATGGCTTCTGAAATCCTCCCTGGCAAGACTATCCTCGAAGCGCTCAACACTGACCTCGTTTGCGACGCTATCAACACAGCTATGCGTGAACTCTTCCTTCAGATCGTTTACGGACGCACACAGTCTGCATTCTCTGAAGGTGGTCTCGTAATCGGTGCTGGTCTCGAAGACTTGGGTAAGGGTCTCATCTCTCAGTGCGGTACACTCTACGGCACAAAGGTGAAGGGTTCTCGTTACCTCCAGCTCACAGAAGGTTACATCACTAAGATGTTCCTCGATAAGGACGACCAGGTTTGCGGTTACGAATTTGTTCACATGGGCAAGTTCATGGATGCAATCAAGAAGGGTGTTCCTGCTGACGAAGCTTTGAAGAGCGTAACTGGTACTTACGGTCGCACTAAGGCTGAAGACGGCATTGTTAAATCAATTGATCCACGTCACGAATAATCAAGGAGGACTGCTATTATGATTAGAGAAGTAAAATTTGAAAGTCAGGACCGTCGTATCAAGCAGATTCTCGCTTGTCTTAACGCACACGGTATTTCATCTATCGAAGAAGCTAACCAAATCTGTGAAGCAGCAGGTATTGATCCCTATCAGACTTGTGAAGAAACTCAGATGATTTGCTTCGAAAACGCAAAGTGGGCTTACGTAGTAGGTACTGCTATCGCGCTCAAGGAAAAGGCTAAGGATGCTGTAGAAGCAGCTGAATACATCGGTGAAGGTCTCCAGGCATTCTGTGTGCCCGGTTCAGTAGCTGACGACCGTAAGGTTGGTATCGGCCACGGTCAGCTCGCAGCTCGTCTCCTCTCTCCCGAAACTAAGTGCTTCGCGTTCCTCGCAGGTCACGAATCATTCGCCGCAGCTGAAGGTGCTATCAAGATCGCGCAGATGGCTAACAAGTCAAGACCCGCTGACAAGCCCCTCCGTTGTATCCTCTGCGGTCTCGGTAAGGACGCAGCTATGATCATCTCACGTATCAACGGCTTCACTTACGTTCAGACTCAGTTTGACTACTACAGTGGCGAACTCAAGGAAGTACAGCGCATCGCTTACAGCAACGGTCCCCGTGCAGCTGTAAATTGCTATGGTGCTGACGACGTTCGCGAAGGTGTATCAGTACTTTGGAAGGAAGACGTAGACGTATCAATCACAGGTAACTCTACTAACCCCACACGCTTCCAGCACCCCGTAGCAGGTACTTACAAGAAGGAACGCGTACTCGCTGGTAAGCCCTACTTCTCAGTAGCTTCAGGTGGTGGTACTGGTCGTACACTTCACCCCGATAACATGGCAGCAGGTCCCGCTTCTTACGGTATGACTGATACACTCGGTCGTATGCACTCAGATGCTCAGTTCGCTGGTTCATCTTCAGTGCCTGCACACGTAGAAATGATGGGCTTCCTCGGTATCGGTAACAACCCCATGGTAGGTTGTACTGTAGCTTGCGCCGTTCAGGCTGACCTTTACTTGAACAAGAAGTAATTCAAACAAAATAATAAGATAGACTCCTGTAACTTAGATGATTACAGGAGTCTTTTTTTATTGGGTTTCTTTCATTGAAAGGTCTGTTAAAAGAAGAATTTGCTACAATGTTTTAGCACTTTTTATATAATTGAATGCTTCCATAATTTGTGCTTTAACATGTGTTGAAAATCTCAGTTTAACTGCCAAATTACACCTAACTAATGAATTTGAAACTTGATGATTTTGACATAAAATCTGATAATTTTTGCAGCCCATTTGCAGCCCAATAAAAAGTGGGCTGCAGAAAATGCCCTAAAAGGCAGATATATAGTGATTTACACCTGATTTTTTAATGCAAAAAACAAATGGAAAAACATTGCACAATTGTACACTTTTCTTTGAGGAAAAGTAAGCAAAACAAAAAGGGTGAATCACCAATTGAAATTTCAATTTCTGCAAACAAAGAAAGAGTTTATTTTAGCTCTGGTAAGTACGCTAATGCCAATGATTGGAATATTACGAAACAGTTAGTTAAAAGTAAAGCTAAGGATGCTAATCTAATTAATGGCTATCTAATCCAAGCGCGTAATAAAATTTATGAACTTGAAATTGAACTCATCAAAAATGGTTTCATAATTACCGCTCCATTGTTACGTGACGCTTATTTGGGTAGGATAGAGAAGTTGAGTGATAAGACACTATTAGAAGTGATGGTTATGCACAATGAAGAGCAGGAAAAGATGGTTGGAATAAATGTCTCCAAAGCTACATATTGGATTTCTGTTTATACATTACGTCTATTAAAGGAATTTATAAAGAAGAAGTACAAGAGAGAAGACATACATTTACGTGAATTAAATCAGAATTTCATACAATCTTTTCATTCTTTTCTACTTAAAGATAAAGGTATGGCGCAAAATTCTGCTACAAAACATCTAAAGCTGTTGAAGAAGATTGTGAATTTTGCCGTAGTAAACTCTTATATGACATTTAACCCATTTGCCTTGTACAAAATCGAGCGAGAGCCAGTTGAGATAGATTTCCTTGATGAAGAAGAATTGCGTAAGATAATAAACTTTGACACTCCTATTCCAAGATTTGAACGTGCAAGAGACATGTTCTTATTTGCTTGTTTTACAGGATTAGCTTATATAGATATTAAAACATTGACTAGTGAACATATAGAGAAAGATAATGAGGGTAGAATTTGGATAAAAAAGAGAAGAGTGAAGACAGGAGTACTTTCAAGAATTCCTTTACTTCCAATTGCCAAAATGATTTTGGATAAGTACAAAGGAGGTGAGACTTTATTGCCAATACAAGCCTCAACAGACGTGAACAAATATCTGAAAGACATTGCTATACTATGTGGAATTAATAAACGAATAACCTTTCATTGTGCGAGACATAGTATTTCCTATTTCTCGCTGAAAACAAACGACATACAGAATTTGAATTTACGACAGGTAACGATTTAGAAACAAGCGAAGTTCCCTTATCTGTCTTATTCTGCATTATTGTAAAGAACGCTTTTTCTTAGTGC
>JAZOUA010000009.1:0-59268 GCA_045657925.1 Alloprevotella sp. | reverse complement strand
ACAGATTACAGTTTTTTTATTTTGATACGTCAGAGACTTGAAAATAGTACAAGAAATAAGTTATTATATATATATAATATTTTTTTTTATGTCTTACGCTGAGGGGAGCATGTGAGTTTCAAAATAACTGTAATCTGTAATCTGTAATGCGAGGCGGGGATTGGAGGTGTCGCTTGATTTTCCGAATGGCATTCCACTTGGCAGGTACGGACGCACGGCGCGTGCGTCCTTCATTCACACGCTTGCCAATGGAATATGCCGCTTGATGAGGACGCACGCGCCGTGCGTCCCTACCGGTCAATGGTAGTCCCGCCTGATTTTCGAGTTGCTTTACACTTGACTGGAGAGGGCTCTTTTGAGCAGTTGCTGGGAAATTTTTAAAAATTTTTCAGCGCTTGTAAAATGCTGAATATCTATTCGTTAGGCGCATGTTTTCGCCGATTTTTGCGATGCTAAATGACAATAAATGACAAGCGAGGTGGGGCGTGTTGTAACTTTGCATTTGAGAACGATTAACGATGAACGGTTAACGTTTAAAGTTTAAAGTTTAAAGAGCCATCCGGAGGGCTTGTCGTTAATCGTTCAACCATCAACCTTAAACTAAAAACAAAAATGGAAACAACAAAATCAACCATCTGGAGCAAAGTTCTGCAAATCCTCATCACCGTCTTGACGGCCATTGCCACCACGTTTGGTGTCGTGTCCTGCTTGTAGGGACGCACGGTGCGTGCGTCCTCCACAAACGCGACACAATCAAACCATTACATCACACATCCATCACGAAACTTCCTCATGGATGGAGGACGCTCAAACCGAGCGTCCCTACCAGCTAAACGTAACTCACTTTTAATTTCAACTAACTCACAAGGTGTCGCTCCTAAGTCGCTTGCCGTTGGGCTATGAGCGCAATGCCCCGTTGGAGCGCACCAGTCCGGATGGCATCTTTCATCTTTCATCTTTCATCTTTTATCTTTACTCTTTTATCTTTAATTTTTAACCTTTAACCAACCATGATCAAGTACTATCTCATTTCCCGCAAGAACCCCATCACGAAGGAGTATGCCTACCACGCCAGTGCGGCTGCTGTCACTCCCGTTAAGCTCGACGAGATTGCCGAGAACATTAGCAACACCTGCACGGTGAATTCCGCCGACGTTAAGGCCGTTCTCGATGCCCTTCAGACGCAGGTGATTCGTTGCCTCCGCAATGGTCAGAGTGTGCGCTTGGGCGACCTCGGTTCGTTCCACGCCCGCATCTCCTCGAAGGCTGCCGCAACGACCGAAGCCTTTGAGCAGGCGGAGCATATCCGTGGCATCATGGTGCGCTTCACGCCCTCAAGCAAGATGCGCTATTCCTTGAGCTTGAAGAATCCGGCGGTTCAGTTGCAATTGCAAAACTAGTGGGGCTGATGTGATGGTCTGTGCGGGCTTGTCCCTGCCTGATAATGGGGACAGGCCGTAACAGGCCGTAACAAAAAGCCTTTGAGCGAGCCCTGATACAGACCGCGAGGGGATGGGGGAGTGGGTGCCAAAATTCTCTTGAAAATCTTCGCCTGTAACGCTGATTTTTTCTAACTTTGCGGAGAATTAATAACACAAAGAAATTAGCGAACAGATTATGCTTACAATTAAACAAATATTGGACGACAAAGAGGCCGTTATTCGTGGCTTGAAGAAGAAGTGTTTTGGTAACGCTGAAGAGGCGATTGACAAGGTGCTTGAAATCAATAACCGCCGTAAGACGGCTCAGACGGAGCTTGACGCGCTCTTGGCTCAGGTGAATGCGCTCTCAAAGAGCATCGGTGGCCTCATGAAGGAGGGCAAGAAGCAGGAGGCTGAAGCGGCTAAGCAGCAGGTGGCGGAGATTAAGGAGAAGGCTAAGGCGCTCGAAGCGCAGATGGCTGAAGCGGCTGAACAGCTCAAGTTACAGCTCTATACGATTCCTAACTTGCCTTATGCCGAAGTGCCCGAGGGATTCTCGGCTGAGGATAATGTGGTGGTAAAGACGGGCGGTCCTGCCGTAGACGAAACGGCGGCTCCCAACCCCGACATGTTGCCCCACTGGGAACTTGCGAAGAAGTATAACCTCATTGACTTTGACCTCGGTGTGAAGATTACGGGCGCAGGTTTCCCCGTCTACATCGGTCAGGGCGCTCAGTTGCAACGCGCGTTGATTAACTTCTTCCTTGACGAAGCGCGCAAGTCGGGCTATACGGAGGTGATGCCTCCCACGGTGGTGAATGCGGCTTCGGGGTACGGCACAGGTCAGTTGCCCGACAAGGAAGGCCAGATGTATCATTGCACGGCTGATGACCTCTACTTGATTCCTACGGCCGAAGTGCCCGTTACGAATATCTATCGCGACGTGATTCTCAACGAAAAGGAATTGCCTATTAAGAATTGTGCTTACACGCAATGTTTCCGTCGTGAAGCAGGTTCTTATGGTAAGGACGTGCGCGGCTTAAACCGCCTCCATGAGTTCTCAAAGATTGAAATTGTGCGCATTGACACTCCCGAGCATTCAGCTGAAAGCCACAAGGAAATGTTGGCACACGTTGAAGGTTTGCTTCAGAAGTTGGAATTGCCCTACCGCATACTTCACCTCTGTGGTGGCGACATGTCATTCACCGCGGCAACTTGCTTTGACTTCGAAGTATATTCAGAAGCACAGCAGCGCTGGTTGGAAGTAAGCTCAGTGTCAAACTTCGACGCATATCAGGCCAACCGCCTCCAGTGTCGCTTCCGCAATGCCGACAAGAAGATTCAGCTTTGCCACACGCTCAACGGCTCGGCTCTCGCATTGCCCCGCATCGTAGCAGCACTCCTTGAAGACCATCAAACTCCCGAAGGCATCCGCATCCCCAAGGCGCTCCAACCCTACATGGGCGGTGCTGAATACATCAAGTAACCCCCTATGGCTCGATTGCTCTCGATTGACTACGGAAAGAAGCGCACGGGCATTGCCGTGAGCGACCCCCTTCAGCTCATTGCCAACGGGCTCTGCACGGTAGACACCAAAGAGTTGCTCACGTTCTTGACCGACTATTGCAAGAAGGAAGAAGTAGAGCGCTTCATCATCGGGCTCCCCACGCAACCCAACGGTCAACCCTCCGAAAATCAGCAACGCGTGCGCTGTTTTGCAGGTGAATTGCGAAAGGCATTGCCCAACATCCCCATCGACTTCTATGACGAACGCTTCACCTCAGTGCTGGCTCATCAAGCCATGATTGACGGTGGATTAGGGATGAAGCGCCGTAGGGATAAGGCCTTGGTGGACGAAATCTCAGCAACCATCATCCTGCAAGACTTCATGCAATCAAGAATCTAAGCAAAATAGCATCAAAATTATGATACTCCCCATCTATACCTACGGTCAGCCCGTATTGCGCAAGCAGTGTGAGGACTTTGACCCTGAAACCTATCCCGAACTTCAGCAACTCATCGAAAATATGTATGAAACGATGAAGCGCTCAGAGGGCGTAGGGCTTGCAGCACCACAAATCGGTAAGGCCATCCGACTCGCCGTAATCGGCCTTGACGACCTTAAGGAAGACCACCCCGAATACGAAGGATACCTTCACGCATTCATCAATCCACACATCGTTGAAGTAGACGACACTGAAATGGTAAGCATGGAGGAAGGGTGCCTCTCGCTCCCCGGCATCCACGAACCCGTGAAGCGCCCCGCACGCATCCGAGTGAAGTGGTTGGATGAAAACCTCGAACCCCATGATGAATGGGTAGAAGGATTCCTAGCGCGAGTGATGCAACATGAGTTTGACCACCTCGACGGAAAAGTCTTCACAGATCGCATTGCGCCACTACGTAAGCAGATGGTAAAGAGTAAGTTAGCGGCAATTATGAAAGGAAAAGTTTCATGCCGTTATCGCACGAAGTAAAATACGCTAATAGATGCACGAATGCTTAAGCCTTTAATTTAACTATTATAATGAAACGATTGACACTCTGGATTTTAGCCGTAATAAATATCCAGTTTGGGCATTCTACATCGAAAAGACAATCTCCTGGTAGCCATGAGTAACCATCAACAAATTGTTGACTATTACAATGAGATAGCAACAAACTATGACCACTCGCGCTTTGAAAACACTTATGGCGAATTTATCGACCAACAAGAGCGCCGCATCTTAAACAAACTCCACATCAATCCCAAGCACACACTCGACCTGCCCTGTGGCACCGGACGATTGCTAAATTATGCAGATTACGGATGTGATGCAAGCGAGAAGATGCTCGAATGCGCCAAAGCACGCTGGGCAGACAAGCAACTAATCTGTGGCGATGCGCGCAATTTGCCCTACGAGGACGCCTCGTTTGACACCATCATCACCATGCACATGCTGATGCACTTAGATGCAGAAACGATTGAAGCCGTCATGAAAGAAGTACACCGCGTGTTGCGCCCAGGCGGACGATGGATCATGGACGTACCCTCCCTCAAGCGCCGAAAACTAACATCGCGCAAGGAAGAAGGGTGGCACGGAAGTAGCGCCAAGAGCGTGAACGACATCCAGCAATTAGTGAGCCAACACTACGAGATAACCTCATCACACGGCATCATGCTCCTGCCCGTTCATCGCATCGCAACACGACTTCGCAGGCCCCTCTGCAAGCTTGACTCATTCCTCTCACAAGTGCCCAAGGTGAAGGAATATTGTTCGTACATGCTTTTTGAACTAACTAAAAAGTAAAAGAGCCCAAAAAATCATAACAAAAGTTAGAATAAACGGAGAGAGTGTGACACCATCATGCTCTCTCTTTGCATATCCGAGCATCCGCGTAAAAACTTAATTCTGTGCGAAATAGAAAATCAGAAGGATAAGAAACCACAAATTTGCCACTTAAAAAACATTAAAATCCGAACTTTCTGAATCACATTGTTTATCTTTGCAACGGCAATACAGAAAAACCACACACGTTTTTCAAGAAACACACACATACCCACAAGCCCACTTTTCGCAATGCTCAAAAAGCTACTCCTCATATGTTGCATATTACCACTATCTGTGTTGGCACAAGTCAATACGGATCAAGTGACATTGATGGGGAGACATGCACTATACTTTGATGATTATCTCACCGCCATCCGCTACTTCAATAAAGTCATTGAAACAAAGCCCTACCTGGACAAACCCTATTATTATCGTGCGTATGCCAAGTTTAGCCTCGAGGACTTTCGTGGTGCGGAGGATGATTGTGAAGCATGCATTGAGCGCAATCCCTATTTGAACGAGGTGTATCAGTTGCGCGGGTTGTGTCGCATTCATAATAAGAATTTTGCTGGTGCCGTTGAAGACTACGGAAAGGTCCTTGAAGATGAAGAAAATGACTTTACGGCACGTTACAATCGCGCGCTTTGCAACCTGGAACTGAAGGAATATGACGACGCAGAGACAGACATTGATAAGCTCCTCAAACATTATCCCAAACACTATCGTGCGTACTTAGTTCGGGCGCAAATAGCCCTAGAGCGCACTGACACGATGCAAGCAACGGTTTGGGTAGATTCACTCCTGAGACTCACACAAAAAGAACCCTCCGCATGGAGCATGCGTGCGAAATTAGCCATGAATGAAGAGGCATGGGCGCTGGCAGATTCGTGTGTTTCAAAAGCCATTGGGCTTGAACCCTCAGACGCCGAATTATACATGATACGCGCACAAGCACGCCATAGTATGAATCGATTTGATGCCGCTCATGCGGACTATAATGAGGTTATACGCCTCGTGCCACACCACTTCGTTGCACACTATAATCGCGGCCTTCTACGCTCAACGATAGGAGACGATAACAACGCGATTGAAGACTTTGACTTCGTGCTTCGCGAAGAACCCACCAACACGTTGGCACGCTACAACAGAGCCCTGCTTTATGAGCGCACGGGCATGTATCGGGAGGCAATTGGCGACCTTGATTTCTTGATTAAGGAATATCCCAACTTCCTCTTTGGCTACTCCCTCCGAGCGGAGTGTAAACGAAAGATTGGCGACATTCGCGGAGCCAATAATGACCTTGCTTTTGTGGAGCGTAGTAGTTTGGACCTACGCTTTGGTAAGGCGCAAAAGGGAGTCACGAAGAAGGTGGTTACACGCACCGAAAAGTCATTAGAAAACTACCGCCAGCTAGTGGAAGAAGTAGATACGGCAAACACACTCCTGAATGAGTTAATTGGTAAAGTTCAAAACTTGAAGCAAGAGCATAACCCCATGGGAATGATTGCGCCAGTGCTCGTACAACGTCAACAAAGTGCGTTCTATCATCCTGAGATTGATGAAATTAACGTAAAGCAACTCGTACCCTTACGACTCATCCTCTCAGCAGATGCCGACAAACTCACACCCACACTCATCGATGCCGTCCAGCAAGAATTAAACCAGCAAGTTAGTAATGGTGGCGGTAGAAATGCCTTGGTGCTTCGCTCAATCGTAGCCTCTGACTCATACAACTTTACAGATGCCTATGATGATGCAACGGGGGCGTTGGCGGCAGATTCGCTCTCAATTACAGCCTTATTACAACGCGCTTACGTAGGGTTCCTCATGGCGGAGTTAACTCCTGAAAGTAAAATGTTGAAGTTAACCTCAGTATTATCCGACCTTGAGCAACTCATCACGCACACACAAGCAAGCTGGGCACCTGCATATTATAATAAAGCCGTAGTTCTGAATGCAATGGGGCGCACAAAGGAAGCCATAACACAATATTCAAAAGCCATTGAACTTGATGCTTATCTCGCTCCAGCCTATTACAATCGTGCGTTGCTCTATCTCGAAATCGGAAGTCAATCAGAAGCAGAAAAGGACTTAAGCAGGGCAGGGGAGTTAGGGCTCTACAAATCCTATAGCTTGCTGAAGAGTAGTAAGAGCAAATAAGAGCAAATATGAGATTACTCCAACTAACAGGCTAACCATAGAATGATAATACAATAACCTCAAAACCTAAACAATACTTTACTATTATGACGAAAACTTTTTTTGCTTCATTGGCACTTGCAGGTGGTATTCTCCTTGCCACCTCTCAAGTAACAAAGGCGCAGGATACACGCGTCGACCTAACTTATGCCGCAGAAAAGGCGGTAAATTCAGTAGTGTATATCAAGGTAACAACGAATGCCAAGGTTCAAACGGTGCCTTATAATGACCCATTTGAAGACTTCTTTAGTGAGTTCTTCGGGCATGGCGCACCCCAACAACGTGAACGAAAGATTCAAACGCCCAAGCGCACAGGAGCAGGCTCGGGAGTTATACTTTCAAGCGATGGTTATATCGTGACCAACAATCACGTTGTAGCAGATGCGGATGAATTGCTCGTGAAATTGAATGACAATCGCGAATTTAAGGCACGAATCATCGGCCTTGATAAGACAACAGACCTTGCGCTTATTAAAGTTGAGGAAAAGGGACTTCCCGCGATCACCGTAGCAAATTCAGATGACGTGAAATTAGGAGAATGGGTGCTTGCAATCGGTAATCCCTTTAGCTTGACAAACACCGTAACGGCGGGTATCATCTCTGCTAAGGCGCGTACGCTGGGTGCTTCAAACGGTATTGAAAGTTTCATTCAAACTGATGCCGCAATCAATCCAGGTAACTCAGGCGGTGCGCTTGTGAATGCACGAGGTGAATTAGTGGGTATTAACGCCATGCTCTATTCTCAAACAGGTTCGTTTAGCGGTTACGGATTTGCAATTCCCACAACGATTATGACAAAGGTTGTTGACGACCTTAAAAACTTCGGAACAGTGCAACGCGCAATGCTCGGTATTCAATATACTGACGTAAGTAACTACATCGCAATGCAACATGAAAAGGGACTTGAACCTGACCTTGGCACCGTAACAGGGCTTTATGTTAACGAAGTCGTAAGTGATGGTGCGGCATCAGCAGCCGGAATTAAGCAAGGTGATGTTATTATCAAGATGGACGGCAAGAAAATTGAAAAGTCCGGTCAACTTCAGGAAGCCGTAGCTTCTCATCGTCCTGGTGATGTCGTTAAGATTACGTATCTGCGTGATAAGAAGGAACACACCGTTTCCGTTACGCTCCGCAACGAACAAGGCACTACAACCGTGCTCAAGGCGGTTGATGAAGACAAACTCGGCATCGCTTTAGAAGAATTGTCTGCTAAGGACAAGCAAGCTCTGTCACTCTCATACGGACTTGTCGTGAAACACATTAAGGCCGGTAAGATGCAGAAGGCAGGAATCACTAAGGGACTCATCCTTCTTCAAGTGAACGACCGCCAACTCCGCACCTTAGACGATTGGAACGAAGCCGTTAAGGAAGCAAATCTCTCATCAGATCGTGTTCTTTGGATTCGCGCAAAGACACAAAGCGGCATCAACCGAAGCTTCACAATTGAATTAGATGACGCTGAAAAGAAGTAAATTATGACTCCATAATTATATGGATAAAAACTAAAAAAATAAAAGCTGGAACCCGATTAAGGATTTCAGCTTTTTTTATGACTATTCTTCAGTATACCAATTCGTATAACTCCAGGAGTCACGACGTTGAGAGAGGGCTTCACTGGGAGTATACTTATCATGGATTATCGGGGAACTTGCAAGTATCCGTTTCGTATTTACAATCATCACCTCCACTTGGGGCTTTATGTATTTCTTCATAAAAATAATTCAGTGATTTTACTTAACGATGAATTTCTTTCCGTTAAGAATGTAAATACCTTTTTTATGAACGAGTGGGGTAGAAGTCTTTATCATTCTACCATTAAGGTCGTAGATATGCGTTTGTTGCTCACCCGTTTCTAACGTTGTGATCCCCGTAGGCTCTAAATCTTTGAATGAAAATCCACGTGTCGCCAATTCTTTGGGAATAGCTAAATATGCTTTGTTAGCGGCTATTGGGAAGGCAATTCCATTTTCAGCGCCCCAATAGAATCCAAGCCCATCAACACTATCATACGCTAACTTGTAGAACAAAACATTCCCCTCAGCCTCAGTCATTCCATCCTCTAAAAGGCCATGGAGTAAGTTTTCCTGAGGCGCAACTTCTTGAGTGTCTTGATAGTTATAACTATAATCTCCTTGATTACCACGAAGCAATAAGCCTGTATTAGCAGGAACTGTAGTCCCTGGAGGATAGCAATAATCAGCAACAATATCTTGACCGTTCACGGCTATAATGATAGCTCCCTCAACTCCCTCAGGCATAACAAATGCTTGATTTGTGAAGTATGTGGCATACCCCGCAGAGGTTATGGTGAAAGTATTGGAATATTTCTTGTACGTGATTATTGCTGAAGTAATTTCGGGGATTTTAGAATTAGTATAGTTGGAGGTAAAAGTTACACTTTGATTTCCCACGTTTAACACATTAGTATACCCGAGTGAGTTAAGATTTTTCCCTAAAAGTTCTATCGTTGTGATTAAATAACCAACTGGAACACTATATGAAATAGAACCTCCGTTATAAATTTTCAGTGCAACCGCGTTTGCCTTATTGCTACGAAAAATTGCGGTATAGTCACTTCCATGAGTGGATGACATAGTTACGGGATAAATAGTAATATTATCAGTAATGGGCGTGGCTCTTCCTGCCTCTGGAAGTTGAAGACCTAGACCTTCAGGATTCTCATAGTTAAAAGTAACATTACCTTGTATAACCTTGTCATGAACGATTAAGGTATATTGTGTAGAAGTCAAACCATGCGTTTCATTTTCTAGCGCTATGGCAGAGATAATAGTAGTTCCAGGGGAATGAATTGTAACACTACCCGAATTGGCATCAATGTCAGCTACTTCACTATTGCTACTTGAATAAATAATTTGTGCACCCAAAGGATTACTTAAAGTCGGAAAGGTGTATGAGTCACCTATAGCAAATTCACAAGTTGAAGACGAAAATGAAATTGGCCAATTGGGTTTATCTTCGTTATTATCTTCTACATAGCGGAAGAGGGACACATCACGATGTTTCGTTGAATAACAAGAAAATCGATTAGATCCGTAATATTGAAGCTTGTTACGACTATAAGGACCTTGAAATTCGATTGTAGAAATGCCGTTAGCATCAATATTCACTTTCGCACTTGAACTTTCTATAATATCAGCATTTGTTCTCAATACATTTTCGGATGCACTTAAGCCTCCATGCAAAAACTTATTATCTCCAACTCCAAAGGCAAAGGTCTGATTTATTTTTCCGTTATAAATAACAAACTCTTGGACATCGGCAAGCGTATTGATATTTGAAATAGAACATTTGGTTTCATCATCAAATGTTACATTCACCATCCCGCGGTAATCATTATTTTGCTCATTACTCATCGCTACAGAAAATTCCCTACAAATAATTAGGACTTTATCACCAGCTGATAATTCATCCGAAGAAGTCATAAGAACATATTTCCCCTGAGCCGATGCGTTAGTTATGGTTAGGAAACTACATAGGAAAGCAATGAAAAAACAACCTATGGAGTGGACTTTGATGTTCATGTTAATATAAAGTGGTTCAAGTTGATAGTAAGAAAGTTATTCTTACTTTATAGCCCATCCGTTTTCTGTGTAGCACATTTGAATGATGTCTTCCTCAGAATTAGATTTGCTATAGTATTTTCTAATATAGACGTTTGCGTGACTATTATCTGCGTTTTTAATTATTCTCTCAACGCGTAT
The DNA here is from genome assembly GCA_045657925.1 of Alloprevotella sp. Lineage (GTDB taxonomy): Bacteria > Bacteroidota > Bacteroidia > Bacteroidales > Bacteroidaceae > Alloprevotella. The sequence goes on along the minus strand of JAZOUA010000009.1, from coordinate 48,612 downwards.
AGAGTCAATCCTTCCGTAAGTTCTTTCTTGTTCAGCTAATTGTTGCTTATAGAGGTTGATAAGCTGTTCGCGGTAAAAGCGAGGCTTACCCTTAGACGAGGCGATATGACTAACGTATTCGCTGAAATGTCCGTTTATGAAATGCGAATATATGTGAGTTATTTCATATTCGGTAGGACCGTCTTCAGCAGAACTTGGTTTGGGTTCACCATCACCACATGAGAAATAAAGCAGAAGCAGACTTATACCCACCACTACGATGAGGTTGGTATAAATCTGCTTCACGATATTGAATGTCTTCTGGTCGTTCATTGTTTACTTTTGACGAATGAAGATATTTATCGGTGTACCATTAAAATCCCACTTTTCGCGAATCTTGTTTTCAAGGAAGCGCTTGTAGGGTTCTTTTACGTATTGAGGCAAGTTGCAGTAGAACACGAATGAGGGAATCTGCGTGTTGGGCAATTGTGCGCAATACTTAATCTTGATATACTTACCCTTGATTGATGGGGGTGGATAAGCTTCAATGAGGGGAAGCATTTCCTCATTAAGCTTATGCGTCGTAATGCGGCGTGTGCGATTGAGATATACTTCCTTTGCAGTTTCAAGCACCTTAAAAATGCGCTGCTTAGTGAGAGCAGAACCGAAGATAATGGGGAAATCCTTGAAAGGAGCCATACGCTCACGGATTGCATTTTCAAAGGTTGAAATGACTTCCTGTGACTTTTCTTCTACAGTGTCCCACTTATTAACTACTACAACAAGACTCTTGCTATTGCGCTGAACCAACTGGAAAATGTTCATATCCTGACTTTCAATACCACGAGTAGCATCAATAAGGAGGATACATACATCAGAGTTTTCTATAGCTCGGATAGAGCGCATAACTGAGTAAAACTCAAGGTCTTCTGTAACTTTATTCTTCTTACGAATACCTGCTGTATCTACGAGGTAGAAGTCAAAACCAAACTTGTCGTAGCGCGTAAGGATAGAGTCGCGAGTGGTGCCTGCAATGTCAGTAACAATGTGGCGGTCTTCACCGATAAAGGCGTTGATCAGACTTGACTTACCAGCGTTAGGGCGTCCAACGATTGCAAAGCGAGGAATGTTTTCTTCACCCTCAGCTTCTGTCTTTTCAGCACCTAACTTTTCTACAATTTGGTCAAGGAGATCACCCGTTCCAGAACCTGTAGCCGCACTTACGCAGAAGGGATCGCCAAGGCCGAGTGAATAAAACTCTGCTGAAGCATAGCGGTCTTCATTACTATCCGTCTTGTTCGTGCAGAGGATGATGGGGAGGTTCTTTGTGCGACGAAGAATACCAGCAACTTGTTCGTCCAAGTCGGTAACACCATTTTTGATGTCTACAACGAAGAGGATAAGATCGGCTTCTTCAGTTGCCAACTTCACTTGCTTGCGGATTTCTTCTTCAAAAATATCGTCGCTATTAACAACCCAACCGCCAGTGTCTACGATAGAGAATTCGCGCTGACACCATTCTACCTTACCATATTGGCGGTCACGCGTTGTACCCGCTTCGTCAGAAACGATTGCGGAACGTGTTCCTGTCAAACGGTTAAAGAGTGTAGATTTACCTACATTAGGACGGCCTACTATTGCAACTAATGCCATATTTATCTAATAGTTAAATGTGAATATGCGAAGTGCTCCGTAGACCTATACCTTCTTATTCGTGCGAATAACCGTAGCTCTCTAAGCGCTTCGAAGAGTTTCTCCAATCCTTGTCAACCTTAACAAATACTTCAAGGAAGATGCTCTTTTGGAAAAACTTCTCTAATGTCTTGCGTGCTTCTGTGCTTACTTTCTTCAGCGCCACGCCTTTGTGTCCGATGATAATTCCCTTTTGCGAGTCACGTTCCACATAAATAATAGCATTGATATGGATACTCTTGTCGCTCTCCTTAAATTGTTCTACAACAACTTCAACGGAGTAGGGGATTTCCTTATCATAATAGAGCAAAATCTTCTCGCGGATGATTTCCGTAACGAAGAATCGCGCTGGCTTGTCTGTCCACTGATCCTTCTCAAAATAGGGAGGTGAAAGCGGAATGAGTTCCTTGATGCGCTTCAGCACATTATCAACGTTGAACTTTGCTTGTGCAGAAATCGGGAAAATCTCAGCCGTAGGAAGGAATTTTTTCCATTCCATCACGAGTGCTTCCAATTTCTTTTGATCAGAAAGGTCAATCTTGTTAATGAGCAGAAGGATAGGTACATTCAACTTCTGAACCTTTTCAAGAAATTCAATGTTTTTGTCGGGCTGCTCAATGACGTCAGTGACGTAGAGCAATACGTCTGCATCTTGGAGAGCTGATTCTGAGAATGCCAACATTGACTCCTGAAGCTTGTAATTAGGTTTCAATACTCCAGGTGTGTCTGAAAAGACAATTTGAGCATCCTCAGAGTTGATGATTCCCATGATTCGGTGGCGTGTCGTTTGCGCTTTAAAAGTGGCAATCGAAATTCGCTCACCCATAAGGAGGTTCATCAATGTACTTTTACCCACATTGGGGTTCCCAACGATATTGACAAATCCAGCCTTGTGGTTGGGCTTATTTTCCATCATAACCCCATTTAAGGTATGCAGCACCCCAAGTGAAGCCCGCACCAAATGCTGTGAGTACGAGGTTGTCGCCCTTCTTCAACTGCTTTTCATAATCCCACAATGCGAGGGGGAGTGATGCAGCTGAAGTGTTACCATACTTCTGGATGTTCATCATTACCTTTTCGGGTTCTACTTCAAGGCGTGCAGATACAGCTTCAATGATACGCACGTTTGCCTGATGAGGAAGCACCCAAGCAATATTATCCTTTGTAAGGTTATTGCGTTCAGCCACCTTTGTACATGCATCTGTCATGTTAGTAACGGCAAACTTAAATACCGTCTTACCTTCCTGATGTACGAAGTGCATGCGGTGTTCAATGGTGTAATGCGAGGGAGGACAAACCGAACCACCTGCCTTCATGCAGAGGTAGGGGAGGCCAAGACCATCTGTGCGGAGGTGTGAATCGAGCCAACCGTATTCTTCTGTAGTTGGTTCAACCAATACAGCTGCAGCACCGTCACCAAAAATAGGACAAGTTGCACGGTCTGTATAGTCAACGGCACTTGACATCTTGTCGGCACCACAAACTACAACCTTCTTGTAACGACCACTCTGAATCATACTTGCAGCAGTGTCCATTGCATAAAGAAAACCACAACAAGCAGCTTGCATATCAATTGCGTGAGCGTTCTTCAAACCAACACGTCCCAATACGATACTTGCTGTTGAGGGGAAGTGGAAGTCGGGAGTAGAAGTCGCAACGATAATGCAATCTACGTCCAAGGGATCAGTACCTGTCTTTTCAAGAAGTTGTCTAACTGCTTTACGAGCCATATAGCTTGTACCAAGACCTTCTTCGTTAAGAAGACGACGCTCCTTAATACCAATACGGGTCATAATCCACTCGTCGTTGGTATCTACCATGCGAGAGAGTTCGTCATTTGAGAGTACGTATTCAGGAACGTAACCGCCAACTCCAGTGATTACAGCATTGATTTTTTCCATAGTAATGATGAATGTAGTAGACAAGAATACGAGCAAATAAGTAAAAAGGATGATTGAGTTTTAACTAAGAGCAACTCAGATTATCCAGCCTTCTTTTCTTCAAGAACTCGTTCCTTGTACTTGTAAAGAAAAATTAAGGAGTTAAAAGCAGAAAGAGAGTGACACAAAATTGAATTAGTGTTTAATAACTTTCGGCTTTTAACTCCTCGGTATAAAAGTTGATTACTCAGCAACTTCGTCAACTACGATAGCGAGCTTACCACGATAGTAACCACAAGTGGGGCATACTGTGTGGTAGATGTGCCAACCACCGCAATTAGCGCAAACTGCGAGTGTAGGAGCTACTGCCTTGTCATGTGTACGACGCTTAAGTGTTCTTGTCTTTGACTGTCTTCTTTTAGGATGTGCCATTTTTCTTTAAATGTTTAAAATATTAATTTTAGTGTTTTTGTGTGATGCATTAAATATTCTCAGCATGAAATTTAGTTGCATTCTTCTTCATTATAGCAAATACGACTTAGCATGTCCTCATTACACTCCCCCACTTGGTGGGTGCGCTGAATAGGGAGTGAAAGTTCCACGATTTCGTAGACGTCCCAAGAAGCGTCGTACATGTTCGTATTCTTGGGGATGAATTTAATGTCATCAGCTGCGGAGTCGGATTCATCGTCATAGGTAAGTTTGATGGTCTCCTCAGCATCAACGACAAGGGCCAGGTCATCGAGACATCTGTCGCATTCAACAATTACTTCGCCTTGGATAACGAACTTCAACGTATAAACCTCTCCTGAATGTTCGCGAGCGTGCAAGTTCACTTTGACTGTTCCGCCCTTAATTCGATCCTGATCTAACGCAGTGAAAAAGTCTCCATCAAGAGTCATTTCCAACTTCATTCCGTCAGCAGGAATTTTAGAGAGATTGATATTTAGAAGGTCCATTATTGCCATAGCGAGTGCAAAGTTACTACTTTTTTTAGTTTTAACACAGTTTTCATCCTCCTTTTTTATGCTTTAAAGGCGTCTGACGCATTTCTTTCTATAGAAAAATGCCAGAATCCGCTTATTTGTGCGATAAAATGGGAGTAAAAATGGATAAATTAGGAGTTTGGGGTATGTTATTTGCAAGCCAACTTCAGTAAAACTTTTCTGCAACCAGCGTAAGGGGATGCAGAGTGTTGCGAGAAGCGCAATAACAATGAGTGTATGAAGCGCAACCTCCCAAATCATCGGTGAATTCGGGATTAAAGTATAGCTACTCAGCATCATCTCACTTCCGAAATGCTGAACCCACAACATCACATTTTGTAAAATCGTGTAAAGCAGGAGGAGGGGAAGCGTAAGAAGGAAGCACGTGCTGATGCTGTAAAGCGTGTCAAGCATCTTCGTCTTTAGGGCACTATAATAATATATAATATTGTGTGCCAATGATTCTTGATGCATTCCATTGGCGGATGCCTGCGTTTTAAACACGCTGGTGTCTGAACAAAGCGAAACGCAAGCGCGACCCGTCATTGATAAATAATCTACCAATAGAGGCAAAGTGCCAATAGTCAATCGCATATGTCGGTTGGAGTAGCCCATTTGATTAAGGAAGTGACTCTTACGAATCAGAACATGATTCAAAACTCCTCCCGTATAACAACCTTGACTATAAGCTTGAATGTTTTGGAAATGAACATCATACTGCCACAACGTGGTAGTTGCCTTGCTCACAACATAATTAGAATATCCTACGATAATGTCGTAATCACTCTTACACGCCTCAGTCATAGCGCGCAACCAATTGGGTGAGGGAGGATTAACATCTACATCCATTAGCATAACCCATTCCGTTCGAGCGCCTTTAAGGGCTACGCTTACCGCTAACTTTTCTTTGTCAATAAGATGCGGAGTCGTAGTTATGTTTGTATGCTTTAGATTTCTAAAGTCGCGCTCAATGCGCAATAGCTTGTCTTCTATAGCTTTATCTCCCGAGTAATTAGCGATAAGCACATGAACTGAACCATCATAATGCTGATTGAAAATGCTGGCGAGTAGTTCATAAAGGCCATCAGCATCGTGGTCGAGGGGGATGATTACGGTAATCGGTAATGCTTCATTGCCTTCTTTCGCAATATCATCTTTGGGAAGCAAGGGCATGCGGTAGTACCTCCATCTCATGAAGAAGAGGAGTGGCAACCAAATGATAATGATAACGAGTAAAGGAATAAAATACATTGCTAAATAGCTGATACCTATTTGTATGTCTATAAATTAGAAGTCGTGTTAAGATAAAAAATCCAGAGATGAAGAATTGGTAAAAATTAAGTCGGAATGAATTAAAATTATTAGTAACTTAGTTTTAATTAAGTCCGACTTAATTTATCGTAACTCACTTTTAGTTTAGACTCTTAATGAGTTCCTCAAACTGGTCGAGGTATCTCGGGTCGGCATTTACTTCTAAGAGGTGGCCTTCGCGGTCAATGAGGAAATAAGAGGGATAGGAGTTGACTTTCAAGAAGTCTTCGACAGCACTTTGTTGGTCAGCGGGCAAATTGACGTGCCCCACGTTTTCGCCCGTTACGTTGTACTCGTTGATGACATTCTTCCACGAAATTTCGTTAGAGTTATTAGCCATGTAGAGGAAGAACATGTCATAGGGCTTCATGCGTTCATAAAGTTCCTGACTGTGCTTTATGGCTTCCTTACAAGGACCGCACCAAGTGCCCCACACATCTATCAAGATGATTTTGCCTTTCCAGGGTTCGATAATCTTGCGCAAAATATGTTCTCCCTCAGTGATGCCTTCCAGATTATCGGTAGAGAGCAGGTTCGTAGAGTTGGAGAAATCCTTTCGGGACAGTGCTTCATACTTCTCATTCAACGCCAAAACTTGCTGACGGGCAAAGTCCAACTTGATATTTTCATTCAGCCAATCAATTGTCATAGCAGTGAGCGGTTGACGCATGTCGTTTATATAATCATACAGTATGTGCGCAGTATAAAAGTCGCGCAAAACGGAACCACACTTTACTTTCTCTGTAACTCTTTGTGCTCTGTCAATTAGGTCTGCTTCTCGCAATTCTGATTGCAAACGTATAAACACCTTATTGACTTGCGTCACCAATTCGCCATTGTTAAAATCCTCCACCAAAACTTTCTTTTCTTCTACCGTACATCCTTCCACCGCCTTGCGGAGTTGCTCCAATTCTCCTTTGTAGTTCTGAAAAGCCTGACGCTCCGTCTCGCTCAAGGTGATGGTTCCTTTTTGAACGTGGGTAAGAACCAGATCAATGGCATCCGTTCCTGATAGTTCTTCATCCATGTATTCGAAGTAATCATTGGTAAAGCCATTCATGTCGCAGTAAAGCGTGTAGGGCACACTCCTTCTTGCCCAACATTCAATGGTCACAAAGTCCATGAAATCCTTGGGTAATTTATACTTCTGAGCATAGAAACGCGTTTGCATTAGATATGCCCCCATATTGGTCGTGTAATAGTTGCGGAGGTAATTGACATAGCGCGTAGAAAGATGGGGGTGCGCCTTCATGCGGAGGTCAAGCAGACTATCAGCATCTTGTTTGTTTTGCTTCATAAAGTCAAGGTATGCCATAACTTTCTCTTCCGCTAAACTGCCGAAAGCAACTTTGCTGTGGTGCACTTCGTAATAATACCGCTGCACATTGTAATACCCAATTTCCTCAGGGTAAGCCCAAAGTTCGTTTTGCAATCGGGCATCTTTGCCCATGACCAAGCGCTGACCGGTTTTAACATCGTAAAGAAAGTAATACGTCTCGCCCGGTTCAATCACCGTATTGATATTACTGCGTCCCCAATCAACGTAAACTTGAGTAGTGTTGAGCACGGGCACGGTAATCTTGAAGCGCCCTTCTGAATCAAGCGGAGCGTTGAAAATATCTTCCGTTGCTGTGACAAAATTCATAATTGCCACATCCACATATTTTCCGCCTCCTTCGTTTTGCATCTCGGGCGTCATATTCTTAATCCATCCCACGACTGTTACGCTATCTCCCGAGCGATAACCATTGTCCTTGAAGGTAGTGCGGGCATCGGGTGTGGGATAATCGGGGAGCGTCTTGGTGGTAATGACTTCACAGGCAATTGCCTTCGCCTTACCGATGCGCACTTTGCGCACGCCCTTCTTCAAGTTGCTCACACTGACGGCAAGTGTGTCATTACTCTGTGCGATGGTAAACTCATACTTGTCCTTCTTTTCTGCACGCGTAAGGATGTCCCACGTACGGCAGTCGTAAATCACATGGTTTTCAGCAAAACCGATGAGCCACTCACCCGTCTTGGTGTTACGCCAATAGGTGTCAGTGAGGGTTTGCGCTTTTGTTGTAGTGGTTATGAAAGCAAGGAGTAGTAATATAAATATCTTCTGCATTGTTGTCTTCTATTTATAGCGTGTTTAGGGAGTAAATTGAGTTACATTATGCAATTGTCTTCTAAATTCAGCACAACATATAGCTGTAGCAATGGCTACGTTTAAGCTTTCCGAAGTCTCACAACCTGGTGGGTGAGGAGGGATAAAGAGTTTCTGAGTGATGAATGATTTAGTCTCCGGACGAATGCCATTTCCCTCATTACCCATAATAAGCAATCCGTTGGGTGAAAGTGATTTGCTGTAGATATTATCTCCTTCAAGGAAAGTGCCATATACAGGTACGTCTTGAGGGATAGAGGGAAGGAATGTCGTTAAATCTGTGTAATGGAGCGAGACACGCGTGATGGCACCCATTGTAGCTTGAATCACTTTGGGAGCAAAGGCGTCGGCAGTGTCTTCCGAGCAAATGATGTGATGAATACCAAACCAATCGGCAAGTCGAATAATCGTGCCGAGGTTGCCAGGGTCTTGCACTCCATCAAGCACGATGCAGAGTTCCTCGCGCAACACTTCTTCGGAAATAGGCGAAGGGGTGGGTTGGCAGAACACGGCAATCACATCGCGAGGTGTTTTCAGTTGAGAGCACTTTTGGAGCTCCGCCTCAGTGATTTCAATCACCTCATCAGCCTTCACTTCGGGACGTTGAGAGAGAAACTCCTTGGTGCCACAAAGCATTAGGCAACGAAAGTAGGGGAGAATATCTCCCACTACCTTCGCTCCTTCAGCAAGGAAAACGCCCTCCTCATCGCGGAATTTCTTCTTCGCAAGGGAGGTGATGTATTTAATTTTGTTTTTCGTAAGCATGGTGCTTATTTCTTACATGTTGCCTTAATCAAGTAGCAGATCAACAATAAGTAGCAAGCAAGGCTAAGAATTTCACTTGAGGGATTTGCGAGCCAAGCGCTGTTGTCAAACTTGATACCACCAAACTGAAGCGCAGCACTTGCCACACCCATCAAGGCGCCACCGGCAATGAAACCAGAGGCGAGCAATGTGCCCTTTTCGATGCGTGCATTGTTAACCTTTTCATCCTTTGTACGTGAACCAACAAACCAATTGATGGCACCGCCAACGATAAGGGGAAGGTTGAGTTGCAAAGGAATGAACATACCCAAAGCGAATGCCAAAGCGGGAATACCGCAGAAGTTGAGCACCAAAGAGATGAACGCACCGATACCATAAAGCAACCAGGGCGCACCTTCACCACTCATAAGAGGTTCGATAACACCTGCCATTGCTCGTGCTTGTGGCGCCGCCATTACATCAGCATTGTCGGGTGTAAAACCATACACTTTTTGGAGAATCATAATCACACCGCCTACAGTTGCCGCACTCACCAAGACACCGATAAATTTGTAAGTTTCCTGATACTTGGGCGTGCTTCCCAACCAATAACCAATCTTCAAATCTGTAATGAAAGCGCCCGCTGATGAGAGTGCCGTACATACCACACCGCCCATAATCAACGCCGCAACCATTCCGTGTGTGCCGTTCAAGCCTACGAGCATCATGATGATACTGGAAAGGATGAGTGTCATAAGTGTCATACCACTTACGGGGTTAGAACCAACAATGGCGATGGCATTTGCAGCTACGGTTGTAAAAAGAAAGGCGATAACGGCCACGATTAAAATGCCCACAATGGTGAAGAGCAAGTTGCCCTCCATAGGGCCAAAGAAGAAGAACAGTGTAGTCACCAAAATGGTTACGAGCGTACCGATACCGATAATCTTCATGGAAAGGTCACGCTGAGTACGTACTTCTTCAGCTTGTTGCGCGCTACCCTTTGAAATCTTACCAATCAAGGCAAAGGCGCTCTTAATCACGCCCCAACTTTTTACCACACCGATAATACCAGCCATAGCAATAGCACCAATACCGATGCTCTTAGCATAACCAAAGATTTGTTCGGCACTCGCATTTGCCGCCGTAATCCCGTTTGCAACTTCAAGGTCGGGGAAGATAAGTGAGATTGCAGGCACAATGCCCCACCAAACGAGGGCTGAACCGGCACAAATAATTGTTGCGTACTTCAAACCTACGATGAAACCCATACCAAGCAATGCCGCACTGGTATTACAAGAGAAGACTAACTTCGCCTTCTCTGCAATAATACTACCGAGTTCGCAACAACGGCTGGTAAAGTTTTCATTCCAAAGGCCAAAGGTCGCCACGGCAAAGTCGTAAAGACCACCAATCACCCCTGCTACAAGCAAGGGTTTTGCACTGCTACCGCTCTTCTCGCCCGAGAGGAGAATTTGCGTAGAGGCGGTTGCTTCGGGGAAGGGATATTTGCCGTGCATCTCCTTTACGAAATACTTGCGGAAGGGGATGAGCAACAAGATGCCAAGCGCACCACCGAGAAGTGATGACAAGAAAATCCAAAGGAAATTAACGGTGATTTCAGGATGCGTGTGTTGAAGGATATAAAGCGCGGGGAGTGTGAAAATCGCACCTGCAACAATCATGCCCGAACATGCACCGATACTCTGAATAATAACGTTTTCGCCCATGGGGTCCTTGCGGTGTGTTGCGCCCGCCACGCCCACGGCAATGATGGTAATAGGAATGGCTGCTTCAAACACCTGACCGACTTTCAAACCGAGGTAAGCCGTTGCTGCCGAAAAGAGAATTGCCATCAAGATACCCCAAGTGATGGACCACGGAGTGACTTCGCGGTATTGCTTTCCCGCTTCCATTAAAGGTTTATATTCTTCGCCATCGCGCAATTCACGAAAGGCATTGTCTGGAAGATTCGTTTCTTTCATTGTTCGTTATTTTAATCCATTCTGTCTCGATAATCCTCATACTGATAATTACGGAGCACTTCAAGAGTGCCGTCTGTACGGAGGAGAGCGAGTGAGGGATGATGAATGCCGTTAAACATATTAGTCTTTACTGTGGTGTAATGTATCATATCCTCAAAGATTATAGTGTCACCGATTTCAAGAGGCCTACCAAAGCGCCAGTAGCCCATGAAGTCTCCTGAGAGGCAAGAGTTTCCGCCAAGGCGATAAACGCATGCTTCCGTTTCGTGAGCTATAGCGTCTTCGCCTTCTAGTGTATCGGCGTTTCTAACGCGTGGCCAGTAGGGCATTTCAAGACAGTCGGGCATGTGGCACGTGAAGGACACATTGAGAATGGCTGTCTTGATACCGTAATTTTCAACAATGTCAACCACTTTTGATACGAGCGGACCTGTTTGCCATGCAAAGGCAGAGCCAGGTTCGAGAATAATCTTGAGGTTAGGATACTTTGCGCGGAAGCTTTGAAGCAAGCCAATGAGGTGCTCCACATCGTAATCGGCACGTGTAACAAGGTGCCCACCACCTAAGTTCAACCACTTCACCTTTGGCAACCAGGCTCCAAATTTCTCCTCAATGTGTTTGAGTGTATTTTCAAGCGCATACGAAGAACTCTCGCAATGGCAATGGCAATGGAAACCTTCGATTTGCGCAGGAAGTTCGGTGGGAAGATCTTTAGCCAAAATGCCGAAGCGTGAACCAGGTGCGCAAGGATTATAGAGGTCGGTTTCGATTTCGCTATACTCAGGATTAATACGCACACCGCAAGAGACGCATGTTGCACGACTAGCAAAGCGTTCAAATTGTGCGAGCGAGTTGAAAGAAATGTGACTTGAGCATTTTACGATTTCATCAAATGTTTCGTCCTCGTAAGCAGGGGAATAGGTGTGAGCTTTTGAACCAAATTCCTCAAGCGCCAAGCGTGCTTCGTAAAGCGATGATGCTGTAGTGTGCGTGATATATTCGCAGAAAATAGGGAAAGTCTTCCAAAGCGCGAAAGCCTTAAATGCCAAAATGAATTCTACACCCGCACGGTCAGCTATGTTCTTGATGAGCGAGAGGTTGCGACGCAACTTTTCCTCCTCAAGAATGTAGCATGGTGAGGGATGAGTGGGATAGGGGTTGCTGTACATAAAAAGACAAGCTTATTTATTCATAAAGGACCTTAAAGCCAATGTCCTTAAGGTCCCTATTTTGTAATCAGTTTAGATGATGTCGAGGATTACATGATTCCGCGTTCACGGAGTTCAAGCTGCCACTTCCAAGCAGTGCTGAGTGAGTCTTCGAGTGTGTGAACAGCCTTCCAACCGAGCTTTTGGTTAGCCTTATCAACGTTACCCCAAACCTTCTCAATATCACCAGGACGACGTGCTACAACTTTATAGTTAAGCTTAACGCCTGTGCACTTTTCGAAAGTATTGATGAGTTCGAATACTGTAACACCCTTACCTGTACCTACGTTGTAGATTTCTACAGCTTCTTCATTTTTGCCGTTGAGGATGCGTTCCATAGCGCAAACGTGAGCTTTAGCGAGGTCGATAACGTAGATGAAGTCGCGGATGCAAGAGCCGTCGGGAGTGTCATAGTCATCACCGAATACAGAGAGGCATTCACGGATACCGATAGCTGTCTGAGTGAGGTAGGGGATTAAGTTAGCGGGCACACCATTGGGCATTTCGCCGATGATTGCAGAGGGGTGAGCACCGATGGGGTTGAAGTAGCGGAGGAGGATTGCAGAGATGGGAGCACCACTCTTAACGAAGTCCTGAACGATTTCTTCGTTAATTGCCTTAGTGTTACCATAGGGGCTTTCAGCCTGCTTGAGAGGAGCATTTTCAGTAACGGGGAGGTTTTCAGGATCGGGCTGACCATAAACGGTGCAACTTGATGAGAAGATAATACCCTTCACGTTATACTTAGGCATCAACTTGAGGAGGTTGATGAGTGATACGATATTGTTTTCGTAGTACTTCAAAGGCTGTTCAACACTTTCGCCTACTGCCTTAGAAGCAGCAAAGTGGATGATACCTTCGATACCAGGATACTTCTGGAATACAGCTTCAAGCTTGGGATAGTCGCAGCAGTCTACTTCTTCGAAAGCAGGGCGGATGCCTGAAATCTTTTCGATGCCGTCAACAACGTCTGCCTTAGAGTTAGAGAGATTGTCAATGATGACTACGTCATAACCAGCTGCTTGAAGTTCTACTGTGGTGTGTGAACCGATAAAACCGGTACCACCAGTTACCAAGATTGTCTTTTTCATAAAAATGTTTGGTTAGGTTAATGTTTATCCTCTGCGAAGTTACAAATAATTTATGAGAAGGAATTAAGAAAAATATAATATTTTTAAGAAATATACTTCAAACGACTTAAAGGGGGAGAAGAACAGGTATATAAAAAGAGAAATAACCATGTTTAAGTAATCTCACATCGGTTATTTCTCTTTCCATTATTAGGGGTTACAAGTTACCTGCTTCTTCTTCAAAATCAAAGTATGCATTTACTGCAAGATACACTCCTTCTTCATCAAGAGCATCATACGCATCTTTCTTTGCTACTTCGAGAATGTATTTTGTGATAACTTCAAGGTCAAGTTCAACTTCTTCTTGTGTAAAGTCTACTTTCTCAGTGAGATAAGTCTCAATGATGTCAAGGCAATAGTATAAGTTTTCCTCAGTAAACTTTTCCTGCATTTCTTGAGGTAAATGTGCATACATATAGGCTACAGCCTGTGCATCATGTTGCGCGTCATCAAGAAGTTCGTCTTCGAAACCAGCCATGATATTTTCAATTTAGGGGATTATAAAATAGCTTGGAGCTTTTCTACAAACACGTTCTTTGTAGCAGCACCAACTTGCTTATCAACAACCTGTCCGTCCTTAATATAAAGAACTGTAGGTACGTTGCGAATGCCGTATTCCATAGCGAGGTCTTCACACTCATCTACATCACACTTGCCGACAATAACCTTACCTTCGTATTCAGCAGCAATTTCATCCATGATGGGAGCAACCTTCTTACATGGACCACACCATGTTGCTGAGAAGTCTAATACTAAGGGAAGTCCCTTGGTTACAATTTCTTGATAATTTTGGTCAGTAATATGTTCCATAATCGTTTGTTAGTCGGACAATTAATCCGTACTTGTTGAATTATTAAAATAGTTATTTTATTCTGTTTGACTCTGCAAATGTACGCAATAGTTTTGGTATATGCAAGGACTATCGACTTTGATAGAGTTAAAACTAAATCTCTTATATTTCAAACTAAGTTACTTATAATTTGAATTAAGTGAGACTTAGTTTGAAATAACTCAAATTGGGTATTTATCATGCACTAAAGACATGACAATGCTATACAATAATTAATTAATGGAATACCCGAAAGCCTCGTGCTTTCCAAGAAAATCAATAACGACTTTGGTTACGTTAATACTAAAAGAACGTGACGTCAACGGAATGGCCGATTTAGATTCATTGTCCTTAATATTAACGTATAAAGCAGTATCACCAGGATTAGTTTCAACCAGAGCAATCAATTCCTCCAAAGTATCTTCTGTCAACTTTTCAAGAAGAATATTGATAGTCATTTTTTCAAGTTTTTTATCCTTGACATCTGAGAGGAATTCAATTTTACCAATTTTCAGGTCATACTCATCTGGACGATAGCGGTGAGGTTCAATTCTGGCTGAAATAAATACAGAATTTCCAGCAGTTAAATACCCTTTCCATTTAGCCCATTCATCACCGAATAGAGCTAACTCCATGACACCTGAATAGTCTTCAAGCAAGACTACACCAAAAGGATTTCCTTTCTTAGTTTGTCCTTCCTTAACAATAGCATTAACTATACCGCCAAATGTAATATCTTGATTGGCATAATTCGCTTTGTTTTGAAGATCTTCCAATGTAGCAGTGCAAAGATTTTCAAGTACTATTTGATAGCTATCAAGCGGGTGGGCAGAAATGTAGATACCGATTAATTCACGCTCCTTATTTAGTCGCTCTACATCACTCCATTGAACGAATGTTTTGGAAACTTGAGGTTTAGCTATTTCTAATTCCTCCATACCTCCGAAAAGCGAGTTTTGTTGAGCTTGTTGGTCTACCTGGTAACGTGTGCCGTATTTAATTAACGCGTCAATAAATAGGTCACCATCCGCACCAACTTCGAAGTATTGTTCACGTTTTAAATCAGTGAAGCAATCAAATGCACCTGCTAGAATCATACTTTCTATGCACTTCTTATTGCAGGCACTTAAGTTAATGCGTTCCACAAAATTGTAAACGGAAGTAAAAGGACCATTTATAATGCGTTCATTCAAGATATTTTCAACAGCACCTTCACCTACACCCTTGATGGCTCCAAGTCCGAATCGGATATCACCAGTATGATTCACACTAAACTTTAGCTTAGAGTCATTCACATCTGGGCCAAGCACAGAAATACCGATAGCCTTACATTCACTCATGGCTTTGGTAATTTCCGTTATATTATCAAGGCTTCGGCTCATATATCCAGCCATGTACTGGGAGGGATAATTAGCCTTCACATAAGCAGTTTGATAAGCAACCCATGAGTAACACGTAGCGTGACTCTTATTAAACGCATACGAAGCAAAAGCTCGCCAGTCATCCCAAATCTTTTCAAGAATTTTAGGGTCGTAGCCATGAGAAACACCACCATTGACAAACTTTGGATACATTTGATTTAGTTTGTCAATCAATTTCTTACCCATCGCCTTACGTAAGTTATCACTCTCACCACGAGTAAAATCTGCAATTTCTCTTGAGAGCAACATGACCTGCTCCTGATATACCGTAATGCCATAAGTATCCTTCAAATATTTCTCCATACAAGGGAGGTCGTAAGTAATAGGACTACGGCCTTTCTTACGATTAATAAATTCAGGAATATATTGCATAGGGCCAGGACGATACAAGGCGTTCATTGCGATAAGGTCTTCAAATACGGTAGGTTCAAGTTCACGCAGATATTTCTGCATACCTGGCGATTCAAACTGGAAAGTACAAATAGTATTACCGTCGCAATATAACTGGAAGGTAGAAGGGTCGTCAATCGGTATTTGGTCAACGTCAAGAACAATTCCAAGACTATCTTCAATATTGGCAACTGCTTCTTTAAGGATTGAAAGGGTCTTAAGTCCCAAAAAGTCCATCTTAATCAACCCTGTTTCTTCAATTACCTTACCTTCATATTGCGTACAAAGCAGTTTTTCCTTTGTGTCTTTATCTTCAGCTGTTGAAACAGGAACCCAGTCAGAAATAGCATCTCGACAAATGATTACACCACATGCATGCACACCTGTATTGCGAACATTCCCCTCAAGCATTTTAGCATAACGAATCGTATCGTAGAGTAGGGGGTCAGAGGATGATTCAGCTTCCTTTAGTTCAGGAATACAAGCAATGGCATTCACCAAATTCATTTTAGGAGTTTTACCATTAGCATCTTCCGGCAACTTATCAGGAATGAGTTTACAAAGATAGTTACTCTGAGCTAAGGGTAAATTTTGCACACGTGCTACGTCCTTAATGGCTGATTTCGTAGCCATGGTAGAGTAGGTAATAATGTGCGCAACTTTTTCAGCTCCATATTTATCTGTCACCCACTGAAGCACTCTGCCTCTTCCGTCATCGTCGAAGTCAACGTCAATATCGGGGAGAGAGATACGGTCAGGGTTAAGGAAACGCTCAAAAAGCAGGTCGTACTTAATAGGGTCAATATCTGTAATGCGTAAACAATAAGCTACGGCACTTCCAGCCGCAGAACCACGACCTGGACCTACACTTACTCCCAACTCTTTGCGAGCCACCTTTATATAGTCCTGTACAATCAAGAAGTAACCTGGGAAACCCATCGTCTTCATGATGTGCAATTCAAATTTTATACGAGCTGCAGTTTCTTCATCAAGAGGATCACCATAGCGCCATTTAGCTCCTTCGTAAGCCAGTTTAGCAAGATAATCAGCCTCTAATTTAATACGATAGAGTTTATCATATCCTCCGAGTTTCTTGATTTTACTTTCACCTTCTTCACGAGTGAGCACTACATTTCCATTTTCGTCTTCAGTAAACTCCTTATATAAGTCTTCTTCTGAATACGTTTGACGATAACTTTCCTCAGTGCCAAAATCTTCTGGGATTTCAAAGTTGGGCATAATTGGACCATGGTCAATAGAATAATTTTCGGTCTTATCAGCCAATTCGCAGGTATTCTCTAGAGCTTCAGGAACATCTGCGAATACTTCATTCATCTCAGCACGCGTCTTAAACCATTCTTGCTTCGTATACAGCATACGATTTGAAGAATAAAGATCAGCCCCTGTAGAAAGACAAATAAGACGGTCGTGAGCTTCTGCATTTTCTTCGTCAACAAAGTGTGTATCGTTTGTACACACTAACTTCACATTATGCTTCTCAGCTAATTTAATGATTTGTTGATTAACTTCCTCTTGCAAAGGATAAACTTCACGATTTGCATTTTGCTCAGGGTCAGTAACCTTATGACGCATGAGTTCAAGATAGAAATCATCCTTAAAGACGCGCTTAAACCATTCAATGGCTTCTTCTGCGGCTGGTAGATTTCCGGCTTGAATCTTTTTAGGTATTTCCCCCCCAAGACATGCGGAACTAATCATCAATCCTTCACTATACTTTTCAAGTTGAGCATGCTCTGTACGCGGACGCATATAAAAACCATCTATCCATGAATCACTCACAAGCTTAATAAGGTTTTTATATCCCTTTAAGTTCTTTGCTATGACAACGAGGTGCCAACCAGAAGTATCTTGTTTTCCTTCTTTCAAAAGCATACCACGGCGAGCCACATACATTTCACAACCAATCATTCTTTTAAAATTGGCAATGCGTTCTTGTTTCTCAATTTGTGGTAATAATTTAGCCTTCAACTCTTCAAGAGTTAATCCTTCCTCGTCAGCTTCAGGTGTATAGTTTCCTGCCTCTATCTTATCTAATTTAGCCTTTAAATCCTTGAAAGTTTTCTTAGCTTTTGATATGACTTTCTCCGTATAATTGAAAAAGTCTTTTACTCCCATCATATTACCATGGTCGGTAAGTGCCATGCCTTTCATTCCGTCAGCAATGGCTTTGTCTACCATCTTGGGAATTGAAGCTTGACCGTCAAGGATAGAATATTGTGAATGTACATGAAGATGTACAAAGTCTTTCATAACGTATAAGCGGTTGTTGCGGCAAAAATTAATGCCTAATGATTAAAATTTACCTACTCACGAATTCTTTGGTTAGTTTATAAAATTCCAACTAACACCTAAATGAAGTGTAAAGCCATTCATAGGGTAGTGGGGAAGTTCAAAAGCCCTCTTTTGACGTTGTGATGCATTAATGTGTGAAGCCATGATGTAGAAACGTGTACGTTTTAAATGCATGTTTGCATAGGCATTCACAACTGGATATCCTCCAACTTTTTCAGCTTTACTTGCGTCTTGCAATACATACTGACCTATGATTGGAGAATATACTTGAGGGGTAAAACGTGTGTAAAATCTAACGTCTGAACCTATTTCTGTATTTAAGACTTTAGCAATCTTAAATTTCAAGAACAAGTTGGAGTAGGCCATAAAGGCAGGTACGGGCGATAATGACTTGTCTGATGTTGTTTGATAAGTCAACTCATTCTCCCAATTAAAAATTCCCCACGTTTGTAAATGATAGAGTGATACTTCAAGGCGCTGAACTGGCTTGCCGTTTTGTATCGCACATATACTATGGAGTTTATCATTTTTGCCTTTAGCGGCTGGATTTTCGTAAAGTGTTTCCTGAAAGTATGCACCGTCATTCTGTTGTTCGAAACGAATAGTGAATTTGGTCGTTTTGTATTTAAATTCAGCACCAATTCGAGTGCATAGTGTATTGCTTAATCCTTCTTGATCCCACCATGCATTTCGCGATTGATAATGCCTATAATAAAATGATGGTTCTTCTGAACTGACTTGTGCATACGTATTTATATGCAACGAATCGTTAAACAATTTGGTACGCACCCCTGCATTGGCTAACAATTTAAATTCTCCCCAACGCTTTCCGTCACGTGTACGAAGTTCTCCCAAAACATTGTAATCCAAAATCTCACCTTTGCGATGCATCAATTCCGCACCGACATTAAAATAATTGTATCGGTAAGAATCAAATGTAGTAGGGGAGTTGGGTAGGGTAAATCTTTCGTGTTTATGTGTCACATAAAGTCTTGCTCCAGCTCGCAACCAATTCTTCCATTTCTCATTCAATTCCAATGCAATTGTATTTCGGATGGCAAAATGCTTAGTTTTGTCAGAAGCTGAATCACCAGGGAAATAGAAATCCTTAAAATAGAGTGGGGCAAACTCGTTTGCAGATAAATTACTCAAAAATAATCTATCATCATGATCAATCTGCATTGAATGCGATACAGTCAAGGGTGCCACATTCAATTTTTCAGAGCTATTTAAGTTGACTTTAGTTGAATCTGTTGCACTTATTGAGTCATTCGCATGATTTGAAGAGGCTCCAATGTTAAATCTTTGCGTAAAAAGCAACGAATTCACATTTAATTTATTCCACGTTTTTGAGAGATTCATTGGCATCTCCCATGTTTCATAATCATTCGCAAAGGCTTCGGGTTCAGTAATATATCTATCGTCCTCCAAACCTCCATTTTCAGTTGTTTTCAAATATTGCAAACGATAAGACAAATGCGCTTTATAACGTTCACCTAAATACGATGCATATACATCGCTCCTAAAGTGTGCTGTATTCTGAGATTGATAATATCCTCTACCGTAAAGGTAATCAATATTGAATCCCATTCCAACTTTCTTTCCTGCATTAACGGCAAAGAGAGCTGTAATACGGTCTTCGCCATGCTCCTTATCACCACATTCGTGATATGTAATGTTAGTAAAAGGAGATTTAGTGTTAGTAAAGAGTTGGTTAGAAGCGCGCTCAACAAAGAAATCATAGGGATTCATAAAAACAAATTGTTCATCCCATAATCCTAAGTTTTCATGATTTAATCTTAACGATTTGCGTGGAGCTCCTAAGTTACCAGTGGTTAAATATCCACCCATAAAACCTTTAGTTCCACCTTGATTTTGAAAACCATGCGAAAGGGTGTCAATCAAAGCTGGAACAATATCTCCAAAAATAGGATCAATTCGCCAAGCATAAATACCTTCAGGAACATCTGTTTTTGATGTGACACCAACTGTGTCATTATTCAGTTCATTCCATCGACTTCCATTGTGTTCATATCCAGGATTAAATTGACTAGGCTTCAGCTTGTCAAAGTTACCCTTAACTAACTGAGCTGTACTACTAATCGAACATAATAGGAGTGACAATATGAATAATTGTATACGTGTATTTTTCATAACAAATGCAAAGATACAATTTCTTTCGTTCTCTATATATCGTGAGACCTATAATTTAGTTAGTGAGAGTAGTTATAAAATCACTATTAAACATAATCCGCATTCTACTTAAAGTTAAGTAGGATTCGTTATTTTAGATTGAGGTGTACAATTATTATTATCAGTACATGACCTTAATAAACAGAAGCAAAATTATCTGTGAGTTAATTTATTTTAAGTAACTAATAATTTTTTTGTAAAAGAGAGTTAGTTTTTCCTATGTCTAATATAGAGTAAGTAACGATTAAATACAAATTGCGTGTTACTTATGGTTATCCATTTGTAACACGCAATTTAATTCTTATCTATTCTTTTGGTTGATATGTTGTACGCAATACTCTGAATTGAGTGCGACGATTTAAAGCATGACAGCTGTCTTGTTGTTCAGGGGTTAGCTTACTAAGAAACTCATCCGACAGAACGTCTCCTTCTTTAAGGAATATATGAGTTTCTGTCAATTTACGATTTACGACCTTAGGAACAGATTCTCCGTAACCGATCGGTGTAAGTCTTTCTTTATCAATACCATGATTAACCAAATAGTTTACAACTGACTCTGCACGTCGTTGTGACAAGCGCTTATTATATGCATCACTTCCACGACTATCCGTGTGCGCTGAGAGTTCAATTGTAATTGTTGGATTGTCGTTTAGCATGTTTACCAAACGGTCAAGGGCCGCTGAACTTTCAGGAGTAATATCGGCTTTATCAAATTCAAAGAAGACATTACGCACCAATACTGGCACTGAGATAGATGCTAAGGGAAATTGAAGAACATATTGATAATCAGTATTAATAGTATCAGTCGTTAATTGATTATTACAATTCAAATAACCGTCACATGTTGCTAAAAATACGTAATCAACTGCTGGATTCACCTTAGTTTCAAATGAACCATCTGGCAATACTCCGAGTTTTAAATTTGTACCATCACTTCCAATAATATACACCTCTGCTTCTGGGAGTTCGTACCCATCAGCTTCGTAAATCCACCCCTTTACCGTTTGCGTGAGTTCGGGATAACTAAAACTGAATATCTTATCCCATCCGCGCCCTCCTGTCGTGCGTGAAGAAGTAAAATAGCCCCTATTATGGAAGCCTTCAAAAGTCATCCCAAAGTCATTACCCAAAGAATTCATGGGAGCAGGCAAGTGCTTTATAACCCAAGCATTCAGGAGAGTATCTTCAAGAGCACAAAATAAATCCAAGCCCCCTAACCCACCCTTTCCATCTGATGAATAATATAATTCACCAGTAGGTCGGAAGGTTGGAAACATTTCATTACCTTCAGAATTAACGTCTGAACCTAAGTTTTCAATGGGCCCTACTTCTGATCCCGTTAATTTCGCACGCCACAAATCAGTTCCACCAAAACCACCTGGCATATCTGAAACGAAATACAACCAATTTCCATCCGGCGAGACACAAGGATGCGCATAGGAACTTAAAGTATCTTCAGTTATTTTGAGCTTAGTAGCTTTACTCCATTTCGCATCACTTCTATTTGAAGTCCATATCTCAGCCATTCTTGGATGCGTCGGATCAGTTGGACATACTGTGAGATACATTTTTCCATCTGCTGAAAAACAACAAGCTCCTTCATCATAAGCTGTGTTTAATCCACCTTCAACAAGAATAGGAGCTTTCCAACGTCCTTTTTCATCCTTTCGTACACAGAATATGTCACCATTTTTCATCCCCGTAATACCACTTATATCTTCACCCGTCGCTTGATTACGTGTTGATGTAAAATAAAGTTCATTACCTTCTGAACTTACGTACATTGGTGAATAATCTGAACGACTTGAAGCAAAAATACGTTCAAGTTTGACAGTATAAGCCGACGATACATTTTTGAATTCATTAGCTCGTAATGCCCAATTATAGCGGAGTTTAGATGTGTTATCATCTACCAATTCAAGATGTCTTGCTAAGTAAGAAGCAGCTTCTTTATAATTGCCCATTTGAGCCGAGAGTATTCCGAGTTGTTGGTATACGAGTGTATCGTTATACTTATAGCGCTCAGCATTTTTATAAGCTGCAAGAGCCCTAGCAACATTACCATAATTGCTGTACGATTTACCCATTTCATAAGCAACTTCCCCACGCCATTTACGATCCTTTGGAGAGATACGTTTGTATGCCTTCTTAAAATGTTCAGCAGCAACCTCATACTCCCCACGATTCAGCGCTGCACGTGCAGATTTAATACTTTTGTTTGCACTGCCACAACTTGCAAGAAGTAAGAAGATAAAAGTTAAATATATTGCAGGTTTTATATAGTGAGTCATAACATATATAGAAACGATAAATAGTCATATTATTGCCATCACTATGCAAAATTAAAAAGAAAAATATGTTGGTTCAGGAAAAATGCCTAATTTTGTTGCAGATAATAAGATTAAGAATATCCTAACCACATAATAACATCATTAACTATGAAACAAATTGTAAACGGACGAATACTCACTCCACAAGGATGGATGGAAAAAGGTAGTGTACTCGTTGAAGGTAATAAGATTGTAAACGTAATCAATAGTGACTTACCCATTGCAGGAGCAGAACTTGTTGACGCAAAGGGTTGTGACATCGTTCCTGGAGGTATAGAATTGCACGTACATGGAGGTGGCGGTCGCGACTTTATGGAAGGTACAGAAGAAGCATTCCGTGTAGCTGTTAATGCACACCTTCACTACGGAACAACGGCTATCTACCCCACTCTATCTTCTTCAACAGTTCCTATGATTGAAGCAGCTTTGAAGACCACCGAAAAGTTAATGGCTGAACCCGATAGCCCCATCATGGGATTGCACTTAGAAGGTCCTTATTTCAATATTAAAATGGCAGGTGCTCAGATTCCCGAATGGATCAAGGCTCCCGTAAAGGAAGAATACGAACACATTCTTGGCCTCACTTCTTGCCTTAAGCGTTGGGACGTAGCTCCTGAACTTGAAGGTTCAATTGACTTCATCAAGGCTTGTAAAGCACATGGTGTGCTCCCAAGTATAGCTCACACAAAGGCTACATACTCAGACGTAAAAGCTGCTAATGAAGCTGGTATGACTCATGCCACACACTTCTACAACGCAATGCCCGTGGTGTATAAGAATCGTGAATTCAAGGAAGCTGGAACAGTTGAAAGCATCTTCACTGAAGAAAATATGACAGTAGAAATGATTGCTGACGGCATTCACGTTCCTCCTGTAATGCTCCGCATGATTTACCAAATTAAGGGTGTAGAGCGTACAGCTCTTGTCACTGACTCATTAGCTTGTGCAGCAGCTGACTCTGATGTAGCATTTGACCCCCGTGTAATTCTTGAAGACGGAGTTTGTAAGCTTGCTGACCGCTCAGCACTTGCTGGAAGTATTGCAACAATGGACCGCCTCGTTCGTACTTGTGTACAACAAGCAGGTATTCCTATGGAAGACGCATGTCGCATGATTAGCGAAACTCCCGCCAAGATTATGGGCATTTATGATAAGAAGGGTTCACTTGAAGCTGGTAAGGATGCCGACATCATTATGTTCGACAAGAACCAAGAACTCACTTTCGTAATGGCTATGGGTAAGGTTGTAAGAAACGATCTCGCATAAATCTGCATAATTTTAATTTAAAGTGTGTCTCCTACGAGACACACTTTTTTGTAAGCCCATTAGATATGACAAAAACGTTGCTATCCTTCCTTAAGTCTTACTTAGTTAAAATTAAGTCACAATTAGTTTTTCCTAACTAAGACTTAATTTATCGTAACTCCCACTTAGTATTTTAAGGGAGGAATATATAGAGAGTATGAAAACACCCTCTGTTGATAATACATACAAAAAAAGGCTGACTTCGATAGTCAGCCTTAATTTATTTCATTATGTCGTGTTTACTTCACCATAATCTTCTTTCCTTCAGATGTGATGTATATCTTACCTGACTGAAGTTGAGTAGCCTTTGTACCATCAATGTTGTAGAAAATAGTTACTTTAGTATTTTCCTTAACAGGTGAATCAATTGATGTAATCACGTTCTTCTCTGCAAGGTAAAGCTTTGACAAGTTAGCAACATCTTCCTTAAGGATGTAACACTTATTTACTGCAACAGTAGTAGTAGTAGCGTTAGTGATGTATGAAGTTGTACCAGCTTCTTCAGCGCTCTTGAATGAAGCAAGAATCGTTGACTTGTCAAAACGTTGCTTAATACCTACACCGTGAAGGATATTCTTCTGTGTGAGTTCAGTTGTATAACCGGGAACGAATGTAAGGCGGTAAGAATCAGGTTCGCCTCCAAAAATAACCGCTTCGTGTGCAGGAACGATATTACCTTGAATCGGTTCAAGGAGCGCATAATCATATTCAACACCTTCGTATGAGAGTGTCTCATTGCCTGAAATTACATAAGCAGTAAGCCCTTCAGGAAGTGATACGGGGAAAGGCAAACAATAGTTTACAAGACCAGATGTAGGTACAGTGATGGATACAAACTTAACTTCTTGTACCTTCCAAATGTTGTTTGCATCGCTTTCGCCACCGCTCCAGAAGCCAGTTTCTGTTGCAGAGTATGCATTGAGGTAGTGACCTGTGTTTTCTACGTTCAAGACATAAAGATTCTTATCTTCATCAATACAAACTGATGTCCAAGCGGGAGCTGAAGCCTTATCATAAAGCTTTTCCATCTTTGTGTTACTATCTGCACCTGCATAGTGGTTAGCTTGGGGATTGTAGAGGTAAGTCTTGCCGTCGCGTTCTTCCCAACACCAAATTTGGTCGTACTTGCTCAAGCTGCTTGCTGTACGATCTAACTTCCAAGTGATACTACCGTCTAATCCGATTTCAGAGCCACTACCGCAAGTGAGGCAGTTGCCCTTAGTGTCAGCGGTGATGCGGTAGTAATGGTTGGGCACCAATGAAACCACCTGATTGACCATTTCGTAAATCTTCGTACGTGTGCCGTCATAACCTACAGCCATAATGTAAGCAGCTGCGTCAGCTTCGTTTGAAGAACCAGGATAGAGCACTTGTGTAAACGAGTGTGCATCGTCACTACCAAGACCATACATAGTGATACGGATGAGTTCGCCTGCTGCATTGTAAGTTTCAAATGCTACAGCATTCTTAACTTGACCGTGCTGCACCTTAACCTTACCGTTGCTATATGTGCAACCAGTACCAAGTGTTGAGGGAACTTCGAGCTTGAGGTTGTCACGATAGATATTGAAGTTGTGAGCATTGATGTAGTTAATTTCTTCTGTAAAATCAGCATAACCCTGCTGCGCAACATAGTCCTTAAGGTCGTTAATCATCTTTTCGTTGATGATATTCCAACCTGCGCTGTAGTCTTCAATATAAGCATTGATAGGACGGAGCATACCTGCCTTTTCAAAGAAAGGAAGGAGGTTAATCTTCGTGCTATCACAAGCAATCTTCATCCAATTGATTTGCTGCTTACCATTGGTATTGTAAGTCGTACCGTAGTTGGCGGTAGTACGGATTGACTCAATAACCATAG
Source organism: Alloprevotella sp. (assembly GCA_045657925.1). Taxonomy (GTDB): domain Bacteria; phylum Bacteroidota; class Bacteroidia; order Bacteroidales; family Bacteroidaceae; genus Alloprevotella. The sequence goes on along the minus strand of JAZOUA010000009.1, from coordinate 22,906 downwards.
GCACAATGTCAGGACACTTACCAGCAAGTGTACCCCAAAGAGTGAGCTGCCAGAAAGGAGCGAGCTTAACGAAGTGGTCGTAGTTACGGCTTGTTGTTGTTACAGTACCGATGTTGTTACCATTTGCGTCTTGACCTTGAACTGTGATTGTGTTAGGAGTAGCACCATTATAGTCAGGACCATCTTGAAGCTGCCAAGCTACACCCTTGCGGATACCTTCTTCGAAGTAAGTTTGGAAGCGTCCACCACGCATGCCTGAGTATTCACCAATACCGCTAGTTTCGTCTTCAAGACGGAGGCTATGACGATTGCCTGTTCCGTGGAGCTGTGCCCAAGCTGCATAGATATTATTCGTTGTTTCACCACAACCTGACCACTTGAAACCAGGAGTTACCTGATTATTATGCCCCCATTCGTGACCTACACCCCAGAAATCAAAGTTCTTAGAGTCGGGACGCATAATGCCACCAAGGCTACCGTATTCACAATATGAACCTTCGCCACCTGCTGCCATAAAGCCGTAGTTTGTAGCATAGAAGAGCTGACGGTTCTTTACCTGCTTACCATAACGTTCAAGACCGAGGATATCACGTTCTGCCCACTGCACCTGCTGATAAAGCGTCATTGTTGAGTCAACATTTGTAGGACAGTACATCTTCCACGCGCTAACGGGATAAGCTGTTTGAGCGTGCTTTGAACGCGTAATGATGATAGAGTGGTCATCATCTGACTTATCTTTAAGCATAGCTACCCAATCCGCATTTGTCATTGTTTCCTGATCCCAATAACCCTGAACAGGAGCGTTGATAAAGTGAAGTTTCACCTTGGGAGCTGTTTCATAATTTGATGTGTAGTAATCAACGAACACATTACCTTCAGAGGCTGCCGTAATATAGTTGAAACCATTCTTAAGGCCGTATTCGCTAGAGTTCTCATTAGTGTACCAGTTCTTAATCTTCAAACCAACGGCAGAACTTCCAATACCACTAGCAACTACGATGCATGATTCACCAGTCTTAAGGTAAACACCTGTGGGGTTTTCGTAATTATTATACTGGCTACTTACCTTCAACATATTCTTGAGGGTGCTTGTAGGCATGTAAGCTTCATACTCGCCTACGCGGAACTTCTTGTACGACTCAGCATCTGCAAGAAGATTATCCACAAGCTGCTTAACGTCAGCATCTTCAATTCCTTCGCTTGAAGTAACTTCAGGCTTAAGTTCGCTGTAAAGTTCGTCAGCAAAGTAAGTTGCAAATGCCTCACGCTTAGTGTTGTCAATCTGATAAACTTCAATTTCTGCAGCTGAAGCAACGTTAAAATAACCGCGTGAAATTTTAAAACGAATCTGACCGCAATCTACACCTCCAAGATCAAATTCACTTGATGCAGAAGTGCCATTTGGCGTAAAGGTTCCTACTGATTTAAAAGTTGAACCTGTTGTCTTTTCAGAGTACAAAACTTCTACTTGAACCCAGTTACCATTCTGACTTCCGTCACAACGAGGCACGTACTTCACATAGTCAACATGCGATACCTCTTTAAGCTTAACTGTAAACGTCACGGGGAAAGACGTACTGCTGTACGAACTATGCCACATCGTGTTGTAATTACCATCAATAGCATACTTAGCTTCCTCCCCCGTTTGGTAAGAACCTGCTGTAGCCGAAGCGATGGCTACCTTCTTGTCTTGCGCCTGAACATTCATAAAGGCACAAAGAGCAAGGAACAAAAGTGCAAATTTCTTCATAATTAAATTTATATTTGCGATTAGTAAAATATTCTATATCTGTTAATTAGGATAAAGCAATAAGAGTTCTCGTATAAGTTAGTAACTTTAGTTAAAGTTCATTCTATTCTGCAAAGTTACCACTTTCCTGCTTAACTTTAACTAGCTTTATGGAATTAATTTAGAAGTGAAAACAAAAAAGTGAATCAAGTTCGAACTTGATTCACTTTTGAGCCTCTTGTCGGATTCGAACCAACGACCCCGAGATTACAAATCACGTGCTCTGGCCAACTGAGCTAAAGAGGCGGGAGGGTAAGCTCACTGCATCGCGCCGCTACAACCAACTACCTTTGCTGCGATCAAGCCCTGGAGGATTCGAAGGGAGCTGGCCGTACAGCACTTACCCATGTGTAATGCTGTCATTAACAAGTGCAAAATTAGTGATTTTTCTAATATAGACAAAGATTTCCAATGATTTTTATTGAAAATAGATGCTTTTATTAGCATAAGAGACTTAAGAAAAACTAAAAGAGCTTTATATTTTCTTATCAGTGAGTTAATTTTAATTATTCAAGCTATCAATTGTCAATGCATGTAAGTCATTTAATGAGCCATTAAATATATTTAAATCTACCTCACCCTCAATTCCATCTATATCACCCAAATCGGTATGTTGCCAAAACATCCAGTCACCATCGTAATCTAATTTATCTTTATAGTAATGGGCAATCCAAAACGGATAAGTTCTAAATTCTGGAGTACTTAAATGTTTCTTTTTAAAATTGCTTCCAGAATAAATGATTGGTTTTACGCCATAATGAGTTTCAACTATTTCTAACCATTTAGTTACTTCCTCACGCAATGTAGCTGAGGACAAGTTACCAAGTTCTTCCACATCGAGAACGGGAGGCAAATCTCCCTCTTCTAAATGCACTTGGCGTATAAAATGTTGTGCTTGACGTTCACCGCTAACTGATGGTGAAAAATAGTGATAGGCACCTCTTAACAAACCTTTTTCACGTGCTTGAAAAAAGTTATCATTAAAGTGTGGGTCAAATATACTCACGCCTTCGGTGGCCTTAATAAAGACAAACTGAATGTTCTCTCCCCCTATTCTATCAGCTCTAACTTCATCCCAATTAATTATTCCTTGATACCTACTTATATCAATGCCACGCACAGAATACCCTTCTGGATAGTTAATCTCACTATGTATCGCTCTAAATCGACCATAAGGTGACAACACATACTTTTTAAATACATAACTATATGTTCCAATTGCAAGAGCAACCCCAATTAGTATGACAATTAAGACAAAAGGAAAATTCCTTCTGCCGAAACTTTTAACCTTACTCTTTTTATTGATTTTCTTATTGGGCATCTTACAAAAAAGGTATTAAGCAATCTATAAGAAAAAAGAATTGAGTATTGAATGAATCTTTACAAACAATCAACACCCAATTCTCTATTTACTTAGCACTAAGTAGGATAATTACTTAGCTTGTTCAAGCTTCAAAGTCATTGTGCATTGGTCGCAAACTTCAGTAGGACCAAAGTACTGGATAGGACCAGGATATACATAAGCAGTTTGCTTAGCCCAGTGTTCGCGGTTAGCAGCGAAATACTTGAAGGGAGCACCATCCAATTCTACCAATGCCTTGCGGATAACTGGCTTGTTAGCACCATTACGACGTTCGATGTTCATCATCATAGTGATGGGCACACCACCAGCAATCCATTCAGCAGCAGGAGCAGTAGTATTCTTAATTACACTCATGTAACCAGTCTTACCATTTGCAATCAAGCGGCTTGCATTATAACCGAGGCTGTAGCAATAGTCAGCATCGTAGTTAGAGGGAGCTGCGCAACGACCTTCGTAACCGAAGAAGTGGTGTTGAGCACTGAACTTACCCGCAAACTTACCTTCTTGCTTCCAAGCAGCTAACTTAACTTCAACCATACGGCTGAGCAACTTTTCTGTTTCGATAAGAGATACCTGAACGTTACCGTGGGGGTCACGATCCAAGCAAAGCTGACGAGCTACGTCTGCGGGAAGAGATTCGAGGATTGCGAGGTTTTCGGGAGCAATGTTGCTCTTAACGAAAGCAATCTGTTCTTCAGCACTACCAAATTCGCGAGATTCGCCAGTTGCGGGGTCAGTAAGAACTTCGTTGAGCTGTTGGATCAACTTCTTGATAGCAGGAATGAATTCAATCAATCCTTCGGGAATCAATACAGTACCATAGTTATTACCATCCGCTGCGCGGTTAGCAACAATCTCTGCGATGTAAGTTACTACGTCATCCAAAGACATTTCCTTCTGCTCTACTTCTTCAGAAACGAGACAGATATTGGGCTGAGTTTCCAATGCGCATTCCAAAGCAATGTGAGAAGCGCTACGCCCCATCAACTTAATGAAGTGCCAATACTTACGAGCACTGTTACAGTCGCGCTGAATGTTACCAATAAGTTCAGAGTAAGTCTTACAAGCAGTATCAAAACCAAACGAAGTTTCAATCTGTTCGTTCTTCAAGTCACCGTCAATTGTCTTAGGACAACCGATTACTTGTACGCCATAGTTCTTAGCTGCATAGTATTCAGCCAATACACAAGCATTTGTATTAGAGTCGTCACCACCGATGATAACTAAAGCCTTGATACCAAGCTTGCGAAGGATTTCAATACCAGCTTCAAACTGACTTTCCTTTTCCAACTTTGTACGACCAGAACCGATGATATCAAAACCACCAGTGTTACGGTATTCGTTGATAAGTTCATCAGTAAATTCAAGATACTTGTGGTCAACCAAACCACCAGGCCCCATCAAGAAACCATAGAGTTTGCTGTCCTTATTGAGTGACTTTACACCATCGTAAAGACCGCTGATTACGTTGTGACCACCAGGAGCTTGACCACCAGAAAGGATAATACCAACATTAATAGGTTCATTGTTTTCGCTTTCAGCTGCAACGAATTCTACTACGGGCATACCATAAGTATTGGGGAAAAGAGCCTTAATTTCTTCTTGGTTACCTACACTCTGAGTAGCTGCACCTTCTACAGCTTTAACTGCACCCTGAAGGGCCTTGGGCAACTTAGGTTGATAAGCTGCTCTCGCAATCTGCAATGCACTTTTTTCCATTTTACTTCTATATTATAAATGAATGTGAATTTGTTATTACATTAAATATTGTGAACTGATACTCTTGTTACCCAACACGCAACGAATAGCTTCGGCAATGAGAGCTGAACAAGAAATCTGCTTTACCTTTGGACAAGTACCACGATAAGGAATTGTATCTGTAAATACCATTTCTTCAAGGTCGCTATCCATTACACGTTGGTCAGCAGGACCTGACATGATGCAGTGACTTGCAATTGCGCGAACACTTGTTGCACCATTCTCAATCATGATATTTGCAGCCTTAGTGATAGTTCCAGCTGTATCAACCATATCATCAATAAGTACTACGTCCATACCTTGAACGTCGCCAATAATCTGCATAGATTCAACCTCATTAGCCTTCTTACGCGTCTTATTACAAAGAACGAGAGGACAATTAAAGTACTTCGCATAAGCAGCAGCACGCTTTGAACCACCAACATCAGGAGTTGCAATACAAAGATTGGGAAGATTCAAACTTTTAAGGTAGGGAGCGATAATTGAAGAACCATAGAGATGATCAACAGGTACGTCAAAGAAGCCTTGTTCCTGGTCTGCATGAAGATCCAAAGTAATAAGACGATCAATGCCTGCAACACTAAGAATATCAGCAACCAACTTAGCACCGATACTTACACGAGGTTTGCTCTTACGGTCTTGACGCGCCCAACCGAAATAAGGAATAACTGCACAAATTGTCTTTGCTGAAGCGCGCTTCGCAGCATCAATCATGAGCAACAATTCCATGAGATTGTCACTATTGGGGAACGTTGATTGTACGAGAAATACATCGCGACCACGAATTGATTCTTCGTAACAAACTTCAAATTCACCATCAGCAAAATAGGTAATATCAAGATTACCAAGTGGGCAACCAAGTTCCTTACAAATTTTTTCTGCAAGGTAACGTGACTTAGTGCCAGAGAACACCAAAAAGTTATTCATAATTTGATATAATTGTGTTGAGGTTTAAAATCTATATAATTGAAACCTATTCAGTTTACCAAACGCTTAAGTTTTCTAAAATGATTAATCAAATCTTTAAAATCTTGAGTATTGTGAACATCAAAACGGCTCCATATTGCATCTTGAAGTACAACACCCCCAAAACCACAATCTGCAATTTGAGAGATATTTTCTTGATTTATATCACCAAATGCATATACTTTTTTGTCAATACTTTTGCGTTTTGAAGAATCTTTTAGTAACTGTGGCAGTTCCGATAAAGTGTCATTTGTTGTAACATCCAACAAGACATAATCCATGTCTTTCTTCATTGACACGACTTCTTCCAATGTTTGACACGTACAACTTACGGAGCATTTATAACGACACGGATTCTCTAAATCGCGTTCATTGAAATGAATACCCTTAAGATCAAACTCATTTTGCAAATAAAAATGATCATGAGTTACAATTAACTTACGATAATCTTTAGGAAGAAGCGACAAGAGTCGTTCACAGAAAACGGGTTCCGAATTAGGTTTATTTAGGTGAACCATTTCTAATCCCTCATCAAAAAGCGCACTCAAAATTTGATGCTCTTCAACAAAGAATTGAGGAGTGGACATTAATACCAATTTCATATTGCAATGCTAATTTGTTCTGCAAAGATACTATATATTTGGTTTGTAAGTTAAATTATCTGAAAAAAAAGAATGCTAATAAGATTATTTAGTTTTAAGTTGATTCTATTCACTGACTTTACAAGCATTTTTTTCACTCTAGATGCTAAAATACATTGGTAAAATTTCATTTTTAATAATTTTTATGACTAATGTTCTTACTAATATTGTAATTTTGCTGAGTTTTATATCCAAAAGTATCATAAAAATTAACCATACAATAATATGTCACAGCAAATAGACATACGCGAATTAAACGCGTTAATTGAAAGTCGTACGGGTTTTATTACCGATTTGATGGTAGGAATGAATAGAACTATCGTCGGACAAAAGCATCTCATTAACTCTTTATTAATTGGGCTTCTCAGCGATGGGCATATTCTTTTAGAAGGTGTACCAGGTTTGGCTAAAACTTTAGCCATCAAAACCCTTGCGAACTTGATTGATGCTAAGTTTAATCGAATTCAATTTACCCCAGACCTTCTTCCTGCAGACGTAATTGGGACTCAAGTATATAGTCCTAAGAACGAGTCTTTTACTGTTAAGCACGGCCCTGTATTTGCTAATTTCATTTTGGCGGATGAAATCAATCGTGCTCCAGCTAAAGTTCAGAGTGCTTTGTTGGAAGCAATGCAAGAGCATCAAGTGACTATTGGAGAAAAGACTTTCCCTCTTCCCTCTCCTTTCCTTGTAATGGCGACACAAAACCCAATTGAACAAGAAGGAACGTATGCACTTCCTGAAGCGCAGGTTGACCGCTTTATGATGAAGGTCTTGATTGATTTCCCGACACTTGAAGAAGAAAAGAAAATCATTAGAGCTCATCTCAATGATAGTTTTACTAAAGTTAGCCCTGTTGTTGACATTCAAAAGATTATAGAAGCGCGCAAGTTGGTAAAGCAAGTGTATTTGGATGAACGTATTGAGCAATATATTGCTGACATCGTTTTTGCAACCCGTTATCCAGAACATTATAAATTAAATTCACTGAAAAATTACATCTCATTTGGCGGTTCACCACGTGCATCTATCAACCTTGCATTAGCAGCTCGTACTTGTGCATTTATCAAACGTCGAGGCTATGTTGTTCCTGAAGATGTGCGTGAAGTTGCACATGACGTTCTCAGACATCGTATCGGTCTCACATACGAAGCGGAAGCGGAAAATATCACATCAGACGCTATCATTGACGAAATTTTGAATAAGATTGAAGTACCCTAATTGCTATTAGACATTACTTTCAATCCAAAAGATTATCATAAGTGGAAGTTTCTGAACTCATAAAGCGCGTACGTCGCATTGAAATAAAGACCCGCAATCTCACTAATAATGTTTTTGCTGGGGAGTATCACTCTGCCTTTAAAGGTAGAGGTATGTCATTTGCAGAAGTTCGTGAATATCAAATTGGAGATGACGTACGTGACATTGATTGGAATGTAACAGCAAGAACAAATCGTCCCCATATTAAAGTCTACGAAGAAGAACGCGAATTAACTGTCATGATGCTTGTTGATGTATCGGGGAGTTCAAAATTCGGTTCTGAAGTACGTACTCAGCGTGAATTACTAACTGAAATTGCGGCAACCATAGCTTTTTCGGCATTGCAGAATAATGATAAAGTAGGAATTATACTCTTCTCGGATAAGATAGAAAAATACATTCCACCCAAAAAGGGAAGAAAACACATTCTATATATTATTAGAGAACTTCTAGATTTCAAACCTTCACATCTACAAACAAACTTAAGCGTTGGACTTGAATTTCTAATGCAGGTTCAACGGCGTCATAGTATTGGTTTTCTACTTTCAGACTTTATTGGCACCCCTGAATTCGAAACTCAACTTTCAATTGCGACACATAAGCATGATATAGTTGCAGTTAAGGTTTACGACCGACGTGTCAAAACTTTACCAGATGTAGGTCTAATGAAGCTTAAAGATTCGGAAACGGGCGAAACAATCATTATTGACTCTTCATCAAAGAAAGTTAGAGATATACATCAAAAATGGTGGAATTCAGATGTTGAAAAATTAGAACGTATTTTCCGAAAAACAAAGGTTGATTATGTCTCTATCAGCACCGCTGAAGATTATGTTAAACCTTTGCAAACTCTGTTCAAAAATAGACACAGATAGCTACTTACATATTAATTTGAGATTTCAATATATGAATAGGATTTTCACCTATATACTTCTGTTTTTTAGCTACATATCTACATTTTCTCAGGTTATAGTAGAGCAAGAAGTTTCTCGCGTAGATATGCTTATTGGAGAACAAGTGGAATTGAAAACCACTGTGCTTGTTGACTCTAATCAAAGAATTATCTACCCTAACTTTCCTAATAACAATTACATGGATGGTGTTGAAGTCGTTTCCCAAGGAAAGATTGATACGACTATGCTGAATTCAGACAAAAGAATGCAGCTTACTCGTATATACAAACTAACTTCCTTTGACTCTGCGTTCTATGCGCTTCCCCCTTTCTATGTATTGGTAGACAGAGATACTATAAAAGCTGAAAATAGTATTGGTTTGAAAGTAACTTCCGTACCTGTTGACACCACTAATGCCAATGATTTTGCAGGTCCCTATACTGTTGTAACTATTCCATTTCAATGGAGTTATGAGTTATGGTCACTAATTGCGTTGAATATTCTTTTAGTTGGGTTAATAATACATCTATATAAGAAAGTCAAGAAGAACAAGCCTATAACAAAACGTATTATTATCAATCCTCCTACCCCAGCTCATCAGCAAGCACTAACCGAATTTGCAGAGATTCAATCTGAACGCCCAGAAACCGAAGATGAACTCAAAGTTTATTACGATAAGTTAACTGATATTCTCCGTCAGTATATTGAAGATCGTTTCTCATTTAACGCAAAGGAATTAACTTCAGATGAAATCATAGATAAGTTAACTGAGACTAACAACGAGACAGCACTGCGTGAACTAAAAGAAATTTTAACTACAGCTGACCTAGTTAAGTTTGCAAAATATAATGCAAGCATGTCTGAAACAAACAGAAGTGTAGCCCTCGCTTTAGATTATGTAAACACAACGCGCCTATCTGACGAACAACTGCCCAAACCAGAAGTTAAGATTGTTACTATAGGCGAAGTTAAACAACGTAATATCAAGATTATGATGCTTGTCCTAATTGGTACACTATCCTTAATTGCTTTGTGTCTTTTAGGATATATTTTAAAAGACATTTACGATTGTTTTTTATAAACAACTCCATCTTGAAGAATATATTTTCCACAAAATATGATTTTTGCTAATCCAGCATATCTTTACCTATTGTTATTGATACTTCCGCTTATTGCATGGTACATCTTTAAGCAGAAGTATCAACCAACTTTGAATGTAGCAACTACAAGTATCTACCACAAAGGATACATACGTACCCCACGCACTTTACTAATCCATGCGCCATTTGTTTTAAGAGTTATCACCCTTATTTTTGTCATTTTTGCCATTGCTCGTCCTCAAGCTCACGAATCAATAACTGAAAGCGAACGTGAAGGTATTGACATCATGATGGCTATTGACATCTCTACAAGTATGCTTATCGAGGATCTCAAACCGAATCGTATTGAGGCTGCTAAACAGGTTGCTACTGAATTTATTGCAAATCGCGCTAACGATAACATTGGATTAACACTTTTTGGTGGAGAAGCATTTACCTATTGCCCACTAACTATGAATCATAGTTTGCTTCTTTCCATGTTTTCAAACGTAAGTTGTGACCTTCAGAGATATAATATCATTAGCCCTGGAACTGCTATAGGTATGGGGTTATCTAGTTCCGTTGCTCATTTAGAGCATAGCAAATCTAGAAGTCGCATCGTTATTCTCCTCACAGATGGTGAAAACAATGTAGGGGATATTTCTCCTCTTATGGCAGCTGAGATGGCTAAGAAACAGGGAGTTCGTGTCTATACTATCGCATTAGGTAAGGAGGGCAAGTCACAACAAACTGTTGCTCAACTTTCTAATGGAGAAACCTATCAAACTGAGGTTGAGAATAAGATGGACACTAAAACACTTCAAACGATAGCGGCCGCTACAGGTGGCATCTTTTACCAAGCTGGCTCTAAGTCAAAATTAGCAGAAATCTATGCCGACATTGACACTCTTGAGCGCACTAAGATGAAGGTAGCCAACTATGATAAATATTACGAAGCGTTCCAACCGTTTGCTTTGATTGCTTTGTTGAGTTTTATTCTAGAAATTATACTTCGTTTGACGCTACTCCGACGACTTCCGTAATGAGTTTAACTCACTTCAGTTGTCATTCCAAAACTCATTTTCATCACTATGAGATTCGCCTCTCCTGAATATCTATATTTATTAATCGTACCCATCGTTATCATTCTTCTTTATGCATTTTCATTATGGTATGCAAAGAGAAGAATCAAACGCTATGGCTCACCAAAATTATTTTGGACATTAGTTGATAATTACTCTTCAGCGAGAATTCACTTCAAGTTTTCACTACTTGTCATTGCTTTAATACTCTTAATTTTCACACTCGCTCGTCCTCAGTTTGGATTGATAAAAGAGGTGAATAAAAAGAGTGGCATTGAAGCTGTGATTTCTATTGATGTATCCAACTCAATGCTTGCAACAGACGTCAAACCCAATCGTCTTGAGCGTAGCAAAACTATCGTAAACAATCTGGTCGACCGAATGCGTGATGATAAGATTGGATTAAATGTGTTTGCAGGTGAAGCCTATCCCCAAATGCCCATAACAAGTGACATTGTTTCCGTTAAACTATTCTTAGACAATATCTCAACGGGTATGGTCACTCTCCAAGGCACAAGCATCGCATCTGCTATAAATTTAGCCACTCATTGCTTTACGTCTGAAGAGAAAGTTGGTAAAGTAATCCTCATTATTACGGATAGCGAAGATCATGAAGAAGGGGCTATAGAGGCTGCAGAAGAAGCAAAGAAATCCGGTATGAAAGTATACGTCTTAGGCGTTGGAACTACAGAAGGCTCTACCATCCCCACATCTTATGGTCCCTTAACCGACAACAAGGGGGCTATTGTTCGTACATGTCTTAATGAAAGAGCTGCTCAAGAAATTGCTCAAGCTGGCGGTGGAAAGTATTTCTTAATTGATAATACCAACGCAGGACTCAAACAATTACAAACTGAATTATCACAACTTCAACAAGCTGAAAGTGAAACGACTTACTCCGTTTACAATGAGCAATTCGTTGCAGTCGGTATTCTCGTGCTCTTACTTCTCGTGATTGAATTCATTCTGTTGGACACTATTCTACCTATCTACAAACGCTTTCACTTTTTTGAATAACTAATTAGCATGACTACTAGAATAATCACCATATTCTCCGCCTTTTTTCTCACCCTTGTTGCTACTGCACAAACAACAGAGTGGAAATACATGAATAAAGGAAATAGAGCCTTTGAAAATAAAGATTTTTCTAAAGCTGAGCTCAATTATCTGAATGTATTAAAGGGAAAGCCAAATTCAGCAGAGGCCTTATTCAACCTAGGAAATGTTCAATTGGGTAAGAATAATGCTCAAGCAGCATTGGATTATTATGAAAAGGTAAAGCAATGCTCTACGGACACCGCCCTCAATGCGATAACCTGTCACAATCAAGGTTACGTTTATCAAGCTTCTGCCATGTCGTCAACAAAGGAAGATGAGCGACAAAAGGCCTTACGTATTGCGATTGACTACTATAAGCAATCCTTACGTCTTAACCCCGCTGATGACAACACACGCTATAACCTTGCTTTGTGTCAGAAGCTCTTAAAAGACAGCGAACAACAAAGTCAGAATCAAGACCAAAAACCAGAAGATTCGCAATCGCAAGACAACAAATCTGAACAAAAAACGCAACAATCCGAGCCTCAAGAACAAAAGGAGGACAAGCAAACCCAACAACTCCTTAATCTTGCAAAACAGGCGGAAAAGCGCGCCAAAGAAAAGGTAGACAATGCCATGAAAAACAGATGTCCAAAGAGTCTTGAAAAGAATTGGTAAATCACTCAAAGCTACATTACATCACCTTATGCGCATTCTCTATTCATATATACTCCTAATCTTTTTCAGTCTTACAGCCACAGCTCAGGACGTTAAGGTCGTAGCTCCTGATGAAGTTGACGTAAATACCTATTTTCAGCTCCGTTACGTAGTTGAGAATGCAGATGCTGACAACATTTCACTCCCCTCTCTCAACGACTTTACCATACTTAGTGGGCCTAACGTGTCGTCAAGTTCAAGCATGATTATTAACGGGGGGCAGATGACGCAAAGCAAAAAGACGATTTACACCTACCTCTTGCAACCCAATGCAAAGGGGAGTTTTACGATTCCTGGTGCTACACTTACCGTCAATGGGAAAAAAGTTACAACCAAGAAAGTGAAGATTAATGTCACGGGCAATAGTGGTAAGCAGGCCTCAGGAAAGGCCCCAAAATCCTCTGCTAGCGCTACGCAAACACTTAACAAAATCACAGGAAAAGATCTTTTCGTACGTGCCATCGTTTCAAAGAAAAAAGCTTTCGAACAAGAAGCCATTCAGCTCACATATCGTGTTTATTGTCGCATTGGCGTGCAATTAAACAACGCCATGCTTCAGAAAGCTCCTGAGTTTCAAGGTTTCGTAACAAACGAAGTTCCTATTTCTGCGCTTGATATGAGCATAGAAACAATTGACGGAGAGACATATAAGTATGCCGATTATCTGTCATACGTCCTTTTCCCACAAAAGCCTGGGGCACTCTCCATTACCCCCATCACTATTGATTGTGAAGTGTTGGATTACGACCCCACTATAAACCCTATTGAAGCTCACTTCAACGGAAGAATGCGAAGCCGTATCTTTAAATGCACCTCTCAAGAGCTCAAAGTAGAAGTCTCTCCGCTCCCCCAACCACAACCTGCCGACTTCATCGGTGTTGTTGGTGAACTATCCATGAAGGGCGATTGGGCATCTTCAAAAATTCACGCTCAAGACCCCGCCCACTATCAACTCACCATTACTGGTAAGGGGAATCTCAACCTCATGCTTCCTCCAACCTTAAACGATTCGGAGGCGATTGAAGTCTATGACGTGACACCCAAGGAGGAACTTGATTTCACCGCTAATGGGTATACAGGAAAGGTTACATACGACTACACCATCCTACCTCGAGTAGCAGGAAAGACCCAGCTCCCTGCTTTGACGGCCTCCTATTACAACACGAAGAATGGTCGCTACGAACAACTCACCACGGGCCCTATTCCCCTAAACGCACTTCCCAGTATTGGCGGCTCCTCTGCCACGGATCCTTCCGCTATTAAGGATATACATACCATCAAACCTGGCCATCACGAGATGATTCCAGCATCTGCATACGTCACTTGGGGCAACTTGCGTTACCTCCTTCTCCACCTCCTAATTCTCCTTGGTGGAGGTATTGTGTTCTATACTATCAAGCGTTACCGAGGTCGTAACCAAGCCACCATTGCGCAACGCGGAGCACTCCGAAAAGCAATGCGACTACTCAAGGAAGCCGAACAATGCATCAAGAACACCAACAGCGCTCAGTTCCACTCAAAGCTCCTCGAAGCCCTCAATTACTATACGACTGAAAGATTCCACCTTACGCGCGCAACTCTTAGTCGAGAAGCCATAGCTGAACTCCTTCAATCCAATAATGTTGAGGCATCCTACATCCAACGATTCCTCCGCATCATTGACACCTGCGAGTTTGCCAAGTTTGCACCTCCGTCAGATGCAGGAAGCCTAAACGAGCTACTCAACGAAACGAAGCAAGTCCTGCAATGCATCGACGAGACTTCAAGTAAAAAATAAGAATTCATAGTTTAAAGAGTAAAGACACAAGAAGCACCTCTTATAGGATGCTTACTTAATCTTTACTCTTTCTTTTAATTTGTAGGGATATTTAAAGTGAGTTAGTTTGTATTAAGAGTGAGTTAGTTAAAAATAAAAGAGGTTTAGCACTCCGCGAGTTGGTTTACGATTTTGTTAATGCCCTTTTTTTTAGTAAATTTGCATCAGAATTATAATATTAGAATTTACTTCATGCAAAGAAGAAACAACTCTTTAAGTCAGTTTACGCGCTTCACGGTTAAGGAGCCCTGTGATTTGCTCTCGTTCATTCAGAAAGCACTAGACGGCGTAAGTCGCAACCGTGCTAAAGCGATTTTGACGGGAGGAGGTATCCGTGTTGACAAGAAAATTGTGAAGCAATACGACCTACCTCTTCAACCAGGAATGATGGTGGAGATATCCAAAAAGAAACCTAAGGAAGAGCTGCGCAATAAGTTCGTAAAGATTGTTTATGAGGACCACGCCATCGTCGTAGTAGAAAAGAATATTGGCATACTCTCAATGGCAAGTTCACATCATGCATTCAGCGTTAAGACCGTTTTGGATGATTACTTCAGACGCACCCACCAAAAGTGCACGGCTCACGTAGTGCATCGTTTGGACAGAGATACATCGGGATTAATGGTGTATGCCAAGACTATAGAAGCAGAACAGATTCTTGAACACAATTGGCACCAAATCGTTACTGATAGACGCTACGTTGCCCTCTGTTCAGGGGTTCCAGAACAACCACAAGGACGCGTTGAGAGTTGGCTGAAGGATAACAAGGCATTCTTCACATTCTCCTCGCCTACAGATAATGGAGGGAAGTATGCCTTGACACATTATAAAACATTAAAAGACAACGAAAAATATTCACTTGTTGAATTCAAGCTTGAAACAGGAAGAAAGAATCAAATCCGCGTTCACACTCAGGATTTAGGTTGTCCTATCTGTGGTGACATCAAGTATGGTAATGGCGACAATCCTATTGGACGATTGGCTCTTCATGCTTTCCGCTTGAATTTCTACCACCCCATCTCGGGCGAACAACTCTTCTTTGAAACTGCCGTTCCTAAACTCTTCATGAAGGTGTTTGAGCGTTAAACACGCGACCATTCTCTCTCCATTTAACATTCAAATAATTATCTCCATCCACGGCTTTGCGTATTCTTTTATTCATAGCCAGCCTGCTCATCGTTGGTTGCTCCTCACAAAGATTACTTGAGGAGGATGAATACCTACTCTCATCGGTAAAGATTGAGAGTAGCGATAAGCATATCTCTACGGGTAGCCTGCAGAGTGCGTTGGCTCAAAAGCCGAATAGCAAGTGGTTTGGCATCGCAAAGGTACCCTTAGGCATATATTGCGTGGCAGGTAAGAAGGATACGAATGCCGTTTGTAACCTACTCAGAAAGACGGGAGAGCCCCCCGTTGTCTACGATGCAAATGCTACAGAAAAGACGGCAAAAGCTTTGGAGAATCACCTCATAGCAAAAGGTTTTAGACAAGGTTGGGTAGCATACGACACGATACGCACGCGCCATAAAGTGAAGCTAACCTATAATTTACATTGTGGGCCTCGCTCCTACATTCGAAACATCACGTCTAATATTCAAAGCAAAAACGTAGAAAAGGTTATTCAAAGTGAGCGTTCAGCTTCCGTTCTGCATGGCGGTATGCCCTTTGAAATCAATAAACTTTATGAAGAGCGCAGTCGAATTGTAAATCTGCTTCAAAACAATGGTTTCTATCGAATCAACAAGGAGTTTATCACATTCACAATCGACACCATTCCAGGCGACCTTGGAGTAAACGTTACCTTAAATTGCATTGCACCAGTAGGTACAGACACGACTATTGCTTTCACACAATACAAAGTAAATAAAGTAAATGTTTACGAAGATTGTGATAATAATAGTAGTCATACCACAACAAATTATGAAGGACTCACCCTGCACCACGAAGGCGAACGAACAAAAATTTCGGAGAGAATCTATCGAAGCATGGTGGGCTTAAATACAGACAGCCTTTATAGAAGTACTGATGCGACATACACAAATAATGCGCTGAATAGTCTTAGTGCCGTTAATTTCAGCACAATACGTACGAATGAAAATTATCCTTACATTGATTACGATGTCTTTGTAAGAAAGGCGAAACCGCATAACATTTCATTCGAAATTGAAGGAACAAACACAGCAGGCGACCTCGGTGCGGCGGCAGCAATCACGTATACGAATCGTAATCTTTTCAGAGGTTCCGAATTGTTCCGCCTAAAGATAAGAGGAGCGTACGAAGCGATTACGGGGCTTGAAGGATATGCCAATCAGAACTACATGGAGTATAGCACGGAGGCCAGCATTTCATTGCCAACGTTGTTCGTGCCCTTCTCTGACAAACTTCGCTATCAATTCAAGGCAACCACGGAATTAGGACTCATCTATAACATGCAAGAGCGTCCTGAGTTCCACAGACGTATGCTTACGGCCAATTTCTCCTACAAGTGGAAGAAGAATACCAACGACCGAATTCAGCATAAATTCGACCTACTCAGCCTGAACTACATCTTCATGCCATGGATATCGGACACTTTCCGCAAGAACTATCTTGAAGGCGACGATCCCCGATATGGCATCCTACGATATAGTTATGAAAACTTGTTTATCATGAATACGGGATACTCCTTTGTCATGAAATCAAACAAGAATTACAACAATAGTGCCCTATCGCAAACCAACACATGGCAACTCAGATTTAATATTGAATCAGCCGGCAATCTGCTCAATCTCACCAAAAAGCTCTTCAACGCACACCACAATAAAAATGGCTATTACGAGCTTTTCGGAATTGCATTCTCCCAATATGCGAAGGCCGACATTGATTTTGTGAAGAGCTATCCCATCAACGAAAATAGTTCATTGGCCTTTCATGCCGCATTAGGCGTAGCTATACCCTATGGCAATTCAACCATTGTGCCTTACGAAAAGCGCTACTTTGCGGGTGGAGCTAATAGTGTCCGCGGATGGAGCGTACGTGAGTTAGGCCCTGGTTCCTACAAGGGTACAGACGGAAAAATCGACTTTATCAATCAAACGGGTAACGTAAAATTAGACCTTAGTTTAGAGTATCGCACCTATCTATTTTGGAAATTCTATGGTGCGGCATTTATTGACGCCGGTAACGTTTGGAACACCAGAGATAACGCGCAATCAGGGGAGCAATTAAAGGCCAATACGTTCCTCAAGGAAATAGCCGTCGCTTACGGTTTGGGACTTCGATTGAACTTTGATTACTTCATCTTAAGATTTGATGGAGGCATGAAAGCCATTAATCCTTGCATACCATCAGGCAAGAGCCATTATCCCATCATTCGCCCCAATTTCAGTAGAGATTTCACCTTCCATTTTGCCGTAGGATTACCCTTCTAAATAACCAACACCCAACTTTTAAACTCAGAACTTGACCCCATGAAATTCATATCTTTTGCAAGCGGAAGTAGTGGTAATTGTTATTACCTCCATGCTGAAGGTTGCACCATCCTTATTGACCTCGGTCTTGGAATTCGAAATTTTAAAAAGACATACAAAGATTATGGATGTTCATTTGGGGACATTCAAGGGATTCTCGTAACCCACAACCACACCGACCACACTAAAGCCGTAGGCTATCTCTCCAATGAATTCCACATTCCCGTTTATACCACGGAAGCCGTGCATAATGGGATGAATTCCAACCCCTTCTTGACAAAGAAGATTAAGAAAGAAGAGCTCAAAACTATCTTCCACAACGAGCCATTTCACATTGGACCCTTTAAAATTACCGCAACGCCTGTTCCCCATGATAGTTATGGCAACAATGGCTATCTCATTCAATACCAAGAAATCGCATTCTGCATCATCACCGACATAGGGCATATCACTCCCGAGATTCAACAACTTGTGTCTCAAGCAACTCACCTCGTAGTGGAGTCTAACTATGACCCACAGATGTTACAAACAGGCCCCTATCCCTTACGATTGAAGAAGCGCATTGAAGGCCCCTACGGACATATATCCAACGTAGAAACGGCAGAACTACTGACCAATTTCCTTAACCCCGAACGCATTCAGCAAGTGTGGCTCTGCCACCTTTCCGAGGAAAACAACACCCCCGCATTGGCCAGCGAAACGACTACCAATGCCCTCAAGGGAGCTCCTCGCTTGCAACACATTACCCCCCAACCCCTTCCAAGAAGACAACCGACGGGAGTGATTGAAATCACATATTGCTAACGCTCTTCATTTTTTGGGGGACTTAGGCCACGAAGTTCCAATCATTTCATCATTGCATAATGATACAAATAGCCCTCGTAACGATAACCGTAACCATAGCCGTAATCTACCTCATTCGTGTATTCAAAAATAGCTTTTGCAACCACAAGGGATGCCCTTCATGCCCCCTATCCAAGCAATGTAAGAAGAAAGAATGAGTAGCGGGCATTAGACACCGCTTAAAGCACCTTTCACTCATGATTACACGTTGTTACCTCGAAATAACCAACCGATGCAATCTTAATTGTGTGTTTTGTCCGAAAACGACACGCAAGCCCCATCAACTCACGCTTGACGAATTCCATGCGCTCACCGATAAGCTCCAGGGCGAAATCAAGTTTCTTTATTTTCACCTCATGGGCGAGCCCTTTCTTCACCCCCTACTTCCCCAATTTATCACATTGGCTCGTGAAAAGGGCTTTATCCCCATTCTAACCACCAACGGCACCCTTCTGAGCAAAGCACAAGCCGTCATTGATGCGAAACCTCATAAAGTGCAAATCTCCCTTCAAGCCCACGAAGGCAATGCGAAGGACAACCCCAAGGCTTACATCACGGACGTCATGAATTTCGCTAAAGCCGCCGCGGCACAAGGCACAATCATCGTGCTCCGTTTGTGGAATGAAGGAGGCAACCACAATTCGATGAACCCTCTGTTGATGCAACTCATGGAGGAACATATTCCCGCACCTTGGACCGAGCGCCCCGATGGGTGGAAACTCTCCGAACTCATCTACTTAGAAACCGATTCCACCTTCGAATGGCCCGATGCAGAACGCTCTCCCTACGAGCAGAGTGAAGCTTTCTGTCATGCCTTACGCAATCAAATTGGTGTCCTTGTCGACGGAACCGTAGTCCCCTGTTGCCTTGACTCCCAAGGCACTATCAACCTCGGAAATCTACATCATCAGACGCTGACCGAGATTCTCAACGCTCCAAGAGCTAAACGACTTTACGAATCCTTCACCCACCACCAAGCTTGCGAGGACCTATGCAAGACGTGTGGCTATGCTCTTATCACCAAACGATTCCGAAAGTAACATCGTCTAAGAACAACACCTCTGCGCCCGCACCTCATAAATGTATAAGGCTTGGCCAAGGATAATTCAAACGAATGCATTAATTTTGTCATCAAAATAGGACCTACGACTTTATATCTAATCAAGGCTATGAATATTCAACAAATGGAATACATCGTGGCGCTCGACACGCACCGCCACTTTGTGAAAGCAGCTCAATCATGCGGTGTGAGCCAACCCACACTTAGCACACTCATCAACAAGTTAGAAGAGGAGCTGGATACGGTCATCTTCGACCGCTCTTGCCACCCCATTCGCCCTACGGCTATTGGCGAACAAATTATCAATCAAGCAAGAGTCGTGCTCTATAATCTGTCGCAACTGAAGGAATTATCCCTCTCCGAACGCGAGCAAAATTCGGGCTCACTCAAGTTAGGCGTCATCCCCACCGTGGCTCCCTACATCCTGCCGAAGTTATTCCATGAAATGCGCACCTCCCACCCTCAGATTGATCTTCAAGTCACAGAGCAACAAACGCACATCATCATCGAGCAACTTCGAAAGGCAGAGCTTGACATGGCCATTCTTGCCACACCCCTCCACCATGACGACATCCTTGAAATTCCGCTCTATTACGAGAAATTCTTAGCTTACATCTCACCCTTAGAACCCCTTCATCAAAGTGCAGAAATAGAAGCCTCACAAATGCCTACAAAGCACCTTTGGGTACTTAAGGAAGGCCATTGTATGCGCAACCAAATCTTCAACTTCTGCGACGGCACATCCGACTACAACGGATTCTACGAAGCGGGAAGCATCACAACGCTTGTCAATATCGTTGATGCCAACGGCGGATACACCATCATTCCCGAACTCCACCGTAGCTTGCTCCACCGCGAACAACAGGACAACGTCAGAGAGTTTGGCGAAACAGCTCCCGTAAGAGAAATTTCGCTCATCATCCGCCAGGACTACGTTCGCCAACGCATGGTCAATTCCCTTGTGGATGCCGTAAAGGCTATCATCCCCGACTCAATGATAGACGCACGCCTCAAGAAGTTTGCCGTGAAATTGTAGACTCTAGATGACAAAACCATCACATTCTTCATCGGGATATCAAAATATCAAAAGTTTTTTGTAAAAAAAAGAAGAAGAAGTTTGTCAATCTAAGAAAAGTTTATACCTTTGCACTCGCAAAAGAGAAACAACATAGCTGACGGCTCCGTAGCTCAACTGAATAGAGCATCTGACTACGGATCAGAAGGTTACAGGTTTGAATCCTGTCGGAGTCACTCTGCTTGGTTTCTTTCGCACTACTATTTACGGTAAGGCTCCGTAGCTCAACTGAATAGAGCATCTGACTACGGATCAGAAGGTTACAGGTTTGAATCCTGTCGGAGTCACAACCAGAAAGAACTCGAGCAACTCTTTATGATTTGTTCGAGTTTCTTTTTTTTGCACGAAAAGCTACAATCAGTTTTTGCAAATATGGTTTACAAACTCGATAATCCCATTTTCCAACTCCTCTCCTCCGTAGCCGACGACTTACAACTTGAATGCTACGTCGTAGGTGGCTATGTGCGCGACCTCATCATGAACCGCCCGTCAAAGGACATTGACATTGTCGTTGTGGGGAGCGGCATCGCAATGGCCGAAGCATTTGCCCAGAAGCTCAACAACAAGTGCCACCTCAGTGTGTTCAAAAACTTTGGCACGGCTCAGGTAAAGTGGAAAGGAGAAGAAGTAGAATTCGTCGGTGCACGACGCGAAAGCTACAACCGCAATAGCCGCAAACCCATCGTGGAGGACGGCACCCTCGAGGACGATCAGAACCGCCGCGACTTTACCATCAACGCCATGGCTATCTGCATCAATCAGGAACGATTCGGAGAATTGGTCGACCCCTTCGACGGACTTTACGACATTGAGGACCGCGTCATCCGAACCCCACTCGATCCTGACATCACCTTCTCCGACGACCCCCTACGCATGATGCGATGCGTAAGATTTGCCACACAACTCGGCTTCCACATTGAAGATGAAACCTTCGAAGCCCTCGGTCGCAACAAGGAGCGCATACGAATCATTTCGCAAGAGCGCATCATCACCGAGCTCAATAAGATCATGCTCTCACCAACGCCATCGCGTGGATTTGTCGACCTCCACAGATGTGGGCTGCTCGAACTCATACTTCCCGAAATCGCAGCCCTCGACATCGTAGAAGTCAGAAGCAACCGAGCACACAAGAACAACTTCTACCACACGCTCGAAGTTCTTGACAACATCGCTAAAACCACCGACAACCTCTATCTCCGTTGGGCAGCCCTACTTCATGACGTAGGAAAGCCAAAAAGCAAGCGTTGGGAACAAGGGATTGGATGGACGTTCCACAACCACAATTTCATCGGAAAGAAAATGATTAAGCCCATATTCCACCGCATGAAATTACCCCTTGACGACCGCCTCAAATACGTTGAGAAGCTCGTAGAACTCCACATGCGCCCCATAGCCATTGCTGATGAAATCGTGACCGACTCAGCCGTACGTCGCCTCGGATTTGAAGCCCGTCCCGACATTGAAGACCTCATGCTCCTCTGCGAGGCCGACATCACAAGCAAGAACGAACAGAAGAAGCAAAGCTTCCTCAACAACTTCCAACTTGTCCGACAAAAGCTCGAGGAAATCAGATTGAAGGACGAAAAGAGCGCCTTCCAACCCATCGTCAGAGGGGAAGAAATCATGGACATCTTCAATCTAAAACCCAGCCGCGAAGTAGGATTTCTTAAAACAGCACTCAAGGAAGCACGCTGGAACGAAACCATCGAACCCACCTACGAAGCTGAAATTGAATTTCTCCGACAAGAAGCTATCAAACTCAACATCATTACAGAGTAAAGATACAAGAGTAAAGATACAAAGAGTAAAGAGTAAAGAAGCCGTCTGGATAAGGCTTACTTACCCTTTGCTCTTTTTTGTTGGCATGAACTTAAGAATATCCGGGGGGCAGATAATAGTTTCGCATAAGTGAGTTAGTTAGAAGTAAGAGAGAGTTTGTCTTGTACTGAAATAAGTTGACTCATAATCATCAAAATTTTAAATTATTTCAAGTTATGAGTAGACAAAAATTCAGTCGCGCTTTAAAGCGTCAAATTGCCATCGAGTACATGCAAAGTGGTAAGTCTCGTCAGGAAAT
>JAZOUA010000008.1:0-44900 GCA_045657925.1 Alloprevotella sp. | reverse complement strand
TTCAGTCGCGCTTTAAAGCGTCAAATTGCCATCGAGTACATGCAAAGTGGTAAGTCTCGTCAGGAAATAGCCCTTAAATATGGGCTTCCGAATGTAAATACGCTATCAAGTTGGGTAAATACCCACCTCACACCCTTTGAAATTAAAGACAAGTGCGTATCTTTACCGTCGACGGACCAATTATTTGACGAAGATATGACAAAGAAACCTGCAGTAGAGTTGAGCGACCAGTCGGAATTGATTGCCAAACTCCAGAAGCAAATTAAGCAACTTGAGTCTGATCTTAAAAGGGCAAAAGACAAGAACATCGCCCTAAATGTCTTGATCGACGTTGCCGAGGAACATGGCCTGCGAATAAGAAAAAAATCTGGGGCCAAGCAGTAGAACGCCTGAAGTATAGAAGACTCAGTTCACGAAATCCGCAAATTAGATCCCGGAATAGGTTACTATAAGCTTTGGTTGATGCTCAAACGCATGTATGCCTCAGAATGTCTTTTCCTGAAAAAGGTTTGACCTACTTATATGTGTCGTTTCTTGGTTACACAACGCTTGAGGAGATGATGTACTTTTAAGCACCCCATCGTTGATAATTTGATTTCTTGCATTCGGTTGGCAACATTATGGCACTTCCAACGAAATACAACAGTGAATGACGTTATAATACTCTGTATTATTTTTATCATTTTTATCCTTCATTATTTACTTATTATCAACTAATTACAAAATAAATAGGAAAATCAATTCTTGCTAATTCTCGCGGCGTCGTTGGCATGTTGTATCTTTACAAGTGGAATGAGGGAGACATGAGCTGATTAAGAGGGAAAGAGGCTTCATACAGAGGGATATAGCGATAAAATGCTCTTAACTGCGCCTACACAGAGGAGGATGAAGGGGCGCAGAGAGAGGGACTTTATATGAAAAGGAGAATGGGAAAAGAACCTAGCCATAGGATTTCAATATTGGGGACAATGATATGGCTAGTTAGTCACTTGAAACATCGCTTTGGAAGCTCAAAAAAAAACATTACTCCCCTTTGGGGCACAATGGGAAATACGTATATTTGCTTGATATAAAGAATTAGAACTTGTTAACAATGAATATTACTCTGAAGATTATGCGCCATACGGTTTATTCTCGCTTGATTTTAAGCCTCTTGATTGCTGTTGTGCATTCCGTTTCATTAAGTGCTACGGAGCCTGTTGATGAGGTCAATCCCTTTATTGGCACGACGGCCTATGGCACAACTTCGCCTGGTGCAGTAATGCCCAACGGGATGATGTCGGTGGTGCCCTTCAACGTGATGGGGTCAGACTTAAATCGCTACGACAAGGACAGCCGTTGGTGGTCAGCGCCATACGATTATACGAATGCTTACTTCACGGGCTTTGCTCACGTGTCGTTGAGCGGTGTGGGATGCCCAGAGGCCGCGGCGCTCTTAGTGATGCCCACTTCGGGGAAGTTTGAACCCGACTACACGAAATACGGTTCAACATACGCCCAGGAAAAGGCCTCTCCTGGGTATTATAGCAACAAGCTGACGAAATACGACATCACGTGTGAAGCTACGGCCACCTTGCGCTCGTCGTGCGAACGCTACACCTTTCAAAAGGGCGAGGGACACATCCTTCTGAACCTCGGCGAAGGGCTCACAAATGAGAGTGGCGCATGGGTGAAGCGCGTAAGTGATACGGAAATTGAAGGGCAAAAGCTATTGGGCACTTTCTGCTACACGCGCGATGCCGTCTTCCCGCTTTACTTCGTAATGCGCATCTCAAGAAAGCCTTCGGAATGCGGATTTTGGAAGCGTGAGCCGGAAATGAAGGGCGTAGAAAAGGCGTGGCGCAACACTGGCAAGTATAAAACTTATGACAAGACGCTCACGGAACTGGCGGGCGATGACATTGGCTACCGCTTCTCCTTTGCCGACCTTCAGGCTAATGACACGATTATCGTTCGTATGGGCGTCTCCTTCGTATCGTGTGAGAATGCTCGCATGAATCTGGAGCAGGAGCAGGGAGAACGCTCCTTCACAGAACTGCTGGCGGAAGCCCGAAAGCAATGGAATGACGACTTGGGGCGCATCCAAATTGAGGGTGGAAGCAAGGATAAGCGCACGATTTTCTACACCGCACTCTATCACGCCTTGATTCACCCCAGCACGTTCAGCGACATAAATGGCGAATACCGCACCATGGGCGCTCGCGCAACGGCAAAGACAGAGGGGGTGCGTTACAGCGTCTTCTCACTTTGGGACACTTATCGCAATCTGCACCAGCTCCTTACACTTGTCTATCCGGAACGACAAACGGACATGCTTCGCTCAATCATTGGAATGTATAAGGAGAGCGGATGGTTGCCCCGATGGGAACTCTTCGGACGTGAAACCTACACAATGGCGGGCGACCCTGGTGCGGTGGTGTTGGCGGATAGTTACTTACGCGGCTTGAAGGACTTCGACGTTGAGACAGCCCTTGAGGCGATGCTCAAATCAGCCACGACTCCGAGCAAGGACAACCCCCTGCGCCCCGACATCACCCCCTACATTGAACGTGGCTTTATCCCCCTTAATTATCTGCCCACTGACCTTTCGGGCGACAACTCCGTATCTCACACGTTAGAGTTCTGTCAGGCGGATTATGCCATCGCACAATTGGCAAGTGTACTGAATATGAACGATGTGAGCACCACTTTCATGAAGCGCTCAAAGCATTACCGCAATTACTATTGCAAGGACTCAAAAGTGTTACGTCCGCGCACCAACGACGGTGCCTTCCTTGGAGGCTTTGACGCTTCGGTTGGTAAGCACTTTGAGAACGTTCCAGGATTTCACGAAGGCTCCGCATATGCCTATACCTTCTCCGCTACTCACGATGTTGAAGGGTTAATTAAGTTAATGGGCGGCAAGCGTAATTATATCAATAACTTACAATCTATATTTAATGGTGGTCATTACGACCCTGCCAACGAGCCCGACATTGCTTATCCCTACCTATTCAGTCGCTTCAAGGGCGAAGAATGGCGCACACAAAAAATCGTGAGCCACCTGCTTGATAGTTGCTATCACAATGCCCCAAATGGGCTTCCCGGCAATGACGATGCAGGCACACTTTCTGCTTGGGCACTCTTCTCCATGATGGGCATTTATCCCGACACTCCAGGCGACCCATCCTTTACGCTCACCACCCCACAATTCAAGCGCATCATCATTCACACTCCCAACGGCGACCTTACGATTACCACCGACAAGGAGGGCTCAGAAGCGCCCTTCGTGAAGAGCGTAAGCCTCGGAGATAAAACACTGAACGGCATGCGTATCAGCCATCAAGAATTGCTCAAAAAGGGGATTTTGAAATTTAAATTAAGCGAAATACATTAAACAGATTATCACTTTTGACACACCAAAAGTTATGAGAAAAACTCATTCGCTTCTAGGCATCATTTTTTTACTCACAAGTTGTCAGCCCTCAAATAACTCCCTCACCGCCCTTGTTGCCCCCCATATCGGAACTGGGGGGCATGGCCACGTGTTCGTAGGGGCAAATTTACCCTTTGGGATGGTGCAGGTAGGACCTACGTCGATTCCTCAGGAGTGGGATTGGTGTTCAGGCTATCATGCTTCCGACTCTACGGTCATTGGCTTTTCCCAGACTCACTTGAGTGGAACGGGTATTGGCGATCTGTTTGACATCACGGTCATGCCCGTTGTCGGTGATGTAAATTACGCACGAGGAACTCAAGCCGATGCTCAAAGCGGATTGTGGTCGTATGCCGACCGAAGTCGGGAAATAGTGCGCCCTGGCTATTATGCTGTGCCCCTTCAGCGCTACAATATCTTTGCCGAAATGACGGCAACGGCACGAACAGCTATTCATCGTTACACATACCCCAAAAGTCAAGCATCAGCCCTGGTTATAGACCTTGAGAACGGAGGCTGTTGGGATTGCACAACTGAGGCACACATCCAAGCTGAAAAGGACAGCACAATTACGGGATGGCGCCACTCACGAGGATGGGCTAACAAGCAAAAGGTGTTCTTCGCGGCCAAATGTTCCAAGCCTATTGATTCGCTCACCTATCACGGTCGCGATAGCCTCTATGCACGCCTTCATTTCACAACGCAAAAGGACGAACGTGTGCTCCTCAAAGTAGCATTATCAGCCGTGAGCATAGAGGGTGCAAAGCAAGCGCTTGAAAGTGAGATTACGGATTGGGACTTTGAAGCAACCGCACAAAAAGCTACAAACGAGTGGAACAAAGAGTTGCAATTGATTCAAATTGAAGGAGGTACTGCTGAACAACAACGCACCTTCTACACCGCACTTTACCACACGATGACAGCCCCCGCACTCTTTAGCGACATCAATGGAGCCTATCGCGGGGCTGATGGCGAAGTGCATCAGAGCGAAACTCCCACCTACACCATCTTCTCACTTTGGGACACTTATCGCGCCAAGATGCCCCTACTTTCAATCATTGCTCCCGAACGCATGAGCCACATAGTGAACTCTATGCTTCAGATTTGCGAACAACAAGGAAAACTTCCCGTTTGGCACCTTTGGGGATGCGAAACCAATTGTATGGTGGGTTATCCCGCCGTGCCCGTAGTTGCGGATGCAATCGTGAAGCAAATAAAAGGGGTGGATTACGAGCGAGCATTTCAAGCCATAGAAACCACCACGGCCGGGAATAAGTTCGGGCTTGACTTGCGCCGACAATACGGTTACATCCCTTGCGATCTCTTTAAAGAATCCGTGGCTTACGAACTAGAATATGCCCTTGCCGATGGTGCCGCCTATCAAGCAGCCAAAGCTTTGGGAAAGCAGGATGCCGCATTGCACTACGAAGCCTCTAGTCGTTCCTACCGCCATCTCTTTGATAGCTTCAGCGGATTTATGCGTGGCAAGGATAGTTGTGGGAACTTCCGTGAGCCCTTTGACCCATTGCATGCCAGCCATCGCAACGATGATTATTGCGAAGGCAATGCATGGCAATATACATGGCTTGTGCCCCACGATGTTGAGGGCTTGGCCGCTTGCTTTGGCGGAAAGGAACGCATGCTTGCAAAGCTCGATTCCCTCTTTTTGCAACCCTCTGCCTTAGGAGAAGAGGCCTCGCCCGACATCTCTGGTATGATTGGACAGTATGCGCATGGCAACGAACCCTCACACCACATTCTTTACCTCTATGCCATGTTAGGACGTCCCGAACGCACCTCTGAAATGGTGCATCAAGTGCTCACAACGCTCTACAACGACACACCCGAAGGCCTTTGCGGAAATGAGGACGTTGGGCAAATGTCGGCATGGTATATCCTTGCTTCATTAGGCCTTTATCAAGTAGAACCAGCTAGCGCTCGCTATTGGATTTCGCAACCTTTCTTTGAGCGCGCAACGCTTCAAGTGGAAGGCGGAACGTTTACCATTGAATGCCCTAAGCGCCCCTCAGATGCTCACAAGATTCAACGCATTCTTTTGAACGGCGAACCCTATACCCTGCCCTACATCAATTATGCAGATATCATAAAGGGAGGAACGCTCACATTTGAATGGGGAAAAGAAGAATAGCTATGCAACAAAGTATATTTGCACGCCCTACGTGGGTCACAATATTCGCCCTCACGGCCGCCATCGCCTGGGGATGGGCCTACCCTTTGATAAAAATAGGATTTGAAGAATTCCAGATTCACCCCGACATGACGGGAAGCAAGATGCTCTTTGCTGGCGTGCGTTTTTTCCTCTCGGGCGTCATCATCCTTACAATAGCACGTGCAACAAAGCGCAATTTTCAAGTTAAAGGCAAAAGCAATTGGGGATTTATCCTGCTATTCACACTTCTAAACACAACACTCCACTACGCCTTTTTCTACATCGGACTTTCACATAGTGACGGTGCTCGTGCGGCTATTCTCAACTCATTAAGTGTCTTTGTCCTCGTGCTATTAGCGTGTGCCATATTCCCGAGCGACAAACTCACAACGCGCAAGATTCTTGGGTGCGTCTTAGGCTTCGTAGGAATTCTTTTGCTCAATCTTAATGCCGTTGACACCTTTGATTTCACGTTATTAGGCGATGGTATGATAGCTATTAACGCACTCTGCTCAGCCTTTGCAAGTTTAATGACAAGAGGTGTGAGCAAGCGTATTGACATCTTCGTGGGCACGGGTTACAGCTTGGGGTTAGGAGGTTTCTTCTTAATCCTCGTAGGACTTATTTATGGTGGCACACTCCCCGTCATTACCCTTTGGGGATGCGTTATCCTCCTATTGCTCACTGGCATCTCTGCACTTGGATTTGCCCTTTACAACAACCTACTGAACTACAATCCCATCGGAAAAATTGCGATTTACAATTCCCTCATCCCCATTGTGGGCGCACTCACCTCATGCATCTTCCTTGACGAACCCTTTTATGAAAAATATATCATTGCTGGTGCGTTAGCGGCGGGAGGTATTTACATTATCAATAAGGGAAAGTGACGTTACCCTTGTCACTAAATTTTTGTCTTTGTATCACACTATGAAAAACGCATTTCTTCATAAAATCATATTGACGCTTATTCTCGCAACCGTCACATGGTGTGCAAGTTATGCTCAACCCAATGCAAGCTACTTGTCTCATGACGGAGTGATGAGATACTATCGTTTGGCTTTGCCTGTGACAAATACGTGTTTCCACACATCCTTTGAAGGCGATAATACCGAAGTTTACGACTTTTGGAATGAGGCAGAAGACTTTCTCAACAAACTTTACCTCCCCTTGAACATCTGTATTGAGGTTATCCACGATGACCGCATGATTCTTACCTCACAAAATTCAATTGACAGATATCCGATTGATGCCTGTGCATGGGGGACGGAATATATCAATGACATCATTGGCGAAAAAAACTACGACCTTGGGCTTTGGATTTCAGAGCCTGCTGATTTTGACAATAGCGGAGTCTCCATTTTGGGAGGAGCTTACAACAAATCAACCAAGGGAAGTGGCTATGCGCAAAAGAACGTCATAACCATTGCCCACGAGCTCGGGCACCTCTTCGGTGCGGTTCACACGCATGACGAAGGAGCAGCAACAGAACCCGGAATGGGACAAAGTGTAATGGGATATGGTTCGCCGTCCGACTTCTTCTCTCTTGCAAGCATTCATGCCATTTTTCAAATGTCGCAACAACTCAATAGTGCCTATTACTCTGATGAAGCACGCACAACATTAGTAGGCACTAACAATGGTGGCAATTACGTATTCGGCAAAAAAGCTACAGATAATCGTGTACCCAAGATTGACGCTACAATGCTGAAGACACACTACACTATTCCTCAAGGTTGTTGCTTTGCTATAAATATTCCCGCAACGGATGCCGATAACGACCGCATCACCTATGCCTTTCAGCAATATGAGGATGGTGCAAGCTTCTGTGCTTACACTCCTTCGGAATCTCCCATCATTGATTTCCACCCCCAATATACGCTATTCCCCTTCGACGATTTTCTCTTTATCAATGACGGCACGGATGTCCCTTCCTTAATGCCTGGAACATATCGCTTTATCGCTTCCGCAAACGATCTTCCTTCCGCGAATGAAATGACCGTCGCAATGCAAAAACAACGACCCTTTGTCTCTCAATACACTACGTTCAACACAGAGGTTGAAATTATTTCAGGTACTCTCTTCACCGCCACTTTATCGCCAAACAAATTAAAGTATGAAGCAGGTGAAACAATCAAGATCAGTTGGGGAGTCAACAACAATTATTTTACCTCCTCATCACGTTTGCGCATTTGCCTTTCTGACGATTACGGACAGACGTTCAAATACATATTAGCTGAAAACATTCCTGCCCTAAATGGCTCATGCTCAGTAAAGCTTCCCAACATCAATTTTGATGCAATAGAAATTTCATTTGGAGGGGGGACAAAAGGAGTACGCCCAGGAATCATTCGCATTGAGGTTGAGGGAGATATCGCCTATACACTATCCAGCTACTCTCCCGAGGATTCCGATGCGAGAGGTGGATTTACGATGACTGGAGGCACACCCTCAGATATAACCTCAATCTCCAACAACAAGAACCCATCCCCCACCCTCTACAACCTCAATGGCACAATAGCGACTTTTCCTCAGTTACCCAAAGGTATCTATATTCAACAAGGAAAGAAAGTGTGGAAGAACAACAAAAGATAGTCCCTCAAAAGCGTTGTTTTCTCATATTTCGACAAAACTTCTTTAGCAATTCGTAAAGAAATGCTAAATTTGCAGATATGATTGAAATTCCACTCACCGATATATGGCATGAATTTAGTTCAACACTTGAATTAGTGGTGAAAGGGCTCATTGTAGGCATTATCATATCTGCCCCCATGGGTCCTGTAGGAATTCTGTGTATTCAGCGCACGATGAAGAAAGGCCGAATTTACGGCATTGCTACCGGAGCTGGTGCTGCACTCAGCGATTTCTTCTACGCACTCATAACTGGTTTTGGTATGTCTTTCGTTATTGATTTTATCGAAAGAGGTCAAACGCTCTTTTGGTTAAAACTCATGGGAAGTGTCATGCTACTCATTTTCGGAATCCATACCTACCGCCAAGACCCCCGAAAGGGTATGCGCACACAAATTAAGCGCAAAGGAACACTCTTCTACAACTTCATTTCAGGCTTCGGCCTCACTATAAGTAATCCATTGATTGTGTTCCTCTTCATCGCCCTCTTCAACATGTTCACATTTGTCATTCCCGACAATCTTTACGGGCAAACAGTTGGTTATCTCTCCATTATCGCAGGAGCCATGCTTTGGTGGTTAGGCCTCACATACATCATCACTAAGATGAAGGACAGATTCGGAGAAACAGGCATTCTCTACCTTAACCGCACCATCGGAGTTATCGTCATTTTTGCCAGCATCATCTACGCACTCATGACCCTTTGCACTCTTTCCAGCTTTGGATTAAGCTAACGATTCCACCACACATACGAAATAAAAAAACACAGGCGAGCGTACTTCATGTATGCTCGCCTAATTTATTGCGTTCTCATTTTTACATATCCATCTCTCGGATTTCAGAGAACTGGTTCCATCCTATCGTATTCAAATACGCATTTTTAGCGCCTCGCGGAACATAGAGGATGCACTTCTCATTAATGTCGTTAAATGCCCCACTCCCAGTTGGAGTTAATTCTTCAGCTGGAATGTGTGAAATAACCTTTGTCAAACGCTCACATTTTTCAAACGCATAAGCTTCAATCGTTTTGACGCCTTTACCAATCTCAACCATCTCCAAATTCTTACAATCTGCAAATGCACGCAAACCTATTGTCGTCACATCTTCTGGAATATTAACCCTCTGTAACCCACTACTTTGAAACGTATAATTTTCTATCACCTTAAGATATAAGGGTAAATTTATGCTTGATAATATCTCACATCCTTGAAAGGCACACGAACCTATCTTCGCGATACGATCATGCAGAACAATCTCTTTCATTGCACTTTGATAGAAGCATCCGTCTCCTATGCGTACTACATTGGTAGGAATCACCAACTTGGGCTTCTGATAAAGCATATAAGCATAATTGCCCAAACCCGTTACGGAGGCAGGAATTACCGTATTCTGACAAGCTGTTAACAGGGTGTTCGTAGCTGTTTCTATAATAGCATTGCAATTGTTGCGACTATCATACACACGATTGTCCTTATCCACAAAAATGCTATCAATAAAAACATTGCCTTCATACCCCATGCTTCCTATCTGTTTTACGGACTTTGGAATAACAATCGTCCCCGTAATGCGACAATTATAAAAGGCTTTACTTTGAATCGTTTCCAATCCATCAGGAAGAATAATCTTTATCGTCTCAGGGTTATCAAACGCACCACTATCAATAGACGTCACGCGAAACGTTTGATTGCGATAAGTTATCGTAGCGGGTATTTCTACAACCCCATCGCCATATTCATAGATAAATTCTTCTTCGTTTTCGCCTTTATAGGTAATCGCTACGGTGCGTGCTTCAGGGTCAATTACGCGACAATGGAAACCCTGCGCCTCAAACCTGCCAGTTATCAATTCCGGCTCTCCATCTTTTTCTCCACGATTGAGAACAAAAGGTAAAGGAAGGAAAAACAAGAAAAGGAGTGAGAACAAGCCTATAAGCATAGCCTTTCGCTTGAAAGTTCCCCTTGCATGAACGTCTACAAGAAGGGCATCAATCGTAGCATAGCGTTTCGCCTTCTCATTTGAGAGGCAACGTTTCATGATGCGGCACAAGGAGCCTCGAAACAGCTTCCCCCTTTTCTCCTGTATGTATTTCAGAATGACACCTACCGAATAGATGTCCGTGCGTGCATCCACTTCCTTTGCATCTCTCAGATTGATTTCAGGAGCACAGAAACCAGATTTAAATCCAGGGGTGGTATCATCAAAATTACTCAAACAAAATCCTAAGTCCAAGAGTTTGAGGCCGCCATTCGTTTGTGACAACATGAGGTTATCGGGAGAGATGTCCAAATGAAGCACATTTTTCTGATGAAGCGCCCTAACTGCCTCACACAAATGCAAGAGCAATTTCCAAACATTGTCTTCTTGCAAGAAATATTCAGGTTCGTGCTCAATCTTCTGCTTCAGCGTACTCCCACTGACATATTCCATTAGGATATACACACCATCTTCATCATCATTTATCTCCACATATTCAACTACGTAAGGACTCTTAATCGTCTTACCCGTATTGAACTCTTTGTAGAAAAGCAAGCGGTATGACTCATCTTTGCTGAACTCAGGGCGCAACTTCTTCATGAAGAGAAGTTGGTTGTGTATGCGCACTTTATAAGCAAGGGAAGTTGCGCCGCATCTGTCCAACTGCTCTATATCCTCAAACCATTCGTTATCACCTAAGAAATCTGAAACATTCACACTATCCATTTACACTCCTGCTATAATTAAATACTTCACCCCACCCCTCTTACCACATATATAATTAACAGGGTCGCCACCCTCATGGATAAGATTTGAGAGTATTAAGGGTTGATTTTCAACGACACGCTCACAGATAAACGTATCATTCACAGACAATTTACTGTTTCTACTTTCCAACACCTTAAACATGCAAAGTCCTATATACTGCAACGTAACACATCGATTGGGATTCCACATCAATTTCAACTTATCCCCCTTTTGCAAGGTGCTCGTCTTAAGGCAGTTGTTCTTCAAGAACTCACTATCAACGTCACCATCACTCAGTTGAAATTTGCAAAAGGTTTCCCAATCAGGATAGCCTATATAAATTGACAGAATATTTAAAGTGCTCAATCGAGAGGTTTGAACTTCCTTTTCCTTCTGATATCCCCACAAGCGTTTGAGGGTTGTTGACGAGAGATGATTTCTGGTTTCGTTAAATATAGCTCCTGACAAGAAATCAAAATCACGAGGAGTGTGCATTTTGAATCCAGCAATATTTTCAACATATTGCTTCAGTCGCTCTAAAAAGAATTCTTGTGCCTTTGTCTCGTTATTCATTTCGTTTATCGTTAATCTGAGGATATTTTAATTTTCATGCGAAGATAGTTAAAATTGACGATGCAAATCATACGATTCAAATACAAAATAATACATCATAAGAAATAAGGAACAAAATGGACTAATTCGAAAAACTAAATAATGCTTTCCTTTGTAACAAAATTTAAGAGACTGACATATTTGCTAAAAATAGTGTTGTTTTACAATAAAACTTTTACTAATTAAACCGCATTGGCAATGGTTAAAAAGAGGTTCAAACTTATTGTCAATGAAATTCAATTATTCTGAACCTCACAAAGAAATAATTATGAAGAAAACCATTTTAATGATGTTGGCTATGTTTGCCTGCATCACAATGAGCGCACAGCAATGGGTAACTGGCAATCTCAAATTAGACAGCGACAAGTCTTTCAAGGTGGGGCTCAAAACGCCCAACCAAAGAGACTACCTAAGCTGTACTCCACAAGAAGCAAGAGTAACTTTGGAAGTAATGGACTTTGGTAGCAAAGGACAGACTTTCTATTTGTACGAACACCTTATTGCAGCTGATAATATGAAGCTTCACATGTCTTGGTCAGGTTCTCGCTATCGTATGATGAAACAAGTATCAGGTGACACCGAAGTGTATCTCTTGGCTGACGGAAGAACAGGAAAGCAATTGCTTGCATATATGAATGTGAAGACAGACGGAAAATTGGTTACCATGGTTAACCTTCTCAGCAAGAGTGGACTTGTTTCAGATATATACAAAGGCATGACTGTGACTGAACTCAAATCTGCAATCTCTAGTTTAGGTTCAATGAATGCAGAACTCAAGGAGTCACACAAAGAAGGCAACCTCACTGTTCATGCGTGCAAAATTGCAAATTTGCGTGACAATTGGGACGGAACTGCTTCTGCTACAAAGAAAGATTACGGCCATTTCTACTTCGATGCACAAGGTAAACTTGTAAAGTGGATTATCTATAACGATTAAACAACGTAGTGTACGCAAAAGATTTCGTTTGTAATTTCTAAAAAATACATTGGAGTAACCCGAAAAGCCATAAAATGAGTAGGGATTTTTAAAATACAAAACAAAATGAAAAAAGTTTTTAACATTGCAATCATCTCGTCATTATGTTTTCTAACTTCATGCGGAGGAGGTAACAATAATAACGAAACCAATGAAGTTAAAATTGTTAGCGCTGTTGAGGAAGTTGCTGTAGAAGAAGAACAACAAGATATTCAACTTGCCAACCCTGCTATTACTTATACCAGATTCTCAAAAGAAGGTTTCCAAAACGTTAACATCAGAGATTGCTTTGAAGCAGTTAGCACAGAAGTTATTGATAATGTAAGTTATACATGCCCCGAAGGAAGTGGTTACACCGTAAATGTGTCTATGAGAATTAAGATTCTTAAAGAATTACCTGAAGGTATTGTATTTGACCCCGAATACGATCGTTTTGACAAAGATTTTTACGAACTCAAACATCGTAAAAAATATACAGAACTTCCCAAAATTGAGTTCCAACTTTTAGACAAAAATGAAGGTCTCATACAAACAGAACGTATCTCATGTGAAGAACTTAATAAATTAGCGTGCGGTATGGAAGGTGATATTGTAACAATTACCAACTTAAAGGATCACGATTCAAATCTTTTAAATGATAAGTATAAAGATGTAGCTTTCGTTCGTATTGCAAATTTAAGAGCAGCAACTAAGGACCCTGAATATAACTTGCGTAATTAGAATAAATGAGTTTGCCCCTTATACGGTGGGCAAACTCATTTGTTTTAACCATAATCATTGAGCGAATAATGAAACTGTAAAACTAATTGGGACTTACTGAAAATTAAGTGAGACTTACGAAAAACTAACTCACTTATAATTTAAATTAAGTGAGACTTCGTAACTCACAATTAGTTTAAAGATTCGTAGTGCCCTCAAACGGGAGGAGCCAACAAATAAGGCGATTGTACTTCTGCACAATCGCCTTTTGTCTATATTCACCCTTACGAATTTATCTAAGGTTCTTTTCCACCTGTTGCTTCGCAAACTCTAAGGTGATTTCATACGTCTTCTTCTTGCTTGAAGGTGCATCATACATTGCATCAATCATGATACTTTCAAAAATAGAGCGCAAACCTCGCGCACCAAGTTTGTATTCAAGCGCCTTTTCAACAACGTAGTCGTAGACTTCTGGTTGAATCTCGAGCTTCACACCGTCCATTTCAAAGAGTTTGTCGTATTGCTTCACAATCGAGTTCTTAGGCTCTGTAAGGATATTGCGAAGGGCTTCCTTATCCAAAGGATTAAGGTAAGTCAGCACCGGAAGACGACCAATTACTTCGGGAATAAGGCCGAAACTCTTCAAGTCCTGAGGACGAATGTATTGCATGAGGTTAGAGGGGTCAAGTTTACGCACGTTCTGGACAGAGTCAAAACCTACAGTATGTGTGTTCATGCGCTGCGCAATCTTCTTCTCAATACCATCGAAGGCACCGCCACAAATGAAGAGGATGTTGCGGGTATCCACCTTCACATAATCCTGGTCAGGGTGCTTACGTCCACCCTTGGGGGGTACATTCACTATGGAGCCTTCGAGGAGCTTGAGCATCGCTTGCTGTACGCCTTCGCCACTAACGTCACGCGTGATACTGGGATTGTCGCTCTTACGCGCAATCTTGTCGATTTCATCAATAAAGATAATACCTCGTTCAGCTTCTGCAACATTGTAGTCGGCCACTTGAAGAAGGCGCGACAGGATACTTTCAACGTCTTCACCTACGTAACCAGCTTCTGTGAATACGGTTGCATCAACAATCGTAAAGGGCACATCAAGAAGCTTGGCAATAGTACGCGCAAGGAGAGTTTTACCCGTACCTGTTGAGCCCACCATGATAATGTTTGACTTCTCAATTTCTACACCATCATCGGTTGTATTTTGGTTAATGCGCTTGTAGTGATTATAAACCGACACCGCAAGATAGCGCTTCGCATCATCCTGACCGATGATATATTGGTCAAGATAGGCTTTAATTTCAGTTGGCTTAGGGAGTTTCTTTAGCTCCTTTGCTGTACCCTTTGCTCGCGCACTTCCACCTACGGGTACACCATCGAGGATTTCAGTAGCCATGCGTACGCAATCGTTACAGATGGATGCATGAAGGCCCTGGATGAGCAATCCCACTTCCGACTCTGGACGACCACAAAAGGCGCATTGTCGCGTTTGTTTCTTCATAAGTGGGAATTTTTACTTTTTGAGCAAAACTTTGTCAATCATGCCATACTCCTTAGCTTCGGCAGCTGTCATCCAATAGTCACGATCAGAATCCTGCCATACCTTATCGAAGTCGGTGTGAGAGTGGTTTGCAATGATTGTGTAAAGTTCTTTCTTCAACTTCATAATCTCACGAGCAGTGATTTCAATATCACTTGCTTGTCCCTGCGCACCACCAAGTGGTTGGTGAATCATCACACGTGAGTGAGTCAAAGCAGAACGCTTGCCTTCCTGACCGCTAACGAGGAGCACAGCTGCCATTGAAGCCGCCATACCTGTACAAATCGTTGCAACGTCAGAAGAGATAAACTGCATCGTGTCATAGATGCCTAAACCTGCATATACAGAACCACCAGGAGAGTTGATGTAAATAGAAATGTCCTTACCAGGGTCGCAAGAGTCAAGATAAAGGAGCTGTGCTTGAAGCGTATTAGCAGTGTAATCATCAATGGGAGTGCCAAGGAAAATAATGCGATCCATCATCAAGCGAGAGAATACGTCCATCTGAGTAACGTTCAATTGACGTTCCTCAAGGATATAAGGGTTGAGGTACTGATTCTGCACCTTCATTACATCGTCAAGCACCATTGAGTTGATACCTACGTGCTTGGTAGCGAATTTGTAAAAGTCATTCATAGTTATGATTGTATAAAAAGAAAGGAGTTGGCAGTCAGGCGTTACGTAATTGTCGTGTGTTAACTCCTGTACTCCCAACTCCTCACTTATTTGTTAGATATTAGTTTTCAAACAACTTACCGAACTCTTCAGCTGAAACAGCCTTGTGGTTCAAGTTGAGCACGTTCTTCAACGCTGCTACGAGCTTCGTTTCGATGCTACGTTCGATGAGCTGCTGAGCCTGCTGCTTGTTCTTAAGCATTTCTTCTGCGTAATTTTCGAGGTATTCAGCGGGTACGTTGTTCATACCGTACTGAGCGAATTGCATGCGTGCTGCTTCAACAGCTGCAGCCTTAACGTCAGCTTGTTCGAGCTTGATTTCGTTAGCCTTAACGAGCTTTTCCTTGATAAGGTGCCACTTGAGTTCGTTGATAGAAGCTTCGAAGTGTTCTTCTACATAAGCTTCGCCCTTTTCCTTATTGTTGTTGAGCATTACCTTCTTGAGGACTTCGTTGGGGAATTCAACTTCACCAACCTTCGCTTCGCAGTATGCACGGAGGTCGAGGAGGAACTTGTAGTCAGAATCAAGAACGTGCTGAGCCTGGATACCTTCCTTAACCTTAGCACGGAAAGCTTCTTCACCTTCTACAGCGCCTTCACCGAATACAGCGTTGAAGAATTCCTGGTTGATTTCAGCGGGAACGAAACGGCTGATTTCGTTTACCTGGAAGCTAAAGTTACCAGTGTACTGAGCAACTTCTTCCTTCTTTACCTTCAAGAGAGAAGAAACTTCTGCTTCGTTGCCTTCGTAAGCCTTAGAGGGGTTGATTACGAGGATATCGTTAACCTTTGCACCATTGAAGAGTGCCTTCTGTTCTTCGTTCTTGAAGTAAGTGGGCATGAGGCTTGCGTTTTCAACAACGATACCACCTTCAACGGGCTGACCATTTTCGTCGAGCTGAGCGAGGATACCACGGAGAATGTCGCGTTCTTCATAAGACTGAACATTTTCGGGATGACCAGCCTGCTGAGCCATACGCTTAACCTGAGCATCAACCATTTCTTCTGTAACGTTGATATCGTAGTAATCTACTGTATCGTTAGCAGAAAGTTCAATATTCATTTCGGGAGAAAGACCGAGGTCAAAGTGAAGTACGAAGTTGTCATCCTTTTCGATATCAACCTGATCATCGTGAGCGATGGGTTCACCGAGAACGTCGAGGTTATTTTCCTGGATGTAAGCGTAGAGCTTTTCGCTGATGAGCTTCTGAACTTCTTCAGCTTTAATCTGAGTGCCGTACATCTTCTTCACCATACCAGCTGGAACGTGGCCAGGACGGAAACCGGGCATCTGAACCTTCTTCTGAGCTGCCTGAAGACCTTTCTTTACGTTGCCTTCATAGTCAGCCTTTTCAATATTGAGCGTAAGCACACCTGTTACATTACCAGTCTTCTCAAAAGTAATATTCATTTTAGTTTGTGTTTTATGAAAGATTTATAATATTTGCGGACGCAAAATTAGCATTTATTTTTGAGATACCCTATTTTTACTCCTATTTTATGTCACCTATATGTAATTTTATGTAATTCCGAAAAATTTCTGCTAGTTATCCAATACTAAAGAATTTGTGAAAATCAACCGTGTTTGAGGAAATAGTTGGGGATGAAACTATTTTTTTCAAAGACAAACAAAACTAAATACCCTCCCTGCATTGCAAGGAGGGAAGATAATAATATCAATGTTGAACAACCCAACATCTCTTATCAGGTAGATATTCTAATCTACTCCTAAAATACGGTAATAATATTAAAGCAGAATCTATTTTTGGGGATTCAAAAATAAATCCATCTTTAACTTCCTTTATCTTTATAGCATAATGATTTAATAATATTTTTAAGCGTTCGCTATCTCGCAAACAGTCTTTAAAATACTGGGCATTAAATGATGTATTATCTAACTTTGAATATTCCAAAGTATATATGATTTGCTGAGAAGCTGAATCCTCTTTTGCCGAGAAAAGCGGATTAAATGCAGATTGGGTCATATTATAATATTGTTTATAATAATCCAATGAATCCTGCAGGACTCGATTCCTGTCATATAAGCTATTTACATATTTTATAAACTCATCTCCAGTCATCTTTTCATTTCCTGCATAAAAAAATATATTCTTTTCAACGAATTGGATAATACTATCTTGTTTATTTAACCAAACCGAATCTTGATTTAATGCAGAGGTTAATAATTCATCTCTTCTCGCTATTTCATAT
Source organism: Alloprevotella sp. (assembly GCA_045657925.1). Taxonomy (GTDB): domain Bacteria; phylum Bacteroidota; class Bacteroidia; order Bacteroidales; family Bacteroidaceae; genus Alloprevotella. The sequence continues at coordinate 27,238 of JAZOUA010000008.1, read as the reverse complement.
TTGAGATGTACATTATCTCTATGTTCTATAATGCACATTACTAGTAACAGAAGCATTAAGAAGCTAATCGTAATCGAATATATTGAAGTTGCTTTTTTCATTTTCTGCTCTTTTGATAATCGTTTAAATTCTGAATGAACAAACTCACTTCTTGTAAGGAAATTTTTTGTCTCTGCTCATTAGACCACTTCTCTTTTTCCTCTTGAAGTTTCTTTTGAAATTCTAAATCCATCTGTAATTTCTCAAATTTCAAGTCATGGATTTTGTTCTCATATTCATTTGATGTATGCCAACTACCAATAGTCCAACCTATACCAAAAGTTAAGGTTCCAACAGTAATGATGGTTCCAATAATACCACCAATACTATTGAATAAAGAAAATGAATGTTCGACATTGCTCTCTACTTTCTTAGCCATTCTTGTTTTTTCAAATGAAGTTGGTGTTATATTGCACGTATTTGCTTGTTTTTAATGAGTATTCTAAAATATGGACATTTCCCATTGATTGATAAATCCTTATCATCATCACCTTTCCTGAATTTAATGATTTCAAATTGGTTGGGATTAAATTTATGCAAGAAAGTTATGGGTACCCCCATCAATCCTGCATAATCCGAAGGAATATCTTGTGTCTTATTCACATTTATACCATTGCAATTATCATATTTTGGATATTCACTTTCATGACCAATATATTTTTTTGTGAGCAGAATGTTTTCATGTCGTTGGAACGTTTCTAAATTAGTCAACCATAAACAATTGTTGGGTGAAACAATTCTATTTCCCAAGTCATCGATTCTAACTTCTGTTCCATATAGATCATAATGCTCAGGAACAATAAATCCAGAAATACCTCTACCAAGATTTATTCCCAACCAGGCTTTGTTTTCCTTTATTAATTTGAAAATTTCTTTATATGTTATCGCATTAATATTTCCTATAATCAAAAATTTTTTATCATATTTAATTAATTGCGCCACATACTCTCTAAACAAAGAAAAGGGAGGATTTGTTACAACAATATCAGATTGTTGCAACAAACGGATACTTTCTTGACTACGAAAATCGCCATCACCACGAAAATATACAATATTTGATGATGTTGGTTTTTCTCCATTATCTCCTGTGTACTCATAGAAAAAACCATTACTATTTGTTTCCGTAGTAAACAAGTCGATTACTTGTTCTTTATAACATGATGCAATTAGTTTTTTCAACTTCAGTTCCTTGAAATTCAGATAGAAGTATTTAAAGAAATTACTTGTTTGCGGATCATCGCAATTACAATAGACAACTTTTCCATTGAAATGTTCTTTATAATACTGCAACTCTCTTTCTATATCAGAAAGTTGTGTGTAAAACTCATCACATTTTGACTTTTTGGCTTTTTGTAACAATTCATTTGTCGCATTTCTCCCCATACTAATCGCCATTTTGAGTTAACTGATTAAATAAATCACTTCCTAATATCTGAAGAGATGTTTTAGATACTTCAAGCATTATATCAAACATTTCTTTGACATTCCATTTTTCTCCACTTCCTTGTGTATATATGGATGTTGCCTGAAGCATTATAGTCTTGTCCTTATGCTTAACAAACTTATTCTTACACAAGTTGGAATTAATTGGCATTCCATAATTAGCAGAAGTTAATCTGTCTAACCTATTAAGCATTCCTGAATTATATTCCAATGTCACTACTCTTCCATCAGGTCTTGTTATTGAAATTGTTTCGGTTAAGAAATTTGAACCCTCTAAAAATAAAATATATGGAAAATGAGATTCAGACAACATAAAATTAGCGATTTCTGATATATTTTTATGCGACCTTTCTATAGCATTGCCCGCAGCCATCAAATCTTGGTCATTGTTTTTACCTACAAGGATTCCATTCTTAATGTTTTCAATATCTTTCCCCTGATGCTTAGCTTCAGACACTAATACAACTCTCCATTCTCCTGCATCGTCTTTAACTTCTATTATACCTCCGTCAGGAATAATGCTAGAATTTTCCACAAAAAGAGTTTGTCCTAATTCAGAATCTATTTTCCTTAACGCTTCGTTAATTTCTTCTTTTTTTATACTTATTCTGTATCTAAACGACAATTTTGGAAATTCTTTCTCAAGTTGTTTCATAACAAAATGAGAAATTTTTCCAACTGTCATATCATGCAATTTGGCTTCTTTACCAAATATTCCAACCACCCCTTGAGATTCTTTATGTTGTTCTGTTAATCTTTTTGACTGATTCTTTTTAGCCATATTCTTGATATTTTTATTGTAACGCAAAGGTAAAAAAAAACTACGAAGTAACAATTATTCATAACTGACTTTATCATGATTTACAGTTTAATATATCTATTTTGTTCCCATATTTGCACAACCTATAGTTTCCATAAGTGTTTCTTATTTCGTCAAACCCAATTTACTCACAACCTTCTCTCATTTTTCTCGGTTATTCCAGAGATTTCATATAAATTTGCAATTATATTCCTATATTTTAGAAATTAAACTATAAAACATCCTCCTCTTCCTATGCTTTACTTCCCCAACTGTAAGATAAACATCGGTCTTAATGTGCTGCGCAAGCGCGAGGATGGTTATCACAACCTTGCCACTGTGTTTTACCCCATCCCCTTGCACGATAACCTTGAAATCAAGCGCCTTAATGAGAAGGACGCACCTTACCGCCTGCTCCTCTCGGGCAATAAGATTGAAGGCAATCCCGAAAGTAATCTTATCGTACGCGTATACAATGACTTGAAGAAGGAATTCGACCTTCCGTCTATTGATATTCACCTCTACAAACGCATTCCTACGGGCGCCGGTCTTGGAGGGGGAAGTAGCGATGCGGCTTATATGATTAAAATGCTCAATGAGGAATTTGCATTAGGTTTTAGCGCTGACGAAATGGAACGTCGCATAGCTCCTTATGGTGCTGACTGCGCCTTCTTCATCCGTGAGCAACCTGCTTATGCCACAGGAATTGGCGACCAACTTACGCCTATATCACTTTCGCTCAAAGGATACCATCTGCTCCTTGTGAAGCCCGATGATTTTGTTTCTACAAAGGAGGCTTATGCAGGAGTAGTTCCTCAACTTCCTGAGCACGATTTACTCTCCGCACTACAAGCACCTATTGAAACTTGGCGCTCAACTGTGATGAATGACTTTGAACGAAGTGTGTTCGTTTCTCATCCCCGCATTGCAGCAATCAAGCAAACGCTCTATGACATGGGAGCTCTTTATGCGGCAATGAGCGGAAGCGGAAGTACCGTCTTTGGGATATTCAAGAACCCCGTGATGGGATATGAAAAAGTTTTTGAGGATTGTTTCACCTTCCACACTTCCCACCTCGTATGATTTTCTATTTTTCAGGAACGGGCAATAGTCGTTATATAGCCAAACATCTTGCAACACTAACAAACGACACTTATCACCCCATTACCTCAAACGAACTAATTCCTACTGATGATAAGCGCATTGGCATTGTATTTCCTGTACACGCTTGGAGTGCACCTATTGTGATGGAGGATTTTCTACGAACAAGATTGTCTCAGCTCGTCAGCCACACGAATCCCTACATTTATATGGTATGTACTTGTGGGGATGATATAGGAAAGACACATCGTATTGTGGCTGAAATTTTGCAAAAGAACGGTCTCACCCTTTCTGCGGCTTTTTCGCTCATTATGCCCGACTCTTACATCGGCTTACCTGGATTTGATGTTAACTCAGGAGAGGTGGAACAAAGGAAAATTGAGGAATCAATCAAAAAACTCCCACACATTGCAGAATTGATTCTTACAGAAACACATACAGATGAAGTAAAACCAGGACCTTTCCCATGGAGCAAGAGCTTTATACTTCGCCCACTCTTCTACCGCTTTTTCGCTGGTGTGCGCCTTTTCCGCACTACGGAGAAATGCATCGGATGCGGACGTTGCAAAAACATCTGCCCCATGAACAATATTACGCTCGTAAACAAGCGTCCACAATGGGGAAAGGATTGTGCAAACTGCCTAGCATGCTACCACATTTGCCCTAAAAGATGCATTGAATACGGCAAATATAGCAAAGGAAAAGGACAATACAAATTGCTCATCAACGAGAAGTAAAATTAAGAGTAAAGATAAAACACGTCATGAAGCATACACATCATGGCGTGTTTTCTTTACTCTTTTTTATTTGAAGGCTCACAAGGTTGCCAAAAATATAAGTTAGTTAAATAAAAAAGATAATGACTTGGTGCGAAATATTTGTGAGTTAGTTTTAGCCATTCAAGTCCTAAAAAGGTTGACAAGGGGTTTACATAGAACTTAAACAGGGGGATTGAGGAATTAAGAATATAGGAGTGCACCTACTGTATAATTACCTAAAAGGTTGACAAGGGGTTTACAAAGCACTTAAGCAGGGGGGGTAAGGCATTAAAAATAATGCAGTTTTATTTCTTCTGCGCCTGAAGAGGTTATAGGGCAACTTCTTTATTATTAACTTATTTATAACTAGTTATTAAATCATATAGATATATCTAAAAAGGTAACTATCCTTATTTTAAATATAAAATAAATAACTAAATACACCTATATATTATTTATATATATTAATAAATAACTATATACTATCTATATATAAACTCCTAACTGTATATTAACTATTGTATTATAGAATATAACTAATAAAATCCAAGGATCTCTAAAATGTACATTCAGAAACAGAATTACCCCTGATTAAGTGCTTTGTAAACCCCTTGTAAACCTTTTGTTGGATGATTTTAGAATAAAAAATTGGCAATGATACGGTCAAAGAGGAGACTTAGCGAATAATAACCGAAAATAACATCGATGTATACTCTTATAACATTGCTAAAATAAAAGGTCCACCCGTAAGAGTGGACCTATATTATGCGAAATTAATATTAGCAGAGCTTGCGTGAACCGTCGCCGATAACTACATCGATAACGATGGGCTTCTTGCCATACTTAGCTTCGAACTTTTCAACAACAACCTTCTTGAAGTTGTCAACGAGTTCGTCTGCGATGAGGTTGATTGTGCAACCACCAAAGCCACCGCCCATGATGCGTGAACCTGTTACGCCTTCTTCCTTAGCGATTTCGTTGAGGAAGTCGAGTTCTTCACAGCTTACTTCGTATTCCTTAGAAAGACCGTAGTGAGTTTCGTACATCATCTGACCTACTGTTTCGTAGTCGTCCTTCTGAAGAGCGTCACATACTGTGAGTACGCGAACAACTTCACCGATAACGTAGCGAGCGCGCTTGTATTCGTCAGCTGTGATTTCTGCCTTTACTTCTTCGAGCATATCGTAGTTAGCATCGCGGAGTGAAGTTACTTCGGGGTGCTTCTTAGCGATAATTTCAGCAACGTGTTCGCACTGGAGGCGACGTTCGTTGTAGGGAGAACCAGCGAGTTCGTGCTTCACACAGCTGTTAACGAGAACGAGCTGATAACCCTTAGGATTCCAGGGGAAGTATTCGAATTCGCCGCTACGGCAGTCGAGACGCATGAGGCTACCCTTCTTACCATGTACAGAAGCAAACTGGTCCATGATACCGCAGTTGCAACCTACGTACTTGTGTTCTGTGCGCTGACCTACGCGAGCAAGTTCCATCTTTTCAATCTTGTTGTCGCCCCAAAGATCGTTGAGAGCGAAAGCGTATGTGCTTTCAAGGGCTGCAGATGAAGACATACCTGCACCGAGGGGTACATCACCAGCAAATGCTGTGTTGAAACCTTCAACGGGAACACCGAGTGCCATCATTTCACGGCAAACACCGTAGATGTAGCGTGCCCAAGTTGCCTTAGGACCTGCTTCGTCGTCAAGGTTGAATTCTACGTAGTCCTTAAGGTCAATTGAGTAAGCGTGTACGTTGCGTGTGCCGTTAGGCTTAATTTCAGCAATCATACCCTGCTCTACTGCACCGGGGAATACGAAGCCGTTGTTATAGTCAGTGTGTTCACCAATGAGGTTGATACGACCAGGTGAAGCGTAAACAGAACCAGTTGTGCCGTCGAAGTGCTTAATGAAGCGACTGCGAACATCGTCGATTGTAAGTTTCATGTTATTGTTGATTTATATAAGTTTAACGAAATGGATGGTGAGCAACAAGATGCTACTCACACATCCGATTTTATTTCAAATTATTCAGAACGCTTTGTTACACGGCTACCGATGAGCGCGTAGTAAAGGAGGTATGCAGCGCAACCTACAACTACCCAGAAGCTAGTGATGTAGTCAGTAGCGTCAGCAACAGAAGCCTGGATGAACATCATAACTGCACAACCGAATACCATTGTCATGAAGATACCAGAAGCAATAGCTGTGTACTTACCAAGACCTTCTACAGCCATGTTAAAGATAGCACCCCACATCACAGATGTGCAAAGACCGATGAGGAGGAATGCGAAGATACCTACGGGTACAGGCTGCCAAATCATTTCGAGAGTGGCCCAGTTAACACCAGGGAAGTCAACGATAATATCTGTGGGAGCGAACATACCGAAGAGAGTAAGTGCGATAGTAATTGTAGAAACTGTTACAATCATAGTACGAGCACTAATCTTGCTACCTACAGAAGCACCAACCAAACGACCGATAAGCATCATAAACCAATATACAGCAACGAGCATACCTACTGTACCTGCAGGAATACCATCTGCGATAAGGTACTGCTGAACGAAGTTAGGAACACCTACTTCAATACCCATGTAAAGGAAGATTGCGAGTGTACCAAGAGCGAAGTGCTTGTGGCTCATTGCCCCCTTAATAAGGTCAACACGAACGGGAGCTTGTTCGGGTTCTTCAATCTTAGTGAAGAGAATTACGATGAATGCAATTACGAAGATAGCAAGTGCAATCATAAGCGCAGGAGTAGCGTCTGCAATCTTAGCCTTTGTTGCGTCAGCAATGAGCGCACCCATGAGGATGTAACATGCTACAGCAGCAGAAGAATTGAACACACCACCAATCTGAATCAACTGGTTACCTGTGTTACCACCACCACCGAGGAGGTTAAGCATGGGGTTAACTACGCAGTTGAGGATACACATGCAAAGACCTGCAATGAATGCACCTACGAGGTAGATTGCAAATACAAGACCCAAGTTTTCCTGTGCATTGAGCTGACCGCTGAACCACTGGATAAGAATACCTACAGCACCAACTACGAGACCGATAAGAGCAGTCTTCTTGTAACCAAACTTTGCGATAAGCATACCTGCGGGAATACCCATGATGAGGTATGCAACAAAGTTACCATAGTTACCAATCTGGGCAAGCACATTAGAGATTTCACCCTGACTCTTGATGATGGTTGCCATAGGTGTACAAAGGTTTGTCACGAAGGCAATCATTGCGAAGAGCGCAATCATCACGATGATGGCTCCCCACTGTTTTGTTTGATTACTCATTTGTTTTTAAGTTTTAATTAATAAAGTTATTAAATGGATTTTCTTTAATTTACTAATATACACTTAACATTGCGGCAAGAATTTTCAAGGCATTCTCACTGCAATGTTAAGGGGCGTAAATTACTCTACACCAAACTTATAGATAGTCTTTTGAGTGTATACTTCGCCTGGTTTCAAAGTTACAGGGGGGAAGTAGGGGCGGTTGGGACTATCGGGGAAGTGCTGTGCTTCAAAGCAAAGGCCACTACGCTTGCCAAATGTTGCACCATGCTGTCCCTTGTAGCCATCTGCCCAGTTGTCACTATAGAACTGCACACCAGGTTCTGTGGTGTACACTTCCATCCAACGACCGCTATTAGGTTCTACAATCTTAGCTGCGAATGAAAGTTCTCCTGGCTCCTTCTTGTTGAGCACATAGCAGTGGTCGTAGCCAGCACCATTCTTAATCTGCTCATCGTTAGGATCATCAATGCGTTCACCTACTACATGAGGTTCAGTAAAATCAAAGGGAGTACCCTTTACACTACGGATTTCACCTGTAGGAATGCAGTTTTCATCAATGGGGATGTAGAAATCTGCGTTGATTGTACAGATGTTGTTCATTGCAGAAGGTGTGGGGTTACCAATACCTGAAAGTGAGAAGAAGCCGTGGCTTGTCATATTCACAACTGTCTTCTTGTTTGTAGTACCCTTATAATCGATTACAATTTCATTGTCATCTGTAAGTGTATACATAACAGTCATAGAGAGCTCACCAGGGAATCCTTCTTCATAATAAGCAGAAACATAACGTAATACTACACAACGTTCACTTATTTGTTCAGCATCCCAAACGCGAGCGTGGAACCCTGTTGGACCGCCGTGAAGGTGGTTTGGACCGTTGTTGATTGCAAGGTGATATTCTTTACCATTGAGCGTAAATTTACCCTTGCAGATACGATTACCATAACGGCCTACAAGTGTAGAGAGGAATGGTTCGGGTGAAGAGATGCAATCATCAATATTGTCGTGTCCCTGAATCACATTAGCATAAACACCATTCTTATCAGGCACCATAATAGCCACCAAAGAACCACCGTAATTAGTTACGGCAACTTCCATTCCGTTGGCATTGGTAAGCACAAAGAGGTCAACCTCCTTACCGTTAACGACTTTCTGAAAGTCTTCCTTTTTAAGTCCACTGAGGGACGCCTTATTCGTTTCCATGGGAAAAATAACTTTTGTTGATTATATAAATTGTAAAGTTAGATTTTCAATCTTTCTTTAATTATGCAAATTTGCTGAAAAGATTTTAATAGAACAAGCAAATTGCACACTTTTCTCATAAAATTAACCTACTAACTTTTCAGATAAACTTAACTTTGCAAAAAAGTTAATCAAATATATTAAAAATCATGGCAGGATATTTAGTTGAAGACATGCGCAAAGTGACCACAAACCGCTTGCTTGAAATGAAGCGTAAAGGTGAAAAGATTGCGATGCTGACTAGTTATGATTATGGTACAGCACGAATCGTTGATGCTGCTGGAATAGATATAATTCTCGTTGGTGATAGTGCAGCCAACGTAATGGCGGGACATTCTTCTACGCTTCCTATTACATTAGATCAAATTATTTACCATGCACAAAGCGTTGTTAGAGGCGTGAAACGTGCATTCGTTGTATGCGACATGCCCTTTGGTACTTACCAAGTGAGTCCAGAAGATGGTGTAAGAAACGCTATCCGCATTATGCAAGAAACTGGAGCTGATGGTGTAAAACTTGAGGGGGGCGAAGAAATTCTACCCGTAATTCGCAAGATTCTTGATGCTGGCATTCCTGTTATGGGGCACCTTGGTTTAACTCCTCAAAGCATAAATAAGTTTGGCACTTATGGAGTTAGAGCAAAAGACGAAGCTGAAGCAAATAAACTTCTGAATGATGCCAAGTTACTTGATGAAGCAGGATGTTTCGCTATAGTTGTTGAAAAGATTCCTTCCTCATTAACACAGCAAGTAGTTGAACAAGTTTCAGTTCCTATTATCGGCATTGGGGGAGGACAAGCAGACGGCCAAGTTCTTGTAGTAGATGACATGCTCGGTAAGAACGCAGGATTCCGTCCCAAGTTCCTTCGTACTTATGCAGATCTCCACAACATTATGCTTGACGCTATTGGGAACTATGTTTCAGATGTTAAGACGGGAGATTTCCCTAATAGTAACGAACAATACTAAATGTTGATTGAGAGATTCTCACTTACATATAACAACAAAAGAAGCAATCCCCTTCAAAAGGATTGCTTCTTTTTATTTGACTCTAACTATAGCATCACATTAACATACCATATATTATGTATGCAAGCCACGACAACATATAAGCTAGGAATGTTGAGTAAGCAACGGAGAAACCAGCCCATTTCCAAGACCCACTTTCACTTCGTATAGCAGCAATTGTAGCAATACATGGAAGATAAAGTAAGATAAATACCATATAGGCAAGAGCTGTTTGAGGAGCTATTTTATTTACAAGTGCTGTTTGTAATCGCGAATGGTCTTCTTCACAATCTTCTTCATAATCACCCGCATAAAGAACTCCTAACGTACTAACCACAAGCTCTTTTGCCCCTACTCCACTCAAAATACCGACTGACATTTGCCAATCAAAATCCATAGGTGCAAATAAAGGCTCTATACCATGTCCGAGATATTCTAAACATGAAGATTCTTTTGATGAACAGTCATCCTTACTAGTGGTTGGCATATTAAAATATCCTAAAGCCCAAATCACTATAGAAAATGCAAGTATAAGCCCAGCCATCTTTTGCAAGTATTGACGTCCCTTTTCCCATGTGTGACGTAGAATGGACTTCGGCATAGGAATGCGATAAGGAGGCAACTCCATCACAAAAGGAAGGTCTTCACCAACTTTAAACCATTTAGAGAAAAGCTTTGCAGAAAGCAATGCCACAAGAATACCTAAAGCGTAAAGCGCGAGCATTACTACACTCCCCGAATTTGGAAAAAATGCACCAATCAACAGAATGTAGATAGGCAATCGAGCCGAACACGACATAAAAGGAATGATAAGCATCGTTATAAGTCGACTCTTAGGATTTTCAATCATTCGAGTTGCCATAACAGAGGGTACATTACAGCCAAGTCCCATAACCATTGGAATAAGTGACTTACCATGCAACCCTACGCGATGCATCAATTTATCTGTTATAAACGCCGCACGCGCCATATATCCAGTATCTTCCAATAAGGATATAAATAAGTATAGCAATAGTATATTGGGGAGAAATACGACTACACTCCCCACTCCGCCTATAGCCCCGTCAACTATCATGTCACGCAATATGCCTTCGGGCATACTCATAGAGACAAAAGCTGCAAAATTATCTACCAACCATTGAAGCCACAACATAGGATACTCACCAAGCGTAAATGTCACTTCAAAGATTATATATAATAATGTAAGGAAGATGGGATAACTAAACCATTTATTAGTCACTATTCTGTCAATGCGTTCAGAAACTGTTTCAGCTTGCTTCTTTACTTGTGAGCAACGATGAGTTTCCTTAAGCGCTCCCTGGATAAAACCATATTTGGCGTCAATTAAAGCCTCTTCTGCACCAACAGACAATTCACGCATAATGCGTTGTTGCTCCTCATAACGAGCTGATACTAGTTCGTCATGGTTATTAAGGGTGTCAACAAATCTATTGTACTCCTTATCCCCTTCAAGCAGTTTGATAGCTAAGTATCGAGTTGAGTACTTATGTCGAATCTGTCCATTCTTTTGTATAACTTCCTTGATGCGGTCAATACTACGCTCCAATTCACTACCATGATTTACATGAATATGACGTGCAACAGAAGATTTATACTCGTAGACATCAATTACCTGTTCAAACAATTCTGAAATCCCTTCTCCACTTCTAGAAACAGTAGGCACCATTGGAGCCCCAAGCAAAATTCCCAATTGATGATAATCAAGATGGTCGCCATTGGCACGCACTTCATCATACATATTCAAGGCTACCACCATACGCAAATTCATATCTATAAGTTGCGTAGTGAGGTAAAGATTGCGTTCAAGATTAGAAGCATCAACAACATTTATAACAACGTCAGGTGTCTGTTCTATCAATTGAGTGCGAACATAACGTTCTTCAGCACTATAAGCCGAAAGCGAATAACTTCCGGGCAAATCTACCAATACTATAGTATAGCGTTCACCTGTAGATTCTCTAACAAATTGAAATTTACCCTCTTTAGCATCTACTGTAACACCTGCATAGTTACCTACATGTTCCTTACTTCCTGATGCAACATTGAAGAGAGAGGTCTTACCACAATTCGGGTTTCCTACCAACGCTACTCTTATCGTATTACCTCGCAAGTCAGCCATCTGCTGCATACGTTGTTCAAGCTCGGATTGTTCTTGCTCTGTAGGCGTTAATGCAGATAAATGCTCTCCATTCTCTGTGCTAACATTGTGTTCAACTTCATCTTCACTAATGACTTCCACTAATGCAGCTTCTTCTCTACGCAAGGATATCTTGTATCCCATCAACTCATATTCTATAGGATCACGTAGGGGAGCATTAAGCACAACTTTTATTTTCTTTCCCTTGATAAATCCCATCTCAACGATGCGCTTACGAAAGCCACCATGACCGCCAACTTTAGCAATCACAGCTATCTGACCTGTATGTAAATCTGATAGTTTCATGTTTAGTGTAAGTAAGAAACAAATAACAGACAACGGGCATAATGTGCAAGTACAAATCGTGCTAACCGTTGTCTGTTGAACATTTCTAACTATTTAATATCAAAGAGATACGATAACTTCGCAACTATGGCTCCATGATTAGAACGTGAGAACACGTCTTTCTTAGAATTACCAAAGACATCAGCTAAACCATAGTAATAGCGTCCTTCAAGAAGAAAATGGCCTGCATTAGTATTCAATTCTACACCTATGCCACCTGTGATTCCATAGTCAAACTTATTTTTTACAGGCAGTTCATATTGTGCATACATATTGTTAGGACGGTCGGGATAACCAGCAGAATTCAATGTCCAATGTTTCCCGAATTCCTTACTTTCTGCTATACAATAGCCAATTTGCGGACCTAAAAGTAGAAAGAATTGCGCTCCACGTTGTTCCTTACCCCATGCCAAACGCGCCATAAAAGGCAACTGTAGATAATCCTGGTTTCGCTTAAATGTATCGGGCAAAGGACGTGAGTTACTGTCTAAAATATCTTCTGTCCACCCCAAACGGGTATAATTTAACTCTACCTGTAAGGCACAACAAGCTGTCAAAAACTTTTCACTTGTATAGCGAAAGGTCAAACCTAATGTAGGGGCTACATGATATTTCTGCGTCACAATTGGATCAAAGCCAACTTTATTCATAGAAGCGCCTACACTCACCCCAAAAGATATATCATTACGATATTCACCTATCTGTGCGTATGTCCCACAGGTAGTTAGCGACATTACAAACGCCAACAGAATTCTTTTAGCTTTCATTATTCCACGATATCGGGTGTACTACTTGAATTGAAATGAAGGAAAATTACGCTTGAATTAACATAACCACCATTCACCAATTTCTTAAACTTTAAATTTGACTGCAAATAATCAATGCGTTTTCCTTTATGATCTACTTGAGAATCACCTTCACTTGCAGTAAAAAGATAAAGTCCTGTGTCATAGCCTAACTCACCCATTCTTGGATGCAACATCAAAGGATACGTTTTAAACCACTCAAAATATTCCTCTTCAAAATCAATTACTTGCTTGTTATGAGCGTTGTAATAATCTTGTGCCAACACATAAGTATCTAGCGAACAGAACAACTCATCGTACTCCATTGAGAACATTTGCCAAGTATTATGACCAACTACAGATATTCTATTGTTCTTACCACCATTAGTATATTCATGGATTTTATTCAAGATTGCCAACACATTATCCTTATTGCTACCATCAAGGATAATTACATTAGGTTTAGAAATACTTAATGCAGACGTTAAATCTTGACGACTAAAGCCTTGCGACAAAGTATGCACTTCATAATTCTGTTTCCACAATCTATCCATCCAATAATTCACGACATCAGCATCCGAAGCATCATTTGTGCGAATTATCACACATCGTCTGCCACGAAACTTTGAAGATAACAAATTATAACTTACTTCCTGAACTACAGACAAAGGCGTATTCAGCAAATGTAAATTAGGATTTGTTTCTACTTCCTTCACTTTTGAGGAGAAAGGAACTATTGTTTTAATGTTCTTTGATTGAGAAACCGCAGAAATAGGTTGAAAATGGGAAGGATACAATGGTCCTACTATTGCATCAGGATTGAGATCATTGAGTTTTGAAACAACTTCAGTAATTCCCTTTTTCACTCCAGGTTCATCAATGGCCACAACTTTTACAGAACGACCATCCTGGCGCACCTTATCTACAGCCATGAGTAAACCGCGGTAGTATTCCAAGCAGCGCTCTCCTTCCTTTCCTGATGCAGATAACGGAAGAACAACAGCCAAACAGAACGTGTCCTGTGAAGCTGCCGGATAATATCCTCCATTACGCTCAGGGATATTGACTAAATAACCGCGTTTAATCTTCTTTTTGGGATTAGAAGACATTTCGGGGTTAACAGAAAGCAAGGCTTCTACGGTAACACTGTAATACTCTGAAAGACTATTTAATGTTTCACCTTTCTTTGCTTCATGAACTGTACGAATAGCGTTTTGCGCTACAGCTGATGAAGCAAAAAATGCTAATAGAACGAGAAGTATGGGGCGAATTAACTGCATAATCAACGTGGTTTTATAAATATTCTCACGCAAAAGTAAGCATTTATAAAAGAAAACAGTACTTTTGAAGGCAAAAAACAACACTATACCACTTATATGTTTTCATTTTTATCACTAAAACGATTCAATACGCATTCTTACATGTCAAAAACCTTACTCACTTTCATACTTTTCTGTGCAATAATCCCACAATCATTTGCACAACGCAAAAAGCAGAAACAGCCACAAGTTAATCCAGTTGAGGTTGCTAGAAAAACCATGCTTACGGGAGATTATCCGAAAGCGCTTGACTATGTACTCACCGAGTTGGCAGCACAAAAGAAACTTAAACGCCCAACATGCAATGTTGATTCCTTAGAGTTTTTAGCCGACACTTTAAGAACAGCGGAAGCTAATATCCGAACAACCCAACACATCATTTTCGTTGATAGCGTTATTCTTCCTAAGGACAAGGTAATCCAACAACTCAAGCTGAATGATGAAATGGGACAAATCTGTACCACAGAAAGTCTTAAAAGAGTTATCAACCTTAAAGTCAGCAATTCTGGTAATGTTGCTTTCATTAATGCTTTAGGTGACAACGTATTCCTTTCTTATGAAAACAAAGGTGTAAAATCACTTGCCAGAACCATTCGTACAGGGCAACAATGGTCGACTCCCGAACCTTTAAATATCACTGACCAAGAAGAAACTGAGCAAGACTATCCCTTCTTGCTTGCCGACGGAGTAAGCCTATATTACGCAGCAAAAACTGAGGATGGCTACGGAGGTTGGGACATTTATGTCACACGCTACGATAGCGAAGACAAGACGTTCCTCAAACCTCAAAATATCGGAATGCCTTTCAACTCTGAAGCAAACGATTATATGTATTACATTGACGAGAGCATTAACACGGGATATTTCATTACCGACCGACGCATGCCCGAAGGTAAAGTTTGCCTCTACACCTTTATTCCCAACGTTTCACATACCTCATACCCATCTGAAACGAATTTCATCACCCTCTACCAAGCCGCTCATCTGCACGACATTGCATCTACGCAAGTTGGACAAGAAGAACGCATTTCAGCATGGAGAGCTCAGTTGAACGAAAACACGATTAAGACCGTCAATGAGAACTCAACTTCATTTATTATTAACAATACACTTGTCTACAAGAGCCTTGACGAATTCAAGAATCCCCAAGCAAAAGAAATCGCGCTCCAATTGTCCAAATTATATGCTTCACTAAATTCTCATGAGAAGTTGTTAGACATCTTACGCAAACAATACACAACTTCGCCTTCAGCCGCCCTTCGCGATAACATTCTCCAGCTTGAATTAGAAAGGGAACAAGCCCTTAATGCTATTAAGCAGAATGAAAAACAAATGCGAGAATTAGAGCAAGGAGCAAATCCCCGTTAACCATTCCCCTTCGTCATTTACTACCATGAAAATCATTCCTTCTTCCGAACTCATTATTAATGAAGATGGTAGCATATTCCACCTTCACCTTAAGCCCGAGCAATTAGCCAACAAAGTTATACTCGTTGGAGACCCGGATCGCGTAAAGCTCGTAGCCAGCAATTTTGACACTATTGAATGCGAGGTTGCTAATCGTGAGTTCCGCACTATTACCGGCACCTATCAAGGCAAGAGAATCTCTGTCATCTCAACAGGCATCGGTTGCGACAACATTGACATTGTCATGAATGAGATTGACGCGCTTGTAAACATTGATTTCACCACACGCACCATTAAACCACAACTCCAATCACTTGAAATTGTGCGAATCGGTACTTGTGGAGGACTTCAACCTCACTGCCCAGTCGGTACGTTTATCGCAAGCGAAACGAGCATAGGCTTCGACGGACTTCTCAATTTCTATGGCGGACGCAATCAAGTGTGCGACCTTGACTTTGAAGCCGATTTCATGAATCACATGCAGTGGCAGGGAAATCAATGCATCCCCCACCCTTATGTCATTCACGCTCATGGCGAACTCACGGAGCGCATAGCTCAAACCGACATGGTGCGCGGAGTCACCATTGCCTGTGGTGGTTTCTACGGCCCCCAAGGCCGAAGCCTTAGACTCCCACTTGCCGACCCGAATCAGAACGATAAAATCATGTCTTTCAAACGCGGCACACAGGTCATCACCAACTTCGAAATGGAAAGTAGCGCCATAGCAGGGCTTTCTGCCCTACTCGGACACAAAGCCCTCACCGTGTGCATGGTCATAGCCAACCGCGTGGCTCACGAAGCCAACACGAGCTATCGCAACACAATCAACACACTCATTCAAACGGTGTTACAGCGCATATAATTCAGTGACGCACCCAAGCAAATGCATTAAACGTCAATTGCATGAAGAATCAGTTAATAAAACAATCCATAAAACAAGTGAAATAGACAACTGATTATCAAGCAACTTCAATCAGCAAGAACTAAGTTTCTTTTAGGAAAAACTAAGTCTGACTTACGACAAACTAAGTCTCAGTTAATTCGTCGTAAGTCAGACTTAATTTTTACACATTATATACGGAAGCGATTACAGGGTGATTACAAGATTCCGACAATAAGGGTAAAACAAAAAGCATATAGGAATTAAATAAGAGCGTTATCAGAAAATACACATTTATATATAGTACATACGAGTTTGAATCTATACACTAGACACTAAAAGGTTAAGTGAACAACATCTATCTCCATAAGCATATTTTTACTTACTTAAGTCGTATTGCACAAAAGAATGTTAAGTGTGCATAACAAAATGTAAGCTTTTGTTAACAAAATGATAGTTTAAGTGAAATATTTGCACAAATATTTGGTGGGTGTGCAAAATTGAATTTACCTTTGCAACGGTTTTTAACAATTCACTTAAATCAAATGAAGAAAATCGTATTGACATTTGCAGCTCTTGCTGCTTCTTCAACTGCCTTTGCAGGTGGTCTTCTTACAAACACGAATCAACATGCGGCTTTCCTCCGCAATCCTTCACGTCAAGCTATCATTGGTATCGAAGGTGTTTACACTAACCCCGCAGGTGTAGCTTTCATGCCCCAGGGTTTTCACCTCGGTGTAACTTGGCAGGCTGCTGCTCAGAAGCGTCAGATGAACGCTACGAACCAATTGTTCATGATGAACGAAAACAATCGTAGCGCAAGCCGTTTCTTCGAAGGTAAAGCAACAGCACCCGTTATTCCTTCAATTCAGGCTGCATACGTTATCAACGACAAGTGGTCAGTGTCTGCTAACTTCGCAGTTGCAGGTGGCGGTGGTAAATGTGAGTTTGAACAAGGTCTTCCTATGTTTGAAGAACTTATCGGTGGACTCGTATTCAAGCAAGGTGGCACATCTTACTCACTTCAGCAAAATCTTACAGGTGAACAATATGTATACGGTCTCCAACTTGGCGCAACTTACAAGATAACAGAAAACTTCTCTGTATTCGGTGGTGTTCGTGGTATCATGGCTAATAGTTCATATGAAGGCGCAATTACTAATATTAAGGCTAATGGCATTGGTGCAGCTGAATATAAGGCACTCTCAGACCAAGCAGCCGCTGCAGCTCAGCAATATGCAAGTTTAGGTATGACAACAGAAGCTGCTCAATATGCAGCAATGGCTCAACAAGCTGGCACTACAGCAGCTTTGATTTCAGACTACAAACTTGATTGCAAGCAGGATGCGTTTGGTTTCCAACCCATCATTGGTGCGAACTTGAAAATAGGTAAATTGAACATCGGTGCGAAGTATGAATTCCGCGCTAAAATTAACCTCGAAAACGAAGCAAATAATAGCGCAAACCTTGCAGCTCTTGCTACACAAGTACCTGCTGTTGCGGTTTACGCTGATGGTGCAAAGGTTCGTTCTGACATCCCTGCCCTCTTCACAATTGGTGGTCAATATGAAATTACTGACAACGTACGTGCGATGGCAGGTGTGAACTACTACTTCGACAAGGACGCTAAGGGTTCTGCAACAGCAGTTAGCGACGACACTTATGAAATCACACTTGGTGCAGAATGGGACATCAACGATAAGTGGACTGTAGGTCTCGGTGGTCAGCGCACTGAATATGGTTTTGCTGATACAGACATGACTGACACAAGCTTTAACATCAGCTCTTATGGTCTTTGCGTTGGTGGTGCTTACAAGTTCTCTGAAAAGTTGAAGGTGAACTTCGGTTACATGCACTCATTCTATGATGACCACAAGTTCACAAACGCAAATGGTACTGCATGCGACTACACTCGTAAGAATGATGTAGTAGGTGTAAGCTTGGACTTCAAGTTCTAAACAAAAAACGATTAATACAATAAAGGAGGCTCCCGTTGGGTTGCCTCCTTTATTGATTAATATAAAAAGCTACTTTTCTTATTAACGATGATATTCTACAGCTAGTCCGCCCTCAGAGGTTTCACGATAAAGCGAAGGAAGGTCGTGGCCTGTTTTCTTCATAACCTGCACTGCCTTATCGTAACTGATACGATGTTGCCCTTCGGCATATGTAGCATAGATATTTGCATCAAGAGCTCGAGCTGCTGCATGTGCGTTACGTTCAATACATGGAATTTGAACAAGTCCACAAATTGGATCGCACGTCATCCCAAAGTGGTGTTCAAGCCCCATTTCTGCAGCATACTCCGTAGTTTGAAGGCTACCACCAAAGATGTAATTAGCAGCAGCAGCAGCCATTGCACAAGCAACACCGACTTCTGCTTGACAACCAGCTTCCGCACCAGAGATAGATGCAAGCGTCTTAGCTATATTACCAACCAAACCAGCTGTGGCTAAGGCATGAAGAATACGTTTGGTTGAGAAATTACGACTTTCCTGTATGTGATAAAGAACTGCAGGAACGACACCGCAGGAACCACAAGTGGGGGCCGTAACAATACGTCCGCCTGATGCATTTTCTTCTGTCACAGCAAGAGCATAAGCAAACACTAAACCACGAGTTTGAAGGTTTGCACTATAACCTTGTGCTTTAATAAAGTAATGTGGAGCCTTACGACGCAAATTTAATCCACCAGGAAGCACGCCCTCAGTTTCTAAACCACGCTCTACAGCTTCACGCATGATTTTCCAAACTTCTTCAAGGTAATCCCATATGTCAGACTCTTCAAATTGTTCAACAAACTGCCAATAAGAATAGCCACGTTCATCACACCACTTGATAATATCATTCAAATGATTAAGCTCATATATATCTGGCGTTTGAATAGAACTATGTCCTTCTTCTGCTAATGCACCTCCACCAACACTGTACACAACCCAATCATCATAAGTTTGCCCAGATTCATTAATAGCCTGAAACATCATGCCATTAGGGTGGTATGGTAATACAATTTCTGCACACCACTTAATTTCACAACGTTCCTTACCGAGAACTTCAAGTATAGCCCAGTCAGTAAGGTGGCCACGCCCTGTTGCTGCAAGACTACCATAAAGCGTCACTTTAAAACGCTTCGCTTCAGGGTGACGTGAAAGATATTGTTCTGCCGCAGCTCGTGGCCCCATCGTGTGAGAAGAAGAAGGACCATAGCCTATGCGGTAAAGTTCTTTGAGTGACTTCATAAAATAAACAGAAGAGAAAACAAGATTATTGTGAAGAGGTAAACGAGACGATTTGTGCATTTCATAGGTTCTCGCCGACTTGTACCTCTAAGTATATCAAATCTATATATTAACTAATTTTCTTTAATCAACCCCTTACGATATGCTCGAAGGAGACGTTCTAAATCGGCAACCTGTTCGCGAAGATTGCGACCTATATCTGTGTCAGCTACCATTACACGACGATCAGATATTTCAACGATTGAAGTTGTTGACTGAATATCTGTTCCATTGAGAACAGCTTCTTCTGTTGAATTAAATGGGGCATGCTGAACAAGTTGAAAACCACGGCTATGATAAACAAGCGTATACCCAGCAATACCTGTTGTTGAATGATATGCACGTGCAAATCCGCCGTCAATGACCATTAAGCGACCATCAGCCTTAATTGGATTTTCACCCTTTGCAACCTTTACTGGAACATGGCCATTTATGATATGGCGGAACTTACCAACAACTCCAAATTCATCTAACAAGCTATCACACACAGAAGCCTCATTGCGCAATTTGTAATAGGCACCTTTTTCCTCTGTATGAGCTGATTTGTCCGCGATGAAATAGCGTTCGAAAGTTGTCATCTTTGACTTATCAAAGAGCGGGCTGTTAGGTCCACACCACAGATACCAGAAATAATCTCTAGCGTAACGTTTTTCATCTTCTTCAGCTCCTTCTTCATAAGCCAATCGTACCAATTGCTCTATGCGCAACATGAGTTCTTTACCTTTACATTTAATTCCCATTACTTCAACTTCTCTTAAACTACCATCTGCATTGAGCGGGAGAGAAGCGTGGAAAAGCAAATTGGAATTACATACTGAAAACATGCCACCATTAGTCAATAAGCATTGCATGTGACGCTTTAAACGTTCGCTGATACAGAAAGAACGTACCAAACTATCAATGATATCTTGTTCTTCCTCTGTCAATCTCAATGGATTGGAAGGATCTATCGTGGGGAAGTGCGTGTCAAGCAGAGGATGTTCTACCCCTTCGTAAATAATAGTTCCTTGGTTGAAATTCACGTTTTCAAAAAGACTGCGATGAACCATATTCCATTCAGGGTGGTTCTTATACAGTTGGCCTTCCAACTTAAATTGAATCACAGCAATCGCTTTATGCATTTGAGCAATAAGGCGTTGAGTCTTTTCTCTCGGAGAACTTTCACCTGTAAATTCAATAAAGGGTTTGAAACGGTCACAAGGATCATCGGAATAGGTTTCCATTGCAAAAGTAGCTAATGGTACCATGTTTATTCCATAACCCTCTTCAAGCGTTTTGGTATTGGCATAACGCAAAGAAAGGCGAATTACAGAAGCCACACAAGCAGGATTCCCAGCTGCAGCTCCCATCCAAAGAATATCGTGGTTACCCCACTCAATATCTAAATTATGGTAGTTGCTGAGCATGTCCATAATAAGATGCGCCCCAGGACCACGGTCAAAAATGTCGCCAAGAATGTGCAACTGGTCTACAGCGAGACGTTGAATGAGATAGCATAATTGCGTAACGAAAGCATCTGCACGCTTAGTGCCTATTATGGTTTGGATAATGATGTTATAATACGCCTGCTTGTTGTGACGGTCTGAAGATTCATGCAATAATTCTTCAATAATATATGCAAACTCACGTGGCAAGCTTTTACGCACCTTTGAACGCGTATACTTTGAAGATACATTACGACACACTGCAATTAAGCGATGAAGCGTACTCTGATAAAATTCAGGCATATTGCGCCCTGAACGATGAAGTAATTCCAACTTCTGTTCAGGGTAATAGATGAGTGTACAAAGTTCTTTTAACTCCGTACTATCTAATTGTTCATGAAAAATCTCATGTACTTTGCGCTTAATATTTCCTGATGCATTTCGAAGTACATGCTGAAAGGCTTCATACTCTCCATGAATATCCGCCATAAAGTGTTCGGTAGACTTCGGCAAATGAAGAATAGCCTCCAAATTTATAATTTCCGTTGTAACGGATGATACGTTTGGAAAATCCTTTGCCAATAGCTGGAGATAGCGCATATTTTCGCGTATATTTTTCATGGATCAAGGGTACTATGGTGGGGATTAAGAGAAATCTGAAATAGCAAAATTCCGCTTCATCCCCTCAAGGTTTATACGATTACACCACAAAAGTAAGACAAAAATAGTAATCTTAACCCTCTTTCACTTGGTTTTTCACTTCTTACACGTCGTATTTCTTATATAAAATATTACTTTTGCAAATAGAAAGCCAATGAATGGTAAAGAATATACCTTTTAGCTCGTCTTTACGAGACATTATAACATCTATTACTATGCCTAGAATTTCAGAGCGCGGCGTTGATATGCCCGAGTCGCCTATTCGCAAATTAGCCCCACTTGCATCTGCGGCAAAACGTCGCGGAGTAAAGGTTTTTCACCTTAATATTGGTCAACCAGACCTCCCTACTCCCAAAGAAGGGTTAGACGTGCTGAAAAACATTGATAGAACTTTGCTTGAATATAGTCCAAGCCAGGGATTCTTACGTTATCGTGAGAAACTTACTCACTACTACGAAAAGTTTGACATCCACCTTTCTGCAGATGACATTATCATTACATCTGGAGGTTCAGAAGCTGTATTGTTTGCGTTCCTCTCTTGCTTAAATCCTGGAGATGAGATTATCGTACCCGAACCTGCATATGCCAATTATATGGCTTTTGCTATCTCTGCAGGAGCAAAGATTCGCACTATTGCAACCACCATTGAAGAGGGATTCTCATTGCCTAAAGTTGAAAAGTTTGAAGAACTTATCAACGAACGTACCCGTGCCATCTTGATTTGTAATCCTAACAACCCCACAGGATATCTTTACACTCGCCGTGAAATGAATCAAATTCGCGACTTGGTGAAGAAATACGATTTATACCTCTTCTCTGATGAAGTTTATCGCGAATTCATCTACACGGGTTCACCTTATATCTCTGCTTGCCACCTTGAGGGTATTGAAAACAATGTAGTCTTAATCGACTCCGTTTCTAAACGTTATAGTGAATGCGGTATTCGTATCGGTGCCTTGATTACGAAGAATGAAGAAGTGAGAAACGCCGTAATGAAATTCTGCCAAGCTCGATTAAGTCCTCCGCTCATCGGTCAGCTCATTGCGGAAGCCTCATTAGATGCGTCGCTTGAATATAGCCGTGAGATTTATGACGAATATGTAGAACGCCGTAAGTGTCTTATTGATGGATTGAACCGCATACCTGGTGTCTATTCTCCCATTCCAATGGGAGCGTTCTACACGGTTGCTAAACTTCCCGTTGATGATGCTGAAAAATTCTGCGCATGGTGTCTTACAGACTTTGAATACGAAGGTCAAACAGTCATGATGGCTCCAGCAGCAGGTTTCTACACTACTCCAGGTGCTGGAATCAATCAAGTTCGTATTGCTTACGTTCTTAAAAAAGAAGACCTAATGCAAGCTCTTATTGTATTAGGTAAGGCTCTTGAAGCATATCCAGGTAGAATAAACGCATAATTTTTCGTAAAAAGGAGAAATCATCAGGTTTCTCCTTTAATGTAGTTTTGCGGTCTCTTAGCCCTTCTCCGTATTCACTCAAAGCCTTCACTCA
The DNA here is from genome assembly GCA_045657925.1 of Alloprevotella sp. Classification (GTDB taxonomy): domain Bacteria; phylum Bacteroidota; class Bacteroidia; order Bacteroidales; family Bacteroidaceae; genus Alloprevotella. The sequence continues at coordinate 3,789 of JAZOUA010000008.1, read as the reverse complement.
GCTATATGAAATAGGCTTATCATTGCCCTCACTCCTATGTCCAGTTGATAGGGCATCGGGATTCTTATATTCCCTCTCAAATGCACTTTTTAGCCAAACGATTTTATAACGGTCATAACAAGACTAAGCGTGGAGCCTCAAAACCCGCCATTCGTGTAGCAACTTGCGGCATTGCTATCGGCCTTTCCGTAATGTTGTTGTCTATAAGTGTGCTCGCTGGGTTCAAACAGGAACTAACCAAAAAGATAACAGGATTTGCAGCTCACATTGAAGTTCTAAACCTTGGCACTATTCAATTGCCTGATGCCTACCCGATTTGTTTACCTACATACGTTGAAGAGAAAATTGAAAGCATCAACAACGTAACTCACCTACAAAAGGTGGCACAAAAAATTGGAGTGCTGAAAACAGGTGCACATTTTAAACCGATTCACTTAAAGGGCATTGACGAAACATACGACACAACTTATCTTAAAACATCACTCATTGAAGGGAAACTCCCTACCCTCCATTCCGATTCTGCAACAAACGAGATTGTCGTATCTAAACGAATTGCAAATACTCTCAACCTCAAAGTCGGAGAACGTATCTACGCTTATTTCTTTGAAGAGAATATCAAGATGCGCCGTATGCACATTGTTGGTATCTATGAAACGAATCTCAAGCAATTTGACGAATCCACAGTAATTACCGACCGCTACACCGTATGTAAACTAAACGGATGGACCTATCAGGAATATAGCGAAATTGAAATAAACACCACCTCCTTAGAAGCATTAGACGAAACTTTACCCGAAGTAAAAAGCGCTCTTGATGGGTTCCCCAAGATTAGTGCCATCTCAGTCAAGGAGCATTATCCACAAGTTTTTTCTTGGCTAAATATCCTAAATACGAATGTTTGGGTCATCCTTGTGTTGATGCTTGGAGTTGCTATATTTACAGTAAGTAGCGGACTACTCATCATCATGTTAGAACGCACCCCAGCAATAGGCATACTTAAAGCCATGGGAGCAACGGACGTACAACTACGCACCACGTTTATACGCCTTGCTATGCTCATCACCATAAGAGGAATTTTCTGGGGAAACGCAATTGCACTTACGCTTTTACTGCTTCAACAGTATTTTCATTTGATAAAGTTAAATCCAGACCATTATTATGTAACAGAGGTTCACGTAGTCATCAGCCCCATTGCTATTCTAACGATTAATGCAATAACAGTGCTACTCATCTTCCTGTCCCTCTTCATCCCCACGCTTGTTCTCTCTAAAATATCACCCGTTAAGGCGATAAAGTTCGACTAAAGCTTTGAACATATAAAAAAATAGTTTAACTTTGCACTCGCAAAATCAGTTCGGGGTGTAGCGCAGTCCGGTTAGCGCACTTGGTTTGGGACCAAGGGGTCGCAGGTTCGAATCCTGTCTCCCCGACAACAAGAAAGGCAAAACACAATATTAATTAATTTGTGTTTTGCCTTTGATTTTACAAAAATAAGAGGTTAAAACTTCTAACATATTATGCTCTGCTCATAACATTCATAGCTTCCCCTCTATCTTCAACATTTTCGACCCATGTCATTAATTGAAATTCTAGTGCTTGCCATAGCCTTAGCAATGGATTGTTTTGCTGTAAGCATAGCTAGTGGCATTGTCCTAAAACGCCTACAATGGTCTACATTCTTAACAATGGCCTTTTTCTTCGGATTGTTTCAAGGCGGAATGCCCCTCATCGGATGGGCATTAACGAAATGGACTTCAGGATATATCGAGGAATGGGACCATTGGATCGCGTTCATTCTGCTTTCAATCATTGGTGGGAAAATGATATACGAATACTTTAGCACCACAGATGAAGAAAGGCATTTCTCTCCTACCCGCATTACGATGATTCTCACATTGGCGATAGCTACAAGCATAGATGCACTAGCTGTCGGTATTTCCTTTGCATGTTTGGGAATAACGACCTTTCATGCAATCCTACTTCCCATCATTATTATCGGGATCGTCTCCTTCCTATTCTCTGTTTTGGGGTGCACTATCGGTGCAATTATGGGAAAGCGTTTCAAAATCCCTACAGAACTTATAGGTGGCTTACTGCTTATAGCCATCGGAGTTAAAATACTAATAGAGCACCTCAATTAGCTTCATGAGGTGCTCTTTTTAATTATTAGGAAGCGCTTTAAGATGTACACTTTGCCATCCTAAGCTATTCATGGCTTATCATTACTCATTAAAAATTAATTTACTCGTGTCATATCCACGTTTCTCCAAACGTTCCAACAAATCAGTTAAAAGCGATTGGGGCATCTCTGGTTTACGATAGAGAATCCAAAGGTATTTATCATTACTGCTCCCGACTATAGCATAAGTATATGACTTCTCGTCAAGTTCAAGAACGTAATAATCAGAGTAAAACCACAGAAAGAAACTCACTTTTAAGCGCCCTGGGTATAATTCGGGATGGGGATATTTCCCTTTACCAACAGACTTATACCGCTTACCATCACGAATACCCTCGTTGAGAATGTGTATATCTCCGTCGTCATCCAACGTGTATGTTGCTGACACATGGGACAATCCGCGCTCAAAACGATTTTCATAACGAGCGATTTCATACCACTTTCCCATGTAATTAGAAACATCTAACCGACGAACAGTAGACGTGTCTAAAGCTATTGTTTCAATGTGATCAGAAGGATGTTCAACACATGCACATCCACATACTTGTGAGCAGGCTATAAACAACACGCTCAATCCAATCCAAATCTTTTTCATAGCAATCAGAATAAATTTATAGATTAAGGTTATGGCTCATAACTGATGTTATTTTCGTTGGCAAATGTAGATGTCTCTTGGTCAATTAAAATAATTAATGCACTTAAAGATTCTTAATTCTATAATTTTTAATAGGTATAAGCAGGTAGCGTGTGTCGTCATTTTTTTAGCAACGCAAGCTTTCTTTTTAGTTCCAAGCTCCCCCTACGAAGGCGTTCAAGCTCCGTTTCTAGTGTCTGTACATTCTTGAGGCTCCCCATCCAGTTGCTCGGCCTCGTTTCTTGGTTAATGATAGAGCCTCGATGCCGCTCTGCTTGTATTTTCTTAGCCATACGTTCCATTGTTGGCCACTCACTCCGTACGTTATTGAGCCTTACACCCCAAATCCCCCATCGTTTTCAATATTCCATCACAACACTTCAAGAGAACGGATGTCCTCGCGGGCGCAAAAGCTTCGTCAATCCCTAACTCCTATTCTTAACTCACTAATGCTTTCAAATATCTCACACACTCTCCCAATTATTAGCCACTTTAGGACGATGGAGCTCCCTTTTTGGGCGTTTTGCGTGCGAAATTGAGGCACTTTTCGGGGGCGATAAGCAAAGAAACACCTCTTCAAGGAACGCGGGCCACTATCCTCATAAGAGAATTGAGAAATCTACATCCCACTCATTTTCAACAAAGTAAAGCAAGGTAAGGTAACGTATCAACCCCATCAGAAAAGGCAAGAGAGAGCCCCTTCGGATTACAGATTACAGATTACAATAGAAAAAACTTCCAACTCACCCTACTCCAAGAGAAAAATATGTATAAAAAATTTTATTATATTATATAATAATTTCTTTTTTACTCTATCCAGGCACTAAATTTCAAGTTTAAATTAACTGTAATCTGTAACCCGTAATCTTTTTATCCCTTTTCTGATGTTTTTCCTGGAAACAGGTAGCCCCTCTCTTCCCCTGTATTTACAAGGCTTGAGGGAAGTGATGGCCGTACTGAAGTTGTAGCCACTCCG
>JAZOUA010000007.1:0-34254 GCA_045657925.1 Alloprevotella sp. | reverse complement strand
AGAGAAAACGGTGATAAAAGGCGGGATTCTCAGATATTATATGTAACTTTGCCAAGTGGTTAGGAACAACATCAAAACCACATGCGAGTTAATTAATGTGTTACACTTTTTGTGTTACATCCTAATAATGAACCCTTTTATAACAGGGCATAGGGCCTTGGAAAAGAAACAGATAACGCAAGGAAATAACCGAAAGGTACAAAACCCAAGCGAATCACCAAAAACTTTTTAATTATCAAGCAGTTATCTCTATTGGATGACTGCTTGATTTGTTTTTGTCCGTTTTAAAGCATATAACGTTTAGCCATTTGTTAAACTAATCCGCTAGTTGGGAACTCCTTGTGTGGCTAGATATTGATAAGAATGCAGAGCCAATCCTCTATTTGTTGTTCTAACGCACAAAAAATGAGTTCATTTAATTCTTGTCACTTAGTTTTACGTATATTTGTAGAGCGAATTGTTAACTGGAGATTTGACGGAGGAAATTAAGAAGCGCCTCTGCGATTCGCAACACCTCATCGTTGTCTGTTCGCCAAATTCAGCGCAGTCAGAATGGGTAGGGAAGGAAATTGCCTATTTCCATAGCTTGGGGCGCACGAAGAATATTCACTTCTTCATTGTAGACGGCATGCCGCACAGTGGTAACCCAAAGACAGAGTGTTTCAACCCTGTTGTAAAAGAGTTGGGATTGCCAGAAATACTTGGTGCGAACATCCATGAAAAGATATTCAAATGGGCATGGCTGAACAAGGAGCGTGCTTACGTTCAATTGATATCGAAGCTCCTTGGGGTGGAATTTGACTCCATTTGGCAACGCCACAAGCGCCTGCTGATTTTCAAATGTATCACCTTCATCAGTACCTTGCTCTTATTCATCGCATCGTTAATTGCAGTATGGATTATCAATCAACCTGTTGACGTAAAAGTTCAATTGAACATAACGTCGGAAAAGAATGAACACCTCCCCCCATTGAAGGATGCTGTAATTAGAATAACGCTTGACAACGAGACAAGAACCGACACCATTTCCTCAATAACCTCCTGCGCGGATTTCACAAATATCCCAGGGAAGTATGTAAATAAGGAAGTTCAGATTTCTGTACAATGTCAAGATTTTAATGCTTTGGATACCACGTTGTTATTAACTGAACATATGGTAGTTGATATTCAGCGCAATCCTGACGTTTACGGCAAAGTGCGTACCCAAATTTATTCCCCAGAAACCGAACGTGGTGTCTCAGGAGTAATCATCAACATCGCCGGTCAAACGCTCATTTCCGACTCCAACGGCTATATCTCCACCTTTATCCCTCTGAAAGAACAATGTGAGAAGTACCCCATCACCTCATCCCTCCCCTTGGTTACAGATACTCTCTGTATGCCTAGTGGTGAAGACGATGTTTTGTTGGTGAAGTAGGAGAAAAGAGTGAAAGCAAATACATGTTGTTAGGTGACTTCTTATACCTAACATTAAATATTCCAACCTACAGAAGAAAAGAATCACAATGAAAACAATAAAGATATTTCTTGCCTCATCCGAAGAACTCAAACAGGAACGTTTGGAGTTGGCCGACCTTGTTGAACATTTAAATCACACTTTGGGCAAGTTGGATATGCATATCCAGTTGGTCAAGTGGGAATATCTAGATTCATCTATGGGTCCTACGCACAAACAAGAAGAATACAATCGTGAGTTGTGTACATGCGACTTATGCATAGTTATTTATTGGACCAAATTTGGCATGTATACAAAGACCGAATTGGATACGGCCTATAACGAATTGTGCGCAGGTCGTAACCCTAAAAAACTATATGTCTATTTTAAAGATGGTGCAGAAGTAACTCCCGATTTACAGGCATTCCGTGACTCTTTTCCTAGTCAATATGGTCATTTCTTCTGCAAATTTGAGAATATTGATACCTTGAAGTCACAGTTCCTTCTTCAGTTCCTTGATTATCAAAGCAAACATTTGGGGAATAGCAATATTATAGAGGTTCGTGACTCTCAAGTAATCGTTGACGGTAAAACATACGTTGATTTGAAGAATGTTCCATTTGCAGGTAATAATGATGAATATAACGATCTTTTAGAGGAAATAGAAGAACTCGAAGAAGATCTTGAAGATATGACCGTAGATAGTCCTCGATACGCAAGAAAAGCAGAAAAACTCCTTAAGTTAAAAGAAAAGAGGGCGCAGCTGGAAAACTCTCTATGGGATACAGCGTTGATGATTACCCGTTTGAGCACCACAAAATGTTCCGAGCGTTTGCAAAGGGCTATGGACTTATTCTCTAAAGGTGATAATAGAGGTGCACAGGCCGTGCTCAACGAAGAAGAGATTGAACGTGATGTGCAGCACAACTTAAATCTTATCAGACTTGGCGAAGAAGGTAGAAAAGGTTTGGCTATTAATATTGAAGAATATAAACTGAAGATAAAAACGCTAAAGAATGATATGGCAGATGGATGGAGAGATGCAATTGTAGAACTCCACCATCGAATTCTTGACTTGTCAGAAAAACTCTATGGTGAGTGCTCGTTAGAACATGCCGATCATTTAAATGATGCTGTACTTACCTATAGCTTATTAAGATTGGACAATGAAATGCTCCAAACAAGTTTAAGAACACTTGAAATAAGAAAATTACTTTTAGGTGAGGAGCATCCTGCTACTGCTACTTCCTACAACAATGTGGGCTCTGCTTATGGATATCTTGGTGAATATGAAAAGTCCTTGGAGTTCTATTTGAAATCACTTGAGATCAGTAAATTACTTTTAGGTGATGAGCATCCTAAAATAGCCTCTTCCTACAACAATGTAGGCGGTGCTTATGGATATCTTGGTGAATATCAAAAGTCTTTGGAGTTCCTTTTAAAATCCCTTGAACTCCGTAAATCACTTTTAGGTGAGGAGCATCCTGCTACCGCCACTTCCTACAACAATGTAGGCGGTGCTTATGGAGATCTTGGTGAATATCAAAAGTCTTTGGAGTTCTATTTAAAATCCCTTGAACTCAATAAATTACTTTTAGGTGATGAACATCCTGATACCGCCACTTCCTACAACAATGTAGGCTATACTTATGTTAATCTTGGAGAATATCAAAAGGCCTTGGAGTATTTCCCTAAAGCGATACAGACAGGATGTCTTTCTTTTATCGAAGAAGCTAGGACATATAAAACTATTGGAATAGCCTATCGTAATATAGGGAATTACACTCAGGCTTTAACATATGCACAGAAATCTTTGGAGCTAAGCATTCAAGCATTCGGTGAAGAAAATATAGAAGTAGCATATTGTTATGGGAGCGTAGCATTAGCATTACGATTACAAGAAAAATACGAAGAGGCTCTCCACTATTTTGAAAATTCGTTGAGAATCAGTGAGCGTTTGCTACCACCACCTCATGAAGCTATTGAGACGTTCAAGCAATATATTCAAGAAACCATTAAAATGAGAGATGAAACCTTGTAGGTACGATAGGAAATCCTTCATTATTAACAATATAAAAATCCGCATCACTGATGCGTATTTTTATATTGTGATATGTCAAAGTTTGTTATACTGCAATATATTCTATTGTGGCCACCCCAAGCGACCAATTTGGTTGGCAAAGGGGTCTTTTTGGGTTAAGAAACGTGAGTATTGTGTTTTTATGTTTCCTGAGTACGCCATAAATATGTTATTTGCAAAAAGGATGTCGGTAATTTGGTTATTGTTGACATAATCCTTCATATTTCTTGTAAAGTAGCGGTGGTCTATGACGTGGATTTCTTCGAAAGAGTAGAATAAGAAACCGGGTAGGAGATTGCCAAAACTGTCTTTGAGGATGATCAAACGGCGTTTGTTCTTGGTTCCTGTTTGTACTTTTACGATTTGACAGTCAGATGCCATATAGGTTGAGTATGCTGCTCCACTTCCGTCTTTATACTTCCAGAAGAATGGGCCTTTGGAGGCTGCGCGAACGCCGGTGACTTTATAATTTTTATCAATGTTGTAACCATAATAGGTGGTTTCGTATTCTATATTTTTTGGTTCATAGTAAACGAAATCCTCTGGTGCGCGTTTCAAAGAGATATCCTTGGAGTAACCGTACATTGTACCTACATATCTGTGTACAACTTTTTCTTCATAGTTGCTAAGCGGTTTAAATGGTACTTTTGCTATCTTGGCAAATTCTTCTGCTGCATAGTATGCTCCTAAAGGTGCCCAATGGTGATCGGTGCGTAGATAGATTGGTTCTGCTGCATGGTCACCTAATACGTTGTAAACGTTAACTTTCTTTACACTATCGTCCAAATGTGCGAAGATGTTCTTGATAACAGGTAATTGAGGCTTTGAAAATTCTTTGGCCTTTTCTGGGAGATAAAATTCTGTAGAGATAGGGATGACGGTACAGTAGACGTTAACTTTCTCTCCAAAAGTCTTTTTATACAGATTTGCAGCTTCTGCATATTGTGTGCCCCCCTTTTCTGTGCCCCCAAAAGCCATAAGTGCTCTTACATTTTCTCCTGAACCAACAATAACAATACCGCGGTTGGCTATTTTTGCCTTTTCATCAGCGGTTACTTTGTTACTATATTCACCTAATTCACGTTCTGTTTCTTCAATGACTTCTTCTTCAGGTTGCGGAGTGTCCTTTGAAGAGTGAAATGTGATTTGTTCTTCATTTGAGATGTTTAAACGAAGCTTATCTTTGATGTCCATGCTGAGTAACATCAAAGTGTCACGATAGGGTTCTGTGTCGCTATACCATGCAGAAAGTTCTGTCGTGTATTTACCCGTGAGTAGTTTATCCAATGAAAATTCGGGTAGCGTTGCCAATTCTCGTTTTTCTAACTGAGAAATTGTACTACGAGAAAAGGTGTTGAACACCAAAGTTAAGACTCCAAATAGTAAGGAGATGAGTATTATGAAGATAGAATGTCTGTTCATTGTATTATTGTGTAAGATAGTTCGTGTAAGAATGTATCGTTTCTACTCTACATGCGTGAGATAGGTTGTTCGCGAAAAGGATGTCCGTCACACCATGTTGTATCACATATGTTTTAAGATTTTCGGTGAAATATCTGCAATCTACAATATGGATATTTTCAAAGGAATAGAAGAGATACCCTGGTATTGCATTTCCAAAACTATCTTTTAGAATGAGTAAACGTCTGCCATTTTGTGTTCCTGTTTTAACTTGTACTAATCTATCATCACCACCGATAAACGTTAAATAAGCCATTCTACTCCCATCGGGATATTTTAGGAAGAAGGGTTCTTCTACAGGTTCACTTTCGCCAATGACACGACGACGAGATTTGTCTAAAGTATATTTGACATAGGTCGTTGAGTAGTCAATATCTTTGGGAGTATAGTAATAAAACGTTTCAGGGAATTCTTTGACCGTTGGATCCTTTGAAAACTTTGCCATAGTGCCCACAAAGTTTGCTATAGAGAGCGTATCATAGTGGGAGAGGTCACGGAAAGGAAGTCCCGCTACACGAGTGAATTCTTCAGCTGCGTAATAGGCTCCAAGAGCAGCCCAATGATGGTCTGTTCGTGAATAGATATTTTCATTTGCATGTTGACCGAGTGTTGTGAATATATTAACGGGAATAACATCTTTATCCAAGTGTTTAAAGATGCTCTCAATCGTTTTACGTTCACTATTTGTCCACCCCTTGGCTTCGTCAGGGCAATAAAAAGCGCCTTGTGTGGGAATAGGCATCACATAGATGTTAATGCTGTCAAATTCCTTTTTATAGAGGTTGGCTACTTCTGCATAGAGTTTATCACGATTGGCACCGCCTCCCCACATGCTAAATGCTCGTAGGCTGTCTCCTTTACCTGCAATGATGATTCCTTTAGCTGGAGCTTTGCGCACTGAATCCTTGGGATTCACCTGATTCACGTATTCAGGAATGGGAGTTGTGTGCCAATCAATTTGTGCAGTTAAGAGTACACTGAAGAATAATCCTATTGTTAATATATAGATGCGTTTCATTATGAGTTAGAATCGAGTGTAGATAAAGGCATTGTTAGTGGCGCCAACGAGTAGTGCCACACATGATATAAGGAGTAGGGCAGAGATTATGATGCGTGTTGTCGTTGCTACGATAACACCACATTTCTCGTGGTTTGCAAAGACACGTTGGTGAAGTTTATTCACTGCATTGTATACGGGCAAGCAGAAAATCAATGCAATAACCCACAACCAGAAATTATCAGTGAAAGCCGTTTGACTGAGTAGGTCGAAGTATTTAGTCGTGTTCCCGAAGAATGAACTGAAGAAAATTTGCATTTTTCCAAAGTCTTCGAAATAGAAAATACCCCAACCAATGACTACTAATATTAGACTATAGAGGTGAAGGAATACTGCGGGGATATGTTCTTTCCAACGCAAGATTGTATATTTTTCAACCATCACAATCAAGCCGAAGTATACCCCCCAAATGATGAAGTTCCAACTTGCACCATGCCACATGCCAGTAAGGAACCAAACGACCATAATGTTAAGCGCCTGGTGATGACGGTTCCCCCCCATAGGGATATATACGTAGTCGCGGAAAAAACTTCCTAACGACATATGCCATCTGCGCCAGAAATCGGTGATAGAGTTACAGCAGTAGGGATGATTGAAGTTTTCATTGAAATGGAAACCTAAGCATCGTCCTAACCCGATGGCCATATCTGAATAACCTGAGAAGTCAAAGAAGATTTGAAGTGAAAAGGCCAAGATTCCCACCCATGCGCCTGACGTAGATAAGTCGTTTAATCCATTTGCGAGGAATTGGTCTGCAATCGTAGAGAACTGGTTGGCAAGAAATACCTTTTTACCCAAACCAATCAAGAAACGATAGGAACCATCGGCAAAGTCAACTGCTGTTACGCGTCTTTTTGAAATTTCTTGTGCTACGGTATTGTATCGAACGATAGGCCCAGCAATTAACTGGGGGAACATAGAAATGTACAGCAATAAGCCAAAGAAATTTCTTTGTGCAGGAGATTCTCTGCGGTATACATCAATAAGGTAAGAAATAGCCTGGAAAGTATAGAAACTAATACCAATAGGTAATGCTATTTTAGGGTCAGCAACGCTGATTCCGATTGATGTCAATGATTGAGCAAAGAAGCCTGCATATTTGAACGTGCCAAGAATAAGGAGGTTGCAAATCAAACCACCTATCAATGCTTTCTTACGATGTTTTTCTTGCTTGTCAATGATGCGCCCTGCTATATAGTTTATAGCAACGCTTCCCAACATTAAGAATACATAAATAGGTTCGCCCCAAGCGTAGAAGATAAGTGAGAACGCAATGAGTACGCTATTCTTAATGTGATTCTTTTGTTCGAGAGGAGTTGAAAAAATCTGTTTGTCCATCCAGCCTGCTAACAGATAGCAGAGGGCAAAAGAGGGTAGAAAAGCAAAAATGAAAAATAAGTCGGAGAATACCATTTGTACTTGTTATTTAAAAATATGTGTGGTGAATACCTTGTTGGCTTAATGAATAGTTGTTTGATTTGAAAATTGTAGTTCAGAATTGAAGCATAGAAGCAACTTGCCTGGCGATGTATCTGCCATTTCTTCGTGCTCCTTCCTCATTCGTGTGGGTTCCATCATAAGTGAATTTATGTTTCATCTTTTCGCGCGGACGATACAAGCTGCACCCTGCGTCCATTCGCACAACACCTACGCTTAACCACTTGCCACACGTTGCTATAACGTCAGCAACACGCATTATTTCTGCTGTCTCTATGGCAGAGGCTTGCATAGGAGTGATTAGAATGATTTGCGTATTAGGGAAAGCTTCCATTAGCAATTCGCAATTGTAACGGATGGATTCCGTGAGCGAGGTAATCGTGTTTACATTCCTATTGGTTATAAATGCATCTTGCTTGCTAAAGGCCTGAGTGGCATTGATGTTAAATATGCCAGGTCTGCGCTTTTGAAACCATGCATCATTTGTTCCTGCTGCTATGATAATGAGATTGGGAACTACTTGTGTGCCAGCTCCTACGGCAGCTTTCAAACGTTCCACTTGATTGTAAATCACATTGTCATCACCCAAGACTCCTATGTTCTCTTCGCAATTCTTTTTGGTGTTGGTTGTGTTCGTCCAAGTCGCTCCACTGCGTGCGTAACTTCTGCATGATGCGGGCTTAAGCGCATCGGCAAACCACTTGTTCCAACCGCGAGGCTTGTCGCATAGGTCTCCTCCAATTGAGGTTTCTGAGTCTCCAAGCAGTACGACGTTGAGATTGGAGAAGTCGTATAGCTCTGATGCGTTGACAAGTTCGTTGCACACATTAGATTTCGGCTCTGAAGACGTAGGCTGAGCTGTAATCCCTTGCGAGAAGAACATTGCGATGAATATGAGTATGTAGTGCCAATATTTCATTCGTAAAAAGGATTGGGGGATAAAAGAGTTCTATAAAGAATGAAACCCAAAGTATGCTTATGCCGATGTTCTGCGTAAGGATACTTTGGGACAAAATTATCTGAGACTTAGTAAAAACTAATTGAGACTTAATTTAAACTAATTGAGACTTAATTTTAAGCGAATGCTAATTAAGTATGAGTAAGTTACTCAACTTGCAAAACCAACCCCTTAAGGTATTCTCCTTCAGGATGATAGATGTTGATGGGATGGTCGGCTGGTTGGTGGATTTGATGAAGGATACGCACGTGTCGTCCACTCTGTGCCGCCGCTGTGAATACGGCGAGTCGGAATTGGTCTTTGTTCACAGCTTGTGAGCAACTGAAGGTAAAGACGATACCACCCTTGCGAATCTTTTGGAAAGCAATGCTATTGAGTCGGGTATATCCCTTAAGGGCATTGCGTAGTGCATCCTTATGTTTGGCAAAAGCGGGAGGGTCAAGAATGACGAGGTCGTAATTAGAACCTGCTTGTTCAAGGAACTTGAAGGCATCTTCAGCAAAAGCTTCATGGCGCTTGTCACCAGGGAAATTGAGCTCTGCATTTGCACGCGTAAGGTCAATAGCTTTGGCACTACTATCAACAGAGTGCACTTGTGTGGCTCCGCCACGCATTGCATAAACGGAGAAACCGCCAGTGTAGCAGAACATGTTGAGTACGCTCTTCCCCTTACTATATGACTCAAGGAGCTTGCGGTTTTCGCGTTGGTCGATAAAGAAGCCTGTTTTTTGTCCCTTCAGCCAATCGATGTGGAATTTCAATCCATTTTCGGTTGCCACGTTTGTTTCATCTCCTCCTACAAGGAATCCATTTTCTTGGTGTAAATCAGCCTTATAGGGTAGGGTTGTCTCTGATTTGTAATATACGTGCTTTACCTCTCCCTCGCAAGCTTCAATGAGCGCTTCGGCAATTTCTTGACGGCAACAATGCATCCCAACGGAGTGAGCCTGCATTACGGCTGTCTGTCCGTATACATCAATGATGAGGCCAGGAAGTTGGTCGCCTTCGCCATGCACTAAGCGATAAATGTCATTGTCTGAGCGCACCAAGTCAAGGCTCTTGCGCACTTTGAAAGCTTCGCTCAAGCGTTCTACCCAAAAAGATTTGTCAATAGGGCGCTCAACGAACGACAACACGCGTACGGCGATAGAGCCAATCTGATAGTGACCTAATGCCATAAACTTGTTGTTTTCGTCAACGATGCGCACGAGTGCTCCTTCTGTGAGCGACTCTGGAATGCGATGGATTGCCCCAGAGAAAATCCAGGGGTGGAAGCGGCGGAGGCTTTCTGACTTACCTCTGCGAAGTTGGAGGGTTTGTATCACAATTGTTTGATTTTTTGTTTTAACCGATAGGTGAGGCTTCTGCCTCAATGATTTTATAGGAACCTTGTTGCTTTAAGTTGTTGAGCTCCAGGTAAAGACGCAATGTTGTATAAGCATCAGTTGCAGCATACATCTTTTGCGACTCCGTGAGTACGGTGTTTTCCCAATTGGTAAGTTGGGCGGACTTGGAAATCTTCTCGCCAAAGACATTCGCATACAATTTTTGGAGACTCATGTCCTCAATGCCCATGGTCTTCACAAAGTCTTGAAGTTCAATGAATCCTTGGGGCTTAAATGAAACTCTGCGTTTGAGCAATGCGAGGTCGTCCTTAAGCGAAAGTCCTATTTTCTGAACCTCTGTGCTTTCAAGAAGTTGAATCAATTCTTGAGGCAATCCAATCATATTCAGTCGGAAAAGGAAACACACTTCAAGCGTTGAAATCTGTAAAAGCGCCACTTGGTAAACAAGACCTTTGCGGAAGGAAGGACGCGTTTCAGTGTCAACACCTACTATGGTTTGACGCTTAAGGAAATCAACTGCGGCTTTTACCTCACGAAGACTATGGACGACGACGATCTTACCCTTAAATTCAACCTTTGGAAGCGTAGAGATTAATGATTTTGGAGTGCTTTTAAATAATGTCTTCATCCCCCTTAATCTTTAATCGCAAAGCGTGTGTCATGAAGTGCTTTAAGTGCATTCAGAAGCGTTTGTCCCCAATAAAGTTTGAAGTCTTCAACAGTATCAAACAGAGCAACTTGCATGGCATCTTCGTAATTGGAACGGAAAACTTCAAGAAGGTTGCGCAAAGCTTGATAAATGTCTGCCAAATTCTCAGAAATTGTGCACAAAATGGGTTGTTCAGAGTACTTGAAATCTTCAACAAAAACATCCAAATAATCGTCCTTTTCTGCTAAAATACCAGCCACTCCTGAACGAACGTAATTGTAATCGTCCTCCGTAACCTTGGGCTCGTTATATCCATCTGCTTCCTCAATTTCGCCAATCAGTGAAATCTTTAAGTAAACCATCGGTAAGAGATTGCGCATCACGTCTATAAATTCGTTTTGCTCAAACTCACGACAATGCTCCATAGCCTTGCAATATTCCGATGCAACTTGGATAAACTCCAAGGTCTTTTGTGAATATATTTGAGAATCTTCCATGATTTTTTCGCGTTCCTATTAAGTGTAAGGATAAACTCTTAACATTTCAATGAACTGCAAAATTACATGTTGAGTAGGTATATGCAAAGCAAAACTGTACATTTTTGTTAATTCTTACCCTATTTGTTAAGAAAACTTAGTCGCGCACATGCGTATTAGAAACATTTTTTGTAAGTTTGCCTAATAAATTAAAGACAGAAATGCGCAAGAAAGTTTTTAAAATTATTTGGGGTGGCTTTGCTTCCATCCTCGCTCTTATTTGTTTTGCTTTTATAGCCATCGCTAATGGATGGATTGGTTATATGCCCGATATCGAGGAATTGCAAAATCCGATTAACCGTTTCGCCTCTCAGGTATTTACCGATGATGGTAAATTAATGGGTACTTGGTCGCGAAGCGAAAATCGCGTTTTTTCCGATTTCGATCAAGTGTCTCCTCACATCTATGAGGCTCTTGTCGCTACAGAAGATGAACGTTTTTACGAACACTCTGGTATTGACTTCAAGTCATTGTCGCGCGCTATCGTGAAGCGTGGTATTCTTCAGCAATCAAGTGCTGGGGGGGGGAGTACTATTACGCAGCAATTGGCTAAGCAATTATACTCAGATAAGGCAGGTAGCACTTTTGAGCGCTTAATGCAGAAGCCTATTGAGTGGGTGATTGCTGTAGAGCTTGAACGTTGTTATACGAAGGAAGAAATTCTCACTCTTTATTTGAATTACTTTGATTTCTTGTACAATGCCGTTGGTATCAAGACGGCTGCACGTGTTTACTTCAATAAACTACCTTCAGAACTTACTCTTTTGGAGTCTGCTACGCTTGTGGGGATGTGTAAGAATCCTTCACTTTACAACCCTGTGCGCTATAATGAGCGTTGCCGCCAACGTCGTAATGTCGTGTTAGGTCAGATGGTGCGTTCGGGTTATATTACTCAGGCACAGTGTGACGATTTGGAGGATGAACCTCTTGTGCTTAACTTTAAGCGTGCTGACCACAAGGAAGGGATGGGTACTTATTTGCGAGAATACCTTCGTACAACGATGACTGCAAAGGAACCCAAACGCAAGAATTATGCTTCATGGCAGGACAATCAGTTCTATCAAGATTCAGTAGCGTGGGCAACCGACCCACTTTATGGTTGGTGTAACAAGAATAAGAAGAAGAATGGCGAACCCTACGATATCTATACCGATGGTTTGAAAATTTACACTACGGTTGACTCTCGCCTCCAAGCTTATGCTGAAGACGCCATGTTTAAGCATGTAGGGCTTGACCTTCAGAAGCAATTTGAGCAAGGGCGTAATCAGGCAAGCTTCCCTTATGCTTATAACATCAAAAAGGAACGTATTCAGTCACTCCTTGAACGTGCCATGCGTCAAAGTGAACGCTATCGCTTAATGAAGGAGGCTGATAGCTCAGATGAGGAAATTCGTTTGGCATTCAACACGCCAGTTGACATGACCGTTTACTCACATTATGGCTTGAGAGATACGATTATGACTCCGATGGACTCTATTAAATATTATAAGAAGTTCTTGCGTTCAGGTTTGGTGTCTATTGAGCCTAATACGGGTTATGTGAAAGCTTACGTAGGCGGTCTTAATTACGCTCACTTCCAATATGATATGGCATTCATGGGACGTCGTCAAGTAGGTTCTACGATGAAGCCATTTGTCTATGCTATGGCAATGGAAGATGGCTTGCACCCCTTAGATACACTTCATAACATTCAGCGCACCTACAAAATAGGAGGTGGTAGAGGGTGGACACCTCGTAACGGTTCAAAAGCTCGTTATGGTCAACCTGTAACGTTGAAGTGGGGTTTGAGTCAGAGTAACAACTGGATTACGGCTGAGTTGATGTATCAGTCAGACCCTAATGGTGTTCGTTTAAAGAATTATTTGCGCGAATTTGGAGTCGTAAATCCTGCGATTACAGCTTCTTTGGCGCTTTGTCTTGGTGCTGGTGAAATCACTGTTGGTGAAATGGCCAGTGCATATACAGCCTTTGTGAACAAGGGTATCCGTTGTGCTCCCATTCTCGTAAGTCGCATTGAGGATGCTAATGGAAACGTGATAGCTGAGTTTACTCCCCGAATGAATGAAGTTATCAGTGCTGAAAGTAGCTATAAGATGCTTGACATGATGAAGGGCGTTATTGATTCAGGTACGGGTCAGCGCCTACGTTATCGTTATGGCATCAAAGCGGAGATTGCAGGTAAGACGGGTACAACGAATAGTAACTCCGATGGTTGGTTTGTAGGTTGTGTGCCTCGCCTTATCACAGCTTGTTGGGTAGGTGGTGAAGAACGCGATATTCATTTCCTCTCTACGGCAATGGGGCAAGGTGCGGCTACAGCCCTTCCCGTTTGGGCGCTTTATATGAAGCAAGTATATGCTGATACGACTTTAGGATATTCTCAAGATGATAAGTTCTACATCAAAGTTCCAAAATACGAGCACGAATATATTGATGAAGAAGATGCTTTCCTTGATGGTATTCGCCTCGGCGGAGGAGATGGAAACGCTACACCAACGGATTCAGTACAAGAATATGAAGAAATAATTGAAGACGCTGATTCATATTTTGAATAAAGTTCTTCTCGTTTCTTCAGGATGTGTACGTTGTTCGTAGTCGGATTTCTAATCTTAATCATTTGAATATCCTTTCCGAAACTTATCGGATTCGGAGAAATGCTCTTTATTAGATTGTTATAAAATATATGAAATTCTTAGCATTGATCCCCGCGCGATATGCGTCAACTCGTTTCCCTGCGAAACCGTTGGCTGTCTTAGGGGACAAACCTATAATTCAGCATGTCTATGAGCGTGTAAGTTCTGTTTTTGAACATGCTTATGTTGTTACTGACGACGAACGCATTGAGGCATGTGTACAAGCCTTTGGCGGACGTTGCGTCATGACAGGGACTCACCATAAGAGTGGTACAGATCGTTGCTACGAAGCCCTTGAGAAGTTGGGCCCTGGCTTTGATGTGGTAGTAAATGTTCAGGGCGACGAACCCTTTATAGCAGCTTCACAACTTGAAACCATCAAGTCATGCTTTGATGATATTCAGACGCAGATAGCAACGCTAGTCAAGCCTTTTGTCCCAGCTGATGGAATTGAAGCGCTTGAAAATCCCAATTCTCCTAAGGTTGTTTTGGATAACAATAATTATGCTGTCTACTTTAGTCGTTCCGTAATTCCCTACCTTCGTGGAGTAGATAAGTCAGAATGGTTGTCAAAGCACACATATTTTAAACACATTGGGCTTTACGCTTACCGCAGTGCTGTACTTAAGGAAATCACTTCAATGCCCCTTGGACATTTGGAACAAGCTGAGTCACTCGAACAGCTCCGTTGGCTTCAAGCAGGTTATCGCATTAAAGTGGGTACAACTGATGTTGAAACTATCGGAATTGACACTCCCGAAGACTTGGAACGTGCAAAAACTTTTTTAGAACAACAGGCTTAACTTATGATAAATACACACAAAAAACTAATAGCTTCCCTTCTGCTCTTTTCTGCATGTTGCATCGGAGCAGAGGCTCAAAAGGTCGTTGTCGGCACCTACTATTTTAAGAAAGATGGTGGCGAATATACTGGTGAACTCTCACGTCGCAAGCCCCATGGTAAGGGTGTTACTAAATATAATAATGGTGATGTCTACGAGGGGGAATATGTAAAAGGCAAGCGTCAAGGTAACGGCATTTACAGATATCAAAGCGGTGAATTTTATGAAGGAACCTGGATGCAAAACCAGCAACACGGCTTTGGTACCTATTACTTCCTTAATAATAATAAATATGTAGGTCTTTGGTATCGCGATGTGAAGGAAGGTCAGGGCACCATGTATTACTGGAATGGTGATACCTATGAAGGTAATTGGCACAACGACGAGCGTAATGGTAAGGGTAAGTACACCTTTTCAAACGGAGTTGTATACTTTGGTGAGTGGAAGAATGATAAGAAGCACGGCTTCGGTATCTATGATTGGCAGGATGGTTCACGCTATGAAGGTCATTGGGTGAACAACGTACGCTCCGGAAAGGGTAAGTACATCTATGCAGACGGAAGTCGCTATGTAGGCAATTGGGTCGATGGATTGATGCATGGCAAGGGAGCCTTCTTCTCTGCTAATGGCGATATCTATGAAGGTGACTATAAAAATGGTAAGCGCACAGGAACTGGAGTTACTACATTTGCTTCAGGCGATAAGTATGTAGGAAACTATTTAGAAGGCGAACAACACGGCTCTGGTACTTATACTTGGAGCAGTAAGGCCGAATATAAGGGCGAATGGAAGCATAACAAATGTAACGGGCACGGCACTTATCGATGGCCTAACGGCGACGAATATGTTGGTGGCTGGAAGGATAACTTGATGCACGGTGAAGGTACAATTACTTATGCAGACGGCACTAAGTTTAAAGGAAATTTCGTTGATGGACGTAAGCAGGGTGATGCTGTAGAAATTGATCCCAAGGGCAAGCGTCTTCAATGTGTATACGTGGATGGTGAGCGCCATGGCTCTTTTGCAGAGTTCGATGCTAATGGCAAACTTATTGCAAAGGGAACTTATCAGTTAGGTCAGCGTAAAGTTGAAAAATAAGACTTTCTTTGGCAACATCTCACAAGTCTCATGGCTCATCCCTCTAAACCTTAAATCACACACATAACCTTAAATATTATGGTAGCTAAAAAGAAACCTGCGGCAAAGAAGCAGCCGCTACTCAAACTCGTCAAGAACGACCCTTGGCTCGAACCCTTTAACGAAGCCATCCAAGGCCGTTATGACCATGTGATGTACAAACTCAACGAACTTACAGGTGGAAAGGGTTGCCTTTCTGACTTCGCTGGGGGGCACCTCTACTTCGGTCTTCATCGCACACCCCGTCAGTGGGTGCTTCGTGAATGGGCGCCTAATGCAACGAAGATTTACCTTATCGGTGAGTTTAACAATTGGCAAGAGGATGAAGCTTACGCTCTTAAGCGCATCCCCAAGACGGGTAATTGGGAAGTAAAGCTCCCTGCTAAGGCCATGAAACACGGCGACCTCTACAAGCTAAAGGTGTATTGGGAAGGTGGCTGTGGCGAACGTATTCCCGCATGGGTACGTCGTGTGGTGCAGGATGATGAAACTAAGATTTTCTCTGCTCAGGTTTGGGCTCCAAAGGAAGAATACCAGTGGAAGAAGGCGAAGTTTAAGCCTCAGCGCGATCCACTCCTCATCTATGAATGCCACATTGGTATGGGACAAGATGCTGAGCGCGTAGGTACTTACGAAGAATTCCGCCTTAATGTGCTCCCCCGCATCATCAAGGAAGGTTACAACTGCCTTCAGATTATGGCAATTCAGGAGCATCCCTATTACGGTAGCTTTGGTTATCATGTAAGCTCATTCTTCGCAGCAAGTAGCCGTTTCGGTACTCCCGAACAACTCAAGCAACTCATTGACGAAGCGCATCAGAATGGTATTGCTGTAATCATGGACCTCGTGCAAAGTCATGCCGTGAAGAACGAAGTGGAAGGTCTTGGAAACTTTGCTGGCGACCCCAATCAGTTTTTCTATCCAGGCGACCGTCGCGAACATCCCGCTTGGGATAGTCTCTGCTTCGATTATGGCAAGAACGAAGTCATCCACTTCCTTCTCTCAAATTGTAAATATTGGTTGGAAGAATTCCATTTTGACGGCTTCCGTTTCGATGGCGTAACCTCAATGCTCTATTATAGTCACGGCCTCGGCGAAGCCTTCTGTGGTTATGGCGACTACTTCAACGGCAATCAGGACGGCAATGCCATTTGCTACCTTACGCTTGCCAACATGCTCATCCACGAAGTGAATCCTAATGCTATCACTATTGCAGAAGAAGTGAGTGGTATGCCCGGTCTTGCTGCGCCCGTTAAGGACGGCGGTTATGGTTTCGACTACCGCATGGCAATGAATGTGCCTGACTATTGGATTAAGATTATTAAGGAAAAGAAAGACGAAGATTGGCACCCCTCAGGCATCTTCTGGGAACTCACTAACCGCCGTGCCGACGAAAAGTGTATTTCTTACGCTGAAAGCCATGACCAAGCGCTTGTGGGCGATAAGACCCTCATCTTCCGCCTTGTGGATGCCGACATGTATTGGCACTTCAAGAAGGGCGACGAGAACTTTATGGCACATCGTGGCATTGCGCTTCACAAGATGATTCGCCTTGTCACGGCCTCAACTATCAATGGTGGATACCTCAACTTTATGGGTAATGAGTTCGGCCATCCCGAGTGGATTGACTTCCCCCGCGAGGGTAACGGATGGAGCCATAAGTATGCGCGCCGTCAGTGGAAC
This sequence comes from Alloprevotella sp., assembly GCA_045657925.1. GTDB lineage: Bacteria > Bacteroidota > Bacteroidia > Bacteroidales > Bacteroidaceae > Alloprevotella. The sequence goes on along the minus strand of JAZOUA010000007.1, from coordinate 17,000 downwards.
TTGGTGGACAATGACGAACTTTGCTATCACTATCTTGGCGATTTCGACCGCGATATGATTGCACTTCTCAAGAGTGGAAAGTCGCTCCTCAAGCATAAGGTGCAAGAAGTTTGGCATAACGATGGCGACCAAATTCTTGCTTACTCACGTGGCGACCTCCTCTTTGTGTTCAACTTCTCGCCCAACCGCTCTTACGAGGGCTACGGCTTTATGGTGCCCGAAGGCTCTTACAACGTAGTGCTCAATACGGACAATCCCGCATACGGCGGTAATGGCCTTTCAGACGACACTATTGAACACTTCACGAACTACGATCCCCTCCTTCAAAAGCAGGGCAAGGGTTGGCTCCAACTCTACATTCCCGCACGCTCAGCTGTAGTGTTGCGCAAGAAGGCAGAGAAGAAGTAATACTAAGTTGATATATAAATATAATCAGAAGACCTCTAGGCATTTAACCATGTTTAGAGGTTTTTTGTAAGTGTCGGTGCTTGAAATGAGTAGCGTAATAACTTCAAATTAGCTTCAATGCGTAAGGCGAAATGACTAAAAATTTATACATTGCTGTACATTACCGAAAAAAAATATTTAATTTTGCGTTTGGCCGTATTGCATATTCCTTGATTTATTGGTGTTAGGAATGTAATTGGCGCTTGTATCAATCGTTCGCACATGAGTTGTGCGGCTTTAATTTTATATAGTTATGGCATATTGCGGATATTGTGGCAAATTTATTGCCGACGGATACTTATTTTGCAGTCATTGTGGACGCCCTGTTACTAATACGAAAAACGCAGGTCAATCCACCCCCGAAGAACAAGTTTCTCAATCTCCTGATAATAAGAGTAATAGCTCGTCGTCGTTCGTAGGCGGTATCAATGATTATATCGGAAATTCCAATCCCGTACAGCTCAACTGGAAGGACTTGTTTTCCGATGTATTTAAGAAGCATACTGACGAAGAAGCCGAGGACATCTTCATCTGTGGCACATCCAAGACTACGCCACCCTTGGATAAAGTTTCAGAAACGTGGCCCAAACCATGGTTGTATAGCAGGGTATTCTTATGCTTTGCTATAACTTACTTGTTGCTCAACATCTGCTGGACTCAGTTCCAAAATACCAATGTCTTGCCCGGTCTCATCATCGTAGGGTCATTTGCCGTGCCCTTTACGACTATGGTGCTCTTCATGGAAGTCAATGCATTTCGCAACATCAGTGTTTATGAGGTCATGAAGTTTTTCCTAATTGGCGGTTGTGCTTCGTTGGTTGTGACGTTGTTTATATACAGTCTGCGTCTCGTAGACACGAGCGTTGCCTCCACTTGGGGCGCCATGATGGTTGGAGTGATTGAGGAGTTGGGAAAACTAGCCATTGTCTATGTCTTGATATCCAAGATGAAGAGTTGTAACAACATTCTGGGCGCCTTGCTCGTAGGGGCTTGTGTCGGAGCGGGTTTTGCCGCTTTTGAATCAGCTGGCTATGCCTTCAATGTGCTTCTTGACCGCGGTATAAACGGCATGACTAATACCATCTATCTAAGAGGCTTGTTAGCCCCTGGCGGTCATGTAGCTTGGGCGGCCATCTCAGGTGCAGCTTTGGTTATTGCTAAGGGCTCAAATCCTTTGACAACCGATGTCCTCGCCAATAAGCAGTTTTTGAAAATCTTTGCCATCCCCATTGTGCTTCATGGTCTTTGGGATGCCCCCATCTTCCCAGGATATCCGAAGTGGATTGCACTTATTGTGGTCGTATGGATTGTGGTTCTGATCCTCATCAATATGGGATTGGACGAAGTGAAAAAACTCAAACAGAATCAAGATGAAACAATGCAATAATTGTGGGGCAGAGATGTCTGACGATTTGAGTTTCTGCACTAATTGTGGAACAAAATTGGCGGACAATGCTTCATCTGTCACTGATAATGCCCCTCATGACATCAATCAAAAGGCCGAAGAAACTCACGTATCGCCCGAGCCTCCCCAAAAGCCTGAACAATCTAAAAAGCCCAAACAGCCTCTCAACGTAGGTAAGATTGTTAAGCGTGTGCTCTTAATTCTTGGAGCAGTGTTGGTGGTGCTTTACTTAGTGGCGCAACATTTCATGAATGCTACCACCTACATGTCGCTTAATTCGAACGGTGAAATCTTTACGAAGAGTGGCGGAGCTGTCACTGTTAATATTGACTATGACGGCTACTATTGGGAGGTTGCTTACGCGCCCGATTGGGTCGTTGTTTCCGAAATGGAACATGAGTTCACCATCTTTTGCCAAACCAACGATACGGGGATGGACAGAAAGGACCATATCACGATTAAGTCGGGCAAGGTCGTCTTGCAACTTCCTGTTGGTCAATGTGGTACGACTCAGTTTATAAAGCTCTCAAAGTCTACCGTCCATAGTAAGAAGAAGGGCACGAGCCTTTATGTCAAAATGGAAACGGACGCCATCGACCCTCAGATTCAGTGTCCCGACTTTTGCAGCATAGAGGACCTCACTAATGAGGGCTTTACGCTGGTGGTGCATAACAATCCCGATTACACTCGAAACGGAACCGTTCATGTCCATGAGGATCATGTCAAGGCCTCAATCTATGTAACGCAAGAAGGTAAATGTTTGAATTGCTTAGGCAAAGGCTATTTCCAATGTCAGTATTGCAACGGTACGGGCACGCGTGTGAACTATGGCTACGGCTACGGCTATAGCTATAATTACGATTGCCTCTACTGTACCAACGGCAGCAACAAGTGCTACTCCTGCGGTGGTGATGGCATTAAATAAAGGCAAATAATTAACCCTCTGAGTGTTTCCGCAATGGAGCATTCGGAGGGTTTCTTCTTTTTGCGTGAGGGGTAAAAATTAAAGGGATGCTACAGATGAGCACCCCTTTTTCTATGTGTTTTTCTGCTGCATGCGCTGGTTTTGCCCTTCTTATGTGCGCACGTTTGTGGAGGTTAAAGGTTCATTTTTACTTTTTAATGAAGACTGTAATGCTGGGCAAGAGATTTTTTTCTGAGAAGAGTTCTTTACGGAGTGCCTTTTTGGATATAGCCGCTTCATTTTTTTGCATAGCTTTATCATGTTCCCTTCCAAAATCGATAAAGAATTGTTCTATAAAATATCCTAATTTCATAGACTCTCTAAGCGTCTGATCGGCATGTTCGCCATTCCAAGGACACCAATAGTCACCTAATCTAGTCCATTCTTGGAAATATTGAGCCCATAGGTAGGCTCCTTTTTCTGCCCACTCTTGCATTGGCATGCCTGGATAGCACCCATTTGGGGTGAGGAATCGGCTGGAATAGTAAGTAACAGAGTCAAATACCTTCTGTGAGCCTTCGTCTGTGGAGAGTCCCTCCATCACTAATTCCTTACCATAATAGAACTTCACGTAAGTTTCAGTGTATCCGTCCATTTCGTTGACCACTTCTTCTTTCTTCATGTAGTCGTATAAACCGGGCACTTTTTTAGGTAACATAGAGATGGGTTTGGTGAAATCAACGTTGCCAACGCCCCTATCTTGAATTGTAAATTGTGTGATAGGGATATCGACGAACGTATACAATACCCCTTTATAGGCTTTTTCTCTCCAGTCGCCTATATTGCCTACATTTTTATACGAATTGACAACGAAGTAAATTGACTCTAATTTGTCAACATTCTGGTCTACTGCAACATAGAGCACTCCTTCTACTGTTTCCCCTGGCTTAATTGTTTTAGTGATGTAACCAAGTTCCCCGATTCGGGTGTCTTTTTGCAAGCCCATACCTGCAAAAGTCATGTCCACGATATCCCAATTTTTTGTAGTTGAAACTTTAATGCCGTCCTCGCCACGTTTTCTTAGAGTAACAAAAGGCATGCTCACGTTTTCAAGATTTTTGAATGTATACGTTATCTTGACGAGATTACCCGTTCTCATGACTTCTTTGATGGCCATTTGGGATTTAAATGCGCCAGTTTTTGTAATCGTTGGTACGTTCTTTATGAGTTTCTGTTCATAACCAGGCTTTGTCCAATTGGGAGCGACCTTTTGCCCCATAGCCGTGAGAGGTACTATCGCGAGCAGGGTGGCTACTACGATGCTTCTGATTGCTTTCATAATGATGTTATTTATTAGTTAATAAATCAATGTTGTTGTGCTCCTATGTTTGCAAATTTAATAAACATTCTTTTATAAACAGTGATTCTTCTTGTTTATTTTTATGTATGCCTCTAGGTACGAGGGCATATTCTTTTGCACAAACCGACAATGAAGCACTATTCTAGTGCTAATCTTCCTTTCTTCACCCCCTCCGCTTCGATTGCCCTCCAAATCTTGGGGACAAATCTAACTGCTAACTTTGCTTGTAATTTATTTGCTAAACGCATAGTCTTGAATGTCTCACATAATCGAGTGCCCCCTTGATAAGGAACGACCGACAAAGGGACGGAGGGAGATAACCTAATAACCCAATCCTCATCATCGTGTTAACGGCGATTGTTACGACCTTCTGAGTTGTAAATAGAGTACAACAGAAAGAGTACGACAACCATTTGGGGCAGGAAGAGTACCTACGGACAAACTAACTTACTCTTAATTCAAATTAACTTACTTTTAATTCCAACTAAGTTACTCTTAATTTCAACTAATAAGTAAGCTGATTTATGGGGGACTTTTGTAGTTAGCTTTGAACGATGATATGCTCTAGAAACAAAAAAGAGATGCCACTCGGCATGTTTCCGGATGGCATCTCGCTTGTGAAAATATTGGTTTCAAGAAAAAGTGTAGCTTACTTCTGCAATTCCCAACCGATGAGCATGCCGTCGTATGATTTGAGGAGGTTGCTGAGTGTTGAGATCGTTGCATTGTTAGAAGCAGCTGAAACCTTTGTCAAGAAGTTCATGAGGGCATCAGCTTCATAGAGCAGGCTGATCGTGTTGCCATTCTTCACCACTTGAGGCGAGATCGTTCCCAAGCCGTTAAGGTAGGTGAGCGTCACCTTCTTAGACTCAGCGTCAAAGCTATATTGGCCTTGAAGCGCGCGACCCTTGATGTTAGCGCTATAGGTGTTGTCCTTGTTGAATGTGAATTCAAACTGACTGCCCGTCAAGCCAAACTTAGTCAAGTATTCGTTAATTTTAGCCTCCACCTGAGTAGCCGCCACTTCGCCACCCGCCTTCATCAAGAGGTTTTCAGTCTTGAATACGCAATCTGCACCCTTATACTTCCAAGTGCCGATAAGGTCGTTTTGCGAAACGGTTGAACCGCCCGTGAGCGCACCGAGGAGGCTACCTAAGCCTGAGGTCAAGAGTCCCGAAGTCGCGTTGTTCGTCGTTGAAGACTGTGCTGAAGGATTCAACCCTGAGAGCAAGGATGATGACGAACCGCAAGAGCTGAAAAGGGTTGTTGCGCCAAGAAGTGCAACGAAAAGAATGTTCTTTTTCATAATGAGAGAGTTGTTTAGTAATTGGTGTTTGTGAAAACTTATTTGAATTGGGGGGCTTTATCAGCTTCCCACCAACTGCAAATTTAAATTAATATTTTCACATTTAGCGTTCATCCCTTGTCTTTTTTATTACTGCGGGTTAGAGTTTTATGATAAACCTTTTGAAACCCACTTCTCTCCTTTGATAACTCGCTCTTCTTCCTCTCTCTCCACTCTCTTCCTTTGCTATTTGCTTTTTTTCGTACTGAGAAAAGATAGTTTGTGTATCAAAAAAAAGACCGCCCCACAATAATATGAGGCAGTCTATTCAATTAAAATTTACATTTGTTTAGAATGTTACAGTACCGAGGTTGCGGTCAACGAGGATACCGTCAATTGCCTTGAGGTTGAACTTACCTGCCTTCTTCGCCTTCAACTTGATGGTGAAGAGGTGGTTAGAACCATTGTCGAGGAGGGCGTTGTTACCACGGTTCACGAAAGTGGGGTAGAGGGCCTTCTGACCGTTAGAGTGGAGACGGTCGTAAGTGAGGTTCACCATATCCTTCATGCCTACGAGTTCTACACCTACATATTCAAATTCAGCCGTGTTGTAGGGGAGACCGAAACCGATTGCGTTCACGGCGTTCAAGTCCTTACCGCTCACCTTGATTTCAACAATGTCCCCCGCCTTGTATGCCTTCACGTTGGGAGTGAGTTCAAGGCTACCTGCCACCTTGTCGTTAGAAGCACGTACGCCACCGTCGAGTTCTGTTGCAACTACAGAGATGTCGAATGCGTCAATAAGGCCGTTCTTGTTCACGTCACCAATGCTTACATAGTCAAAGTCGCCATCGATAGTGCGGAGACCTGTATAGTTCATGTATGACGTGAGGTCGTTGTTGTCAATGCGTTTGTCGCGGTTGATATCACCCTGGAGCACACTTTCTGTATCTGCCACCTTGAACACATACATTTCATTGCCCGAACCGAAGTTACCAACGGCATTTGTTACCGAAATCTTGATGTAGCGAGCAGTGGGGTTACCCTTGAATGTGTGTGTTACCATCGCACCGAGACGAGGCCATGAGAAGGCTTCAGGTTCGCTCCAATTTTGCTTGTCAGTGCTGTAAGAGATTGTACCTTCGAGGATGGTACCGTTACCGCCATCTTCGCGGTGATAGTATTCGAAGCGGTCGAGTTGGTTGAGCGTGCGGAGGTCGATAACCATATCAAAGGGCACTGCTTCACCCTTACCCCACTTCGTGTGCCAACCGCTCTTTATGTCGAAGTCAAAGAGCTTCGCAATAGTCTGACCGGGTTGGTCTTCGCAAGTCACGCTTGCCTTGATGCCTTGGATGGCAAATTCAAGGGGATTAGAGAGCGTCGTAGCCTTTGCCGTTGTCCATTCCGAAACACCGTCGGCATTCACGGCACGCACCTTGAATTCGTATTCCGTTTCAACGTTGAGCGCTTCGAAGTTGAGACTCAAACCTGTAATTGTAGAGTAGCGCATGCCCTGGAATTCCACTTCGTAGAAGTCAGCATTTTCCACCTTTTTCCATGAGGGAGCAAGGTCGTAGGGCTTGATATTTTCTTCTGTGAAGTTCACCTTAGGAGCGGCAAGTGCGCCGTGGCTCTTCTTCAAATGATCTGCGGGAGCAAATTCAAAGCCGTCAACGATGATTTCAAAGTCGTTTGCGGTGATGTCATACTTGGCGAGTTGGATAACAATCTGCGGGTTCTTCGTAATCACTTCCTTCGCAAATTCGCTTCCAGGAGTCGCAAACTGGTTGAGGTTGGGCGCTTCTTCAAAACAATAGAAATTGTGATGTGTTTCCAAATCCTTCACATTTGCAACGGGCTTAAGCGTAATCTTCTTCTTACCCACCTTAAGTACTACCTTCTTGGGAGCTGCCGTAGCGTTGATGCGGATTTCAGTAGCCTTGTTGGGTTCGAAACCTTCGAAGTTACCTATTGTTGCACCGATATTGATGGTGAGTTTCTTGCCTTCTACGTTGGTAGCGATGGGAGTCATCGTGTTACGACCGTAGAGGTATTCCTGAGTATCGCCGTCGTCGTCATACTCATTGAACGTGCAACCTTCAAGCGCATAGATTTCATAACCACGCCAATCCTTTGCCACTTCGTTGGGCGTATTGTGAGGCTTGCTCATGGGGATGATAGCACCGCCCTTAACGAATACGGGGAGCTTCCACAGGGGAGAATCGTAGTTGTTGATGATGCATCCGCCTTCGTAAACATTGCCGTTGAAGTAGTCCACCCATGTACCTTCGGGGAGGTAGATACCGTCGCGGATGTCATTACCCTTTTCATCCATCTTAGTGTCCTTATAGATAGGAGCAACGAGGAATGAGGGACCATAGAGGAATTGATATTGCGTAGCTACGCCGAGTGTATATTCGTTGGGGTATTCCAAGAACATCGCACGAATCATAGGCTTGCCGTCAACGGCTTCACGCGCAATGCTATACGTGTAAGGCATGAGCGCCGCCTTCAACTTCATGTACCAGCGGTTGATAGAAGTAGCGGGTTCGCCAAGCGCATGAGGATACTTGGGATTAGAACCCCAACCGTCCATATTGAGTTCCATGGGAGTCCATGTCTTCCACTGGTGTTCACGCACGTTTACGGGCACGTTTGTACCACCGAAGATACCGTCAACGTCGCTTGAAATATTGGGCTGACCTGACAGACTTGCGCCAATGAACGTGGGGATATGGAAGCGGATGTATTCCCAGTCACCACCCGTTTGGTCACCACTCCAGATGCCTGCGTAGCGCTGAGAACCAGCCCAACCGTCAAGCGTAATGATGAAGGGGCGTGCGTTAGAACCGTAATACGTCATCACCTTAGCGGCGTCAGTAATACCGTTCAAACCGAAGCTGTAACCAGCACCTACCCAAGCCACGTCAGTTTTGAGCGCACGTACACCTGCGTCACGCACTTCCTTCACAAGGTCGCGCTGAAGGAGGGGTTCGATACCTTCATTGGGGTGAAGACTACTCTGAGTCCAAAGACCAATTTCTACACCCTTTGCACGAGCATAATCACCAAATTCCTTCAAGTTTTGAATGTTACCATCAAGAGAATTGGTCTGACCGTAACCCGCTCCATAACCATCGTTAGGAACAAACCATCCGAGGGGCATGTCGTTGTTCAAATAGCGGTCAACAGCTGCACGAGCCGAGAACTGGTAGTTGCCAGGGAGTTCGCCGTTCAAACTTTCCTTGATGCCGCCGTTGTTCTTCTGACTTTCGTTATATTGCTTGCCGTCCTCATAAGTCATGGGGTGGCGAAGTGGCTTTTCTGCTTCCGTCCAATAGTCGCGGTTGTAGGCATTCAAGTGGCCCATGTAAAAACCAAACTTGGGGAGCAACACGGGGTTACCCGTCAACTGGTAGAAGTCGCCAAGGAGGTCCTGAGGCGTAGTGTTCACCATGAAGAACACGTCGAGGTAGTTTTCCTCGTGCGAGAGCACCACCTTGTCAGCAGCCTTTGCGCCGAAGTCGTAAGTACCCTTCTTGAACGTGTGCCACATCACACCATAACCCTTCGTTGACCAGTAGAAAGGCGTAGGACTCGCTACACCACCGTCCACCCAGTTGTTCGTGTTTTCAATGGCAATCTGCTTGCCTTTGTGCGAGAAGCGACCGTTCTGCACACCGCCGCCGTAGAAATATTCATCCGCATGACCAGCAAGCGTAATCGTCGTCTTCTTGTCCGTAAATTCCTTGGGAGCAACTTCCTGAATCACACATTCGCCAGTAGTGCAATCATACACGCTCATCAAACCGCTCTTTGCGCAAAGTTTGATGTCAATGCGGGGAGTCGAGATGGTATAACCACACTGCTCTTCCTTTACCGCCACTTCGCCAGCATTGCGGCGCGGAGTGTCCACAAGAATCTGTGCCTCGGGAGTAGCCTTCGGATTGCGGATGTTGCCGCCCGCATTGTCCTGGAACACACGGAAGATATTTTGACCGTAGAAGTCAAACGACATTCTCTGACCGTTCGCGTAGATAACCTCCACCGTCGTGGGGTTAATCTTTTGCACACGAACAATCTGTTGCTGGTGCGCACACGCCTCCTTCGTATCGTTGGATGCCACGCTCACCGTTGGAATTGCAGAAGTCAACGAAAGCGCCAAAACGAGGCACTTGCTGGCTTGAGAAAATCCTTTTTTCATAAAGTGTTATGGATTAATAATTAAGTGATTCTTACTCAAATAATCGGTACAACTTCGCTCAGAGCAACGTCGGTTAGAACTCATTTTGCACACGTAACGAAATTGGCTACAAAATTACGAAAAATTCTTCTATTATGGGGAGTGAGTGGCGGAAAAAGCAAAGTGATCTGCTCCTAAACTTTAGTGAGGAGAGAGGAGTTGGTAAGGACGTACCGTTCATCCTTCCTCCATTCATGCATGTTATAGCGAGTAAGACGATGGTTTTTCAAGTGGTGAGGGACGCACTCTAAGGATGTTTTTCATAGTTTTTAGTTTGTTTTTTGGTTTTGTTTGTGATTTGTTTTAGATTCTTTAAGAGGTAAGTTTAAGGTTGAGGGTTGAACGTTGAGGGATTAGGGGTTAGGGGTGGGGCGAACCGTACGTTAGTTTCGCTCGGTCAGCCTTTTTGGGGTGTGCCCTATGCCTCGTTGTGCCGATGTTGCCCAAGGTGGGGAATGGCGCAGGGTGCTAGGGCGGATGCGATATTTTAGGGCAGGCGAGGGGGCGGATGGAATTTATTTTATAATTTTGTAACGATGTTTCACTTAATTGTGCTAAAACTATGGGATTATTGAATAGCCTTTTAAAGATGCTGGGCGTAGAAACAGCTAAAACTTTTTCACAAGTCATCAAGAAGACGCCTGAAGACCGTGCGGCCCTTGCCAATCAGCGACGCGAGGCGCACTACATTGACCTTGCTGAGGATCAATATGATGAAGATCGTGTGTTGGGAGGGGATGATGATGATGACGATTGGAAGGATGAGGAATTGAACGAAGAAGAATTGGATGATGAAGAGGATGACGACGACGATGCGGAGGTGGATAGGGAATTGGATGAAGAGGATTTGGAGTCCGACTTAGAAAATAAGATGGAAGATTTGAGTGACGATGCTGAGGACCTTTTGGATGAATTTGGTGCTTTTGAGGTTGTCGATCGCCTCAGCGGTGGCAGAGTCAGTAATTTCATGGACCGCCTAACTGCACCCCACAATCGCGGTGCGTATGATGAGAATGATATTGATGATGAGGGGGATATTGATGATTTAGACGATGTTGATGACGATTTCGATGACGGCGGCGAGAATTACGACGGCTACGATTATGGCTCCAATTATCAACACAAATGGGACAAAGTCAACGTCAAGCGTTCGTGGGGTAATTCCTTCGGTACGGATGCTCACAATCGCAAATCGGACGGCTACGACGGCTTCGATGACGAGGATTATCTTTAACGAATGGTTGCGCACCGAGTGGCGTGAAAATACATAAAAAAGAGAGAGAGCAGTCCTCGTGCGGGGGCTGCTCTTCGTTGTTTCAGGGGGCTCAACAATCCAGTTCAATTGTTATACTATTTACTTCATTCTTTCATTGAGCTATAATATCCCCCTCACGCAATCATCTTGCGGATGAAGTCGGCATAGGTTTTGATGTCGGGGAGGCACAATCTCTCCTCGGGGTTGCGCTCTCTTTTTTTTGTGTGTGCTCAGAGCGAGGGGTGGAGAAAGCCCCCTTGAGGGCAAAAAGAACGGAACCCCCACTTGCGCAAGCGAGAGTTCCGAGAAATAGGTATGCGTCATCCAAGCGAAGCCGTTCGACAAAGAGAGAGAGGGAGCTTCCCAAAGCGGTGAGGGGAGCCTTTCCCTGCCGTCAATTAGCGCCCATTGATGAGCTGACGGCCTAAGGGCGTCATGAACTTTTCGACGGCGGAGTAGGGGATGATGCACTGGGGTCTTCCCATGGCATAAGGACCGATGCTATAGGGGCTGTAGTGTACGCCCACCCCTTTATAGCTAAGCACGGGGAGTCCAGCCCTTTCGAGTAATTCGCTCACTCCACCCCAAAGTTCGGGAGCTTCGCCCTCGAAGTACTGCGATTCGAGGTGTTGGTAAATAATGTTATTGAGGGCTCTCAAACCGTAGGGCGTAAAGAGAGTTTTCCACGTAATGATCTTACCATTTGCGTTGTTAAAGCTCATTCCGGCTTCCCAAGGCATTCCGTGTGCGCCTCCGCCATCAAAGTAGCCCTCAATCCATAGGCTGACGTAGTGCGTGCTTTCTTCGAGGACGGAAATGTCCTGCGTATAATTCCAGCGCGCCAAACTGGGGTCGGAAACCTCTTTCTCCAGCTCCATGCCGTAGGCAACGAATTCCTTAGCTTCTTGGAAGAGCAAGGGGTTGAGGTTCGTTCCTGCGGGGATTGTGGAGATGCGGGAGTGTCCTTCCTCGGTGAAGGCTCTGTGTTCGAAGAGGTGGTTGGAAATAGCAGTGCATAGGCTATCCACGAGGGGGCGCGGACCGCTAACGGGATAGACGGTGTGGATGTCGAAATAAATGTTGTCATTATATTTCAGTTCTGCGTTGTAGGTCTTAAAGACTAATTCCTTATGGAGGGAGTTTTGCGCCGTCGTTAAGGTAGCGCAGAAGGTGCCCATCAGTAGGGCAAGGGTAAGGCGAAGGTTGTGCATAAGTAAAAAATGTGTTTGTGTGTTTGTGTCTTTTGTGTGAGAGAGGGGGGATGTCTTATGTATTTGCAAAGGTAATGAAAAGTTGGTGGTTGCTCAAGGCAGAGTTGCCTTTTTTGTAGCCCCACCTATATAGAGAGAGGGCGAATGCACGGGGGAGCAGTAGTGGCTTGGCGGGGAGGGGAGGAACACAAAAAATGTGTCGGCAAAATTCATTGCCGACACACCTTATGATCAGTTCAGGAGCGAGATCATTCCCTCCTCACGTTTGCGGATGGCTCCGCCGTATGCTTCCAGCAGGGCGAGGTTGGGGCGCGTGGCCCTTAGGGGTTAGTAAACGATATGGATGGTAAATACCCACAAGGTGTACTTTCCCGAGCGACTTTTCTGCTCAATGATTTCAATACCAGGCACTTCGCTGTGCTTATAGAAGGTTTGTCCGCCTTGTGTCTTCGACTTCTGAAAGCCGAGGTCGAGGGCTTGTTGTCGGAACTTTGTGGCATTGGCGGCCGAGAAGAAGCTAGAGGCTACGTGGCACGCTCCCGTGTGGTCCGTGCGGTGGGACACAACAACGACGTTGCTTACGCCGCCGCCCGTGAGGCTCTTTACGTTGCCGTTGTAGTCCACCTTGGCATGGCGCGCATAGAGGGATGAGAAGCCGTAGCCATCGCCGTGTGTAAGGTTGTTGACCAACTGATAGTCGCTCATCGTGTATTCAACGCCATCACCACCGTTCGCCACGAGGCTACAGAGGGATTTAACGGTAGCTGCATCCCAATTCGATTGTTGCGCCTTGGCGGGAGTCAAGAGGGTGCCCCACAAGAGTGTGAACACAAGGAGAATTCGTTTTATCATGATTGTCGTTTTGATTGATTAGTACGCTACAAATTTAGCCATATAATTTTGATCGCGTGTACATTTTTAAGAAAAAATCCATGGATAAATCCGTCGAAAGTCAACCTTCCTAAACGGATGGGGGAGGCTTCCTTGAGGGCATAAAAAAGGAACTCCTACTTTCGCAAGCAAGAGTCCCCCATCTTCATTCATATAATCATGAAAAAAGTTATGTGAGCAACGAATCACTGATATTGCTTTATCACATATATGGCGTATTTTGAATGCAGGGAGGAATCCGTGTGCCTCCCATAGTGTGGAGCCCAGCTCCGCGTTGCATTATGTTCCAAAGATGAGCTTCTTGCCGTAGGGCGTTAGGAGCGTTTGGACGACTCCATAGGGGATGGTGCAATAGGGTGCGCCAATGGAGAAGGGGCCGATGGAATAGGGGGCATAGTGCACTTTGATCCCTTCGGCAGTGAGCGCTGAACAGGGGTGTGCGTTGAGCAACATTTCGCTAGGTTTGCACCAGGGTTCAAAACCGTCGGCTGCGAAGTATTCCGTCATGATCTTTTGATAAACAAGGTCATTGAAGGCCTTCAAGCCACTGGGCGTCAAGATGTCGTCCCATTGAATTGCGCTTCCCGTTGTGCGGTCAAAGCTCATTCCGTATTCCCAGGGATTTCCGTGTGCGCCTCCCTCGTTGTAGTCGCCTGAGAAGTAGTAGGTGACGTAGCGTTCGTTATTGTCGGTGAGGCTTATCGAATGACGGAACCAGTAATCGGGGCAATAATTGGGCATTTCCTTGCGCAATTCGGCATTCGCCTTTCTGGCATGTTGAACGAATGCATTGAGCTCTCTGTTGAGCACAGGGGTGAGGTCCGTTCCTGCGGGAATCGTGGGGGTGGGGGCTTCGTTGTGGAGGAAGATGACGTTGCAAATAGCGGCGCAAATACTATCTACGAGGGGGCTTGGCCCGCTAACGGGATAGTCCACGAAGACGCCATAATCCACATAGTCTTCAGGATCATAATCCTTCTCTGCGAAGTAGTTCTTGACCACTAAATCCTTTTGAGCTGTAGGAGCGCTACATTGCGTCATCGTTGTGGTGATGAAAGCGCCCATCAGCAGGGCGAGGGTGTTGCGAAGATGTGACATAAGCATGAGTGAGTTAGGATGGTGTAAGAGTTGCTTAGGAATGCGCAAGCGTAAATCGCCAACGAACCTTAAGGCTTTTACAAAGTTATGAAAAGTATTGCAAAAAGTAGTAAAGTATGTTGCAAAGATATGAAAAAAATGGTGGTTGCGTAAGGCGAGCCCCCCTTTTTCAGAAATACGTGGCTATTGGGATGCCAAACGGGGCGATGCTCATTCCTCATAGGGGGGATGCTCGCTCCGAATGGGCGCCATCTCAGCGAGGTGGTCCCCCTTTTTTGTGTCCGTCAGGGGATATTTTTATGTTTTGATGCCGAAGTCGTGGTATGGAATCGCTATCTTTGCGGAAAACATATGTGAACATTATGATAACTTTAAACATTGAACGAAAAAAGAGCTTTGTAGGCGCTGCGATGCCTTATCGCATCTATGTTAACGGAGTAGAGGTGGGGACGCTTATGAACGGGCATAGCCTGTCGGTGGAGATTCCCAACGTGCAATCCACCATTAAAGTAAGCATGGTGGGGAACGCCATGACATTTCATAAGTTGGAAAAGGAAGTCGCTATCTTTCCTGAATACCAAAAAAGTAAATGCATGACGTGTACCATTTCCACAAAGTTAAATTGGGTAGGACTCCTGACGATGGGGGTCTACCAACCTGTAGGGAATGTTAAAATGAGTTTAGGGTATTAACTCAGGAGAAGGTGTCGTATGAAGTATGTGTATGCCACGTTAAGCGTGATTTGTGGGACCCTCTTTGTTTTGATATTATCGTTTTATATACAATTATCTTTGGGTTTTATCAAACCGTATCCTATCCCCATTGTGTTGGAAAACACGTCGGAGTATGAGGTTGTGCATACTCAGCTATTGGGGCAAGATATAGGCACTCCCATTCTTGGAATCATCTTTTTTGCCTTGTTCGCCTATTTTAACGCCCTCTATAGACGATTGAACAAGAGGAAGAAGGGAACCTATCGTTATGAGGAGATTAGTGGCCCCTTTGTTCTTTATTTGAGGTCGTTTGTGGACGATGCCAAGACCTCAAAATTTGTGTCCGTTCTTACGGATTACAGAACGGAGGAGGAACATTTGGTGGAAGTATTCTCTGACATTGCCCCCGTATATGCGATAGGCGACCCCAAGGACAAGAATATGCCGAATGGGGCTTCAAGAATTTACGTCAGCGACGAGCAATGGAAATCCGTAGTGGAGGACCTCGCGGTGAGAGCTCAACTCGTAGTGTTACGATTGGGGAAGACGGACAGCTTTTGGTGGGAAGTAGAAATGGCGTTGGCAAAAGTCCCTATCGAAAAGATTGTATTTGTCGTTCCCGAAAGTAAGACGTTCAATAGCGTTGCATCGCTCTATAAGATTCTATTGGACCATGGAATCAACATCCAGAATTTGGAGGTAAATATTGAAAAGAAGCATACGGGGAGCATTTCCAGCTTGCTCTATTTTGATGCCAACAAGACGCCGTATACCCGAACGCTTAAGGTGGTTCGCTTTACGCAGTGGATCATCTCGTATGAAAATATTTTGCGCCAGTTATTGGGGGAACTGAGACGTCGATATGGATTGAGCGAACCAAAAGGGAGGACTATTCGGTGGGCGAGATGCTGTCAAGCTTTGCTACTCCTTTATTTCATGTTCATCATCGGTGCAAAAACATTCAAGGATTATACATCTTTGAAAAATCAAATGCCCTATGAGTTAGTGAAACGTTGCGTTGCGCATCCAGAATTTGTGAACAAATATTCCCATGAGATTAATGGCACCAATCTTAGGCGATGTGTCGTAGAGGCCAATCAGGGAATGTACGCTTTGAGCGACTACGACTTCCTTCTCATGTACCGCATTAGGGCTAGAGCTTACATGAAAATGAGTGACGCTGAATTTGAGCAACTAGCGGCAGCACCCCAAAACTTGTTGCTTATGGTGAAAAAGTATGTTGGCGAGGAGGCTTATGCTACGTATGTGAGGTTGCAATCCGAGGCGGCTTTATGGTCGATTAACCACCCCGATGAAGTCAAGTCGCTCCTGCAGTGTTACAGGCAAAACAAGGAGAATCTTCCACAATGGGTAATTGATTTAGGGGAAGCAACGCTGGATTATGAAAATGACGCCCAATTCAAAAGGGCCTTTATTGATGAGGTCCAAAAGCATTTGGATGATGCAGGAATCAGCGATGTTCTGAAAACATTCTATATTCTCTAAGGACGCTACCCCCTTCCCATTTTCTTTGTCACGCTGTCACGTGTCACGCTTTTTGAAAAGGAGAAATGAGAAAGGCGCAATCCTTGTGGGGAGGCCTTCCGCTGACAGGTACATACGGGCTATTACATAGGGAATTTCTCGCCTGATACGGACGCACGACCGTGCGTCCGTACTTGTTTAGTGAGGTCCGAAAACTTCGCGCTCTTTGCGCCTTTGCGTGACCCCCCAAATTCATTGCGGGCCTCCTTCCGCTTCTGTTATTTTTGTGTTGACACAAATAAGGCGCACTCTTTTAGTAGAATGCGCCTTTTAACATCTTGTATTTTAGGATTGTATGTAATTTTACTAATCTTTTTGTTGTGTTGATTGTGGTAGTTTTGTGCTGACAAATAAACGCTGCAACATGTAGATGCAAGTCATCGTTTTTATCCTCTTCTTTGAAGCATTCCGTAACAACTTTTAGTAGAAATTTCATTTTTTACATCACCAAATTTTTAGGCAAAAAGAACCGTAGCAAACTAAAGATTTTTTACAAATGTCTTATACTGAAATAAGTTGACTCATAATCATCAAAATTTTAAATTATTTCAAGTTATGAGTAGACAAAAATTCAGTCGCGCTTTAAAGCGTCAAATTGCCATCGAGTACATGCAAAGTGGTAAGTCTCGTCAGGAAATAG
>JAZOUA010000006.1:0-48886 GCA_045657925.1 Alloprevotella sp. | reverse complement strand
ACATTAATGTTACCCAAACTAATTTGCTACCTAAGTTGCAATGTTTGTTTCTTGTACTTCTCTACAAAAAGTTTATGAAAATCTTTCAAAGATCGTGTGCTAACGGCTTTCATTTCGTTAGCGAGTGCAAAAGTACAACAGAGATTTATTCTGACAAAGAGTTTGCAAGAAAAATTTTAAAGAAAAATTAGTTTTTGCAGAATTCAGAGGACGAAAGAAGGAGTCTTGACGCACAGAAGTGACATATTTATGACAAATAAAAATATTTCAAAAGAATTAAAGTTCTATTTTCAGAGGTATGCCCACGTCATACAAAAAAGAATCAAATAATCTCTGTTAGGGGGATTACTTGATTCTTATATTACTTTTATTATTAGTACGAACTAATTACACTCGAAGATTATCGCAGTTGAACGCTTTGTTCAAGAAATAACTGCGGAAAATCTCGATGGCTTCGGGGTGATTGTGTGCGAAAGACTCGATGTGGCGGATGCGCTTCTGCTCAAGGATTTCTTCGAAGGCAATGAGTATACCGGTTTCTTCTACCTCACCAAAATCGTGGTTGACGGCAGTACCGAATACGCGCATTGTGGGGCTCAAACCCATGTAGGCGTTTACGAGCGGGGGAATATTGAAACCGAGTTTGCGCACTTCCGTGTTGAGAATCTTGTAATCTGCCTTGAAGTCGGTTTCGCAAAGCACGGCTGCGAGTTCTTCTACGGGTGTGTCGAGCACTACGGGGGTTTCTGGGGTAACCCATGAATCCTTGTCACCGAAATGCTTGTTGAGGAAGTAGAGAATCATGTCGCGCGAACGGCGGTGGAACGAGGGATACATGGTCATCTTGCCGAAGAAGTATTTGATGTTGGGCAAGACGATGGTGAGTGCTCCAAGACCGTCCCAAAGGTTATCAAGTGCGAAGAGTCCCTTACCGATTTTGCTGGAACTTTGATATTCAAGTGTCACGAATGAGCGACCAAGTTCCACGGTGTCGGGAAGACAGTTCTCTACGAAGTCCTTTGAGAACTTAAACATGTGGCTCGTAGCTAACTTCGGCTGGCCTTCTTCATCTAATTCAATTTCTGTGCCGGGCAAGAAGCGATATCCTCCGAGAATCATTTCATCTTCGGGATCCCAAACGATGAGTTGGTAATAGGGATGCTCACACGTATCGAATTCATCAAGGTCACACGCTTTACCAGTTCCGCCACCTGCTGCACGGAACGCAATCTCACGCAAGCGTCCAATCTCGCGTACGACATTGGGGGCTTGATGATAGGTTACAATATAAATTTCGTTATTGCTTTTATTGGTAATGCGCAAGCGACGCTCTGGCGTAAGTTCCGCCATGAGTAATTCCTTGGCAATAGGTTGTATGATTTCTTCCATTCTATATAAGTGGAGCAAATTAGCTATTCTGCATTGTGTAAACGTGTTGTTTGACGTATTGCGCCCATTCTAAGGGCGTCTTTGACTTGTCAAACGTTTGCCACGCTATAGGTTTGCCGATTCGCACGGTGAAGGTGTTGTGCTGATTTTTAAACATCTCATCGGCTAGAAAGAGCATTGCGATGTTAAATTTGATACCGAGCGCTTTACTAATATTAGCAAGGCGGTAGAAGAAGTCTGAATTGCGCCCTTCAAAATAGATGGGCACGACGTCGCGTTGGGTTTCCACGCTTTTCGTGATGAATGTTTTCTTCCATTCCAAATCACGAATAACTCCATTGGTGCGACGCGAGCAAAGCCCTGCGGGAAACATGATGATGTGATTGTCACTTGAGAAACCCGCTTCAACAATGGCTGGAAAATTACGGCTCTGCTTTCCCGTCTTATTGATGGGAATGAAGAGCGGTGCCAACCCGTGAAGATTCATCAACAAATCATTTACCAAATACTTCACTCGCCCTTCATACTTTCGCCCAATTACAGCCCCTAATGCGAGCCCATCTAATCCTCCAAGAGGGTGGTTGCTCACGAAGGTATAGCGACGAGGGTCGGATATTTCAGGTAAATTTTCTTCTCCTTCAACGACTATCTTCGTATCTAAATACTCTAAGCAGTCTTCAATCCATTCAACTCCCTGCTTATCACCTTCCAACTCGATAAAGCGATTGATTTCATCTTGATGAACGATACGCTTCAACCAATTTACTACAAAACGGGGCACATACTTTGCCTTTGTGCCCATCTTGGCTTGCAGTACCTTATCTATGTCAATCTTAAAGGTTTCCAAGATTCAGAGAATTCTGTTTTACGGATTGTTAAAAAATTTTTTGCAAAATTAAGGATTTTTTTTCTTTCCAACCAACTTACGGGGTTACTAATACACGAATTATATCTAATATAGTATCTCTGCTAATGGTTTTCCCTTTTATTTATGTGCTCATACAGACATTCATTAATGAGTAAAAGCAGGTTACGAGCCTATTTTTCAAAAAACTATCTGAGAAATAGTTTGAATTATCTCTCAGATAGTTTGAACTAAGTCGGTGTTAATTTTCAACCACTCATCACTTGGAAGTTTCAAGTCCTGAACGCTTTGAGCGGTTATAGCTACGATAGTCATCAAGCTCAATTTCCACTTCTGGTTCTACGAGTTCCCCCATCGCAGGTAGCTGATATTTCAAATACTTAATAGTCAAGCCACGCGTCAACCATTGTTGTTCATAATAGGTTTGGATGCCAAGAATTTGCTTTACTTCATCATCCGTCTCCGACGCCAACATATGATAAAGGTCATCGGTCTTAAAGAGCACGGGCAGATTATTCTTTTCCACCATGTAATTAGTGTAGGTAAAAAGGAAGTTGCTATCAGTCTTCAAGTGAATAAGGCCGCCATCCTGAAGGAATCCGCGATAACGCTCCATAAAGAAAGTTGAGGTCAAACGCTTTGTCACCTTCTTCATCTGAGGATCGGAGAAGGTTAACCAAATTTCCGCCACCTCTCCAGGTGCAAAGAAACGCTGGATAAACTCAATGTTGGTGCGCAGGAAGGCTACGTTGGTCATTCCTGCCTTAAGGCTTTCCGTTGCTCCCGTCCACATGCGCGCGCCCTTGATATCTACGCCAATAAAATTCTTATCGGGGAAGAGGCGTCCAAGACCTACGGTATATTCTCCACGACCGCACCCTAACTCCAACACTATAGGGTTGGAATTCTTAAAGAAACGTTCGTGCCAATGGCCTTTCATTTCAAACTGTGCCTCAGTATCAAGTGCCTGAAAGGGGGCTTCAAACACGTGGGGATAACTTGCCATGTCGGCAAACTTAGAGAGTTTATTCTTGCTCATTATTCAAAATATTTTCAAGTTCTTGAGAAGTGGCCGTAAGGCGGTCTTTGCAAAATGCAAGTAATTGTTGCGCCTCTTTAATTTGAGCCGCAAGTTTATCAATATCAAGAGTGCCCGATTCAAGAGATGCAACGATTTCTTGAAGGCGCTGGGTAGCTTGAGTATAAGTCATATGTAAGATTTGAGAAGATGACATGTTGAGAGAAAGAGGAGCTATTGATTCATCGTCCACATTGATCTTTTACACAACTCTTGTGGTGATGGTGCCTTCTGCTAATTGGGTCTCCAATACGTCACCTGGGTTAAGACCTTCGGCATTGGTGAGCACCTTCCCGTTTAGGCGGGTCACGCTATAACCTAGGGAGAGGATACGTTGCGGATCCGCAAGTTGCAAGCTCTTTTCGAAGAGATCAAGTTTATGATGTTCGGAACGTAAGGCTTGCTTTACGAGCAACGATAAGGCGGTTCGGAATTGCACCAATCGCTCTTGCTCTTGAGCCGTAGCCTGATGTGCCAAAAGGCGTAACTTTTGGGTGAGCACGAGTAAGTTTTGCTCTTCATGCGAAATAAAGCGCTGAGCAGAAGTATAGAGGCGCGCCTCCAACTCTGCCACAAGGTCCACCTCATTTCGGCGTTGTTCAATCAGGAATGCCGCTACGGCGGTTGGCGTTTTGAGTCGCGTGTTGGCCACAAAATCTATAACCGTTTCATCACGCTCATGTCCAATTCCCGTAAGGATGGGGAGTGGGCAACATGCCACTTCGCGCGCCAAATTCAAGCTTTCAAAACCATAGAGATCGGCCGCGGCACCACCACCTCGGATAATCACGATGCAATCCCACTTATCCGCCTCCGCACATACCTCATGGAGAGCACGAATAATGCTTTCCTCCACTTGTTCTCCCTGCATGATGGCTGGGAAAAGGGTACATTCAAAAGGATACCCCGATTGCGCCAACTGATCTTGGAAATCGCCAAATCCCGCGGCCTTACTGCTTGAAATGACCGCGATGCGACGCAAGGGGCGTGGAAGTTGGAGGTTCAAGTTACCCTCTAAAACACCCTCGCGTTCGAGTTGTTCCAAAATTTCTTGCCTACGCTTGGCTATATCACCGAGAGTGTAAGTAGGATCTACGTCCGAAATGGTTAAGGAATAGCCATAAAGAGGATGGAAATTCACACTCACCAAACAGAGTACCTTCATACCCGCCTGTAGGTCTGTTCCCGTGGCCATCCGAAAGCGGAAGGCTATATCTTGGTAAACATTGCGCCAAATATTTCCGCGTGCTCGGGCAATGATGTTACTTCCGCTCTCATCCTTTTCAACAAATTCTACGTAGCAATGCCCATTGGATGCCACACGTGCCTCACTCAATTCCGCCGCCACCCAATAGGTGGCATTAAAATTGGCTTCTACCGCTTCGCTTACGGCATAGTTCAGTTCGTATAAACTGAGAGGAGTCATGAGGGTAAGAGTTTAGTTGATGGATAAGAGTTCCTTGATTAAGGGTAATACGACATTATTTAAGATAGCATCATTCAAGCGGTGTTCTCCTTCGAAAACGGTGAAATGATCCTTGCCGTAATGTTTGCAAAACACGGGTTGAAACTCCTGTGTCACCTTATCGGCATTGCCAAAGAAGGCATAAACGTTCGCTCGTTCCTCTGGAGTGACTTTTCCAAAGGATTCCTTCTCCAAGAGTTTGAATTGCTCAATCATCACCTTGTCGACCTTAAAATCCTTTGCCCCATCCTCGCGCTTATTAAGGAAGGGGTAACGCCCCACTCCCTTGAACGTGAGTAGGCGTGCCATCTTGAAACTGGGATTTACCAGAATGCGCTTCCTACCTCGGAGTAATTCGGTATAAAATCCACCCATTGAGGTACCAATAATCAGATCGGGATTTTCCGTTTCCACCAAGTTGCGTAGTAGTGAAATTGCCTCGGCGGGAAGTACGGGAAGGTCGGGTGCAATAACCTTTACTCCGTGAGGATACAACATTTGGCGGAGCATCATTACCGTTCCGGACGAACCAGATGAGCCAAAGCCGTGGATGTATAGAAGAGTTTTCATATTCTATGGGTTAAGGGAATTGCGGGAGTGCGACAACGTTGCGGATGATAAGGAGATTCTCATTATGACATGGGAGATTTACTTTGCCAAGTAGGCTCCAATACCGCGCTGATTGCTAATAATTGCACCTCCCACTAAGCGGTTTCCAATGTAGAGCACGGCGCTTTGTCCTGGGGTTATTGCGCTAACGGGCGTTTCCGTTCGAATGAGCATGCGGTCATTCTCAAGACGCTCTATGCTACAAGGAACGGGTTGGGAATGATATCTAACGCGCACCATAAGGTTAGGCGCTGAAAAAACCTCGGTTTCATCGACAAATTGAGCATCTTCGGCGAAGAATGCTTGGGTCAATAGTTCGATTTCATCGCCAAGAACGATTGTATTTTTCTCTGCATTGAGGCGCAACACGTAAGCTGGTTTTCCGAGGGCTATACCTAAGCCCTTGCGTTGACCTACGGTGTAGAAAGGAACGCCAAGATGTTGACCAAGTTTGCGCCCCGCAGCATCCACAAAGAAACCTCCCGCCACTTCGTCGGCAAGCGTGGGCATCTGCTCGCGCAAGAAGTCGCGATAGTCGGCTTCTACGAAGCACACCTCCATAGATTCTGCCTGCTTGGCACGCCATTCGAATCCGCGTTCGGCAAGAACGCGTCGGACTTCGGCCTTCTCCATCGTGCCGAGTGGGAAAAGGCAACGGCGAAGCGTCGCTTGAGGTACGCGCCAAAGGAAATACGACTGATCCTTACGCACATCATCACCCATCAAGAGGTAGTCATTACCGTTGTGAGCAACCGTCTTAACATAATGTCCCGTTGCCATGCGGTCGCATCCGAGTTGGTCGGCCAAATCATGGAGCAAGCGGAATTTAAAATCGCGATTGCATCGCACGCAAGGGTTGGGAGTGCGCCCTTGTCGGTATTCATCCAAAAAATATTGAACTATGGTGCGACGGAATTCCTCTCGGACGTCCACAACATGGTGTTCAATGCCCAACTCTTGGGCTAAGCGCCGCGCACTTTCGATGAAATCGGGGTCAGAAGCACCTTCGGTAAATTGATGAGGAAGGTCGTAAACACGCATTGTCATCCCCACTACCTCATAACCTTGTTCCTGAAGCAATAAACAAACAGCGGAGCTATCCACTCCGCCCGACATGGCCACCAATACTCTATTGTTCATATTGAATGCGGAGGGTGTGTCAAAGGTCTTGACACACCCTCTTTTTAGTTCTATTTTACTTCGTCAAAGCTACTTCTACTTGATTCTGAAGCACTTCGCTACCGGGATAACCGCCAGTTTGGAAGTTATCATAGCCCGTGCTACCATCCTTGTTCAGAATCATGTATGAGGGAATGCCTATTAAGCCTAAATTACTACAGAGATTGCGCCATTGTTGATTGGTCAAGCGGTAATGTTCGCCCTCAATGTTAGCAATCATTGCTTGCCATTTTTCAAGGGGTGAAGATTCGCCTGTAAGATATACGAATACCACGCCCTTCTCTTGGAGATTGGGCTTAATCTCGTCAATCAACTTCATCGCTTGACGGCAAGGGCCACACCAAGTTGCCCAAAAATCGATGAGAACAACCTTACCCTTGTAGTTCTCCGCAATAACGGAAAGAACATCTGTGCCTGCTACGTTCGCATCTATCGTTTTAACAACCGAAGCTTCGTTCTTAGGCGTTTGAGCTGAAAGGTTGGGAGCAAACGTTGCCATTGCAAGCAACGCTACGAAAATCATTATTAGCTTTTTCATCTTCTTAATCATACTTAAGTTACAAGAGCAAAAATACAACATTTCAACAAGACGGAAAAGAGCAACTAAGTTATTTTTTCTTAAAGGGGCGTAGGAAGCGCTAAATAAACACCCCTGAGAACATATTCCTTATAGCAAAAACTAAGTCACTCTTAGTTACAATTAACTCACTTTTAATTTGAATTAAGTCAGACTTAATTTTCAGTAGGAAGCATGTACTAAAGATTTACCCTCATTTATGCAGAATATATTGAGGTAAAGTTGTATTTTTGGAGTTCATTAACATTCTTTCCCAGCATATCCTCACCGCTTTGAGGTCTTTCCTCCCTTTAGATAGAGGAAGCGCTTCGTGCGAATGGGGAGCTTGGGAGCTGATGTCCTTGTAACCTTAAAAAACTCAACTTTTATATGCAAACATTCCTTTATGCAAAAGACCTTGGCAACCTTTCTGAAGCACTTGCCTTGGCAAAGGATATTAAGAAAGACCGTTACGCTTTTGAACATCTCGGTAAGCGCAAGACGGCTCTGCTCGTGTTTTTCAACAATAGCCTTCGCACACGCCTCTCTACGCAGAAAGCGGCTCGCAACTTGGGACTTGACGTCATCGTTCTTGACGTAAATCAAGGCGCATGGAAACTCGAGACGGAGCGTGGCGTAATTATGGACGGCGATAAGAGTGAACACCTCTTAGAAGCCATTCCCGTGATGGCTTCATTCTGCGACATCATCGGTGTACGCACTTTTGCGGGGCTTACCAACCGAGAAGACGACTACACGGAGCATGTGCTCAACCAATTTATCAAGTATAGTGGCAAACCAGTGTTCTCCATGGAGAGCGCAACGGCTCACCCTCTTCAAGCGCTCGCTGACCTTATCACCATTGAGGAATATAAGGAAACGAAGCGTCCAAAGGTGGTTCTGACATGGGCACCCCATCCCAAAGCTCTCCCACAAGCCGTTCCCAATAGCTTTGCCGAATGGATGCGCGCGGGAGATGTGGACCTCGTAGTGACACATCCCGAGGGTTATGAGTTAGACCCGCTCTTCGTAGGTGATGCTCGTGTGGAGTATGACCAAATGAAGGCATTTGAAGGCGCAGACTTTGTGTATGCCAAGAACTGGAGCTGCCCAGGTGTAACTTGCCCCGAAAACTATGGTAAGATTCTTTGCCAGGACCGCTCATGGACGGTGACCGAACGCCAAATGGCCGTGACCAACAACGCACACTTCATGCACTGCTTGCCCGTACGCCGCAATGTCATCGTGAGCGACGACGTCATTGAATCGCCCCGCTCACTCGTGATTCCCGAAGCGGCAAACCGCGAAATCTCTGCGACCGTCGTGCTCAAGAAAATGTTGGACGCCATTCAATAATCCTCTCCGCCCTAATGCTACTTGAACGCATCCAATCTCACTTCCCCCACCCCCTTACAGATTGTCAACGAAATGCTGTAAGGGGGTTGGCGCATTTCTTTGCCGCGCGGAACGAGCAATCGGTATTCATTTTGCGTGGGTTTGCTGGAACAGGGAAAACGTCTCTTGTAGGGGCACTTGTGAAAGTTATGAAGGAGATGCAACGCCATGTAGTGCTCCTTGCACCTACCGGACGCGCTGCTAAAGTTTTCTCCCATCACGCAGGAGCTCCTGCTTATACCATTCATAAAGCGATATACCGCCAGCAAACTTTTAACGGCGAAGACACACGCTTCGGATTAGGATATAACAAGCATCAAGGCACGCTTTTCATCGTGGATGAAGCCTCTATGATTGCTACGGGAGATGGTGGAAATCGCATGTTTGGAAGCGGAAGTCTATTGGAGGACCTTTTGCGCTTTGTTTTTGAGGCGGAAAATTGCAAAATCATTTTTGTAGGCGATACCGCCCAACTTCCTCCTGTAGGCGAGAATGAAAGTCCAGCACTTTGCGCGGAGACAATGCGCTACTACGGCATGGAAGTCTATGAGGCTGACCTCACGGAAGTAGTGCGTCAAGATTCACGCTCTGGAGTTCTCCACAATGCTACCCATCTGCGTGAACTTATCGCAAACGAGACGTTCTGCCTCCCACAAATTACGGGCTCCCAACTGGGCAAGGTACGTTTTCTCCCAGGCAACGAACTCATTGAATCGCTCGTCACGAGTTATCGTGAATACGGGTCGGAAGGAACGATTGTTGTCACACGCTCTAACAAACGTGCAAACATTTACAACAATGGCATTCGTGCACGTATCTTTGACCGTGAGGAGGAACTCACACGTGGCGATATGGTAATGGTGGTGAAAAACAATTATTACTGGACCACTGAATCGCGACGCGGATGCACCCCCGACGAACTCCGAGAAATGCGCTTGCCCGACTTCTTGGCGAATGGCGATATTTTAGAAGTGGTACGCTTAAGCAATGTGCATGAGCAATATGGCTTTCACTTTGCCGACGCTACGCTTCGCTTGCCCGACTATGACGATAGTGAAATTGAGTGTCGCGTACTGCTTTCTACCTTATCCTCAGAGTCGCCCTCACTGACACATGAGGAGAGCGAAAAACTCTTTCAGGCCGTTTACGACGACTATTTTGACATCCCCTCAAAGCGGGAGCGCATGAAGAAATTGCGCGAAGACCCGTATTATAACGCCCTCCAACTGAAATATGCCTATGCCGTAACTTGCCATAAGGCACAGGGCGGTCAGTGGGAGCATGTCTATATCGACCAAGGGTATCTCACGGAGGACATGGCGGATATTTCTTATCTCCGTTGGCTTTACACGGCCTTCACACGCACTTCCGAGCAGGTGTTTTTAGTGAATTGGCCGAAGGAACAGCAAGTTGTGGAGGAGGAAGAAGAGGAGTTAGACTGATTGGATAATTTATAGAATAAAAAATAGCGTGTTACTATTGGATTTTTCCAAAAAGTAACACGCTATTTCTGAATATAAAAAGACTATATTTTACGACCTCCACGCGATAAGAAGTTACGACACCCAGTTCGCTTATAATACTCGCTTTCATAGGGGCGGTTCCTCTTACGCTCATCCTCCTTCGCCCTCCTCACCGATTCCTCCCAGAACCACTTACGGTATTCCTTGCTCGTAATCATCCCGTAGATCCAAAAGCATACCACCAACACCAAGATGGCGATTAAGAACCACATGAGTATGGTAAGAATAATGTGAAGCATAGTCTTTCTATATTAAAAGGTTGAATATACCAAAACATTGAGGTGAGAGTCTCATGTTTATTTGTAGATCAATGTCGAAAGCTTCTCCTCAGCATACACCTCTCGTGCAATGTCCTGGAGTTGCTCGGGAGTCAGTCGATCAATCTCTTCATAAAGATTGTTTACATCACGATGCACATTGTAATGAGCAAAAGTCTTTCCGAGTGCAAGAGCATAACCCTCGCGATTGTCGCACGAGATCCCGATTTGCCCCTTCAACTGCTTCTGTGCGGCACGCATTTGTGAAGGTGTGAGGGGTTTCTCTATGAGGCGGCGAAGCTCTTTCTTCACCAACTTTAAGCAACGATTCACATCGTGAGGGTCGCATCCGAAATAGACGTTCCACATCCCCGTATCGGGATAAGTCGAAAGATAACTATCAATGGAGTAAACCAACCCCGCTCGCTCGCGAACCTGTACGTTAAGGCGCGAATTCATCCCAGGGCCACCCAATATATTATTGAGCAACAACATTCCGAAGCGTCGTTCATCGTTCGCCCCAAAGGCAGGAGCGCCAATCACTACATGCGCCTGATGTGTTCCTTTTTCGCGCACAACAGTCTTGGGCTCGTAGTTCGTTTTCAACGATTCCACCGAAGGTTTCGGACTCTTTTGAACATCTGCCGTAGCCGTTTCCAGAAGTCTGATTAAACGTTTGGGGTCTACATCTCCATAGGCATAGAAAATACAATTTTCGGGTACATAATGCTTATCCACAAAGCGACGGAAGTCTGCGGTGGTATATGTTTTGAGTTTCTCGGCATTCCCCAAAATGTCGCGTCCAAGAGGTACGTCAGCAAAAATCATACTCTCGAATTCGTCGAAAATAAGTTCGGCTGGAGCGTCCAAGTAACTATCAATTTCGTCACAAATCACCTCTACCTCACGCTCAATTTCGTGTTGGGGGGAAGTACTATGGAATACGATGTCCGAAAGCAAGTCCACCGCGCGCGCCACATCCTCCTTCAATACCGCCGCCGTATAAACCGTTTCCTGCTTGCTCGTTGAGGCATTCAAATCTCCACCTACACGCTCCAAGGTTCCCGTTACTTGACAAGCCTTTCTGCGCTCAGTTCCTTTAAAAGTCATGTGTTCCACAAAGTGAGCCATGCCACTTTCCGCGTCAGCCTCATGGCGCGTACCACTACAAACAACGTAGCCACAATAGAGCACTGCGCTGTCAGAAGGTTCGTGAATTATGCGAAGTCCGTTGGGAAGGGTGTGAATCATAATTAGGTTTATGAGCTTTCAAGAGGATCTAGAGTGTCTAGACCTTCTATACTATTTAGAGAATCTTTTCTTCAAAAATTCGTGATATACTACATGTGCTGCGTACGCCCCTATCAATCCTGTATTTACAAGCAAGCGGAGCCATAATTCCTCTATGAATTGGGAAGAAAAGTGCATGCCAATGAAGAAGAGGGCTGTCATTGCAACATAAATTCCAATCTCCTTTAATGGGTAGTTTGTTGGATTGTATTTTTGTCCTAAGAAATAACTGAGGGTCATAGATGTACCATAACCGGCAACACCTGCCCAAGCGCAAGCGATATAACCGTAAACTGGAATGAAGATGATATTGATGGTTACAAGTACTACACACCCAGCTAAGGAAATCCAAAGCCCCCACATGGTTTTATCAATGAGTTTATACCAAAAGCTGAGGTTAAAGGCTACTCCCATCATAATTTCTGCGACCATAACAATGGGCACCACTCGGAGACCGTCCCAATAGTCAGGAGCTATAATGAATTTAAGTATGTCTGTATACCCCACCACAAGCAAGAAAGCAAGAAGGGTAAAGATAAGGAAAAACTTCATTGCCTTACCCATATCCTGAGCACCGCCTTTCGCAAAAACAATCGGCTCATAAGCATAGCGGAAAGCCTGTGTAATCATCGCCATAATCATTGCGATTTTCACACATGCCCCATAAATGCCCAACTGTTCGCGTCCTTCAGCTCCCTCTACGAGATGCGGGAAAATCATCTTGTCAGCCGTCTGATTCAATATGCCAGCCACGCCTAATACTAAAATGGGCATGCCATAACGCAACATTTGGCGCAACATCTGTCGATCAAACACATAGCGGAATCCCGTCAGCTCTTTGTAGAAGAACAACGTAATAAGCGCTGTACAACCTAAATTTATACCGAACACATAACCGACATCAAAGGAATAGTCAAACCAATGGGGAAGCACAACAAAATACGCCAAATTAGCGGTGATGTTGAGAACAATAAAGAGTAATTTGAGTGAAGCAAACTTCACAGCTTTCTTTTGCAAGCGTAAGTAACCAAAGGGAATGCTTTGGAATGCATCAATTGCCACACACGTTGCCATCATCCAAATATACTCTGGATGGGTTGCATAACCTATAAAACCTGCGATGGAATCGATAAAAATTGTTACAAGGGCAACAAAAGATAGCCCCACTCCTCCAACCGTTAAAAGCACGGTGCTATACACTCGCTTGACATCTGTTCCTTCTTTATTCGCAAATCGGAAGAAGGTTGTCTCCATGCCAAAAGTGAGCAGCACGAACAGTACGGCCACATAACTATATACCTCCGTAATAACGCCATACCCACCTGAAGCCGCAGCTATCTGATGCGTATAAAGCGGTACCAGAAGATAATTTAGGAAGCGCCCAATGATGCTTGAAAGTCCGTAGATTGCAGTGTCTTTGAATAGGGAACGAAGCATGGAGAGAATAGATGAAAGGAAAAAGGTAAAGGATGAAAGGAGAAAACCATCCGGGCTGTTTATAAATAATCTAGAGCATATAGAAATTTCATAATGTCTATTGCCTCAAGAGTATATATAACTACCCAAAGAATAAATAACACACCCCAATAGCGGCTATAACTCCGCAGAGGTCTGCCAACAATCCACAAGTTACGGCATGGCGGGTATAACGAACACCGACACTACCGAAATAAACGGCGAGAATATAGAAAGTTGTGTCTGTACTTCCCTGGAAGATGCAAGAAAGACGTCCCACAAAGGAGTCGGCACCATAAGTTGTCATTGCGTCAACCATCATACCGCGCGCACCACTACCACTTAAGGGTTTCATCAAAGCCGTTGGCAATGCACCTACCCAATCTGTATTAAAACCGAGAGCATTAATCAACCAAGTCACTCCGTCAATGAGCCAATCCATTGCCCCTGAAGCACGAAATATCCCGATGCCTACGAGCATTGCTACCAAGAAGGGGATAATGCGTACGGCTGTACTAAAACCATCCTTCGCGCCCTCAACGAATGAATCGTAGACATTGGCTTTTTTACGCATTGCGCATAAAATGAAGGTAATAATAATACCAAACAGAAGTACGTTTGCCGTGGTGGTTCCCACAAGGTTCATCATTGTAGAATCCATCTGACTGAATCCCCACATCAAAGCAGCTACAGCTACTGACATCCCGCCGAGGGTCAGCAACAATGTGCGTGAAAGCAGATTGATACGCTGATAAAGGCTTGTTACGATAATCCCGGCTAGCGTTGAAACAAAAGTAGCGAGCAAAATGGGAACGAATATGTCTGTTGGATTCGCTGCCCCAAGTTGTGCGCGATACACCATGACACTCACGGGAATAATCGTCAACCCCGACGTATTGATGACGAGGAACATAATCATGGAATTCGTCGCAGTATCCTTCTTCTCGTTCAAATCCTGCAAACGCTCCATTGCCTTAAGTCCAAGTGGAGTTGCGGCATTATCAAGCCCCAACATATTAGCCGAGATGTTCATAAAGATGTTCCCCACTACAGGGTGTCCCTTCGGAACTTCAGGAAAGAGTTTGCAGAACACGGGACTCAACCAACGTGCCAGGACATCAACCACCCCACCCTTTTCTCCTATCTTCATGACTCCGAGCCACAAAGAAAGCACACCCGTTAACCCTAACGAGATTTCAAATGCCGTTTTGGAAGTATCAAAAGTTGAGTTGATGATTGCAGGGAACACTTCCATGTCTCCCATAAACAACAGCTTCACCAAAGCTATGGCGAAGGCTATGAGGAAGAAGGAAATCCAGATGTAGTTAAGAACCATGAGAAAAAAGAGAAAAAAGAAAGGTAAAAGAAGATAGCCATGCGGAGTGCACCTACCCCTAAAAAAGAGGTTTTAAGCCTACAAGGCGTATAGTCTAAAAAAGACTTTCTTACCTCATAACCTTAAAACCTCCCACCTTATACATTAAGCATCAATTTCTGCGTATGCTGCGTTTGCCTCAATAAAGTCACGACGGGGACCTACGTCCTCACCCATGAGCATAGAGAAAATGTAGTCGGCTTCAGCGGCATTCTCAATCGTAATTTGCTTGAGCATACGGCGCTCGGGGTCCATAGTTGTTTCCCAAAGCTGTTCGGGGTTCATTTCACCAAGACCTTTATAGCGCTGAAGCGTTATTGAGTTTTCATTACCGTCGCCATATTCACGGATGAATGCGTCACGCTCTTCGTCTGTATAGCAATACTTGTCGATCTTACCCTTCTTACAACGATAGAGAGGGGGCATTGCCAAATACAAGTGACCGGCACGAATCAACTGAGGGAAGTAACGATAGAAAAGCGTCATCACGAGCGTTTCAATATGGTGACCATCAACATCGGCATCGGCCATGATAATCACTTTATGATAACGGAGCTTATCAATGTTAGCTTCCTTTGAATCTTCACCATCAACACCGAAGCGGATTCCCAAAGCTGTGATGATATTGTTCACTTCATCGCTTTCGAATGCCTTGTGCCACATTGACTTTTCAACGTTCAAAATCTTACCACGGAGGGGAAGAATCGCCTGCGTAGCACGACTACGACCAGACTTTGCAGAACCGCCCGCAGAGTCACCTTCGACGAGGAAGAGTTCACACTGTTCAGGCTTACGAGAAGAGCAGTCAGCCAACTTACCAGGAAGGCCACCACCACCCAAAGGACTCTTGCGCTGTACGCTTTCACGAGCCTTACGAGCCGCAACGCGAGCCGTAGCAGCAAGGATAACCTTGTCTACAATCAACTTTGCCTGCTTGGGATTTTCCTCGAGGTAGTTCGTAAGTGCCTCACCAACAGCTTGGTTTACAGCGCCGGCTGCTTCAGAGTTACCCAATTTCGTCTTCGTCTGACCTTCAAATTGGGGTTCAGCAACCTTTACACTAATAATCGCAGTAAGCCCTTCACGGAAGTCTTCACCTGAGATTTCAATCTTAGCCTTCTCAATCTGCTTCTGAGCTGTCTCTTCGGCATATTTCTTAAGAACGCGCGTCAAAGCAGAGCGGAAACCCGCGAGGTGCGTACCACCTTCAATTGTATTGATATTGTTAACGTAAGAATGAATGTTTTCAGAGTACGAAGTATTGTACATCATTGCCACTTCAATGGGCATACCATTCTTCTCCGTATTGAGATAAATCACATCGTCAATCAAGCGCGTACGTCCAGAGTCAATATGACGCACAAATTCACGCAAGCCAAGTTCAGAATAGAAAGTTTCAGTGCGCGTATTTCCTTCTTCATCAGGACGGAGGTCTGTCAACTTAATACGGATTCCGGCATTAAGATACGCCAATTCGCGCATACGATTGGCAAGTATCTCATACTTATATACCGTTGTTGAGAAGATTTCCCCATCAGGCCAGAATTGCTGACGCGTACCACGCTTATCAGTAACGCCCACCACCTCCACGGGATAAATAGGCTTACCCTTAGCATATTCCTGCTGATAAATCTTTCCGTTACGGAACACCTGCGAAAGCATGCGCGTAGACAACGCATTCACACAACTCACGCCCACACCGTGAAGACCACCAGACACCTTGTAAGAACCCTTGTCGAACTTACCACCGGCATGAAGCACAGTCATTACCACTTCAAGAGCCGAGCGACCTTCCTTGGGGTGCATATCAACGGGAATACCACGACCATCATCCTGAACGACGATAGAATTATCTTCACAAATCGTCACTTCAATATTCTTACAATAGCCTGCAAGCGCTTCGTCGATAGAGTTATCCACAGTTTCATAAACAAGGTGGTGAAGCCCCTTTTCGCTAATGTCACCAATGTACATCGCCGGACGCTTACGCACAGCCTCTAAACCTTCAAGAACCTGAATGTTACTCGCCGAATATTCAGCGCCTTTCTTTGTAATTTCTTCCATTATAGCGTATCTGTTTTTCCTATCTAATATTCTATGCAAAGATACTAAAAATTTTGAAATAAAGACGGAGGAAAAGAGCAGAAAATACAAAGAAAATCATGCACTTTCAGCGAAAATTAAGTGAGACTTAGTTGAAATTAAGTCTCACTTAATTTCAACTAACTGTGAGTTAGTTTTCATTAAAAAAAGCCCCAATGTTATGAAACAAAAAAAGAGCAACCCGTTGGGGTTGCTCTCCTGTTCTGTTGTCCCATAAGGACTCGAACCTTAAATTACAGAACCAAAACCTGACGTGTTGCCAATTACACCATGGGACAAACTTCAAGCGCTTTCTTTCGAAAGACGGTGCAAATTTACGAAGTTATTTTGAATTGAGCAAGGGGTATATGAGAGTTTTTTACTCTGCACCGTGTTCTCTCGAATGTTTATAACTGAAGAAACAAGAAAGTATTTATAACACAATCAATATTGAGGGCTCTAATTTGCTATAATCTAATACTCTCACGGTCCCTCTGCCTCTCCTCTCAGCTCCATTGGACTAATTACGCGATATGACATCACATAGGCATAATACAAAAACGCACACAAAACAAAATAAACAAAAAGAGCAGCCCTTACGGACTGCTCTTATATTTTCAGAAGAATGTTAATTACTTAACAACCTTCTTACCGTTGATTACATAGATACCAGCGGGGAGGTTCTTAGAAGAGTTGAGGCGAACACCAGAGATAGTGTAAACACCAGACTTAGCAGTCTGAGCTGCTTCAACACCTTCAATAGCTGTAAGACCTTCAGCTGCAACGAGAGATACGATCTTCACGTATTCTTCACCTTCGGGAGCTGCATCGAGAACAGGCATGTTAGTAGCATCGATGTAACCTGCGAGAGGAGCGATTGTTGTGAGAACTTCTTCACCGTTTGATTCAGTGTTGGTAGTCGCAACGATACGGTTAGCAATGTTGAGAACACCGTAGTTAGGAGCAACCTTTTCAGAGAAGATTGTAGCCTTAAGACCGTTAGATTCCTTAGCTGTGTAAGTGTAGTTGAAGCTATCGAAACCAGTTACTTCATTTTCGAATGAAACTGTGAGGAAGTCAACGTCAGCGTCAGTCTGAACGAGGTAAGCCTTACCACCTTCAATTACAGCACCGTCTTCCTGGATATTCTTGAAGTAAACAGCCTTTTCCTGAGTTTCAGGATCTTCGTAGTAACCTACAACTTCGCAAACCTTAGCGCTCTGACCGTACATTACAGCATCGTAAGGCAATGTGAAGAACTGAGTCTTGTTGTTACCCAATACGAATGTGTTGTCACCGTAACCGAAGTCAGCGAGATCAACAGCTTCGAGCTTGAATGTAGAGTTGTCACCACCATTTGCACCCATCCAAGATACGAGGTAGCCGTTCTTCATTGAAGTATCAGAGTTGATATTTGCATAGAGAGGACGACCTGCAGTTGCAGTAGTAGTATCGTTACCTACGATGAAGTTGAACCAACCACCATTCTTCAAACCGTCAGCCTGAACTTCGAACCAAGCCTTTTCTTCAGTCATCTGAACGTAATTGAAGTTAGCAAGACAAGGCTGGAGGTAAAGACCATTACCGAGTGAACGGATAGCAACCTTATTGTTTTCACCTACTTCGAGGTACCAAACAGAAGCTACAGAAGTGATGTAGTTTTCATCATCAACGAGACCTTCGTCAACGTTACCTGTCTGCTTAGCAAATTCAGCACGGAGACCCTTAGCTTCTTCTGTATCAGCAGCAACGCGTGAAGAGTGCATGAGAGCTTCTTCGTAGCCACCGCCTGCCATCTTCAACTGATAGAAACCAGTTTCAAACATGTTGATAGTCTTCAAGAGAGCAGCCTTAGCCGCATCAAGCTTAGCAACACCAGTATTGATAGTTTCGAGATTCATCACGTCAGCTACAGTAGCTTCAACTTCAGCAACAACTGCGTTGTAAGCGTCGTAAGCAGCCTGAGGATAGAAGCCTACTTCAGCATCGTCAACGGGGAGAGTTTCAGCGAGAGACTTCGCAGCTGCGAGAGCGTCAGTAAGACGTGCGGGTTCGGGGAAGTTAGCGAGGAACTCGTTGTAAGCAGCCTGGAGCGCGAGAATCTGAGCTTCAGTAGCCTTACCAGTTGCGAGTTCAGCCTTAGCCTTTTCCATTTCTGCTTCGAAAGCAGCGAGGATGTCAGCGGGAACAACAGAGTTCAAAGACTTTTCAGGACTGAGAGTTGCGCCGAAGAGTGCAATTTCAGAAGCAGAGAAGTAAGTATTCTGAGTGCCATTGATAGCCTTGTAGTGCTGGAGGCGGAGGTAACGGAATGAATCGCTGAGACCGCAAGAACCGATACCTACGTAACCTTCACCATTGTCAGCTGCCCAAGAAGCCAATACAGGATTACCTTCGTCATCAACTGATACGCTACCATCTTCTTCGTGGTTGTAAAGGTTGAGGTTGTAAGTCATTACGAGGTTACCAGCAGCTGTCCATTCTTCTTCTTCAGAGTTACGGCCAAATACCTTAACTTCACCAAAGCCGAAGTTAGCATTGTGTTCAGAAGTCTGAGTACGACGCAACACCTTAAGAGCGATAGCATCGAGAGACTTGCCTTCACCGAGGTCAATTTCGAAGAAGTGAGGATAAGTTGTGCCACCCCACTTAGTGTGGATGAATGTATTTGCAGCACCATCAAGAGCACCGAGCAATGCTTGACCGTCAGTATATTCGATAGCGTCAGCACCATCGTTAGCTACTACCTTAACGTTAGAAACCAAAAGACCGTTTTCGTCGTAAACAGGTTCACCAGCATCGTCCTTTTCGTAAGTAAGGTAACCGTGAGTTGAGAAGTTATCGTCAGCAGTGCAAGCAGCTTCGGGTTCGTAAGCGATACCGAGGTTGTAGCTTGCAGTAGCGTCTTCAAGGAGAGATTCAAGACGAGAGTTGATGTCGAACTGCTTAACTTCATCAGCAATAGCGTCAACCAATTCTTCTGCCACACCATAGAGGTAGAAGAAGTTACCTTCGTCGTTTTCGGGATGACCACCGTTCATCCAGTTACCGATTACACCACCATTACCAGAGAAGATGTTCCATGCACAAGTCATTTCACCGTTCTCATTGAGGTTGTAAAGCATCACTGTACCAGGATAGTTGGGGTGATAAGCAACTGTGTAGTCAACAGCCTTAGCAAGTTCGCCAGTCTTGATACCAGTGTTGTCGTTGTGAGCAGAAGTAGTTACATAACGTGAAGTACCGTAGTTCTTAACGATGTATGTATTTTCCTTTTCTTCAACGGGAGTGAAGTACCAGATGTACTTAGAAGATTCCAAAGTCACTGTAGTTTCACCAGTTTCTTCGTCCACGGGAACCTGGTAGTCCTTAAGACCGCGCATTACGCCGTTGTCGTCGTAAGCAGCCCAAAGCTGACGCTTAGAAACCATGTAGTAGTAACCTTCCTTCATTTCGTTGATCTTAAGAGCTTCCTGAGCAGCCTTAGACTGAGCAAGGATTTCTTCAGCGTCACCTTCGCCGTCGATCAACCAAAGAGTGTAAGCTTCGTAAGCAGCGAGAAGACCACCTACTGATTCTTCGTCATACTGACCGATACGGTTACCTACTGCAGATTCGAGAGCTTCGGGACCAGTGGGGTAGTTAGTATCCCACCATTCCTGGAGGATGTCATCAACTGTCTTTTCTTCGTAAGTGAAGATGAACCAGTCTGTGTCACCCCAAGGAGCAAAGAATGTGTAATCACCCTGAGGTTCGAGGTAAACGGGATCAGCACCACCTTCAGTGAGCTTGTCACGCATGATTACGAATGCACCTTCGTAGGGGAACAAGTTACCCGTGCTTTCTTCTGTGTCAGCACCTGTACCGTTAGCAGTATAAGTACGCCAGTTGCGTTCCCAACCTTCGTCACCCTTAACAGCCTTGTAACGAGTTTCTGCGGGGAGGATAGTCCACTTAGCTGCAGAACCGAGGTCTGGAGTTGTAGTGAAGTAAGGAAGATTGTAGTTCAACATGTCTGAAGAGTCCATGCCGTCAGTAATGAGCTGATCTTGGATGTACTCACCAGTTGCTTCGAACTTGATTGCATAGAGTTCGTCACCGTCTGCAGTCTGTTCACCAGTTGCTTCAAAGATGATAAGCGAGTTATCATCAGCAGCAGTTGTACGATTCTTAGAACCGTCAGTAGTCAAGAAAGAGTTGCCATCGGGGTCAGCCGCAAGGAGGAAAGATTCTCCATCGGGAATTTCCGTAAGCATTTCACTTGCCTTGTACTGCTTCTGTGCTACCGCGCTAGCGGCAAAAAGCACAGCTAAAGAAAGTAAAAACTTCTTCATTTGCTTTTGGATTAAAGTGATTAAAAATAAAAAAGATAGATAGATTTGTGGGGCAAAGTTACGATATTTTTTGAATGCGACACAAGATTTGAGCACTTTTTTGAGTTTGACAGGGAGAAATTGCAAAATTGAGAGATAAAGGGGAAAGGGATTTTACTCTTTTCCCAATATCTCCTCACACTTCTCGCCATTGTGGATGAGTTGCAAAGCTTTGGAGAGAACTACATCTTGCTTTGTCTTGGCTTCATAAGCTTGAGTTTCCGTATAATATCCTCTTATAATAAGGAATTCCAAGAAGTCACAAATGGTCTTTTTGTAACGTTCCATCTCTGCTTCTACGTTGGGGGTAAGAAGTTTTCGAAGATTTTCTATTTCGCCACCAACCTCCAGTTTATCATCTTTAGTCGCACGTTCAAGAGTATCGAGCATACGCAAGGCACGAGGTTTATAAGAGAAGTCGGATTCAGCGACATACTTCTTATAGGCCACGAAGTCGGATTCCGAGAAAGCGTAGTTCTCATAAGAGGGAGCCTCGTGTGTGTTGCAATGAAGTACAACGAAGTCAAACGTAAGTGGGTTGGAAAGCAACTCATAGGCAAACGATGGAAGGTTTTCTGCCACCATAATACTATCAGGCATCACACCACCACCATCTTTTACCAAACGACCTGCCTGAGTATAGAATGTTTTAGCAAGGCTATCGGGAAGATGCTGAGGACGCCCGTCTTCTCCACGATTCTTGAAGTCGTAAGCTTGAATGCAACGCCCACTGGGGATGAAGTATTTGCTGGAAGTATACTTCAGAATTCCACCATAGGGCAAATCCATAGAACTTTGAACAAGCCCCTTACCATAAGTACGCTCACCGACAATAACAGCACGGTCGTAATCCTGAAGCGCTCCGGCTGTGATTTCCGAAGCTGAGGCACTTGAATCATCCACAATGATTACGAGGGGGATCTTCGTGTCAAGAGGTTCATCATCCGTAACGTACTCCTCTTCCTGTTCTGCTATTTTTCCCTTGGTCGTCACGACCTTAGTTCCATTAGGCATAAAGAAGCCCACCACATCAACAGCTTCGCGAACAAGTCCGCCAGGATTACCACGGAGATCCAGAATCAAATGCGTCATCCCCATTTGCTTTAACGCCACAAAGGCGCGGCGAACATCGCGAGCGGTGTTCTCCATAAAGGAATTGACCATGATATAACCCACTTCCTCATCCAACATACCGTGGTAAGGTACATTGGAAACTTCTATCACTCGGCGCGTCAAGGAGAATTCTATTTCGCCCTCGACTCCCGGGCGCTGAACGACAAGTTTAAAGGTAGAGCCTGCCTCTCCACGTAACTTGGAAGATACACGCGAAGAGTAATCTCCCGTAGTCTCTCCTTCGTTACGCTTCATATCTTCACCATCAATCTTTAAGATAACATCACCCGTACGCACCCCAGCCTCAGCAGCCGGCTTACCTTCGTAGGGATAACTAAAGATACAACGGTTACGAACTTTATCAAAAGAGATTGGAGAACCGATACCTCCGTACTTACCTGAGGTGGATTCCAAAAACTCCTCACGTTCCTCCTCTGGGATATACTGTGTGTAAGGATCAAGATTGTAAAGGATATAATTTATCCCATCATCAATCACTTTCTTTGCGTCAAGTGTGTC
Source organism: Alloprevotella sp. (assembly GCA_045657925.1). Classification (GTDB taxonomy): domain Bacteria; phylum Bacteroidota; class Bacteroidia; order Bacteroidales; family Bacteroidaceae; genus Alloprevotella. The sequence continues at coordinate 26,363 of JAZOUA010000006.1, read as the reverse complement.
TACATAATAGATGTCAAGATTCGTCAAAACACGATTAAGGATGTGAAGTTGGCGAGCAAACTTTTGATTTTGCTCGGTAAGTGTCTTCTGCGCCCCTGCGATAAGAGGGAAGAAGAGAAGAAGGGGAAGGAGAATAGTTCTCATTATTATATATATGTGAGAGATGTTAATATCTTGAAGCGAGCCATTAGTGTGTTTCACCCTACCTCGCAGCGTGAAGCGACACTTTCCTTATGAAATGAGGAAGAGACGGAATTAGAGATGCTCTGTAGCGTTGCAAATAAATATTTTTATGCTTTATTCCCCACTCTTTCAACCTCTAAAAGCTCCTTTTTGCAAAAAAATATTCATTTTTTCCTGCAAAGATATTGCTTATTTCGAAAATAAGCAGTACTTTTGCATCGCAATTAACGGAAAGCATAATAAAACTGCTTCAGTAGCTCAGTTGGTTAGAGCACCTGACTGTTAATCAGGGGGTCGTTGGTTCAAGCCCATCCTGAAGCGCTAACTTTCCAAATCGCACTTTGCTTCAGTAGCTCAGTTGGTTAGAGCACCTGACTGTTAATCAGGGGGTCGTTGGTTCAAGCCCATCCTGAAGCGCACAGAGCGCCACTTGCATTGCAGGTGGCGCTCTTTATTTAATTGTCAGAAAAATAAGGAAAGGAGAAAGGGAAAAGCGGCAGACATTGCCAAATTTTCTCCTTTCTCCTTTTTTCTGTTATCTGTCTTAGACGTTAAAGCGGAAGTGCATAATATCGCCATCCTGCACTACGTATTCCTTACCTTCAACACGCATGAGGCCGGCTTCCTTAACGGCTGCTTCAGAACCGAGGTTTATAAAGTCGTCATACTTGATTACTTCAGCACGGATGAAGCCCTTTTCAAAGTCCGTGTGAATCACGCCTGCGCATTGGGGCGCTTTCCAACCACGACGATAGGTCCACGCGCGAACTTCTTGCACACCGGCTGTAATATAAGTTTCAAGTTCAAGCATCTTATACGCCGCCTTAATCAAACGATTACAACCCGACTCTTCAAGTCCGACATCCTGAAGGAACATTTGGCGCTCTTCGTAAGTTTCCAACTCTGCGATGTCAGCTTCTGTCTGTGCAGCAACCACAAGAATCTCAGCGTTTTCATCCTTTACAGCTTCGCGCACACGTTCTACGTATTCATTGCCCGTAGCTGCCGAAGCCTCATCTACATTACAGCAGTAGAGCACTGGCTTTGCCGTAAGAAGGAAGAGATTCTTAGCTGTAAGCTCTTCATCCTTTGTATCAAATGTTACGGTACGAGCGCTTTTACCTGCAAGGAGGGCTTCGCGAATGGCCATGAGTACGTCATATTCCAACTTCGCTTGCTTGTCACCGCCTACCTTAGCTATTTTCTCCACGCGCTTAATGCGATTTTCTACCGTGTCAAGGTCCTTGAGTTGAAGTTCTGTGTCGATGATTTCTTTATCACGAACGGGGTCAACAGAACCGTCAACGTGCACCACATTGTCATTATCAAAACAACGCAACACGTGGATGATAGCGTCCGTTTCACGGATGTTGCCAAGGAACTGATTTCCGAGGCCTTCACCCTTAGATGCGCCCTTCACCAAACCTGCAATATCCACGATTTCAACGGTGGTGGGGACGATACGATTAGGATTGATGAGTTCTGCTATCTTAGTCAAACGTTCGTCGGGCACAGTGATGACCCCTACATTAGGTTCGATTGTACAGAAAGGGAAGTTTGCTGACTGCGCTTTCGCATTGCTCAAGCAGTTAAAGAGAGTTGACTTACCGACGTTGGGCAAGCCTACAATACCACATTGTAAAGCCATGTATTTATAGTAATTTTTATTTCAGTGCAAATTTACGAATTTTGTCGCTATCTCAGCCATTTAGCCGATTTACTTTTCTACCGATAGGGAGGAAAAGCACGCTCAAAACTAAGTGAGACTTAATTTCAACTAACTCACTGATAATTCAAATTAACTCACTTATAGTTTTTCGCACAAGGGATATATTAATTTACGCTTTTTCGATAGACGTTCGTTTCACGGATTTCGTAGCCCTCACTTTGGTATAACTTGTTCGCAGCTATGCGTGAGGGGCGTGAAGTCAAGTTGAGCGACTTCGCACCAATCTCTTGAGCCTCAGTAGCCAAGAATTGAAGCAATTGACGAGCGTATCCGCGGCCACGAGCCGACTCATCCACGACAACATCTTCTACCCACGCCTTTGTTCCCGTAACGAGTTTCTGAATGGAAAGAGTTGTCATGGCGCAGACTTTCCCCTCCTCATCACGAAGCGTGTAGAGGCGTGTCGTAGGGCAGTTAAGCAAAGCCTGCAAACATTCTTCAGTCAATGGTTTTGCGCTTGAAGAAAGTTGAGGCAGGAGATGATTAAGTGCTTGAAGGAGTTCGAGCGTAGCGACCTCCTCGCGAGTTATTGTAGCTTGATTAAGTTGCATCAATAATGTTTTATAAGTTAGATGAAGCGTGGGATGTGTTCCCTCGGGATAAATTTCACAAAGAGGTTCTAACACAAAGCGACGCTTATGTAAGCGAGGATGGGGAATTTGCAAAGTTGGAATATCTATCACAAGAGCATCGCAAGCCAAAAGGTCAATATCAAGCGTGCGGTCATAATGAATGCCATTCACCGACTTTAATATACGCCCCTGCTCACGCTCAATTTGTTGGGTAATCTCAAGGATTTTCTCCGGTGAAAGCGTCGTTTCGAAAAGTGCAACGGCATTAACGAAAGTATTCTCAGAGATAAAACCAACTGGTGCCGTTGTGTAAAAGCGAGAGCACTTGAGGAGCGTACCGATGCGCGTCTCAAGTGCTCTTAGAGCTATTTTTAGTTGCTCTTCCTTTGCTCCCAAATTTGATCCAAGGGCAAGAAGAAGTTTCATTTGCGGATTAATCTACAATGAGAAGGCAATCACCATAAACACCAAAGCGATAGTCCTCCTGAAGTGCCACATCGTAAGCCTTCATCGTATTTTCGTAACCACCAAATGCCGCAGTAAGCATCAAGAGTGTAGAATAAGGCAAATGGAAGTTCACTAACATGCTATCAGCTACTGAGAAGTCGTAAGGAGGGAAGATAAACTTGTTCGTCCATCCCTCAAACTCCTTAATACGGCAGTCAGGGCCCACACAAACTTCAAGTGCGCGCTGCACGGTAGTACCTACGGCGAGAATCTTTCGGCCTTCTTCCTTCGCACGATTGACAATCTCGCAACACTCGCGGTCAACCTTCATCTGCTCAGAGTCTATCTTATGCTTCGTAAGGTCTTCAACATCAGTATCACGGAAATTGCCGAGCCCACAATGGAGTGTGATGAAAGCCTTTTCGATATCAAAGATCTCCATACGCTTCATCATTTCACGAGAGAAGTGAAGCCCTGCCGTAGGAGCCGTAACGGCGCCTTCATGTTCGGCAAAGATACATTGGAAACGCTCAAGGTCTTCAGGCTCACTGCCACGTCCGACAAAACGAGGCACAGGAGCTTCACCAAGTGCGTAAAGTTGCTGACGGAATTCCTCATGATCACCTTCGTAAAGGAAACGGAGCGTACGTCCACGGCTTGTTGTATTGTCGATTACTTCAGCAACAAGTGAATTATCCTCACCAAAGTAAAGCTTATTACCAATACGAATCTTACGAGCGGGATCTACGAGCACATCCCAAAGAAATAAATCGGGGTTCAGCTCACGAAGGAGGAATACTTCAATAACTGCTCCTGTCTTTTCCTTATTACCATAGAGGCGAGCAGGAAAGACTTTGGTGTTATTAAAAACAAAGAGATCGTGTGGGTTAAAGTAAGAGAGGATATCCTTAAACATTTTGTGCTCAATCTCGCCCGTTTTGCGGTGAAGCACCATCATGCGGCTTTCATCGCGGAAACGTGTGGGATACTGAGCTATCTTTTCTTGGGGAAGTTTGAATTTAAATTCTGAGAGTTTCATAGTCGGAATTGATCAAGTGATTGATGACTTAGAGAATGTTAATTCATTTTATCATCCTCCGTTACAACAATTGATTTGAGGTAAGTTTCAAATGCTTCTACGTCAGAAAAGCATTTGTCTATAGTATAATCACCCACTCGAGTGCGACGCAATGCGGTGAGATGGGCTCCAGAATGAAGCGCTTCGCCAATGTCGCGCGCTAAAGCACGTATGTAGGTACCCTTTGAGCATACCACGCGGATGGTTATCTCCATCTGTTCTAAATTGCAATCGAGCAATTCGATTTCATCAATACGTAGGGGCTTCGCTTTGAGTTCAACGTCCTTCCCCTTGCGGGCTAAGTCGTAGGCACGCTTACCATCTACTTTCACGGCAGAAAATACAGGAGGCACTTGCATTATCTCGCCCACAAAAGTTTGAAGTGCTGTTTCTACACCCTCACGGGTAATGTGCTCAGTGGGATACGTGGCATCGATTTCCTTCTCCAAGTCGAAGCTTGGGGTTGTTGCGCCTAACTTCAAGGTTGCAACGTATTCCTTTACGCCTGCTTGAAGTTGCTCAATCTGCTTGGTTGCTTTCCCAGTGCAAATAATCAACACCCCTGTGGCTAAAGGGTCGAGCGTGCCAGCATGCCCTACTTTTATCTTCCCACCCGTATGTTGCGAAATGAGCCATCTTACCTTCGCAACGAGATTGAAGGAAGTCCAAGTTAGGGGTTTATCGAAGGCAAGGATTGTCCCTTGCTCAAATATATTCGGCATTTTTTGAGATGAGGTTTTAAGATTGCGGGATATTAAGGTTATGAGGATGCCATTCATTCTGCATAGCCCTTAAAGCCTTACAAGCTCATAACCCAAGAACCTTACATAAAACTTGTTACCAGTGTTATCGCACCCACAATGAGACAGTAGATTGCAAAATAGATAAGCTTGCCACGACGAACGATATTGATCATCCACTTACAAGCTACACAACCCGAGATAAAGGCTGCGATGAAACCAATAATAAGCGCCGTCGCATCACATCCGCCGAAAGCAGCTGCCATGCCCTCCTTATATGCCTTAATACAATCAAGGAGCGCTTCACCAAGGATAGGAGGAATTACCATTAGGAATGAGAATTGCGCCATATTCTCCTTCTTATTACCAAGAATCAAACCTGTAGCAATCGTACTACCTGAGCGACTCAAGCCTGGCAATACGGCAAGCGCCTGTGCCAAACCAATGATAAACGCATCACGAAGTGAAATCTTTTCCTTAAGTCTTGGTTTGGCAAAGTAAGAGTAAGAAAGAAGTATTGCCGTAAGCAACAAGCATGCTCCTACTATGGTAAGGCCACTTCCGAAGATAGCCTCAACTTCATCTTTAAAGAATACGCCGACAATACCGATAGGAATCATTGAAACAACAATGTTCAACACGTACTTATGGTCGTCGTTCAGCTTACCACCAATGGGTGAATGCAAAGCTCCAGAAAGAATTTTCCAAATCTCATGACCGAGAATGACAAGCGTACTTAATACCGTTGCAACGTGAACCGCTACGGTAAACATCATACTTTGTTCGGCTTCAATGCCTAAAAATTCAGAGCCAATAGCCAAATGGCCACTACTACTGACGGGAAGGTATTCCGTCAACCCTTGTACTAAACCAAGGATAAGTGCTTGAATCCAATCCATAGTATTTTATTCGTCTTTATTATATTCAGAATTCGCAGACTTCTTATTTCCACGATAAAGGATTGCCACTACGATAAAGAGATAACCAAAGAAGGTTACCATAGGTGCCACACGAATGCGCTGGGCATTAAATATTTCGGGATCAAACTGCTCAACGGTTGTACCTCCTCCCGACATAAGGAGCAATCCAGCCATAACAATAGCGATTCCTACGGCAAGAAGGATAAAGTTCGCCTTTGAGAAGGCAAATTGGTTTTTCATATTATATAGTTAACGAGTTTATTGTTAACGAGTCAACAAGTTCGTTTTCCACAACTTGCCCACTCTAAAGAGATTAATTCATAAAAATTTGACTACTTGACATTTTCAGGAACTTGTTCACTGAAACGTAAGCGCTTATAATTGTCAAGCAAAGACCACAAGCAAAGTTAATGCCAAACGTTGTCCATACCACTTCCTGCGTAACAAGATTACCGATGTAAGCATCCAGACTATAAAGCCAATACATACCGATACCAACTAAGGAATTGGCGATGATCGCGGCCCAAAAGCCTATCCAGAAAGCGCGAAGCATGAAAGGACGGCGAATGAATCCCCAACGAGCACCAACAAGCTTCATCGTATGAATTGAGAAACGGCGCGCATAAATACTCATACGCATCGTGTTGTGAATCAACGCAAAGGAAATGAATCCTAAAAGCGAAGCGACAAAAATAAGTATCGTACCGATGAGCGGAATCACATGATCTACAAATTCCATCGCATCCTTAGGATAAATTACGTCCGTCACCTTCTTGTAGTTGTAAAGGTCAGGGATGTAAAAGAGCAAGCTATCTTGATTCGCATACTCTGCATTCAAGAATAATTCAAACTCTGCGGGGATGGGGTTAAACCCAAGAAACTCCTGCGGACCTCCTTCAAGCACGGCAGCCATTTCTTTTGTACCTTCTTCTTTTGAAATGTAGGAGACCTCCTTTACATAAGGCAATGTAGCCAACTCTTTGGCCATCGTTTCTCGTTCAGCCACGGTTATAGCATCATCAAGAAGCACTTCAACTGTAAAGTTCTCGCGCAACTCCTTTCCGAAGTTCTCAGAAAGCCTGATAAAAAACGTTGCAGTACCTAATAATATCAGCACAAGAGATGTGCTGATACACGAGGTTATCGTATTAAATTTTCCTGTTTTTTTCTTCTTTACTTTGACCATAACAGAATCGTGATAATCGCCTCCAGTTCACACAAGGGCACACTAAGGCATAAATTACTGCAAAAGTACTATATTATATTGAGAATAAGGGGGTGTTTTTAGAAATTTCCTCATTAATAAATGTGCTTTTCTATCAAAAAGGAGCCTATTCACCCCATTGAAGTCTTCTGAAAAGCCCAAAACATATGGCATAAAAACATCAAAAAAGGATATAGTCTGAACTATATCCGTTATCGCAAAAACTAAAAGAGACTTAGTAAAAACTAACTCACTATTAGTTTGAATTAAGTCTCACTTAATTTCAACTAAGTCTAACTTAGTCCTGAACGTTTGCTGAAGCATTTTTCCACAACAGAAGCAACACTATAGGCACACCAAGAAGAGGAGTAAGCGTGTTAATCGGCAAAACGCCCGAATCGGTCGCAACATGCGCCAATAGATTACAAGCTAATGCCACAACAGCCCCACCCAAAAAGCAAGCAGGCAGCAGGCGACGATGATTACTTGTGCGATACATCCAACGCACTGCATGAGGAACAGCTAAACCAATAAAACTAATAGGACCACAAAAGGCCGTGACTACAGCCGTAAGCAAGCCAACAAAGCCCAAAAGCAACGTACGCGAAAGACCAACACGTATGCCTAAGTTACGAGCGTAAGATGCGCCCAGCAAGAAGGCATTGAGCGGCTTAACCATTAAGAAAACTCCGATGACTCCGCCAAAAACAGCAATCGCCAACAAAGGCAAACGTTCAAGAGACACAGAGGTAAAAGTACCCATTCCCCACACCACATACGAGCGAATGCCTTCAGCACCTGCGAAGAAGTTTAAAATGGAAATGAGTGACGAAAGAACAAAACTAAACATGACACCCGTAACCAACAGATGCAACCGACTACGCATCAAGGCAGAACAGAGGGTTAGCACAACGATAACCGCCACTGCGCCCAAGAAAGCACAAAGCAACACCAACAAATAACCCGACAAAGCTAAATCACCAATCGTAAGCGCGCCCCCACAAAAGAGTATAGCTATCGCCACCCCAAGACTCGCTCCGGAATTAACACCTAAGAGCGAAGGATCGGCAAGTGGATTTGAGAACACCGTTTGCATCACCAACCCCGAAACAGCTAACGCACCACCGGCCAAAATAGCCACCACCAGTTCGGGGAGTCGGCATTGACAAACAATCAGTCGCACGGATTCCGATACTTCTGCCCCCGTGAGTGCATCTATGACTTCAGTAGCAGGAATAGAGACGCTACCAAAGAACAGATTGGCTATTGCAAGAAGAAGCAAAAGTAGGAAAAGCATGATGAAACGGCTGTTTTTGGAATGAGAGTTACTTATTTCATTTTAACGGCAAGTAATATTGAGGAGCGTGTGGCTCAGAGAAACAATCGGGATGGAATAAATGTGCCAATTCTCGGAGTAAGAGGTCGGGGTGGAAAGGTACGCGCTCATAATAGTCGTTAGACAACGTATTACAAAAATACACCTTACGCTTTTCCCAGGGAGCAAACGTAGCATATGCTACATGCTCGCGCTTCATGATGTCATAATTCAATCCTCCTGTGCGTGCACTTTTAATCAACCAGAAATCAGCATCAGCACCCTTGGAGTAAACGGTTTCAAAACTCAAAGGCACGCTTCCACTACGCTCATCCTGCGCCATAAGATAGTCAGCTCCTGCATCTGCAAACAATCGCCCAAGATAGCTACCTCCTCCAGGAACATGCCATGCCCCTCCGTTAAGCATATCTACGATTAAGCGCGGACGCTTGGCTGAGTGCTTCACCGAGTCGCAAAGCGCTATATAATTACGCTCAACTTCAGAAAAAAGTTGTTTCGCGCGTTCTTCACAATCAAAAAGTAAACCAAACAGATGTATCCATTCAGCACGTCCAAGTGGGGACGTCTCCATATAGTCAGCACATTCCACATAAGGTATTCTAACCTTTTCGAGCAAGTCATACGACACATGCTCTAAAGGAGAAGTAAAGACGGCATCCGTACGCATCGTAATGTAACGTTCTATATCCGATTGCACACTCGAACCCGCATCAATAACCTCACCACTATCCAACAAGCGACGAAGTGTACGGGATTTCACATACTCTACGTCACAGAGTCCAGTCAAAGCCTCTGCGCTTCCCAACTCTGAAACAAGCGCCGCATGGACAGCATTGTGCATTACCACACGACGGAGTGGTGTGCGCAACAAAGTGCCTTCGGGATAACTCTTAGGCACAGGGGCTGTATCGGGAACAAGAATATAGCGGTGCAAATCCTTTTCCTGCATCCAAGGATTTTTGATAGTGATCAATACAAAACTATCTGCACGCGCTATGTCAAGCAAAGAAGCGTAACGAAGGGAGTCATTCGTAAGATGCCACTCCTTATTTTCATCTCTTTTAGAGCATGCTGAAAACATCAAACATGCGATGAATACGAGAAAAAAATGTTTGCGAGACATAAATGAATTCCGTTAAATGGTTACTCAGTTTAAGGTTAAAAGGTCTGCTATAATTTCACTGCTATCTAACAATCCAATGTTCAGGATTAAGCGTATTCTTACCATGTCGTACTTGGAACTGCAGAGTTGCATTTCCAGAGTCATCGGTTGCGATAGTTCCCAAAATCTGATTGGTTGAAACTTTCTGTCCTTGTTTTACCATAACATTAGAAAGGTTACAATAAACCGTGAGGTACTTTCCGTGAGACACAATAATATTATACATGCCTCCAAGATTGAATATCGCCGTAACTTCTCCCTTAAAGACGCAACGTGCACTTGCCCCGCGCTGCCCCGTTAAGTTAATGCCCTTATTGTCAAGGCTTACATTTCTCAAGCCTTCTACTTTATACGCTCCGTAGCGGTTGGAAATCATATAGCTTCCTGTTATAGGAGCAGCAAACTTACCCTTATTGGCCGCAAAACTAGATGAAAGTTGCTGATTTGCCGCAACATCTTGCTTCATTCGTTCTGCTTGCTTCTTTGAATTTGAGCCTTTCTGCTTGGCAATACGTTCAGCCTCTTTTCGACGACGTTCAGCTGCCTCAATCTCCTTTTGAATGAGCTGATCAATACGCTTATTCAATTGCGATGCTTTCTTGCGTTGGTTTGAGAGCGTTGTAGAGAGCTGCTTCTCACGCTTCTTCAGATTTTCAACAACCTCTTGACGCTCCTTTCGGTTCTTCTCCATCTGTTTTTGCTGAGCACGGCCCTCTGCAAGAAGCTCTTCCTGCTTTTTCTTCTTAACATTGAGCTCCTCTTGTTGCTTGCGCACCTTTTCCTCCTTTTCTTGGATGATTACCCCTTGTGCGCGCTGATATTTAGAGAACTCTGTGACATATCTTAGGCGACGATACATTGTTCGGTAATCCTCGGCTGAAAAAACAAAAAGCCACTTGCTCTGCGTAATGCGATTGCGATGCATATAAAGAATTGCACGTTGATAATGTGACTTACATTGTGCCAAGTCAGCCTTTAATCGGTTCAATTCTTTCTCAAGAACGTCAATTTCGCGTTGCATGCGCTTCACTTCTTTCTCAATCTGTTGCACATATGACTGTTGCTCTTTGATTTGGACATCAATGAGCATCAGATTGTTGAGTTGCGCACTTACGTCACTCTTTGCCGTACGGAGCAACTTCTCGTTATTGGCAATTTGCGACTTAAGCGAACGTTCCTCCTTTTTGAGTTTCTCAATCTCAGCCGTAGTGACCTGCGCCGTAATTCCGACACAGGTACAGAAAAAGGTAAAGAGGGTTAGGATATACTTCATTCCGTTGGTTGGGGTTGGGAGGTATTAGTTACCCAAAAGTTTTGAAATCAATGAAAGCACGTCTTTCGTTGCCATAGAAGAATAGCGCGAAGAGAGCGTTGTAGGTTGAGGAGCTGTAGCCTGCATATCAATGCGCGAAAGCGCGAGTGTCATGCCCAAGTTACCTTTTCCGCTAACCCCGAAACTGATAAGTTGTGGGAAGTTAACGTTATCAATCTTCGTAAAGTTATCATAAGCGCAAAAGGCGCTACCACTACCTTTCTTAGGAATAATGGATGTGCGCGTAAGTTGACATTGCGCCGTCTCGGTTCGGAATTCATAGTTAACAAGTGGGGTATTATTCAGTGCAAACACCGTTTCCCCTCCCTCTAGTTTGATGTCAAATTCGCTATAACAAGCAGCGGCGTCCTTCTGCCCTGGATAGAAAAGTTCATTCCAGAAGAGCGCTTGAAGGGTATTGAAATCAAGATTCGCCTCTTTCAATAAATCTACATCAGCATACGAAGCGCGGACATAGCGCTTATTTGCGCGGTCAACAAGTAACACTTCGGATGGTGTAAATTCCATACGTCCTACCTCAAAGCCGAGAAAGGTGAACGAAAGTTGCACAAGAGCATCGCGCTTCATCTTCAAGCTACCATTGACGTTGACTTTCTTTCCACCCAAAGAAATTTCCACATCCGTCTTGGCGGAAATAACCTGAGAGGGTACGTTCTTTGCGGCCAGAGAGTTTACATAAGCAACCGAACTTAGCTTCGATTCCTTACTAACCACCGACGACGACTTACAACCCGTCATTAAAAGGATGGCAAAGAGAAAAAGAGAATAAAAGGAATATGCGTATTTCATTGGATAAAACCATTTAATAATGAACGAGTTCGGCATCCTCCAAACTAACTCACTATCTTTTCAAACTATAAGTATTTCTTTTTAAATTAACTCACTAATAAGATTCACTAAATCAGATAAAGTTTCAGGGGAACTTAACCTTCACGAAGCACTCAACTATTCTTTACCTGCTTTCTTTAACTCTTCTGCACGCTTCCAAAACTTACGCGCGCTTTTTCGGTCGCCTAATTTCCAATATATATCACCTGCATGTTTGTAATACACACTGGATTCTTCCTTTTCAGTAAGTGCTGCTAAAGCTTGGTCTATATAAATTTGCGCTTGAGTGTATTGCCCCGCTTGATAGAGCACCCACGCGTAAGTATCTAAGTAAGTGGGGTTGTTAGGTTCCAATTCGTTCGCACGATGCGCCATGGTTATCGCTTTTTCCAAATCCAATTCCTCTAGAGATAGGAAGTAAGCATAATTGTTCAACACAAGTGGGTTATCAGGAACGATAACCAATGCACTATCATAGGCCTCAAAGCATCGTTCTAACTCCCCCTGTTGATGATAAAGATCTCCCATCATCGCATAAATATCAGTGGCCAACGTGTCGTTCTTACTTTTCACATAATATGGCACTCCACGCTCCAAAATCTCAAGAGCCTTTTCATCCTCACCATTATAACGCGCATAATGAGCAGGGAAATAGTAATACTCTATGGTTGAGGGATCATAATATTGCCCCTCTTCACAAAGATTCAAGAGCCCTTCCATATTGTTTGACAGATAGTATTGATACATACCCTGTCGGCGAATGACAGAATTCTCTGGTTGGAAACTCAATGTGCGATGAACTGCCGTAATGACACTATCAGGCGTAGCTTTAAGTAACGAAAGTAATCCGACATGAGCTGCAGAAAGAGCACCTGTGGCATTTTCCGGATGCGATAACGTATCAAGAAATTCCCTTAACTCAAACAATCGGGTGGTATCGTTTTGAATGCAATCCTGCATAAAATCTATAACCAACTCAGCACGATTAAATTCTTCAATATGCTCATTGCTAACAATTCGTTTGATAGCATCAAACATTTTATTGCGATCCCCTGCTTCTATATAGTATGAGAGAAGGGCGTATTGCGCACGTTGATTGGAAGGCGACTGACTTAACACGTCGTTATAAATAGAGAAGGCTAAATCAGGTCGGTTATACATCGTTGCATAACAATCCCCCTTAAATATCTGATACTCGTAATCGTTAGGATGTTCGCTTATAAGCGTGTCCACAAAAGCAAAAAGAGGCAGTGAATCACGAAGTTCAGAATAAACCTCCAACTTACCAGCTATAACTTCCCTGATAAGCCCACTTTGACGCTCAATTTGATTGAATACCCCCAAAGCATCTTGAAATTTTCCAAGCCTCATGTAACTTTCAGCAAGTTTTAGTTGAGACGCTTTAGCAGGATGAATATCTACAAGCTGTTTGTAACACGCCAAAGCCTCTTCATGACGGCCTTCATAGTCAAGCATTACAGCAAGATTCTCCTGAATATCAACATCATTCGGACAATAATATGCCGCACTGCGCATGTTTTTAAGCGCTATCTGACGTTGCACCGTATCCATGCGTCCTGCAAATGCATATTGAGCACGCGCTAACAACCATAAAGCTTCTGCCGCAGTTGAATCGATTTCTAAAGCTCGCTCCAAGAGCACCTTATGCGCATCAAATTCATTTCGTTCCAAGCTTATGAGAGCTTCGTGATAAAGAACATTGAAGAGATGCTTCTCGGCTGAAGTTAGGGGCTGACGAGCGGGCAACTCGTTGTCGCAACGGGTTGCCTTTTTGCTCGTACCGCAACTTGCAACGGCCAACAAAAGCAAAAGGAGGGGAAGAAAGAGACGTGAGAAAAAAGAAAGCATAGATAGAATCAAACAAGAGACTATATATTAAAGCACTATTCCAAACGAAATTACGCCTTTCCTGTATGACCGAAACCTCCTGCACCACGCTCCGTTTCATCAAGGCAATCAACCGCCTCCCAAGTAACTGTTTCGTGACGGGCAATCACCATCTGAGCAATACGTTCGCCATCGTTGATAACAAAATCTTCTTGTGAAAGATTTACCAAGATTACGCCGATTTCACCGCGGTAATCGGCATCAATGGTTCCCGGAGTGTTGAGCACCGTTATACCCTTCTTAAGCGCCAACCCTGAACGAGGGCGCACTTGTGCTTCATAGCCCTGAGGAAGAGCCATAAAAAGTCCCGTAGGTACAAGACAACGTTCCAAAGGACGGAGTGTGATGGGAGCATCAAGATTTGCGCGAAGATCCATTCCCGCACTCAAAGCAGTAGCATAGGCAGGGAGGGGATGATGAGAGCGATTGATAATACGAATGTTCATAGTGTAAGTATTTTCTAGGGTATAGTTCCGTAATTTAACCGCAAAAATAAGAAAAATAAGTATATCAGAGTTTTTTTATCTTAGAAAGTAGAGGGCAACTCCTTGTTTTTAACTACTTTTGCGTTTATGAATTGGCAAACATTACTTTCTCACAAGCGCTTTGGTAAAGAAGATAGCCATAAAGCACTCTCAGAGCGACGCTCAGAATTCTTGCGTGATTATGATCGTCTCATCTTCTCTCCTGCATTTCGCCGAATGCAAAATAAGACGCAAGTATTCCCTCTTCCAGGGAGTATCTTCGTTCACAATCGCCTTACGCACAGCCTTGAAGTAGCAAGTGTAGGGCGTTCTTTGGGTTCCGATGTCGCGGCAGAACTTTTGGCGCGACATCCCGAGTTAGTGTCATCTCCCCTTTCTTCTATTGGTGGCATCGTGTCAGCAGCTTGTTTGGCGCATGATATGGGGAATCCGCCTTTTGGCCATTCTGGGGAGCGCGCCATCCGTAGTTTTTTTGCGGAGGGCGAAGGTAAGCGCTTCAACAACTATGTTGCTCCTGATGGTGACCGACTTACACACGCTCAATGGCTTGACCTTATTCACTTTGATGGTAATGCAAACACCCTACGCTTACTTACACACCAATTTGGCGGACGCCGTAAGGGGGGATTCGTAATGACTTACGCAACATTGGCAAGTGTGGTGAAATACCCGCATTCTTCTCAATTAGGAGCGAAGAAGTCTAAATTTGGATTCTTCAATGCCGAGGCTGAAACGTATGAAACGATTGCTCAGGAGTTGGAAATTCCCGTTTTAGAGGAAGTTGACGGCGAGAAGCGTTATGCACGCCATCCCTTAGTGTATCTCGTGGAGGCGGCTGACGACATTTGCTACGAAATCATGGACATTGAGGATGCCCATAAGCTCAAACTATTGAGCGACCAAGAGACTCTCGACCTCTTCCTTGGCTTTTTCGAAGATGACGAACGCACTCAAATTCTCGGTGCTTACGCTTCCGACACCGACGTTGACGACCAAATCATATACCTCCGTTCTTGCGTTATCAATGCTTTAGAACAAGCATGTGTCAACATCTTTGTAGACAACGAAGACTGTATCTTAGCGGGAAACTTTACTGGTTCACTCATTGATCATCTTCCCGAACATCTTCATAATGCCTATAAAAAATGCGAGCAAGTAGCACATCGTAAAATCTACAACTCAAAGGCTGTCACAGATATTGACCTCTCGGGGTACCATATTATTTATACGCTTCTTGATTTGCTCACCGAGGCCGTAATATCTCCCGAAAAGGCTTACAGCCAACTCCTTTTACAACAGATATCTGCTCAATATCAAGTTCGTGCGCCTCGCCTATATGACCGACTTATGGCTGTACTTGACTATATCTCAGGCATGACGGACGTTTACGCTCTTGACCTTTATCGCAAGACAAAGGGACATTCCCTCCCCATGGTGTAAGTGTATTGTAAATGACAAAGAGTTGAAGCCATAAGAGTCTTCTTGTAAAGTCTTTACCTCTAAATTTTCAAGCCTCAAAACCTTATACCACCACGCCCTTAAATCCATACAACTTTTTCAAGAATAATTCTCAACAGAACTATCAACTATACCCTTCGACATATTCTACGTAGCACTAGTTTGCTAGGCGGGGTGCAGGTTCTTCACCTGCTCCTCTCTGTTGTGCGTAATAAATTCACCTCCATCTTTATTGGTAGTGCGGGAATTGGGGCGGCTGACCTTTATAGCAGAATTGCCGATTTCATCGGGAGTTTAACGCAATTAGGGTTGGGAATTAGTGGCGTGCGTCGCATCGCTCAATTATACGAAGAAGATGCTTCCGGAGATGCCTTACACAACGGCATTGCCACATTACGTTCATGGGTGTTCGTTACTGCCATACTTGGAGTAGTAGTAGTGCTACTGTCCTCCCCCATTTTGGCTTGGTTCTTCCTGAAAGACGAAGGGCGGTGGTTAGAATGTTGCGCGTTAGCCCCTCTCGTGTTTTGCTCCACTCTCTTTGCGGGTGAAATGACTCTGTTAAAGGCTACCCACCAGCTCAAGAAACTTGCGTTAGGAACGGCAGTAGGCGCTTTTATTTCGTTAGGATTTACCATTCCACTATATGCCACTTTTGGAAGCACAGCAATCATTCCGGTGCTATGCCTTTCCGCTATTTCCTTGCTTTGCATCTATTTGTGGGCAACCACTCGGCATTACCCTTACCGCCTCAACTTCCACCATGAATCATTTCGCACGGAGGGGATTCCTCTTCTGCGTTTAGGGCTCTCTTTTGTCATTGCTGGAGTAACAACCACAGGCACCGAACTCCTTGTGCGTGGGTTTATTAACAGGGAGTCCGACGAATCATTCCTTGGATTTTACACCGTAGGATTTACGCTTATCGTAAGTTACGCCCGAATTATTTTTGCTGCCGTAGACGCCGACTATTACCCCCGCTTAACAGCTGTAGTGGAGCATAAGACGGAGATGAACGCAGTCGTTAACCGACAAATTGACGCTCTAGTTATGCTGATGACTCCCTTCCTTATCTCCTTTGCCCTTGGGTTGCCTTTAATCATCCGTGTGCTTTACACGGAGGAATTCCTTTGTGTCATGCCAATGGTGCTTTCTGCACTTTGTTACATGTTCTTCAAAGCCGTTTACACCCCCACGGCTTACCTTTCTATCGCAAAGGGAGATTCCCGGATTTATCTCGTAATGGAGTTGCTCTACAACATTGTCTTTGCGACATCAGTAACATTAGGATTCCATTACGGCGGACTTTTAGGCGCTGGATTCGGTCTTACGATAGCCAATCTCTACGACCTCTTGGCTATCAACCTCTTCTATGCCTACTATTACAAATATCGCATGGAGCGCTTCACTCTTTGGCGCACGCTAATCCAATTCATACTTCTCGCCTCTACCTTAGGCGTTTGCCTCATTCCCAATCCCTGGATGAAGTATGGTTTTGGCGCATTCCTACTCCTCACCTCATTAGTGTGTAGTTACAAGGTGTGGAGGGCAAAGAAGTGATTCCATAAGCAAACTCAAATTCAAATCGAGCTCCCCACCACGAAGTGGAGACAAGACCTCACATACGGTCTTGTCTCCACTTTTTTTAATTCACACATTTGACTCTGAATCACAGGAATTTACGTTTCTATTGAAACAGCGTAAACCTCAGTATTTCTTAACTCACTTATAGTTTAAACTATTTGAGACTTAATTAAAATTATCTGAGACTTAGTTTTTCCTAAAAGAGACTTATTTTTTTCAATCAAAGGGAGGATGACAGATTATTAAGGCGCAAACTGCTAATTATCTCACATTTGAGCGGCCATAATTCACAGAATCTGCTTACCTTTGCAGATTGATACGTGAACTCTCCTTCTAAAGAAGGAAAACTCTTAAAGCGTCAATAAAATTTAATACAACACATAGAATGAAACAGTACAATCGCATCAACAACCTGATGGGGTGGTTCGTCTTCGCCATTGCAACCTTCACATACTGCATGACGGTAGAACCAACTGCCAGTTTTTGGGACTGCCCTGAGTTTATCACTACGGCATATAAAATGGAAGTGGGCCACCCTCCCGGTGCGCCATTCTTTATGCTGACAGGTAATTTCTTCACACAGTTTGCGAGCGACCCATCTCAAGCTGCGCTCTGCGTGAATATCATGTCGGCTATACTCTCTGCATTCTGTATCCTCTTCTTATTCTGGAGCATTACGCACTTAACTCGCAAGTTGATTTGCAAGAACGGCATCGTTGAAACAGGAACGCAATTGGCTACAATTATGGGAGCTGGCGTTTGCGGTGCTTTAGCTTACACGTGGAGCGATACGTTCTGGTTCTCAGCCGTAGAAGGTGAAGTTTACGCTTACTCTTCATTCCTCACAGCTATCGTATTCTGGCTTATCCTTAAGTGGGAAGACCATGCAGACGAACCTGGAAGCGACCGCTGGTTGGTACTCATTTTCTACCTCACAGGGCTTTCAATCGGCGTGCACTTGCTGAACCTCTTGTGCCTCCCTGCTATTGTGCTCGTTTACTTCTACAAGAAGAATCCTAAGGCAAACGCAATACAATCACTCGTAGCATTAGCCATCAGTTTCGTGCTTGTAGCGCTCGTACTTTACGGTTTAGTGCCCGGTATCGTTAAGATTGGCGGATGGTTCGAACTCTTTTTTGTCAACACGATGGGCATGGGCTTCAATAGTGGCCTTGTGTTCTACATCCTTGTGCTTATCGGCGTTGTTCTTACTGCTATTTGGAGCACTACGCGCAAGAACCGCACACTTATCAACGGCCTTTACCTCGCCGCCGTAGGCTTGCTTGGTATTCCCTTTATTGGAAGTGGCATCGCTTCAATCATCTTGGGAGCCGTGTTGCTTATTGTGCTCTGCGTTTTGCTGAATTGGAAGACGTCGGACGGCAACTTCTTGATGCGTAAGCGCCTCTTGAACACGTCATTGCTTTGCATGTTGATGATGATGGTGGGTTATTCTTCGTATGCCGTAATCGTTATCCGCTCAACGCAGAATACACCCATGGATCAGTCTTCTCCTGAAGACATCTTCACTCTTGGTAGCTACCTAAACCGTGAGCAGTACGGTTCTCACCCAATCTTCTACGGCGCACCCTATACCGTGAATCCCGTAGATATTGCGAAGAAGAATCATATCCAACGCCATGAAAAGGTGAACGCTAATGAGCCCGACCGTTACGATGAAATCGAGGTGACAGACTCATATGTTTACGCTTCTGACACTAAGATGCTCTTCCCACGTATGCACTCTCCTGCGTATGCCGATAGTTATGAAAGCTGGTGCGGAGGGGTGAAGAAGAATTATAAGACTACGACTTACGAGGGTTATACCATCCCCTACGAAATGCCTTCGCAGGTGGACAACATCAGATTCTTCATGAGCTATCAGGTGAACTTCATGTACTGGCGCTATTTCATGTGGAACTTTGCAGGTCGTCAAAACGACATTCAAGGTAAGGGCGAATTGGATAAGGGCAACTGGATTACGGGTATCTCATTCATCGACAACTTGATGTATGGCGACCAGAACTTATTGCCCGACTTTATGAAGAACAACAAGGGACGTAACGTATTCTTCTGTCTTCCCCTCCTCTTAGGCTTGCTCGGTATGTTCTGGCAAGCAATGAAGAACGAGCAAGGCGTACGCCAATTCTGGGTAGTCTTCTTCTTGTTCTTCATGACGGGACTTGCTATCGTGCTTTACTTGAACCAAACTCCTGGTCAGCCTCGTGAGCGCGACTATGCATATGCTGGTTCATTCTATGCCTTTGCCATGTGGATTGGCCTCGGCGTTGCGGCTATCGTAGACTTACTCCGCCGCTACCTTTCGCCTAAGGTTGCTACAGGAATAGCATGCGCTGTTGGCGTTCTCGTACCCCTTCAGATGGTAAGCCAAACTTGGGATGACCATGACCGCTCTGATCGTTACGCTTGCCGTGACTTCGGTATGAATTACTTGAACACGCTCCCCGAAAAGGGATATCCCATCATCTTTTCGAATGGCGATAACGATACATTCCCACTTTGGTATGCACAAGACACTGAAGGTCTCCGCACTGATGCTCGCGTTTGTAACCTTTCGTACCTCCAAACAGACTGGTACACCGACCAAATGCGCCGTCAGGCTTGGAATTCTCCTGGGCTCCCCATTACTTGGAATCGTTACGAATATGTGGACAACATGGGCCATGACTGGTTCAAGGTAAACCCAAGTCGTAAGGCGGAACTGGACAACTTGAAGCAGATTCACCCTGACGTGAATCCCTATGAGTTGAGCTACCTCATTGATAACTATGTTCGTACGCAGGGTGAATTGCCTACCGACTCATTTGTCGTAAAGGTGAACAAGGAAAACTGCCTTGCTCAAGGCATGAAGATTCCTGCTGGCTTTGAAGACTTCCCTGAATATATGGAAGTGAACATCAGTGGCAAGACTTCGCTTACGAAGAGCGAAATGATGGTTTACGAAATGCTCGCTCGCAACGACTGGAAGCGCCCCATCTATATGTCGGTAACTTTAGGACAAAGCAATTACGCTCGACTCGAAAATTATTGCATCCTTGAGGGACTTGCTTACCGCCTCACGCCATTTAATTATGGTCGCATGGGAACGATTGACGCAGATGTGATGTATGAGAATATGGTGAACCGATTTGCTTACGGCAACGTAAATAAGGAGGGCATTTATCTCGATGAAACCGTCATGCGCATGTGTTATACACACCGTCGCATGCTCCTCATGCTTGCCGATCAGTTGCTCCGTGAGAACAAGGTGGAAAAAGCAACAAAGGTACTCGAACTCTGCAAGGAGAAATTCCCTGCTTCTACCGTTCCTTACGAACAAGATGACTATGATGTGCCTTCTATTTGGATGAAGGTGGGCAAGAAGGAAGAAGCGAATGCTATTGCACACGAAGTGGCTGGCATTGCCATGAACAACTTACGCTGGCTCTCTTCACTCGGAAGCAAACGCCTTGAGAATTATCACACATCATGCTACAAGGCCACCAATGCTTGCCTCATGGCCTTCACTTTGCTTCATGCAAATAAGGCGATGACTCCCGAGGAAGAAGCTTTCATGGCCCAAGCAGAGGGGCTCGAAGCCTTCAGCATCGGTTATTATTATTTGAATCAAGAGTAATTTGCATCGTTTGAGTGTATAGTGCCGATAGACAACCATTCATGCTATGGGCATTATACACCTTTCCATTTCATTTCCCCTCCATTCAACCGTGTTTATCGAACAACCCGCCCGCTTTATGCGTTGGCTCTATCCACATGCCCTTTGGCGTATGGATAAAAACGAGAAATCCGTCTATCTTACTTTTGACGACGGCCCTATCCCCGAGGTAACGCCTTGGGTTCTTGACGTTCTTGACACTTACGGAGTTAAGGCAACTTTCTTTATGGTTGGGGAAAATGCGCGAAAGCACCCTGACATATTTGAAATGGTAAAGGCACGAGGTCATCGCATAGGAAATCACACTTATAACCATTGGGGAGGCGTACGTCATAGCTCTGAGCGCTTTATTGCGAATGTTGATAAAGCCAACCTGATTCTCCAAACCGACTTATTCCGACCTCCTCACGGATGGATGCTTCACAATCATTACGTACTTGTTAAGAGACGTGGCTATCGCGTTGTGATGTGGGACCTTGTTACGCGCGATTATTCCACCCGCCTAAACGGTCGCGACGTGCTCCTAAATGTGCGCCGCTATGCTCGTCCGGGGTCAATCATAACCTTTCATGATTCTTTGAAGAGTCATGACAAGATTCTTTATGCCTTACCCAGAGCTATTGAATGGTTGCTTTCACAGGGCTATACCTTTAAGGTGTTTGACTAAGACTCTTATCAATATATTTGATTTCAACCCCTTGTTTCCTTATATTAGAAACGCTAAAAAATAAGTCGGACATATTTTAAATTAAGTCCGACTTATTTTCATTTATCTCTTACTTAATTTTCAGCAACTCCCATTCGCCATGATTGCTCAAGCAGACATTATCCAACTTGCCCTTTCCTGTGGTTTTTCAGCCATAGGCTGTGCTCCCGCAGAGCCTGTTGCAGAATGGCGTGCGGAGCAGTGGCACGATTATTTAGCTTCAGGTCGCCACGCCGAGATGCATTATTTAGAACAGCACTTGGAAAAACGCCTTAATCCGCAACTCTTGGTGGAAGGAGCAAAAAGCGTTGTGTGCGTTGCGCTCAATTATTTCACGGAAGAAGTATTCCCTGCTGATGGCTACACTCTTGCACGTTACGCAAGGGGGAAGGATTACCATGATGTCGTAAAGGAGCGTTTGCGAAAAATACTCGATTCCATCGCTAAAATTACGGGTAATGAGTATGTCGGACGTGCTTTCTGCGACACGGCACCCGTCGACGAACATTACTGGGCATGGCGCACAGGACTCGGATGGCTCGGGCGCAATACACAACTCATTATTCCGAAAGCCGGAAGTTATTTCTTCATTGGCACACTCATCCTTACAGAGGAGATTGACACCTACGACCAACCGCAACCCAATCGTTGCGGAACCTGCACCCGTTGCATCGAAGCCTGCCCTACTCAAGCTTTAAGCCCAAACACAGGGCTTGATGCCCGTCGTTGTCTCTCCTATCTCACGATTGAGTATCGCGGAGACCTCCCCAATTTTGTGGCACAATCACTCCACCCCTGCTTTTACGGTTGCGACCGTTGCCAGGAAGCATGTCCGCACAACCGCTTCGCTTCCCCATCCTCCTGCACGGAGTTTACGCCGTCACAAGAGTTACTCAGCATGACTCCTAACGATTGGAGAAATTTAGAAAGAGAGACCTACCTGCAACTATTCAAAGGTAGCGCCGTAAAGAGAGCCAAGTTCGAAGGTCTAAAACGCAACCTCCAAGCTATGACACAATAAATATTGCTTCTAAGCGCCGAAGCAACTCCATTAAGGTAGTTCCGATGCTTAGAAGCAATATTATTTTGCTCCATAGATTACTAAAAAAGAAAAGTCGCAAGCGAACTTGCGACCTTCTGTGCTCGAAGCGGGACTCGAACCCGCACAGGCGTTTCTGCCCAAGGGATTTTAAGTCCCTCGCTTCCCGCCATTCGAACTCCTTCTTAGAAACTCTTTATATTTTTGTAAATCAACTCTTTATAAGTTCTCAAAATAGAATTATTCCTATTAAGAAACAATCTCGGTTTACTTATTGGTTTACACAAGTGGTCAAATCAATGTGATTGTTAATAATATATGAGTTGTTTTAGCACCAACAAAGTTGACAAATTTATATCTTTATCTCACGAATAAATTATCTTAGCTGGTTTGGTTAGATGCCATTTATCAATAATAGTGAGGTGATTCTTTTTCCTATAAATTCTAATGCAATAATCTGACAAGTTATCTTCTGTCAAGTAATATGTTTGCTTTATAAGATAATTAGCTATATCTTGATCAAAATATTTATTAGATGATATATATTTGATTAAAAATTTATTTTGTTTTTCAATGGTATATGATTCTGTTTGTGATTCGTAAATCTTATGAGACAATATTGTTATAATAAAAACTACTAGAAAGATAGATATGTCCGCAAAAAAAAATGTCATCGAAATTCTAAATAATTGACTAATTAATATAAGGGAAAATATATTTATCATAATATATATATAGCCACAGAGCATAATTGTTCTCGAAAGACGAATTCGCTTACCACGTTTTATTAGCGCCTCTTTAAACAAAGAATAAATTAATTCATATTCCTTTGTTTTTTTTATTTCATCATTTTCTTTTTCATATGCGAGTGCTTGTTCTCTTTCTATTTGCTTACGTCTAATTTTTCGCTCTCTCGCATCTTTCAACTCCTGTTCTCTTTGTTGTTTTTGTAAGATTTCTTCTCTTCTTTGATTTTCTAAGTACTCTTCTCTATTTGTTCCACATTGATTACAAGCAGGATATTGCGAAGAATATTTCGCACCACATTTGGGACATTCAACAAATAGCTTTATCTGACAATAGGGACAAAATGTAGAATTACCAGGAATTACATTATTGCATTTGTAGCAAAACATCATTTGTGGTTGAGTTGATGTTTGCATCTGTGGCATATTTGAAGTGGTTTCATCAGGAGTTATAGAGCCCTCCCATATAGCTTTTTCAGAAACTTTATTATCGTGCATATTATTTTGTTTATTTACTGTCTATTTATAGGAAGTTCGTTATATATCCGTTCTTTCAAGGAAAGCAGTTTGTCGTAATCTCCTTTGTGCTGAACCAATAGTTGAAACAATTCTGTCGCCTTGGTTATATCCTCTTCTTTCTTAAATTTATCTGGATGGCAAACTTTTTTAAGTTCATCATATATGCCTTTTGCAAGTAAAGAACTTTGAACAACATTTCCGAAATCAATCTCTTCGCTTAGGATTTTGTCTCTCATTTTATCCATTTCGGATTTTCCAAATAGCCTACTAAAGAATATTTTTACCTTGTTCATATTCATTTAAGCATAAATCCAATATTCGTAAAATCTTTTATCGCCCATTTAGCCTGCTTGTTCCCTACGATGTCCTCCACATATAAAGTATCCCATCCAAGAACAAACAATCTTCTCACTAACATTTGGTTTGTAAGAATTACTGTACCTATATATAATATTTCATCCTTTGTTAATGGAGTTCCTTTTGTTGCTCGAATGCAAAAACCTGTTGGTAAAAAGAAACTTGAACACTCGTGTCTAAATTCACTATTCCCCCTTTTTGATCTTGCTTCTAATAATGTTCCAACAGATAATTGAGTGAATGCCCCCCTTGCAGATGAATTGAAATCATTAATTAATTTGTCTCTTTCAGATAAATCTCTAAACCAATTTACTATTCTATTCCAAAAAGCCATGATATATCGATTGATTTTCCCTACGAAGGGCGCTTAATTAATTCCCAAAAATCAGCTGTTAAGATGAAAAAAAAAATAAGGTGTGGGAACTATATTTGCTTTATCCCACACTCTGGCCTTCGCATTGCCTCTGGAATGGAAAAGCAATAGCGCCCACACCAAAGGTTATGCAATGAGCCAATAATGGCAGTACAAACCAATGATGTGGTGCTACTGCTATCATCTTCATTCCATAATCAAAGTTGCGAAGTTTGAGTGTAGAAGATAATTTCAATAACACCTTTTCGTTATGTTCTTCTTTACCACTTGCGTGGTGCAAGAATTACTGCAAATGTAACGAAAAAATGTAATATTCAAGTCTTCAAAGTTAGTTTTTCATTGAAATAAATCCTTTAAGAGTGTATTTTGTAATTAGAAGCTAAAAGGCGACAAAATTTGAACAGGGACTATAAAAATATTTCTCCTCAAATAATGTCGCCTCTCTTAACTTTAGAACCTCAGCACGTCGTAAGTCTCTAAAATCTCCTCTTGCCTCAGTCCTAAATATCGTTTAGTAATGGCAATTGAACTATGGTTGAAAAGTTCCATGAGTTTAACTAAAGCAAGTTCAGAATTTTCGCTATTCATGTTGTAAACCTGTCTGCCAAAGGTCTTACGGAGTGAGTGACAACTAAAGTTCTTCACTTTTAAGCGATATTTCTTCTTAATCTCTTTCAAGATTATATTGATTCGCTGAACACTGAATATCGTGCCTTTCTGACTTACCAAGATAGGCGCTTTCAGTCCGATTGGCTGTATATGCTCATAGCACTCCTGTATATGCTGTTGCAGTTGAGAGTTCAGCCTAAGCACTCTTTTCTTGCCTGTCTTTTTCTCAATTATGGTAAACTCCTCGGTGCTGAGTATCTGCTCCCACCTCAGAGCGAGAATATCAGAAATTCTGAGTCCTGTGAAACAGCCAAGTGCTATAAGTAGCGACATCTTGTAGTTTTCATCTTTAGCTAATTTGCGAATGAGGTTCATCGCATCAGACCACACAAGGTAGTCCGCAGTTGTTGTTGAGTATTTCAGTGACATAAATGTTCGGTTATATAGTTAAACAAATAAAAGTGAATGTTCCGCAAGCAATCAAATCTGTAAGTCGTTGATAATCTGCAAAACATTCACTAATAAAGAAAGTGAATATTATTAGATGCGCCCTTCTTCGCTAAAACTACAGTAGTTCTCTCTTGAATAAACAATATGGTCTAAAACTCTTATGTTGAGTGTTTGACCTGCTTGAACTATCTTGTTCGTAATCTGTTCGTCCTCCCTACTTGGTTTGGTATTACCACTTGGGTGATTATGTCCCAAAATAATCGCCACTGCATTAGTAAGTAATGCGCCCTGCATAATATTGCGAACATCTACGCACGTACTTGTTATTCCGCCTTTGGAAATGGCGTTGCATCCTACAACATGATTTGATTGGTTCAAATAGAGCACCTTAAAAGTCTCTATAAAGTCTATTGTATTCTCATCATGTGTATTCAGTAATATCTGATAAGCGTCAACCGCACAATTTACCTTCTTGCGTTCTTGGTAAGGAACGTTATTCCTATAAGAGAGTTCAACCTCTGCAACTCTAAAATCTGTATTCATATTTGATGTAATTAAATTAGTTAATAAACAAAGAAAGGACACCTGAATTGGATGCCCTTTCAATCAATTTAACCTAAGAACCAAGAATATTCGGATTCTCCTTGTAATGCCTTGCATATGCCAACTGTCACTTCTGTAGCATTGATGCCACGTTGCACATAACTGTCAATGTAACTGCTCTTGTTCGCTTCCGTTAGTAAGTTATGAAAGTCAAACATGGAAATGGTGCTGTCCTTATGCCCAAAGTTGGGATTGTTGTAATAATCACGGCACACATTGTTAATCTGACTATCCGTAATAAGCAACTTAGGCAATTCACGCTGTAGATAATTAGGTAACGCTTGATAAAGTCTCATGCGACCTATGATTTGAGCGAAC
>JAZOUA010000005.1:0-31831 GCA_045657925.1 Alloprevotella sp. | reverse complement strand
TATAATAAAATTTTTTTATGTCTTACGCTGAGGGGAGCATGTGAGTTTCAAAATAACTGTAATCTGTAATCTGTAATGCGAGGCGGGGATTGGAGGTGTCGCTTGATTTTCCGAATGGCATTCCACTTGGCAGGTACGGACGCACGGTCAATGGAGTCCTTCATTCACACGCTTGCCAATGGAATATGCCGATTGATGAGGACGCACGCGCCGTGCGTCCCTACTAGTCAATGGTATTCCCGCCTGATTTTCGAGTTGCTTTACGCTTGACTGTAGGGGGCTCTTTTGAGCAGTTGCTGGGAAATTTTTAAAATTTTTTTTAGCGATTGTAAAATGTTGAATATCTATTCGTTAGGCGCATATTTTCGCCGATTTTCGCGATGCTAAATGACAATAAATGACAAGCGGGGTGGGGCGTGTAGTATCTTTGCATTTGAGAACGATGAGGGAGGGACGACAAAGCACCCTGCGGAATGCGCGCACCGCGGGGGAAGTCCTCAGTTCCTCGGAATCCTCTAAACCTCCCTCACTTTCCTCACTCATTCACTCACTATTTAAATTCAAACTTACTCTTTGAATTTCAACTAACTCACTCTTAATTTTGAAAAGGACTTCCAGTAATCCTCGCTTCCAAATGCCTCATATCTCGTGAAAGAGAGGGTTTGAACGCTACAAAATGTAAAAAATCTAACCTTAAGGCTTCAGTATGTCTGTTTTTTCTGCTAACTTTGCACGGATAAAGTTTAACTCGTTGAAATAATAAACTAAAACAGATATGATTAAAATTACTTTTCCTGACGGTAGCGTTCGTGAATACGAGAACGGCGTTACTGGTTTGCAGATTGCGGAAAGTATTTCAAGTCGTCTTGCACAGGATGTGTTGGCATGCGGCGTGAATGGCGAAACGGTGGAGTTGAACCGCCCCATTCAGGAAGATGCTACCATCAACCTCTACAAGTGGGAAGACGCTGAAGCAAAGCATGCCTTTTGGCACACTTCTGCGCACTTGATGGCTGAAGCAATCGGTGAAATTTGGCCCGGCACTCAGTTTGGTATCGGTCCTGCAATTGAAAATGGTTTCTACTACGACGTGATGCCTCCTCAGGGTGTGAGCATCCGTGAAGAAGACTTTGCAAAGATTGAAAAGAAGATGCAGGAACTCGTGCAGAAGAAGGACGCACTCGTTCGTGAAGACATCTCGAAGGCCGACGCCATTCAGTTCTTTGCCGATCGTGGTCAAACCTACAAGAACGAACTCATTGAAGAACTCGAGGACGGTAAGATTACGACCTACACTCAAGGCGCTTACACCGACCTTTGCCGTGGTCCTCACTTGATGACTACAGCTCCCATCAAGGCCTTCAAGGTGATGAGTGTAAGTTCAGCCTACTGGCGTGGCGACGAAAAGCGCCCTCAGATGACACGCGTTTACGGCGTCTCTTTCCCCAAGAAGAAGATGCTCGACGAATATCTCCAGCTCCTTGAAGAAGCCAAGCGTCGCGACCACCGCAAGATTGGTAAGGAAATGGAACTTTTCATGTTCTCCGACCTCGTAGGTAAGGGACTCCCCATGTGGATGCCCAAGGGTACTGCCCTCCGCCTTCGCTTGGAAGACTTCCTGAAGAAGATTCAGAAGAAGTTCGGCTATCAGCAGGTGATGACTCCCCACATCGGTTCGAAGAGCCTCTACGTGACTTCTGGTCACTATGCAAAGTATGGTAAGGACTCGTTCCAACCCATCCACACTCCCGAAGAGGGCGAAGAGTACATCTTGAAGCCCATGAACTGCCCCCACCACTGCGCTATCTACGCATGGAAGCCCCGCTCATACAAGGATCTCCCCATCCGTATGGCAGAGTTTGGTACCGTTTACCGCTACGAACAGAGCGGTGAGCTCCACGGTTTGACTCGTGTGCGTGGCTTTACTCAGGACGATGCCCACATCTTCTGCCGTCCCGACCAGGTGAAAGATGAATTCCTCCGCGTAATGGACATCATCATGATTATCTTTAAGGCGTTGAAGTTTGAGAAGTTTGAAGCTCAGATTTCACTCCGCGACAAGGTAAATCGCGAAAAGTACATCGGTTCAGAAGAAAACTGGGAACGCGCAGAATCAGCCATCATCGAGGCTTGCCAAGAGAAGGGACTCCCCGCCGTTATTGAATATGGCGAAGCAGCCTTCTACGGTCCTAAGCTTGACTTCATGGTGAAGGATGCTCTCGGTCGTCGTTGGCAGTTGGGAACAATCCAGGTAGACTACAACCTTCCCGAACGCTTCCAGTTGGAATACACAGGCTCTGACAATCAGAAGCACCGCCCCGTAATGATTCACCGCGCACCCTTCGGTTCGATGGAGCGCTTCACGGCCGTACTTATTGAGCACACCGCAGGTCACTTCCCCTTGTGGTTGACGCCCGACCAGGTGGCTATTCTTCCCATCTCAGAGAAGTACAACGACTATGCAGAGCAAGTGCGCTTGGCGCTTGAAGCACAAGACGTTCGCGCTATCGTAGACGACCGCAATGAAAAGATTGGCCGTAAGATTCGCGACAACGAAATGAAGCACATTCCTTACCTCCTCGTAGTGGGTGAGAAGGAAGCAGCAGAAGGTCTCGTTGCCGTGCGTAAGCAGGGCGAAGGCGACCAGGGTAGCATGACTATCGCTGACTTTGCAAAGAAGGTGAACGACGAAGTGGCAGAAATGACACAGGTATAATGCCTCAGTTCGCATTGAACACATATTAAATAATAAGCAAGTAAGAGCGCTTCAAGGTGGGGAATATGCACCGTTGGAGTTTCTTACTTGCTTCTTTTGTAAGAAATAAAGGACTTTCGGGTTGAAAAAAAGACTAAAAATTTTGTCTGACAAATGAATTTTAGTAATTTTGCACCCAAATTAGGCATGCGAAGTGTCTAACGTAATGAATTAATCAATCAAAACCGACAAAAAAGAAAGTATTTATTCTGAATGAAGAATGATAAAATGAAAGCGCAGCACCGCATCAATTCACAGATTCGTGCTCGTGAAGTTCGCATCGTAGGTGATGACATAGAGTCAGCTGTAATGGCTACACGCGATGCTCTCAAATTGGCAGAACAGAAGGGCGTTGACCTCGTTGAAATTTCTCCCAATGCAGAACCTCCCGTTTGTCGATTGATTGACTATTCAAAGTTCCTCTATCAGCAAAAGAAGAAGCAAAAGGAACTCAAGGCTAAGCAGGTAAAGGTTGAAATCAAGGAAATTCGTTTCGGACCTCAGACCGACGAACACGATTACAACTTTAAGCTTAAGCACGCCAAGGAATTCCTCATGGAAGGCGATAAGGTGAAGGCACACGTGTTCTTCCGCGGTCGCTCTATCCTCTTTAAGGAACAAGGTGAGGTGTTGCTCCTCCGTTTTGCAAACGACCTTGAAGAATACGGCAAGGTAGAAAGCATGCCCAAGCTCGAAGGTAAGCGTATGATTATCTACATCGCACCTAAGGCTAAGAAGGCTGTCAAGGCGGTTGAACACGACGACACTGATGTTGAAGAAACAATTCAGAAGTCAGAGAAGAAGCAACCCCAGCAGAAAGCAAAGAAGGAATTTACACTCAGCGTTGAGGGTGAAGACTTCTAATTCCCAAGTAAAAAAGAAATGTAGCGCGTTAAGTTTGGTATCTCACTTAACCGCACAATATAGTAATCATTAAATTTTTAAAAGAAAATGCCAAAAGTAAAGACTAATTCTGGTGCTAAGAAGCGTTTCGCTCTCACTGGAACGGGTAAGATTAAGAGACATCATGCCTTCCACAGTCACATCTTGACTAAGAAGACTAAGAAGCAGAAGCGTAACCTCGTTCACGACGCTATCGTTGATTCAACAAACGTTAAGCAGGTTCGCGAACTTCTCTGCATGCGCTAATCCTTTAAACATTAGCATCCTTTTAATCTAAACAAACTAATTTCTAACCGAATGATTAGCAACGCAAGTCCGTTTGGTCGCAAAGCGATGTAGATTCGGCGCTAACATTCAAAAAGTACATTAACTATGCCAAGATCAGTAAATCACGTAGCTTCACGTGCTAAGAGAAAAAGAATTCTTAAGTTGACTCGCGGTTACTTCGGCGCTCGCAAGAACGTTTGGACAGTAGCAAAGAACACATGGGAAAAGGGTCTTACCTATGCTTTCCGTGACCGTCGTAACAAGAAGCGCAACTTCCGCGCTCTTTGGATTCAGCGTATCAACGCAGCAGCTCGTCTTGAAGGTATGTCATACTCACAGCTTATGGGCGCGCTCCACAAGGCTGGTATCGAAATCAACCGTAAGGTCCTCGCTGACCTCGCAGTAAACAATCCCGCTGCGTTCAAGGCAATCGTTGCTAAGGTTAAGTAATTTATCCTTACACGGCTGTGAAGGCTCTTAATGAGAGCTAATTTCACAACATACAATTAGTGGCACATGAGTGAGTCAAAATCTCTCGTGTGCCACTAATCTTTTATTACCAATAATTCTCTCCTGATAAAAAAGTAGGGTAGAAGGGGGCTGCAGGATGAGAATGGATGCTATGAAGCCCCTTCTTACGACTCAATGAAGATGAGAATCGCACTGTAATTATCATCTCCATTCTTTTCACACAGGAAATCAAATACATCAAGAATTTCTTCTGGTGATTTGTCATCTGTCATTCTTGCTTTAAGAATTTCCGGTGGCATGCTTTTATACAATCCGTCAGAGCATAATAAGACTCTGTCGCCTGCTTTCAACTGAAATTGTGTGATTTCGGGTATGGCAGCTTCCGGTTTGTAGGAGAAGAAACAATTTGTGACGATTTCCCATCCGAAACTTGTACCTACGTGGTCCTTGGTTTCGTACATGACTTCTCCTTCGCGCATTACGTAGCATCTGCTGTCTCCACAATGTATTATGGTAATAAGGTCTTCCTCAATACTAGCCATTACAAGTGTTGTCCCCATTTGTGCATGATGCATTTCATAGGAACGCTCGTCTAATTTTACGGAAGCTGACTGACATGCCTTTTGAGCGAGAGAAATCGCATCCTTTTCTGTCGCTTTTTCCCAATAGCTACTAACTGCATGACATATAGTCTCACTCGCTACTTCTCCCATAGCATGTCCGCCCATTCCGTCGCATACTACACCAAGCCAACGTTGCTCATCCGACTTGTCTGTTACTTTAACATAGTCTTCATTATTAGAACGTCGCCCCGTTTTACTGATATAGGCGTATTTAATTCTCATAGCTGTAGGTGGTTTTGACACGTTTGAACATTTTCTCCTGATTTAACAATAGTTCCTTTCGCTTTTTGAAGGTATTAACATCTGGAATAGGAATAATGTTATGAGTAGAGAGATAATTGTATAAACTGTTTAGTCTTCTAAAAATCTTGTTGTGAACTCTGTTGATGACGATAGTGTCATTTTCAATGTGTCCTTTAAGGAATGGAGGAGGAAGTCCCTTGTTTGCCCCATGAAATATCCAATATATGGAGAGTGCTAAGTCCGTGCGGTGTAATCCCATGGCGCATGCAATGTAGAAAGCCCCTTCATCAATAGCAGAAAAAAGATTAGGAAGTTTTGGGGCTATATTTTCATCGGCTACATTATAACTATCTATAGGGAATTCCAAGTAACGGATTCCGTGCTTCACACACATTTGGCACAATCTGTTAGAGTGGTCTTCCTTTCTCAGTTCAATAATGGTTTTGATGCCACTTTCGACTACCGTCGTCCAATGACGCATGTTATGGCGAGAAGATAAAGTTGTTCCTCTCATACCTTCATATATAGTATCAATATTTTCGATACCAGAGTTTAGCAATAGTGCTGTGTGCATGCAATTTAGGGTGAATTAGTATTGGATAAGGACAACCCTCTCCTTATTTAATACAATCTATATGAAAAGAGCATATGAATACGTAACGTTTATCTTGTTCCTCGTTTGTAGCAAGAACTTTGTTGTAACTCTTCATATTGAGAACGGGCTTTATGAAGTACCGTACAATCTCTCCTAAGATTTTTATGAATATATTTACATCTTAGTAATCATACCGCGCCACAAATCATCTGCTACATGGAGGATGAGATCGTGCAACTCTAAATCCCCCTTGAAATGCTTTGGGATAGCTTCGTATCCTATGGCTGAACCCAGGATGTTGCCGGTGACTGCTCCTGTTGAGTCACTATCACCTCCATGATTTACGGATGCGATGAGTGCTTTCTCGAAGTTGTCAAAATGTTTTGCAACGCAGTAAACAGCAATAGCGAGTGTCTCCTCTGCAACCCATCCTTCACCGATTTGTTTGATAGCTTCATGGTTGGGGGTATCAGTGTTAGCAAGATGCAACGCTTTGTCTATCAAAGTATGCAGTGTCTGCATTGCCGTCTTTTGTGAGGCATATTTCTCTTCTGCCATTTGTGTTGCTTCGTGAACATATTCTTTAAATGCTTCACAGCTTGGTGCCTCATCAGTTGCTAATCGATAAATGATGTGCGAAGTGATATATGCGGGGATATATCCAAGAGGATGCAGATGAGTTATCTCTGCTGCATCTGCAGCCAAATCGTTTAGCGTAGCAACGTTACTAATACGATTTTGCGAAAGACCATATAAAGGGATAGGGGAGATACGCATAATACCTCCGCATCCTTTACTTGCATTTTTAGGTTCGCGTCCCCCAACGATGTCCTCTAATGCGGACATACATGTATGACCTGGCGCACGACGGACATTTAATTCAGGTATATCGCCAATCCAGCATTTATTAAAACGTGGGCTACGAATACCTTTTTGAGTATAAAACCATTCAATATAGGCATGGCAGATAGATGGCACAGGAGCCATTTCATTCAGTTTGGCATTTAAAATTCCCAATGCTGTAAATAATGTCATTTGAGTATCATCCGAGATGATTGCTTTACCCCAATCGGTTTCTGCCCACCATTGTGTAGTATCTAATTTTGTGATGCCATTCTCACCATATCTTTTTTGGATACCTTCGTATGAATAAATAAATTCAACAGAATATCCCAACGCATCACCAATTGCTCCACCAATCAAGGAGCCTCTTACTCTATCTTTTTGTTTATCTTCTGTCATAATGTTGTTTAATTTTAAACGTGTGTTGGGATATTAAATATCGCATCTATCTCTTTCATCCTTGTATGAAGCAAATACATTATGGAATTCCTCATCCTTGCATTCATCAAAGAGTTTGTCGAATTTTATTCTCGATTCCATTGAACCGCGAGCCATTGTTGCTGTTTCAACAAGTCGTGCTGTTTTGTGACCACTGGCAAAGGGCACACTGATTCCGTTTGTCATTTTTGAGAGTTCCTTGTACCATGGATTATCCGTAATCGTTACAGTGTCAATTTTGATTTTCATCTCTGCTGCCTTGCTCGCTTCCTTACGCCAATCAATTTGGTTGCCTACTACATAATCTTTGTATGTATAGCCTAACGGATGAGGTTCTGCATCAGAAATCAAGAGTATGGCGCGTGTAGAACCTTCTCGCCAGGGAGTTTCTTCGACGATTTTTTTTATGACCAATTCGTAAAACTCATCACCGTCGCCACCGCTTGTGTCCTTGCTCTCACGGATAAATTTGATGATATCATTCTCATTATTGGTCGGCATCAAGCATTGGTATGCATCTCCAAAGTCCTGTGCATTGTTCATGTCGCAATAGTCACCGAATGCTACAATGCCCAATCTCAAATCTTCATTGTCTTTGAAAAGACGAGGCACAAGTTCAGCTACTTCTTTGCGAACAGCTTCAATATAAGTAGCCATTGACCCTGTAGTGTCAAAAGCAATGACCATATCAAGTACACCAATCTTCTGTGGCGAAACCTTATCGAAAGGCTTCTGTGTCTTTTCGTTAATAGTCGTTTTTTCTTCAGTCGTTATTGTTGTAGTCTTTGTTTCTGTAATGACTGTCTTTTTTGCCTTAAATAAATCTTTGATATTCATAGTGTTTTTCTGTAAATTGTTAAACATTTAAATGCATCTCTTAGTCCTTTTATATTATAATAGAGGCTAAACTAATTATCAATCTATCATTTATTTTCTACAAAAATTTGAGCGTATGTTTGTCGCAGCTTCTTGTTATAGAAAACTTTTAAAACTTCCTCAAAGATGTCGTTGGGAGAAACGGCATTGAAGAGTGTCATGCACGAACATGCTTTCCTGGTATCTGTACTCCCCAAAATGTCGGTGGTTCCATGCTACGATGTGATAGTAGTGCATTGGTTATCTCTCTGAGTCGTACGCCCAGAATTGGGTGGTTTAAGTGTGCTTCAGCTTCATCGTATCCACTGATGCTGTGGTATTTAGCATTATAACTATGGCCTAGATTAGAGAGTTGGGGAATATGTACCAAATCCAGTGAAGATTCTTCTGTTATACATAATCTTACAAATGTTAAAATTCCAATCTAAATCCTTTTTGTTTCAGTTCAGCATATTTAATGGCATTGAAGTGATACTTGGTAGGGGTACGTCGTGAGGCTCCTTCGGGCCTGGGTTCTGCTTCTGAGAGAATGCCAAGCTTGAGCATCTTGTTGTAGAAATTGCGACGATCAAATTTGACTTCCAAAATAGCTTCATAGAGGTTTTGCAACTCCGGCATAGTGAAGACCTCGGGTAATAATTCAAATCCAATCGGTTCGAAACAGATTCGCTCCTTCAAGCGGTTTACTGCCATGCGGAGAATGCGGTCGTGGTCGAAAGCTAGGCTTGGTACTTCATCCATTGTGAACCACTTGGCAGAAGCTGCATCGTCGCCGCCTTTAACTTCAGAGAGTTTCACGAGTGCGTAGTGAGCTATAGTGATGACACGTTCGCGAGGGTCGCGGTTTATGTCTGTAAAGGTGTAAAATTGCTCAACAGTCGCTCCCTTCAAACCTGTTTCTGCTTCAAGCTCTCTCTTTGCACATTCTTCTGCTGTTTCATTCATGTTGATAAAGCCTCCAGGAAAAGCCCACTTACCTTTGAAAGGTTCAATTCCGCGCTGAATGAGCAAGACCTTGAAGCAAGTGCCGTCAAATCCGAAGATGACACAGTCGGTTGTTACTGCAGGGTGGGGGTATTCGTAGGTGTATGCCATAAGTGAATGTATTTTTTTCTATATTCTTTTAAAATTTAGCTTTGTTTCTTTGATTATTGCGTAATAATAACGCAAAATTAAGGGTAAGTTTTAATACTACAAAATTATTTGCGTAAATTTCACACAAATATTTATTTTTTTAAGATTAAAGTAACTGTGTGTACAACTTTAAATAGAAAATTCCGCATCCAGAACAGTATGGGTGCGGAATTCAAAACGTGCGGTATCAAGACTTTTACTCTTGAGGCATATTAACTACGGAAGTACTATCTACATCTACAATCTTTGCATCAACGATTTCTTCTATGTCGCCGTCCCAATGAGGAGTGATGAAGCGTTTTGCACCATGTTGAGATGTTAAATTGTAAAAATATCTGGAATTCTTTTCTTCTTCAATAGTATAAAACCATTCTTCGCTCACAAGTTTGCGTTCGCGGATATCGAAAATTTGAAAATTCTCGTGCTTATACACTTTAATATATGGTTTATGAGGGTCGATAGATTCTATTCTTTCATATTCAGCTGGTATGACCATACCATATCTATCGCGTAATCCTTTCCCGTCTTTACCCTCTACGATTAAAAGTCCATGCTTCCCGCTATTATATCCTTGGAATCTGTATAGCACTTGACAATCAGTTGCGGAGAAAGGATTGTAACCTAAACCAAGGAATGGCATTAAAACGCCTAGCAACGCAAATAGCATAGTGCTCATATATTTATTGTTAGTTGCCAGTGCCAATCGGATGCAAACCCACGCAACACACCCTAAGGACAGGAATAAGAGAATGATGCGTAAGAAACCAATTGTATAGGGAGAACACCAGAAAAGTACAACTCCCAATGAGATGAGCAGGAGGTCAAATAGGCTCTTCTTGTAACCGAGCCACCAACTCCATAGCACATAGCAACCGATTAAAGATAAGCAGAGAATAAGACTTCCAAAATAGCTAAGCACGCTACCACAGAAATAACACGCTCCAAGTCCTCCCAAGGTGCCAAGATAAATCCATTCATTACGTGTGAGAATGTCTTTAATCTCTCCTTTGTAGAAAATTACAAGCCCTAATAATACTCCAACAAGCAGAATTACCACAGATAGATAAGGATTGAAGGTGCAACTATTCATCAAGGCAACAAAAAATAAAATAAGTAGCGTAAATCCGCTTAACCCTGCAATGTTCTTTTTATTCAACCTTGTTGAAGCCATTTCTTTTTTCCACCACTGATAAATAAGAATGAGAATAGGGATGATTAATAACCATATAAGCCCTATGATATTAACAATATCTCTCATCCCGCTATTGCAAAGCGTTTCGAATGATTCTTGCACGATATTTACATTGCCACCAAATAGCGCATACGCAGTTTGAATAAAACATGTGAAAGGCTCCCAAAACTTATTGAAGCATTCTTCGCTCACACACCAATCTAACGATGATAATAACAACATGAAGCCGAGAGGAATCACCGTTAATTTGCTCCTACGGTGCATCAAGAAACTCGTCCAAATGCGAAGAAAAGGGATTAACATTATAAAAGATGACCATCTTCTTTCATGCCATATCAATAATAGCCACACACTACAAATTACCAGGTCAACCGCCCACCACCTATTACTTAAAAGATTATTTTTCATTTGTCTTAACGTGTATTAAGTTGATTAAAAGTGTTTATGAGTTCATCAATGATTACATGGTCCTCTTGGTTCAGATACTCACTTACTTCGCTTTTGTGACCAATAAGCATCGGGACCGAGGAGTCAATCATTGTCGTTGTGTCTAACGCATGCAATTCTATTGAAGCCAAATAGATGGATTTTTCATTGCGTGTAATAGGTTCATGGCAAACGATTGCAAATGACATGTAATGGTACTTGAAATCGTCATCCTTCACTCTCATAGACTCAGCAAAACTTTTAAAGTCGCTTTCATCATCTAAGGGTAATTGTAATTTACTCTTGTTTCGAAGCTTTCGTAATAACGATATAAAACACTCCTGCATATTATCGTTTCGTAGGGTTAGTTTCTTCTGTTTCATAATACTTAGTTTTAAGTTTTTTCGTTTGTGTATGTTACTATAGAGTATTATGAAAAGATAAATCTATCACTAATTTTATGGAGTGATTTATATTATTATGGCATTTTAATTGTGTATCAAATCATTTTGCACCCATCGTAAATTCACCAACGACTTCAATGGTAAGTAAGTAAAACTAAGTCTCACTTATTTAAAACTAAGTCTCTTTTAAATTCAACTAAGTAAGACCTAATTTTAACTTTGTGAGATGAAGTATCAACGGGCAAGAGAGGAGAAGATAATGAGGGGCTTCTGAAGTCTCTGACCAACTGGTGGTGGTAAATCGTAAAAAACTTTATAATTTAGGCACGTGACTAGCAGAAAAAGCAGTATATTTGCAGAAAATTATTGACATAAGGTTTATGAATACCGAACTTACGAATCAAGAATTCGAGGGTGTGATGGAGAGTTGTCGTAGTTTGTATCTTCAAAAGATGCATGATTACGGCTGTGCTTGGCGTATTATGCGCCCAAGTTCCATTACGGATCAAATATATATAAAAGCGAATCGCATTCATACGCTTCACGATCGCGAGGCTATGGTGGATGAAGGTATTGCGGGAGAGTTCGTGGCTATTGTGAATTATAGCATTATGGGTTTGATTCAGTTGGCTTTAGGCGCGGCTGATAAGGCTGATTTGGATGCTGAAAGAGCTACGGAACTTTACGACCGTTATGCAGGCGAATCGTTAGCCTTGATGAAGCGTAAGAACCATGATTATGGTGAGGCTTGGAGAGGTATGCGTGTGTCAAGCATGGCGGACATGATTTTGATGAAAGTTTATCGCACGAAGCAGATTGAGGATCTTGAAGGGGCGACGCTCGTGAGCGAGGGTATTGCTGCGAATTATATGGATATGATGAATTATGCAGTGTTTGCGCTCATAAAGTTAGGATTCGTAAGCGAAGCTTCTGAGGCATGATGAACGTCAGAGTTAAGGTGCGTTTGTGGGCAGTTAACGTGTGCAGAGCTATCCTGGCTGGCGTGTTGCTGGTTTCTGGCTTTGTCAAGTTGGCAGACCCCATGGGGATGGTCTACAAATTGCAGGCTTATGCGGCGCATTGGTCAGTTAGTGTTGACGACCTATGGCTGAAGATGCTCTCCGTAGTCATCGGTGCTCTAGAATTACAAATGGGTGTCTATCTGTTGCTTGGGATTAGAAGACGTACGTCTGCCTGGGTGACTTTGCTCATGATGTTGGCTTTTTTGCTCTTGTCTATTTATTTGTATATTGACGGAGGAATAGCTGATTGTGGATGCTTTGGAGCAATGCTAGAACTATCTCCAGGGGAAACATTGATAAAGAATGTTTGCTTTACGTTGATGGCCATATATATTGTGACGTATCCCCGACGAATGAGGCGACTCGTTACGGAGCGTAATCAAGGGGTTGCTACAGTTTACACGGTTGCATATAGCTTTGTACTCTCCTTATATAGCCTTCACTATTTGCCCCTTGTGACGTTCACGGATTATCGTGTGGGTGAGAATTGGGCGGCGCAATATCATGAAGGCGCACAGCCCGCAAGGGATGGTATTGTGAATCTAGCCATGTATAATGCCGAAGGGGAGGATGTTACAACGAAGGTGCTTAGTGATTCATCAGCATGCTTTATGCTGACGCTTCCCAATGTGCTTCTTGCTGACGATAGTTCGGCAGACCGTATCAATGATTTATATGATTATGCTCATGATAATGAGTGTTCGTTCGTTGCCTTAGTTGGAGATGTTTCGGCATATGCAGATTGGCAGGACAGAACAGGAGCAAGCTATGAAGCTTTGAGTGTGGATGCTGATGTGCTTAAGGCAATGGTTCGTTCAACACCAGGTTTGTTGCTATTGCATCAAGGAGTAATCCTTGGGATATGGGGAACGAATAATTTGCCGACAACAGCTGAGGTCAAAAAGGTTATTGCTAGACATAAAAGTGGCGAGATGCTTGA
Organism: Alloprevotella sp.; assembly: GCA_045657925.1. Classification (GTDB taxonomy): domain Bacteria; phylum Bacteroidota; class Bacteroidia; order Bacteroidales; family Bacteroidaceae; genus Alloprevotella. The sequence continues at coordinate 18,699 of JAZOUA010000005.1, read as the reverse complement.
TTCCAACGAAAGTATGGTGTGGTTAAGATTGGTGCTATTTTTGGCAGTTCCCCTGCTGCTTTTAATTTCAATTGACGGAGCGTGGGTTGGACATAAGTTCAGAGGACATCGCAAGAGAATGCGTCAACTATTACAGTTAAAAGAACAGGATAAACAAGAAGAAACAAAAGATTGATATAACATCGTTAATTTATTTAATAATCAAAAAGTTATGAGAAAGAAAATCGTAGCAGGTAACTGGAAGATGAACAAGACTCTCCAGGAAGGTGTAAGCCTTGCAAAGGAACTCAATGATTTGCTCGTTGCTAACAAGCCAAATTGTGAAGTAGTGATTTGCACTCCCTTCATTCACTTGGCAACAGTAGCTGGTTTGATCAACGAAGAAGTGCTCCAGCTTGGTGCTGAAAACTGTGCTGACAAGGCAAGCGGTGCTTACACTGGTGAAGTTTCTGCTGAAATGGTAAAGTCAACTGGTGCTCAGTATGTAATTCTCGGTCACTCAGAACGTCGTGAGTATTACAACGAAACTCCCGAAATCCTCAAGGAAAAGGTTGATTTGGCTTTGGCTAACGGTTTGAAGATTCTTTTCTGTATTGGTGAAAGCCTTGAACAGCGCGAAGCTAACCAGCAAAACGAAGTATGTAAGGCTGAGCTCGAAGGTTCTGTATTCCACCTTACAGCTGAACAGTGGGCAAATGTGGTTATTGCTTACGAACCCATTTGGGCTATCGGTACAGGTAAGACTGCTACTTCTGATCAGGCAGAAGAAATTCACGCTTACATCCGTTCATGCGTTGCTGAAAAGTACGGTCAGGAAGTTGCTGACAATACTTCAATCCTTTATGGTGGTTCATGTAAGGGTTCTAATGCTCCCGAACTCTTCGCTAAGCCCAATATTGATGGTGGCTTGATTGGTGGTGCTTCATTGAAGGCTGCTGACTTTAAGGAAATCATCGACGCATTTTAATGGTTCTTTCAAACAATAAACTTGGGTTTGAATAAACCTTGAACAAATTAGAGTTAGTCTTTTGTGGGTGATGTGAATCATCTCATTAGGCTAACTCCTTTTCTAATTTAAGTCAATTTATGAAGCGTTTATACCTTTTATTCTTTTTATCCTTGTCTGCAATTGCAATTTCTGCACAACAGTTCACTGAGGTGCTCCGTACTTCAAACACTAAGGGCGGAGTCGTTGTGTTGCAACAGTCGGCAATGATAGATAGTCTTGTGAATGGCACAAAAGTAATCGCTCCGAAGCAAGTTGTTGTTAAGGAACGCCCACAAGTAGTACAGGTAAAGGATTCGGTGGTTGTTGATAGCTTACATAAGCCCCAAGCTAAGGGATTTGCTAACAGACTTGGCTATCGCATTCAAATTTACACAGGAACAAATTCGGGCGAGAGCAAGTCTATTGCGATGTCTCTCAGACAACGTAGCTTAAAGTTGTTCCCTAAGATGAAGGCTTATTGCACCTTTATCTCTCCACGTTGGGTAGTTCGCGTCGGAGACTTTGCATCACGTGAACAAGCCATGGAACAATTGGCAAAGGTAAGGGCTTCTGGTATTTCAAGAGAAGTGAGATTGGTGAAATGTAAGGTTAGAGTCCCTGTATATTAGCTCAATACGTATACAGGGATATCGTGACTTAACTCGTAGCATTAACTCGAAATAGAAATGGATAAGTTAGAACAACTAAAATACCACTATCAAGAAATTCTTAAGTTAATAGGGGAGGATGTGACTCGTGAGGGCTTGTTGAAAACACCTGAACGAGCTGCAAAGGCCATCTTGTCGCTCACGAAAGGCTATGAAATGAATGCGCAAGAAATCTTGAAGTCAGCAGTCTTTAGTGAGGATATCCGAAACATGGTAGTGGTTAAAGATATCGAATTCTACAGTTTATGCGAACATCACATTTTGCCCTTCTTTGGAAAGGCTCATGTGGCTTACATTCCTGATGGTAAGATTGTTGGACTTTCTAAAATTCCTCGCGTAGTTGACGTATTTAGCAATCGTTTGCAGGTTCATGAGCGTTTGGCTAAGCAGATTTGCGAAGCTATAAATGAAGCAATTCATCCCAAGGGCGTTATGGTTGTTTTAGAAGCTCAGCATTTATGCATGCAAATGAGAGGGGTAGAAAAGGCTGGAAGCGTAACAGTAGTGTATGATTATTGTGGGGCTTTTGAAGATAGCGTCTTGCGCAATGAGTTCTTACAGATGTTAAAGTAGGTGTAAACTTCCTTGATACCTTATTCTTTATGAGGTTGTAATTTGTACATATCAAAAAAAAGAGTATTTTTGCACCTCGATAGTATTTTTGCGGTAGTAGCTCAGTTGGTAGAGCATTGGCTTCCCAAGCCAAGAGTCGCGAGTTCGAGTCTCGTTTACCGCTCTTTGAATCATTTTAATTTGACAAAATGACAGCAGTAATTCTTTGTGTAATCCTTGCTGGATTTTTGCTTATAGCTACTGAAAGTTTTCACCGCATCAACAAAGCTGCGGTGGCTATGCTCATGGGGGTACTCTGTTGGATGCTCTACATAGGGTATGGTACAGATTATGTGTTGCAGGAATACGGCACACAGTTTTCTGACTTCTTAGCAAATACGTCAAATAATAACGTACATCCAGCGAAGTTGTTTATTGCTGAAAACATCTTCGTTCACTACTTGCAAGAAGGCGCACAAATTGTATTTTACCTTCTTTCAACCATGTCTATTGTTGAAGTATTGACCAATAATGGATGCTTCGACTTCCTTAAAGTGTGGTTGAGAACGCGCTCTTCACGAAAGTTCTTTTGGATTCTCTGTTTGATAACATTCCTGTTGTCAATGAATCTTGATAACCTCACAACGGTAGTGTTGATGTTAGGTGTAGTGAGAGTTCTTATCAAAGAAGAAAAATTACGTTGGATGTTTGGTTGCGCCATCGTGATTACAGCTAATGGAGCTGGAGCTCTTACGGTTATCGGTGATTCAACCACTCTTATGCTTTGGATTAAAGGGTTAGTAACTCCTGCAGCATTGTCAATGAAGTTGTTATTGCCAATCTTATTTGGGCTTGTAGTAATACTTTTGCTTATTTCTCGCAAACTTCCGCGACAGTTGCAGTTTCAAGATACCACTCCACGATATCGTGGTGATGATTCAATCTTGAACAGATGGCAATATCTGTTGATGCTTTTAGTGGGAATAGGTGGTCTGTGGTTCGTTCCTACTTTCCATAAACTCACACTTATGCCTCCCTTTGTAGGGTCATTGTGCGTATTATCATTGTTATGGATTCTCAATGAATTGTTCAATCGTACGTTGTTCTCCTCAGGCAGAATGGTACACAACACGAACAAACCCCTGGCATTGCAATACGACACGATTCAGAACTTACTCTTTTTCATGGGTATCTTCTTAGCGCTTGGTGCTATACAAGAGACTGGTAAACTTAACACGTTCTTTGTTGATATCGCAAAGACAATAAGTAATGAGTACAGTCTGTGTGGTATTGTCGGAGTATTGTCTGCATTTTTCGGTAATATCACGACAACCTTGACAAGTATCTCATTGTTTGCAAATCCTGAACTCATTCATAATTCAGATTTTGCACAAGCATTCGTTACAGATGGAAACTTCTGGATATTGTTAAGTTACACCACAGCCTTCGGGGCGTCATTGTTAACAATTGGTTCTGTTTCTGGATTCTCTTTGATGAAGATGGAGAATGTAAACTTCCTTTGGTATGTTCGCCATATGACATTCAAAGTAGTCGCTGGATGGTTAGCTGGGCTAATGGTTTATGGCATTCTTGATATGGGATTTTAATAGTTGATTCATTATAGAAATACAAGCAATAATAAATATGAAAATAGGTTATATTTCGCAGATCATTGGTCCTGTTGTGGATGTCTGCTTTAAGGCAGAGAGTAAGAATGGCGCCGACCTTCTTCCCCGCATTCACGATGCTCTTGAGTTAGTTCATCCTGATGGACGTAAGATAGTCATTGAAGTGCAACAGCACATTGGTGAGGACACAGTTCGTTGTGTCGCAATGGACAACACCGACGGATTGAAGCGCGGTCTTGAAGTAAAGTCGCTTGAAGCCCCCATTTCAATGCCTATTGGTGAGCAGATTAAGGGTCGTATGATGAATGTAATTGGTGAAAGCATTGATGGCCTTAAGGCTTTGGATAAGGGTGAAAATGCTTATCCCATTCACCGTGAGGCTCCCAAGTTTGAAGACCTCAAAACCAGTCAGGAAGTACTTTATACAGGCATCAAGGTAATTGACCTTTTGGAGCCTTATGTAAAGGGTGGTAAGATTGGTCTTTTTGGTGGCGCTGGAGTTGGTAAAACAGTGCTCATCATGGAGTTGATTAACAACATTGCTAAGGGGCACGATGGTTTCTCAGTCTTTGCTGGTGTCGGTGAACGTACGCGTGAAGGTAATGACTTGCTTCGCGAAATGATTGAATCTGGTGTAGTGAAGTATGGTAAGGAATTTACAGAAGCGATGGAACGTGGTGAGTGGGACTTGTCAAAGGTAGACTACGAAGAAATGGCAAAGAGTCAGGCAACGCTCGTTTATGGTCAGATGAACGAACCTCCAGGTGCGCGTGCAAGCGTAGCACTCTCTGGTTTGTCAATCGCTGAATCATTCCGTGATAGCGGTGCGAGCGAAGGCAAGCAAACTGATATTCTTTTCTTTATCGACAACATTTTCCGTTTCACTCAGGCTGGTTCTGAAGTGTCAGCACTTCTCGGTCGTATGCCTTCAGCCGTAGGTTATCAGCCCACATTGGCAAGCGAAATGGGTGCGATGCAAGAACGTATCACTTCAACAAAGAATGGCTCTATTACTTCAATCCAGGCCGTGTATGTGCCTGCCGATGACTTGACTGACCCTGCGCCTGCAACAACGTTTACGCACCTTGATGCTACAACTGTGCTTTCGCGTAAGATTACAGAATTGGGTATCTATCCTGCAGTTGACCCTCTTGACTCTACGTCACGCATTCTTGACCCCAATGTTATTGGTCACGAACATTATAATTGCGCTCAGCGCGTAAAGCAGATTCTTCAGAAGTACAAAGAATTGCAAGACATCATTGCCATCTTGGGTATGGATGAACTTTCTGACGAAGACCGTCTTATCGTGAATCGTGCGCGTCGTGTGCAACGCTTTCTATCTCAGCCATTTACCGTTGCAGAGAAGTTTACAGGTGTTCCCGGTGTAATGGTGCCTATTGAAGAGGTTATTCGTGGTTTCAACATGATTATTGACGGCGAAGTTGACTATTTACCCGAACAAGCATTCCTCAACGTTGGTACGATTGATGATGCAATCAAGAAGGGAGAAAACTTGCTCAATCAGGCTGTATAGTTAAACTATGAAAATAAATATTTTATCCCCCGAAAAGCAACTTTATGCAGCTGAAGTGGATAGGGTAGTGGTGCCTGGTGAAATGGGACAATTTGAAGTTCTTGAGAATCACGCTCCAATTATCTCCACTTTGGTGAAGGGAAGTATCTATTGTTATGGGAGTGAAGACTACTCGGTTGCCATTCAATCTGGTTTTATCGAAGTAGCGGGCAATGTCCTTAACATCTGTGTTGAACTTTAAATACGTAAAAGTGAAAGCTGCATTAAAGTCAATTTGGAAATTGGGACTTATCTATGCGTTGCTTACTCCTTTGATGTGTTATTTTGAAGTGGCACATCTTGAAGGCGGTCGTAGCATGGTGGTATCAATGATTGTACTTCCTGTAATCTTCTTCGTAGCATCGCTCGTTTCACTTTCTGTATATCACCACGTTCAGGCGAATAAGCCGAAATATATCACGCTATTTCACATGGTGAACAATGTTGCACGCCTGTTATTAGGACTTGTGGTCGCATTGGTATATTTCTTTGTTATTCAGCAAGAGTATAGAATGCTGTTTACGGTTAACCTATTGATATTCTATCTTATAGCGTTATTCTTCACTTCAGTTCATTTCATTGGGTGTGAGCGTAAGCAGAAATAAAGTATTTCACATTAGAGATTGGATATACATGATTAAATACTTGAAATGGATACTCGTAGTAGGTCTTGCCGTGATGACCTCGCTTTCCGCAAAAGCATCGGGAGAAAGTCATGAGGATGGCAAGATTGATGTGAAAAGTATCGTCTTAGGTCACATGAGTGATGGTTACGATTGGCACATCACTACTTATGAAGGCCACCATATCTCCATCCCTCTTCTCGTTATCGTGAAGGGTGAAAATTCTGGTTGGAATGTGTTCAGCAGTAGTAAGGTAACTCATGGAGACACTTACAATGGTTTCTACATCAATGAAGCCAATGGTAAGATTTACGAAAAGTTGGCAGACGGCACTTCCGTTCGCCCTTGGGACATCTCAATCACGAAGAATGTAGTGCAACTCTGGATTGTAGTAGCGTTAATGCTCACGATTTTCTTGAGCGCAGCACGATGGTATAAGAAGAACGGAGCCACTCAACAAGCCCCCAAGGGCTTCTTTGGTGCGGTTGAAATGATGGTGATGATGGTTCACGATGATATTATTCGTCCGAGCGTAGGTGAAAAGCAGTACAAGAAGTTTGCTCCCTATTTGCTCACATGCTTTTTCTTTATTTTCATTACCAACTTGTTAGGACTGATTCCTATCTTCCCAGGTGGTGCGAACCTTACGGGTAACATAACCATCACGTTCTTCCTTGCATTCTGTACTTTGCTTGCTATCAACTTGTTTGGTAACAAAGAGTATTGGAAGGAAATTTTTTGGCCTCCTGTTCCCGTGTTCCTTAAGTGTCCGCTTCCTATTATGCCCTTGGTTGAAATGCTTGGCATCATTTCGCGTCCTTTCTCCTTGATGGTGCGTCTCTTTGCCAACATTATGGGTGGTCACGCGGCAATTTTGTCATTCACTTGTGTGATTTTCATTGCCTTTACAATTGGCATCGGAATTGGTTCAACTTTGACTCCAGTTAGCTTGATTCTCATGATTTTCATGAACTGCTTAGAGTGCTTGGTTGCATTCATTCAGGCATACGTGTTCACGATGTTGTCGGCTGTATTCATCGGAATGGCTCATCCCGAACCTCATCATCACTAACTCTCTATTAGTTTGAAATGAAGGACTAATAATTTAATATAAATTACTAATAAATAAAACTTTACAATTATGTTATTACTCGCAGTAGGTCTTACAAAGTTAGGCGCCGCTCTTGGCGCAGGTCTTGCAACAGTTGGCGCAGGTCTTGGTATCGGTAAAATCGGTTCTTCAGCAATGGAAGCAATTGCTCGCCAACCCGAAGTTGCTGGTGATATCCGTACTACAATGATTATTGCAGCTGCTTTAGTTGAAGGCGTAGCGCTCTTCTCTGTAGTGGTTTGTATGCTTTGTTTGTTCATCTAATTTCAGAGCTGTTCTTGAGGGTAAAGAGCTGAGATAAGTGAGCATGCTTTCTTACAGATGGTTCTCATATCATCTTTCCTCTTTACTCTTTCATCTGAATTTGACTTTATGGATTCTTTGAACCTCCCATCTATTCTTAGTCCTGATTTAGGGCTATTGTTTTGGATGTTGATAGCTTTCCTTGTGGTGTTCGGCCTTTTGGCGAAGTTTGGTTTTCCCATCATTACTTCTATGGTTGAAGAGCGCAAGAAGTTCATTGACGAGAGCCTTACGAATGCTCGAGTTACGAATGAGAAGCTGGCAACATTAAAAGCAGAGAGTGAGAAGATTTTGAAGGAAGCCCACGAGCAACAAGCAGCGATATTGCGTGAAGCAAAAACTACTGGCGATAAGATTATTGCCGATGCACAACGTAAGGCTCACGAAGAAGGCGCAAAGATTTTGGAAGATGCAAAACTCCAAATCCAGGCAGAGCGTGAGCGTGCACTTCAAGATATCAGAGGTGTAGTTTCTCAACTTTCAATTGCTATTTCTGAAAAGGTAATGCGACAGAATCTCGCAACTACAGAGGCTCATGAGAACTACATCAACACTTTGCTTGATGAAATCCAACCTTCTAAAGACTAATTGAAGCGTATGGACATTGGGATTATTTCTTCGCGTTATGCGCGCGCCCTTCTGTCTTTTGCTATTGAGAATAAGGAAGAGCAACAGGTCTATGCCGAAATGCTACATCTCAGTGATTGCTTCGTGCAACTCCCTAAGATTCAGCAAACATTGCAGAACCCTGTAGTCTCTAATGATAACAAATTGAAGTTGCTCTTGGCCGCCACAACGGTTAAGAATGCGGTTTCGGCCTCTACGTCGCGATTCAGCCAATTGATTATTGACCAGAATCGTTGCGACATCATGCAATTCGTGGCTACTTCTTACATTGCGCAATATCGCAAGCATTGTGGTATCACGAAGTCGCGTTTCATTGTTCCTTCGCCTGTTTCTGATGCAACCTTGGCTCGTATGAAAGCCATCGTTCAGCAGGCAGTTAACGGACAAGTGGAGTTTGAAACAGTGGTTGATGCATCAATCGGTGGTGGCTTCATTTTAGAGTACGACACGTATCGTGTAGATGCTTCTCTAAAAACTCAGTTACAAAAAATTAGTAAGGGAATATAGAAAAATATAGTAAACAAGTTTTGGTACGAGTGGATAAGATTCTTTCTGTTACAGAAATCTTCCGAGTGACTAAGATGACTTGTCTGCTAAATTATTATTACTATGGATAAAATTAAACCAAATGAGGTATCTGACATATTGCTCCAACAATTAAAGGAGGTTAACATCGATGTCCAGCTTGAGGAAGTCGGTGTAGTTCTCACTGTTGGTGATGGTGTGGTACGCATTTATGGCTTGAATAATGTTACGGAAAACGAATTGATTGAATTCGAGAATGGCGTAATGGCTGTGGCGATGAACCTTGAAGAGGACAACGTCGGTGCGGTGCTTCTTGGTCCTTCTGTGGGTATTAAGGAAGGTCAGTCGGTAAAGCGTACGGGTAAGGTAGCCTCTATTGAAGTAAGTGAAGAAATGCTTGGCCGCGTCATCAATCCGCTTGGTGCGCCCCTCGACGGAGGCGTTGCAATTGGTGGTGAAAAGTTCCTCATGCCGCTCGACCGCAAGGCTCCTGGTGTAATTTACCGTCAGCCTGTGTGTGAAGCAATGCAGACAGGACTTAAGGCCGTTGACTCGATGATTCCCATCGGTCGTGGTCAGCGCGAATTGATTATTGGTGACCGCCAAACGGGTAAGACGGCTATTGCCATTGACACGATTATCAATCAGCGCGGTGCCTATGAAGCGGGCAACCCCGTTTATTGTATCTATGTGGCTATCGGTCAGAAGGCTTCAACCGTAGCAAATATTGTGAATACTTTGCGCTCGGCGGGTGCTATGCCTTACACTATTATTGTGAGTGCTACTGCTGCTGATCCTGCTGCATTGCAGTATTTTGCTCCTATGGCAGGTGCCGCAATCGGTGAGTACTTCCGCGACCAAGGTAAGCATGCTCTCGTGGTATACGATGACCTCTCAAAGCAGGCGGTTGCTTATCGTGAAGTATCGCTCATCCTCCGCCGTCCTTCGGGGCGTGAAGCATATCCCGGAGACGTCTTCTACCTCCACTCACGCCTCCTTGAGCGTGCTGCGAAGATTAACAATCAGCAAGAAGTAGCTGCTCAGATGAACGACCTCCCCGAGTGTCTTAAGGGTAAGGTGAAAGGTGGTGGTTCACTCACGGCATTGCCAATCATTGAAACTCAAGCGGGCGACGTATCTGCCTATATTCCTACCAACGTAATTTCTATTACAGACGGTCAGATTTACCTCGATACTAATCTCTTTAACCAGGGTTTTCGTCCTGCTATTGATGTAGGTATCTCCGTGAGCCGTGTGGGTGGTGCTGCGCAGATCAAGTCCATGAAGAAGATTGCCGGTACGCTCAAGATTGACCAGGCTCAGTATCGCGAACTTGAAGCCTTTGCGAAGTTCTCAAGTGATATGGACGCCGTTACGGCAATGACTATTGACCGCGGACGTAAGAACAATCAGCTCCTCATTCAGAAGCAGTATAGCCCCATGCCTGTTGAAGAACAGGTTGCCATCCTATATTGTGGCACACGTGGCTTGCTTAAGAATGTGCCCCTTGATAAGGTTAACGAATTCCAGGAGCAATATCTCCAGCTCTTGCGCACGAATCATCAAGAAACGATTCTTCGCCCTCTTGCTGAAGGTAAACTTGATGATGAAATCTCAAAGCGCATTGAGAAGGTTGCTGCTGATTTGACGGCACAGTTTAGTTAAAATGAGAAAGGAGGAATGAGACACAGGAAAAACGCCGTGTGGATTATCGCTACGTTAGTATTTTTCTCCTTGGTTTTTAGTTCCTTAGGATACCTAACCTCTAGTTCTCATTTCAACTTTTATTCCTTATTTTATGCCCAGTCTTAAAGAAGTTAAAAATAGAATAGCCTCGGTACAGAGCACGCGTAAGATTACCAGTGCGATGAAGATGGTGGCGAGTTCAAAGCTCCACCATGCTCAACAACGCATTGAGCAGATGCGTCCTTATGAGCAACAGATAGGTCGCATCTTCCGTGCTTTCGTGAGCGACGCTTCTGAGTACGTGCCTTACGTTACTCCGCGCCCTGTAAGCAAGGTGGCATTGTTGCTTTTTACCTCTAACTCAAGTCTTTGTGGAGGTTTTAACAACAATGCTATCAAGAGCTTCACGGCAAAAGTGGCAGAATTGCGTGCACAAGGCATTGAGATTGCGCAGGTGTATGCCATAGGTCGTAAGGGGCTTGATGCAGTTCGTCGCATGGGATTCACCCCCGACGAAAGCTATTGCGAGCTCCTTGACCATCCCAACTACGACGGAGCCAAGCAACTCGCTGATCGCCTCATGGCGAGCTACGATGCCAAGGAATTTGATGCCTGTCACATGATTTATCATCATGCCCAAAGTTCAGCCCATCAGGTGCTCCGTTACGAGCAATTCTTGCCCTTGAGCTTGCCTACCGATGCTTCACAGAGCGATGGCAATTACATTGTTGAACCCTCCTCTGAGGTCGTCTTTGAACGCCTTCTGCCTAGGGTAATCAATCTCTCGCTATTTGCCGCATTGCTTGATTCGTTGGCTTCAGAGCATGCCGCTCGAGTCGTAGCTATGCAGATTGCTACCGACAATGCTGATGAACTCCTTCGTTCACTCCAGTTGCAGTATAACAAGTCGCGCCAGTCAGCCATTACGGCCGAACTCCTCGATATTGTTGGAGGTAGCATGCAATAAAGAATATTTGATTCAAAAAAAGAAATCCGTAAGTCACTCCTAGGTGTGAACTACGGATTTTTTTTTGTCTTTACACTTGAGAAAGAGTGGGAGATAAGAGAAGGCGCCAGAGGAGTCAAGTGGATGGCGTCTTTCACCTTCTTCACTAACTCCCATTTGTTGGTTACTAACTCACTTTTAATTCAAACTAACTCACTTTTACTTTCAGCTTTAAAGCATGTAAATACAAAAAAAGAGGGCGCTAAAAAAGCGTCCTCTTAAGGAGTGGGCAGGGACGGATTCGAACCGCCGAAGCCGTGAAGCAACAGATTTACAGTCTGCCCGTTTTAACCACTTACCTACCTACCCAGTGCATCTTCAGGATGTCTGCTTTGTGAGCGTCCTTCCCTTAATTGCGATGCAAAGTTATTGCTTAGTTTTGTAACTGCCAAGAGAAATCAGCCATTTTTATTGCTGAAAGTGCAAATTCCTTTCCTTTATTGCCGATTTTGCCAACTGTGCGTTCCAAAGCTTGTTCTTCGTTATTTACGGTGAGCACTCCGTAGATGATGGGCGTGTCAGCCGTAGCGTTGATTTGTGCGATGCCTTGAGTGGTGCCTTGGCAGATGTAGTCGAAGTGGGGGGTGTCGCCCTTGATGACACAACCGATGGCGATGACTGCATCGAGGTAGCCACGCTTAGCGAGTTGTGAGCTGGCATAGATGAGTTCGAAACTTCCAGGCACGCGCTCGATGGTGATGGAGCTTTCAGCTACGCCGTACTTTTTGAGCGTTTCTACGGCGCCTTCGAGAAGCTTGTCGGTGATGTGATTGTTCCATTCGGTTACGACGATGCCAAAGCGGTATTGCGAGGCGTCAGGAACTTCGTTGTTTGCGTTGTCAATGTAGGAAAAAGATGACATGATTTTGTGGAGATTCCTCCTGTTTATGGGGTTTGTTGATTAACTGAAATTGAGAATTGAATCCACATGAAAATGTGTGTGACCCAATTCTCAATCTATTTTATTAGTGGAAGTTGATTACTTCTTAGCGCGTTCGATGTACTTTTCGATTTCAGCGGGTGAACCTGCTGAGAGTGATGATTGGGGGTAATCGTTCTGAATCGTTTCGTAAATCTTGAGCGCATCTGCCTTCTTCTCCTGCTTTTCGAGGAGCTTACCAGCTTCGAGGAGATACATGGGTGAGAGTGCTACGTTGTCCGCGAGTTCTGCAGCTTCCTTGAATGTAGCGATAGCCTTATCGAGGTCGTTTACACCTGCGTAGCATTGTGCGAGAGCAAAGATTGCCTGGGGTGAAACTGACTGGTCGTCGCCGGGAGTGAAGTCTTCAAGGTAGGGGATAGCTTCAGCATACTTGCCGAGCTTTGCGTAGCATGTACCTACCTGTACGTTTGCGAGGTTAGCTCCCTTAGTTCCGCTATATTCCTTTGCAATCTTAGCGTAGCCAATGAATTCGCCGTCACCGTTGATGGCCTGTGTGAGCGAGAGTGAATCGCCCTTTGCAACGTACTCAAGACCGTCTGTGAAGAGTGTCTGAGCCTTTTCTTCGCGGGGTTGCTGGTAGAGGTAAGTGTAAGCGAGGTAACCACCTACAACCACTACGATAGCAGCTACGATACCGATGATTTGCTTCTTGTTCGTTTCAATCCATGAGCTAGCTGTTGCGATTGCTTCAGCTGCTTGGTTTTCTTGGGGTTTTTGATTTTGAGACATAGTTATGTATTATTTTATTTTACGTTTCGAAGCGCAAAAATAATGATTTTCGTTTGATTACTAAAATATTCTCGCCGATTTTTAGTTGTTTCGCCTTTTTTGACGTTAATTTCGCCTGTCTTTTGATGATACTGAACTATCTTTGCAATTCATATTGGAAAACTATGAAGTTAGAAAAGTTAACGATTCTCAACTATAAAAACATAGCCGATGCGACGTTGGAGTTTTCGCCCAATGTCAATTGCTTTGTGGGCAGAAACGGGATGGGCAAGACGAACGTGTTGGATGCCATTTATTACCTGTCTTTCTGCAAGAGCCGTTTTGCTTCGGTGGATGCAGTAGCCGTGCGTCATGGTGAGGAATTCTTCATGTTGCAAGGGGCATACGAGCGTGAGGATGGCGGGAGCGAACAGGTGCATTTGGCCTTTAAGAAAGGCTCACGCAAACACCTGAAGCGCAACGATAAAGAGTATAAGCGCTTGTCGGAGCACTTGGGGTTGATTCCGCTCGTCATGATTTCGCCCTCCGACTCATTGCTGATTGATTCAGGAAGCGAGGAGCGCCGTAAGTTTATGGATATGGTGGTGGCGCAATACGATAGTCGTTACGTCGAATGCCTCTTGCGCTATGAAAAGACACTAAAGCAACGCAATGCCTTATTGAAGCAGGAAGAAGAGCCTGATGCGGGCGTAATGGATGTGTTGGAGGAGATGATGTCGATGGATGCGGCCTATATTTACGAATGCCGAAAAGCTTTTGTAGCTGACTTTACGCCCATCTTCCAAGCACTTTATGCTACGCTTTGTGACAATGACGTGGAGCAGGTCGCAATTCAGTATGCTTCACACATCTCACGTGGTGAATTGAAGGGCCAACTCACTTCTTTCAGAGAGAAAGAGCGCATCGTCGGATATACGCTTCACGGCGTGCATCGCGATGATTTAGAACTCTTTTTGAATGATTATCCCATCCGTCAAGAGGGCTCTCAGGGGCAAACGAAAACCTACTTCATCGCACTGAAATTAGCACAATTTCTCTACCTCAAAGAGCGCGGAACGCAACGCACACCGCTCTTGCTTCTTGACGATATCTTTGATAAGTTAGACGCAGGGCGCGTGGCACGAATTATTGACTATGTGTCGGGCAATTCATTCGGTCAAATATTCATTACTGACACCAACCGTGAACACCTTGACGGCATCCTTGCCACGACAACCAAGGAGTATAAACTCTTCCACGTGGTGGACGGAGAAATAAAAGAATAGAACCGCCATGAGACGCAGAAATACTGAAGAGGTTACGGACGTTCTCTATCAATACCTCCGTGCCAACGGCCTTGAAGGCCCTTTGAATGAATACCGACTCCTGCAAGCCTGGGAAGAGGTGATGGGCGAAGCCGTGGCGCGCTATACTACGCAGAAGTATCTTCAGAATCAGTCCCTTTGTGTACACCTCACCTCTGCCGCACTGAAGGCCGACCTAATGATGCGCAGAAGTGAAATTGTCAAGGCTCTGAATGAGAAGGTAGGAAGCATCGTGATTTACGACTTGGTGTTGAGATAAAATCCCGTAAGCCGAAAAAAACGTAAACCTTAGAAACGAAAACTACGACCCCATGCTCATACATTCAGACTTAACTAAACTCGTTGGTCACACACCGCTTTTAGAGGCTCAACGTTTGGCTTCCGCCAAGCAAGTGACTTCACGCCTTCTGCTAAAGTTAGAGGTGCTTAATCCTGGCGGTAGCGTCAAGGATCGTGTGGCGCTTTATATGATTGAAGACGCAGAGCGCAAGGGACTTCTCGCCCCAGGTGGCACGATTATTGAGGCCACAAGTGGCAACACGGGAATAGGTCTTGCTTGGATTGCACAGATTAAGGGTTATCGCCTCATTCTGACCATGCCCGAGACGATGAGTGTTGAGCGTCAGCAATTGTTGCGCTTGCATGGTGCGGAGGTCGTTTTAACTCCTGGTAACGAAGGAATGGCCGGGTCGGTTAGGCGAGCTGAAGCATTGTGCAACGAGATTCCTGGAGCCATCATTTTGCAACAATTTAATAATAAGGCTTGTATTCAAGCGCATGAGGAAACTACAGGTCCTGAAATTTTGAGTGACACGGAAGGACGAATAGATGTCTTCGTGGCTGGAGTAGGGACGGGAGGGACTCTGACGGGAGTGGCGCGAGCATTGAAGCGCTTTAATCCCGCCATTCGCATTGTAGCCGTAGAACCTCAAGCTTCGCCCGTGCTTTCAGGAGGAAAAGCCGGAGCGCACAAGATACAAGGCATTGGAGCTGGCTTTGTGCCTCAGATATACGATGCGAGCTTGGTGGACGAAGTAATTCAAATAGCAGACGAGGAAGCCTTTGAAATGACGAAACAATTGATTCAGCATGAAGGTTTGTTCGTTGGAATATCTTCCGGCGCCGCCGTTTCTGCCACTTTGCAAGTAGCCTCACGTCCGGAGTTTCACGATGCCACGATTGTGACATTGCTTCCCGACACAGGTAGCCGCTACCTTTCTTTACTAAGTAGTTTTGATTAACAATGGAACAAAAGATTCATATATTGAAAGCGACAACAGAGCGCCTGTCTGACCTATCGCAACATCCCGCTCTGTTTTTGCAACATAATCCCGCCGATCGTCTTCCCTCAGGCCCCTCGCTTGAGGAAATAATCTTGTTGGTTCGTTCGGTAGTCTTTCCAGGTTACTATGGCAGGTCAGCACTGAATGTGACGACGATGCCTTACCATATCGGTACAACCCTGGAGCGTTTGTTTCTGTTGCTTACGGAGCAGATAGAAGCAGGATTGTGCTTTGATTGTGTGGGAGTGCAAAAGTGTGCGGATTGTCGTTGCCGAGAGCGTGCAGAGGCTTGTGCGGCACAAATTATTGAGCGTTTGCCCGCAATGAGAGATGTGCTTGCTACGGACGTTGAAGCCGCCTACATGGGCGACCCAGCTGCTCATAGCAGAGCCGAGGTAATTAGTTGTTATCCCGCCATAAAGGCATTGACGTGCTATCGATTGGCTCATGAATTACACCTATTGAAAGTGCCCCTTATCCCGCGCATTATTACCGAAATGGCGCATAGCGAAACGGGGATTGACATCCATCCCGCGGCTCAAATCGGTACGCATTTCACCATTGACCACGGAACGGGTGTCGTGATTGGAGCTACTTGCATTATTGGTAATCATGTGAAACTCTATCAGGGAGTTACGCTTGGAGCCAAGAGCTTTCCGCTCGATGAAAATGGCAATCCCATCAAGCATATCCCGCGTCATCCCATCCTTGAAGACGGCGTGCTTGTTTACTCCAACGCAACCATCTTAGGGCGCGTAACCATAGGGCGCGATGCCGTGATAGGCGCGAACGTTTGGATTACGCAGGATGTGCCAAGCGGAGCGAAAGTGAGTTTGGGAAAATCAGCGGAAAAGCGCGACTGATGCACGCAAAAACTCTAAGCCAAAATGCCGTTTCTGCATAGCAATCCTTAATGAATATTAAAAAATATGTCGTGCAGGGTATAAAAATGTGAGCCGAACCTTTGTAGAAAAAGGGGTTCTAATGTAACTTTGCGACATAAGTCGTAAGGGAATGATTAACGGGAAATGGTTAACGACCCTTTCACCTTTCATTCTTACCCTTTTAAGTAAAAATACGCAATAATTCCACATTAAATCCATATGGGAGGTTTCTTTGGAACGGTGAGCCTGGAACCATGCATCACCGATTTGTTTTACGGCACAGATTATAATTCTCACCTTGGCACACGTCGCGGGGGTATGGCCACTTATTGTAGCGAACGAGGTTTCTCTCGTTCAATTCACAATTTGGAGAATACCTATTTCCGCACGCGCTTTGAATCCGAATTGGATGAGTTTCATGGCAATGCGGGTATCGGTATCATTAGTGATACGGATGCTCAACCGCTCTTGATGAACTCTCACTTGGGTCGCTTTGCCATTGTTACGGTGGCTAAAATCAATAACCTTGAGCAACTCGCACAACGTTTGCTTGACGAGGGGCTTCACCTCTCTGAATTCAGTTCTGGGCGCATCAACCCCACTGAACTCATTGCCCTCCTTATCATTCGTGGTAAGACGTTTGTTGAGGGTATAGAGAATGTGTTCCGCGAAGTGAAGGGGTCGTGTTCGCTTCTGCTTTTGACTGAGAACGGAATTATTGCTGCTCGCGACTCTTGGGGACGTACGCCTATTGTTGTCGGAATGAAGGATGGTGCGATGGCCGTTACGAGCGAATCAACGGCATTCCCCAACTTAGGTTATAAAATTTATACCTATCTTGGCCCTGGCGAAATCGTTCACCTTCGTCCTACGGGTATGGATCAATTGCGCAAGCCGAATAAGCGCATGCAGATTTGCTCCTTCCTTTGGGTGTATTATGGATTCCCCACGTCATGCTACGAAGGCATCAATGTAGAGGACGTTCGTTACAAGTGTGGTGAAGCCATGGGTAAGTATGACCCCACTGAGGCCGACTTCTGTTGCGGTATCCCAGACTCGGGTTTGGGAATGGCCTTAGGTTATGCGGCAGGTCATGGCATCCCTTACCGTCGTGCAATTTCAAAATATACTCCCACTTGGCCACGTTCGTTCACTCCTCGCAATCAAGACTTGCGCTCGTTGGTGGCTAAGATGAAGTTGATTACGAATAAGGAAATGTTGCGCGGTAAGCGTGTGCTTTTCTGCGACGATAGCATAGTGCGTGGCACCCAGCTCCGCGACAAGACGAAGGAACTCTTCAGCGATGGTGCGAGCGAAGTACACATGCGTATTGCTTGTCCTCCGCTTTTCCACGGTTGCCCCTTCCTCAACTTCACTTCCTCAAAGAGCGATATGGAACTCATTACGCGCCAGCTCATCCAGGAGTTTGAGGGCGATAGCACGAAGAACATTGAGCGCTATATGCAGACGGGAACGCCTGAGTATGAGCGTGTGGTGAATACAATAGCAGAGAAATTGTCGCTCACAACGCTGAAGTTCAGCACGATTGAAGACCTCGTAGAAAGCATTGGGCTTCCCAAGTGCCAACTCTGTACGCATTGCTTCGACGGAAGCAGTAAGTTCACGCTCGAAGAAGTCAACTTGGAGCAATAAAGAAAACGGAAAAAGAGTAGAGAAACCTGCACAAAATGGTCGCTCTGCTCTTTTTTTATGGCTATTAGGTAAACTTTTATTGAGTGTTTGTAACGTTTTGAAAATCACTTCACAACAATATCTGCTGTCTTATACTGAAATAAGTTGTCTTTTCCTGAAAAAGGTTGACTCTTTTCCTACGAAAGTTGACTCTTTTCCTAAAAAAAAGTTGACTTTAGACGGATTGGACTGATTGCTTTTTGCAATGATATAGCAGTTGACCCAAGCGTGATATAGACGCTGAGCGGTGACGCCTTCAGCGTCATTTAAAGTACAAGATTCTAAATTTGGGTCAACTGCTATATCATACCCTTTATCTTTTATCTTTCAACGTTTTCTAATGCAAAGATACGGCACGCCCTGCCCCGTTTGTCATTTATTGTCATTTAGCATCGCGAAAATCGGCGAAAATATGCGCCTAACGAATAGTTATTCAACACCTTACAAGCACCGAAAAATTTTTAAAAATTTCCCAGCAACTGAACTAAAAGAACCCCCTACAGTCAAGTGTAATGCAACTCGAAAATCAGGCGGGACTACCATTGACCGGTAGGGACGCACGGCGCGTGCG
>JAZOUA010000004.1:0-46721 GCA_045657925.1 Alloprevotella sp. | reverse complement strand
TGTTTTTTCTAGAGTACAACTGACAGAGTACGGAGTACAGCTCCATGCGGAATCGTGCGCACATAAGTTCCGGATGGTACTTGTAATCTGTACTCTGTAATCTGTACTCTAGTTTTACAAGCAGGACACGACGCCAAACGTTGTTGCAATGGCCGTCAGTACGGTGATGAGGATTTGCAAAATCTTTCCCCAAATGTTTGATTTTGTTGTTTCCATTTTTTGTTTGGTTTAGTTAGTAGTTAGTATTTGTAATTAGCGCGCTGAATTCTCCGGACGGTAGTTGTACTCTGTACTCTTTCAGTTGTACTCTAGAATACATCTGCAAAGATACAACACGCCCCAAGCGAGATGTGATTTAGTGAGACTTAACTTTCACGAATCACTTGTATCTTACTGAATGACATTATTTTAAAGAAGTGTTTTTTATATCAAAGGGAGGCGAAAAAGAGGTGTGATAATGGTTTACAAGGGGTTTACATAGCACTTAAGGTGGGGGTAAGTATTGATAAATTTTCAGACGTTTGAGGTTAACAGATTTGATTATTTATATATATATTTGCAATTGAATCTTTGGGATTCGTGTTAACTCTAATTATCTCAGAAGAATATGAATATTACATCCAAAACCAATACCTCTGCAGAGCCATCCTCTGCCAAAGAACCTGAAACAACTACCACGGTTACAGAGAATCGCGGTCTATTTTGCAAGAAGTGTGGCAAAGCGGTTGAAATAGATGCCGTCTATTGCAAATATTGCGGTGCGAAACTTGAGGGGATTAGTTTCTTTAGAATAGCAGGAGGAATCATGCCTCTTAAAGAGGCTTTAAAGAAACTAAAATGTCTATTAAAGTGGGTAATGGTGGCTGGCGCGTGTATACTTGGTGGCTTTTCATATATGTTAATTTGGGATGAATTTGGTTATCATATTTATGAGTGGGGACCATTATGGGACATGAGAGGATGGATTTACATTCTGCCTCCCTTTGTGGGGTATTGTATTTATCGTATACTATGTAATTATTATTCATTGGATAAAAACTTCAAAGCACTCCTTCGTATTTCTCTTACACTCATCGTAACTGCGTTTATTGCGGGGCAAACGTGGTATGCTGTAGAAAGGCAAATAGAACATCAAATACAAGAATATGAGAGGTATAAGATAAACAGAACCTTTTTAAACTGCACTTTTGGTGATTCCATGCTTGAAGTGCAAAAGAAGTTAGAGGCTTCAAACAGAGACTACGAATTTTATAATGGTTCATTTGGGAAGTCTATCAGAATGACCAATGTGAGCTATGGCGCCTACAAGATAGATACTTTATGTTTCAATTTTCACGACAATAGCTTCTTTCAAGCATATATGAAGTTCAGTGACCTAACTGAAAAGGACATCAATAATGATTTAACATACTATGATTTGCAAGATATGCTAAATGAAAAATATAAAGGAGCTAATCCATTTTATGATAACCAAACGGAGATAACTTTAGACAGATACTTCGAAAAAGACGATTATGACCGTAAATATAACTATTGTGTTGTATTAGTATATTATGATAAACAGACTCAAGATGCTGTTGATTACGAAAAGATAACAGCCAAACAGCAAGGCTTTTAGGCCTCAGTCTTCATAGACCAAATTTTTATGCGCTCCCCTACTTTTCAGGCGGAGCGTTTTTTTATGCACTGCTCATTCACACTTAAAGGGGAAACTTACGTGCTTTGTAAACCTCATGTAAACCATCTTCTGCGTTGTTTTGAAAAATAGGAGATTGCAAAACAAGAGCCAAAAAGAAAAAATTGGGAGATTTTGGGTAATTACGAGGTATTCAGGGAAATAAATTTTGAGCTTAAAATATTACCTCAAATTTCCTAAAATTACTGTACCAAAAGACCTCGAAATATAGATTCTATTTTGTAATTTTGTAAGACGACACACAGAAAAAAACTCGTACGTATTAATGCAAAAAAGTTTCGATTTAAGCAAAATTAAAGCAGCAATTTTGGCTGCATTTGGAGAGATTTGCAAGGCGAAAGTGAATGCTAAGCAAAGAGGTTTAACAACTAAAATTTTAATTAGCTCAGACGGACTCGTCAAGCGTCTGACAGAGAGAGAAGAGAGACAGAACACAGGAGCGTTGGAGGACGATTTTCAAATCGACATTGAGGGGCATTTGAACTACATTGTGCATGAAGAAATCGTTGAACACGCGGTGACTCATCCGTTTGAAAACCCGCTGAATTGGGACATTGATGATTATGTCTATGACTTGTTTGAGCGCGCCTACTGGCATGCACATGAAATCAGCAGCGGGAGGTCATCCTTCAGACATCACTACGACGAACTGAAGGCAGAGGCCATTGCTCACGGCGACGGCGACATTCGGCTGAGCATAACGACCATGGCACTCATAGCCGACTCGCAGGTGGCACTCACGCCCTGCGTCAAGCATTACCTACGCCGACTTCAGCATCATCTGAAGGATTCAGAGTTCTTCGCACGCTTGAAGCCCCACATCGAGAGCCTGATTGCCGAGGCGAGCCCAGAACAGGCATTGCCCAACCCTAGCCTTGAAAACAGCGAAACTCCCCCACTCCTGTTCCACTGTGCTACAGACACCCGCATGTGGCAAGAACGCCTAAAAGCATATTTCGCCAACCATCTGCATACGCCCTTAGACTCGTCAAAGAAAAACTACGTCTTGAGGTGCATGGTGTGGTTCATTGACGAATGGGACCGCCAGGGCATCATCATCAGCCGACCCAACACGGACGCCGTGAGACTTCTGGAACGCTGTGGATTTCAGCGCGACGGAGTTTCAGAGAAGAAAATTGCCGACCAACTGGGGCGTTTAAGAAGAAACAAAGCCGAACTAGAGAAGGAAAAAGAAGAGGTAAAAAAGTACATAGAGAGCACACAAAAAAGTACATAGAGAGCACACAAAAAGCACATAAAAAGCACACAGAAACACAGCAAAAGCACAAACACACAAACCAAAAGCTAACACTGCATAAACAGTTAGTTTACAAAGGAGTATCCTCATTGGGATATTCCTTTTTTATGTATTTTTCATGGCTCATTGAAATACATAAGAGGCACATAAACACATGGCCTTTTTTGTTGTTCCTTTGCATTCGTAATCAGTAATCACACACTGCGCTTTCGCCCCACCTCATTATATATAAGCGCGCTGATGAAGACGGGAGGCCAGGCAGCTGAGAGGATTACACCAACCCCATTAATAACACTTCAAAAAAAACAGAAAAAACGTATGTACACAACAATCACAAATTCAGAAGTAAAAATCAGCCAAAACGGCCAAGTGGAAATCTTCAGCAGCGACTTCAGCCTTGACGACGTGAAGCAATTGCTCCAGCGATTTGAGAAGCGCGTGCCAGGCCGCTTCCATATGAACAAGGAGGGCAAATTGCTGTTCGAACCCTATCAAGCCGGACAGAACGCAACAACCATACAACTGAAGGAGCAAGTGGGGCAAACCGTTGTCACCCGCTCACCCAAGGCTGTGAAATTCGCCCTCTCCCTGCCCGTTACGATGACACAACATCAGATGATCATGGCCGTCATCGAACAGTCAACACTCCTTGCCGAAGCGCTACGCAATGGGCTCTATGAGCGCATGGTGAAGGGAGAAGCCAGCGCAAATCAAGCGGCATAAGACGAGAGAGCAACTAACTGCAATTTAAGAGCATAACAGATAGAGTAAGGGTTCCCTTCTGGAACTCACCTCCGCACGGAACCCTACTCTCTCCTCTCTCCTAACTACTAACTACTAACTCCTCACTACTACCATGCACCTTTCCCAAAACTTCACCCTCACCGAGTTTCTCCGCTCCGACACGGCTGAGCGCCTCAAGATAAAGAACGAGGCGAGCCTGGAGCAAGTGCTCAACATGGCCTACCTTTGCCACATGATTCTACAACCCCTGCGCGACAAGTTTGGCGCCATCAACCTCAACAGCGGACTGCGCTCTGCGGAGCTGAACAAGGCCGTTGGTGGCGCACAAAACTCGCAACACATGAAGGGCGAGGCGGCTGATATCCACCTACCCTCACGCACCGTGGGGCGCAACTACTTCAACTTCATCAAGTCCCTACCCCTCTATGACCAGCTCATCTGGGAAGAGCAGGGAGGAGCGTGCTGGATTCACGTCTCGCTAAGGCGACTTGGCACCAACCGCCGACAGGTGTTGCAGATTGTAAAACGATGAAAGATAAAAGATGAAAGATAAAAGATAAAAGATAAAAGATAAAAGATTAACGGCGCCCGATAACTACTAACTACTAACTACTAACTACTCACAAAAATGAAGCCCTATCTCACCTACGTCAACAACGTGTTTGACAATACACCTAAACAACTCACCCCCACCATCCTTGACCAACTTCTTGATGCAGAACAAACTCACAAAGCCACAGAAGCATATCGCACTTCGGGCGAAGAGAAACACAAGAAAAGCCTACCCGCCATTATCTTCAACGGGCTCTTCTCTGCAGAACTTTCCGAAAAATGGATACAACGGGACGGTAGCCACACGCGTCGCCAGGATGCCAACTTTGTTGCCTCACCCTTCATTGGACTCGACATCGACTTGAAGGGAAACCCCGCAGAGCTCTACGCCACTGCACAAGAGCGCATCCGAGAAAAGTTACACCGTGACCCTTGGGAATTCATTCCTCTAGCATATGCCTCTCCCGGCAGAGGACTGCGCATCGTGGCCTTAAGGCAACCAGGATTAACCCTTGAGCAAGACCGACAACGATGGGAGAAGCTACTCGAACTCCCCTGCGACCCTACGTGTAAGAACCTCAGCAGACTCTATCTGCTCACATCGCGAACCGACCTCCTGCATTACACCCCCAAAATGCTCTTCAACCTTGAAGGCCACAACCCCGATGCGTTCAACAATGAAATAGCCGAAAAGAAAGTATTACAAGGGGGTTACACAGCACCTAACACTGATTCTCACACCTCACCAACCTCACAACCCTCCACCGAAATGACCTTCAGCGAAGAAGAACTCACGGACATTGCCGAAGAATTGGCACACATCATCGGAGGAGGCAAAGCGCAAAAGGGCGGACGCAACCAACTGACGTATGAAATAGCCAAACAAATGCGCCACATCACGGGAGACAATCCCCATGTGCTTGAGAAAGTTATCCCCATGCATGAAGAGACTTACTTGAAACATCGTGAAGCCATCAGCAATGCGCTCCGATATGGCAAGAAAATGCCCTATTTCCCGCAAGATTTGCAAAATGCAATGGACCGCGTTATGAAAGGCGAACACCTTGAAATGGATATGGAGGACCCGGTTCCGGAAATGCCAAAGATTTTGCCACCCGCAATGCAAACACTTCTAGATGCAACCCCAAAAAAGAGTCGTCCCGCAGTGGCAATGGCAGTATTCTCAGCCTTGCGCATATTGCTCCATGAAGTTAAGTTTCAATACATCGACCGCACAGCTCAAGAACCCTGCTTTTTGAACATCTGCATTGCCGAACAAGCCAGCGGAAAAACCGCACTGCGCCCTCCCACTCGCGCCATTCTCCACGAACTAGAAAAACAAGACGAGATGAGTCGCATGGAGGAGGCAAAATGGCGAGAGACATGCAGCACGCTATCAGCAAATCAAGAGCGCCCAAAACAGCCCGACGCACCCATACGCATTGTGCAGGCCGACATGACCAGCCCCGCACTCGTCAAACTCATGCGCAGAGCCTCAGGTTATTCGCTCTATACCTACGGCGAAGAACTCGAAAAACTGCTCCGACTGCAAGGCGCCTCTGAAATAATCCGATCGGCCTTCGACTGCGAAGAATATGGGCAAGAACGCGTGGGCGTACATTCCGTTTGCGACGTCGTACGCTTAAAGTGGAGCATCGTCTACTCCACAACCCCCGCCACAGCACTACGCATTCTCAAAAATGAAGTCAGCAACGGCACACTCACACGACTATCACTGAGCACCATTCAGACCGATGAAAACGATTGGGGCGAACTGACTCCCATCTATGGCGAATACAGCGAAGCATATATCAAGGAGATTGATGCGTTTACGAGTAAATTGAAGAAAGAACCCAGTGGCACACTAATCTGTCAAGAGGCTATAGATTGGGTGGAAAAGGAGAAAATACGCCAAATCGACCGACTGAAACTGATGGATGCAAAATACATGCTACCCTTTCTGTGGCGCTCCTTATTGATGGCTTTTTGGCGCGCATGTATCATCTACATCATGCAAGGCAAACAATGGAGCACAACCATCGAAGAATTTGCTACATGGAGCCTTAATTATGACCTTTGGGTGAAGATGCACTATTTCGGACAACTGATTGAAAATCTCTCTACGACAAACAACCCTACCACCCGCCACCCCAAAATGCTCCTACCCTTGCTCCCCGAAACATTCACGCGCGATGAGGCACGAATGATGCGACGCAGAATCGGCAAGGACACGTCAGCCAGAGCCGTCAGTAACATGCTCGGAACATGGGTCCACCGCGGATTTATACGCTACAATGCTCAAACAAAAAAGTACCAAAAACTGCCCTTAACAACCCAATCATCATGATAAAACACCTAAAAAACTCACACCCCCTCAATCCCATAAAAACAAAACCTCCCCAACAATTCGGTCGCCTCGCCATGCTTTATTACCCCGACCGAAGCTACAAGCGCGCCGTGCGTCTCTTTCGCGAAGAACTCAGAGTGACAGGCGGACTCCTCAAAGCCCTCAAGCGCGAGGGATATGACGAACGTCAGCGCCTACTGACACGTCGGCAAGTGAAGGTCATCGAAGAGTTTATTGGTGAGGCGGGGTGAAGAGACTGATATGTGAAAAGAAATGAGATAGAAGCCATGCAGAGGTGAGCATTCATCAATGCATGGCACGCTATTTTTCTGCTGACAGGATGATTTTCTTTTTTCATTCGCGCTTTTTGGCACACTTTTTGCTTTATATTAAGCAGTGAGCTGTCTGAAAATAAGGAGTTGGTTAGTCTATTACGCTATTTTTTGTTAACTTTGCAGTCCGAAAAAAATGAGTTCGCTCAGTTGGCTCTATTTTAGGGTTAATGAGGTGAATTTTAAGTAGAAAAAATAACGTACTAAAATATCTAAACAGAGAAATGATTACAGTTTCAAACCTCGCCATTCAATTTGGCAAGCGCGTCCTTTATCAGGACGTTAACATGAAGTTTACATCAGGAAACATTTACGGTATCATTGGCGCCAATGGTGCGGGTAAGTCTACGCTTCTTAAGGCTATTTCTGGTGAACTTGACCCCACGAAGGGTAAGATTGAATTAGGACCCGGCGAGCGTCTCTCTGTTCTTTCTCAGGACCACTTTAAGTATGATAGCTACACGGTGCTTGACACTGTTTTAATGGGTCATACGGTAATGTGGGACATCATGCAACAACGCAATGCCCTTTATTGTAAGGAGGATTTTACGGATGAGGATGGCATCTTGGCGGCTGAGTTAGAAGATAAGTTCTCAACAATGGGTGGCTACACAGCTGAAAACGATGCTGCAACGCTCCTCTCTGGCCTTGGCATTAAGGAGGCGCTTCACGGCAAGTTGATGGGCGACCTTTCGGGTAAGGAGAAGGTGCGCGTAATGTTGGCACAAGCGCTCTTTGGTGAACCTGATAACCTCCTACTCGACGAACCTACGAATGACCTGGACTTGGAAACAGTAGAATGGTTGGAAGATTACTTGGGCAACTTTGAACACACCGTGCTCGTTGTGAGCCACGACCGTCACTTCCTTGACCAAGTTTGTACGCACACCGTGGACATTGACTTCGGTAAGGTAACGCTCTTCTCGGGTAACTATTCATTCTGGTATCAGTCAAGTCAGTTGGCACTCCGCCAGGCGCAGAACCAAAAGCAGAAGGCTGAAGAAAAGAAGAAGGAGTTGGAAGAATTCATCCGTCGCTTCTCTGCAAACGTGGCGAAGAGCCGTCAGACAACTTCACGTAAGAAGATGCTTGAAAAGCTCAATGTGGAAGAAATCAAGCCCTCTACGCGTAAGTATCCCGGCATTATCTTCCAAATGGAGCGCGAACCAGGCAATCAGATTCTTGAAGTTAAGGGGCTTAAGGCGGTGGCTGATGATGGCACAGTGCTCTTCAACGACGTAAACTTCACGGTTGAGAAGGAAGAAAAGGTTGTATTCCTCAGTCATGATCCCCGCGCAATGACCGCCCTCTTTGAAATCATCAACGGCAACCGCAAGGCAGATGAAGGTACGTACAATTGGGGCGTTACAATCACTACGGCTTACTTGCCATTGGACAACTCGGCGTTCTTCAACACCGACCTTAACATGCTCGATTGGCTCATGCAGTATGGCGAAGGTAACGAAGTATACTTCAAGGCGTTCCTCGGACGTATGCTCTTCAAGGATGAAGATATCTTGAAGAAGGTGAACGTCCTTTCAGGGGGTGAAAAGATGCGTTGTATGATTGCACGCATGCAATTGCGCAATGCCAACTGCTTGATTCTCGACACACCCACGAACCACTTGGACATGGAAAGTATTCAGGCGTTTAACAACAACTTGAAACTTTACAAGGGTAACATTCTCTTCGCTTCTCACGACCATGAATTTATCAACACCGTGGCAAACCGCGTCATCGAACTTACGCCCAACGGCACGATTGACAAGCTCATGAACTACGAAGACTACATCCGTGACGAGCGCGTAAAGGAACTCAAAGCGCGTCTCTACGGAGAGGAGTAATATGATTGTGGCTTTAAGAGAGCCTATAACCTCTAAACATTACACCAACTAAATTATGACAGAAAAGGAAGAACTTCTTAACGAAGAAACTATTGATACAACCGCTCAGGCAGAACCCGCAACGGAAACACCCAACGAATCTGCTACTGAACAGGAAGCAGCGGAAGAACCTCGCGAACTTACCGTTGAGGAAAAGTTGGCGGAAGCGGAAGCTAAGATTGAAAAGCTCAACAATGCCATGCTTTACAAGGTGGCAGAGTTTGAAAACTACCGCAAGCGCACGATTAAGGAAAAGGCAGACCTTATTCTCAATGGCGGCGAAAAGACAATTACAGCTCTTCTCCCCGTAATTGATGACCTTGAACGCGCCATGAAGCACATGAACGATGCTGCCGATGTAGCATCGCTCCGTGAAGGCGTTGAACTCATTATCAACAAACTTAACACCGTGTTGAGCGAACAAGGGTTGAAGCGCATCGAAACAAAAGATGCCGACTTCACAACCGACCTCCACGAAGCCATAGCCTTCATCCCCGCACCTACAGAAGAATTGAAGGGAAAGGTAATTGACTGCGTTCAAGCGGGTTACACACTCAATGAGAAGGTCATCCGTTATGCCAAAGTAGCCGTAGGACAATAATAAAGAAGAACTATGGAAAACGATTATTACAAAATTCTCGGTGTTGAGCGCAACGCAACCGCCGAAGAAATTAAGAAAGCATATAAGAAGGTGGCCATCAAGTACCACCCCGACAGAAATCCCGACAACAAGGAAGCCGAAGAAATGTTTAAGAAAGCAGCAGAGGCCTACGACGTGTTGCGCGACCCCGACAAGCGTGCACGCTACGACCAATATGGTGAAGCAGGCGTGAATGGTGCTGGTGGATTCGGAGGATTTGGCGGATTCGGTGCTGGAGGCATGGACTTGAACGACATCTTTGCCCAATTTGGCGACATCTTCGGAGGACACTTTGGCGGAGGTTTTGGCGGTGGACGCCGTCAGCAACCACGCAAGTTCCAAGGTAGCGACCTTCGCATGAAAGTAAGCCTTTCACTTGAAGAAATCTACACCGGTGTCACTAAGAAGTTTAAGGTCAAGAAAGACGTTACCTGCACCTCATGTCATGGAACAGGTTGTGAAGAAGGTTCTCGTCCTGAAACGTGTGCCACTTGTCAAGGTTCTGGTTACGTGGTGCGCACGAAGCAAACCATGTTCGGCATGATGCAATCACAGGACGTGTGTCATGCATGCCATGGGGAAGGAACGATTATTAAAAACAAGTGTAAGGCTTGTCATGGGGAAGGCGTCGTATCAGGCGAAGAAATCGTAGAAATTGAAATCCCCGCAGGTGTGCAAGGCGGAATGGTAGTAACAGCTCGCGGTAAGGGTAATGCCGGCCGTCATAGCGGAATTCCTGGTGACATTCAAGTGTTCATCGAGGAACAAGCTCACCCTGACTTCATCCGCGACGAAAACGACCTTATCTACAACCTCTTACTCTCTGTTTCGGAAGCCACACTCGGCACCACCGTTCAGATTCCCACCATTGACGGAAAGGCGAACATCAACATCAAAGCCGGCACACAACCCGGCACGGTTCTCCGCCTACGTGGTAAGGGACTTCCCGCCGTTAAGGGCTACGGATATGGCAATGGCGACCTCATTGTAAATATCAGCGTTTATATCCCTGAAACATTAAGCAAGGACGAAAAGAAGGCGTTTGAAGGCATGAAGGATAGCGACAACCTTAAGGCTTCAGCTTCAGCTAAGCGCAAGATTTTTGAAACATTCAGAGGATATTTTAATTAAATGAGAAAGAAGAAATGAGAAAGTGCTGGTGCATAAATAATCTGCATGGTTCTTTCTCTTCTCACCTTTTTCCGTTCAAAAATGACTTATCAAGAAACCATAAATTACCTTTACGCAGCTGCCCCTTTGTTTCAAAACATTGGGGCAGGCGCGTATAAAGAGGGGTTGTCAACCACAAAAGCACTTGACGAATATTTCGGTCATCCTCATCGTAATTTTAAGACAATTCATGTAGGCGGCACGAACGGCAAGGGCTCAACCTCCCACTCTATTGCATCAGTGCTTCAAACGGCAGGATATAAGGTCGGGCTTTTCACATCTCCCCACCTCGTAGACTTTCGTGAGCGTATCCGAGTGAATGGCGAAATGATGGAGGAGAAATATGTGGTAGACTTTGTTGCCAATCACCGCCACTTCTTTGAACCCCTCTACCCTTCTTTCTTTGAACTCACTACGGCATTGGCATTCAAGTATTTTGCAGACCAAAAAGTAGACATTGCAGTGGTTGAAGTGGGACTTGGCGGTAAGCTGGATTGCACCAATATCATCAGTCCCCTACTCTCCATCATTACCAATATCAGCTTTGACCACACTCAATTTCTCGGTAACTCACTTACAGATATAGCGCGCGAAAAGGCAGGAATTATAAAACCCCATACGCCCGTTGTTATTGGTGAGCATGGTGAGGAAAGCGACCTTGTTTTCATTGAAAGAGCAAAACAATTGAATGCACCTCACTATTTTGCAGAAGATGAAGACATCAACACGGAGAAGATTGACTTCCAATTAAAGGGAGATTGCCAAATCAAGAACCTTCGCACCATCTGCACAGCACTTCGTGAACTTCAAAAGCAATTAAACATCTCCACCGAACACATCCGTGAGGGGCTTGCACATGTGTGTGACATTACCCACCTTATGGGCAGATGGCAAACACTCTCAAAGAATCCTCTCACCATTTGCGACACAGGACATAACATTGGGGGGTGGCAATACCTAGCTCCACGACTTCAAAAATTCATTGATGAAGGGCGCCAATTACACATCGTTTTCGGTATGGTTAACGACAAAGACATCACCCACGTCGTAGCACTCCTCCCTAAGCAAGCACACTACTATTATACGCAGGCTACGGTCAATCGTGCACTTCCAGCAGAAAAATTATCCGAAATAGCAACGAATTTTAACTTAAAAGGTAGTACCTTTGCCAATGTTAAAGAAGCTCATCAAGCAGCCCTTAACAATGCATCACCCGAAGATGTTATCTTTATAGGAGGTAGCACATTCGTGGTTGCAGATTTATTAAGTTAAACGTCAGACAATTTTGACTTTTTAAAACATTATGAAACACTATCTGATTTTAGCACTTTGCGCTACAACTTCATTGAGCTCATTTGCAGAAATGCTCCACCCAGGAGAAAAAGAAGGAACTACTTTTAGCCTCGCCACTCAGAAGGCACCCGAAGCCGTTAAAAAAGCCGATCCTACAATTACCGTGGGCGGTTTCATCACAGGAAAGTATAGCATTACCGACAAAGCTAACGTAACCGACAACGGCGGTTTTGACATGCGCTACCTTCGTATTTATGGTTCAGGATATGTATACAAGGACTTCTTCTATCGCTTCCAAGGTGAAGTAAGTGGTGCTCCAGGTGTAGACAAGGGCGCACGCCTTCTTGACGCTTTCGTAGAATGGCAAAAGTATGATGCCTTCCGCGTGAAGGTAGGTCAGTTCAAGCGTAGCTTTGGTTTTGAAAACCCCATGTCACCACTCGCAATCGGTCATGGTGCTTACTCTCAAGCCACATTAAAATTCCTCATGAATGACCGATGCGGAGAGCATAGCAGTGGTGGACGTGACCTCGGTGCACAAGTTCAAGGTGACCTTTTCAAGGTTGGCGGAGATAAGGGACACTACCTTTTCCACTATCAACTCGGAGTGTTCAATGGTCAGGGTATCAACCACAAGGATAAAGACAAGGAAAAAGATTACATTGCTGGACTTTGGCTTCGCCCGATGAAGAAACTTGAAGTGGGCGGTTTCCTTTGGAATGGTACTTATCAGAATGAGTCAAACACAAATGACAACATCGATCGCAAGCGTATGGGATTCGGTGTAAAATATGAAGACAAGTGGACAGTGCGTGCTGAATACATGTACAGCTATGGTGGTGCTATCAACAATCCCAATGCCCCCAAACATAGCGAAGGTTGGTACGCAACGGTTGGTGTTCCCGTAGCAAAGAATTTCAAGGTTTACGGAAAGTGGGACTGCTACCGCAATGACACACGCACATGGAATAGTCTTAAAACAGATTGGTGTATGTCAGCCAACTATAATTTAGGTAAAAACCTCATGATGCAACTCAACTACACTTACACAGTTGACCGCAACCCCAGCCCTGCTGACAACCACTTTAACACCGTTGACTTCCAAATCTCTGCAAGATTCTAAGAATTGAAACAACACATAAGTCAATAAATAGAAATAGGCGTAAGGAAATAATCCCTACGCCTATTTTCTTTTATCATATAGAATGAATTACCAATTCTTAATCAAGATGATTGTTGTGGTGATGAACGAGAGCAATGAAAGCCAAGTAGAAATCTGACGGATACTATTACCGTTGTTTGTTGATTGGTTACTCTTAACTTCATTAGGTTGAACGTAAACAACGTCATTTTGCTTGAGATAGAAAACAGGAGATGAAATCACATCCTTAGAACGAAGGTCTACATGATAATTCTTCATTACTCCGTTTTCATTACGCATAACGAGCACATTGCTACGGTCACCTTGAATTGTAAGGTCTCCAGCCATACCGATTACTTCAAGCAAGGTTACGTTGTCTTTATTCAACACGTATCGACTGGGGGTCTTTACTTCACCAAGTACTGTTATTGTTTGATTAAGGGGATTGATATTAACTATAGCATCGTTCAAAAGGCCTTTACGCAATTTGTTTTGAATTTCAATAGTAAGTTCTGTTCTTGTCTTTCCACCTGCAACAATGGTACCAATTCCTGGCATTTCAATTGTTCCATCTTCATTTACTGTGTAAGAAGACATAGAATTTGAATTGCTCTGACCTGAAATCGAACCAGCCTGCATAGATACAATAGGAAGATTGAAGCTTACAGCCGCATCTGGTGTTAAACTACTTGTAACAACAATTGTCATTTTATCACCAGGTTGGAATTTGAGATTCTCAACTGCTTGAATTTGGACATCTTCATTTGTTGAAAGATCTTGGAAATAAACGACCTTCTCCTTTGTGTTACAAGAAGTAAATGCAACTACAACAAGAGCAAGAAGTAAAGATAACTTTTTCATATTCAGTTAATATAATTCTTTTTTGTAGGGGTGAAAAACATTCATTTCTGCAAAATTAACGATAATATTTTACATACACTCTGTTTCTCGCTACATAATTCATATAAACCATTTGTAAATTTACTTTCTCATTTCTTCTATAAGGGTTTTCATTCCCTTGATTTTTTCGCCTTTTATCTGTTTTAACATAGAGGGTGCAATATCTCTATTTACAGCTACATATGCATAATTAGGAGCTACGTCTATTCTGCCTATATCAGAAGCTACACACCCACCCTTTTTACAGAGAAAGCCTACGATGTCCATTTTTGAAAGCTTATCTCGCTTGCCTCTGCCTATATAAAGAGTTGTCCACTGAGACGGACATGCCTTAATAAGCACATCGTCAACATCAAGACATTCAGCTGTTGCAGGATAGCACTCAGGAAGGCGTTCCTCAGGACCAAGAATAAGATGAATCGTACCACTTGCCGTCCATCGTGCGGTGCGACCTGAACGGTGAGTTAGTGTTTCCTGGTCAGCAGGGAGATGGTAATGTACAACTGCTCCTACTTCGGGTATATCCAAACCGCGAGCCGCTAAATCGGTTGAAACCAATACGTTTGTACTCCCCGCACGGAATTTATATAACGAGCGTTCGCGATCTTCCTGTTGCATACCTCCGTGATAGCAGGAAGCATAAAATTTAAGCGATTTCAAATAATCATAAATACGTTCTGCACTCTCACGATGAGCTACAAATACGATAGCGGGAGTGCCATTGAGATGTGTAAGGAGTTGTGCAAGCGTATTTAATTTATCCTTTTGTGGAGATAAAGTATAATGCCATGTAACCGTGTTCTTAGGAGCATCATCACTTGCTTGAATAAAGTCGAGTGTATTTGCATTACACCATCTCTTGAAGAGGAAAGAATCCTCTGTTTGTTCTTCATGAAGTGCAGTAGCAGAAGTAAAAAAAACTTGCTTGATGAATCTTAGTTGCTTCATTATGGCTTCCATTTCTGCTTGAAAGCCTAATTCTAAGCACTTATCAAATTCATCAATTACGAGTGTGGTTACAAGCCCCCCAACGATGTTTTCTTTTGTCAAGTGGTCGTTAAGACGTCCTGGAGTTGAGAAAATGACGTGAGGTTTTACTGCATTTAACTTACGATGTTCCTCCATCGTTGAGCGACCACCATGAAGGGCTAGCGAACGGAATGGAGTCTTCATGCGTTTGAAAACTTCATCCGTCTGTTGTGCCAATTCGCGAGATGGAAGGATAACTACAATTTGAAGATTATCTTTAGCTTGTGAGACTTCCAATTTTGATACAATCGGAAGCAGAAAAGCCATTGTCTTACCGCTACCGGTTGGTGAAAGCAATACGATATCTTTACCCTTTGACACCTCCTCATACATGCGTGTTTGCATCGGAGTTAGTTGGGTAAACCCCATTCTTTGGAGGATTTCTTGATGTTGCATTGTGGATTAATTGTTTAAAAATTATGAGAAACACTCATATAGAAATAAGAGACAAGTTGACGGGAAATTCCCCACCAACTTGTCCTTTTTTATTATCGCTCTTCAAGGGGCACATAACCCATTTCGTCAACCACACAACGGTAAGCCGGACGAATAATTCTCTTGCCCTCAAAGTTAAGTTCTTCGTTACGGTGTGCACACCAACCTACGATACGCGCCATAGCAAAGAGCGGAGTGTAGATTTCCTGTGGAATGCCAATCATGTCGTACACAAAACCTGAGTAAAGGTCAATGTTTGCACACAACTTTTTCTTATCACCACGCACTTCATAGAAGGTCTCAATAGATAAGCGTTCAAGGCGTTCAAGGAAAGCAAATTCGCGGTCACGACCCTTTTCGCGTGCCAATTCGCGTGCCATTTCCTTAAGCAAAAGTGCGCGAGGGTCAGACAAAGTATATACAGCATGACCTACACCATAGATTAGCCCTGCACGGTCATAAACCTCTTTATTCAAAATACGCTTGAGGTAACGCTTGATTTCATTTTCATCTTCCCAATTGCAGATATTCTTCTTCAAGTGTTCAACCATGTCGGTCACCTTTATGTTAGCGCCACCATGCTTTGGCCCCTTCAACGAACCAATACCAGCTGCGATAGATGAGTAAGTATCGGTACCTGTAGATGAAGTCACACGAACGGTAAACGTAGAGTTGTTACCCCCACCGTGTTCAGCATGAAGAATGAGAAGGAGGTCGAGCGTACGTGCTTCAAGGTTCGTAAAGCCCTTACCCTTAAGCATGTATAGGAAGTTCTCTGCAATAGAATAATTTGCTTGAGCATGGCGGATGTGGAGCGAACGACCGAGTGACTTATGACGCAACATGTTGTAGGCATAAGCAATAATCGTGGGGAACTTAGACACGAGTTCTACACTCTGACGCATTAAGTTATCGCGAGAAGTATCGTCGGGAGTTGTATCAAAAGTATACAATTCCAAAACACTACGCGAAAGGATGTTCATAATGTTCGTACCTTCAAGCTCAATGATGTGCAAAATTGTTTTCTGCTCCAATGGCATGTTGTCAATGAGCAACGAACGGAAGTCATGAAGTTCTTCCTGATCAGGCAATTTACCCGAAAGCAAGAGGTAAGCAATTTCTTCAAATCCAAAGCGCTTTTCCTTCATAATGGCGTGCGCAAGGTCCTGGATTTCGTAACCGCGGTAGTACAATTGACCATCAATGGGTTTAAGTCCCTCAGGTGTGCGTTCATACCCCACCACATTACCGATATTAGTGAGACCCACCAACACACCAGTACCATCCTCGTTGCGCAAACCGCGCTTCACATCCAATTTCTTAAATAAGTCTGCATCAATACGAATGCAACTCTTCATCTCATCAGAGAGCTTATAGACGATATATTCTTTCTTCTTCATGTTAAGTCTGTTATTTAGTTGTGTGGAATATAGGAAGATTTTTGAGAATTGGAAGTCATTAAAACTAACTGAGAGTTAGTTCAAATTAACTCACTTGTAATTAAAATTAACTCACTATTAATTTCAACTAAGTCACTTGTAGTTATTCTTGCTTTATTTCTGAATATATTCAACCAATTTCTCAGCAAATTCCTTTGTGCCTAATGGCTTACCATTATCCATAAAACGAGCTAAATCGTTGGTAGCATATCCTTCTTCAAACGATGCTTCGAGAGCACGATTAATGCAATCCGCCGCTTCCTTCCATCCCATAAATTCAAGCATCATAACGGCTGAAAGGATGATGGAACAGGGGTTGGCGATATTCTTACCTGCGATGTCGGGAGCAGTACCGTGAGTTGCTTCAAAGATAGCTGTATTGGTGAGGTAATTGATGTTAGCACCGGGAGAAATTCCGATACCACCCACTTGTGCTGCAAGCATGTCGCTCACATAGTCACCATTCAAATTCAGAGTAGCAACGACACTATAAGCTTCAGGTTTCAAAAGTGCATTTTGAAGGAAAGCATCTGCAATGCAATCATTGATTTTTAACTTGCCACTCTTGATTTCTTCACCGAATTCACGCTCTGCAAGCTCATATCCCCACTTTTTGAATCCCCCTTCGGTAAACTTCATAATGTTACCTTTGTGCACCAATGTCACAGAAGGTAGGTTATTTTCAAGGGCATATAAACATGCTGAACGAACAAGGCGTTCTGTACCCTCTTGCGACACGGGCTTAATGCCAAAGGCTGACGTTTCGGGGAATCTCACTTTTTTGACACCCATCTCTTCGCTAAGGAATTGATATACTTTCTGTGCCTCAGGAGTGCCCGCCGCCCATTCAATGCCGGCATAAATGTCCTCCGTATTCTCACGGAAAACGACCATATTTACCAACTCTGGGTGCTTTACGGGAGAATCAACTCCCTTAAACCATCTAACAGGGCGTTGGCAAACATAAAGGTCAAGCGTTTGGCGAAGCGCAACATTCAACGAACGCATGCCTCCACCTACTGGAGTTGTGAGCGGACCTTTAATGCCTAACTTATGTTTCTGAAAGGCTTCAAGAGTTTCATCGGGAAGATAAGTTCCAACACTATTGAAAGCCTTTTCACCAGCAAGAACTTCTGTCCAATCAATTTTCTTTGTGCCGTTGTAACATTTCTCAACGGCGGCATTGACAACCTTAAGCATTGCGGGAGTAATCTCTCCACCAACGCCGTCGCCAACAATATAGGGTATGGTTATTTGTTCCATTTTATTTGCGAATACATTTTTCTGGCTACTTCTTTGTCAAATTCAGCGCTGCACCAGCCTTAAACCATTCAATCTGTTGCTCATTATATGTATGAACAACTTCAATATTTTCTGTCGTACCATTGGCATGCTTGAGGCAAAGTGTCAATGTATTTCCAGGTTGAATTTGCGAAACGTTAATGCTCAAACGATCGTCTTCCATTACCTTGTCGTAATCAGAAGCATCCTTAAAGGTCAGTGCCAACACGCCCTGCTTCTTCAAGTTCGTTTCATGAATACGTGCAAAGCTCTTAGCAACAATCGCACGAATGCCTAAGAAACGAGGCTCCATTGCAGCATGCTCACGGCTACTTCCTTCGCCATAATTTTCTTCTGCCACGACGATTGCACCTCCGTTTGCTCTGTACGCCAACGCCGCCTTATGCACCGTTGTCGTCTGTCCGCTCACTTGATTCTTCACTGCATTCGTCTCGCCAGTGAACGCATTCACAGCACCCATGAGGCAGTTTTCAGAAATGTTTTCAAGGTGGCCACGGAAGCGTAACCAAGGACCAGCCATTGAGATATGGTCAGTTGTGCACTTACCCTTCGTCTTGATAAGCAAGGGGAGATTTTCAAAATCCTTTCCATCCCACGCCTTAAAGCGCTCCAAGCGTTGCAAACGCTTGCTTTCGGGGTTTATATAGGGTTCAGGCATACCATCCTGAGGCGCTACATAACCATTATCACACGTAGCAAATCCGTCAGCAGGGAGTTCGTCGCCCTTTGGTGCTGAGAACTTAAATTCACCAATACCGTCCGTAAGCGGATTAAATGTAAGTTTACCCGCAAAAGCCAAAGCCACCGCCATTTCAGGCGACACAATGAAAGCGTGTGTATTAGGATTACCATCAGCACGCTTCGCAAAATTTCTGTTGAAGGTAGTTACGATGGAATTACGCTTTGTGGGGTCATTCGTCTTACGCTTCCATTGACCTATACAAGGTCCGCATGCATTTGTCATCTCAATGGCTCCAGCTTCTCGGAGTATCTGTAACAAGCCATCACGTTCGGCAGTAGCTCTAATGAGTTCTGAACCAGGATTAATAATAAGTTGTGCCTTGGGTTTCAAACCTGCTTCAAGTGCTTGCTTAGCCACAGAGGCAGCTCTCATCAAATCCTCATACGAAGAATTGGTGCACGAACCAATGAGTGCCACTTCTACGGCTTCAGGATAATCCATCTCTGCTACGCGTTGCTTCATGTCATTAACAGAAGTTGCAGCATCAGGCGTAAAGGGGCCATTGATATAAGGAGTCAACTCAGAAAGGTTAATTTCTATAACCGTGTCGTAATAAGCTTCGGGATTAGCTATAACCTCAGGGTCGGCTTGTAGGTCTTGAACTACCGAATCTGCCAATTGAGCAACTTCTTCACGACCCGTCTTCTTTAAGTAAGCCGCCATACGTTCATCGTAGGGGAAAACACTCGTTGTTGCTCCCACTTCAGCCCCCATGTTACAAATCGTAGCCTTACCCGTACAAGAAAGAGTCTTAGTGCCTTCTCCGAAATATTCAATAATGGCATTCGTTCCACCCTTAACGGTCAAGATGCCCGCAAGTTTCAAAATAACATCTTTAGGAGAAGCCCAATTACTCAACGAACCGATAAGATGAACACCTATGCGACGCGGAATACGCAATTCCCATTCCATGCCCGTAAGCACGTCAACGGCATCAGCTCCCCCTACTCCAATAGCAATCATTCCAAGACCGCCTGCATTAGGTGTGTGTGAATCTGTACCAACCATCATACCTCCGGGGAAAGCGTA
Source organism: Alloprevotella sp. (assembly GCA_045657925.1). Taxonomy (GTDB): domain Bacteria; phylum Bacteroidota; class Bacteroidia; order Bacteroidales; family Bacteroidaceae; genus Alloprevotella. The sequence continues at coordinate 26,789 of JAZOUA010000004.1, read as the reverse complement.
ATTTTCAAGCACAACTTGGTGAATAATCCCTGCACCTGGCGCCCAATAGCCCATACCATAGCGAGCAGCAGCTCCCTTTAAAAAGTCATAAACTTCAGCATTTTCACGAAGTGCACAAGGTAAATCAATCTTGCTTCCTTCGCAAGCACAAATAAGGTGGTCGCAATGAATTGTAGCGGGAACAGCTGACTTGTCCATGCCCGCATTCATAAATTGAAGCAGAGCCATCTGAGCAGTGGCATCTTGCATTGCTACGCGGTCGGGGCGAAAGTTAGCATAAGTCGTTTGGATGGATGCATTTTGGTCATAAAGGTGAGCATACAAAATCTTTTCTGACAAGGTCAAAGCTCTGCCCATCTTTTGGCGCATTAAGGCAACACGACTTGAAAATGTTGCATAATGAGCGCGTATTGCGTCAATATCGAAAATCATGTTTAGCTGTTTTGTGTTTAAAGTTATAAATCTAATTCTATATAGCTTTGTGACAATTTATCACTGAGCAGGCGCAAAGATAAAATAAAAATGATAAAATCAGCACTTTTTACTTACATATTTTCACACAAAATAGGCAAAAACTGAAATTTTGTGGGAAATAGCCAAAGAAAAAGAGACAGGAGGAAAGAGCTTAGAAAAAAATAAGATGGATATGCATGAACATACCCATCCTATAGATTTACATTTAAATATCTTATTCTCTTATTTCACCACAACCTTTATACCATTAACAATATAGACGCCTTTTGCAAGTCCGCTAATTTGCGATGTGCCTGCATCAACCTGTGTAGATTGAACCAATTGTCCACTAAGTGAATAGACACGCAGGAGTTGTGGAGTCTGTGCCGTAACGAGAATGCATCCGTATCCACCATTTGCAGTAAGGCGATTAACTTCAACACGCTCTACTCCATCGGGAATTTCAACATATCCGTATTGCTCATCTAGATAATCAAGACGCTCCGCAATCCATTCTTGGATGTACTGTACGTCTGCTTGAATGTCGGAATGATACTTATTCCAACGTTTCTCTTCGCGAACAATAGCTCCAGAGGATGCAAAGAGCTCTGCGTATGTTTGGAATCGATCGCAGAGAGCTTCCTCAGAGAAGTGAGATTGACGCAACTCAGCATAGCGTGCTGCAAGTTCAGCGTTCCATCCTAGTGACGAATTGCGCTTCATGCGGTGAAAGAGCGTAAGCGTACCATGTTCGTATTCCCAAAGGAAAGCATTAAAATCCTGATTGGGAGCGCAAATATCACTACTACCATCCCAACGTCTACCCCAAACTCCGTCAAGATCCCAAGGTGCTATACCAAGACGCTGGCGTAAGGTTTGATCATCAAGGAGTTGGTCATAGTTGTAGAGGAACATGTTCTTACCATGGTTATCCGTAGCAAGCATGAGCTCGATGAAAAGGTAATAGTCGGTAACGTTAGCAAAGTCAAAGTAGGTGTGGAAGTCGCGACCAAAGGTCACATCGTTCGTCGTAGCCACGAAATTCACGGCATTCCATAGGGGGGCCCAATCAATGGGTTCATCTTCCCAATCGGGATATTTAATTTCAAAACTTGCCCATGTTTCGCTACCATTATAGTTATCATAGCTTCGTGGCGCTGTTTTAGGATAAGAGTTAACGTCTATCTCATGCCCCATGAGAACTTCATAACTCCATTGTGAAGACTTATAGAGGGTGCCATGAATAACAGGCTTGGATGTCTCTGTAGCTTCCTCTAGTTTCCGGAGTTTAAGTTGCTTGCGGTCCATCTTCTCCGTAAGGCAATAGATGCCGTGATACTTTCCGTTGAGATAGACTTCTGCAAATTCACCTCTTGTTCCATGACGTGCCTTCTTCTCATACCCAGCTGCTTTATGATAAGGAGCAGTGGCAAAGTCATTCCAAAGGTCTGTGCTGACACGATTGCGCATGCAAGCTTTATCAACCGCCATGGCATCAAGTATCCAATTGTTGTCATCACGAAGACCTAGGAATTCAACATCCTTCGATGTCACACCATCGGCTTCATATAGTTTCACAGCATAACTTTTCTTGTCAAAACCCTGTGCCGTAGCTCCACGATACTTGAAGGCAGCTGTAAAGATAGAGTCATATCCAGCAATGTTGGCTTGAGTAACTCGAAGTGTGCCTGGGGTGTAGTACGAACCATTGCAAGAGGGATAGTTAACCTCTACAAGATTCAAATATGTAAAACGAATAGGTGCTGTTTCAATTTCTTCGCCGTTCTTATAAAGATTGAGCGTATGTGGCACTGAGCAGTCAAACTCATTAAGTTCAATGACACCCTCGGCATTTGGTGCAACACCATCAATACGCATTTCATAAGCAGCATCAGAAACTTTGGAAACAAAATGAATGCGAGGAGCAAAAGAACCCGTTTGTTGTGCATCAGCTGTAGCTGTTGCCACATAAATAGCATCAGCTTCGTCGTAAAGTAACTCTTTATCATTGATACGAAGCGTTTCAATAAACGAACGGAAGCCCATCAATTCAACCCCTGGAATTTCAACTCCATTCTCCATCAAATACTTGGCATGACGCACGTCTGAGGAATAGAATACAAAGGCATTGCCAGGGTCATCCATTTTATAGAGGCAAACGAAATTCTGGCTATAGTCATTCCAAAAGACATGTTCAGATTGACCATTAGTTATCTCTGGTTCTTGCCACCAATAATCTCCATAACTATAAACGGGGCGCTGGGTAAGTTTCTCAACCGTATATCCTGGATACTGATAATGGTTGAAGAAAGCAAATGACCAATAGTTCGTTCCTGTAACACTAGAGCCTTTTTTCAGGCTTAGTGGTTCATTGTTGGTGGGGTAATTAGTCATGATGTATCGACCATCCTCTGTGAAGATAGAATAACCATCACCATTCTTACGGAAGTAGAAATTATCACCCTCTCCGTTAGTTTGATAAAGTTGGTCGTTATTATTTACCAAATATTTACCCGAACGAACATTACGTATTTTATAGAGAATCGGGTCGGAAGCCGTTGAAGCAACAAAGGGGACAGAAACCATCCCCGTGCGTTCCCAATAATAACCATCAGCAGTAAATCCAGCATTGCCCTCAATAGGTTGAACAGAATCTGTGGATTCATTAGAATCGCTAGACACATGATTACCTTCAGTATCTACAAAACTGAAGATACTATTGCTACTGTTATAACCTGAATATGTTCCGACCAAAAAAGATCCATCTACACGCATGTTAAAATATTGGCTCGGACTTTCAACACTTTGAATGAAGTAGCCTCCGGCTTCAAGCTCATGTATGTTCCATTTTGCAGCCTTCGATGCTCCTGATGAAGAGAGATTCAAACCTTTCTTTTGTGTTTCAACTCGCACAGCATCATATACAAGGTACTGCATAGATACAGCATTCTTGAACGTGTAGTATCCATCTTCATCTTTATCTATGTACCAATAACCATCTTCAGGAACATTCGCATCGGGCACATAATATATAATCGGAAGAACATTATGGTAAGCTCCAAGGGCAATGGAGCCTGACTGATAGTAATCACATTTGATAGCATATTTCTTACCCACTACGAACGTGGGCTGAGCCACAGAGCTTGTAAAAAATAAGCCAAGGAAAGACAATAGAATTAGTATTTTCTTCATAATATTATAAATTATGTCGCAAAATTACGGTAAAAACACGGTTCATTCATATTAAATAACCATTTTTTCTGTACTTTTGTTTGATGAAAGACATGTATTTTTACGTTTTATACCGCGTTTAAATCATTTTATTCTTATCTCAACGACATTGTAAATATATCTCTATATGCAAATTATCTTACTCTCTGGTGGCTCTGGCAAACGACTTTGGCCTCTTTCCAACGGCACACGTGCCAAACAATTTCTGCAATTGCTTCCTGCTCCTGATGGAGGGCTTGAATCTATGGTGCAGCGCGTAGTGCGCCAACTCCATGAGCACGGATTTGGAGAGAATATCAACTTTGCGACCAGCCTTGCTCAGAAAGACCAACTATGCAACCAAGTCAAGGGTAACGTTAATTTCATTACCGAACCCGAACACCGAGGTACCCTACCTGCCATCTCCCTTTCGGCACTCTATCTTAGCGAACACCGCCATTGTGATAACGACGAGATTGTGATGGTGATGCCTTGCGATAGTTTTGTAAGCGAAGCATATTACGCAGCACTCCGCCGCGCCATTAAGGTTGCAGAAGAACGACAAGCCAAATTTACACTTCTCGGTATTCGTCCAATCTCCGAAACGCCTTTCACACGCTACGGATATATCTTTTCCGAACCACCCTCCGACCCCACCAATCCAGATGCACACAGTCGCGTCATCCGCTTCTATGAAAAGCCCGAACCAGACGTCGCACGTACGCTCATCATGCAAGGCGCCCTGTGGAACGCCGGTGTCTTCGTTTTTCGCTTGGGCGATATGCTCAGCATTGCCAAGGAACAATTCGGAGCACTCAGCTATTCTGACCTCTATGCACGTTATTCCAAGCTCCCAAAGTTAAGTTTCGACCGCATGGTCATTGAGAAGGAGACCGACCTTGCCGTGGTGCGGTATGCAGGGGAGTGGAAAGACCTAGGCTCGTGGAACTCCCTACTTGAAGAAACCAACCTCCGCGAAATGGGGAACGTCATGATAGGCCACGACGTCGTGAACACACACATTATAAACGAGCTTGATCAACCTCTCCTCTGCGTCGGCACCCACAACATGGTGGTAGCTGCTACAAGCGACGGCATCCTTGTCAGCCGAAAGGACATATCAAGCACTATCAAACACAGCGTCGACCAGTTGGAAGTGCGCCCCATGTATGAAGAGCGACGCTGGGGAAGCTACAAGGTCATCTCCAACCTCACCTTCCCCGATGGTGCACGAGCATTGACGAAGTTGCTATGCATCTCGGCTGGCAAAAACATAAGCTACCAAATCCACCACCACCGAGACGAATTATGGACATTTGTCGACGGCACGGGCGAGCTCGTCATTGATGATGTGCAACGCACTGTCACCCGTGGCGACGTAGCCCTTATAAAATCAGGCCAACGACATGCCGTAAAGGCAACAACAGACCTTAAAATCATTGAGGTGCAAAGTGGCTCACAACTCGTTGAGGAGGATATTGAACGATTTGATTGGGCTTGGAAATAAGGCAAATAAAATACCCCCGGGATTTCTCGGGGGTATTTGTTTTCTATCCTTCCTATCACCATCAGCCATTCTGCAACAATGTGAAGTCAGGAATTATTATCTCCTGGCGTCCGAGCTCGATAAGTCCTTCTTCCTGCAAACAGCGCAGGCACCTGCTGACAGACAGGCGTGAGACGGAGAGAGAGTCTGCCAAATGTTGCATGCCGACGTGAAAAGTTTTCTTTCCACGTTTATGCATAACGTGCTCCTCAAAAAAGCGCAGAAGCGAGGCTCGAAGGTCGGTGGACGGAGGGAGAAGAAGGCGAGAAGCTGACTTATCGGAAAGACCACACAGGTAATTGAGCAACGACAATCGGAACGTTGGGAAGTCCATCAAGTGGTGAAGGAAATCGTGCTTGGAAATAAGCAGTAATTGCACGTCAGAGAGCGGTGTCAACGTATAACGCCAAGTGGGCGACACGCCAAACAGGCTTTCAGGCTGAAAAACGAAAGGCGCATCTAATTCCTCTACAACATAGAACACCTCAGAAAACCGACATTGTGCTTGAAACTTCCCATTCAGTGCATACACCAAATGGGAAGCTACCCGTCCTTGCTCGGCAATAAGTTCCCCCGTCTCTAAAGACACGAAATCAAACTTTGCACGCTCAAGGATTCGCAAGAGTTCGTCTTGGCTGATACCCTGAAAGAAGGGCAACATTTGCAGACGCATAAAAGCACTAGATTGCATATTGAGGATGGGGAAACGCTGGTGGATGTTCGTTCTTATCTATTTAAAGTTGAATATACTCTCAAACTATCGGCTTCTTCATAAATAAGATAAGCTGAGAGTTCTGGATGGGCTTCAAGAATCTGCTTCGCTCCTTCAACACCAACCACCATAAATGAGGTTGCGTAAGCATCGGCCATGGCGCATGAAGGAGCAATGACTGTGGCGGAAAGAAGCGCATGGGAAACAGGAGAGGCTGTTCGAGGATCTATCGTATGAGCAACGCGTTTACCATCAGCATTGACATAAAAGTTACGATAATTTCCACTTGTTGCCATTGCCGCATCTTCAAGTTGAATAACCTCTTGCAAGTCTGAAGCGTTTGACGTAGGTTTTTGCACACCAATACGCCAAGCAGTACCTTTTTCGTTCACGCCTTTTACAATAACTTCTCCCCCGATTTCAACCATGAAATTCATCACTCCATTTTCAGTGAGCGCATGGGCAATGCAGTCAACTCCCAATCCCTTAGCTATAGCTCCATAATCAAGAGTAATACGGGAATCTGCACGCAGAAGAAGCGAATCGCCTTGGAGTTGGACTTTACGATAATCAACCAATTGTTGAATGCTATCAAGAGTAGCTTTAGAAAGTTGTAGCTTGCGCTCGGGGCCAAATCCCCAAGCATTTACAGCTGGAGCCACTGTGGGGTCAAATGCTCCGCCTGTACTTTTTGCGACCTCTTGTGCTAATTTAAACACCACACAGAAAAGGCAGTCTACCTTATTAGATGTACCGTTATTAATACGTGATAACGTACTCTCCTTGTTAAACATTGAGAGTGAATTATCCACCTTGTGAAGTTCCTTTTCTATGATACTATCCAAGGATTCTTCCGATTGATAAACCACCCGATACTTAGTTCCAAACGTTTGACCTTCAGAGACATGATACGTTAACTTAGCATTAGATTGATGATTGCGTAAAATCAAGATGGTGCCAACAAGCAGAAAAAGAAAGAATAAAATCTTTAGGTATTTCATTTTACAATTCGAATATCAAATTAAAATTGGCGCCAAATGACCCATTTTTATTTCGACCAAACCCAGGCACATACCATGGTTTTGATGATTCCCCATGTTTGTCAGCAAAGCTGAATTTATAGCGCACGGCCCAACCTATTTGCATATGACTGAAAATTCGCGATTCTATGCCAAATAGCAGTTCTCCCCAATGCTTATTACCATTGATTCCCTTCATCTGATAAGGCACATGTGTTCCCCAATTAGGGTCAATAATATCAGGAGCGGTTATGTCGTATTCAAAAGAACTGAAAGCATAACGAGCACCACCAAAGATTCGGTTGCCAGATTGCTTATTTTTAGAGAAATTCACATCGCAACCAATACGAAAATAAGGAGCTCGGGTGGCATATTTCATATTCGTACTCTCTTCCGTATGATTGCAATCACCTATACCAATTTCCAACACAGGGAAATAAGTCTCAAGCAGATTAACTCTGACCATACCTTCATAATTTCCATATGAAGATGCGGCGCGCATAATAGGTCCGACAATATCCACCCCTATACTCACTCCGCTAAATAGCTTCGGACCTTCGCCCTTTTCTATCGCACGACGAGCAGCTTCGCGTGAGGTATATAACTTAGCATTAGGCTTACTCACAGTGTCCGTTCCTTCTTGAAGAACAAACGCTAATGCACTCCCAACTGTGCAGACATTAAGAAGCGCAATGCAAATAAATCTGTATATTTTCAACATCATTGTAATCTACTAATGGTCGAACAATCACCACACTATCAATTGTGGTAGCCAGCTCACTATCTTTGTCATTACCCCACGTCACATTCTTCAACTTGTGATATATGGTCGAGGGGCATTCTACGGATTCAAAATGAGGGAGATTCTCGTGATGAATGTAGATGGTGTCAAACGCCGTACGTTGTGAAGCGTCGGAGAAGTGGAACACCATAGTGTCGCAAGTAGCTCCCATCTTCAAGGGTAATACAAACGACTGAATATCACGCGCAGCATTCAGCATTATAGTATCCCTTCCTGCAGGAGTTATGGACAAGGTTTGGGAGAGTGAAAGCTTTTCGTGCGAATCTGCATCATAAAGACCACACGTCATCACCACAACGCTATCAAGCGGACATTCAACTTCTGTACACGAAGGGAGGGATAGTAGGCAAACAGCGTTCAACAAGAACATTAATGCTCTTCTCATAATGTCTTTTCAATCTGATAGTTATTCCTATTTTGAGAATTTCGGCTAATTAACTCTCCTAAGAATCCAGCGAGGAATAATTGAGTGCCGAGAATCATCATCGTAAGCGCAATGTAGAAGTAGGGCGAATCCGTCACAAGCGGTGCGGGCGTGTTACTCCAAAGAGCCACTAACTTCGTACCACCTACTACGAGGCAAGCCAAGAAGCCAAAGAAGAACATAAGCGTACCGATAAATCCAAATACGTGCATGGGCTTCAAGCCAAAGCTATTGAGGAAGTACAACGAAAGAAGGTCAAGATAGCCATTGACGAAGCGATTCAAGCCTCCAAACTTTGTTGAACCGAATTTACGTGCTTGGTGCTGAACCACCTTTTCGCCGATTTTATCAAAACCTGCATTCTTAGCCAAATATGGGATGTAACGGTGCATCTCGCCATAGACTTCGATATTTTTCACTACTTCCTTACGATAGGCCTTGAGTCCGCAATTAAAATCGTGTAAGTTCTTAATGCCACTAACTTTGCGAGCCGTTGCATTAAAGAGCTTTGTGGGTATCGTCTTTGACAGAGGATCATAACGTTTCTGCTTGTAACCGCTAACGAGGTCGTAACCATCCTCCTTAATCATACGATATAATTCGGGAATTTCGTCGGGTGAATCTTGAAGGTCGGCATCCATTGTGATAACGACATCTCCTTGCGCCTTTTCAAAACCACAGAAAAGAGCAGGCGACTTACCATAGTTACGACGGAACTTAATGCCACGCACATGCTCAGGATCATTTGCCGACAATCCCTCAATAACATCCCAACTTTTGTCAGTTGAACCATCGTTCACGAAAATCACTTCATACGAAAATCCATTAGTTGCCATTACTTTTGTAATCCATGCATAAAGTTCGGGAATACTTTCATCCTCATTATAGAGGGGCACAACCACTGAGATATCAAAATGCTTGTTCATATAACTTAAATTATCAATTGATTACGTTTAGTTTTTTCAATTTTCACTTTATACGCTTTAAGAATAGAGCAATGAGAAGTGACACCACAGGAGCCACCATGAGGTTGCTATAAAAAATCATACCAGCATATGTAGCAGGTGGTATAAAGCGTAGTCCATTTATAACCTCCTCAAAGGTCATACCCTGAAGAGAAGCCGCAATTTGTTGCTGAAACACCTTTTGAGCCAATAAATCTTGCACCTCAGGGCGGGTAAAATATGCTTCATAAGCATCGAACACATACCCTTTATCAAAATAAGTGAGATAGACAAACACCCCGATTGCAACCCACGTAGATGCATAAAGCATGGTTAAAAAGGTGTGTAGGAATCCTTGTGTAATTGTGAAAACACCTTCGGGAACAACTGTTGTTCGAAATTTCCTAGTTAGGACAAACAACAGAATGGGCGTAAAGAGAAACATCAAAGCGCTGATTAGCGAGAGCGTTTCGTGAGTAAAACTCGCCAACATTGCAGCTTGTGCCGCTAATACCCAAAAACCAAGCAACAAACCATTTTGCATGGAATATGCATTTATCTGCGAGAAAGGTTTATGCATTGTAGCCATAAATCATCATTCCTATAACTCGTATAAAAGTATACAATATGCAAAATTAAAGTTTTTTTAGCGAACTCGTGAAAATATCCTCACAAAACTCGTCCTCAGGAAGTAAATAACTAACTTTGCAACCGACAATAGAATTATAGCGAGTTCATCTCGAGCAATACTTATCCCTTATGCCCATACAAAAAATCACGTCACTCACCCACCCCGACCTTGCATACTTCACGTCACTCACGGAAGCCCAACTCCGCAATCGTCTTGAACCCGAAAAAGGCGTATTCATCGCTGAAAGCCCAAAGGTTATCCGCGTTGCTTTAGATGCTGGTTATGCCCCCATCGCTCTTCTCTGTGAGGAGCGCCACATTACGGGAGATGCCTCTGACATTATTCAGCGTTGTCCAAACATGCCTGTCTATACTGGGGACCGGGATGTATTGGCTTCGCTTACAGGTTATACACTCACACGAGGTGTGCTCTGCGCCATGCGACGCCCGTCAGAGCCAACAGTTGAAGATATTTGCAAAGACGCACAACGCATCGTGGTGATTGACGGAGTGGTCGACACCACCAACATCGGCGCAATTTTCCGCTCTGCTGCAGCTCTTGGCATAGATGCCGTGTTACTCACCCCCTCCAGTTGCGACCCACTCAACCGCCGTGCAGTGCGCGTCTCCATGGGCTCTGTATTCCTAGTGCCCTGGACGTGGATTACATCAGCCTTCCAGGGTACACTCAATACCCTTGGATTTAAAACTGCAGCTATGGCACTCCGAAATAATTCCGTATCCATCGATGCACCAATCCTTCGAAAGCAGGAGAAACTTGCATTTATCATGGGCACAGAAGGCGACGGACTTGCCTACGAAGTAATCGACAATGCCGACTTCGTTGTGCGTATCCCCATGTCCCACAATGTTGACTCCCTCAACGTTGCCGCAGCCTCTGCTGTGGCCTTTTGGGAACTCAGAAAACGTGATAATTAAACGAATTTTAAGAGCCTTACCACAATTTACTACATTACTAAACTAATCACCTTGTAAAGTATTCTTTACCACTTTATCTCTTTATCTCTTTTAATTCAAACTAACTGACTTGTATTTAATATTTAATCACTAACATTCCCCACCTACTCTCTTTTAGTTTAAATCAGTTGCCCACCCCACCTTTTTTCAGTAACTTTGCAGAAATTTTGAAAATCAATACAATACTCTGAAAATATGAAGCATTTCATCCTTCCAATTCTTTGCACAATGGCGATGGCCGCACAAGCGAAAGACACAATCCGTGTTGAACGTGTAGGTGTAACGAATCCCATTACAATTACGGCAGACGCACCTTATCAAACGGATTCGCTCGACAATAAGGGCAACAAGTTTAGCGCAACCATCCTAAACGACCATGCTACACGTGCGTTTGCGCTGCAGGAAGTGATAACAACTCTTGAGAGTGGCGTCGCGCTTGAAGCTGTGGATAGCATGCAGACATTGCGTGTGCTCCAGTTTGGTGTACGCTCCAACCGCTATGCTAAGGCTACACTCAATATCAAGAATCTGAAGAATTATCGCGTTTTTGTCAATGGCAAGGCGGGTTCTACAGCACTCACCATGACTCCTGGGCATTACGACGTTCGCCTTGTGTGCCTTCATGGGAAAGAATCAAAGGACAGCGTGAACATCAGCGTTATTGGCGAAAACCTTGAAGGCATTGAGGTGAACCCCATTTCAAAGCGTCCCTACCTCATGGCAGAAATGATGCAAGGCAAACGCACATATAACGCTCGAATCTCTCCCTCAGGAAAATATCTCGTGACTTACTACCAACACACAATGGAGGATGGAAAGAATTTCTACCGCACAGTGTTGAGTGAAACAGAAAGTCAGCGCACCATAGCTTCATATGGTTCATACGTTGACTACAATTGGGTAAGAACACAAGATGTGCTTTATTTCACTCGTACCAACGAAAACGGAAAGGAACTCGTTTTGCTCGACCCTGCGACAATGAAAGAAACAGTGCTTGCAAATGGACTTCCCGACGGAGGTTTCACACTTGCCCCCACTCTTGATTATTTAATTATCACAAAGTCGCAGGACGGGAAGAAGCCTAGCGGTTCGCTCAAACAATTACAACACCCCGACGACCGCATGCCTGGCTATCGTAGCCGCAGTTCACTTTGGCGCTACGATCTTAAGGAGCGTCGCATGCAGCGTCTTACGTTTGGCAACACGAACCTTAGTCTTCAAGACATCTCAAACGACGGAACGAAGTTGCTCTTGATGAGCTCTACCATGGAACCCTCACGTGCGCCCTATCGTCGCTATTCTCTTTATGTAATGAATGCTTTGACCGCGAAGGTTGACACCGTTTTAGCAGACACAGCATGGCTTTCGAGCGCAAAATTCTCACCTGACGCTTCACAACTTCTCATCAATGCTTCAACAACTGCATTTAACAACATCGGGCTTGAAGTGAAGCCAGGTCAGCACCCCAATACATTTGACCATCGCCTTTACCTTCACGACATCGCTACGGGTTCTACAAAACCTCTTCTTCCTGGCTACACCCCCTCTGTAGACAATTATTCGTGGCATCCCACAAACGGCTTTATTTATATCACAGCTGCAGACGGAAGCAATCGTAGCATCTGGCAGTTGAACCCGAAGACTCTTGAGGTTGTGAAGTTTGACATGCCCCTTTCATTCGTGTCATCTTTCTCATACGCATCGCTTCAGAAGGTGCCTACAGCTATCATTCTCGGCCAGGACGGTGGTGAAAGAGCGCGCGAAATGTTCCGTGTAACACTCAACCCCAAGAAGATACGTGCACAACGCATCGGTGAAGTAAACTTTGATGAACTTTACAAGGACGTTGCTATTGGCACATGTCACGATTGGAAGTTCCAAAGTTCACGCGGCGATAGTGTTCAGGGATTCTATTACCTCCCCGCTAACTTCGATGCTACGAAGAAATACCCCCTCATAGTATATTATTATGGAGGTTGCACTCCATCGAACAAATTGCTTGAAATTAACTACCCTTATCAAGTATTTGCTTCGCTTGGGTATGTAGTTTACGTTGTTCAACCAAGCGGTGCGCTCGGTTTTGGTCAAGAATTTGCAGCACGCCACACAGGAACTTGGGGTGACATGTCAAGTGATGACATCATTGAAGGAACAAAGCAATTCTGTAAGGAGCATGAATTTATCAACACAGAGAAAATTGGTTGTATCGGTGCTTCATATGGCGGTTTTATGACACAGTATTTACAAACTAAGACCGACATCTTTGCAGCAGCCATTTCACATGCAGGCATATCAAACATTGCTTCTTATTGGGGCGGAGGATATTGGGGTTATACATATGGAGAAGTAGCACAATATGGTAGTTTCCCCTGGAACAATCCCGACCTCTACACCAAGCACTCTCCCCTCTTCAATGCCGACAAGATAAAAACTCCCCTCCTACTCATTCATGGCACGGTAGACACCAATGTTCCTCCCTTTGAAAGCCAACAACTATTCACTGCCCTCCGTATTTTGGGTAAGGAAGTAGCTTATATACAGGTAAATGGTGAGGACCACGTCATCACAAACTGGCAAAAGCGTCATGAATGGCAAAACGCTATCTTCGCATGGTTTGCGAAGTATTTGAAAGGACAGCCTGAATGGTGGGAAGCTATTGATAAATAGTATATCAGTAAATAATTATTAGCAGTGTTTATTGCCAACCAACTTAAATTAACAAATCGAGCAGAACTCCTCCTCTACCTTTGGCAGATTGAGGACATTCTTCGCGCCTACAATTGCGATATTGACCGACTTAAAGAAGGGTATCTTACCCGCTTTGAACTCAATGAAGCGCAAAAGGAGGAACTTATCAATTGGTATGCCAATCTTTGCACAATGATGCTTGAAGAGGGCGTAAAGGAACAGGGGCATTTGCAGATTTGTAAGAATGTACTTATCGGTCTTGATGACCTGCATCAGCAATTGCTCAACTCTTCAAAGTTTCCCTACTATAAGGAGATGTATTACCGAGTATTGCCCTTCATTGTTGAATTGCGCAAGAAAGGAGTCAATCAAGAAGACTCTGAGTTGCAAGTATGCTTCAATGCCCTCTATGGCTACATGATGCTACGCCTCAAACAACAAGAGATTTCAGAAGAGACACAAACAGCCGTTAAGCACATCTCTACCCTGCTCGGTCAACTTTCAGATTACTATTTGAAGGATAAACAAAAACCACTTGAATTTTAATCCCTGAGGTATAGGTTATAGTAGCTTCGTTTCTATTCCATAAAGGCAACAAAGATTACACGAGAGCCTCACAACCTTGCACCACACAACTTCACCCACCACCTCATCTATGACTATTCTTATTACTGGTTCGAAAGGTCAACTCGGGAGTGAAATCCAACAATTGGCCGAAGATATGGATAAAGAGGAATACCAATTTATCTTTACCGATAAGGAGGAACTCGACATAACCGACCGCCAAGCAGTTTACGACTTTGTTGAACAAAACAACGTAAGCATCATTGTCAATTGTGCGGCTTATACAGCAGTAGACAAGGCTGAAACAGACGCCGAACTTTGCGAACTTCTCAATCATGCCGCACCTATGTATTTGGCAGAAGCTATTGACAGCATGGGCGGAAGCATGATTCAGATTTCAACCGACTACGTCTTTGACGGCACAAACCATCGCCCCTATACAGAAGACGACCTTACCAACCCACAAGGGGTTTACGGACGCACAAAACTTGCTGGCGAAGAAGCCGTTATCCGCTCATGTGTGGGTGCAATGGTCATCCGTACAGCATGGCTTTACTCATCATTTGGGAACAACTTTGTTAAGACCATGATTCACCTCGGAAAAGAGCGCGAAGCATTGGGCGTTGTTGCCGACCAAACAGGTACCCCCACCTATGCACGAGATCTTGCAACAACGATACTTGAAATCATCAAGCAAGGTATCGTTCCTGGAGTTTACCACTATTCAAATGAGGGCACGACTTCATGGTATGACTTTACCAAAGCCATCCATCGCATTGCGGGAATCAACTCATGCCTCGTAAAGCCTATTCACACGGAAGACTATCCCACCCCCGCTAAGCGCCCTCATTATTCTGTGCTTGACAAGTCTAAGATTAAAAACACCTTCAACATTTCAATCCCTTGGTGGGAAGATAGTTTAAAGGATTGCTTGAAGGAACTTGATTAAGTCACTCATAATCAAACCAAACTGGAAAATTCAATCAGAATACACTATATAAATATGAATCCCGAAATCAGTCGTCGTCGCACCTTTGCCATCATCGCTCACCCCGACGCGGGTAAGACTTCACTCACCGAAAAGCTCCTTCTCTTCGGTGGTCAAATTCAAGTGGCTGGTGCCGTAAAAAGCAATAAGATTAAGAAGACAGCTACGTCCGACTGGATGGAAATTGAAAAGCAACGCGGTATCTCTGTGACTACTTCAGTGATGGAGTTTGACTATCGTGACTATAAGATTAACATCCTCGACACTCCCGGTCACCAAGACTTTGCAGAAGACACATACCGCACACTAACCGCCGTTGATAGCGTAATCATCGTTGTGGATGGCGCAAAGGGTGTAGAAACACAGACACGCAAGCTTATGGAAGTGTGTCGTATGCGCAACACCCCCGTAATTATCTTCGTCAACAAGATGGACCGCGAAGCTAAGGATCCCTTTGATCTGATGGACGAACTTGAAGAAGAACTCCAAATCAAGGTGCGCCCTCTTACATGGCCTATCGAAAGTGGTATTCGTTTCAAGGGGGTTTATAACATCTACGAGCAGAATCTCAACCTCTTCCAAGCATCAAAGCAGGTTGTAGCAGAGAAAGTTGAAGTTGATATCAACACTACTCAACTCGATGAACACATCGGTGCCGAACTAGCAGACAAGCTCCGTGGCGAACTCGAACTCATCGATGGTGTATATCCCGATTTCGAAGTATCTGATTACTTAGAAGGACATCTTGCCCCCGTATTCTTCGGTTCGGCACTCAACAACTTTGGTGTTGAAGAATTGCTTAACACCTTTGTGGAAATCGCTCCTTCTCCTCGCCCCGTTAAAGCCGAAGAACGCGAAGTACAACCCGATGAACAGAAATTCACAGGTTTTATCTTCAAGATTACAGCCAACATTGACCCCAACCACCGCTCGTGTGTAGCCTTCTGTAAGGTATGCTCAGGTAAATTTGTGCGAAATGCTCCTTACCTCCACGTGCGTCATGGCAAGTCACTCCGTTTCTCTTCACCCACCCAATTCATGGCACAACGCAAAACAACCGTTGATGAAGCATGGGCTGGTGACATCATTGGCCTTCCTGACAATGGAACATTTAAGATTGGCGACACACTTACAGAAGGAGAACTCCTTCATTACAAGGGACTTCCCTCATTCTCTCCCGAAATGTTTAAATACATTGAGAATGCTGACCCCATGAAGACAAAGCAACTTCAAAAGGGTATTGAACAACTCATGGATGAAGGTGTCGCACAGCTCTTTGTTAATCAATTTAACGGACGCAAGATTATCGGTACCGTTGGTCAACTTCAGTTTGAAGTCATTCAGTATCGTCTTGAGAATGAATACAATGCCAAGTGTCGTTGGGAACCCATTTCACTCTACAAGGCATGTTGGATTGAAAGTGATGATCCTGTCGAACTTGAAAATTTCAAGAAGCGCAAGTATCAATACATGGCGAAGGACCGCGAAGGGCGCGACGTATTCCTCGCCGACTCAGGCTATGTGCTTCAGATGGCACAAAATGACTTCAAGAACATCCGCTTCCACTTTACAAGCGAATTCTAAACGTAACGAACCAATCGTTTTTCGTTAGTACTTCAATAAAGGCTGAGTTCCAACAATGGAGCTCAGCTTTTTCCCCTAAATAGGATTAACACAAAAACTTCTTTTTCCATTTAATTTAAACAATGGCAGACGGAAATTTCAATCGTTCACCACTCGCAACAAATAGCTACCAAAGCGGGGTTAGAGCAGGTAAAGCCTCCATGCGCACTATGGCATTAAGAGCCTTTGAGGTTCACCTTAGTACTCACTTTCAAAATGCATCTGAGGAAGAAAGAGAAGCGATGACTCAAGCCTTTAAAGGATTATTATCATAACTCAACCATCACGTTAATAACAAGCTCATTCACATGCAGATAAATGTATCAAACGAATTTCACCAAATATGCCCCAATTTCAGAGGAGGTGCCATCTTAGCAGAGGTGAGAAATTCGCCAACAACTCCCGAATTATGGAATGAGATAGAGCGCATTTCAAAGTCACTTCAAGAGAATTATACAACAGAAACAATTAAAGGGCAAAGCGGAATTGCTGCAACTCGGGAGGCTTATCGAAAAGCCGGAAAAGACCCCAGCAGATATCGCCCTGCGTGTGAACAATTGGCGCGACGCATTTTACAAGGTAAAAGCCTTTACAGCATTGACCAATTAGTTGATCTTGGCAATCTTATATCACTTTATTGTGGATATTCTACAGCCATGCTTGATGCAGACAAAATCGTTGGCGACACCATTACTTTAGGTATCGGTGCTGAAAATGAGCCATATGAAGGTATCGGAAGAGGCGTTCTCAACATAGAGAACCTACCAGTCTATCGAGATGAGGAGGGCGGAATTGCGACTCCAACGAGTGATAGTGTGCGTACGATGATAACATCTAATACAAAGCGTATTTTACTCTTAATCAATTGCTACGATGGAAATGAAACAGCATTGGAGGACGTGCTCAACTACTCCAGTCTGGGACTAACAACTTTTACCAATACAGTTGATGAGATGCAAAAATGGACTTACGCCCACTAAGAAACGCTTTAATTTTTATTTTCTTCACTTTGTTTTTAAAGTTCACCGCACATACAATACAATTTTTAATTGTAACTTTGCGCTAAAATTGTATCCCTATGGCAAAGAAGCACAAAAACAGATGGGTTGTTCCCGCAGGTCAACCGCTAACGGAGCTTGACAAACGCGTGTTAGAAATTCAAAACAAAGGAGCTTTAGTGCCCACACGCGACCTCATTAAGACTCCAGAACAGATTGAGGGCATCCGTCAGGCTGGCCTTATCAACACAGCGGCTCTCGACCTTGCCGAACGAGAAATCAAAGAGGGAATGACCACAGCGGAGCTTGATCGAATGATTCATGATTTTATCATCGGTCAAGGAGCAATTCCTGCTTGTTTGGGATATGAAGGTTTTCCAAAGAGTTGTTGCATAAGCATCAATGAGGTGGTTTGTCACGGCATCCCTTCTGATGAAGAAGAATTCTTTGAAGGCGATATCGTTAACGTTGACGTTACCACCATTTATAATGGTTATTATGCCGATGCAAGCCGTATGTTTATCATCGGCAAGACCTCTCCTGAATGCGAAAAATTAGTACGCGTAGCTAAGGAATGCCTTGAAATTGGCATGGCAGTAGCAAAGCCATGGGGATTTGTTGGCGAAATCGGTAAAGCCATTGAGAAGCATGCACGAAAGAACGGCTACTCTGTCGTACGCGACTTAGCAGGACACGGAACGGGCTTAGCTTTCCACGAAGACCCTGAAGTTGATCATTACAACACACGTACAAAGGGAATGCTTCTTGTACCAGGTATGGTTCTTACCATTGAACCTATGATTAACATGGGCACCTACGAAGTGTTCGTTGATGAAGAAGATGGATGGACGGTCGTAACCGAAGATGAAAAACCTTCAGCACAATGGGAACACACTCTTCTCGTCACTGAAGACGGTCTTGAAGTTCTCACTCACTAATTCACACAAAGACTATACTTATGAGTATCATCATACTTGGTATTGAATCATCTTGCGACGATACCTCTGCGGCGGTTATCAAGGACGGAGTTCTCCTGAGCAATGTCACGGCAAGTCAAGCTATTCATGAAGCATATGGTGGCGTCGTTCCTGAGTTAGCCTCCAGAGCTCATCAGGTGAACATAGTCCCTGTTGTTGACCAAGCCCTCAAAAAAGCTAATGTCAAGAAGGAAGAATTATCAGCCATCGCCGTAACATTAGGTCCTGGATTGATGGGTTCTTTGCTTGTAGGTGTGAGTTTTGCAAAAGGCATGGCGCTAAGTTTGGGAATTCCTCTCATTGAAGCCAACCACCTTCATGGACACATCTTGGCACACTTTATCAAGGAAGAAGGCGAAATACACAATCCACCACCCTATCCTTTCCTTTGCTTGTTAGTGAGCGGTGGAAACAGCCAAATCGTGAAAGTGTCGGCATATAATAAAATGGAGATCCTCGGACAAACCATTGACGATGCTGCAGGAGAAGCGATTGACAAATGCTCAAAAGTCATGGGATTGGGATATCCTGGAGGGCCTATCATCGACAAATTAGCGCGCCAAGGCAATCCCAAAGCGTTCCAATTCAGTAAACCCAACATCCCCGGCTTAGATTATAGTTTCAGCGGATTAAAAACAAGTTTCCTCTACTTCCTTCGTGATAGAATCAAAGAAGACCCCAATTTCATTGAAAACAACCTCAATGACCTTGCCGCTTCATTGGAGAAAACAATCGTTGACATCCTCATTAAGAAATTACAACAAGCAGTCAAGGAAACAGGCATCAACGATGTAGCCCTCTCAGGAGGTGTTTCAGCCAACACTGGACTTCGCGAAGCGTTCAAAGTGCGCGGGCAAAACAGAACATGGAACATCTACATTCCCAAGTTTAGTTACACTACCGACAACGCAGGAATGATTGCCATAAACGGGTATTATAAATACCTTGACGGCGAATTCTGCCCCATTGAAAAACCCGCTTACGCACGAGTAACTGTATAATCATGCCATGCTGAAAACAGCAAGTGTTTTAACTACTTGACACCATTTTCACTACTACATATTTTATAATATAACTATGGAACTTGACCTCAAACTTACCTCAAAAGAAATAAATCACATCATGTGGTCGTGCGGAAAGACACTCTCAACAGCAGAAAGTTGCACCGCAGGCCGTATTGCTTCAGCCATTACCGCTGTACCCGGAAGTTCAAACTACTTCAAAGGGGGCTTGATATGTTATGCTGATGACCTCAAGATCAACCTCCTCAAAGTTGACGCTGAAGTCATTGAAAAGGAAACAGCCGTTTCTGAAGAAGTTGTCCGTCAAATGGTTATTGGCGCTAACGAACTTTTCAACACTGATTTCTCTGTAGCTATCAGTGGTTTTGCAGGTCCTGGTGGTCCTGACGGAGGTCGTAGTGGTGTTCTCGTTGGCACTATTTGGATTGCAGTAGGCAATAAGGACAATATCGTCACAAAGATGATTGAAGAAGACAATGGTAGAGATAAGAATCTCGCATCTGCAACATCAGCTGCCGTTCACATGCTCCTTGAATACCTCAAGGAAAATTGTCCGAAAGAAGAAGAAATTGAGGCTGAATAAATCAATTTTCTAAAAATCAAAGGCTGAATAATAAAAAAATAGCCAAAAACATTTGCGAATTAGGAAATTAATCCCTAATTTTGCACTCCGTATTGAGAGAATACCATAAAAGAAACCTAAAAGAGAATAGATAGCAATGTCTAAGATTTGTCAAATTACAGGAAAGAAAGCCATGATTGGCAACAACGTTAGCCACTCAAAGCGTCGCACAAAGCGCACATTTGAAGTTAACTTGTTTTCAAAGAAATTTTATTATGTAGAACAGGACTGCTGGATTTCACTTAAGATCTCTGCTGCAGGTCTTCGTCTCATCAATAAAGTAGGTCTCGATGCTGCACTCAATAGCGCAGTAGCTAAGGGATTTTGCAGTTTCAAAGATATTAAAGTAATCGGCTAAGATTAATAACTATGGCAAAGAAAGCAAAAGGTAACCGCGTTCAGGTGATTCTCGAATGCACTGAACACAAAGAAAGTGGTCTTCCTGGAACTTCTCGTTATATCACTACGAAGAACCGTAAGAACACTCCCGAGCGTATGGAGTTGAAGAAGTACAACCCCATCCTCAAGCGTATGACAATTCATAAAGAAATCAAGTAAGAAATAAGCCATGGCAAAGAAAGTAGTCGCAACTCTTAAGACTGGCCAGAACGACGGCCGTTCTTACACAAAGGTTATCAAGATGGTTAAGAGCCCCAAGACTGGTGCTTACATCTTTGATGAACAGATGGTTCCCAACGAAGCAGTTAAGGACTTCTTCAAGGACTAATCACAACTTAAGATTTTGTATTCGTACAAAACATATAGACTCCTCACGCTTGTGAGGAGTTTTTTTGTTTATTTAACACTCTTAGTCTCAAAAGTTTTTCCTAATTTTGCATAGTTATAAAGTAGTGTAAAACAAACTCTTGGATATTAGACTACGAATACCGTAAATTAGATACAACAACACAAAAACAACTGCTAAATAGATACTTAATTATGGGATTTTTCGATTTTTTCAACAAAAAGGAGAAGAAAGAAGTTCTCGATGCTGGATTGGAAAAGACGAAGCGTAGCGTCTTTGAGAAACTCACACATGCCATTGCCGGTAAATCTACGGTTGACGATGAAGTGTTAGATAACCTCGAAGAGGTGCTTGCTACCTCTGACGTAGGAGTTGAAACGACATTAGAGATCATCAAAAGAATCGAAGCGCGCGTTGCTCGCGATAAATATGTAAGCACAAGCGAACTCCACACCCTTCTTAAGGAAGAGATTGCCGAGTTATTGGTAAAGAGCGGCAACGAGGATGGCTCTACATTTGAACTTCCTACTGACCGTAAGCCTTATGTTATCATGGTCGTTGGCGTAAATGGAGTTGGAAAAACGACGACTATCGGCAAACTCGCCTACCAATTCAAGCAAGCAGGAAAGAAGGTTTACCTTGGCGCTGCCGACACCTTCCGTGCCGCGGCTGTTGAGCAATTGGTTATTTGGGGCGAGCGCGTAGGAGTTCCTGTTATCAAGCAACAGATGGGTAGCGACCCTGCGAGCGTTGCGTTTGACACGATTAAGTCTGCCGTAGCCAACGATGCCGACGTTGTTATCATTGACACTGCTGGTCGCCTCCACAATAAGGTTGGCTTGATGAACGAGCTTACTAAGATTAAGAATGTCATGAAAAAGGTGGTTGACTATGCCCCAGATGAAGTTCTTTTGGTGTTGGACGGCTCAACAGGTCAGAATGCTTACGAACAAGCCAAGCAGTTCACCAAAGCTACCGACATCACTTCGCTCGCAATCACTAAGCTTGACGGCACGGCCAAGGGCGGTGTAGTTATTGGAATTTCCCATCAGCTCAACGTCCCCGTTAAATACATTGGCCTTGGAGAAAAGATGACCGATCTCCAACCCTTCAACAGAACTGAATTTGTCAATTCTCTCTTCGAAGGGACTTCACTCTAATCAGCACTTCAGCACACAAACCCTATATGCCTATAGTTGACATCATCACCATGGGATGCTCAAAGAATCTTGTTGACTCTGAGCATTTGATGAAACAATTTGAGAAACTTGGTTACACCCTCTACCACAATCCCGACGTGATTCATGGCGACATTGCCGTAGTGAATACGTGCGGATTTATCGGAGATGCCAAGGAAGAATCAATCAATATGATTCTTGAATTATGCAACCTTAAGGAAGAAGGCGAGCTCAATCGTGTGTATGTCATGGGATGCCTTAGCGAACGCTATTTAGAGGAGCTCGGGCAAGAAATTCCTCAGGTTGACAAGTTCTACGGCAAGTTCAATTGGACAGAATTGCTGAGCGATTTGGGCGAAGCATACGACCCTGAACTTAAGAACGAACGCGTGCTCACCACCCCTCCCTACCAAGCATACATCAAGATTAGCGAGGGATGCAATCGTAAGTGTGCTTATTGTGCGATTCCCATCATCACGGGGCCACACATCAGTCGCCCCATTGAAGAAATCCTTGACGAAGTCACACTCTTGGTTCAGCAGGGCGTAAAGGAATTCAACGTCATCGCTCAGGAATTAACCTTCTACGGCATTGACCTTTACAAGAAGCAAATGCTCCCAGAGCTCATTGAGCGAATGGCAAAGATTCCTGGAGTTGAATGGATTCGCCTTCACTATGGCTACCCCACTCACTTCCCGATGGATTTGCTTCGTGTCATGCGTGAGAACGACAATGTATGTAAGTATATTGACATCGCGCTTCAGCACATTTCTGACAACATGCTCACGCGCATGCATCGCCATACGACCAAGCAGGAAACGCTTGACCTCATCAAGGCTCTACGTCGCGAGGTGCCCGGAATCTGCATTCGCACTACGCTGATGGTGGGCTTCCCTGGCGAAACGGAGGAGGACTTCAACGAATTGATGGAATTCACTCGCGAAGTGCGATTTGACCGTATGGGAGCTTTCGCATATTGTGAGGAAGAAGGCACATTTGCCGCCAACAACTATGAAGATGACATCCCCGAAGAGGTGAAGCAAGAGCGCCTTGACCGCCTCATGCTCCTTCAGGAGGGCATCTCTGCTACGCTCGGAAGTGAGAAGGTGGGCAATACCTATAAAGTCATCATTGACCGCAAAGAGGGCGACTATTTCATCGGGCGCACGGAGCATGATTCACCCGAAGTGGATTGCGAAGTTCTGATTCATCAAAACGAGGGAGAACTACACGCAGGAAGCTTCTACAACGTCAGAATCACGGCGGCTGAAGAATACGACCTTTACGGAACACTTGTTTGAGTAAAACGACCATACATATGAATAGCAAAGAATTTTTCGCCGAAGTCGCATCAAGAGCGGAGCTCACACCTAAGGAAGCGCAAGCCTTAGCGAACACGCTTTCACTGGCCATTGCCGACAATCTTAATGTGGGCGACACTTTCAGCGTACAAGGATTTGGTAACTTCGAGGTTAAAAAGAAATTAGAGCGTATCATGGTGAATCCCACAACGAAACAACGCCACCTCGTACCACCAAAACTCGCTATATCCTTTAAAATGAGCACTGTGCTCAAAGATAAACTGCAATAATTATGAGCAGGAAACTTCTACCAGCTGATTTCATTGACATAATCGCACAAAATCAAGGCATCACGAAGAAGAAAAGTGAAGCCTTCGTTCGTGCGTTCTTTGAAGTCATAGAAGAGGGATTGAGAAACGACAGCTTTGTAAAGATCAAAGGATTTGGCACGTTCAAGCTCGTAAGCGTTAGCGAACGAGAAAGCGTTAATATCAACACCGGAGAACGCTTCCAAATCAGCGGACACACCAAAGTTTCCTTCCTTCCCGACTCTTCATTCAAGGAGCTCATCAACCGCCCCTTCAACCACTTTGAAACCATCGTCATCCCCGACTCCACTACCCTTGAAGAGATTGAAACAATCTCAGAGGGCAGCTCAGAGGAACAAGACGAAACCGACATCATAGCTCCCCCCTTAGAGGAGACTTCACAACCCTCTCCTGTTCCCGAAGCGGAAGTCGCTCCCTCCCCCGTTGAAGAGCCTGCTCTCGCATCAGCGCCACTCCAGGAGGCACCTCAGGAAGAGGTCAAGCCCGCCGTGCAGGAGACTCCTAAGGTCGAAGTGAACCAAGAGTTCCCAGGTGAACCACAAGAGACTGAAGAACCCACGCCTTCAACCGAAGCTCCCGAGCAACTTAATGAAGCCGAAGCCATTGAGGAAGTGACAGAAGTTGAGGAAGTTGAGGAAACGGAAGCTACGGAAGTGATTGATGAAAACGAGGTCGTAATCGACATGTCATCTCTTGTCCCACAAACCTCCGAACTTGAATCCACCACAACTGAAGAGAATGCGCCAGCTGAAGAGGCTACGGATGCAACGAATGATTCTACCCCCGAAGCCACACCCGCCGAGGAAGAAGAACTCAATCCCGAAGCACCCGCCGAAGAAGCTGAAATTCAAACAGAAAACGCTGAAACTCCAGCAAACGAAGCTGATGCGATTCATGACAACTCAATCCCCAACACTCCTTCTGAAGATAACGAAATGAGCACTCCAAATACTACTAAAAATTCACGTTGGTTGTTCATCGGTTTCGTTTGGATTCTTACGCTGGTCATCAGCTACCTCGCTGGTTATCACCGATTGATTCCCCTTGAAGCCAACCCCAACAACGACCAAGAAATCAGTCAGAACGACTCCCTTCAACAGGCCACTACTGACTCCCTCTCAGCCCCTGCCGACTCTGTAGCTCCCGTAAACCCCAGGAGCCTCCTCCCCGCAGGTTCTGACTCACTCCCCGTAATCCGTGGCGTAGACAAAGCTACTGCTGAAAAGCTTTCCGAGGAATACTCACAAGTGACACCCGGATGCTTCCTTATCATCGGCACCTACGGCACTCACACCTTGCGCAAGGGGGATTCTCTCTTTAAAATCGCACGTAGCACCTACGGCCATAGAGACTATGCCAAGTATATCATCCATTACAACAACTTCACCTACCCCTACAAGGTACCACTTGGCACTGAAATCCTACTTCCCCAATTGGTTGAAAAGGAAGAATGCGCAGATTCAACAAAAGTTGTGAAGAAGAAGACATTCCGAAAGGCCACCACAACAACGCCTGCAACTACACCTTCAACAACTGAAAAGAGCGAATCAGTAAGCACCCCGCCTGCCACAACTGAAAGCCCCGTCGCTACTGAGGTTAAAACTGAAAATTAACCAGTTTTTTCTTCTTCAAGACATACATCGTAAAGCGTAAAGATGAAAGAATAAAGGATGAAAGGAAACGCCCCTTCGGCTCTCCCCCCTTCGCCCCACCCTCCTTCATCTTTACTCTTTTTTTATGCGGTGAAGATTCGGAGAAGGGAGGAGAATTAATGAATGATGAAAGATGAAAGATAAAAGATGCCATCCGGACAGGTGCGCCCCAACGGGGCATTGAGCTCATAGTCCAACGGCAAGCGACTTAGGAGCGACGCCTTGGGAGTTAGTTGAAATTAAAAGTGAGTTACGTTTAGCTGGTAGGGACGTTCGGTTCGAGTGTCCTTTTTCTCATTGAGTGAACAGCGTGAAATAATCGCTTGTATCAAGGACGCACGAATCGCGGTGCGTTGGGAGGACGCACGCACCGTGCGTCCCTACAAGCAGGACACGACGCCAAACGTGGTGGCAATGGCGGTGAGGATGGTGATGATGATTTGCAGGACTTGCTTCCAAATAGGCGACTTGTTTTGCATGGTAATTAAAAAGTGAATGGTGAATGGTGAAAGGTGGAAAGATTTTAAGGTAGCCCTCCGGAAGGCTCGCTCCTCGTTAATCGATTACAAATGCAAAGATACAACACGCCCCACCCCATTTGGCATTTATTGGCATTTAGCATCCGAAAAATGGGTAAAAACAAGCGTGTAAATAATAGATATTCAATACCTTACAAGCGCAAAAATATTTTTGAAAATTTCCCAGTTGTGCGAGCAAACGGAACCCATTTGACAGGTACGGACGCACGGCGCGTGCGTCCTCATCAAGCGCCATATCCCCTTCGTAACATCCCCAAGCAAACCACACATATGCATTTCAGGGACGCACGCACCATAAGTACCTACCAGGCAAGTGAGCAAGTGTAGGAAAAGAGGCAACTAAACCAGGAAAAGCTACAACAATCTTAGTAGAGAAAGTCAACTTATCTAGTACGGATAAAAATCCCAGATTCTAGTAAAGTAAAACAGTACAAAAAAGAGTCAACCTTTTCAGGAAAAGACACATTACAGATTACAGATTACAGATTACAGTTTTTTTATTTTGATACGTCAGAAACTTGAAAAATAGTACAAGAAATAAGTTATTATATATTAATATATAATAAAATTTTTTTATGTCTTTATGCTGAGGGGAGCATGTGAGTTTCAAAATAACTGTAATCTGTAATCTGTAATGCGAGGCGGGGATTGGAGTCGCGTAATTTTCCGAATGGCATTCCCCTTGGCAGGTACGGACGCACGGTCAATGGAATATGCCGATTGATGAGGACGCACGCGCCGTGCGTCCCTACCGGTCAATGGTAGTCCCGCCTGATTTTCGAGTTGCATTACACTTGACTGTAGGGGGTTCTTTTAGTTCAGTTGCTGGGAAATTTTTAAAAATT
>JAZOUA010000003.1:0-146848 GCA_045657925.1 Alloprevotella sp. | reverse complement strand
CACCCTGGGTTGGTGTACACCCCGAATGGTGCGCCCTGACGGGGCAAAAGCCACATTGGGAATATAACAAATTGGTTTTCAATCGTATTTTTACTTTTGCTCTTACAGAGCGAAAGGCCATGTGGTCTATTTACCCAGGGTGCCGCTCCTTCGTCGCTCTGCCCTGGGCTATATGCTTTTGCCTCTTCGAGGCGTTAAAACACCTCTTAACCTCAGAACTTCAGAACTTTCACTTCTTAACCTCAGAACTTTCTTAACCTCTTAACCTCTCAACCTTAAACTCTAAACTTTTAACCTCTTAACCCTCATCAACCATGACACAATCAGTTTATCTTTATTGCAACACCTTTGCAAAGCGTGACAAAGTAATTCTCCCCGCCGACTTCATGGAAGCCCTCGTAAGCGAACTGCGCAACTCCGCACAAACCGCCGACGACCATCACACCGTCAGCGACATGCTTGAAAAGCTCAACAACGGAGAGCGCATTTACTTTGACGAAATGAAATATACATACATTCAAAAGGTGAAAAGCCTGGGAGTAACAGCGCTTGACTTTCAAAAATTCATAAGAAATGGAGCAACCGCATGATAACTTCAAAGCCATTGCCGAAGCGCAATTGCAATCCTCGCTCGCCACCTGGGCGGGGTTACTCTCCCTTGCACAGCAACAAGGGTGGCTAACGGATTTAGAGTTCAACCGAGAGACCCTTTCCGACGCGCTCTTCGTCTTCGGCACCATAGCCAAGCGCATTGGCTACGCAACGGGAGAAGTCACGGACGAAAATCTCGAAGCTAAAATGAATTCCTTAGTCCTTGCTTTAGAAAACATCGTGGGGAAGGATTACATATTCCCTCCCCACGGCAGTAAGTAACAATTAAAAAAACGTGTATTACAAAATTTATTTCACTTAATTATTAACCCTTAAAGTTTACAAGAAAGTTTTAATTTACACATCTTCCCCTCTTTAAAAGTATAATGTGAAGGCGCTCCGAATGGGGCGCCATTATTATTGCCCCTAAAAAAATGCCCCTAAAAAAAATTGCCCCTAAAAAAATTGCCCCTAAAAAGTTAAAAGTTAAAAGTTAAAAGTTATTTTAAGAGCGTTTTCATTTTGCAAAAATCAAGTGCTCTAAATCAACTTGTAACGTTGTTATTTTGGGGGACAATCATGTAAGTTAGTTGAAATTAAGAGTGCGTTACGCATGTGCAATAATACAATGTGTTGATAGAGAAGTGAGAAATAGCGGAAATTTTGGATAAGCTTCTTTTAGGAAAAGATACACTCCTTGTTCAAAGGCATGATGCAAGGTATTGTGTGCCCCAACCTCAAAACCTTCAAAACGTACCAATCTCCACCCTTAAATTTAGTTGAGATTTTTTTGCTTTTCCCTCAGTTTTTCGTTCTTGATGCGAAAGAAAATGTGTAACTTTGCAGTCCAAACCGAATAGTACGTATAAATTAATAATTTTAAAGCTATAAATCATTATGTCAACAACTAAGAAGATTAAGACTGCGTTGGTGTCTGTGTTCCACAAGGACGGACTTGACGAACTCCTTACAGCGCTTCATAATGACGGCGTGCAGTTCCTTTCTACTGGCGGTACTCGTGAATTCATTGAGAGCTTGGGCTTTCCCTGTCAAAAGGTAGAGGATGTTACCTCTTACCCCTCAATCCTTGGCGGACGCGTGAAGACACTTCACCCCAAGATTTTTGGTGGCATCCTTGGCCGTCGCGCTTTTGAAGGTGACCAGCAGCAGATGGCGCAGTATGAAATTCCTGAAATCGACCTTGTCATCGTTGACCTCTATCCCTTTGAACAGACTGTAGCAAGCGGTGCGTCAGAAGCTGATATCATTGAGAAGATAGATATAGGTGGTATTTCGCTCATCCGTGCGGGTGCGAAGAACTTCAATGACGTGGTTATCGTGCCTTCAAAGGCTGAGTATGAACCCCTTCTTGACATCGTGAAGGCTCAAGGTGCGCAGACTACGCTTGAACAGCGTCGTTGGTTCGCAACACAGGCGTTTGGTGTGAGCAGTCACTACGATACAGCAATTCACAATTACTTTAAAGGCTAAGAAGAAAGGGTTGCGATGAAGATGAACTTTTTTAAGGGTCTGTTGTCGAACTTCTTCTCGCTGAAGCAGGAGTTGGCGATTGACTTAGGTACGGCCAACACGATTATCATCTGTGACGATGAGATTATCGTGAATGAGCCCTCAGTGGTAGCGCTTGACCGCCATACTGACGCAATGTTGGGTGTAGGTGAGAAGGCGAAGCTGATGTATGAAAAGACGAACGACAAAATTCGTGTTATCCGTCCCTTGAGAGACGGTGTGATTGCTGACTTTAACGCTTGTGAGCAGATGATGCGCGGGTTGATAAAAATGGTGCATAAAGGTAAGCGCCTGTTCTCGCCCTCGTTGCGCATGGTGATTGGTGTGCCTTCAGGTTCGACGGAAGTGGAGCTGCGCGCCGTTCGCGACTCTGCGGAGCATGCTGGCGGTCGCGACATCTTCCTGCTTTACGAACCCATGGCGGCTGCTATCGGTGTTGGTATTGACGTGAACGCTCCCGAGGGGAATATGATTGTTGATATCGGTGGCGGTACGACAGAAATTGCCGTGCTTTCTTTGGGCGGCATCGTTTCGAACAGCTCTATCAAGATGGCAGGCGACGACTTTACCAACGACATTCAGGAATACATGAGCCGTCAGCACAATGTGCGTGTAGGTGAACGTATGGCAGAGCGCATCAAAATCTCTGTTGGTGCAGCCTTGACCGACCTCCCTGGTGAAGCGCCAGAGGATTATGTGGTATATGGTCCTAACCGTATCACTGCAATGCCTATGGAAGTACCCGTGTGCTACCAGGAAATTGCACACTGTCTTGAAAAGTCGATTGCACGCATTGAGCAGGCTATTATCAATGCCTTGGAACAGACTCCCCCTGAACTCTATGCCGACATCGTGAAGAACGGTATTTGGCTCACAGGTGGTGGCGCCTTGCTTCGTGGCCTTGACAAGCGCTTGACCGATAAGATTAACATCCCCTTCCACGTGGCTAAGGATCCCCTCCTCTGTGTGGCACGTGGAACGGGTATCGCACTTAAGAATGTGGACAACTTCACTTTCTTGATGCGATAGAACGGCTATGCTGGAATGAGAAAATGAGAAAGGAGAAATGAGAAAGATGCTGGTGCACAGACGTCTCGCATGGTTATTTCTTCTTTCTCATTTTTCCTTTCTCATTTTTTCTTCTTTCTCCTTTTTCATGAATCCCCTTTTTGAATTCCTCCGCAAATACAACTACCTGCTACTCTTCATCGTGTTAGAGTATGTAAGTCTGTCGCTCCTGATTCGCTTTAATAGCTTTCAGGGGAGTGTTTGGAGTACGGGTGCTAATGCGATGGTTGCTGGCGTTGACAGATGGTATTTAGACCTTTGGAGCTATGTGAATCTTGGAGATGTGAATCGCCAACTCACAGAGCGCAATGCGCAGTTGATGCTTGAGAACAACCAGCTTCGTGAGGCGATGATGACGCTCAAGCACGACACGACGGAAGTGGAGCGCGCCATGATGCGTAACCTTGTGAACTACGAACTCATTTCAGCTAAGGTTACTTCCAATTCAAAGGGTACGAAGGATAACTATCTCGTTATTGATCGTGGCAGTCGGCATGGTGTAAAGGAGAAAATGGGCGTAGTCTGTGGAAACGGAGTCGTAGGGGTGGTGTACCTCGTTAGTGCAGAGTATAGCGTTGTCATCCCTGTGACAAATAGTAAGTCGAGCATCAGTTGTCGCATTCAAGGGCAAAATCACTTTGGGTACTTGCAATGGGACGGGAAAAACATGAGACGTGCCTTCCTTGACGAAATACCAAGACATGCGCAGGTTGAACTAGGTGGTGTGGTTGAAACCAGTGGTCACTCCTTCGTGTTTCCCCCTGGAATCTTTGTGGGAAAGATTGATAAGATTGACGACTCGGCAGACGGACAATCCTATAAACTCGACATCAATCTGGGAACAGACTTCTCCAATCTGCGCGAGGTGGGAGTCATCGCAACCCCATACCGAGAGGCTATTGACAGCCTTTTTTCAAAAATCAACGATAACTAAACTAAAAAGATGGCACCCTCTCTCTTTTCCTACATAGCATGGTTTCTTGCCTTGATGGTAGCACAGGTCGTTGTGTGTAATCACATCCACCTGTTGGGATATGCCATGCCCATGATTTACGTTTACTTCCTAATGATACTTCCAGGGCGCATATCCCGTTGGGCATTATTGGTGATTGCTTTCGTGTTGGGCATTGTCGTTGATATGTTCAGCAGTACGCCAGGAATGGCTTCCTCTGCCCTGCTTCTTACGGCTTTATTGCGCCCTATGGTGCTCACAGTCTTTGCTCCTGTCGAACGTAGAGATGGCGACTTCATTCCGTCGGTGCGAACGATGGAGTGGGGGGGCTTTATGCGTTATGCTGTAGCCATCAGTTTGCTTCACACCTCCGCCTTTTATATCATTGAAGCCTTTAGCTTCTTCCATCTTTCTGCTCTTTTGTGGAGCATTTTTTCTTCAACCCTTCTAACAACTCTTCTTATCCTTGCGCTTGAGATGTTGCGCAATAAGCGATAATTCATTTTCATGGCACGCGACCACTCCTTCGACAATCGCAAATTCGTCATCGGGGGCATCGCCGTTGGTATCATTCTAATATACATCGTTCGTCTGTTCTCCTTACAGATGTTTAGTGACGACTACAAGGAAAGTGCCGACTCCAATGCCTTCCGAAAGGAAATTATATACCCCTCGCGAGGTCTTGTGACCGATCGCAAGGGGAATTTGCTTGTGTATAACGAACCCTCATATAATATTATGGTGGTGATGCAGGAGCAATGGGGAGTGGACACCTTGGACTTCTGCGAAACGATGGGAATTACGCCTGAATTTTACAAGCAGCGTATGCAGGAAATCAAGCAACGCATAGGCTATTCACGCCATACGCCACAACTCTTTATGAGTCAGATCCCTGCAGAAGAATTCTCCGTCTTTAAGGAAAATCTTTACCGCTTTAATGGCTTTACTGCTGAGAAGCGTACGATTCGCCACTATGCAGACGGAATGGGTGCCCATATTCTTGGCGACGTAGGTGAAGTAAACGAGAAGGACATCTTGAACGATCCCTATTATCGAAGTGGTGACAACATCGGTAAGTTGGGCATAGAACGTTCTTACGAACAATATTTGCGTGGCGAGAAGGGGATGCGCATCATGCTTCGAGACGTTCGTGGACGAACAAAAGGCCATTATATGGATGGCCAATATGACGTGGAACCCGTGCCAGGAAGTAACTTAACACTCGGATTGGATAAGGACCTTCAGGCATTGGCAGAACGCTTACTTCAGGGTAAGCTCGGAGCCATCGTTGCTATTGAACCCGCAACAGGTGAAGTGCTTTGCATGGCATCTTCTCCCACTTATGACCCCCGAATTATGGTGGGGCGTGAACGAGGAAAAATGCACAATAAGTTAGCAGCCGACCCCATGAAGCCACTTCTGAATCGTGCGATAATGGGTACGTATCCTCCAGGGTCAACCTTCAAACTTACCCAATCTCTTATTGGACTTGAGGAAGGAAGCATCACTCCTGATATGGGCTTCCCTTGTAGTGGTGGTTTTCACTATGGTGGCCTTCATCTCGGTTGCCACGCTCATGCAGCGCCAATTCCCCTTGTACCATCTATAGCCACAAGTTGTAATGCTTATTTCTGTTGGAACCTTTTGCGTATGTTCTCCGACCGCTCGAAGTATGAAACAGTTCAAGATGCTATGACGCGTTGGAAAGACCACCTCGTAGAGATGGGATTCGGTTATACCCTCGGCATAGACCTTCCAGGGGAAAAGCGAGGCATGATTCCCAATGCGCAATATTACGACAAGGCTTATAAGGGTAAATGGAATGCGCTAACGGTAATATCGATTTCCATCGGACAGGGCGAAGTGACCGCCACTCCCTTACAGATTGCCAACCTTGCAGCAACTATTGCCAACCGAGGCCACTATTATGTGCCTCATGTTGTAAAGGAAATTCAGGGTGCCAAACTTGATTCCATTTACACCACTCCTCACTACACGATGGTGGATGAAAAGTGGTATAAGTACGCTGTTGAAGGCATGCGTGCCGCCGTTACGGGAGGTACTTGCCGAGCTGCGAATATCCCAGGCATAGAAGTATGTGGCAAAACGGGAACGGCTGAAAACCGAGGACAGGACCACTCCGTGTTTATGGGATTTGCACCTATGAATGACCCTAAAATAGCTGTCTCAGTGTATGTTGAAAATGGCGGTTTCGGAGCTGTCTACGGGGTACCTATTGGTGCGCTCATCATGGAGCAATATTTAAACGGAGAACTTTCAGAATCATCAAAAGCAAAGGCTGACGCCATGCAGAAACGCACAATTCATTATGGTAAGCAGGAACGATAGATATCACAGGAGTATCACCCTTTCAGCCGATTGGGTGGTAGTCGTGCTATACCTCGTTTTGATGGTCTTTGGGTGGTTCTCCATTTGTGGAGCAAGCCATGAAATTGGGGATACAGACTTCTTTGACTTCGCTACTCGTTCAGGGAAACAAATTGTGTGGATGGGGCTTGCGCTCGTCATAGGTTTGGTGTTGCTCTTGATAGATGACCAATACTTTGACCAACTAACCGACGTGCTTTACGTAGCAATGATGCTTCTCTTATTAGTCACCCCTTTCATCGCAAAGGACATTAAGGGGTCGCGTTCTTGGTTGTCGCTTGGTCCGGTAAACTTGCAACCGGCTGAGTTTGCCAAATGCATCACGGCATTAGCCGTAGCCAAGCTCTGCGGTCAGTATGGCTTTACGCTCAATAAGATGCGCAATTTGATTAAGGCAGCATTCATCGTTCTGCTTCCGATGTTTCTCATTGTGATGCAGAAGGAAACGGGGTCTGCACTTGTCTATGCCGCTTTCTTCCTTGTCTTTTATCGTGAAGGAATGCCAGGAGCGTTTCTCTTTACAGCTTTCTCCGCTGTGCTTTACTTCGTCGTGGGCATCCGTTTTGCGGAAGTCCCTCTTGAAGGCACGCTCTCTACGGTTGGCGAGTTTTCGGTGATGATCATTATTTGGATGTTCACCATTGGTATGATTCACGTCTTTTGCAAGCAAACCATTCATGCTTGGCGTATCTTTTGGACGGGTGTTGCAGTTGTAGGAGCCGCCATCTTATTCTCACTGGCGGTGGTGCCTATAGACGTTTCGCTTGCATGCGTAGCCGTTTTGGTAGCAACCTTTGTCTATCTCTCTTACCATGCTCTTCGCGAACGTCTAATCTCTTATTTTTACATTGCGCTTTTCACGATAGGGTCGCTCGGATTTTTATACTCCGCAAACTTTGCCCTTGACAATCTCCAACCCCACCAAAAGATTCGTATTCAAGTCCTACTTGGTGTCGTGACCGACAATGCAGGTGCGGGATACAATGTCAATCAAAGTATGATTGCTATAGGCTCAGGAGGATTTGGCGGAAAGGGATTTATGAACGGCACACAGACGAAGCTTAAGTATGTGCCCGAGCAGGATACTGACTTTATCTTTTGCACCGTAGGCGAAGAACAGGGATTCATAGGTTCATCAGCAGTCTTATTACTCTTCCTAGCGCTCATTTTACGTTTGCTCTATCTTGCAGAACGCCAAACACACACTTATGCTCGAGTCTACGGTTATTGCGTACTGAGCATCTTGCTTTTCCATGTCTTTATCAACATCGGAATGGTCATCGGGCTCACTCCCGTAATCGGAATCCCGCTTCCCTTCTTCAGTTATGGCGGTTCTTCTCTTTGGGGGTTCACCATCTTGCTGTTTATCTTCCTCAGAATTGATGCAAAGCGGCGAGCTTAGTGATGAGGAGACGGTAATATTCAGACTATGTTTACCATGTGAATATCGCTCAAAACTAAGTCACTTTTAGTTGAAATTAACTGAGACTTATTTTAAATTAATTGAGACTTAATTTTAAGTAAGTCCGACTTAATTTTTGAGACATTTCAAAAGCCTCACTTTGTCCTTATTTAAAAGGATTTTGATGGAGAGCGAGCATAACGAATAAAGGTTGGCATCGATGCCAACCTTTGCTTTTACCACCATCATAATTCATCAAGAATTTTGTAACATCATCACCCTTATGATACGTTCCATCTTAACCCCGCTTGTCTGCCCTCGCTTTTTGACAGACTCTCGCTATCGCGAAGGGCATTTGCGTGTAGTGAATGCACTTCCTCAACGCAGAGTGTTAGGGCTTCATGTTCTAGAGATGCAACAAACGGCCAAACAAATTTCTCGTTGTGGAGCAGAGATAGAGTTGGGCGTGGGTAAGCATAAAATGTGTCATAATGGGAAAGAAGTTATACGAAGTTTTGAGTCGATGCCGAGCGACTCGCTTTGTCACGAAGAACTAGTGATTTGGGGCTATCTGATTAACCTCGAAAAGAGCACCCTCCCCGAGCGCATTTTGATGCTGGAAAAATATGTCCCCCTGCTTGACAACTGGGCCGTGTGCGACTCCTATTGTGCTAATGCTAAGTGGATGGCGCGAGCAGATAAACCCGAACTATGGGCATTTCTCCAACCCTATTTCCGCTCCGCCCATGAATTTGAAGTGCGCTTCGCCATCGTCGTTGCCATGACCTACTTCATGACAGAGGAGTGGTTGCCCAAAATTTTTGCCGTGATAGAGTCAATCGACCTCTCCCGCATCCACTCCGCCTACCGCTACGAAAAAGGCAAACCCAAACTACCCCAGCAAGGCACCGCCCAAGGACCCTCCCCCTACTATGTCCGCATGGCCATCGCCTGGCTCCTCGCCACCGCCCTTGCCAAATTCCCCGAACTCACCCGCACCTTCGTGCGTACCACCTCCCTCCCCGAAGACGTACTTAAACTCTACATCCGCAAGGCCCGCGAATCCTTCCGCACGCGAGAGGCGGCGGTGAGGTAACAGAAAGCACCCTTATTAACCGATTAACCTTTAGCTGATCCCATTTATGGCTACTAATTTGAATGAAAGATTTCGAAATTTGTTAACAACGGCAACATTGTTAGACGCATGTACTGATGCCGAAGAATATGATAGATTGTACAATGAGTATCTCTCTTTGCAACAAGACATTGATTCTTACGACAATTGTTTTGATGAGGAGGATGATATTGTGGAATCCCAGTGGGAGGAATTGATCTACTCGGAGAATGGCAAGTACGGCATCCGCGCCACCTCCTGGACGCCAGCAGTCCCCGCCTCGTTTGATGGTATAGAAAGCGTGGAGTGTTCCAACCGCTATCGTGTTGAACGCGGTGGTAAGGTGGGGATGATATGGTTGGATGAAAATGTTCATGAACATTTCAAGGTGGAGTACGACTTCATTACGGAATTTGCTCAAGATCAGTATATTCTTGTCAAGAATAAGGAGCAATATTATTCCCGAGGAGGTCGAATCTCACCCACCCATTTTGATGAGATCTGTGTTCCCGTATGCGCAGGTTGGATTCACGTAAAGAAGAATGGCACCTGGGGATATCTGGATGGGAATTTAGAGTTTTGTTCAAGCGAATCTGAGGCTCATGAATTTCTGATACCATATAATCGAATTGGGGTAGAATGCACTTTTGAAGAACAACAGGGGTGGCGTCCTGTGACGCGTCAAGACATTATGGAGTGTGATGCCGTAGAACAGGAGTTGAAGAAGGTAGGGGCTGAGCAAGATGAGTGGACGGCATATCAACGACGAGCGCAAGTTTTGCTCCCCAATCACGAATGCAAAACTATAGAGCGTGAGAATAGATATGGTGTCGCAGATTTCCTGGATAGCAACGTTATTCCGCCTATCTATGACGAAATTGTTATTACCGAGCACCC
Source organism: Alloprevotella sp. (assembly GCA_045657925.1). Classification (GTDB taxonomy): domain Bacteria; phylum Bacteroidota; class Bacteroidia; order Bacteroidales; family Bacteroidaceae; genus Alloprevotella. Next base: position 136,906 of record JAZOUA010000003.1, on the reverse strand, counting down.
GGTTCCTGCCATATATGGTAAGCAAAATGGACTTTGGGAAATATTGTATCCAAACGATTACAATCCCTTTTTTGTATCTGAAGAATTGCCCAAAGCCTTCCTCTGCGAAAACTGGATTATTGCAAAACTAAACGGCAAGTACGGCATCTATAACTCGCACAATGGAGCGTGGTTGTTAGAACCCATTTATGATGAATTTTTGATTAAAGAAAATCATCGTTGTCTCATCACAAAGTTGGGTAACCAATATGGATTTTTTAATGACGAATTCAATATACTCCCTGCATATGACGCCATTCTTTTGGGTAGTTTCTACTCCTTCATAAGAGTCCTAAAAAATGGTATTATAGGGTATATAGATGAGACGGGTTCATGGACCAATGATATTGCGCAAGCTCGAGTATATACTCGTAACTTATAGTGTGGATGTTGATTCATAGATCTTTAATATAGCTTTATCTCACAATATTTAAAACCTTATATACGATGGAAATTATTATAGCAATTATCTTGGGAATTGTTGTTGGAGTGGTTATCGGTTACATCCTTTTGAGACTGAAGAATCAGGGAGGCCAAGCATTGGTGGAAAAATTGCAGTGGCAATTGGAGAATGAAAAGGCGAATGCAGAGAATCGTATAGCCCAACTAACGAACCAATTGGAAACGGTAAAGGCTGAAAATAAAGAACGAATGCTGTTGGCGAAAACTGATTTTGAGAAGCGCTTAGTTGAAGCAAAGGCTGAGGCGGAAAAGCAGATGAAAGAAATGCTTGCCACTCAAGAACGTAATCATGAGCAGGCTTTAACAGCACAGCAAGAACGCTTTGATGAAGTGGTACAGAAAGTGTCGGCGCAATTGAAGTCAGCAACAGATGATATGCTGAAGCAGCGACAAAAGGAGTTTGCAGAATCGAGCAACACGAACTTGGGACAGATTGTGACGCCCCTGTGTGAGACTATTGAGAAGATGAAGCAAGCGATGACGGAGAACACTTTGAAGCACACAGAAATGAGTGCGGCAATGAAGGAGAACCTTGAAAATATGATGAAACATAGTGATGCGGCAAAGCAGAGCGCAGATGAATTAGCGCGTGTGTTTAAGCATAAGAGTAAAGTGCAGGGTAATTGGGGGGAGCGTGTGCTTGAAGAACTTCTAGATTCACAGGGACTACAATGTGGCACACATTATGAGCGTGAATGTGTGATTCGTGATGCTATGGGTAATGTGGTGAAGACAGATACAGGTGGCAATTTGCGCCCTGACGTAATTCTGCATTTAGATAATAGCCGTGAGATTATTATCGACTCAAAAGTCTCACTCACAGCATTTATGGATTATGTCAATGCTGAAACGGATGACCAGCGTCAAGAGTCTCTGAAACTGCATATCGACAGCATCCAAAAGCATGTTAAGGAACTTTCTAAAAAGGATTACTCGTCCTATATTAAATCTCCCAAACTGAAGATGGATTATGTTATTATGTTCGTGCCTCATACTGGTGCGCTTTGGACTGCACTCAATGCGCAACCCGACCTTTGGCGCAAGGCGATGGAGATGAATGTGTTTATAGCTGATGAGCAGACTCTCTTTGCTGCACTAAGAATGATTAACCTTACTTGGACGCAAATAGAACAAGCACAGAATCACGAAAGGGTGTATGACCTAGCAAATGAAATGATTGACCGCGTAGGAAAATTTCTGAAGAATTATGAAGCGATAGGAAAGGCTTTAGAAAAGGCACATGAGGCATATGAGGACGGAGAAAAAAAACTTAGTGATCGTGGACAAAGTATTATTCTCACTTGTAATAAGCTTGAAAAACTTGGTGCAAAACAGAATCCGAAGAATCCCATTCCACAAATAGAGGATATGGAAATCTTGGAGAAATCTTAATGTGAGTTTGTTCGTTTTTTGGGGGCTACAAGGCTCCCTTTTTTGTGTGAGAACGTTTTTAGCTCTCTCTTGGCACATAATTTGTAAAGTCCTTAATATATGAGAAGGATTGTGATAATAATTTGTTATGGAATTTTGTTGATTCCTGTGTTGCTGATTTGTTTTGTCAGTAAGAAATGGCGTTTGAAATTTTGGACACTTTTAAATGATGATGTCCATACCTATCCTGCACTACCGGATAGTAAGATTGACCAGTTGTTTACGCTGTGTGTGAACTTTCTGTTGATTCTTGGCAAGAGGATTGGGTTGAGCTACAATGAAGTCAATATTTGGATTTTCTGCGTGATTTGGCCCATACTGACTTTGGTGTTGTTTGTGCTTGCAATTTTGTAGGAAAGGGTTTTGTGGACTAGCAGTTAAGCAATCTCATTGCTTGTATCTGTTTATTTGTTAATTATACGACAAAAAGTCTGGCAGACCTATTGCAGGTTTGCCAGACTTTATTCTCTGGTGTAAAGATGAGGGGATACCTGTGTTTATTCGCAACAAGAGGGGATGAGTATTTCCTTCATCGGTTGCTCTTTCGTTTTGTCCATTGGAGTGGCGTGATAGTGCACTGTTGCAAAGTTAATCTTGTTGAGGTCGATGTAGCGGATGGTGTTGTTGTATGCAGTCTTGAAGTAGACATTCCTATTTTTTTTGTTGATGATGGTGGCACAGAGGATGTTTAGGGTTTTTCCAAGAGGGTACACAATGCCGATGGGGGTGTCAACATTTCGTCCACTTGAAATCTTTGGACATAAAGAAACTTAACGGAATCATAAAAAATGAAAAGCTATTTCATACATTCTCAGCCATAGTTCATACTTTTGCCGATTGCAGGTATTGCCGATAAGGAGTAAAACAGCTAAATTTGCTCCGTAATTAGTAAGATGAAGAAGCATTTAGTCATATCAACTTCTGTTGAGTTGGTGCGCATAGCGCCAGAGCATATTGTCTACATCGCCTCGGATGGTAATTATTCGACGTTGGTGCAGACGGACAACGAGGTGCGTATGCTCTCTTACCAGTTGGGGCAGATTGAGCGAATAATAGCTACTCAACTAGGTTCGGAGGGGAGCGCCTTTATACGCATTGGCAGAAGTTTGATTATCAACCGTTCCTACATCTACTATATTAACGTGCCGCGCCAGCGTCTCATCCTTTCTGATGCGGCCACTTTTAGTCATACTGTTACGGCATCAATAGCCGCATTGACGGATTTGAAGGACTTACTAGAAAAGGAGATAAAGTAATACATGGAAGAACAAAAGGATATTAGAGACGACCAAATTCGCATCATTGGCGAGGAGGTCAGGCGCAAACCGAAACACCCCCGCAGGTGGCGCCTCTTATGTGTCGTGTTTTTGGTGGTGGGTATTTTCGTGGCGCTATTGATGTGCCAACCCTCTTACAACATGCCGCAACAGGCTACTCACGAACCCTCCTATTTTGAACCCATCCAGGAGGAACAATCCCCAACTGAAACCTCATGGGAGGTACCTGCTATTGATTCCTTAACGCAGGGCTTTACGGAGATTCGCGACACGCTCATTAATGATATTCCCCTAAAGATATTCATTCCCCATAACGCCCAACCATCGTTACACCTTGGTAAGATTAATAGTGACGACCCGAGTATCATTCTTGCTGCTCAAGCCGCTGACGTGCGTGCTGATAATGGAGGTATTGTTGGAGCTTTCGTTATGAAAGGTGAACTCCTGGCTCGCGGACTTTCCAAGAAGGGCTTTTGTGCCATTATCAACGGAGCAATAACAATTGGCGTTGCCGAGAACTCCCCCCTCCTTGAAAAAGCTACAGAGACCAGCGGCTACTTCTTTCGTCAATACCCTCTTGTGAGTAACGGAATTCTCATGGAGAACAACCCCAAGGGGAAATCCATTCGTCGCGGATTGTGCGCCTTGGGAACCGATGTCTTTATCGTGGAGACGGGTTCTCCCGAATCCTTCCATGACTTTGCTCAAGCCCTCGTAGACCTTGGTGTCCATCAAGCAGTTTACCTTGTGGGCTCCTCCGCTTTTGGGTGGGCCGTAGATAAGCAAGGAGAGAAGCACAGATGGGGACTTCCCCATCTCTATTCAGGCAGAGTCAAGGTTCCTGAAAATACGAGCTATATCGTGTGGAAACGAAAAGGATAGAATTGATTGCTACGCCCCAAAAAACGTAAAAAATCTTGCGGTTCACTTTGGACCGCAAGATTTTTTGCGTTTTAAAAAGGGTATAGGGGAAAGGATAGGAAAATCCTCTTTGTCTTAGGTTCGCTCATCTTAGCGTGAGAGGCGTCCGATTCCGTCAATCTGCGTGGCTTCTATCTCTAGGCCTCTCGTTGCGATGGCTGTATGGCTGTTGATAACATAAATGGCAGGGTTGGCGCTTGCCGTGCTTATAGAGACGTAGATGGTGTCGTTTTCAAGATAGGTGGTCGTGCCGAAATTGGTGATTTCCTCGGGGGCGGGGAGCCCTGTTACGTAGGTCAGTGTGCGGGCCTCTGCATCGAATATGGCCAATTGGTTGGCCGCGAAACCAGCTCCGGAAAGGGGACGGTCGTACATTAGAAGCAGGAATCGACTCTCCCCTGCAGGCCAACTGTTCATGAAGGACTTTCCATCGGAGAGGGCTTCGAGGTTGACGTAATAATCGGGGTCGAATTTTTCCGTGCCTCTCTTGATGCGGACTACGCCTGCTGGAAGCGTGGTGCGTTGGCGTGCGTCAGCCATAGTCTTGGCGTAGGAGGGCGAGAAGACATAAATATCGCCATTTTCGGCACTCCAAATCATCTGATAGTAACGTGATTTGTTGCGTCCGCAAGCGTAGCTGATGCGTTCGTCTTTGATGAGCTTCTTGGTTTGAAGCAGTTCGTTGTCAAAGATTACTACCCAGCACTCATTGGGATATTGTGTCCATTGGAGCTCATCCTTTTTGTAGGAACTGGAATTTGTGCCACCCGCTTCGGTCTTTACGAGGTCGGGGTACTTGACATACTTCCCCGCATCGCGCTTGGTGCCGTATTGGCTGAGCCCCATGGGGATGGCGGCGGTGAATAGTTTTCCATCGCGTTCCGCTATGCCTGCTAAGGTGACGTATTCTCCGTTGCCTAAGAAGTTTTCGGCAATGTAGGTGGCATTCTGGGTGTCGTTAGTGGTGTAAGTCTCTCGCTCCGTATCGAGATATGACACCAAGAATGACTTGGGGGTGTAACCATTCTCATCGTTCATTGCCGTAGGTCCGTCACCAGTGGCAAAGGTCATGACGTAGCGACCAAAGGTGCCGTGAGTGGTGTAGCGGCGTGTGGAATATTCAGCAGGGCGTGTTTCAATTTGTCCCCAATCATTGAGAATGTATGAACGGGTTGTGGCATTGTTGCCCTGGTTATAGTTAAGGGCATACAGGTAACGGTTGGAGTGGAAAATCCATTGCGAGGCACCGTCGTTCACAAGTCCGTTGCCGAGGGCGGAAACGCGACCTTCATCAAGCGTTTGGGAGGTGAGTAACACGGGAACCGACCCGTTAGAACCAGTAACCGTAGCCGCAATGACATAGGTGCTTTGAGGTGCATCGGGGGTGGAGTCTGGGAACGGAGGTTGGGGCAGGGGAAGGTCGTTCGTACAAGAAATGGTAATGGCAATCAGGAGGGCGGTTGCCTGAAGTGATTTCAGAGAAAGTAGGTGCATAAGTCTTTCGGTTTAGTGGGTGTTAGAGAGTGAAAAGTAGGAAGTGGAATTTGTGCTCCCCGAGGTGCTGAAAAATACATGGGAGTTGCTGAAAATTAAGTTAGACTTAGTTTAAATTAAGTCAGAGATATTTTAAATTAAGTCAGACTTAGTTTTGACCGCATCCCACTACTTTTTTTCTTGCAAAAAGATGCGTAGCTTTGCGTATACTGCGCGCCCGGGTTTCTGTAGGCTGAAGTTGTCGTAAAGGCGTGCATCGGTGAGGTTGCGGCATTCCAAAGCCAGGTTGTAGTGACCCTCTCGGAGTGTCAGGGAGAGTGTGGTATGGTGAGCCCATTGTGTGGGCACGATGTAAGCATAATTGTTGGCTCCAATGCGAGAGGCGTAATAACTAAAGGCATGTGTGTATTGCGCTTCGTAAGTCAGCGACAACTTGTTGCCTTTGCCACAGAAGTTATGCCAATGTAATGTAGCGTCGAAGTCAGCAAATTGGTAGGGAAGGTTAGGCATGCGGTCTTTATAGAGCAAGTTTGCCGCCGAAGTGCCCATCATGGTGCGCATATTGTCGCGTGCGTCCATCTGTGTGAAGTGTCCGCCGATGTTAAAGAGATTGGCATACTGGTAACGCAGGGAGAGGTTCACCCCCTTGGTCATTACCTTCCCGTAATTCACATACGATGCCGCCTGCTTCCCACCCGAAAGCGAAATAATGTTGCGCTGGATGTAATCTTTCGTATCTCGGACGATGAACCCCACTTCAGCAAACAGGTCGTGGCGTTTCTGGCGCACATTATATATAAATGAGAGGTTGGCATTATGACTCAATTCCGGGCGAATCTCAATGGCGCCCTGCTCCAAGTCTTCATCGCCAAAAAGTTCTTCAATTGTGGGTAGGCGTAGCGCTTTTTCGTAGGAGGCTTTTACGCTTAATCCCTTCCACGGCAGAGTGTATGCCACGGCTGTGCCGTAACCCCAGTGCTGATGATTGCGTTCGGCCTTAGTGAAACTTGTTGCGTTGACATCTACGGCGACAGGGCCTTGAACGTGTACGGAATAGAACTTCCCGAATGCTGAAAGTGTCAACTTCGGTGAGGGAGTCCACACATAGGAAAGCCCCGAGATTTGTTTCGTTGTGCGCTTTTTAATCGCGTCTTTCTGTTCCACCTTTGCAAGTAGTGAAGTGTTGGAATGCTCAAAGGCATTGAGAGTATGGCTTAAGGTGAAGGCGTGCGCACGACTGACGGCGTAATCCACCTTTGCCGTGCTGTTCAAATTATGATTGTCGGCGCGCGAATGGAGTAGGGATTGTTCGCCAGGGGAATTGAGTGGCTTGGTTTCGCCCCGCCAATTGTACTTTACATGTGCCGTATCTACGTTCGTGCGTTCATTCTTGTTGTAATTTAGTGTGAATGAGGCATTCAGATTATTGACAAAAAGGTTGCGCTTACGCCATTGCAACGAAGGCATTAAGGAATGTCCGTGGCGGTGTTTCGCACCGTAAACCGTTTCTTGGCGTACGCCAGTTTGAATCTCCTTATACTCCTGCGCATAACTCAAACCGAGCATCAAGCGGTCCGCCCAGGGGCGACCCACCCAACCCATTTTTGTGGCAATAGCCTCATTGTGATAGGTGTCGTTGAAGCGCTTCATGCGCTGTAAATTATAGCGGTCAATACGTCCCGTTTCAAAATCCTCAACGGGTACATCCACTTTGTAATCGTTGTCGGAGTAGTTCTGATAAGCCGTAATCTCATAGGTGAATCCATTGTTGAGCGAGTGCGAAAAGGCTGCGTGTGTGCGGTGTGTGTTAAACGAACCATAGGAATATGATGCATCCAATTGCCATCCCCTTGGGCGTTTTCCTGTAACAATATTTACGACTCCGCCAAGTGCGTCTGTACCAAACCCTACGGGGACAACACCGCGAAACACTTCAATACGCTCGGCAAATCCGGCTGGAATGTTGCCTATGGCAAATGAACTTCCAACTCCTTCTTGAGGAACGCCGTCAATGAATATTTTAACGTGTTTGCTACCAAATCCGTCAATCATCAACTGTAAGTCAGAGCCCACGCCACCACCTTCGCGGAGCTTCACCCCAGGAGTTTTTGTGAGCGCATCGGCGATGGATTTTGTAGTGCCTTTCATGGGGCGAAGGTCAAGGGATACCGCGTTGAGCGCCACTTGTGCGGGAGATTTTATACCACTCCCAACCACTACGGTTTCATTTAAACGTGTGTCATTGTGAGGAATGCTATCGGCAAGCAGGGCTTCGATGCTGAGTTCGTCCTCTTTGTGCGGAACGGCGTGAAGCTGAGTTAGATGGGGAAGTAATAGGAATAGGAGAATGTGATTACGCATGTGAGTCATAGTTTTTGCATTAAAAAATCGAATGCAAAATTACGCTGAACTTTGAGGGATGACAATCGCCAAAAATGGGTATTTTGCGAATGCTCTTGGGGCGTTATAACTCACTAAAGTTTGTGATAATCGGAAAAAAGAGATACAAAAAAAGAACTCTGGAATAATTCTATGCCAATTCTAAAATAGATAGCGGAATTTGTGAGGGGAAGTCACATTATGGAATTCTTGGAAAGCGACATAACAAAAAAAACACCCACACAGAAAAGTGCAGGTGTTCATTAGGTAGCGAGAGTGGGGCATGATCCCACGACCTCCGGATTATGAATCCGACGCTCTAACCAACTGAGCTATCTCGCCATTCCGCAAAAGAAACGTTGTTCCTTGTTTGCGAGTGCAAAATTAGAAATATATTTTGAACCGACAAAGGGTTTGTTGTTTTTTTTTAGAAAATTCAGTGTTGAGGCACCCTCATAGTGTTATTTTCCAAAGCAACGCTGGTATTCACTCTCAAAATTCGGAGTAAAAAATCCCGTACCGATGCGCTTTTTAATTTCTTCGGCAGAGAAAAATGCACCACCCGCAAGCTCGGCAGAGGGAGTGGGAGTTTGGTCGGTTGTAGTCTTAAAAACATAGACCAATTCGCGGTCGCGCGCACTTTCAAATACATAGGTGCAGATGTGTTCGGGCTCAAAATCCGTCAGTCCGATTTCTTCGCGCACTTCTCTGCGGAGTGCGTCGCCTACACACTCTCCTAAATCGATGTGTCCGCCCACGGCTGTGTCCCATTTATCGGGCTGAATGTCCTTCCACTCAGGGCGGTGCTGCAAGTAGAGTTCCCCCTTCGTGTTAAATACATGAAGGTGTACGACAGGGTGAAGCAGATGGCTCCCGTCGTGACATTGGCGGCGCGTAGCGCTACCTATAATATTTCCTTCCTCATCTACGAGGGGCAGGAGTTCGTTTTGATTGTCTAGCATTGCGTGATACTTTTTATGGAATAAGCAACGAGCTGTCGCCATAGCTTAAGAAACGGAAATCGTGCTGAAGAGCGTAGTCGTAAACGCGTTTCCAGTCATCGCCAATGAGAGCCGAGACGAGCAGCAACAGAGTGCTTTGCGGCTGATGGAAATTTGTGACGATGGCACGCACAATATTATATTTATAACCAGGAGCGATGATGATTTGTGTGGCAGTGTGGAGCACTTGCATCTTGTTGCGATCCATGTAATCAAGAATGGCTTGAAGCGATTCGGCAGCTATGAGTTTTTCGCCCGGTTCTGCGACATATTCATAAGGCATCCATTGTGGCACATGGAGGTCTTCGAGTGCGACATTGGGATTCTTGTGAATCATCACGCCAATGTAGTAAAGGCTTTCGAGAGTGCGCACGGAAGTAGTGCCTACGGCGATGCACGATGCATCATGTGCGAGCAGACGCTCCAGTGTGCGTCGCTCTACAGCAATCCATTCGGCATGCATCGTGTGACCTTCAATGTGCTCGCTCTTTACAGGTTTGAAAGTTCCCGCACCAACGTGAAGCGTTACTTCATTTCGCTCTATGCCTCTAGCATCAAGCGCAGAGAGTACGGCGGGGGTGAAGTGGAGTCCTGCCGTTGGAGCTGCCACAGAACCTTTTATTTTAGAATACACCGTTTGGTAGGTCTTGAGGTCGCTTTCTTCTGTTGCACGATTGAGATATGGGGGGATGGGGAGTTCACCGATGGCATCAAGAACTTCTGCAAAGGTGATGCGGTCGTTGTTCCAGTCAAAGGTAATCTCAAATCCCGTTCCGCTTTCGCCGATGCGCTCAGCAGTAAGTGTAATCTCAGTTTCGCCCACTCGGATTAGGCGCTCCAGGCGTCCTTCCTTCCACTTCTTAAGATTGCCTACGAGGCACGTCCAAGTGACGCGACGTGTCTGCGCAAATGATTGTTGGTAATCAAGTGGGGTGTGAGGTTCAAGACAAAAGATTTCGATGTTTGCCCCCGTAGATTTTGGGAAATGGAGGCGCGCTTGGATAACCTTTGTATTATTAAAAACCATCAGCGATCCCTCTGGTAACAATTCGGGAAGCGACTTGAAGGATGTTTCTGAAATATCTCCTCCACGATACACCAAAAGTTTAGATGCATCGCGCTCCGCCTTGGGATACTTCGCAATGCGCTCGTCGGGGAGGTTGTAGTTGTAGTCTTTTATTTGAATTTGCTTCGTGGTAATCATATTGTAGAATGTGATGAAAGCATCGACAAAGTTAGTTATTTTTTTTGAAGGGAGCATAAACAACGTGCAATGTCATCTGTAAATTGCTTTATTCAAAATGTAGGAGCATTAGAGGACGTTAAGTTGTTGGGGATTGGGTAAAAAGCTGATATAGAGTTTTGTCTCGTCAGTATAAATGCTTACTTTTGCCAATTCATTGTGTGAAAGCGCTTTTTGAAATGACGAAAACGAAAGATATAATTGGATAAATATGCGTTTGATGAAGACTCTTAGAGACAAAATTTTATGTGCATTAGGAGTGTGCATGCCCTTGTCAATGACGGCTGTTATGTTGTTTCAGCCAGATTCTGTTGAAGTCAATGTAGCTTCTGTTACAAAGGATGAGGCTCCTCTCGTAAAAAGTGACACGATTCGCTTGATGTTTGGAGGTGATTTGATGCAACACATGCCTCAAGTTAATGCGGCACGTACAAAGACGGGATATAATTATAACTCTTCTTTTCAGTACATTGCTCCCATGTTTCGTGAAGCTGATGTTGCCGTTCTTAATTTTGAAACGACATTAACTAGAAATGGTGATTATAGTGGTTATCCTAATTTTAAATCGCCCATAGCTTTGGCGGATGCTCTGTCTGACATGGAGATTGATGTGGCTCTGCTCGCTAACAATCACTGTTTGGATGGGGGATTTAAGGGAGTGGTTACTACGATTGAAGAATTTGAGAAAAGGAACATTGCTTTCACAGGTGCGTTTCGAAGTGCAGAGGACCGCAATAAGAATAATGTGGTGTATTTTGAGCGAGGTGGTGTGCGTTTTGCTTTGGTGAATTATACCTATGGTACAAATGGAATAGTCCCCACTCGTGGTGCGGTTGTGAATTACATCAAGAAGGACAAGATAAAGCAGGATATTGCAGGCATCAACCGAGATAGTGTAGACTGTTTAATAGCATGCATGCACTGGGGTATAGAGTATGAGCGTTATCCCAATAAGGAACAAAAGGCTCTTGCTAAAATGCTCAAGGAGGCTGGAGTAGATATTATAATAGGTGGACATCCTCACGTTGTTCAACAATATGAGGTTGATTCAACGGGAGTCGTTTTCTACTCTTTGGGTAATTTCGTTTCCAATCAGCGTAAGCGTTATTGCAATGGTGGACTATTGGCTGAGGTGGAAGTTATTCGTTGTGACACGGTGAAGCATCTCCAATATAGTGCGAAAGCTCATCCCGTATTTGTCGCTATGCCTGGTTACGTAATTATGCCTAAATCAGTAGGTGATACGATTAAAATGACGGACAAATCACGTTATGCATACAATATCTTTATGAGTGATACGGAAAATTTACTCAAACTCAATAGAACAAATAAATAATCTATCTTGTTTGGATAAAAACTTTTAAGAAAACTTGCACAACTGAAAGGAGACTTTGAGGTTGTGCAAGTTTTTTGTACTTTTGCGATGTAGTCAAGGCCGAGGGTATGTGGCTTTTTGTTCCATTTCGTTAGGGAGTCGGCAAGTTGAGGCCTTTTGTCGCTATGAATAAGTTTCCCCTTAAAAACAGTTGGTTATGAAAAAGCTATTGGTCATACTGTTTCTTTTGATGCCCGTATTAGGTTTTGCTCAGTCAAAATTATATCGTGGAAATAGCACACTTATAGTGGCGATGTGCTTTATATCATTAAAGGGCGTCTGCCAATTCCTGTTCTTATGATGTTAATCTAAGATGGGGCTGATTCTTTTGTTGACTTTTGAAGGTAAAATAAGGGAAAAGTTCTTTATTTAAAATAAACAGTTTTAGAGCTTTTAAAACAAGAGCACTAAAACTGTTTTATTGTATTTATAAAGGAAACAATGGAGTTATAATCTTTGAGTGGTTTTTCATCTCCTTTGAAGTCAGCGGGTTCTTTTAAAGTTTTGTGTAAGAAAAAAGCAGACTCCAAAAACGGAATCTGCTTTCTTGCGGAGAGAGAGGGATTCGAACCCCCGGTACCTCTCGGTACGGCAGTTTTCAAGACTGCTGTAATCGACCACTCTACCATCTCTCCAAGAGACCTTCGTGAGTTGGTTTCTTTTAACGTGTGCAAAGGTACGAGTTTTTTTTATACTGGCAAGGGATGTGCGTGTTTTTTTTGAAAAAAATAATATGCTTCTTTAAAAAAGATAGTGTTCCTTGTTGTAATGCTATGTTTAAGTAGCAAAAATAAGTAAAAGAAATCACGACTTTATGTCTTCGCCCGTAAATTGAAAGGGAAGGAGGACATCAAGGGAGTCAAAGGTGAAAATGCGTTCTGTGCCGTAGAGCAAGATGCGCATGGGAACGTTAAAACGGCGTTGCGTTTCGAGCAATACCTGGCGGCAGGCACCACAAGGCGTAATGGGGGAGGCAAGAAATCCTCCTGGGGACGGAGAAGCGGCTATAGCAAGGGCGAGTACAGCATTTTGCGGATAGCGTGAGTTGGCGTAGAACATGGCACAACGTTCGGCGCAGATGCCACTGGGGAATGCGGCATTCTCTTGGTTGCTACCGCTAATGATTTCGCCATTGTTAAGCAGAACGGCTGCACCTACATGAAAGCGAGAGTAGGGAGCGTAGCTCGAAGCACAAGCTTCCTTTGCGCTATCAATGAGTTGGCGGTCAAGAGCTGGCAGCTCGTTGTAGGTGTATGTCTTGTAATGAAGGGTAAGTGTTTGTTCTTTCATGGTGTGAGAGGTTGAACCAAAAAAGGCATGCCAAGATGTTTGTCCTGACATACCTTATATTATATGTGCTATTCGTATACTTCTACGACTTTTACCTTGCGCTTTGCTCCAACCGCCTTTGCGGCACCATTAAAAATTTCATCCTTGCGGTCAATTGTGAAACGGCGGAACTTTCCAGGGATTTTAAGGAGCTTAGTTTGCGACTTGTTGAGCGCTTCTGCGTCAGTGATCCACTTCTCTGCCGTGAAGCATACGTCGGGGTTCGCTTCTGTTGAAGGGGTTTCTGTCAAATCGTAAATATAGCGTATACGGCGCATAGAGATTGTAAACTTGCCGTCTTCTGCTTGAGTTACGAGTTGGTAGTAAAAGCGTGTACCATCGGTCACGAGTGCCTTACGCTTGAAGTAGAGGAATTCTTCAACGGCTATGGCCAAAGTTCCTGCTTCAGCTTGTTCCTCCTGAATGCGTGTTTGTGGCAATACGTTTTCGCCTTGAAGCACAGCTCCTTCAAAATAAGCCTTAAGACCTTCGTGGATTTCCGCTTTGGTCTTATTAGGAACTTCAAACGATTTTTCGAAAATGACAATGCCGTTCTGAGTAGGCACAGCGCCTGCAAGGTATTTACTCATATCTTGTTGCTTCTGGGCAATTGTGCCGAGGGGGAGCAACATCAAGAGGAGAAGAGCTATTTTCTTCATAATAGAAAGGAAAGGATTTAATAGGTTATGGGGCAAAGATACAATAAAGAAATGAAAAATAAGAAATGAGAAATGAGAAAGTCCATGCGGGGCGTGATTTTTAACAGGGGTGTCACTATAAGTGCAGGGAGATTTCGTTGAAAATTTGTACCTTTGTGCTGTAATAATCCCAAAATTAACATTTACACCGATGAACGACATTCCAAAATGCCCTAAGTGTGGCAGTGAATACACTTACTTTGACGGTTCGCTTTTTGTGTGTCCCGATTGCGCTCATGAGTTTCATGAAGCTGAGTTGGAAAGTGCAGAAGAGGTGCTCGTACCTCGTGATAGCAACGGCGCTGAACTCTTTGACGGCGATGCTGTAACTGTAATCAAGGATCTTAAAGTTAAAGGTTCGTCAATGGTTATCAAGCGTGGCACAAAGGTAAAGAGCATCCGTCTTACAGATAACCCTGAAGAGGTTGATTGTAAGATTGATGGTAGCGGTATCGTGTTGAAAACATGCTTCTTGAAGAAGTAAATGCTCGCATGAGTAATCTACATGAATAGAATGGAGAGACTTGCTGAATGTACGCTTGACGTCGTCGGTAAGTCTCTCATTTTTGTTGTTGTTTTTTGCATCATTGTGTGAGTGAGTTTTCTTCTGAAAACTATTCGTGAGTTAATTTCAATTAAGTTACTTTTAGTTTTTACTAACTCACTTATAGTTTTAACTGGAATAGATATGGTTTTATGGCAATGTGTAGTGAACTTATGTTAGTGAGAAAAAAGTGTCATTTTGACTTTGTTATTAATCGTAAATAGTGCCTTGCGTGGGCGCAGTACACATTTTTTATATATAAAGAGTGAAAAAAAATGTTATAATGTACGTTGTGTAAAGAAAATAAAATAACTTTGCAACCTAGACTTAACGAACATATTGTAACTAAATACTTGTTTTTGCTTTCACAATGAAAATAAATCTCCTGCAAATGGACTTGTTGTGGGCTGATCCGAAGGGTAACTGTGAGGAGGCGGCTCGCAAGATGCGTGAAATGGATGTGGCGGATGTTTACATCCTTCCCGAAATGTTTTCAACGGGGTTTGCCACCATTCCCGAGGGTATTGCTGAAGAGTGGAAGGAAGGCACTTGTTCCTCTCACCAATGGATGATGGCGATGGCCAAAGAGTTGGATGCGGCAGTGGTAGGTAGTATTGCCGTTCGCGAAGAGGATGGTCGCTATTTCAATCGCCTGTGCTTCGTTCGCCCTGATGGTGATACCACGCTTTATGATAAGCATCACCTCTTTACTTTTGGTGGCGAGCACTTGCGTTATACGGCAGGGCAGGAGCGTGTGGTGGCAGAGTTTCGCGGATTCCGCTTCTTGCTTCAGATTTGTTACGACCTCCGTTTCCCCGTCTTTGCACGCAATAAGGCTGATGAGGCTTACGATGCAGCAATTTATGTCGCGAGTTGGCCAACCCCTCGCGTTGAGGCATGGTTGTCGTTGCTTAAAGCAAGAGCTATTGAAAATCAATGTTATGTTTGCGCCGTTAATCGCGTAGGTACGGATCCCAATTGCCAATATTCGGGTGGCACTCAGTTGATTGATCCTTATGGAAAGGTGGTCGCTGAATGCCCCATGGGTGAAGCTGCAGAAACTTCGGGAGTGCTGGATAAGGAAATGCTTGAAGCGTTCCGAAAGAAGTTCCCGGTGTTGCATGATGCGGACAAATTTTAAAAGAGTAAAGACCTTGCGGATCGGAATATCCTTTGGCGTTTACCTTCTCAATCCCTCTCGTTTACTCGTACCTTGTTTACTTGTCAACTAAAAAACTACATATATGAAAAGATTACTCCTCGGAGATGAAGCCATTGCCCTTGGTGCGGTGCATGCAGGCATTGGTGGCGTTTATGCTTACCCCGGAACGCCCTCCACTGAAATAACTGAATTTATTCAAGGTGATGCGCTCGCTACAGAACGTGGTGTGCACAGCCGTTGGTGTACGAATGAAAAGACTGCTATGGAAGCTGCGCTCGGTATGTCTTATGCTGGTAAGCGTGCGCTTGTTTGCATGAAGCATGTGGGTATGAATGTGGCCGCAGATGCCTTTGTGAACTCTGCCATTACGGGCGTTCACGGCGGTATCGTGGTTGTAGCCGCTGATGACCCTTCTATGCACTCTAGTCAGAATGAACAGGACAGTCGCTTCTACGCATCATTTGCCCTCGTTCCCACCTTTGAACCATCAACTCAGCAAGAGGCGTATGACATGATGGAGAGTGCTTTCACTTTGTCGGAAACGCTGAAAGAGCCCGTAGTGCTCCGCGTCGTTACACGCCTTGCTCACAGCCGTGCGGCAGTAGAAGTGCGCGATGCTCGTGAAATGCAAAATCTTGGAATCTGCGAAGACCGTTGGGTGCTCCTTCCCGGTATTGCGCGCCAACGTTATGCTGCGCTTATCGCAAAGCAAGACGACATGCTCAAAGCTTCTGCTGACTCAATATATAATAAGGTAGAGCAGGGTGGAGGTTCACTCGGAATTATCGCTTGTGGTATTGCTTACAACTATGTGAAAGAGGTTGTTGGTAATAATGCAAATGTGCTTAAGGTAAGCCAATATCCCCTTCCCGAAGATGCCGTTCGCACTTTGGCACAGGAAAATGATGCCGTGCTTGTGGTTGAAGACGGTCAGCCCGTTGTAGAACAACAGGTGAAGGCTTTGCTCGGTAGCAACTACGAGGTGAAAGGTCGCTTGACTGGTGCGCTTCCCCGTACTGGCGAATTAACACCCGATAACGTAGCGAAAGCTCTTGGCGTTACTCCCAAACAGACGCTTGCACCTTCTGAAATCGTTGCTCCTCGTCCTCCGCAGTTGTGCCAAGGTTGCGGCCACAGAGATGTTTATGCTGCGCTCAATCAAGTGTTAGCAACTTATCCTGATTACCGTGTGTTTGGTGACATTGGTTGCTACACGCTCGGTGCGCTTCCTCCCTTCCGTGCGCTTGCAAGTTGCGTTGATATGGGCGCATCTATCACCATGGCAAAAGGTGCTGCTGACGCAGGATTTTTCCCTGCTGTAGCTATCATTGGTGACTCAACATTTACGCATAGCGGTATGACAGGCCTTTTGGATGCCGTGAATGATAAGAGCAATATTACTGTAGTTATTTCCGACAACCTTACAACGGGTATGACTGGCGGACAAGATTCTGCGGGAACAAATAAGTTTGAGGCTATCTGTATTGCGCTTGGCGTAGAACCCGAACATGTGCGTGTTGTTGTACCCCTTCCCAAGAATATGGAAGAGATTACGCGCATCTTGAAGGAAGAAATTGATTATCCCGGTGTGTCTGTAATTATTCCTCGCCGTGAATGTATTCAAACAGCGGCACGCAAGGCACGCGCAGCACGTTCTAATAAGTAGCATCATGAAGAAAGATATTATCCTTTGCGGTGTGGGAGGACAAGGTATCCTCTCTATCGCAACCATCATAGGCGAAGCCGCAACAAAGGCTGGTTTGAACCTCAAGCAGGCTGAAGTGCACGGCATGAGCCAGCGCGGAGGGGATGTGCAGAGTCACTTGCGCCTTTCCGACACAGATATTTACAGCGACCTTATAGCTCAAGGCAGTGCAGACATGATTATAAGCATGGAACCTATGGAAAGTCTGCGTTATCTCCCTTACCTTGCGGCAGATGGTACAATTGTAACGGGCAGTAAGCCTTTTGTAAACATCCCCAACTACCCCGAGATGGAGCAGGTGACTGCTGCGCTCGAAAGTCTGCCTTCGGTAGCGATGGATATTGAGGAAGTAGCGAAGAATGCAGGTAATGCGCGTGGTGCTAACATGGTACTTCTTGGCATGGCTGCACGCTATCTTCAAATCCTTACGCCCGACCAACTCTGCGATGCTATTCGTACGATTTTCGCTCGCAAGGGTGAGGCCGTGGTTGAGGCAAATATTAAGGCCTTCCAGGCAGGTTATGGCGAATAATTGAGCGGTGATATGAGTAGAAACTTTCCCCCTGACACCTGTCCCTACCTCCATGAGGAGAAGGAGACAATGACGCGCGAGCAAATCTCTGCGCTTCAGTTGGAACGCCTTCAAGCAACGGTGCGTCACTGTATGAATTCGCCTTTTTATAAGAAGCGTTTTGAAGAAATCGGACTCAAGCCTGAGGATATCCAAACCCTTGACGACATACGCAAAATCCCCTTCACTACGAAGGCTGATTTGCGCGACACTTACCCCTTTGGTATGGCGAGTGTGCCCCTTCGTGAATGTACACGCTTGCACTCTTCAAGCGGTACGACGGGCACTCCAACGGTTATCCTTCATACGCAAAAGGACCTTGATGAGTGGGCGAACCAAGTGGCGCGTAACCTTTGGATGGTGGGACTTCGTCCCAACGATGTGTTTCAAAATTCCAGCGGTTACGGCATGTTCACTGGCGGCCTCGGCTTCCAGTATGGAGCAGAGCGCATGGGCATGCTTACAATTCCCGCTGCTGCCGGAAACTCTTTGCGCCAAATCAAATTTATGACCGATTTCGGCACAACAGCCCTCCATGCTGTGCCCTCATATGTCACTCGCCTTTACGAAGTGATGCAGAGCGCGGGCGTAGATCCCCGAAAGGATACAAAGTTGAAGGTTCTTGCCATTGGTGCTGAGCCTCACTCGGAAGAGCAACGCCAACGCATTGAAGAAATGATGGGTGTGAAGGCCTACAATTCCTTTGGCATGAGCGAAATGTGCGGTCCTGGTGTAGGCTTTGAGTGCCAAGAACAGAATGGTCTCCATTTCTGGGAAGATTATTACATTGTTGAAATTGTTGACCCCGAAACATTGGAACCCGTTGCGGATGGCGAAATCGGCGAACTCGTTTTGACAACACTTTGTCGCGAAGCAATGCCCCTTCTTCGCTACCGCACACGCGACTTAACTCGTGTGCTCGGTCGCAGTTGCCCTTGTGGTCGCAACCATGTGCGCATCGACCGCATGCGTGGCAGAAGCGACGACATGATGGTGCTTCGCGGTGTGAACATCTTCCCGATTCAGATTGAAAAGATCTTGATGACCTTCCCCGAATTGGCAAGCAATTATCTCATTACCTTGACTACGGATGCCGACAACGACAACATGACCGTTGAGGTGGAATTGGAAGAACTCTTTACCGATGACTTCCGCCGCTTGCAGGAACTTACGAACCGCATTCAGCGTGCTTTGAAGGATGAAATTTTGCTCACGCCTCACGTAAAGCTCTTGCCGAAGGGCACACTCCCCGTTTCTGAGGGAAAGGCGGTTCGTGTGGTGGACAAGCGTAAGGTCTATCAATAGGCATCCCTTTCTGGGATTTACTAACTCACTCTTAATTTAAATTAAGTCTCACTTATTTCAAATTAAGTCTTACTTATTTTTAACTAAGTCTGATTTAGTTTTTCTCAAACTTTAAGGGCAGATTATTAACCGACGTATCAATACATTTAAGGTTATGACAATCAAGCAACTATCTATATTTATTGAGAACAAGAGCGGCACGCTCATCCGCGTTCTTGACTTGCTCAGTAGAGCAAACATCCAAATCATCGCTTCAACTATTGCAGACACGCAAGACTACGGCATTTTTCGCGTCCTCTGCTCCGCACCCGGTCAAGCTTACCTAATACTGAAAGATAATGGTATTAACGTGCAACTTGCCGACGTTATGGCCATCACGATTGATGATGAACCCGGTCGTGCAGCACAAGCAGTGAAAGCGCTTTCCGATGCGGGGGTAAACATCCTTTACATGTACTCCTTCCTCTGGAAGGGAAAGGGCGTTCTGACTATGCGCACAGATGAAGTTTCCCTTGCGGAAAAGGTGATTCAAGAAAACAACATCCAACTATTAGACGAAACTGAATTTATCTTGTAACTATGATTTTCAATCCCGAAATAGAGTGCATGTCTCGCGAAGACATGCGCCGCTTGCAGACGGAGCGCCTTATTGAAGTGGTAAAGCGTTGTTATGAAAACGTACCCTTCTACAAGAAGAAGATGGATCAGAAGGGCATTCGCCCCGAAGACATTAAGTCAATCGATGATATTACAAAGCTTCCCTTTACTACGAAGCACGACCTCCGCGATGAATATCCCTTTGGCCTTCAGGCTGTGCCCATGGAGGAAGTGAAGCGCATTCATGCCTCATCTGGTACTACGGGTAAACCTGTTGTGGCAACTTATACGCAGAACGACCTCGACAATTGGGCAGAAGGCGTAGCGCGTGTCCTTGCTGTGGGGGATGTAGGCCCTGGCGATGTGGTACAGGTGTCATATGGTTACGGCCTTTTCACGGGTGGTCTTGGCGCACATGAAGGTGCGAACAAATTAGGTGCCATTCAGTTGCCCACCTCTGCGGGTAATTCCGAAAAGCAGGTGATGCTCATGAAGGACTTCGGCACTACAGCCATCTGCTGTACGCCCTCTTACGCCCTCCATTTGACTGAGGTGATGAAGAAGTGCGACATCAAGAAGGAAGACCTCAAACTCCGCGTAGGCTTCTTCGGTGCCGAACCCTGGACTTGGGGCATCCGTCGTGAATTGGAGGAAAAACTCGGTATTAAAGCGATTGATATCTACGGCTTGACCGAAATGTCTGGCCCCGGTGTGGGTGGCGAATGCCAATATCAAGATGGTACACACATTTGGGAGGATATGTTCTACCCCGAAATCGTGAATCCCGACACACTTGAGCCTGTAGCGCCTGGCGAACGCGGTGAATTGGTGTTTACCTCACTTTGTAAGGAAGCCATGCCCATCATTCGTTACCGCACTCGTGACCTTACGCATCTTATTACGGAGAAGTGTCGTTGCGGACGTACAGCAGTGCGCATTGGTAAGATTCTCGGACGTAGCGACGATATGCTTATCATCCGCGGTGTCAACGTATTCCCCAGCCAGATTGAGGCTATTCTCACAGAGTTCCCCGCATTTACGCCCCAATATTTCATTACGGTGGATCGTAAGCACAACGAAGATACCTTCGACCTTGATGTGGAACTCCGCGAAGACCTCTTCTCGCCCAACCCTGCTAAGCAGATGCCCTTCATCAAGCATCTCTACGACCGCCTAGTTTCTGTAACAGGCATCAAGCCCAATATTCACATCCAACCTCCTGGTACAATCGAGCGCTCTATGGGTAAGGCAAAGCATGTTCTTGACAAGCGCGACTTCTCGGATTGGGAAAAGGGAAAGTAAGTATGTAAAATAAGAAATAAAAAAGGAGAAATGAGAAAGAGGCAGGTGCGCAAATATTCCGCATGGACATCTTTCTCATTCCTTCTTTAATTCGATTTCGTCGCCTTAACCTCCTTTCAAAAAAAGACATGAAATTATTTTCCGACGATTTAGTAAATGAGGCTGCTAGCGTGAACCACGTGGCTGACCTCTCTCACGCTACCATTGGCGAAACGCTTTTGGTGGCGCAATACTTGGAGCAGAAGACGGGACTCCCCTTCATTCGCATGGACCAGGGTAGTCCAGGACTTCCTATAAATAATTATGGCACGCAGGCCGAAAAGGCGGCGCTCGACAAGGGAGCGAACAATCAATATCCCGCAGCAGCAGGTGTGCCCGAGTTGAAGCATGAAGCGAGTCGCTTTGTCAAGGCGTTCATGGACATAGATGTGTCTGCCCGTGCTTGTATTCCTACGGTGGGTTCCGTAGCCGGTAGTTTCGGTGCCTTTATCGCTTGTTGCCAGCGCGATGAGAAGAAAAACAAGGTGCTTTTCATCGACCCCGGTTTCCCCATTCAGAAGTCGCAACTCCGCATTTTGGGCATCGAGTGGAAAAACTTTGACATCTATCCCTACCGCGGTGAAGCCCTTCGTGCAAAGCTTGAGGAGGAAGTAAAGGACGGCGACATCGCAGCCATTATTTATTCCAACCCCAACAATCCTGCGTGGATTTCTTTGGAAGAGGATGAACTCCAAATCATTGGCGACATCGCTACGAAGCATGACATTATTATTTTGGAGGACTTGGCTTACTTCGCAATGGACAGCCGTCGCGACTTGTCAAAACCTTTCCAAGCGCCCTTCGTTCGCACCGTAGCGCGTTATACGGATAACTACATCCTCATGCTCTCGGCGTCTAAAATCTTCTCATACGCCGGCGGACGCATCGCCCTTGTGTGCATCAGCGACAAACTCTTTGACCGTCAATTCCCCACACTCGCAAAGCGCTATAACGATAGCGGAGTCTTTGGTGCTACTTTCACCGCCAGCATTCAGTATATGATTACTTCGGGTTGCACCGCCAGCACGCAGTATGCTTATGCCGAAATGCTCCGCCTCTCTACGGAGGGCGTGATTAACTTTGTGGACGATACAAAGGCCTATGCCGAGCGTGCGCAGAAGATGAAGAAAATCTTTACCGACAACGGCTTCACCATCACTTACCCCCGCGACGTGACGGAAGACATTGCCGACGGTTTCTTCTTCTCCCTCTCATATCCTGGCCTCACGGGCGGCGAACTCGCCAAGGAACTCATCGCCTACGGCGTTTCGAGCATCAACCTCGACACCACCGGATCGCTCCAACCCGGCGTACGTGCTTGCACCAGTCGTATGCGCGACGAACTCTATCCCGTGCTCGAGGAGCGCATGAAGGCATTCCGCGAAGACCATCCCGTGATGTAAAGGGTAGCGTAGTGCGGAAACTCACACATTACAGAAAACAGCGTACAGCAGAGGCAACTCCTCAAGGCGGTACGCTGTTTTTTTGTGGTAGGTAGTCCCTAAAATTGAAACACCTTTTAGGGGGGCGTTTACTTTTTTAGGGGTAAGATGGGAAACTTTTAGGAGGTGGGTTACCTTCTGATTTTTAGTCGGGTTTTAAGGGAAAAAAATATGTGCCCAATAATTTTTGCTACAAAGGATGTAGTTTTTAGAACAACGTTTTTTTTGGGGAGAAATTGGGTGTTGTTTCCTTAGTCGCATTGGAATCCCTGTTGTCGCAAAAGGTTGTCACAACTTAAACTTGTAAATGGCGTGGAGCATGACGTAGCTGTGGAAGGTTTCGGTGCGTCCGAATTGGCGGGTGCCGGTACCTACGTTGCTGCTTTCGGATGTCTTTTGGCGGAGCAAGTCAACGGCTTCTAATTGCAAGGTGAGGGCGTTGTCCTTCAAGAAGGATTGCGAGATGGTGGCGTTGATGAGCCACTGGTCGTGGTTGAGCAGGGCGTCGTCATAGCCCGTGCGGGTGTAGTAAATGAAGTTCGAGTGAATGCTCATGCCGAAGGGGAGGCTGACTTGCGGAGAGAGGTTCACCTCGTAGGTATGTCCACGCTGGCTGAACTGAGGCGCCTGTTTGTAAGTGGCATATTCGCCATAGTACTTAGTGCTCAAGAAGACGCTCCAAATGTCTTGGCGCCAACGCAGCGAGAGATTGACGGTGGGCAACAACAGATTGATGGTGGAAAGTCCGAGCGCATCGCCCAATTCTCCCACTTGCCCCTTCATGTGTATGTAGGCAAGGATGGTCTTAGCCGAGAGCGTAAACGCATGTTCTTTGTCGAGCGGTTGGCTGGTGCTGAAAGAGAAACCGCAATCATAATTGCCCGATACGTTCGTCATGCTGCGGCGGGTGTAACCCGTTGCGGGGTCGCGCTCAACGGTAGAAATCCAATCCTTCGTGTTGTGGTTGAAATATAGATAACCGTTGTAACTATCGCCACGCTTGGTGTTGAAACGATATGCGCGAAGGTCGAAGCGGTTGTCCCATCCCGTCTTCAGTCCGGGATTATTAACGACTTCCAGCATGGGGTCTCCCGTGTCTGTAATGGGTAGCTGCTGCATGAGGTCGGGACGTCTTGTCACTCCGCCGTAGGAGAATTGGATGTAGTTCTGCTTCGTGAATTTATACTTCAGATAGGTGTGCAACGAAGCATACGGTCGGTTGCGTTGAGGCTCAAAGCGTTTGTCGCCACGCTCATATTCCAATCGCTCATTGTGTATGCCGAGGGCGGGCTGGAGTTCTAATTCCAACTTATTCCACCATCCTGAGAGGCGCAAGGTAAGGCTGTTCTTGAGGGTGTAATGGTTGGAGTGGTAGGAGTTTTCCACGTTGCGCACAAAGTCTAACGAGTCGCCCAATGTGGGGCGCAAACTCAAAGGGACGTCATAGATGTCGTAGAGTGTGGAGCGATCGTCGTTCTTACTGTACGAGGCAAAATAGTATGCCGACAACTTGAGGGGCTTCGAGAGTTTTTCGCCATATTCTATAGAGGTATAGACGGTATAACCACAGCCAGGATCGTCCTTAAATTGGCGGTAGTCGGCATAAGGTTTCGGAGCTGCCGCATTGAAGTAGCGATAGTTGACCGTGCTGTTCGACTCATTGGGTTTGTCATGGAACGATGCATCAATAGAAGCGTCGAACGTGCGCCCTTCTTTCTTAAACAGATGCGAGTATTTCACATTGAGCGATGCCGAATACACTTCTGCATCCGTGGTGTAACGAGAGCGAACGGCATTCGTAGCCTGCTGGCGCGTAGCGTCGGTAAGGTTGTCCGCCCAAAGGCTTTCGGCAAGATTGTCTGCGTATTCGGGACGCTCGTGATAGGTGGATGCTACACCCTGATACTTGCTGTCGAGCCCGCCATAGTTAAGGCGTGTTGATAGGTTGAGGCGGTTGCTGGCGTTCCAGTTATAGGTGAGTCTGCCGTCGGCATCCACCTTCACATCATGATTCTTCCGAATGCCCTTTCCGTAAGTGTAGAGCGCACTGCCGGTACCGAGAATCGACTCAGTGGTGTTGTAACTAATGGCGGTCTTATCGTTGTGCGTCACGTGGATATTGGCGTTGCTGGTCAAGTAACCCGCATCGGAATTTCCCTTGCCGTTGTCCCATTGCAACATGCTTCCCGCCTTGCGATAGGTGTAAAGTCCATCGCCCGCATTGAAGTGGCGCCAGTTTCCGTTTTGGTCCACACTCTGGTTCTCACTGATGTTATTGGCTTGCGCATACGCCGCCAAGCGTCGGTGGTCAGTGAAATTCGTAGTGAACACCTTGCCCACGTACGTCTCATTCGTGCCACCGCCCAAGTTTACGTTCGCCATCCACGTGGATTTATACTCCTCCTTAATCGTGAGGTCCACCACGGTCGCCTTGTTCGCGTCAAGTTCACCGCGAAACTGCTTCTCCTCATCCGTCTTCTCGTACAACTTTACGTCCTTCACGGCATCCGTAGGCATATTCGCCATCGCCGTCTGCACATCGCCGAAAAAGGGTTTGCCATCTACGAGTACCTGACTCACCGTCTTTCCGTTAAACGTTACGTTGCCGTTATTGTCCATCGAAATGCCGGGCAGTTGGCTCATCAACGTTGCGAGCGAAGCACCGGGAGGGAGGCGCAGGGCTTTTGTGTGAAACACCAAGGTATCTTCTTTCACGGTCATCATTCGCGCGAGCGCCGTGACTTGTGCTTCGTCTAATTGATAGTCGGAGGAGGTGAGTTCCAACTTCCCCAAATCTACGGCAGGGCGTTGCTCCGTCAATTCAATGCGGCGAATGAGCGTGTCGAATCCCGTCAGCGCAATGTTTACAACCAACTTGCCAGCGTCAGCCTTGAGGGAAAATTCTCCCTTGTCGTTTGTAGTCACTTGCCCCAGTTCAACGGGATAACTCATGACTTTATTGGTTTGCGCATTGACCATTTTAATGGTGTCGGAGGTTTGCAACGTGACTTTCGCCAAGGGCAAAACTTCCTGTGTTTGTTTGTCAACGACGATGCCCTTTACGCTATATTCTTGCGCTTGTGCCGTGAGCGAAAGCAGGGCGAATAGGAGGATGAATGTGTGTTTCATGGAATGATTTTTTCGGGATGAGACAAAGTCTCCACAGGGTTTGCTGAGGAGCAAACCCGAAATGGGGAAAACTACTCGGCACTTAAATTGAATTAAGCCCGAGTTAAATTGAATTAAGTCCGAGATTGTTTTCCGAGTTACGGATGTGAATTTTGGAGATTAAGTTTTAGGAGTACAAAAACGGTATTTACAGTTTATACTGCTTGTCCAAATACGCAATGCGTCGGGTTATCCAGGCTTTGATGAACTCCGCCTCTTGCGGGATGTTGATGCGCAGTCCGTTGGCATTGTTCCAGCGCTGGGATTCACGGAGGTGGGCGCCACTTTGCTCCATGAGGTGGAGGAGGGAGGTGATGCGCTCGCTGAGGCGTTGGGGATCAAAATGCATGCGACGGAGTTGGCGGTAACGCTTTGCCATTTGGACGTTCCAATCGTTCGGGTCGAGTTTGCAGAGGCGCTCAAAGAGGGCATTTTGATGCCCTTCGCGGCGGAGGAAATCGCGGTAATCCCTTGTGGCATTACTCGTGTGGTCGCTTCCTGCATAGTTGCGCCCGAGCGTGCCGTCCATATCCCAGGGAATGGGCGTAAGGCGCGCGTCGCGTTGGTAATCCTGAATTGCCCAATACATGTTTTTTGCGGAATTGTCGGTAGCAAAAATGAGTTCGATGAGCAGGTAATAGTCGCGCACGGCGGGAAGGTCGAAGTCGGTGCCGATGCGTTGGCAAAATTCCGCGTCGGAGGTGTTGCTCACTGCCTGAATGGCATCAACAAGTGGTTGCCACTTGGCATTTTTCTTTGCCGAGGGCTCCGGGTATTTGATTTGCCACCCGCTCCATTCCTCTTGGCGCTCGGAGGGAGTGGAAGCAGAATGCCACGAACCCAGAGCGGAAGCAAATTGTGTGGCATGGCTCCACTGATCTGCCTTATAGAGCATGCCGCCAGGGACAATGTCGTTGCCCTTAGCGAGTCCGCACTGCTTGCGGTCGATACGCTCGCACAGGTCATAGACACCGTGGTAACTGCCGTTGATGAACACTTCAACGAGTCTGCCTCGCGAAACGCTGGGGGCGTCCTTCACGTAATTAGAAAAGTAAGGCGCCTCGGCAAAGTCCGCCCAAAGGTCCATAATTATGCGACCGCGCATGCGGGAAGGGTCAACGGTCATGGCGTTAAGCACCCAGTAGTTGTCCGTGCGCAAACCGAGAAGCGAGCGATTGATTTTCTTGCCGTCAGTGCCCTTGAGTTTGATGCCCATTGAGCGCTTGTTGTAACGCGAAGTGAAGTCACCACGATTTCTGACTTCCATGGCATAGGCGGAGTCGGTCTTGAGGGTCGCATCGTGAACGATGATGCTTCCCGTGCCCCACTGCTGTTTGGAAAACCCGCTTGCCGTGATTTCCAAGATGGGCATGTAGGTGAATTGAAGGGTTGCGCGGGCGAGGGTGTCCGTCTCCGTGGCGAAAGCAAGGCGATAGGTCTGCGTACCGTCCACTTTGCCGAGCGCGAGGGTGCCTTTGCTGGAAGTGGGCTTCCCATTGACGAAGATTCGGGCGTCGGGGAAGGTGGTGCAAGCGAATTGTAGCGTCACTTCCTTGCCCATCATTCGTTCGGGGAGGGGGTAGAGGTACGTGTCGGTGCGCTTGTCGTAAACGGGAGACTTACCGTCGAGCGTGAAGCGGAGGGTTTGGACGTTGGAGACGTAATAGCGGTTGCCATTCGTGGTGCGTTGTCGGGTCAGAACGGGATGTTCTACGGGCTTAAACACTACGGGGTGTCCGTCAATGGAAGACACCTGCTCGCCCTTCTTCGTGTAAAGCGCAAAGCGTTCGTTGCTCGTGGCGGTCTTTGAGGTATTGTTGTAAAGCCCTACGATGTGCGTGCCAATACGTACGTTAAGCAACTGCTGGCTGTTCCAGTTGGTGATGATGATGTGAGACGAACCGGGGTAAATGCTCCATTCAGAGGCCGTTCCGTTAGGCTTGTCCGTAAGCGTCATATAGCGGCGCGTGGCGGTGCGAATCCCGTCGTAGGTCATGTAGCGCCCCGTCTCGGCGTGCTGAATGATATAATTACCGTTGTCCAACTTCGTGATGCGCCAAAGGGCAGACTTTTGACCGGGGGCTCCGTTGTGGGACAACTCCAAGGGGGACGACGGGGTGGGAATGACTGCGCTTGTGGGGAGTTCGACACATCGGATTTCGTAACACTCGCCCGATTTCAACTCTACGCTCTGAGCGAAACCGGAAAGTGAGAGGAGGCAACAAACAAGCGTGATGCCAAGGGTGCGGAATGAGAGTGTCATAGCAGATTAAAGTTTCTTGTTAAGTTTAATAATGTTGCCGATGTCGTCGGTAGTGAGTTCGCCCGTCAGTTGTACGACACGCGAGCAATAATCATCGCGGAAGCGGAAAAGGAGCAACTCTTTCAACTTACGCCCTTTGCCACGGATGCCAAAGACCATGATTTCGACGTTGTTAGCACTGAGTTGCATGAGCAATTCATAGTCTTTCAACGCAGAGACTGCTTCGTAGTTGCTACGGATAGTGGCGGTCGTAGAACGGCTGTGCGTGTGCAACGCCAAGACACTGGTCAAGCGGTCAACAACGTGCTTAAATTCCCAGCGGTCGTTCTTTAGGAGTTGCTCGCGAGCGATAGAAAGCATTTCGCCAGAGACAAACGTGCGCTGCACTTTCTTGTTGCCCGCCAAATGGTCGAAGGAGAAACCCACCTTAGGTCTCGCTTCGGAACGGGCAAGGACTTTCGCCGTTGACACAGAGGTATGCGCCACGGCAACTGAGGAAATAAAGGGACTGCAACAGATAGTGCAGAGGAGGATTTTGAAGAAGGTAGTCATATTTGGGGAACGGTTGAAGGGGGAAAGGGTAACGGTGACAGGTGAAGGGTTAACGTTTAACGGTGAATGGTGAGAGGTGAAAGGGGAAAGAGAACCGGATGGCAGTTGTACTCTGTACTCTGTTAGTTGTACTCTATACTCTGTTCTCTGTACTCTTCTCTTACTCGCAAGGTCCGCCCAACTCGTCATTCATGTCGTCAAAAGCGAGGGCGCTTGCCACAAAGAGGAGGGCATTTTCGACTTCTGCCTCGGCGGATTCCGCATTCTGGCAAGTGTCTTCGTAAACGGTGAGGGCGGGTCTGGAATAAAAGTCGATGGCAAAGAAAATTCCCACCAAAGATGCCGCAATGGCGGTGGTGAGTGCCACACGCCTGAGTAAGGGTAGGGCGGTCTTAGAGTGCGACTTCTTAGCGCTCCACCCTTGTTCTTTCTCAAGGCGCTTTAAGAGGCGGTATTCAAACCCAGCGGGGGGCACTGTAGTAATAGGGTCGCTTAGTTGTTGCATCATTACCCCCTCTTCTTTCCAATCATCAGGAGCATCAGGGGCAAGAAGCAACTGCTTGAGGAGACGTTCTTCTTCCAACGAAGTGTCGCCTGCATAGTATTTCTTTCGGAGTTCTTCAACAGAAGGAGTAGTCATGATATAAAAGTTTTAAACTGTTCAACAATTTTGCGTCGGGTGCGTGAAAGGATTTGGCGCACGTTAGATGGTGTTTCGCCTGTAGCTTCGCAAATCTCATCAATGGAGCATTCTGCCACGTGGCGCATGGTTAGAATTTTTCGTATCTTCGGGGGTAGGGATTGAATGATACGTTCTA
The DNA here is from genome assembly GCA_045657925.1 of Alloprevotella sp. GTDB lineage: Bacteria > Bacteroidota > Bacteroidia > Bacteroidales > Bacteroidaceae > Alloprevotella. The sequence continues at coordinate 107,789 of JAZOUA010000003.1, read as the reverse complement.
AATACTCATGGGCATCAACTTCGGGCGGTGGGGCAGGTGTGGCAACGGTTTGCTCGGCAAGGAGCAATTCCGTCTCATCGCGCCGCGTGTGCATCAGGTCCAAGCAACAATTGCGAAGCGTTCGCATGATGTAACCCTCAGGACTTTGCATTTGCTGAACGCGCTCGGCGTCGTGCCAAAGTTTAACGAGCGTTTCCTGCACCGCGTCTTCAGCGTCTTGCGCATTCTGCAATAGCGCGAACGCCACTTTGTAGAGGCGAGGCGCAAGGCGCACATACTTTTCTTCAAATTCTTTTGAGGTCATAGCTGTTTTGACGGGTGTAAGAGGGAGTTGGACGACGGGATGGGGTATGTGTTTACCGTCGAGTTTGAGAGTCTCTCTATTATAATAACTGAGAACTATGCGATTTGTGACAAAATTATTTAAAAATTTTTCACATGCGTTTGGGGAAATCAATAATATGGCGTGCGTGGCGGAATTTTGTGAAAAATATGCGAATTTGTAATCGCTCTATTATTAGAGGGTCATACAGCATGTATTTTGCTGAAAATTGTTAGTAACCTTTTTTTAATTACATTACTAATAATTTTAATTAGGTTACTAATAATTTTTACGAGAATAGGTTTAGTTTTTCCGAGGGTAAAAAGGGGAGCATTTTTATATATTTAAAATGCGTGTTCGCGACATGAAAATGGGGGATATTTTGGTTGGAGGTAGAAATATCCGCTCTCTCATTGGGCGACTTTAGAAAAAAGCGTATCTTTGCACTAAATATTTCTAACGAACGGGGGAAGGTGTGCCTTGCTCCGCCTAATGATTTTAGCTATGAATGTACTCGAATTGAGTGAACAAGAAATTGGACGCCGCCAAGCGCTTCAGCAGTTGCGTGACATGGGTATCGACCCTTATCCTGCGGCTGAATATCCCGTGAATGCTTATTCTACAGACATTCGCGAAAACTTTAAAGATGATGAAGAACCTCGCCAAGTGTGTATCGCTGGACGCATGATGAGTCGTCGCGTAATGGGTAAGGCTTCGTTCGTAGAGTTGCTTGATTCTAAGGGTCGCACACAGGTTTACGTGACTCGCGATGATATTTGCCCCGGTGAGGATAAGGAACTTTACAATACGGTATTTAAGAAGTTACTTGACTTAGGTGACTTCATTGGATTCAAAGGCTACGTGTTCCGTACGCAAACTGGTGAAATTTCTGTGCATGCGCAGGAACTTACGGTGTTGGCGAAGAGCATCAAGCCCCTTCCTATTGTGAAGTATAAGGACGGTGTGGCTTACGATGCCTTTGAAGATCCTGAACTTCGCTATCGTCAGCGTTGTGTTGACTTGGTTGTGAATGAGGGTGTGAAAGATACTTTCATGAAGCGCTCAATCGTGGTGAAGACGCTCCGCAACGAGCTCGACGCTGCGGGTTACACAGAAGTGGAAACTCCTATCTTGCAGAGCATTGCGGGAGGTGCGAGCGCGCGTCCCTTTATCACGCACCACAACACGCTTGACATCGACCTCTATTGCCGTATCGCAACAGAACTTTACTTGAAGCGTCTTATCGTAGGCGGATTTGAAGGTGTGTTTGAAATTGGTAAGAACTTCCGTAACGAAGGTATGGACCGCACACACAATCCTGAGTTTACTTGTATGGAACTCTACGTTCAGTATAAGGACTATAACTGGATGATGGCATTCACTGAGCAGCTCCTTGAAAAGATTTGCGTGGCTGTAAATGGTTGCACAGAAACCGTTGTTGACGGTAAGACCATCAGCTTTAAGGCTCCTTACCGCCGCCTTCCCATTCTCGATGCTATCAAGGAGAAGACAGGCTACTACCTTAACGGAATGAGCGAAGACGAGATTCGTGAAGTATGCAAGAAACTTAACCTTGAAATCGACGAAACGATGGGTAAGGGCAAACTTATCGATGAGATTTTCGGCGAATTCTGTGAAGGCACATACATTCAGCCTACATTCATTACGGATTACCCCGTAGAAATGTCGCCCCTCACTAAGATGCACCGTTCAAAGCCCGGACTCACAGAGCGTTTTGAACTTATGGTGAACGGTAAGGAATTGGCAAACGCTTACTCTGAACTTAATGATCCTCTTGACCAGGAAGAACGCTTCAAAGAGCAGATGCGCCTTGCCGATAAGGGAGATGACGAGGCTATGATTATTGACCAAGACTTCCTCCGTGCGTTGCAATATGGTATGCCTCCCACAAGCGGTATCGGTATTGGTATTGACCGCCTCGTAATGTTGATGACCGGTCAAACAACAATTCAGGAAGTGCTCTTCTTCCCCCAAATGCGTCCCGAAAAGAAGGTAGCGCGTGACAAGGCAGAGAAGTTCGCTGAAAAGGGAATTCCCGCAGAACTCGTGCCCATTCTCCACAAAGTAGGTTACAACCTCGTAACCGACCTCGAAGGTGGCAATCCTCAGAAGATTAACCAACAGATAGGCGAAGTCATCAAGAAGTATAAGCTTGAAGTGACAAAGCCCAGTGTGGCAGAAATTGAAGCTTGGGTATAAATTAGGTTGTTAGGTTTTAGGTCGCTACGTTTAAAGGTTTTTAGGACTATGCAGGTTGCAAGTCTTCTAACCTTTCTTACAATAACTCGCGACCTTATAGCCTCAAACCTTATAACCTCAAAACCTCAAAAACATGTCTCGTTTCTTCTCTTTCTTCTCCAATGAAAATGGCCAATCCTTGAATGCTGGTGACGTTGAATGGGGAACAAACATAGCAATTATGGGTGGCGGTAGTTGGGCTACAGCCATTGCGAAGATGTTTTTGGAGCGCACGCCACACATTCATTGGTACATGCGCAACCAAGACACGATTGACAATTTCAAACGTCATGGCCACAATCCCTCTTACTTGACGAGTGTGCGTTTCGACATTTCACGAATTACCTTTTCAAGTGACATAAATGAGGTCGTTAGTGCGTGTGACACCTTGATTTTCGTAACGCCATCACCCTACTTGAAGAATCACCTTAAAAAACTTAAGGTGAAGCTCCACAACAAGTTTGTTGTGACAGCAATCAAGGGTATAGTGCCCGATGAAAATTTGGTCTGTACGGAATACTTCCGCCAAGTCTTTAACGTTCCTGAGGATAACCTCGGAGTGCTCGGCGGTCCTAGCCATGCAGAGGAAGTTGCGTTGGGGCGTTTGACGTATCTCACCGTAGGATGCGTGGATAACGTAAAGGCTCAGATGCTTGCAGAAAAGATTACAAGTAGCTACGTAAAGACCAAGACAAGCCAGGACGTAATAGGTATAGAATATGCTTCCGTACTTAAAAATGTTTATTCCATTGCAGCTGGGATATGTAATGGTTTGAAGTATGGCGACAATTTCCAATCAGTGCTTATGGCAAATGCTGTGCAGGAAATGAACCGCTTCCTCCGCTCCGTTTATCCCATTGAGCGAAACGTTTACGATAGTGTATATTTGGGCGACCTCCTTGTGACAGGTTACTCTAATTTCTCCCGCAACCGAGTGTTCGGGCAGATGATAGGTAAGGGCTACTCGGTGAAGTCGGCGCAGATTGAAATGGAAATGATTGCCGAAGGTTATTACGGCACGAAGTGTATGATGGATATCAATCGCCATTATCGTGTGAACATGCCCATCTTGGATGCAGTCTATAATATTTTATATGAGCGCATTTCTCCAAGTCTTGAAATCAAGCTACTGACGGATTCGTTCAGATAAGAATAGCAGACGAATAATCGTCCTCCGACATAAAGGATAAAAGAATATTAAAGCGAGAACTAAGGCTAACCTTAATTCTCGCTTTTTTTGTTTAAAATCTCGTTGTTTTTTCGAGCGCTTAGTGGCAATTCTTTTTATCTATTGTAGCTACGCTCCCCTCAAACTGCTCAGCCAATTTAGGCTTGAGTGTGAGTGCCTGCTTTAGGTCATCCGCCGCTCCGGCAAGGTCCTTGAGGTGATGCTTCACTGCTCCACGAGCCATGTAGGCTTCGGCGAACTCAGGGCGGATTTCGAGGGTGTTAGAGTAGATGCTGAGTGCTTCCTCCCAACGCTTGGTCTGCTGAAGCAGATTGCCGAGACGGAGCACTACATTTCCAGCCTCGGGTTTCTGAGCAAGGATGCTGTGGTAGGCGGCAATGGCATTTTCTATCTGTCCGTCGATTGCCAAAATATCTGCATGCAGTAAGGAATAAGCAAGTTGGGTAGGTTCAAGCGTGATTAGTGTGTCTACATCTATGAGCGCCTCCTTCGTTTGTCCCATCTGCACCAACGTTACTGCACGCAAGGAGAGCGCCTCCTTGTTTTCAGGGTTCTCCGTAAGTATTTGCGTTAGCAGGGCTATGGCAGCAACGGGTTGGTTGTCACTGATTAGTTTTTTTGCTTGAGTGAGCATGAGTGATTAAAATAATAAAGGCCTTTAAAATCGTTAGAATCTGTAAAGTCACTAATGACCTTAAAGACTCTAACGACTTTAAAGACCTAAAGTCTAATGTATTATCCGTAAATAATCTTACCGTTTTCGTCCTCAAACGCTTCAGTATCCTTAGAATACTGATTCATGGCACGAAGGCTCATACCCATGCTTGAGAAACCACCATCGTGATAGAGGTTCTGCATTGTCACCTTGCGTGTGTAGTCAGAGAACATCATTACGCAGTAGTCTGCGCAATCGTCAGCAGAGGCATTGCCAAGAGGAGACATCTTGTTGGCGAACGACATCAAGTCGTGCATACCCTTTACGCCGTTACCCGCAGTTGTAGGAGTGGGTGACTGAGAAATCGTGTTGACACGAACGTGCTTTTCGCGGCCGTAGATGTAACCGAAGCTACGAGCAATACTTTCAAGAAGGCTCTTTGCATCTGCCATATCGTTGTAACCAAAGAATGTGCGCTGAGCAGCAACGTATGAAAGGGCAATGATTGAGCCGTATTCAGCGATAGCGTCCATCTTCTTGGCTACCTGCATCATCTTGTGGAAAGAGATTGCAGAAACGTCAAGTGTCTTGTCAAGGAAGTTATAATCGAGGTCATCGTAAGTGCGTTGCTTACGTACGTTGGGGCTCATGCCGATAGAGTGGAGTACGAAGTCAATCTTGCCGCCGAGTAATTCCATTGATTGTTCAAACACCATCTTCAAGTCTTCTACGCTTGTGGCATCCGCAGGGATTACGGGAGCATTGAGCTTCTGAGAGAGACCATCGAGTTCGCCCATGCGCAATGCTATGGGAGTATTACTGAGAGTAATGATTGCACCTTCTTCAACAGCCTTTTCAGCTACTTTCCAAGCGATTGACTGTTCATTGAGCGCGCCAAAGATAATACCGCGCTTACCTTTCAAAAGATTGTTTGCCATATCTATATACAATATATTATATATTAATAGGATGTTCGTTATTTCCGAATTCTGCACAAAGTTACTATTTTTGAGCACTTTGAGGTAAAGAGAAACCTCTTTTTTGTCTTACTAATGAAGGGGAATGAGTTTTTTCTCTGTCTTTTGTAATGTTGAGTTGTAAATTCTTGACGTATCCAAGGTTGAAAATGTCACAGCTACAAACAAAAAGGTGAGTGTGCCAAACATAACGTTCAGACACACCCACATCATTCAATTAACTTCAATGCTTAAAGAGGTGGAGAGATGTTTTTCTTTATTCTGTAACCTCGAAAACTTCCTTACCCATTCCGCAGAGGGGGCATACCCAATCCTCGGGGAGTTCTTCAAAAGTGGTACCAGGGGCGATGCCTGCTTCGGGATCGCCTACTTCGGGGTTATAAACGTAGTCGCAAACGGTGCAAAGATACTTTTCCATAGTTTTAAATATTTTTCGTTGTTAGTAATCTTAGTTGTTGTCATACCTAAGTGTGTTAGGTTTACGATGCAAAATTACGACTCCGTTTTGGTATAAACAAACAGATGCTATCTATGACGAGATAGACGAAAACTATAGGTTAACGGTTAGCTTCTTTCCAGCCGAGGAAGCCTGAGTTGAGTTCGATAACAATGTAGCCTGCATCGTGAAGTTGTTGGGCTGCGATTTTACTGCGCCTGCCACTTCTACAATAGACGGCAACGGGGTGTGCTTTTTTGAGTTCTGCGGTAGCTCGCTCCATGAAATTGTCGTTCTTTATGTCGATATTGATACTTGAAGGTATGTTCCCTTCTGAAAATTCCTCGGGGGTGCGCACGTCTACCAATTGCACGTGAGGTGTCGTAATAACCTTTGCAAATTCTTCAACCTCGACGGAGGAGAATGAGGTACTGTTTGCAGAGGAGCAAGAACAGAGGATGTTACTGCCTAATAGGAGCAGTGAGAGCAGGGGAATGTGGAACTTTCTTCTTATCATAATTTGTAGGTGCATAATGTGAGATGAACGAGTATGATAGTGCAAAAGTACTGCGGAAATTCGTGACGTTCAAATTTTAAGTCCTCTTTTATGGAGGTATTCATGAGGGCTATGAGTGGTTTTGTCTATAAAATACTCCCATTGGTCGAGTGGGGAGACTCAAAACATCTGTTTCTTTTTGCCATTGTGACGGAAGGTCTTAATTTTGTTCCTGGTTATTTGGGGTAACACTTCCAAGGAACCGCAATGCAAACCAACACAATATAATATAAAGATTATATTCCGACGATTATGAAGAAGATTTTTACCCTAGCCCTTCTCGCAGTGTTCACTATGGGAACGGCATTTGCTCAAGAACCGAACAGCGAAAAGGCAGCAGAGCGTTTGGAGAAAATGACAGAGCGTAAGGTGAAGGAACTTAAGCTTGACGATGAAACGACGGCATGGTTCAAGCCCTTGTATCAAGAATACAATTTAGCGCTCATGGTCGTAGCCAAGAAGTATCAAAATGATAAGAAGGAACTTGACGACGCCGAGATTCTCGAATCTATCGTTAATAGCTTCGCTCGTGCAGAGGAGGAGGTGGCTGTGAAGCGCACATACTTCCTTAAGTTCCAGGAAAAGCTTACTCCTAAGCAGTTGCAAAGCCTCTTTATGCCCCGCTTCAACCGTCAGCGACAGGGTGGCAATCGTGAGGGTTTTCCCGCAGGTCCTCCCCCACAGGGATTTCCTGGAGGTGGTCATTGGGGAGGCGGTGGCCCGAATTTCTAAGTTGTTAGCAAGTAAGTGAACTGCCTACACCAATCCACTCGATAGGCTATCAGGCCCCCGCCCCTCATTCTTTTAAAAATCCGCGAAGCGCTTCTTAATGAATCTTAAATTCAGTAAGGCGCTTCGCGGATTGTCTATGAAAAGGCTGGATTCGTCGAATGAAGGGTTAAAATCCCGAATCAAGGTATTGCTAATTTAAAACGAAATACCTACATTTGCACTATCAAGATTACAAAAGACGGTTAAAGGTTGACAACCTCCTTCCCTTTTCCCCTTTGTGACTCTTGGACGCATTACTAACACAAAAAGCTAATGAATTATGAAGAAATTAATGCTCTCTCTCGTTGTTCTCGCCATGAGCGCTGCAACAACATTTGCTCAGCCCCAGAAGGCTCAGAAGTGTGATAATCCTAAGGCATGTGCCGACAAGGCAGCCAAGTGTGCAGATCACCTCGTTCAGGAAATGAAACTTGACGATGCAACAGCTCAGTGGTTCAAACCTCTCTTCTCGGAATATCAGAAGAAGATGGCAGACCTCCACGCAAAGCACTGCCCCAAGGGCAAGAAGGACTGCAAATCTTGTACCGATGCTGAAATCATGAAGATGCTCGAAGGCTCAATTGCCCTTCAAGGCGAAATAGCCGACGTTAAGAGTGCCTACCTCAAGAAGTTTAAGGCAAAGCTCAACGCTAAGCAACTTCAAGTTATCTTCTGTCCCAAGAAGAACGCTCACCCCGCCAAGCGCCCCATGATGGGCAAGCCCAGCATGAAGCATGGCAAGGCTTGTGACATGAAGCCCAGCATGTGTGACAAGAAGAAGGACTGCAAGAAGCCCTGTGATAAGAAGCAGAACTGCGACAAGAAGTGTGACAAGCACGACGCTAAGAAATGTGACGCACCCAAGTGTGACAAGGCTAAGAAATAACAGCGCCAAGCGCAGGTCATAGTTGAAATAGTGAAGAGGATGCACCCCCACCATTTAAGGGAGTGCATCCTCCTTTTTTTATGCATACATCTCCTGTCTGAAAAGATCGGATTCATGAAAAGGATATCTGTTTGAGGTAAAACTAAGTCTCTTTTAGTTTAAACTAACTCACACTTAATTTTTCTTATCTGTGAGTACCTCATTCCCTTAACTGCGTTCTTCCGTTCGCCCTTCCAAGATCTCCCAGTTCTCCCTCATATTACTGGCCTCTGAATGCAACAAAACACCCCTTTTGTGCAGTGGATTCCTCTCGCATGGGGGAGGCCTGCATAAAGGGGCGTTTGCCTATTAATTAACTCTCAGTATGTATGATATGGCGGTTAGGAAATGACCGTTCCGTCTGGATCGATTTTAACTTTGATGTCGGGGGTACCAGCCTTTTCGAGCTCTACTTCGTAGAAGTTGCCTGTGGGTGTTTCTACCCAATCAACATCGTCTACTCGATAGTCGGCATAGAGCGTGGCAAGAGTAGTGGCAACAGGAGCTGGGAGTTCACCGATATAATCAGTTTCGGTGCGTACCCACTCGCCTGTGGGCGTGAACCACGCTTCGTAGTGTTTGGATTCCTTTACGAACTCTGCCTTAACGTAAGGACCGTCAATCTCCCACTCGTAGGGCTGAATTTGTGGGTAAAGGTTTTGGAAAGCGTTGTGGATGGTTTCCGTAACAAAGTCGTAGTTGTGATCGTCGTCGTCACACGAAACAAAAATAGCCGGGACTGCAAAAAGCAGGAGGGCGAGGAAATGATGTTTGGTTTTCATGGAATTAAATTAAGGTGTAAGGTTAAAGGTGAATGGTGAATGGGGGAGTGGCGCAAACCGTGAATATTTCTCCCCCTCCTGCACCATTACAAATTAAAGATCAATATCAGTTACCTGGAATTTTTTGTTGAAGGTGATTTCTGTACCGTTACGGAGTTCAACTTCATAGCGTCCGTTGTCGCGTTCGATTTTCTTTACCTCAGCCTTGGGGAAGTTAGCCTTAAGATAATTTGTAACGCCCTGGGGAAGGACCTTGCAGGGTACGCATCCTGAAGTGCAGGTTACTTCTGTCCATTCTCCCTTGTTGTTGAATTCCAATTTTGTTCCGTTCTCAAGTGCTACGTCGTAGCTCTTGTCTAAGATTTCGTTCTCCAAAGTAGTGACTACAACCTTGCTGTCGGCAAAATGTTGCTTAACGAATTGCTGTGCCTGTGCGGGGAGCTGATTGAATGCGATGGGCTTTGCATTGTCTGCGCTAGCGTTTAATACTGAAACTGCAAAGCAGAATGCTGTTACGGTCAAATTTCTAAATAAAGTCTTCATAGTAATCTTTTTTTTTAGATTAGTAAAATTGGTTTGTTTTATTTCTTTTCTTCGTAATTCGTGTTCTTTATTTCCTTTTTTGATGTTGCAAAGGTAAGTGAATGCTTAAAGATGGTTGAAAGACTTTTAGTTAATAAATCTTTAACGAAACATACTTTAACTTTCAGAGGATGATTTGTGAAATTATGTTTTGTCTGTTGATTGTTCTTAAAATCTGTCTTTCTTTCTTGTTTACGATGCAAAGTTACGAGCTCATTTCGGATAAAACAAACAGATATTATCTATAGGTCGATAGCTCGTGTCAATAACAAGAAAAAGACCGAGCTCAAATGAGGGAGGCTCGGTCATTTCAGTATGGAGGGAATAAGAGTCGGTGAGGGATTTAGCTCAATCGTTTGCGGAGGGGGGCATCGTACCACTTCATTAGAACGTAAGCTACGAGGATGCTTCCCGCCATAACAGCGAGGGATTGCCATGGGGCGGAGGTGAACGTGTAGTACTCGTTGCTAATGAGGCCTGCGTAGAAGAGGTACATGAGGGGGTAGTGCACCGTATAGAGGGGATAGGAAAGGTTGCCAAGGAAGGTGGCAATGCGTGTGGTTGGTGCGGTGCAATCTGTGGCTGAGGCGGCAATCCAAACGATGGCAGGAAAGACGAGCATGATGCACGTCATCTCAAACACTCCGTTCATGCAGAGCGGTTGAAGACCCTCAACATAGGGTACGGCAAAGAGCGCAATGAGGAGCACTGCACACAGCAAGAAAGCGCCACGGATGGGGCGAGGCTTGAACGTGCGCGAAAGAAGCATGCCTAGCGTGAAAGGGAAGAGCATGCGCAACAAACCGCCACCAAAATTCACCGCGTCGAGTGTCCAACCGATGCCAAGACTCCCGTAGCCCGAAAGGTTCGATGTGGCAAACCAAAAGTAGGCATTGCCGAGCAGTGTCACCAAGAGGGCGAGGCCCTTCGTCGAAAGGCGGCGCAACAGTAGGGCGTAGAGAATGTTGCCAATGTATTCGAAAAAGAGTGACCAGTAAGGCCCATTGAGCGGAAACATTTCGCCATTGCCACGAACCTCATAACCACATCCTGGGACGGAGGGAATGAACAGGAAGGTGAGCGCAAGGCAGAGCATCACCCTTGCCATGGACACCGACTCGCCGCTCCACGTGACACCACCCTGAACGAGGAAGGCTATAGCCCCAATGATAGCCCCCGCAACGAGCATGGGGTGAAGGCGAATGAGGCGCCGCTTGATGAAGTTGCCGACGCTGAGTCCTTGATTCCAACGATCGTCGTAGGCATAGGCAATGACGAAGCCCGAAAGGATGAAGAAGAAGTCGACGGCAAGGTAGCCATGGTTGAACGAGCGAATGAGGCCATCGCCAGCCCCATTGGTGGCCTCGGCAAAGGCAAAGCCTTCGTTTACGTGGTACCACAGCACGGCGAGAGCTGCGACTCCGCGAAGCCCATCAAGCAGGGCAAAGTGGGGTTTCTGGTTGATCATGAATCCGAAATAGTTAAGAGTGGATGGGGGTTAAAAAGTGTCTTTTTTAAAAAAGACAAATGCTCGCCACCCCAAGAGCGAGGTGGGAGCGTTTGTCTGAATGATGGTATGCACCCTAAAGGCTACCTATATTTATATATATAATATGTGTGTATGGTGTAGACCAACGGACATATGTGCGTTTTAGGAACAGCCTACACAATGCGGGGTGCATTGATTAAGCCTTACTGACGTGAGAAGCGGAAGCCCTTGAAGTAAGCCTGAACTTCCTTGCCAGAGGTGTTCGTGATGCGAATCTTTTGAGCCTTCATGCCCGTAAGTTCGCCACCTGTGTGGATAACGGTGTCGTCAGCCGAATAGTGAAGGAGGCTCACCTTGCGCCAATTGCCATCTTCGCCTTGAAGCTCAAGTGTGAAGCTTTCTGCCACACCCTTCACGCCAAAGTTGAAGTCCATGCCTTGCATGCTCACTGCGCGGTCGGAGTTGATGACGAATTCAGCACCAGGAGCCCATGTTACTACTTCAAGCACGTCGTTCACACGAACGTCGTTACCACGAGCAGTCACTGTCAACTTCGCCAACTGAGGCACGGTTGAAGAGATAGAGTAGGGCTGATATTCGCAAATGGGGCTATAAGCCGTGTTATGTGCCGCATTGTAAGCGTTCACCGTATTCGCAAAAATCTCATTGAGCGCAGGAACGAGCACGAGCGAACCTACCTTAATGCCGGGTTGGTGCGGGTGAAGGATGTCAGAGTTCGCAAGGTTGTACATCTGTGTCTGAATTGAGCGCGCCTCCTTGTAGAGGTTGTCGAAGTTAACGAAGCCTGAAGCCTTGTCAAGGTTAGTCATAGCAGTAGCACAAACGTTCATACCGAACTGAGCAACGAGCTTGCCGTATTCCAACCAAGGACGTTGTTCAACAATGAGGGCGGGGTTCGTCTTGTCAGCAAGAATGAGGTTGATGGCCAATTCAAGTTCCATACACTTGCCGTAAAGTTGCGCAATCGCATTCTTGTCGCCCTTTACCGCCGCCTTAGCGATGGGCTGAAGCTCGCGGCTTTCATCACGTCGGAAGCCGTGGCCGTTAGGACCGAGGTCCTCGTTGAAGGAAGCCCAAATCTTAAGTGCGTCTGCACTTTGGGGAAGGAGGTCCTTAATCGCCTTATCCCAGCTTGACATGTAGTCGTAAGCTTCCATGTTCCAAGTGTAATCGGCAATGCTGTAGAGCGCAATCTTAGAAGACTCAGCATGCTCCATGGGGTTACTTACGAAACCAGAAAGGTCTTCTGCAATGTCAAGGCCGTTGCCGTAGGTGGGGCCGAGGAGAATGTGGTCGCGAACGAAGTCTGATACGGGGAAATTCAACCAAATGTAACCCTTACGCTGAATGCGTTCGTTAATCCACTGCATTGATTCTTTGTCGATGGTGTGAACAACAGTGTTACCTGTCCACATGATTTCAACCGACTTGTCCATATCGCTACCGAGAGTGCGGAGGTAACCACCCTTTTCGTTTGCCCAACTGCGGTTGTACTCCGTGGGGCACATTACGAGGGGACTGATGTCTCCCTTTGCCTTAACGAAGTTCGTGTTGATGTAGTTGAGAAGTTCAGCCTGCTTGTCTGCCTTTGTGCCTTCTCCCCAAATGTCATCAAAGAATACTGCGAATGAACGCACACCGAGTTGATACATTACTTCGAGCTTGTTCATCATAGCATCGCGGTCAGCTTCAGTCCACTTGATGTCAACCCCAGGGTGAATTGCCCAATAGAAGTTTACACCATTCTTGTGAGCTGCGTCGAGAAGAACTTTAAGACGTGCGGCCTCTTCTTCGGGATAAGGCTGGCGCCACTTGTCGCGGTGATAGGGGTCGTCCTTAGGACCATAGATGTAAACGTTCATCTTGTTCTTTGCGTAGAAGTCGAACTGCGAAAGGCGGTCTTCTTGACTCCAGGGAGTGCCGTAGAAGCCTTCAACAACTCCACGGAAAGCTACGTCAGGGAAGTCGGTGATTTCACAAGTCTGCAACTTGCCGTACTTCATCATGGCGAGCAATGATTGTACGCCATAGAAGGCTCCGCGTTCGTCCTTAGCTGCAATAACAATTTCCTTGTCAGTCACTTTGAGGTAATAACCTTCAGCCTTAGTGGGGACGAGTTTCTTGTACTTCTTAACAGCCTTCTGATTACCCCAGCCGATAGTAACTTTATACTTAGCCTTGGCTACCACCTTGGGAGATGCTGTGTTGAGCGCATCAAGGGCATAAGAAGATGTCACCGTCTTGTCGGTAACGATTGTCCATTCAGCGGGAGCGTCAATCATGAAGTCCGCAAGGTTCTCAACCTGCTGAGGAACAGGATTGATGTTGCTTACCTGTGCCTGAGTAGTAAATGTGCCGAGGCAAAAGAGGGAAGCAAGAATAAGTTTCTTGTTCATAGAGAAAGAGATTAGGTACGAGTTTTTAGGTACGAGTAGACGAGTTGGAAAGTGGAATTTACGAGTGTTTCTCAAACCATTTTGTTTGCTCGTCTACTATGAACTTATCTACTAAATTTATTACTTCTTTGGAGTGCGTTCCAACGTTGTAAGTACGAATTGCCAATACTTTTCTACGCTGGGGATGTAACAACGTTCGTTGGGGGTGTGAGGAGAACGCATTGTGGGACCAAAGCTTACCATATCCATCTTGGGATACTTCGCTCCGATGACACCGCATTCAAGCCCTGCGTGAATTACCTGCACCTTGCTGTCTGCACCAAAGAGTTCCTTGTAAACATTCTTCATGAGCGCCACGATTTCGCTTTCGGGGTTAGGCTGCCAAGCGGGATAAGCACCGTCAAGTTCAATCTTCATGCCAGCCATTGAGAATACGCTTTCCAACGTTTCTGAACAGCAGTCGCGCATACTGTCTCGAGAAGAGCGAACGAGCACCTTGAACATCACCTTACCGCCACCGATTTCAACAATTGCGAGGTTAGAAGAAGTTTCAACGATGCTGGGTACTTCAGGGATGAAGCGCATCACGCCGTTATGGCAAGCGCAAAGAGCGTTTACGAGATTGTCCTGAATTTCTTCGGGAACGAGAGCAGAGGGTAAGTCGGTGTCTTCAATATCAAGCGTCAAAGCCTTTTCAATGAAGCCATATTCTCCCTTGAACGTTTCGCACCATTCGTCAATAACTTCCTTGAGCGCATCCACATTTTCTGCGGGAATGGTGAGTACTACATCGCAATCACGGGGAATTGCATTGCGCATATTACCGCCCTGCCATGAAGCGAGACGTGCTTCAAAGTTTGCAATAGCATCCTGAACGAGGCGCGCCATCATCTTATTGGCATTGCCGCGACCCTCATTGATTTCAAGACCTGAGTGACCGCCGAGCAAGTTATGGATACCAATCTTTACGGCTGCATCACCCGCAGGAACTTCTTCCTCCTTGTATTCCAGCGAAGCAGTAAGGTTCACACCGCCTGCCGAACCAATCATGAATTCTCCGAATGTTTCGTTGTCAAGGTTAAGAAGAATTTCACCCTTTAAGAGGTCGGCGCTCATGTTATTCACACCGCCCATTGTAGATTCTTCATCAGCAGTGATGAACCCTTCAAGGGGACCATGCTTCAACGTTTTGTCCTCCATGATAGCCATAATCGTAGCCACAGCCATACCATCGTCTGCGCCAAGTGTCGTGTTCTTAGCCTTTACCCACTCACCATCAATCCAAGTTTCAATGGGGTCAGTCTCAAAATTATGAGGCGACTCAGGAGTCTTCTGAGGCACCATATCCATATGGCCTTGAAGCGTAACAATTTTGCAATCCTCCATGCCGGGAGTCGCAGGCTTACGCATAATGACGTTACCCGCATCGTCAAGCTGGGCTTCAACGCCCTTTTCCTTTGCCCAATCAAGGAGGAACTTCTGAATCTTTTCAAGGTGTCCGCTTGGGCGGGGCACTTGTGTGAGGAGGTAAAAGTTCTCCCAAATCGCCTTGGGCTGAAGATTTCTAATTTCTGACATAGTAGTAAATCTTTATTTTGAGTGAATATTATTTTTTCGAGTCAAAAGGAGATAATGAAAATTAAAAGAGACTTAGTTTGAACTAACTCACTTATATTTTAAATTAACTCACTTATAGTTTTGAGTCATTCCGTCCTAAGTCTTTGGGGTAAGGAAAGACTCTTTGTGTAGTGGCTTCTAAACCTAAACGGGAGCGGGCGCTTTAGCTTTAACTTGGGTTAAGTCTGCCCATCCCCAAGCTCCGAGCAGGACAACTAAGCCCGTTTGAATCGTGTGAACCACAAGGGCGAACATGATGGCGGGAGCTTCGGCAACGCCATAAAGAACGAGCATTGTCTTCACCGCAAAGTGCCACGAGCCTGCGCCATTAGGTGTGGGAACCAGCACTGCAAACGAACCAACACTGAAAATCAAGAGCGCCGCCCAAGGATTGATGTCCGAGGTAAAGTCGAAGCAGAAGAAAGCCAAGTAGAAGTGTAGAAAATATCCCACCCAAATGCCTACGGAGTAGAACCAATAGAGCCAAGGACGCTCTACGTGGCGCAAGGAACTAATGCCCTCCCAAATGCCTAACACCTTTTCGCGACCCTGTGCAAACATCTTGTAGCGAAACAAAAGGCTCGCGCAAATGGCAATGGCTAAGATGACGCAGATAATCGTAACGAGATATCCCGTGCTAGAAAAGCGGTTGACTAACGAGTGGAGGTCGGCCCCCGTTTCGTCAACGAATTTTAGGAATACGGGTAACTGACTGAAAAAAGCAAGTGCTGCGATGACGAGCATGATGAGCGAATCAACGAGGCGCTCAGTAACAACCGTGCCGATGGATTTTGAGAAACTGATTCCGTCTATCTTTTTCAACGTTCCGCAACGTGTGACTTCTCCAACGCGAGGAATGACCAAGCTTGCGGCATACGAAAGAAATATAGCGTCAATGCAAGTACGCGAACGTGCTATTTCGCCCATGGGGCGCAACGCCATTTGCCAACGCAAGGCACGAAACACCTGAGGCACGATTCCGAAGAGCAATGAAATAAACATCCATCCCCAGTGTAATTCAGAAGAAATGGTATGCCAGAAATCAGCCCAATTCGTACCGCGATACATCCACCACAAGATGCCTATTCCTAGGGCGAATGGCAGAGTTGTCTTTAATATATTGCCTAGTAGTTTCGTCAAAATCCAAGTTTATTATTTAAATTTGCAGTCAAGATTTTACAAAGATAGAAAAAACAAATGATATGAAACTCGTACGTCCTAAAAAATTTCTTGGTCAGCACTTTCTGAAAGATTTAAGTGTGGCTAAAGCCATTGCTGATACGGTAGATGCTTGCCCTGATATTCCTGTGCTTGAAGTAGGTCCTGGTATGGGCGTACTTACTCAATATCTGCTCCCAAAGGGGCGCGAAGTGAAGGTGGCTGAAATCGACTTTGAGAGTGTGGCTTACCTGCGTGAAAACTTCCCCGCGCTCGAACCCAATATTATTGAAGACGACTTCCTGAAGATGCGCCTTGAAAACACTTTTGAGGGTCGCCCCTTCGTGCTTACGGGCAATTATCCGTATAACATCAGTAGCCAAATCTTCTTCAAGATGCTGGATTACCGTCACTTGATACCCTGCTGTACTGGTATGATTCAGAAGGAAGTAGCTGAACGCCTGGCTGCAAAACCAGGAACGAAGGCTTACGGCATTTTGAGCGTCTTGGTGCAATTGTGGTACAACGTTGACTACCTCTTTACCGTTGCTCCCGGAGTGTTTAACCCGCCCCCCAAAGTGCAGAGCGCCGTTATCCGCATGACGCGCAACGATGTGGCTGATTGTGGTTGCGATGAACGCCTCTTGCGCCGCGTGGTGAAGACTACATTCAACCAACGCCGTAAGATGATGCGCGGTTCTATCAAGCCCCTCTTTGCGCAATTGGATAACGAACTCGGAGGTGGCATTGATCACACCGAATTCCTCGCTCAACCGCTACTTACTAAGCGTCCAGAACAACTCTCTGTGCAAGACTTTATCGACTTGACCAATGCGGTTGAGGCACATTACAAGAAATAAAAAATGAGATAGGAAAAAGGAGAAAATTTGCTGGCATGATGGTTTGCGAAACTTTCTCCTTTAGCCTTTTAACCTTTAACCTTTTTTTCCATGCTCGGCCGACTTCTCTGGGTGGATGATGAAATCGATCTTCTCAAAGCCCACATCATATTTCTCAAGAACAAGGACTACGAAGTAACGACTTGTTCCAACGGGACGGATGCGCTTGACATCTGTCGCGAACAGCCTTTTGACCTTATCTTGCTTGATGAGAATATGCCTGGACTTAGTGGCCTCGAAACCTTGGCGCGCATCAAGGAAATTCAACCAAATGTGCCCGTAGTTATGGTGACGAAGAATGAGGCTGAAGATATTATGAATCAAGCTATTGGGGCGAAAATTTCTGATTATCTTATTAAACCGGTAAATCCCAATCAGATACTCCTTGCCTTGAAGAAAAACATCCACCGCCGTGAGATTGAACACGAGGCAGTAGAGACTTCGTACCGTCAGGAATTTTCGCGCATTGGTATGCAGATTAGCGATAACCTTTCGCCTGAGGAGTGGAAGGAACTATATCGCAAACTTGTGCATTGGGAACTTGAACTTGCGCCTACCGAAGGTGCGATGAGCGAAATGCTTAGTATGCAGAAGCAGGAGGCAAATGCCGCCTTTGCAAAGTTCATCCGCAAGAATTATGAGGATTGGATTGCGCATCCTGAGGAACGTCCCATGCTCTCGCCCGACGTTTTTCGCAACGCCGTCTTTCCCCGTTTGCGCGATGGGCGTAAGGTGATGCTCCTGGTGCTTGACAATTTGCGCTACGACCAATGGCGCATTATCAGCCAGGACCTTGCTGATGATTTTGATATGGAGGAAGACCTCTATTTCAGTATTCTCCCCACCGCTACGCAATATGCGCGCAACGCCATCTTCTCCGGACTTATGCCTCTCCAAATCCGTGAGCGTTATCCCCATCTTTGGGTGGACGAAGAGGAAGATGAAGGAAAGAATCTGAATGAAGAGCAGCTCATACGCACACATCTTGAGCGATTGCGCCGTAAGGAGGAGTTTACATATACGAAGCTCAACGACTCTGTGGCGGCCGAGAAATTCCTTTCGGGAGTGCGCAGTATGCCACTTGCTCCTTTGTCGGTCATGGTGATTAACTTTATTGACATTCTCAGCCATGCCCGCACAGAGTCAAGAATGGTGCGTGAATTGGCCTCTACCGAAGCGGCTTATCGCAGCATTACTCGGTCATGGTTCCGTCATTCCAGCATGAAGGAACTTTTCAAGTGGCTTGCTTCCCTTGATTATGACATTATTATTACTACCGACCACGGCTCCATCCGAGCAGATGAAGCCGTACGCGTTTTGGGAGATAAAAATGTGAATACCAACCTGCGCTATAAGCTCGGTAAAAACCTCAATTACAACCCCAAGGAAGTCTTTGAGGTAAAAGAACCCAAGCGACTCGCTCTCCCTGCACCGAATCTATCAACGACCTATATCTTCGCTACGGGCAACCGCTTTTTTGCCTATCCCAACAACTACAATCATTACGTTCAGTATTATAAAAATACGTTTCAACACGGCGGAGTCTCCCTCGAAGAAATGTTGGTGCCACTCGTGACGTTACGTTCCAAAGGTCGATAGGGACGATAGGATGTTTATTTAGGATCTATTCCTTTTAACCATAAAACGCTACATAGTATAAAAGTTATAGACAATCTTTTTACAAGAGGATAAGCCTGAGCATTTTCGGCTTGTCCTCTTTTTTTGTTTGTTAACGAAGAATGTTATTGGCAATATCATTAAGGGGTAGATATTTTGCTTTAAGTCTATCATTCGAGTTGTTCTTGTTATAATTCCTTTGATTAAAAAGTTTTTGTATGCAATAAAAAAGGACAAACCTGGCGGTCTGTCCTTTAAATAATCTGTCTCTTTTATTTAGAAGTTGTCATCTTAGTTGTCGCTTCAGTAAATTCATCTTGGTGTTGAAGTAACCACTGCTGATACTCCCAAGCTTCATCTTGGTCTAATTCCTTAAAACTCTCAGTAAGAGCTTCGAATTTCTCCGCAGTAGGATCAGCGAGGAATGCTTCTGCTGCAACAATAGAAACGTTTTTACTACCACAAGAAATCATTGAGAACATTGCGAACGCAGCGCAAAGAGATACAAGATACTTTTTCATAATATAAAGTTTTTAGAATTGTTAACAACTGCAAATATATGCATTAATGTAATGCCTCCAAAACATTCAGCGCTGTTTTTAGAAAAACAAAATGATACAAAAAGAGTTGCCTTTTTTTAGAAAGATAGTCGTATCGGCTGAGGTGAGGGAATAGATAGATTCTGTATTGCTTATCCTTTGAGGCGCTCCACAATCTCTTTAGCTGCACGTTCGGGCGCTCCAGGCTCTCCGAGTAATGTTGCCATTTCTTCGTATCCTTGGAGTTGGGCTTCGCGTAAGTCGCCGAGGGGGAGGATTCCCGTGAGGTGGTGGCGGAGGTTGGGGACGTTCATCGTGTCTGCAACGAGTTCGGGAACGACTTCTCGGTTGGCCACAAGGTTGACGAGCGAGATGTATTTTACTTTGAGCAAGTGGCGACGGAGGAAGGAGATGAGTTTTCCTACGGGGGTGTAGTAGCAAACGACTTGAGGTACGCGGAAAAGGGCGGTTTCAAGTGCAGCTGTGCCTGATGTTACAAGAGCAGCCGTAGCGTGGGAGAGTAGGGGGTAAGTTTGTCCTCTTACAATGCGGGGTAGACGCTCGGCTGGCCAATTGAGGTGCGCGAGTGTGCGGTCGTAAAATTCTTGTGTTATAGCTGGTGCTCCGGCTAAAACGAGTTGGTAACCCTTTTCTACATAGGTCATTGCGGCTTCGCACATCATGCAAAGATTATCCTTGATCTCCTGCTTGCGACTTCCCGCAAGAAGGGCAATAATGGGGCGCTCGGGCGAAAGGTCGTTTTTCGCACAGAAGGTTTCAACTGTTTCTGAATAAGATGCTTTGAATGCGCTGATTTCATCCACCGTAGGGTTGCCGACGTAAGAAATGGGGTAGTTGTGCTTCCCCTCAAAGAAATCAACTTCAAAGGGTAAGATGGAGAAGAGTCGGTCTACGTAGGCGCGGATGTCCTTAATGCGGTGTTCCTTCCAAGCCCAAATTTTAGGAGATATGTAATAATAAACGGGGCAAATATTTTGCTCCTTTACAAACTTGGCAATTTTGAGGTTAAATCCGGGGTAATCCACCAAGATAACGCAATCGGGGTGCCACTCTGCAATTTGTTTCTTGCAGTTTGCCATGCCTCGAAGAATGGTGCGTAAGTGGAGTAGGACAGGGATAAATCCCATGTAGGCTAGGTGCTTATAATGACACAGAAGTGTTCCCCCGACGCGTTGCATTTCATCGCCTCCGTAGAAGCGGAATTCAGCTTGCGGGTCGTTGTTCTTTATGGCCTGCATGAGGTGGGCGGCATGGAGGTCGCCACTGGCTTCGCCTACGATGAGAAAGTATTTCATAAGAATATGGTACGGAGGTGGAAAATAGATGTTCGTAAGCGTGAGTTAGTAAGTCTCACTTAATTAAAATTAACTCTCACTTAATTTGAACTAAGTTAGACTTAGTTTTTCTTAAGTTCGACTTAGTTTTTGCTCTTTCCCAAAGAGGGTATTTACTCAAAGGAAAGCTTTTTCAAAAGTCCGTAATCGGTGACGTCAAGTGTGACAGGAGTGACGGCAACGTAGTTGTTTTCAAGCGCCCAAATGTCTGTGTCGGTTGCTTCAGGTTCTAAATTTTCGCGGTTTCCCACGAGCCAAAGATAGGGTTGCTTCGTCGTTGGATGGAAGCACTTATTGGTCTCCTTAACCCAGCGACTTATGCCCATGCGACACACTTTAACCCCCTTAAATTCAGTGGTGTTTGGAAAGTTTACGTTAAGGCACGTGAAGGATGGTAATCCCTCCTTCAAGACCTTCAAAGTGATGTCAATAATGTAAGATTTTAAGGGCGTAAAATCTGCATTTGAACTATGATTGTCGAGTGAAAACGCAATAGAAGGGAAACCCGACATGGCGCCTTCCATACATACACCCATCGTGCCCGAATAGTGGGCATTTACTGCTGAATTGTCGCCATGGTTAATGCCTCCGATTACAAGGTCAGGCGTACGCGTTAAGGCATCATTAAGTGCCACTTTAATGCAGTCGGCAGGAGTGCCCGAACAAGCACAAATAGTGAGCCCTTCATCTTCTTGGATAGTGCGATAACGTAAAGGAACAGAAGATGTTATTGCACAACTTCCACCTGAACGAGGACCATCGGGAGCCATTACGTAAAGGTCGGCGTAGGGACGGAGTGTTTCAATCAAAAAGTTGATGCCTTTGGCGGTGTAACCGTCGTCGTTGGAGATGAGTATGAGAGGACGCATGTTTTTAAAGAAAGTTTATGTCGTGTATGAAAAAGTTATGTTGAAAGCACACTTTTAAACTTGTTTAAAGTGGAGATGTGGCTTATGCCTAATTTATTTTCCGACAAAAGTAGTAATTTATTCTTTAAGCAGGGATACATATAAGAAAAAATAAGTAACTTTGCAAAATCCGTAAAAGTGTCCATGTGACAACAATTTGGAGCACTCCTAAATTGAAAAGAATGGGAAAAATTATTGCTTTAGTAAACCAAAAAGGTGGTGTGGGAAAGACCACCACATCTATGAACCTTGCCGCATCTTTAGCTACACTTGAGAAGAAAGTGTTGCTCATTGATGCCGACCCCCAGGCGAATGCATCGTCAGGGTTGGGCGTTGATTTGAGCCAAATTGACGCTTCAATTTACCAATGCTTGGTGAACAAGATTGATGTGCGTGAGGCTATCTACACAACAGATATTGAAAATCTCGATATTATACCTTCACACATAGATCTCGTAGGCGCTGAAATTGAAATGCTGAACTTTAAGAGTCGTGAGCGTGTCTTTAAGAACGTTTTGGAACCGATTAAGGCGGATTACGATTATATTCTTATCGACTGCTCTCCCTCGTTGGGCTTGATGGTCGTTAATGCGCTGACAGCAGCAGATTCGGTAATCATTCCCGTACAATGTGAATACTTTGCATTGGAAGGTATTTCGAAATTGCTTGATACGATTCGTATCATCAAACGTAAGACGAATCCTTCGCTCTCTATTGAAGGCTTCTTGCTGACGATGTATGATTCGCGCTTGCGTCTTGCTAACCAAATCTATGATGAAGTGAAGCGTCATTTCCAGGAACTCGTGTTCAAAACGGTAATTCAGCGTAACGTGAAACTTTCAGAAGCGCCATCGCATGGTTTACCTGTGATTCTTTATGATGCTGACTCTACAGGGGCGAAGAATCATTTGGCATTGGCAAAGGAAATTATTAGTAAGAATCAATAGTAAACCTTACTTCCGTATTTATGGCAATCAAAAAGAAATATACTGCCCTCGGTCGTGGTTTGGATGCCCTTATTTCAACTCAAGAAGAAGTTGAAACGAGCGGTTCGTCATCCATTAGTGAAGTGGCCATCTCGCAAATAGAAGCAAATCCGAACCAACCCCGTCGAGAATTTGACGAAAAAGCTTTGGAGGAACTCGCTGACTCTATTCGCAATTTTGGTATTATCCAACCCATCACGCTTCGTAAGTTAAGCGATGATAGTTACCAAATTATTGCGGGCGAACGTCGTTGGCGTGCATCACAGATGGCTGGGCTTCAGCGTATCCCTGCTTACATACGTACTGCAGACGATGAAAATATGATGCAAATGGCGTTGGTGGAAAACATCCAGCGCGAAGAGCTTAATCCGATTGAAGTAGCGTTAGCTTATCAGCACTTGATTGAACGTTACAATCTGAAGCAAGAAGAGTTGAGCGAGAAGATTGGTAAAAATCGTGCAACAATTGCAAACACCCTCCGCTTACTCAAACTTCCAGCACAAGTACAGATGGCAATTAAGAACCGTCAGATTGATAAAGGTCATGCACGTGCCCTCTTGTCGCTCGCAGATCCAGCAATGCAGGTTAAATTCTTCAAGGAAGTTCTCGAAAAGGGATATTCTGTGCGCCAAATTGAAGAAATGGTGTCACAAATCAACGCCGGAGAAGTAGTGAAGAGTGGCAAACGCACTCTTCAAGACAAGAAGGTGCTGCTTCCTGAAGAGTTTAAGGTGTTAAAAACACAACTCTCCGACTTCTTTAAAACAAAGGTGCAGATGACTTGTTCGCAACAAGGTAAAGGAAAAATTAGCATCCCCTTTGAAAATGAAGAGGAACTGACACGCATCATCGAACTTTTCGACAAAATGAGAGGTTAAGTGACTTGCACACTATTATGAAACGACTTTTAACGCTTATCACTCTTTGCTTCTCTTGTTTCGCCCTTCAGACGGTTTCAGCTCAAGCACGCTTAATGGACGTTCAAGTGCGCCCCATAGAGCAAACTGATACGTTGGACTTGAAGAAGGCACAGCTGGAACTCGAGTTAGATTCCTTGTTTAAAGACTCTCCCTTTTTGGAGGATACAATTAAGGTAGACACAATCAACTTGAAATTCCCCCTTGATGAAAAGAAACTCAAGAAGCAACAACGTGACTTGAAGAAGGCACAATTTGTTCCCGACCCGCAACGTGCTCTTTGGTTGGCGCTCGTGATTCCAGGAGCAGGACAAATTTACAACCGCAAGTATTGGAAGCTTCCTCTCGTTTACGGAGGATTCCTTGGATGTACATATGCCTTTACTTGGAATCAACAAATGTATAGCGACTACTCGCAAGCGTATCTCGACATCATGGACGATAACCCTGCGACGCAGAGCTACAAGGACTTCTTACCGCCAAACTTTGATATAACAGGTCGTGAGGATCGCTATAAGGAAATCTTTAAGAACAAAAAGAACACTTATCGCCGTTGGCGTGATCTTTCCGTCTTCTGTTTTGCAGGTGTATACTTACTCTCGGTAATAGATGCATACGTAGATGCTCAACTCTCAGAGTTTGATATCACCCCTGATCTCTCAATGCGCTTTGAGCCTACGGTAATCAATACCAATCCGCAGGATAAGCGTATGCAACAACAATCGTATGGCGTAGGATGTTCCTTTAACTTCTAAATTAATTTAGGGAAGGCTTCGCTTCCTAGTGTAGAGTCGGAATTCGTTTGTGGTTTTCAGACTCAAAACTCTCATCCGATAAAACTTTTAAAATGTCTTTTAAGAATAGATTACTTACATTGTTATTTGCTTCTTCCGCAGGTTGTGCTCTCATGGCGCAACATACGGAAGTTATTACCATTCATGATGATGCAATTGGCGCAGACGAACAGGTGGGACTCCCTGAAGGGATGTTGTTGAGCGTAGACTCATTGATGATGCAATGGAATGCGCGTCAATATCTCTTTCCTGAAGTCAACGTTAATTCTTCTACCTATTTGTCAAACTTGACTCCTCAGGATTATGCCGATCGCTTGAGTCGTATTCCTGCTATTATGGAATTCCCTTACAATAGCGTTGTTCAGAAGTTTATTGAACGTTATACAGGGCCCAATAGCCGTACGATTAGTTTCTGTTTGGCGGCGGGTAACTTCTATATACCTTTATTTGAAGAAGCTCTTGAGGCGAATGGTTTGCCTTTAGAGTTGAAGTATCTTCCCGTAATTGAATCAGCCCTTAATCCTACGGCTCGTAGCAAAGCGGGAGCAGTAGGCCTTTGGCAGATGATGTTGGCTACCGGTCAGCATTATGGCCTTGAAGTAAATAGTCTCGTCGATGAACGTCAAGACCCCGTTAAGTCAACTTGGGCCGCGGCGAGATTGTTGAAAGATCTTTATGGAATTTATAAGGATTGGAATCTTGTGATCGCAGCTTACAATTGTGGTCCTGGTAATGTTAATAAGGCAATTCATCGTGCTGGTGGTGTTACTGACTATTGGAAGATTTATCCTTACCTTCCAACTGAAACGCGTGGCTATGTGCCTGCCTTTATAGCTGCGAATTATGCAATGTACTATTATTGTGAGCATCAGATAGAACCTTTACGTACGGCATATCCTGTGGCTACGGATACTGTGATGATTTCAAGAAGTCTTCACTTTGATCAGATTGCTGAGCTTTGTAATATAGACAAGGAGGCGATTCGTGCGTTGAATCCTCAGTTTAAGACGGATGTTATCCCTGGTAATGTGAAGCCATACGCTTTGCGCTTGCCACAGGATAAATTGTTGACGTTTATTGATTTTGGTGATAGTGTATATAATCACCGTTCTTCGGACTTCTTTAAGCGTCGTTCAGAAGTTGAAGTGGCAGATAAGGCGACAACTTCAGCAAATACAACTGTCACTTCAACAAATACAGTAGCATCAACGACAAAGGTAGCTAAGTCTCAAAAGAACGCAAAGAATAAGAAGGCTGCAAAATCTGAGAAGAAAAAGAATAAAACAGTTTATGTGACTGTGCGAAATGGTGATACGTTGGGGGCTATAGCGAGACGCAATGGTACGACTGTAGCAAAGATCAAACGTTTGAACGGACTCAAGAGTAATAATATTCGTTCAGGTAAACGTCTTCGCGTAAAGTAAGGACTATAATTAGTTATCAGTAGCACTTGTAACATCTGAGGTAGAAATTTCACAAATCTCAGTTGTCGGTGCTCATTACAAAATTAAAGCCATGTCCGATAAAACCTTAACCCAGCAAGAAATACAGGATGAAATCCTCATAAATGCGGCATTTCAAAAGCTTATAGATACTTATCTTGCTTCGAATCACCGAGGTAAGGTAGATATCATTACGAAGGCTTTTAATTTTGCTAAGCAGGCTCATAAAGGAGTGCGTCGTCGTTCGGGAGAACCTTATATTCTTCACCCCATAGCCGTTGCACAAGTGGCTTGTGAAGAAATAGGTTTAGGCTCGACCTCTATCTGTGCGGCCCTTCTTCATGACGTGGAAGAAGATACAGATTACACTAATGAAGATTTATGTAATCTCTTTGGTCCTAAAGTTGCAAACATTGTAGAGGGAGTAACAAAGATTTCGGGAGGGATTTTTGGAGATCGCGCATCATTACAAGCAGAGACATTTAAAAAACTCTTGCTCACGATGAGTGACGACATACGCGTGATTTTGATTAAGATTTCCGACCGTGTTCATAACATGCGTACACTTGAGTCTATGTTGCCGTCCAAGCAATATAAGATTGCAGGTGAAACGCAATACATTTTTGCTCCTCTCGCTGACCGCTTAGGCCTAAACAAAATTAAGACGGAACTTGAAAACCTAAGTTTTAAGTACGAGCATCCAGAGGCTTATCAGGATATTCTTCAGAAATTGGAGAATTCGCAAATAGAACGCGATGACAACTTTAATAATTTTATTCCGCCTATTAGAGAGGCGTTAGATAAGATGGGTTGTCAGTATTCAATCAAGGCACGTATCAAAAGCCCGTATTCTATTTGGAAGAAGATGCAGACGAAGAAGGTTTCTTTCGAAGAAGTCTTCGATATCATGGCAATCCGTATTGTCTTCACCCCTAAAAATCGTGAAGAAGAGGTTAATGAATGTTTCCGCATCTATGCTGCGCTTACAAGCATTTATCGTCCGCATCCCACACGCTTCCGTGATTGGCTTTCATCGCCGAAGGCAAATGGATATCAAGCGCTCCACAATACCTTTATGAGTAGTAACGGTAAGTGGATTGAAGTTCAGATTCGCTCAGACCGTATGGATGATATAGCTGAGCAAGGTTTTGCTGCGCATTGGAAGTATAAGGCGCCTGGTTCGGAATATGATGCATCGGAGTTAGACACTTGGTTAAATTCAATCAAGGAAATTCTTGATGATCCCCAACCTGATACGCTCGATTTGCTGGATACGATTAAGTTAAATCTTTATGCGCGTGAGATATTGGTATTTACTCCAAAGGGCGAGATTAAAACGATGCCTGCGGGTAGCACAGTGCTTGACTTTGCATTCTCTATCCACTCGTTCCTTGGTAGCCATTGTTTTGGGGCGAAGGTAAATCACAAGCTTGAACCTTTAAGTTACCAGTTAAAGAGTGGGGACCAAATAGAAATTCTCACTTCGAAGACACAACACGTACAGCCTGAATGGCTCAACTTTGCTACTTCCGCAAAGGCGCGTGGAAAAATTCAAGCAATTTTACGTCGCGAGCGCCGTGAAAAAGAAGCTAAGGGAGAGCAATTGCTAAAGGAATTCTTGGAGCAATATGATGTAGCTTATAACACCAATGTTGTTGAGAAACTCTGTAGACAATATGCGATGAAGACTCGTGATGAGTTGTTCTATGCTATAGCTGAAAAACAAGTGGTGCTTACAGAGGTAGACATCGATCGCTTGACGGGTAAGAATGAAAGCAACGGATGGCGCAAATTCCTAACATTCTTAAATAAACCAAAGGAAAGTGAGGCTATCACACCAACGGAGGATGTTGCTACTCTTGAAACACGTGAATTCGTTAAGTCGTTGAATAAGAAAAAAGTCTTAGCGCTTGATGAAGAAAACTTGATGCATTGCACATTTAGTACATGTTGTAATGTTGTTCCTGGAGATGATGTCCTTGGTTACATAACAGAGCATGGAACATTGGAAATCCATCGCCGTCAATGTGAAACAGCGACGAAGTATAAGACACGTCACGGAAATAACATCATTGCTTGTTCATGGAATACAGGACGACAACGTTATTTTGATACGCGTATCTTCGTTCGAGGCATTGATGCCAAGGGGGTGCTCCATAGCATTGCCGATTGTTTTGAGTCGCTCCAGCAATTCCTTGTCAAAGAGATAACGTTAAAGACTAACGACGGCATCTTTGAAGGGACCCTCCTCTTAGGTGTTTACCATGTTGATGATATTCATATGGTATGTGAAGCCTTACGTAAGATTGAAAATGTAACGAAGGCTGTGCGCATGGATTAAAAGCAAGAAAAGAAAATAAACGGGTGTCCCACGAAATCAAAAGAGTGGGGCACCCATTTATTAAAAACTAAAGGCTTAAACCTGCCACGTTATTTGTGGTCAAACGCCTCTTTAATATATCGTTCTAAATAACCATTGTCTAAAAAACAGCTGTAAGAGGGGTGATAGGTGTTGAGAAACGTTATTTCTTTTCCGCCAAATGCGTTGGAATGGTAGAGGTAGCCGTCCGTTTTATTGTTGTCGCTGTCATAGCAGAAGTGCTCAATAATTGGAAATTTTGTAACGGTTCCCCAAATGATTACGATGTCAGGAAGAAGCATTTCTATCACTTCGCAGAGTGCTTCTAAGTCCCTATCAGTACAGTCGGAATGTAAGGTTTTCCAATGTGGAAGGAAATATTGAACGAAATTGGTGAAGGCAACTTTATTCCAAAAATCGGTGTAAAAGTTTTCATTCACTTCGCCAGTAAGAGATGAACTCATTACCTGTGCAAAGCGCTTGTACGTTTTGTATTGTTCGTCCAATTCATAGGAAGGGGTGTTTGAGAGTGGATAAGTCTCGCCTGTCTTGTTATATTCTGGACAGATAAAATTGTAGGTACTACTGTCTTTCTTGTCTCTATTTGTGCATTCATGATGAAACTGACAAGATGTTTGCGGACAGTAAAAGCTAGCACCAACTACAAGCACTTTCTTACCATTGATACCTTCATTAAAATTTGCGCCAACGTAAGGTTCAAAGAAACGTTTTTTCATGTAATTTATAAAAGTGGTTATCTCATCTACTCAAAGTAAAGCGTCAGTGTCACCATATTCATTTTGCCCTTGTCTACACTTTGTGTATATACAAGTTGGGAAGAATCAAGTAGGTCGCTACGGTCTTTCTCTAAGATGTCGTTGAGGCCGAAGCTGAACTTTAATTCAGGAATCATCTTGAAGAATGGGAGATAGAAATCGCATCCAAAGCCTGCTTCCAAGCAAAAGGACATAGGGGTAGTGCGGAGTAAAGTGTGTTTCTTGGCTGTTAGGTCATAATTAGCACTGATGCCGCCAATAACATAGGGACGATAATTGTTATAACGTGGACCTGCTAGTTTAATGTTTACGGGGAGTGAAATCAGTGCAGACTTCATGTCCTGAGATTCTTTCTTGCCTGAGACGTGATCATAAAAGCTAAGATGCTTACTACCGAAATGTAGAGATGGTTGAAGACGTAAGGCTACATAACGATTGATACGCCAATCACCAAGCACACCGACGCTAAAACCAAGATTCATTTTGTCATTCTCAACACTCCATTGTGCCCCAGTCATAGGGTCTATATAGCTGTTGTTTTCAAACTCAATGCCCTGGTCGTGGATTCCAAAGAAGAAGCCGTAGTGAAAACGGCGTTCGTCAATGAAAGGTTTATTCTGTACCTTACGTTCCTGTGCAGAAATTCCTATGGAGATGAAGGCAAGGAGGATAAAAAGGTGTCTCATAAGTTTGATGCTAAAATTAGTGAGGCAGTGTATGTGTGGTTCGGGGTGTTCTGTTATCAACACATCGAACTCCACAATCTTTCTCTGCAAAATTAACTCAATTCTGGGAGATGGCAAGAAAACTTTTCGGAAGTTACTCAAAAAATACAGGTTTTAGTTTGTTTATTGGGCGGGTCGGTGTATCTTTGCATGTACAAAAGATGATAACAATATATTTATATAACAAATCACTCATTTAAAAAGTTACAATTATGGCTTACGTAATTACTGACGACTGTATCGCTTGCGGTACTTGTATCGATGAATGTCCCTCTGGTGCAATCTCTGAAGGCGAAAAGTATTCTATCGACCCCAATTCTTGCGTTGATTGCGGTACTTGCGCAGACGTTTGTCCTTCAGGTGCAATCGTAGCTGGCGAATAATACAATTAAGTCGCACGAAAAAACAAGGAGTCTAAAAGTTTAGACTCCTTGTTTTTTGTTGTTGAAACTTCTACATTTTTACACGTCGTTATTATTATTATTACTTTATTATGGTTTACATGTGTAGTGATAACCGTACAAAGAAATAGGAGTTGTACACTCGATTGAGTATACAACTCCTAGTCTTATTTAGGTTGTAATAGATTACTGAACCTTAACTGTTACACGACGGTTGTAGCTGTAAGGAGCGATTGTGTTTACACCACCTTCTGCCTTAACAACGATCTTGTCTTCAGAAACACCCATCTTAACGAGTTCCTTAGCAACTGCTTCAGCACGCTTCTGAGAAAGCTTCTGGTTGTAAGTAGCTGCACCAGTCTTGCTGTCAGCATAACCTGTAACTACGAGAGTCTTGCCGTTTTCCTTAGCGTATTCTGCAATTTCCTTAACGTTTACGAGGTCCTTGCGAGAAGCGATGCGAGCTGATTCTGTGTTGAAGAATACAGAAGCAGAAGTACCTACGAACTGAACTTCCTTAACTACGCGAACTTCGGGCTTCTTAGCTTCAGCCTGAGCGAGAAGAGTGCGGAGCTTTTCTGTTTCCTGCTGTTCAGCAGCGAGCTGTTCGTTAACTGCATCAACCTGTTCCTGGTTCATTGCCATGATAGCAGCGAGGTCGGGTGTGTGTTCCCAAGTGCAAGTCTTGCTAATCTGGTAAGTCAAACCAACCTTCAAGCTAGCCATCTTGTCCCAAGTGCGCAATGAAGTGCGGCTTTCGTGATTGTTACCGCGCTCACCGATCAATTCAGGTTCGCCACCGAAGAGCTGCAAGTCTGCGAAAGCAGAGAAACGCTTGCTGAGACGGAAGTCGTTGATGATACCTACCTGAGCAGCGAAGTTAGAATAGTCAGCAGAGCAGTTGCGGTAGTAGCCGAAACCAACGTAGGGGATAACGCTCCAAACGCGCTTAGCGTTGTAACCCCCGATAAGGTTGTGGAGGTTGAACATAACATCTTCGTGGATGTTGATGAACTTCTGAGTTCCGTGTTCAGAGTGGAGGTCTGAATTTACGTTTCTCAACCAACCAGCGTCACCAACTGTACGCAAACCGATACCGGGAGTAAACCACTTACCAATAGCAAGCGTACCGCTGAAAGTACCACGCTTGTGAGTGAAGGGGTTAGCGTTCACGTCACCATCCTGTGAAGTGTAAGAAGCGTTATAAGAACCGCCTGCACTTACAAACCAGTTAGACCAGAAGCTATTAGTAGCAACACTGTGCTTCTTAACAGGTACATTTTCCTGTGCTGTAGTTGCTGTTGCAAAACCTGCAAAAGCAAGGGCCAACATTAACTTTTTCATAGTTGTAATGTAAATAGTGATATTAAAAAATGTTTATGTTTTCGTTTATTAAACTACGTCTTTACTCCTATATTGAGCTAGTTACGCATAATATTTCGGTGCAAATATAAGCATTTCCCCAATTACACTCCTATATTTTTGTAGAAAAACTCGCATTTTGGCTTTATTTTTAGCAATAAAAACCTATTTTGTGCGTTAGAGTTGGAAAAATAGACTGATTATTGGTTAAAAACGTTCCAAATCGGTAATGAAGGGTAAGGAGCAGAAACGTTAATTTCTTGTTTAGAAACAGGATGGATAAAATTTACATTTCGAGCATGTAAACAAATGCTACCATCTGGATTGGAGCGTGGCGAGCCGTACTTTAAATCTCCTTTGATTGGTGCTAAAGCTGTCGCAAGTTGGCAACGGATTTGATGGTGGCGTCCTGTGTGAAGGTTGACCTGGAGCAACGCATATCGGTCACTTGACTGGAGTTGCTGGAAATCCAGTGTGGCTTTCTTGCTTCCTTGTATTTCTTTTTTGTGTGCGTAAGCCTTATTTTGTTTTTCGTTGCGGGTTAGGTAGTGTGTGAGTAAGGTTGGGGTGCTTGATTTTGTTAGAAAAGGTAGTTTAGGGATAATTGCATGGTAGGTTTTATGTACTTCGCCCTTTCTAAACATCTCATTGAGGCGTGAAAGAGCTTTACTCGTTTTGGCAAAAACAACGACTCCACTAACAGGTCGGTCTAACCTATGGACAACTCCGAGAAATACTTCTCCTGGCTTTGCATACTTTTCCTTTAAGTAGGCTTTCACAAGGTCGCTCAGCGGAGTGTCACCCGTTTTGTCACCTTGTACGATTTCGCCTGCAGCTTTATTGACAATAATAATATGATTGTCTTCGTAAAGTGGAGTCATGTTTGTTCCTTATATAAGGGGATATAAAAGAGACAGAATCGGATTGTTCATAGTGTCCGACTCTGTCTTTGTTTAAGTACACTATATTATATGTGTCAGATATTACATATTCATGCCGCCATCAACCTGCAATACTTGACCTGTTACATAGCTAGAGAGGTCTGAAGCAAGGAAGGTCGCAACATTTGCGATATCTTCAACTTGACCACCACGGCGGAGAGGTATCTTTGCGCACCATTCCTTACGTACTTCTTCGGGAAGTGCACCAGTCATTGCAGTTTCAATGAAACCGGGAGCAATCGCATTTGCACGGATGCCACGAGAACCAAGTTCTTGTGCGATACTCTTAGCCAATGCAATAAGGCCAGCCTTTGATGCTGCGTAGTTGCTCTGGCCAGCATTACCATGTACACCAACAACGGAAGCCATGTTGATAATGTTACCGCTACGTTGACGCATCATGATGGGAGTACAAGCATGGATAAAGTTGAAAGCAGACTTAAGGTTAACTGCAATAACTGCATCCCATTGAGCTTCTGACATACGCATCATAAGACCATCCTTAGTGATACCTGCGTTATTTACGAGGATGTCAATCTGTCCAAATTCTTCCTTTACTGCATTAACAACTTCTTCTGTTTGAGCAAAGTCAGCAGCGTTGCTTGCATAACCAACGCACTTAACCCCAAGTGCAGAGATTTCAGCTTCTGTTTGTTTGCCATTTTCGTCAATCACGAGGTCTGTGAATGCAATGTTAGCACCTTCTTGAGCGAATTTAATAGCGATAGCCTTACCGATACCGCGTGCAGCGCCTGTAATGAGGGCTGTTTTACCTGTTAAAAGTCCCATTTTACTGATTTTTATTCGTTAGGGTTGTTATTGTTCTTATAAATTGATATTCTTTGGGAGGTGTTTACTTAAGCACTTTGTTGAGAATGTCGCAAACGATTCTCTTGCTATCTTCATTTGAAAGTCCTTTGGCCACTCGGTCATAAATATAGGGTACCTCCATTCCTTTAATAGCATAGTGGATGATATCTGCAACGAGAGGAATGCTTTCAATTTTAAATATATTACGTTCAACTCCTTCTTGGAGAATTTGACGTAACACGTTGCGCTCTTCTTCATCAAAAGCTCTGCGGACACGTTCTACAGTTCTGATGTCGCGGAAGAACTCTGCGCGTAATGTTCCATTGCGTGTTACCACTTCTTTGATGACGGAGAGGTGAGTATAAATGATGCCAATGATTTTCTCTTCTGGAGACATAATCTTATTGGCTGTTTCATCCAATCTCTCAGATAGTATTTCCAATTCCGACGCAATGACTGCTTCATACAGTTCTTCTTTATTTTTGAAGTATGTATAAAGAGTGCGTCTGCCCTTTCCTGAAGCTGCCGCAATGTCGTTCATTGTGGTTGCCTCAAATCCTTGGCGTGCGAAAAGTTCTCGTGCGCATTCAACAAGGCGGTTACGCGTTTTAGAGATGGACATAGTAAGGTGGTGTAAAAATGTTGTAATATGTGTGAGGTTGTTAAAAAAAATACGCACACATGTATTCTGTGTGCAAAGTTACGAGTAATTTGGTTATATAACCAAACGATATCCTCTTTTTTTGCACAAAAAAGATTGATATGAGTAATCTTGTGTTGTGATAGGTGGTAAAAAGCAAATAGGCAACCCTCTTTGTGGAGGATTGCCTATTGTAGTTTTGTTTACTAGTGATTAAGCCTTGGGCTCAACGCTAACAACGCTACGGTCACGCTGACCGCGCTTGAAAGTTACTACACCGTCTGTGAGTGCGAAGAGAGTGTGGTCGCTACCCATACCAACGTTCTTACCAGGGTAGTGAACTGTACCGCGCTGACGCACGATGATGTTACCTGCGATGCAAGTCTGACCACCCCAGATCTTAACACCTAATCTTTGTGAAGCTGATTCACGGCCGTTCTTAGAACTACCAACACCTTTTTTATGTGCCATTTTCTTCTAAACTTTTAAGGGGTTAAGCAATTACGTTTTTGATTGTCAACTGAGTGTACTGATGACGGTAACCATTCAACTTGCGGTAACCTTTACGGCGCTTCTTGTGGAAAACGAGCACCTTGTCGCCCTTTACGAGGGGATCGATTACTTCGCATACTACCTTGGCGCCTTCAACTACGGGTGCGCCTACAGTTACTTGACCGTCGTTGTCTACCAACAACACCTTTTCAAATTCAACAGCCTGACCGCTTTCTGCGTTCTGAATGTGGTTAACGAAGAGCTTCTTGCCTTCTTCCACCTTAAACTGCTGACCGTTAATCTCTACGATTGCGTACATTATTATAAAATATTAAACGGATTTTTCCAGGAGGCGTAGTCCTTTGACTCGCTTGTTTTGCCCCGTTGGACTCTAATCGGGTGCAAAATTACGACTTTATTTTTTTACACACAAGTGTTCCAAGGCTTTTTTTACCTTTTCATCTGTTGTGAGGGAGTCTGTATCTGTAACTTTTATGGTGTTAATGGGGATGAGTGTAGATTCATTACCATAAGCATCAACAGCCGTTACTGCATATTGCGAGTGCAAGAGGATGGGGAGGGAGGGCGTGTGCTTAAATGTCGTTTGGCGTAGTTTGTGTGCTAAAAGTTTGGGAGATGCGTTCTTATTGTCGATGCGGTACACATTATAATATATAGGAGTCGCATCGTTCACGGCGTTCCAACTTAAGTTGACACTATGCTCGCTCAGGCTGATTTGTACGTTTGGCGAAGCTGGGGGCGTATCGTCTGCCCAGGTCATGGCGGGTGTCATGGCTGGTTCTCGGTAGAAGTCACGTTGTAGCCAATCATAGAGTCCCTTTTCATTGTTCAATAGGAATTCTGAACGGAAGAAGGCTTGTCCGCCCATGCCTATATTGCGGGCTACATTCATTTGGCGACGTACAACCTCAAGACTCCAATTTTGCAAGTGGCGATTTAGGAGGTAAATGCCAAGTCCTGGAGCTACTGGTCGACCATGGCAATTCTCTTGCCAATCTACGGCAAAGGGGTAATAATGCTTTCCGTCGAAGTACATCATTGGGAATAGGGCGTCCATGATTCCCATTCGTAGCCATTCTTGTGCCTCTTGGTGTACGGCGCCATAGGCATTCCATCCGTAGCTACTTTGGCGGGGTAGGTCCTTATACTTTCCAATGGGGGCGCATGAGAGTCTCACCCACGGACGTACCGACTTGATGGCCGTATTTATGGCTTTCACACAACGTGTTACGTTGTCCCTGCGCCACTTTGCTTTGTTCTGTTTTCTGCCGTACTTGTTGTAGGTTTTGGTGTCGTTAAAGGGAATGGTCTTTTCGGGATAGCGAATGTAGTCAAGGTGAATGCCGTCAACGTCATAGTTTTCAACAATTTCTTTACAGATTGTTGCTAAATAATCCGCCGTTCCGGGCACACCAGGATCCATCATCCATAGGTCATTACAACGTTGGCATAATTCAGGACGCTTACGGGGTAAGGCGCGGCTTCCCAAGGCTTTTTCTGTAGGCACTTTGCATATCGGGAATGAAACGACCCACGCGTGACATTCCAATCCGCGCTTGTGGCATTCCTCAACGGCAAAAGCCAAGGGGTCGTAGAGTGGTTCCTTTCCGGGAGAGCCCGTGAAAGCTTCGTCCCATGGTTCATACTTTGAACGATAGGCAGTCGTAGAACGCATACGGGCTTGTACGAATACGGTATTGATATTGGCGGCTACGTATTGGTCAAGCATGTGTCGGAGTTCTTCCTTTTGTCGTTCAGCTCCAGCTGGGGTAGTGGCGGGTTGCTTCGGCCAGTCAAGGCTTAGATATGTCGTGAGCCAAACGGCGCGATATTCGCGTGGCACAGCGAAGCTTGTTAAACTGCAACAGAGTAGAATGAGGCAACAACAGATGCGTGTAAGTTGAATATGATGTTTCACGTAGGAGTTGGTTTTTTTAGAGTTTGAGGTAAATGTTTATTGGTGGGTTCGCTCCAATGAATACGTCGTGAGAGTATGTCCGTTCGGTTATGTTTTGTGCTAAGGCTTATTTGCGTAACTCGCGAGCTTTCAAGCGGTCTTTTTGGGCGGCTGAGCGTTTGCCGAGCTTTTCAAGACATGACGCGCGTTCCAAGTAGAGGTCGGCGTTTTCGGGAGTCAGGCGTATCGCCTCGTCATAATCTATTAGCGCAAGGTCGTGGAGGCTGAGTGCTCCGTAAATTGTTGCACGTAGGGCGAGTGCGTCAACATTCTCTTTGTTTACCCCAAGGTGAAGGGTGAGTCGCTCTAATGCTTCCTTCGAACGTCCTTCGTCGTGCAAGGATAAGGCGAGCATTATGGGAGCATTCTCATTCGTGGGGTCGAGCAGGCAGAGGGCTTCTAAATCTTTGCGTGCTTCCTGTCCACGTCGCATGCCCATGAATGCCGAAGCGCGAATAAAGAGCAGGCGGGTACGTTCCTCCTTTGGCGGAGTTAGGGCAAGTAAGGCATCGCAATCATTTTGGGCTTCTGCAAAGTGGTGAAGGCGCAACGCCACGACGGCTCTGGCCATACGAATGCGATGAAAATCGGGTTTTTGCTTTAAGGCCTGGGTGTAATGTTCTTCGGCCTCAATCAGTAGCCCTTCTACTTCGGCAATTTCTCCCAAATGTTGCTCTACAATGTAGTTGCCCTCAGCCGTGGGTCGGAGCTTAAGGGCTTCCTTAAAGTATGTTTTTGCTTCGGATAACGAATCGCAATGTAGCGCACTGAATGCGCGCTTCAAGCAGTCGGCATAGCGTGTAGAGTCGGCCTTCGCGCTTTTAATGTAGGCCTCCTTGTCGTAATCGTTCAGCGTTTTTGCGCGCACGCTTCCCCCGTTATTGAGGTCAATAACGGTTTGTGCTACAATGGATGTGGTAAAGCACATCAGGCATAGGAGGACGAGTCGAAAGCGATGCATAATCTTTTAAGTCATGAAGCTTTAATGTGATGCTTCTCGCATTTGAAGTAGTGGACTTGGCAAGTCAAAATAAATTTCAAAGCCTTGACGCCACGTGTTGGTGATGATGGCATAACCTTTCTCTACTTTGTAGGGAGTGTCATGGCCATTGCAATAAATAGGAAGCGTCCTTTCGTTCCATTCTCCCTCGGGCAGGCGGATGCAAATTGTTCGTTTTAAGCCCTGTGGTGCTGACATTCGGGCGAAGCGCAACTTCACGCGTTCATGAAAGGGCATTCCCGTAATGAGGTCCAATTGAAATTCCCCGCCACAGTTGGCGATGATTGCCGTTGCGTTGGCATAGAAATTTACGTAGAGCGAATCCCCTTTCGTTGCCATCATTGTTCCAAGGGCACTGAGCAGGGTTTGAGCCGTTACCACTTTTTCCGCGCTTAAGCCAGGGGCAATGGCGCTTTGAAGTAGCGGATGGTAAATCAGTAGCTCCATGTCGAGCGCGTATTGAGCATCGCTAGTCAGCGAAAGTAACTTGGCTGCCATGTTGAAGCGATTGACTGCTGAGTAGGGGGGCTCGGTCGAGGCCTCTTTCTGTCGCATTCCCTCCCAAGTCGTTTGAAGTTCCTTTAATTCCTCCGTTGAAGCCCCAATGGGTTGCGGGCGCAATTGCTCGCTGGCTTGCAAAGCTGTTGTTCTGAGGTTCATGACGTCATTGTCCCAAGTGACAATACTGTCAGCAGGAACAAAGCGCCACTGCGCCTTGACACCGAGGCTCAGCAATAGGACGGAGAGTAAGAGGGGAAATTTACGCATAACGGGATGGTGAAGTGCAAATCAAGGCAAAGATACTAATATTATTTAAGATGTAGGCCCTCTCTGGCAGGGAATAACATTTGTTAGGATTTCTTTGCGCTACCTGAGAGAGATGGGATAATGGGTTTTTAGCGCAGGAGAATCAGAGATTCCAAAATTTATTCCGACCTTTGTACCTTTAAACTGATAGCCTAAGTAGCAATTACTAACTCACGGTTAATTAAAACTAAAAGAGACTTAATTTAAATTATTTGAGACTTAATTTTAACTATAAGTGACTTCGTTTATTGCATTAAAGTAAAGGCTGAAAATCAGAGGGATATGACAACGCAATTACTGACAT
Organism: Alloprevotella sp.; assembly: GCA_045657925.1. GTDB lineage: Bacteria > Bacteroidota > Bacteroidia > Bacteroidales > Bacteroidaceae > Alloprevotella. Next base: position 69,602 of record JAZOUA010000003.1, on the reverse strand, counting down.
ACGGCGCGCATAGCAGAGCGTTGCTGAAATTAGGACTCCCTATTGTCGTAGGACAACTGGGGATTATCGTGCAGAGCTTGGCCGACACGTTGATGGTGGGGCAGTATGGGACTGATGAACTTGCCGCTGCGAGCTTCGTGAACAATATGTTCAACCTCGTAATTATGTTTGCCACGGGCTTTTCCTACGGCTTGACGCCCATCGTAGGTCGCTTGTTCGGACAGAATGACTTGGAGGCGATAGGAGGGCGCTTGAAAAACGGACTCTTAGCCAATCTCTTAATGGCGCTTCTGCTTTCGGTGGGAATGGGAGTGCTTTATTTCAACCTTCATCGCTTAGGGCAACCCGAAGAATTGCTCCCGTTGATGCGCCCTTACTTCTTGGTGCTGCTGGTCTCTGTCGTGTTTGTTATGCTCTTCAATGCCTTCAAGCAGTTTGCCGATGGCATAACGGATACACGTATAGCGATGTGGATGCTTTTGGGCGGAAATCTGCTGAATATACTCGGAAACTGGTTGTTGATTTATGGAAACCTAGGACTTCCTGAAATGGGACTTTTTGGGGCAGGAGTGGCAACGCTTGTGTCGCGTGTGGTCATGGTAGCTTGCTTTGCCCTTTACTTTTTCTGCTCGTCGCGTTATCGCGTTTATCGTGAAGGGTTTATGAGGTCAAAGATTAATCGCGGAGACTTTAAAGAAGTCAATAGAATGGGCCTCCCCATAGCCCTCCAGATAACGATGGAAACAGCTTCGTTTAGCCTGACAGCCGTTATGGTGGGGTGGCTTGGTACGTTGGCACTTGCGGCTCATCAAGTCATGCTCACAGTAGGCCAGCTTGGCTTCATGTTATATTACGGAATGGCGGCGGCAATCACAGTTAGAGTGAGTAATTTCCACGGCTCTCACGACCTCATGAACCTGCGGCGCTCTGTAGCGACGGGCTTGCGGATTATTCTTGCGATGGCCGTGTGTGTGACGATTCTGATGCTCACCTTCCGTAGTGATATAGGTCTGTGGTTTACGAGCAATCATGAAGTTGCAATTATGGTAGCCTCGCTCGTGATTCCTTTCTGCATTTATCAATTTGGTGATGGCTTGCAATGCACTTTTTCCAATGCGCTTCGTGGCATCTCTGAAGTAAGGGAAATGGTGATAATCTCCTTTGTTGCTTATGTGCTTATATCTTTGCCTGCCGCTTATTTGCTAGGCTTCGTGTGCGACTTGGGATTGGTTGGAATATGGTGGTCATTTCCCCTGGGGCTTACGAGCGCTGGTGTGATGTTTTGGCAGAATTTTAAGCAGAAGATGCGGAGGATGAAACGGTAGTTTTCGGCGCTTGAATGCATAAAAAAAGTGCGTGAATTTGAGTTCACGCACTTTCTGTTTCTATTTAAAATTCCAATTCGCCGAGTTTGATTTCTTCGCTCTTTTCTACTTCTGTCTCAGAGGTTGCTTCTTCTACTTCCTCTTCAATGATGATGGGGTTTTCGTCATTACGTGAGTAGCGAGGCTGAGCGGGTTGCTTTTCAATAGCAAACTGCGCTGCATCAGTGAAAGCTTCGAGGAACTTTTCAAGGTCTTCGCGGTAGAGGAAAATTTTGTGTTTTTCAAATACGGGGCGCAATTCTTCCGTACCTTCCTTAATGCGCTTGCTTTCAGTAAGTGAGAGGTAAAGTTCATCGTGACGGTCGCGCTTGACGTCAATGTAATAAATTCGCTTACCAGCCTTTACTGACTTGCTAAAGAGAATGTCGTTTTCAACTTTTCCGTTCATCTGCTTCATTTGTTTCAAAAGTGAATTAAATTTTTTCCGTGGCGAATTTGCAACGTTTTTCCGGAACTGCCAAGCGCAAGTGCAATATTTTATAGAAAAAACTTTGTGGCGCATGCTTTTCGACGGTTGTAGGGTATAATTTGCCTGATGGCGCAAGAGAATTTCCATATTTATTATTATCTTTGCCGAGATTTATAAAACGAAGTAGACAATGATTAATCGTGAACTCATAAGGACAAAGGTCGTACAGCTTGTGTATGCTTACGTTCAAAATGAAGATAAGTCCCTCGACGCGGCTGAGAAGGAACTTGACTTTAGCCTCATGAAGGCTTATGAACTCTATAAGTTCCTGCTTTCGCTTCTCGTTCAAGTAAAGCACACCGCAGAACGCCGTGAAGCGGCGCGCGTTGCACGTGAAGAGCGTTTGGGAGTTGCTTCGGACGAACTGCTTCTTGACAAGTATTTGGCTGAAAACAGACTCTTGCAGAAGATGGCTGAGAACGAGACGTTGCTGAACTATCTGGAGCGCGAAAAGCAGGAATGGCTGGAGGACGATGCCTTGATGAAGCAGATTTATAAGGCTTTTACGGAATCGCCCATCTATCACGAGTACATCCATAAGGCTGACTTTAGCATCAAGGCAGATCGTGAATTGATACGTAGCCTTTATAAGGAATTCCTTCTCGACAACGAATTGCTTGAAAGCACTTTGGAGGATCACAGCATTTATTGGAACGATGACAAAGTGATTATAGACCAATTTGTAATCAAGACGCTCGGAAAGTTTAACGGAGAGTCGCAACCCGATATGCCCTTGCTTCCTGAATTCTCTTCGGATGAGGACCGCGAGTTTGCCTACCAACTTTTCCGTCAAACCATTGAACGTGGCGAAGAAATGTGCGGCCATCTCCGTACGAACTGTTTGAAGTGGGACTTTGAACGCATTGCCCTCATGGATAAAGTTATTATTCAGACGGCGTTGACTGAAATCCTTTCCTTCTCGGACATCCCCTTGAATGTAAGTATCAACGAATATGTTGAGATTGCGAAACTTTATAGCACTCCTCGCAGTGGTGCATTCGTAAACGGACAACTTGATGCGATTTGCCGTAAGTTATATAAGGACCGCGTGTTGATGAAGGTTTCTAGTAAGCGCAAGTAAATGCTTCGTTGAAGAACAGAAAAACTCGATTTTTTACAAACAAATAAAACTATAAAAGAAACTATGTTATTTGCATTTTTAAACACAGCACCTGCTCAACAGGGTAGTGGTTGGAGCATGATTATCATGCTTGTCGTAATGTTCGCTATTATGTACTTCTTTATGATTCGTCCTCAACAGAAGAAGCAGAAGGAAGCACAGAATTTCCGCAACTCTCTTACTGTAGGTCAGGAAGTGATTACCATCGGCGGTATTTACGGTACAGTTCGCAGCGTAGACGTTGACGGCGTTGTAACTCTTGAAGTGGCTTCGGGTGTTAAGATTCGTGTGCACAAGGATGGTATTAATCCTGTTGCAACTCCCGTAGGCGGAAACAAGTAAAACCGTATTCCCCATGATGAAGATATTTGCCTTCATTCATGAAAAAGTCAAGACTGTCTTAGTTCTTTTGAAGAGCAAGTCATTCTTGACTTTTTTGTTCTTTCTGACGCTTTCTACAGCTTTTTGGTGTTTCGAAGCATTCAAGGAAACAAGCACAGTTGAAGTAACGATTCCGCTTGAATTGGAAAATGTTCCCGATAATGTTGTCGTTACGACGGCATTACCTAAACAAGTTCGCATAAGGCTTCGCGATCGCAACTCTTCGCTTTTCTACTATCGCTATCTGCATGATGTGCAACCCGCTAAAGTAGATTTCTCGGCCTATGCCAACCCAAGTTGTTACGTAAGGGTTCCGAAGGAAGACGTAAGGCGTAGTGTCATGCAGAATTTTGAATCGTCAACAGAGTTACTCGCTTTGCTCCCCGATACGTTGGAATATTTTTACAGCTATGGCACAAAGAAGACTGTAGGAACACGCCTTCAGGGAAAACTCACCCCTGCTGATGGTTACTATGTTGTGAGTCAGTCCCTCCAACCGACGGAGGTGACTGTTTATGCCACGGATCGCCAACTTGATACTATCTCTGCTGCTTTCTCCGTGCCGTGTCATATTGCTGATTTGACGGAGAGTGTAACGATACCCGTTGCAGTGCAGGAGGTAAAAGGTGCTAAGTTCTTGCCAGATACGATGAAGTTATCGGTTGAGGTTGACCGCCTAGTGGAAAAGACGCTCTCACTTCCCATTCAACCACTCAATTTTCCTAATGATGTTTGCTTGCGCACCTTCCCCATGAAGGTAAATGTAACGTTTCAGGTAGGGATGAAGGAATTCCGCAATGTGACAGAGCAAGATTTTATGCTTGTGCTTGATGCAAACGATATACAAGATGCTACGGCAAACACTTGCCCTCTGCGTATTGAACGCCAACCTGCATCAGCTCTTCGTGTGCGTTTGAGTCAGAATGAAGTAGAGTATTTAATTGAAAAAGCGAGTGGGCAATGACATACGCAATAACTGGAGGTATCGGTTCTGGAAAGAGCTTCTATTGTCGCAAATTACAAGAAGCTGGTTACCCAATCTTCTATTGTGATGATGAAGCCAAGCGCATTATTCGCACTTCAGACGTTGTACGTCGCCAACTCTGTGAATTGGTTGGCTATGACCTTTATGATGCTGAAGGACGTTTGCAGAAGCCCGTTTTAGCGGCTTATCTTTGTCGAGGAAAGGAGTATGCCGAACAGGTTGATGCTATTGTTCACCCTCGAGTGGCTGAGGCTTTTCAGGAATGGGCTGTAGCGCAACAGAAAGTGCATAAAAATGTTTTTATGGAGTGTGCCTTGCTTTACGAATCGGGATTTGAGCACCTAGTTGACCGGGTAATTCTCGTTACGGCTTCACAAGAAACACGCATCCGCAGAGTCATGGCACGCGATAAGGTTACTCGTGAAAAAGCTTTAGCATGGATGGCATTACAAATGCCAGAGGAAGAGAAGTTGAAGCGTGCCCATCATGTTATCTATAGTGAGACGGATGGTGAGTTAGAAGGAATGCTATTTGTGGAATCATAGAATAGAGTACAAAAAAACGATGAACGCCGAGCTTAAGCTCATTGTTCATCGTTTTTCTCTTTCTCCCAATGCTTTATAATCTCTTCGCGTAGGGTGAAGAATTGGCGCATGTGGCCTCCGTAGAATTTCTTTGCACCCACTTTCGCTGCTATATCCTTAAAGATAGATGCCGTATGGCGCACGTTTTTAACAAATGTGCCACTATTTATATATATGGAGTCGGGGAATTTGTCCTGGTGCTTTTCAAACCACTCAATGAGTTCTTGAATTTCTTCTGGGTCGTATATCTTCTTGTATTCCATGTTTGAAGTTCGTTATATGTTGACTGCAAAAATAACACACATTTGCCAATGGAACAAATTCAGTGGACTTTTATTTTGATTATCAAATGAATTACCTTAAATTTGCACCCCAATAGAGAGCGGTTGAGTTGTAATGGCATAGTCAAGACCGCTTCGTTCGCTTCTATGCGATGGTTGCTATTCTTTCTTCTTAATATTCAAATAACAACACAATAACGATTATGATTAAACTTGACATTTCAAAGGCTACTCCCTTCCTTTCAGCAGAAGCGGTAGCATCTCTCGAACCCCAAGTAAAGGCTGCACAACAGGCGCTTGAAGCTGGCACTTGCGCGGGTAATGATTTCTTAGGTTGGCTCCACCTTCCTTCTTCTATTACGGCTGAACATCTTGCTGATATCAAGCAGACGGCTCAGACTTTGCGTGAAAATTGCGACACTATCGTTGTTGCGGGTATCGGCGGTAGCTATCTTGGTGCACGTGCGATTATTGAAGCTCTCGGTAATAGCTTTGAGTGGCTTGCAAACGATGGTAAGAATCCCGTAATCCTCTTTGCTGGCAACAACATTGGTGAAGACTATCTCTACGAACTTACTGAATATCTTAAGAACCGCAAGTTCGGTGTAATTAATATTTCTAAGTCAGGTACGACTACGGAAACCGCTCTCGCATTCCGCTTGCTCAAGAAGCAGTGTGAAGAACTGCGCGGTAAGGAAATGGCAAAGAAGGTTATCGTTGCCATCACTGACGCTAAGAAGGGTGCAGCTCGTGTAACAGCCGACAAGGAGGGCTATAAGAGTTTCAGCATCCCTGACAACGTTGGTGGTCGCTTCTCAGTGCTTACTCCCGTTGGTTTGCTTCCCATTGCTTGTGCTGGATTTGACATTGATGCCCTCGTTCAAGGTGCGGCTGATATGGAAAAGCAGTGCGGCGCAGACGTTCCTATGATGGAAAATCCTGCGGCGCTTTATGCTGCTGTGCGCAATGCGATTTACCAAAGCGGTAAGAAGATTGAAATCCTCGTAAACTATCAACCCAAGCTCCATTATATGAATGAATGGTGGAAGCAACTTTATGGCGAAAGTGAAGGTAAGCAACATAAGGGCATCTTCCCCGCAGCTGTTGATTTCTCTACCGACCTCCACTCAATGGGCCAGTGGATTCAGGATGGCGAACGCACAGTGTTTGAAACGGTAATCTCTGTTGAAGAACAGTGCCACAAGCTTCTTTTCCCCCACGATGATGAAAATCTCGATGGATTGAACTTCCTTGAAGGCAAGCGTGTAGACGAGGTTAACAAGATGGCAGAACTCGGAACGCTTCTCGCTCACGTTGATGGTGGCGTGCCCAACATTCGCATTTCAATGTCAAAGTTGGATGCTTATAACATTGGCCAGCTCATTTACTTCTTTGAAATCGGTTGCGGTATCAGCGGCCTTGTGCTCGGTGTGAATCCTTTCGACCAGCCTGGTGTGGAAGATTACAAGCGCAACATGTTTGCCCTTCTCGGTAAGCCCGGCTACGAAGCACAGACAGAAGCTATTAAGGCTCGTATCTAAATATTATATGTGGTTTTGAGCGTCGAAGGAGTTCGGCGCTCAACCTTTGTTTTTTTGCTAAAGACGCAATGAAGAAGAATATTCGCGCTGTATTTTTCGATATGGACGGTGTGCTTTTCGATAGCATGCCCGGTCACGCAAAGTCATGGGAAACCGTGGCAAAGCAGTTTGGCTTGAATCTACCTTACGAAGAAGTCTTTATGAATGAAGGTCGTACAGGCTTTTCAACCATAAACATGCTTATGCAACGCACTTATGGCCGCGATGCAACTCAGCAGGAAATAGATGCCATCTACGAGGCTAAATGTCAGGAGTTCAATAAATATCCAGAAGCTCCTCAGATGCCCGGTGCTATGGAGCTCCTCACGAAGCTTCAAGCTAAGGGACTCCTGCTTTATGTCGTTACAGGTAGCGGACAGCCTTCGCTCTTAGAACGTCTACGTCTGAATTTTCCTGGAATATTCCGCCCCGAGCGAATCATTTCGAGCAAGGATGTTAAGCATGGCAAACCTCACCCCGAACCTTACCTCATGGCGCTCGACCGTGCTGGCGTTGAGGCAAACGAAGCAGTAGTTGTAGAAAACGCACCTCTCGGAGTGCGCTCCGCTCGTGCGGCTGGCATCTTCACCGTAGCCGTAAACACAGGGCCCCTGCCCAATGTCGCCCTTGAGGGAGAGGGGGCGAATGTAGTGCTTCCTACGCTACATGAACTTTGTGAGAAATGGGAGAGGATTGTGGAGTAGAAGGGGAATATGGCTTGAAACCTATTCTAGCGAAGTCCTCAAATGGCTAAAAATAATTGGGAGATAATTCAAATTAAGTGCTGAATAATTTGAACTATCTCCCAATTAAATTTACGTCAGTCGCCAACGCCAAGGTCGGTGTTGTTCATTAGGATTTCTATGCCCGATTCGTGGGCAAGAGTGGGGGCGATTTCTGTGGCAAACCAACGGGCGAGTTCGGGATTCGCCCTGACGCTCGTCGTGTTGTTACAAAAGAAGTTGATACTGAAATATTCGAAGTGGCGGCGTGCCGTTTCAATATCCTGAAGGATGCGCTCCCGCGTGTCGTTCTCCGTTCCGCAGAGCAGACAAACGCCCTGAAAATAGCGTGCTACGTCCTCCGCCGTGACGCTCTCGGGGATACCCTTGTTCCACGTCTTCCGAAGGGCGGGGGAGAAAGTCTCAATGCCACATCTGAATTTCACCGTAGCAGGCGCGAAACGCTTTGCAAACTCCGCAAGGCGGTGGCGGTATCTATAGTGCATCTCAAACCATAGGGTGTGAATCTGCTTCTCACGAACGACGCGCGCAATATGCTCTAACGTCTGCTCATCCAATTCTATTCCCGACCCCGAATTGATAATGTCCAATACACCCATCTCTCCCGTAATCATTTCAAGCACAGGGGCATTCGTAGCATAGGGATTGTCACTCGTGTCCGTGTGGTAATCACAAAAGGTGCAGCGTTTCCAACGGCATCCCGTGCCTTGAAGTAGCACAAATTCACGGGGCATGTGCGTGCGGATTAGTGCGTAGCGATCCATTTTTCCTTCCTTTCAATATAGCGCTTCACCCAAGCAATTACGGCGTAAGCCATGGGCGTACCGAAGAAGGCTTCAATACCTAACTTCATCACATATTGGGTCGCCAACATCAAGAGCAAGTCACGCGTAGAGACGATGCCCACAAAGGCGATAAGCACAAAGGGAACGGTGTCGAAGAAGTAGCCTATGATGGAACTTCCAATGGTGCGCAACCACAGGAATTTACCTTCCGTCTTGCGCTTCATCCAGTCCATAATCCAGGCGTTGGAGAGTTCGCCAAGCAAGAAACCCACAAGTGAACCCACCACAATGCGCGGAACGTAAGTAAAGAGGTGATTGTAGGCATTTGCCGTTTCCTGTAAATAGTCAGGAGAAGGAAGCCATACGCCAATCTGTGTGCACGCTACAAGAATAATGTTACAAAGAAACGTAATCCAAATAACCTTCTTCGCCGTGCGATACCCCCAAATTTCGGTGAGTACGTCGCCCAACATATAAGCAAAGGGGAAGGTGATTGTGCCCGCGTCAAAAGTGGGATAATCTAAAAAGCAGATTACCTTTACGGCCATAACATTGGATACGAGATAGAGCGTGGCAAAAACTGCCGTCACTAACATCAAAGGAGTGTTAGAAGTTGCTCGGTTTTTGAAAGGGTTTTCCGATACCTTGTGCATAGTTGTTGTATAACTAATAAGTAATAAAAAATGGGCTGAGGGAAAATATAGAAAGGTGGCCTCTTCCCCCAAAAAAGGCAAGCAAATTTACCCAGAATTCTTTGCCTGACCCTAAACAGAGGGTAAAAACCATATTTTCGGCACTTGAATTTATACTTTTTTGACATTTTAGTTTTGCAATTCAACTGTAGTTCTTAACTTTGCTACTTGAAAAGGACTGCACCCTCATTGCATATCCGTGTGTAAGTATCTTCCTTAGGGGGATGCCTCTCTGTGATATCATTGCGAGATGTAGCATCTCATTCAACCGTGAACACAACTTTATTTCTATACAATTATGACACTTATTAAATCCATCTCAGGTTTCCGTGGTACCATCGGTGGTCGTCCCGGAGATACCTTGAATCCCATTGAAATTGCAAAGTCAGTATCTGCTTATGCTTGTCTTCGTGAAAAGCACGTGGGTACTTATCGTAAGAAAATCGTTGTAGGTCGTGACGCACGTATTTCTGGCGAAATGGTATGTCAGACAGTTTGCGGTACTCTTATGGGTATGGGCTTTGACGTAGTGAACATTGGTCTTGCTTCAACTCCTACTACAGAGCTTGCAGTAACTATGGAAAAGGCTGTAGGTGGTATCATTATCACAGCGAGCCATAATCCCCGTCAGTGGAACGCACTCAAGTTCCTCAACGAAAAGGGTGAATTCCTTCCCCCCGAAGAAGCAGCTGAAGTGGTGCGCCTCGCTAATAACTGCAACTTTGATTTTGCTGATGTAGACAATCTCGGTCACTACACTCAGAACTTCTACTATGACCAACGCCACATCGACCACGTTAAGGAGCTCGAACTCGTTGACGTTGAAGCCATCCGTCGCGCTCACTTCTCTGTTGCATTCGACGCTGTAAACTCTGTGGGTGGTGTTATTATTCCCAAACTCCTCGGTCAGCTCGGCGTAACTCAGGTAACGCACCTCAATGCAGAACCAACTGGTGACTTCGCTCACAATCCCGAACCCTTGAAGGAGCACCTTACAGAAATTCGCAACCTTATGCGTAAGGGTCGTCATGACATTGGTTTCGTTGTTGACCCCGACGTTGACCGCCTCGCTATGGTGTGTGAAGATGGTTCTATGTTCGGTGAAGAATACACTCTCGTTGCCGTTGCTGACTACATCCTCCAACACACTCCTGGTAACACCGTTTCTAACCTCTCTTCAACTCGCGCTCTCCGCGACGTTACTGAAAAGTATGGTTGCACATACACTCCCGCTGCCGTTGGTGAAGTTAACGTAGTAACTAAGATGAAGGCCACTGGAGCTGTAATCGGTGGTGAAGGTAATGGTGGTGTGATTTATCCCACTTCACATAGCGGTCGTGATGCCCTCGTAGGTATCGCTCTCATACTCACTTACCTTGCTAAGACAGGTATGAAGGCTACTGAACTTCGCGACTCATTCCCCAAGTATTACATTGCGAAGAATCGTATCGACCTTGATCCTACTACCGACATCTACGCTGTACTCCAGAAAGTTAAGGAAATGTACAAGGACGAAGAGGTTACTGATATCGACGGTGTTAAGATTGACTTCCCCGACAAGTGGGTTCACCTCCGTAAGTCTAACACAGAACCTATCATCCGCGTTTATTCAGAAGCGAAGTCTATGGAAGAAGCTGATGCTCTCGGCAAGCAAATCATGGATGTTGTGTATCAGATGACACAGAAGTAATTCACTTTGTGAAATGAAATATTAGAAAGGAGAAAGGAGAAAAGGCTTGGGCATTAATGCTCCGCATGGTCTTTCTCCTTTCTCCTTTGGTTTTTCCCTTTTGGCCCCCGACTCTCGGTCCTCCTTTTTAATTTTTCCTCATGAGAAAAACATATCTCCCCCTTTCTCTCCTTGCCCTCTCTGCTACGGCGCAGGAGAAATATAATGTGGTCTATATCATGACCGACGACCACACGGCACAGATGATGTCGTGCTATGACAATCGTTATGTAGAAACGCCCAACCTTGACCGCATTGCCAACGATGGTGTGCGCTTCGTCAATAGCTTTGTAGCAAACTCCCTTTCGGGACCCTCACGTGCTTGTATGCTTACGGGTAAGCACAGCCACGCCAACGGCTTTACGAGCAATGTTTACGATGTCTTTGATGGTTCACAGCAGACGATGCCTAAGCTCTTCCAAGCGGCAGGTTATCAAACCGCAATGATTGGTAAGTGGCACCTCATCAGCGACCCTACTGGATTTGACTTTTGGAACATTGTTCCTGGTCAGGGCGACTACTACAACCCCGAGTTTATCAATATGGATGGTTCGCGCACGAAGCACAATGGCTATATGACCAATATCGTGACCGATAAGGCTATAGATTGGATGGAGCATAAGCGCGACAAAAATCGTCCCTTCCTCCTCTTTATCCACCATAAGGCATGCCATCGAAATTGGCTTCCCGAGTTGAAGTATCTTCATTTGTATGAGGATAAGGAATTCCCCATCCCCGAAACTTTCTACGACAACTACGAAGGACGTCCTGCGGCTAAGGCTCAGGAAATGAGTATCGCAAGCAATCATGACATGGACCTTGCATACGACGTCAAAGTGATGGATGCAAATGTTACAACGCGCCTCACGCCTAACTATCTCTCTATGATTGGCCGCCTTGATTCGCGTGAACGCGCCATTTACGACCAATTCTACGATTCTATTGCGATTGATTTTCGTGCGCGCAAACTTTCGGGCAAGGCTCTTACGGAGTACAAGTACCAACGCTACATGCGCGATTATGCCAAGGTGTTGAAGTCGCTTGACGACAATGTTGGCCGCACACTTGACTATCTTCGCGATGCAGGACTCTTGGAAAATACTCTTGTGGTCTACACTTCCGACCAAGGCTTCTACATGGGCGAACACGGATGGTTTGACAAGCGCTTCATGTACGAAGAATCCTTCCGCACTCCCCTCGTGATGCGCCTTCCCAAGGGGCTCTCCGCACGTGGCGATATTGCTCAAATGGTGCAGAACATTGACTATGCCCCCACTTTCCTCGACCTTTGTGGAATTCCCGTGCCCAAGGACATGCACGGTGTGAGCATGCTTCCTCTGCTTCGTGGCGAAAGTCCCAAGAATTGGCGCAATGCCCTTTATTATCACTTCCATGAGTATCCCGCAGAGCATGCCGTGAAGCGTCACTATGGTGTCCGCTCCGACCGCTATACGCTCATTCATTTTTATAACGACATTGATGTGTGGGAACTCTACGATCTACAAAACGACCCACACCAACTCCATAATATTTATGGGAAACCTGGGACGGAGAAAATCACTAAGCAACTCAAAAAACAACTGGTCAAGCTCCAAAAGCAGTATGCTGACCCTGCGGTTGACTTGACCCAATAATTCTTAACGACTCGCCCATGAGCCGCTTATGAATAATGAAGCTGGAAATCCGAAATGTGGACTTCTAGCTTCATCTTGTTATAATGCCCCCTGCAAACGCATTGCTAAAGTGAGGGAGCTGAAAAACTAACTAACGATTACGAAAAATTATTAGTTAGTTGCGAGTCACTAAATCACTGTTGCTAAATGCTTGGTGCTGAATATTTTTTGAGATAGGAAAGCGTCAATGGGGCATTCCGTTTGCCACCTACAGATTTTGGATGTTCTTCACTAATTCAGCCTTGGTCATTCCGCCTACCGTCATTCGGGGTTTTCCGCTCATGGGGATGAAATAGAGGGTAGGGATAGAGCGTATGTTGAAGGCGTCGGCCAATTCGGGCTCTTCGTCAACGTTGACCTTGTAGATGTCCACGCGCCCTTCGTATTGTTGAGCCACTTCGTCAATGATGGGTGAAAGCGCTTTACAAGGACCGCACCACGAGGCATAAAAGTCAATGACGGCAGGGCGAGAGCCCAAGAATGTCCAATCCTGCTTCATGGTTTCAGGATTTGCAATGCGGCGTTTAAAGCCTGCTAAGTTGAGGTGTATTGTTGGCATAGTTTAATGTTTTTAGGTAATAAGGTGAAAGGGATTAAAGGATTTTGAACCATGAACTGAGGGTGAGAAGCTCGCTCTCCGCGCTTATTGACGGAAGAGGTTAGCAACTCTTCAAGTCATTTTTCAAGTGCAAAGTTACATCATGCTTCCCTTGAAAGCAAACAGACGGCATTTATGAGAATATAGATGAAAGTTATGAAGGGCAAAAGTTAACGTTCTGATGCCCCGAAGTAGCTATTCGGTTCCCAAACCGCAAAAATCTGAAGTGTAGCGAGTGTTTGCCGAAAGTAACCTTGCAGAAGTGCAGATTTTAGGGTAATTTTGCATGCAAAATTTCGCTTCTCACTTTAGTGAGACTTTCAACGTTTGACGTCTATCCGAATTCGTAGTCCCATGATGCAACTTTTAACGCCTGTTGAACTTCCCAAACGAGCTCCTCACATAGAGCCCTCAACGTGTGTCCTCATGTTGGGCTCATGTTTCGCTTCACATATTGGCAGACGGCTTCAGCGGGCAGGGCTTCAGGTCGAAGTCAATCCATTTGGAGTGCTTTACAATCCCGAAAGTATTGCATTGGCGCTTGAAGCCTTGATGGAGGGCAACGTGAAGGACGATTGGTTCTTTCAAGGTCGCGACGGCATGTGGCACAGTTGGTTGCACGCAACCGAGTTCTCGGCAAAGGAAAAGGATGCATGTGTAAAATGCGTGGCAGAACGCCTCAGAGCGGCACACGAAATGTTAAGTAAGGCTGACGTGTTGTGCCTCACTTTTGGCACGAATCGTGTGTACGAACACGCTGAGCGAGCCGTGGGAAATTGCCATAAAGAAGCCGCGTCGCAATTTACAGAGCGCTCGTTAAAGGTGGCAGAAATCGTTGAGCGTTGGCAAGCGCTTTTGAAGCATCTTTATGCCTGGAATCCCAAGCTTAAGGTGGTGTTCACGGTGAGTCCTTATCGCTATGCAAAGTATGGGTTTGTTGAAAACCAGCGTGCGAAGGCAACCTTGCTCCTTGCGATTGATGAGTTGATGAATCATGAACAACGAGCCGTGAGCACCGAGGGGCGGATGTTCTATTTCCCCGCTTATGAAATACTTCTTGATGAACTTCGCGACTATCGCTTTTATGCTGAAGATATGCTCCACCCCTCCGAACAGGCCGTTTCGTACATTTGGCAAAAGTTTACCTCATGGGCATTCACTCCCGAGGCCTTGAATTTTGCACAGGAATGGGAACGCACGGAGCGCGATTTGGCTCACCGCCCTATGAATCCCGACTCGGACGCTCACAAAGCCTTCGTTGAGAAAGTCATGGCAAAGCGTGAGTTGTTGAAAGCGAAAAGAGGTTGAGTGATGAGGCGTGAACGATAAGCCTCTGCAAGCTGAAACCATCGTTCATGGCTCAAAATCAGAATTATATTTCCTAAAAACTATGACCCTTGAAAAAATAGCCACCCTTATAGGTGCACGCATATATGGCAACGCCGCGCATCGCGTTGTAGATTGGTTGTTGACGGATAGTCGTTCGTTGGCCTTTCCTGAGTCCACCCTGTTCTTTGCGATACGCACCCGCACGGGCGACGGCCATCGTTATATCGCCGACCTTTACAGAAGAGGAGTGCGTGGCTTCATCGTAGGAACGGTTCCTCCCGAAGCCGACCGAAACTACCCCGACGCCACCTTCTTGTTGGTCGTGAGTCCGCTGAAGGCCCTCCAACGCTTGGCAGAACGCCATCGTGAGGAATTGGGAGTGCCAGTAGTGGGCATAACGGGTTCGAATGGTAAGACCGTCGTCAAGGAGTGGCTCTACCAAATCCTTGCTCCTTACCGCCGAGTGACGCGTTCGCCCCGTTCTTACAATTCCCAAATAGGCGTTCCCCTCTCTCTGTGGCTTTTAACGCCTCAAACGGAGGTCGGATTGTTTGAAGCTGGAATTTCGCAGGTGGGCGAGATGCAAGCATTGCGTGCCATTGTGCAACCAACGATAGGAATTATGACCAATGTTGGCGAAGCCCATCAGGAAAATTTTGCAACCAAAGAGGAGAAATGCTTAGAGAAATTATCCCTCTTTAAGGATGCCGAGGTGCTCATTTATTGTGCTGATGATGAAGTCGTGAAGGGTGGGGTAGAAGCTATGAACTACGCAGGACGTCGCTTCGCATGGTCGTTGAAGGGTGCGCCAGAGGCCATGGTGCAGGTAAGCACCGTTCAAACTGACGAAAATGCCACTCAAATAGCCTATACTTACGAGGGCTCAACGCATACCTTCAGCTTACCCTTTATTGATGCGGCTTCGTTGCAAAATGCGCTACATTGTTTGTCCGCAAGTTTGCTCTTGGGACTTTCTCCCGAAGCAATAGCAACGGGAATGTCTAGCCTTGAACCCGTGGCAATGCGCCTTGAGGTAAAGCAAGGCTTGCGGGGATGTATGGTCATCAACGATTGTTATAACTCCGACGTTAATTCGCTCGACATAGCCCTTGACTTTGCGAGTCGTCGCTTTGCACAAACTGCAGCTCAGCGTCGTGTGCTCGTATTAAGCGATATGGAGCAGACGGGAGTGTCCCCCAAGGAACTTTATGAGCGAGTGGTTCAAATGATTGTCGGTCGTGGAGTGGATTATTTGATAGGTGTAGGTCCTGAAATCTCGGCGGCTCATTCGCTTTTCACATTGCCGAAGCGTTTCTTCAATTCGGTGGAGGACTTAATGGAGGCAGACGTGCTCTCCGAACTTCAAAACGATGTGATTTTGCTAAAAGGTTCACGCCGTGCAGGCTTTGAACGCATCGCAGAGGCTCTGTCGCAAAAGGTTCATGAAACCACTCTTGAAGTAAACCTTGAGGCGGTGGCGCAAAACTTAAACTACTACCGCTCATTGCTCTCAGAGCCGACAAAGATGGTGTGCATGATAAAGGCTTCAGCATACGGATCGGGAGCCGTGGAAATAGCTAAGACATTGCAGGAAAGAGGCGTGGACTACTTGGCCGTTGCCGTGGCAGATGAAGGAGCGGAGCTCCGTGCGGCAGGAATTACGGGCAATATCTTTGTGATGAATCCCGAAATGAGTTCGTTCGCAACGCTCTTTACGCATCGTTTGGAACCCGAGGTATATAACTTTAATCTTCTTGAAGCACTGATTCGTGCCGCCGAACGTGAAGGCATCACGCATTTCCCCGTACATATAAAGTTAGACACGGGGATGACGCGCCTAGGATTCCACCCCGAGCGTGATATGGAGCGCCTCGTTCTGCGTTTGAAGAGTCAAACTGCACTTTTGCCTCGTTCCGTCTTCTCGCATTTTGCCGGAAGTGATAGTGCGGATTTTGATGCCTATACTCGCCAACAATTTGAGACGTTTGATGCAGCAAGTTTGTACTTACAATCGCATTTTGAGCATAAGGTGTTACGCCACATTTGCAATAGCGCAGGCATTGAACGCTTTCCTGAATTCCACCTCGATATGGTGCGTTTAGGGCTTGGCCTTTACGGAGTTTCTCCGGTGGATAACCGCACTCTTCATAATGTAGCCTCTCTAAAAACGACCATACTCCAAATTCGAGAAGTGGCATCCACTACTACCGTGGGCTATAGCCGCCGTGGCACACTCCAACGCCCTTCGCGCATTGCCGCCCTCCCCATAGGATATGCCGATGGGCTTAACCGACGAATGGGCAATGGAAGAGGGGTTTGCTTGGTGAACGGTCAGCCCGCGCCTTATGTGGGAAATATCTGTATGGATGTTTGTATGATAGATGTCACAAACATTCCTTGTCGTGAGGGCGATTCGGTAGAAATCTTTGGAGACCATCTGCCCGTAGCTCAATTGGCCGAGTGGCTTGAAACAATACCTTACGAAGTGCTCACCTCGGTTAGTGAACGCGTAAAACGTGTGTACTTAGTCTAGAAAAAGTGAAAACAAATGGAGTGGTTAAAAATAATGACGAGCACGGAAATGGTGCGCGTCCGAACAACAGAAATAGTTTATGTGAGTGCTGACGGAAATTATTCCGACGTCATGCTGACCAATGGACGAAGCCGAAAGATGACCTTTCAACTGCATTATTTTGAAGAAATCTTTAAGCAACTTCAGGATAATACCTTTGTGCGTGTAGGGCGTAGCCTCATAGTGAATAAGCGTTACGTTTTTGTCATCGACTTAAAAAGGCAAATGCTGATGCTCACGGGCCAATCGTTAAAAACAGAGATTCAACCCATTAAAGTGTCGCGCGAAGCATTGACTAAACTTATGGAAATATTAGCAAAGGAGAAAGGAGGATCTTCAAATGAAAGATAACGATTATAAAGACGACATGCAGGAAGTTCCCGAAGTGCCCATCATTATCATTGAGCGCGAGGAGGACCCTGCGGAGAAAAAACACTACCACGAGCAACTACGCAAGAGTCGCACGAAGCTACTCTTGTTCGTGATTGTCTTCATCTTGAGTATAGCTTGTGCCATTATGGCCTACAAGGTGTGGACTTCTTATAATTATTTAGATTTGTCCATCTCGGTGACTCCAAGCGAGAATATTCAGAAGTTGCAACAAGCACCCTCTACTGAGCCCGCTTATGTGGAGATGTCCACCGATAGCATTCTTGGCGTGGCGATAGACATTTATGCCATTCACGGAGTGCAGGGGAGCATTGAGTTTGAAGAGCCTGATACAACCGACGCTTCCGTCTATCTCTATTGTCGCTCCTCCGACTTTACGCGCGATGGTCGATATATAGGCTCGCTCATCAGTGATGGATTGGTTTATTCCGAGGACGACTCGCGTCCAGGCTATATGGCTATGGTCGGGGCTAATAGCGTCATTGGGATTTCCCGAAGTGAGGAGGTTATGGATTACGTGAGGGAGCAAGGAGGACATTACTTCCGCCAATTTGTTTTAGTGAGCAATGGCGAACTTCCCCCTCGATTTGAGCTTCACGGCAAGGTGGAGCGTTGTGCTCTTGCCCGAATGGACAATACGCTTTATTTCATCACCTCACGCCATAAGGAGACCATGTGGAGCTTTGCCGATGCCCTTCGTGAATATGGGTTTACAGATGCAATTTACATTACGGGAGGTTATGATTATTCCTTCTATCGCGACCGTAATGGCAAGCGCATTGACATTCATAATCCAAAGGATTATCCCCATACGAAGTGGGCGGGAAGCACTCCTTGGTTAGTATTTAGAAAAAGTAAAAACAGATAAAAACGCGGTTCGAATATCTAGTAAAAATGAATAAAGATTTATTTCGCATACCTCTTCTCCTCATAGGGGTGATTGTCATTCTGATAGGGTTAAGATTTATGCCTACGTTCACCATCCTTGGCTATGAGGTAAAGGCTATTGACCCCCTTTCCGACCTTATCTCCTCTGATCCTTCCGACCTTCTTGTTGAGGATCTCAATCTCATTCCCGAAGCGCAGGAAGTTGTTGAGGTATACAAGTGCCCTGAGGGTGTTACGTGTATTGAAGATTATAGCGCAGGTTCTCCCTTTGGCATGTCAAGCTTTTACAAGGCTTTGGAAGAGCGTGAAAAGTTGGGCCGTCCCGTTCGCATTGCTTACTATGGCGACTCGTTTATTGAGGGCGACATTCTTACGGCCGACTTGCGCGAACTGCTCCAACAGGAGTATGGTGGCCATGGCGTAGGCTATATGAGCATCGCTCCCGAGTCTCCCGGATTCCGCAAGTCTGTCAATCAATCCTATCGCGGTTGGGAACGCCACCAAGCCATTGACTCCGTTGGATTTGTGAGCAAGCGCCAAAGTATAGCGCAAACCTATGCTCACCCCATGGGCTATTGTTATACTGATGTGCGTGCAACGGATAAACACAAGCATGCTGAGCAGTTTGAAACGTCAACCTTCTACCTCAAGTCGGCACAACCATTGACCTTTACGGTGACAATGAATGATAGCATTGAGCAAAAGGTCGAAACGAAAGGCACGGGCGCGGTTGAAGCCGTGAGCGTACAGGGCAAGATGAACCATGTAAGATGGGCAACCTCGGCCAATCGTAGTGTGACAGGATTGGGCGTAGCCGTTGAGGGCAAGAGGGGAATCTCCCTTGATAATTTTGCGCTTCGTTCAACTTCAGGCTCTCAGTTGTTGAACATGGATACCCTCTATCTAGCCGAAATGGCAATGGTGCGTCCCTACGACTTAATCATCATCCATTATGGTTTGAACGTAGCGGGAAAGAATACGACAAAGTACGAATTCTATGTCAAGAGTATGTCCCAAGTCATTGAACGCTTTAAGAAAGCTTTCCCCACGACGTCCATTCTCATTGTTGGCGTGAGCGACCGCGAAACTCGCATTAAGGGGGAACTCCATACGATGAAGGGCATCCTTGCGCTCATCCAATATCAGCAACAATTAGCAGCGCTGAACGAAGTGGCCTTCTGGAATCTTTATGAAGCCATGGGAGGCGATGGAAGTATTGTCAAATTGACGGAGAAGAAACCTGCCGAGGCTCGCAAGGATTATACTCACATTACTCACGAAGGCGGTAAAACGTTGGCCAACTATTTCTATAAGGCCATCGTTGCCGGATTTGACAGGTATCATCATGAAAAGAAATAAACTCACCCTCCCTATACGCCGTTGGGCTATTGGTGTCGGCCTTTTCAGCACGCTACTTTGCCTTGCTGGAGGGCTAGGGATGATGGCACCTCCCCCCGTCTTCTCTTCCTATAGCTATTCGCGTTCCGACACAATCAAGGCCCTCTTTCAAGTGCCTCAAAATTTCTATAACACGCGACCCAATCTGCTGGAGCGCCCCGAAGCTCTGAAGCCTTTCTTCAAGCGTGCGAAGGACAAGAAAAAGCCCCTCCGCGTGTTGCACTTGGGCGACTCTCACATCTTTGCCCAATCCTATCCCAACTCCGTGGCGGCGGTAATGCAAGGCAAATGGAGTGGAATGGTCAACGACACCGTGCCCCGCTTGAGCTATGGATACCTAGCTAAGAATGGTGCCACCATGCGACGTTGGCTCCACCCCGAGAATCTCGATAGCATTGCGGGCATTAACCCCCACTTGGTGATTATCTCCTTCGGTACGAACGAGTGTCACTCGCTCAAGTATGACGCCCAGCGCCACATGAGCGACATCAACTCGGCCTTCAACGACCTTCGCACCGTGTGCCCCGAGGCGTGCTTCGTCGTGACGGCACCTCCTGGAGCATACTTGAAGGGAAAGCCTAATCCCATGACGGAATCCTGTGTGGCTGTACTACGTCAATTTGCTAAGGACCACAACCTCGCCTTCTGGAATCTCTATGAAATCGTAGGTGGCTCTTACGCTCCAGAAAACTACATCAACACGGGAATTTGGAATCGCGACCGCGTCCACTTCACGGAAGAGGGCTACACGATTCTAGGCACCCTCTTGGGAGAATCCTTGCTCACGGCAAGCCGACTATTCACGAATGATTAAGACATATCCCCCCTTATATGACTGAAATTTTCAACAAACTCCTATCCCTATTGGTCTACAACGAGGCGCAACCCCTCTTCTTCAATTCGGGGCTGTTCCTCTTCCTCTTTTTGTTGCTCTCTACGGGCTATGCGCTCCTGTCGGGAAAGCGCACTCAGAGCGTCCGACTCTTCTACCTCACGCTGTTCTCTTATTATTTTTATTATAAGAACGCGGGAGCCTATTGTTGCTTGTTGGCGCTAATCACCGTGGGCAATTATTACGTAGGTCGCTTCATTGAGAACTCCTCAAGCCTCCGACACAAAAAGTTGTGGGTGAGCCTTGCCGTCGTACTCATGCTCTCCCAATTGGCCTATTTCAAATATACCAACTTTGCCCTCTCCATGATCCTCCCCTGGTGGGGCGGAACGTTCCAACCGCTTGACATATTCCTTCCTGCGGGCATCTCCTTCTTCACCTTCCAATCGATGAACTACGTCATCGACGTCTATCGTGGGAAGCTTACGGCATGTCGCAATTTCCTCGACTTCGCCTTCTTCGTGTCCTTCTTCCCCACGCTCTTGGCGGGCCCCATCCTTCGTGCCACCGACTTTCTCCCACAGGTGCGCAAGCCCCTCACGGTGACGCGTGAAATGTTCGGCATGGGACTATGGTTCATCATGATCGGCTTGTTCAAGAAGGCTGTCATCTCCGACTATATCGGTGTGAACTTCGTCAATCGCATCTTCGACGATCCCTCGCTCTATACGGGCCTTGAGAACCTCATAGGCATCTACGGCTATGCGCTCAAGCTCTATTGCGACTTCTCGGGCTATAGCGACATGGCCATCGGCATTGCCCTTTGGCTCGGCTTCCACATCCCCGCCAACTTCCGTTCGCCCTATCAGAGCGTAAACATCACGGAGTTCTGGCGTCGTTGGCACATCTCGCTTTCGTCATGGCTCCGCGATTATCTCTACATCTCCCTCGGAGGCAATCGCAAGGGCAAGTTGCGCATGTATCTCAACCTCTTCCTCACCATGCTTCTTGGAGGACTTTGGCACGGCGCTTCGCTCAACTTCATCGTTTGGGGAAGCATCCATGGCGCAGCCTTAGTGGTTCATAAGTGGTGGCGTGAAAAGATGCATCGCGCGAAGGACTATTGCGCAAAGGGGTGGCGCAAAGTGCTCTCCATCTTGCTCACGTTCCACGTCGTATGCCTCTGTTGGCTCTTCTTTGCCAACGCAACGTTCGACGCTTCACGAACGATGCTCACGAAAATCTTCACCGAATTCCATGGTGAAACGATCGACCAATTCCTTGTGGGCTATCCTCTCGTGACGACGCTCATCGTGGTCGGCTTCGTGCTCCACTTCCTCCCCGATTCTTGGGGTGACAAGTTGGGCGGACGCATTTCGCGCGCTCCTCTGTGGGCACAAATAGCCGTATTCCTACTCATGATTGTCCTCGTCATTCAAATCAAGAGTAGCGACGTGCAACCCTTTATCTACATGCAATTCTAATCCATGGGCAAGTCCAAACGCATGGCACGCCCGAACGCAATGCCTGCACTTCCCTGTTGAAATTGCACACGCATTCCAAGAATCAAACGACAGAGTATCCCTCCAAAGCGCATGAGTGGGGTGCTCTGTTCTTTTTTTATATCGTGAAACCTCTTGAATAAAGCGACGCCAACCGATTCCCCAATCTTTCCGCCCGACTTTGTCAAATTCTAAAAAAATATCGTACTTTTGCAAATATAGAAACATTGATGTTTAACTTTATTTTTTGTATTTTAACAATGAAATCCTTTCAATCCATGCTTCTCGGCATGCTGACGCTCGGTGTGTGTGCCTGTGGTAGTGAAGCCCCAAAGTCGAGTGAAGAACCCATTCCCGAAAAGCCTAAGAAGCTCGTTATTGCGGTCAATCCTCCCAAGGGTGATTCGTATTATGTAGATAGTTTGGGCAAAGAATTGTTCCCCAAAAAGTTTAACAGAGCAGATAGGTTTTCTGAAGGCTTTGCCGGGGTTGAACTCAATGGCAAAAGGGGCTTTATCAACACGAAGGGTGAGGTCGTTATTCCCTGTACGTATGAAGTAGTTTGGCCTTTCTCTGAAGGGTTGGCGCGTGTGATGCTCAACAACAAGTGGGGCTATATCAACACTAAGGGCGAATTGGTTGTACCCTGCAAATATGATGGGGCTGATGAATTCTCTGAAGGCCTTGCCATTGTAGGAACCGGCGATTGGGTCTTTGGTGGTAAAAAGGGGTATATCAACACCAAGGGTGAAGAAGTCATCCCCCTTACGTATGATGATGCCCGTCGTTTTTCGAAAGGCTTTGCTATTGTGAAGCAGAACGACAAATGGGGTGTTATCAACACCAAGGGCGAAGTGGTTGTACCCATCAATTATGATTGGATGGGATGGTACTGCGAAGGCCTTTTCTTTGCCCAACAAAACGGCAAATCTGGCTATGTGAATGAGAAGGGTGAGACGGTCATTCCCTTCATCTATGAAGAAACCACGGATTTCTCTGAAGGTTTAGCTGCAGTACGTCAGAACGGCAAATACGGCTATATCAACATGAAGGGCGAATTGGTCGTTCCTTGCACGTACGACATGGCTTACCCCTTCTCCGACGGTCTTGCGAGTGTGTGTCAAAACGGCAAAGCAGGGTTTATCAACACGAAGGGTGAAGTGGCCATTCCCTTCATATATGAATCAGCAGGCTCATTCTCTGACGGCCTTGCCTGTGTGATGCAAAAGGGCCTGCAAGGCTATATCAACACCAAGGGTGAATTGGTTATTCCTTGCATTTATGGCTTAGCAACAGAGTTCATAGATGGACTCGCTGTCGTGTCAAAGGGAACCGGCATGTACCTTCCTTCCAGTATTATCAACAAGAACGGAACGGTTGTGGTTGAAAAGTGTGTTGGCGGATCCATTGATAGCTGGGCAAGAATTGAAGTGGATAGCGTGGAAACACCTGTCACACCCCAATAATCGTGGGTAAACTCCATCACGAAAAAAACACAGAGCAGAGCATCCCTCCAAAGCGCATGAGTGGGGTGCTCTGTTCTTGTTTCTTTTATATCGCGGCTTCTCGTTTCTCCGATTTCCCCTTGTTGAGTCCTAATTTTATGCTACCTTTGCGAAGGTAAGTCAAAATTTAATTGAAAAATAGTCACACATAATACCGTCATGAAATCCATCAAACTCATCCTTCTCAGCATGCTCATGCCCACGGTGTGCGCTTGTTACGGAAATAATGAACGAATCAAGGAGAATCTTCAAAAGCTTATTATAGCGGTGAATACATCAGATGGCGTTGGTTACTTCGCAAATAGTGCGGGGACGGCCCTATTTAATAAGCAGTTTAAACGGGTACATGCTTTCTCCGAAGGTCTTGCCCGTGTGGTGCTCCATGATAAATATGGCTTTGTCAACACGAAGGGCGAGGTGGTCGTGCCTTGCATTTATGACGATGCGGAAGCTTTCTCTGACGGCCTTGCCTGTGTCAAGAAAAACGGCAAATGGGGCTTTATCAACACCAAGGGAGAGGTGGTCGTGCATTGCATTTATGATGTTGTCAACTCCTTCTCCGACGGCCTTGCCTATGTGTCTCAAAACGGCAAAAGTGGCTTTATCAACACGAAGGGTGAACGCGTCGTGCCTTGCCATTGGGACGTTGTGTCGCTGAATTCTGCTGTGGGCCTTGTGCGTGTTGAACAAAATGAAAAGAGTGGGTTTGTCAACACTCGGGGGGAACTCGTTGTGCCTTGCAATTACGATGCTTGCATGTATACAGAACATGCATCGAAATTCTCCGAAGGGCTTGCCGTAGTATGTCAGAATGGCAAATACGGCTATATCAACACGAAGGGCGAAGAGGTTGTTCCTTGCATTTATGAAGATGCGTACTGCTTCTCCGAAGGGCTTGCCGTAGTATGTCAGAATGGCAAATTCGGCTATATCAACACGAAGGGCGAAGGGATCATCCCTTGCATTTATGATGATGCGCGAAAATTTTCCGAAGGGCTTGCCCGTGTTGAACTCAACGGTAAAGGCGGTTTTATCAACACGAAGGGCGAATTCGTCGTGCCTCTCATTTATGATGCCGGCATGTATAGTGATCGTGCTGATTATTTATGGGGCGATTATGATTTCACTGGAGGCTTTGCCAAGGTACGTCAAGATGACAAGTGGGGCTTCGTCAACACCAGCGGGGAAACCGTTGTACCCTGCATTTATGACAACGCGTGGGGCTTCTCTGAGGGCCTTGCGGTTGTGGGGAAAAACTACAAACATGGCTTCATCAACATGAAGGGCGAGGAGGTCGTTCCTTGTGTTTATGACGTTGTGTACGAATTCTCCGACGGGCTTGCCTGTGTTCAGAAAGTCGATACCGAAACGGACAAATGGTCCATCATCAACACCCAAGGAAGGGTCATTGTGGCTGAGTGTACAAGGTTTACGGAATGGTCAAGAGTAGAAATGGAATAGCGCGAAAACGCCTGTCGCACCCCAACCCTCGTGGGTAAACTCCCATCACGAAAAAACACAGAGCAGAGCATCCCTCTTCAAGCGCAGAGAGATGCTCTGTTGCTATTTTTTTATAGCGCAGGGCCTTCGCTCGCCTCCCCTCCACAACCTGCCTGTTGTTGAATCCCCAAACAATAATCTTCCCCCTCTCCTGACGAAGAGCACTCAAGCCTTTATCGACGAACTGATTCTCCGACATCCCCCGTAATCATCCATTCGAAAGAATTGTAATCCGTAATGGGCGGAGAAATCTTTGGGAGTTAGGAATGCGAGAGTGGAAGTTAGTTGGAATTAAGAGTGCATGCCCACCCGTCCATTGGGATTCCCGTTCGCATGGATTTCAGATGTCCCTTTTTTGGGGAAATATACACCTTCACCCCATTCACAGGTAAGGCCTTTTCCGCATGGGATACCTTTCTCCTCACAAAAGCGTGACACGTGACAGCGTGACACGAAAAAATGGGGTGGGGGTGGAGGCTCTCTCTATATATTTAGACGTGTAATATATACTTACTATAACTATATATTATTGATTATTATATAGTTAAGTGTATTATATATTATTAGTGTATTGTATAAGAAAAGATGATGGGTAGCGTTGTTTTTCAAAAGGCTCAAACAATATCTTAAGATAAAGAGTTTTTGGCGTACGACAGGAAACGCAGTCCGCATACCCATCGGTGTGCCCATTACTACTTATGGCCTTGTACTATCGTCCAACATGATATGCTACAGAAACGCTCAACTTATGAAGCATTGCAACTTCTCGACATCTCATTGACGGATAAAACTCACTTGCGAGACCTATTTTAATAGGACTAAATTCAACAATGTCGAAAATCTCGATTATCCGCATGTTGAAGGACTATTTGATGAGTTTTTAACTCGTCCAATTTTTATTCGAGACGAATGTATGTATCTACTATATATTGTATAGTTATACCTATATAGTATAATATATTTATATAGATAAATTATATAGGTGTATTATATACTTAGATGCCTTCACAGCATTACGCCTCTACCTTGCTACTTGCCTTCGGAGGGATGATGGTGAGTGCAGGCAAAGCCCTACGACCCCATTTTTTCTTGTCACGCTGTCACGTGTCACGCTTTGCAAATCGCGGCGTTAAAACTATGGGTTATGAGTGGTGTAGATAGATGCTGAAGGTGGGGCTTATGCCCTTTTCGATGTCAAATTGTCACATATCACAAAGTAAATAGGGAGGTGCGAGAGGATGGTAGAGAGGCTGAAAATTAGGACGAGGGAGCTTCTCCCGCAAATAGGTGGGGCGGGTTCTGCGGCGTTGGGAGGGTAGGTATGAGGCTATACAGAACTCATTCAATAAAATGAAGATTGCCCACTTTTTATGACGCACTTTTGCGATCAATATTCAAAAAGATTTTCTAAATGCCCATAGGAAGTTAAACGTAGCGCATAGTCATGAAATGCGATTCTAACAGCCCGCTGATGGTGAAGTAGCCACGTAGGGGCTAACTCCGCATACTTAAACGATTCTTCATGAAAAAATGGTAAGCTCAAGGTGGGTTCGTACAGAAAACGGGTGCGTTCGTACAACGGAGGGGGAAAAGTTGGGACGCAAGGACTCGCAATGCTTAACTTTGCACCATCAACAAAGGAGCGTAGGGCTGAAGCATGCGAGATTGGAAAGCCCGTAAATCCCCTGCACCCTTTTCCCATTTTTGCAATCCCCAAAAAAACACTTAAATATTCATCTTTAAAAAAAGAGAAAATGATGAAAAACATGTATTTGAAGTTGACAGGCTTCGTTGCAAGTCTAGTCATGTTTGCTAGTTGTAGCAAAGCTCCCGACTATTTGAACGTCCTTCCCGATAGTTCGGTAGTAGTGGCAAAGGTGAACGTGGGCAACCTCCTCACCGAGTCGGAGGTGTTGACCGACCCCCAAGTGGCGGGCTTCCTGAAGAACGGCATCAATGAGCTTCAAGGCGACACGCGCACGCTCATGCGCGAATTGCTTGACAATCCCTCAAACTTAGGGCTCGACCTCGGCAAGGAGCTCTACGTGGCGTTGGAAAACGTGGAGCAAATGCGTGGCCTTGTCGTCGTTCCCGTAAGCGATGAGGAAAAGCTGAAGAACGTCGTGGCAACCCTCCTTGCCGATCGCGAGATGAATCTGAACTGTACCCTAACTCAGCAAAAGGGCATCAACAAGATTCAGGACGAAAGGGGCAACGCCATTGCGGCTTTTGACGCTGAAAAAATGGTTATCCCCTTTTCCAACGGTACGGCGGACGCTATGGAATACATGACGCCCAAAGATGGCGCAGGGAAGTCGGACGAACTGAACGACTTTATCCAAAAGAAGGCTGACGTGGCGTATTATATTGACTACGGACAAATCGTGACCCTCCTGGAGGGTGCTCAACCCCAATTGGAGGGCATGGACTGGGAAATGCTCAAGGAAGCGAAGTTCATCAGTACCCTCAACTTCGAAAAGGGGAAAGCGGTGATGGCTACAGAGTTCGTAGGCAGTGACGAAATCGAAAAGGTGTATAACGACATCTATGCCAACCCCAGCAACGACCTTGCGAAGTTCCTTCCCCAAACGACGTGGGCGGCAGCTCAGTTGAGCGTGAAGGACCTTGCCGTAGTGAAGGATTTCTTCAAGGGCGAAATCGCCAATCAGATGAACCAAGTCTTTGACAAAGTCAACGCTGAGCTTCAGTCGAAGGGCATTCAAGCAAAGGTGGGCTTTGAGCTTCTCAGCTCCATCAAGGGCGACGTGATTGCTGGTGCAACTCCCGTGGTGAAAAATGGGTATCGCCAACAACCTCAAGGTATCCTCGTGGCGGAATGTGCCAATAAGGACTTGTTTGACCTCATCGCAGCCCTGATTATGGAGGAGAATGAGCATGCAGAAAAGGTGGGCAACGACCTCTATTCGCTTGGCGTCAACATGCGCCCCGATTGGTCGACCTACGACGGCGATGGATTGAACTATACGCGTGAAGGTTATGACTATTACTTTGGCTATGACGATGGCAAAATGTTCGTCATGCCCGAAAATCTCTACCAGCAATGCGCATCCGGAAACAGCTTGAAGGGCTTCAGTCAGAGCCTTGAGGAAAATGCCACGCTTTTCTCCATGCTGAAGGGTACGAATGGCTTAGCGCTTGATTGCAATTCGCTTGCGAGCGAGATTCGCAAAAATGGCGACTCGAAGGAGGCGCACCTCATTTCCAATACGTTGCAGAAGTTTGAAAGCTTTGTGCTAAAAACGAATGAGCCGATAAAGGCAGAATTCCTTGTAACCATGACCGACAAGGATACCGAATTCCTCAAGCAAATCAAGGACATCTGCATCAAGTTTGCCATTGCGAAACAAGTCAGATAGTAAACGTCGGGGAGGGCAAAGAGGAGATTGTGGGGTAGCGTAATGTTCGTTTCGGCATTGCGCGCTGCCCCTCCTCCTTGCCCCCTCTCCAAGAAAAACGATCATGATAGAAATCATCCGATTGAATCAAGTGACTCCCAACGTGTTTGTCGGTTCGCCTCCTGATGGTGGACCGACTGACGTATGGGGCCAAGAGCTGACCTTCAAACGTGGCGAGTCATGCCTCATCGAAGCCGCCTCGGGGCGTGGGAAGTCGTCCTTCTGCACCTTCCTTTACGGCCTTCGCACGGACTATGTGGGGGCTATTGAGTACTACACCGCACAGGGGGAGCAACTCCAAATGAGTGAAGCCATGTGGTGTGAGATGCGTTGTCGGAGCCTCGGCATGATGTTTCAAGAGCATCGCATATTCCCCGAACTTACGGCCGTTGAGAACGTCATGCTCAAGAATCAATTGACCGACTATTTCACGGAGCAGGAAATACGCACCCACCTCTCCGCACTTGGACTTGAGGACCGTTTGGACCGCCCCTGTGGACTCTTGTCAATAGGGCAACAACAGCGCGTGGCCTTCGTCAGATTGTTGGCGCAACCCGCCGATTTTCTCCTCTTGGACGAACCCGTTAGCCACTTGGATGCCACCAACTCACAACTTATGGGCAACATGCTCCGCCACAGGCAAGAGCAAGAGGGCGTTGCCGTAATTGTCACCTCCATAGGCCACCGTTTGCCGTACGAGTACGACAGAGTCTTGAAATTGTAAATTACCACAGCTTCCTATGAATCAGAAAATCAAACTGCTCTTTAAGTTGCTCAAGCAGAACATCAGTGTGTGGCAACTCTGCGGGTTTGTCGTGGCTAACTTATTGGGGGGCATCATTGTGCTTCTTGGCATCCAAGCCTATCAAGACTTCGACCGCTTCATGAATAAGGAGCACGGACTGCTCAACGAGAGCTACATGGTCATCAGTAAGCCCGTCAGCAACTTGACGACGCTCTCCAACTTCCTCGGCCTACAACCCACCTTTACCGAAAGGGAAATCACACGATTGGAGGAGCACCCATCCGTGGCGCAGGTAGGGCGCTTCAATGCGGCAACCTTCGGCTTGCGAGGGAGTTTCCGATTGGCAGATATCGGCATTTCGACCGACCTCTTCTTTGAGTCCGTACCCACAGAATTCCTTGATGTGACTTTCGACAACCCCAATGTGTGGAACGCAGACTTGAACTCAACAACCGTGCCCATCATCATCTCGCGGCGCTATTTGAACCTCTATAACTATGTCTATGCCCAAACCAAGGGACTCCCACAAATTAGCGAGGGGCTGACGTCGAAGTTCCCCTTAGCCATTAGCATTAGTGGAAAGGGCATGAGTGCGCATTACAAAGCCAAGATTGTAGGCTATACCGACCGCTTGAACACCATTTTGGTGCCCGAAAAGTTCTTACAACAAGCCAATGAAAAGTATGGAACCACGACCAAGAAACTCCCCTCGCGACTCATCCTTGAAACGAAAGCAGGCAAGGGCGATAGCGCCCTGTTGGACTATTTCAAAAAGAATGGCTACAAGGTGGAGGGCGATTCTGAAGCCCTCCGTTTGCAAGCCCTTGTTCACGGCATTCTTTGGGTCGTAATAGGCATTGGAGGCATCGTTTCGTTGCTCGCCTTCTTCCTCCTCATGATTAGCATCCAGTTGTTGATTGAGAAGAACAAGGAAAAGTTTGTCAACCTCTTCTCGTTGGGCTATTCCATTCGCAAAATCTCCGCTCCCTACTTGCTCTTAGTGGGCTGTATCGATGCCTTAGTGTGGGGATTTGCGGCGGGCGTCGTAAGTCTCGTTTACCCCTTCCTCTTCGACTTTATCTCAGTCATTTCACCTGACCTTCAACTCGCCTCGCTCTTCCCCCTTTGGGGATTTGCCATAGGCATCGCCGTGGTCTTCATCCTCCTCCATCGTTGGATGATTCTTCGACAGGTGCGCGGCATCTGTAGGTAGGGGAACGATAGCCATGTTTTTGCCCGAGAAAGAGGCATGATGAGGGGCATAAATACGCAACCCCGTAACATTTCATACAATAGACAAAGGAGTTCATACAGCGGACTCCTTTGTTTTTGGTTTAGAAGGGGAAAATAACAAACTTTGTATCTGTAACAAAAATTAATGAGTTGATAAAAAATATTCAGACAGTATGAAGAAGAAAACATGGTCTCGTTTGACCTTGCTCCTCCTCCTCTTAGTGGGACTCGTTGCAATGTACCTTAAATGCTCCTACGTGCCAGAGTTTAACGGCATAGATATCTCGCACCACAACCGTATGGATTGGCAGAAAATAAAAGCAGATAAGGACATCAAGTTCTGTTACATTAAGGCCACAGAGGGAAAATCGTTTCGCGACCCGATGTGCAAAAAGCATGCGAAGCGAGCGCACGAGAATGGACTGCTTGTAGGACTTTATCATTATTTCCGAACGGACGTCAGTGCTGAAGAACAGTTTGAGAATTTCAAACGAGTGTACGATAGCGTCCCCTCGGAGTTGATACCCGTGATTGATGTGGAGGAGAATGGAAACAACTTTCGCAACACCACCAATTTGAATGACAAGTTGGAGCAACTCATCGCCCTCTTTGAAAAGGAATACGGTTGCAAACCCATTATCTACCTTGGCTCCTTCTGTTGCTGGAAGGTCATCCCCACGGTCTACGACTGCCCCATCTGGTTGCGCTTCCTAAAGGTCTACCACATCATTCCCAACACCGCCATCAAGCAGGCCGCGATTGTGGATAATCTAGACAGAAATTATTGTAAGGACATTGATGCGATAGTCTTGAAGAAGTAAAATTTTTTAGAAGAGATACAACTATGCAAAAAACCAAATTTCAACGGGTAATGAACTTCTTAAAATGGTTCCTATTATGGGCGATAATCCCTCCACTTTGGGCAATCTTAATCCGCAAGAAAGGGAAGAAGAAAAGATGGATTATCCCGCTCATGCTGCTCTCTCCCGTGAGTGTTTCAATTTGGCTTCCAGTGTTATTTCTACTATTGTTTATACTGGCTTTTTATATAGATGCTGACAATTTTTCCAAAGTAAAAACGCTTGAAACTCGTGAGGAGATTTGTGAACTCACGGAGATGGCAGACTTCCCAGAGTTTACCTACAAGGGGCGTTCTGAAAATTCGTGGGAAATGAGAACTATGTCCTATTTCACCTTCACCGACTCCCTCACCGACGTTCAGTTAAATCGCTTCCGCGCAAAATGTAAAGAACTAGACAATCCCCGTTGGCAGCAGATTGACTCAGCAACCTGGGCATGCGTGAGCAATAGTGTAGAAATGAGGCTCCGCAAGGATGGATTCACGATTGAACAAAGTCACATCGGCGGCAGTCCTCAAATAGACTCTATCCCCAACCTTACGCTCCCGCCGTATGAAATAGTGAGTCAGACCCACTGGCTCTGCGGTCCCGATTATGCGGACGACATCGTTATCAAACTCGAGAAAGTCCCCACTTCCTCATTCTACAAGGATTGGACCTACGACGCACAAACCCAAACCTACACCCTCGGTGTTTATGACAAGTACCAGAATATCTGGTCACTCACGGCGCGAAAGGGGAGTAAGGTTATACGAATCAATTATACGGACTTTTAAGAGAGATATAAGTGGCGTATAGTTTCTACAGATGAATGTATCGGTTGGAAGAAAAAGCTTTGAGTTATAAGAAATCTATATGAAAAATAAAGGAATATTATTAATTGCTGGATTATGTTGTTTGTGTACTTGTTGTGCAAGTGACAATCTTTCACAAGAAGTTCCACCAAAGAAAACAAGTATCCCTGTGGAGCGAGTTGATACCTTGGGAATGATGATACTCTATCCCAAGTATTCACGAGTGGACCTGGTATGCGGTACTATGCCCACGAAGCAGGATAGCAGTGTTATTCTAATGGTAGCAGGTGCTTATACAGGCGAATTGCTAGAGGTATTTAAGCATCAAAATATAGCAGGTGACCATGTGTCGAGTGGCAAACGTTACAAAGGATATAAATGCAAACGTAATACAGTAGCGTTTGTATTCTACAATGGTAAATGGGATTTTCTTTATAAGAACTATAGTTATGCTTTAGATGAGGCAGCAAAGTATGGCGGTGCGGGATTTGCACAAGAACTTATTATTCATGATGGAGTTGTGAAACCTACCATAAGGCCAGATGCTAACCGGAATATCTTTAGAGCATTGTGCTCAATTGGTGATCGCTTGTGTGTAGTACAATCTCAGAAAAATGTGAAGTTTGGCGATTTCAAAGCGGCGCTTAAAAAGTTGGGCGTTACAAATGCTATTTATGTGGACATGGGGCCTGGTTGGAATTATGGATGGTATCGTGGTAAGAACGGACTTGTCCATGAACTATTTAAAAAGCGTACACGTTACAGTACCAATTGGGTGACTTTCTACCAATAAGTAGAATAGAAAAACAACTCAAAATCTTCGGTTGACTCCATGAAGGAAATAATACTAAACCTTTTTTCATGAATTCACCTCTACTTGAATTGTAGTTCATACAACAAACTAAGGAGTTCGTACAACGGACTCCTTTTTATTTTGTCTTGAGGTGAGGGGTGGGTAATTTTGCAATAGAAAAAGCAAATGATTGTTAATTTAATTGTTATTTAATACATAGAATTATGAAGAAAAGTTTGAA
Source organism: Alloprevotella sp. (assembly GCA_045657925.1). Lineage (GTDB taxonomy): Bacteria > Bacteroidota > Bacteroidia > Bacteroidales > Bacteroidaceae > Alloprevotella. The sequence goes on along the minus strand of JAZOUA010000003.1, from coordinate 36,599 downwards.
AGTTACGTTGTGTGTCGTTGCGCTTTTAGCGGTGTCGGTTACGAGTTTGTTTGGCAGTATGGTTACTGAGGAGATGACAAGGCGAAGGGAGATGCCGACGGATGTGCGTGAGGGGGATGTGATTTTTCAAGAATCGAAGTCTCAGCAGTCGCCGCTTATTAAATGGGGGACTCGCTCACACATTACGCACTGCGGTGTTATCGTGATGAAGGGCGGACAACCTTATGTGTTGGAGACGCTGAAGACGTTGAAGTTGACTCCGCTCCGTCAGTTTATCAATCGTGCGGATGGGTATTGGTTGAAGCGCCCGAAGCATGCGGAGAATATCAAGATTAAGTATCGCCAGTATTTGGGTAAACCTTATGACTTGGGATTTAAGAAGGACAACGGGATTTACTATTGCTCGGAGTTGGTGTACGATATTTACCAAAAGCAGCTCGGCATTAAACTTTGCGAGATGAAGCAGGTGAGCGATTATTTGATTTTGGGTACGAATAATATACCTAAGATTAAGAAGGCTATGAAACGTCGTGGTATCACTATGGACCAGGAGGTTGTTGCTCCTAAAGACATCTTTAATTCGGATGAACTAAGATTGGTGAACGATTAATGGGGAGCGTTCAGCCTTTCAACCTTAATCATTCAACGTTTAACGTTAATCATTTGTTCTTAAACCTCATTCATTATGAAAGGATTTTTCAAAAGACTCACGCTTACCGCACTCATTATCCTTGGCGTTGGTTTTCTTATTCCTCAGAACTTGAAGATGCCCGTAGTTGGTGCAGGTCCTCATAGTTATAACCACGAAACGTTTTGGTACGAAGGGTGGGGGAGTTCCATAGTCCATAAGGGCGTTGATATTTTTGCCCGAAAGGGGACTCGGATAAATTCGGCAACGATGGGACTCGTGCTTGCCACAGGTGAAGCGGGGAAGGGCGGTAAATACGTACTGATTCTCGGACCTAAATGGCGCGTGCATTATTACGCACACCTTAATGAGATCACCACCTCGCCTCTTTCCTTCGTCACTCAAAATACGCAAATTGGAACGGTAGGGAATACGGGGAATGCAAAATCTACTCCCGCACACTTGCACTACTCCATCGTGACAAAGGTGCCTTACCCCTGGCGCATTGATGACGCACCGTTAGGATGGCAAAAGATGTTTTATCTGAATCCTATTGATTACTTGGAGGAGTAAGTAAACACAGATCTTAATCAAACAACATATGAAGACTACGTTTAAAATTATTGTCGCATTGCTCATTATTTTTGGAGCCACTATTCTATTCAGTCATCTTAAAAGTTTTAACACAGAAAAAGCTGCGAGGTACGTGACCGAAAATGCAGCACCGCGCTCAAAGACTTGTTGTGCCTGGTACGTGATGCGAGCGATGCACGCAGGTGGATGTCCTATTAGCATTTATCCCGCATGGGCTTACAAATACATCCTGCCATTACACAATTTTGAGAAAGTAGATAAACTGAACTACCGCCCGCAAAAGGGAGATATCGTAGTGATTGAAAATAGCAAAGCGCATTTCTGGGGGCACATTGCCATGTATAACGGAAAAATATGGGTTTCGGACTTCAAACAACGAAGCATGAACCCTTACCGAAAATCCTATCCTTATGAGATTTTCAGATATGATGAATAAAAATTAATAATAATTATTAATAAATAATAAAACAATGAAACTACTTAAAAAACTCATCCTTGTGCTGTCCCTTTGTTGGAGCACTTCCATGTTTGCTGATTCTCCTTTGACTTCTACGTATTTTGCCGATGTTTACAAGAACGAAGCTGTGGTGCAAAAGGCAATTAATGCACAAGGAGTACTGACCATTGAGATTATGGATTATCTTGTTAATCCTGAAAATCCAGTGGCGGTGAAGATTGCTGCCTTGAATGCAATTAGTTGGCAGGCAGAGGTGGACAACTATGCCCTATTTTTAAGTTATCTCAAAAAGCTATACGGCCTTCAATCAGAAATATCTTTACTTAATGCATTAGATGGTGGCACCTTGGCTTCACTTGCCTACGTTAAGGGATTGAGCAACTATTCCGATGTTGATGATGCAATATTTATTGCCCAAATAGCCTGTGGAAAATCAGAAAAAAGTTTTACAGTAAACATGGTGTGTGCTTTGCTTTGTGCACAGAAATTATTGGATGTACAAGAAATGTGGGGCTCTATATACGAAGTCTGCAATTGGGTGGTTAATAACCAAGAATTAACTCAAGACATGGCACCGAAAGCTATTGCGCAGATTATGGAGTATATTAATGGGTACGCAGAATATTGCAAATAAATTCACCCTAAAACCACAAATCAATGAAACACATCTTTAAACTTATTCTGACCTCCCTTCTGGTCGTCCTCTTCCTCCTTCTCGCCTCGTGGTTTTACCGCATCCTCGTCTTGATGTTGCTTGCCCGTGTGTGGCGTGAGCGCATTAAGGAGGTGCGACCGTGGGCGTTTAAGGCAGTGATGTGGGGGATGGTTGTGGGACTGTTTGTTACCCTTCCGCGTTACCGTTACGACACTAATGACCGCGTGCGCCTGATTTATCAGGATAAGGAGGGGAATCCCAAACTGCCGCCCTTGACGCACTGGGCGTTTAACGCGCTCTTCCCTGAGGAAGAAATCTGCAATGCCGGAATTATTGGTGGGGTAATATTGCCTGAAATTATTCCCATAAATGGTTGGATCAGGACGGATTTCCGTCGCGACTTGTGGCAGGGAAAACTTCTTAATTTTTATGCTCCTTTCAACAATTTGAATTGGAGTTTGAACTTCCCCATGTCAGGCACTACAGCACAGCTGTTTTGTGAAGCGGGCGTGGACAATGAGCAGTCGGTTTACGTCATCCGTCCTAAGGATTTTGATGAGGAAAAGGCGTATCCCGTTGTGTTTTTCATGCATGGTTATTTGGGTAACTGGAAACTCTATAACGGCGTTCTGAAGGATCTTGACGACTGCATCGTCATGGGAGTCGGCACGCACGACCTTTCGGGGATTTTCACGCATAAGGACATTTCCGAACTCTTTACCCGCCAACTTCCCTTTCTTGAGAAATTGGGTATGAAGGCAGATAAGGAGAATTTGCACATCATCGGCCTTTCGAATGGCGGTAGTGCAGTGAATGTTGCATATAATAGTTTCTCGCGTAAGTTTAAGACGATTACCTTCATCTCTACGGGCATTCACCAAACTCATCCAATAAGTAGCAAAGTGTTGCTCATTGGTGGCGGAAAGGATGGTTCTGCAAGTTCTATGCCAGGCGCTTACAACCGCTTGAAGTGCAATGGAGCGAAGGTCGATAAGTATTGGCAGGAGGATGAAGGGCACTTCATTTTCGTTAACGACCGAGAAGAAATTGTAGATTTCTTGAATACGAACATCCAATCCTCAAAGACGGATTAAAAAAAGAGAGCGTGGAGGCAATCCCTAATTACAAAGGTTGTCTCCACGCTTATTTTCGTGTACATGTCGCCATCCGTTCATGAAGATGGACGCTCTCATTCCTTATCCTAAAACTTGCTTCAGTTCGTCCAAATTAGCACTGATGGGCACACTCTTCTTTTCGCCCTTCATAAACTCCTGGAGCTTTTGGGGAATTTCAATTTCAGCACCAATGATGCGTTCGATGGTATCCTTGAACTTTGCGGGGTGAGCCGTTTCAAGGAATACACCAACTTCGCCTGGTTGCAAACCTTCAGCTAGAGCCTGATAACCGCATGCGCCGTGGGGATCGAGCAAATAGCCTTCCGCCTTCCATACACGCTGAACGGTAGCTTCAATCTGTGCGTCCGAATAAGTAGCTCCACTCATATCCTTGCAAATAGCTTCGTGGCTTTCGCCATAGAGATCAAGAATACGGGCAAAGTTACTGGGAGCGCCAACGTCCATAGCATTTGCGATGGTGCAAACAGAGGGGCGGGGTTCGTACTTACCAGTTTGCAGATACTTATAAACAATGTCGTTGCTATTGTTCGCCGCAATGAAACGTTTGATGGGGAGTCCCATGTGCTTACCAAAGAGCCCTGCGGTCAAGTTACCGAAATTACCACTTGGAACGGCCACCACCATTTCCTTTTCCTTGCCCATGCGCTTCAACTGTGCGTAGGCGTTGAAATAGTAAAAGGCTTGGGGGAGGAAACGAGCGATATTGATAGAATTCGCACTTGTCAACTTGTGGCGTTTATTGAGTTCTTCATCCATAAATGCCGCCTTTACGAGCGCCTGACAATCGTCGAAACAACCATCTACCTCAATAGCCGTAATATTTCGGCCGAGCGTCGTAAACTGCTTCTCTTGAATTTCACTCACCTTACCCTTGGGGTAAAGCACATAGACATGAATGCCAGGAACGCCAAGGAAGCCATTGGCAACAGCGCTACCCGTGTCTCCAGAAGTAGCTACGAGCACATTTACTTTCTTTTGCGCATCGCACTGAATGAAGTGAGAGAGCAGACGTGCCATGAAGCGACCGCCAACATCCTTAAACGCAAGCGTAGGTCCGTGGAAAAGTTCGAGAGCATAAATATTGTCGCTCACGGGAACGACGGGCGTTTCAAAACTTAAGGTGTCGTTAACAATAGCACGGAGTTTGTCAGCTGGGACATCTTCACCGAAGAAAGCCTCTGCGACATGGAAAGCAATCTCTTGGAAGCTGAGTTGGTCGATTGTATCAAAAAACTCCTTTGGAAGAGGCTTAATCGTGAGAGGCATATAAAGACCGCGGTCAGAAGCAAGGCCCGTTACAACGGCTTCTTCAAGAGTTGCATTTGCGGCTTGTTTGTTGGTGCTATAGTACATCATAAGAGGAAATTTGAGGTTAAAGGTGAACGTTTAACGTTGAAAGGGAAAAGGTGAACGATGAAAGTTTAACGTTGAAAGTTTAACGCTCATCGTTAACCATTAACCTTTATATTAAGCCTTACCCATAAAGGCACGGATGAATTCATCTCTCTGAAGGAGACCATAACTTCCCTCAAGAGCCGATGTTTCATCAAAAGACTGAACATCGTCTGCCTGAATGGTGGGATGCCAAATAAGGAAAGGAACGGGTTCAGCCGTATGAGTGCGCAGGCTACAAGGAGTAGGATGGTCGGGCAGAATTGCGATTGCCACGGGTTCATCCCAAGTGCTTACTGCTTTATAAATGGGTTGCACAACACGGCGGTCAAGGTCCTCAATCGTACGCTTCTTTAAATCAATGTTACCTTCGTGGCCCGCTTCATCGCTTGCTTCAATGTGTAAGTAAACGAAGTCTTGCTTCTGCAACGCTTCAAGAGCTACGGCAACTTTGTTTTCGTAATTGGTATTATAAAGACCTGTAGCACCTTCTACTTCGGGAGTTTCAAATCCGGCATAATGACCGATTCCGCGTATAAGGTCAACTGCTGAGATTACCGTACCTGACTTCACTTCGGGGAACTTTTCGCTTAAGAGTTCCATCTTCGGACGGAAACCACCTCCCCAGGGCCAAATGCTATTCGCAGGGTCTTTTCCTTGCTCCATACGGCGAAGGTTGATGGGGTGATATTTCAAAATATCTTGCGAACGGAGGATTAACTCATTAATTAAGTCGGCCGTTTCTTGAGCTTCGGGAACTTCGGCTCTCACCATGCGAGGACGGAATGGCTGACCGGGAACGTCATGGGGAGGAGTGCATGAAATGCGCTTGTCGCCGCCTTTGATGACTAACAGATGGCGGTATTGAATACCCGTGTGGAAACGTACGCGTTCGTTGCCCAAGGTTTCTTGAAGCGCTTTTACGAGTTCGTCTGCTTCTTCTGTGCTGATGTGTCCAGCAGAGTGATTCTTAATACAGTCGTCGGCAATGCAGATAATGTTGCAACGCAGGGCGAGTTCGCCGGGTTGAAGTTCTACGCCTATACTTGCGGCTTCAAGAGGTCCGCGACCTTCATACACTTCTGAAAGATCATATCCAAGTACAGACATATTTGCAACCTCACTACCAGGATGAAATCCAGGAGCAACAGTGGCAAGTCTTCCGGTTCTCCCTCGACGTGCAAGTTCATCCATAAAGGGAGTTTCTGCTGCCTGAAGAAGGGTCTTACTACCAAGTGACTTAATAGGCCATCCTGCCATGCCGTCGCCAAGAATAATGATGTGCTTCATAGTGTATGAATTTATTTAAGATGCAAGTTGAGAGGCAACTATTTGATGTGCTTCTCAAAATGCAAGGGTGTGAGAGAATGGAATGATTGAAAATCGTTAGAGTGTGCAACCCGTGCTTGACGCAAATGGTTGCAGAAACTCCTCCTGTTAATACAGGTAAATAATCTACTGACGTAGCCAAAAATGTTCGCAAGGAAACAATACAAGTGTACGAAAAAGGTGTTTCACATAGAAACACGAATAAAAGCCCCTACCCTCGAAGGGAAGTGGATGTCCCAGTGCCAAAATTAGTAGTCGCGATATGTAAGAAGTAAGGATTCATTACGATTACTGCGGTTGGGAGTTGTTGTTAATTAATTGTGCTTTGATGAACGGAGAAAGGAATTTGGAAAGAGGAGAATGGAAAATAGAAAATAAAAAACGCATCCTCGCAATTCCAATTCCTATAAAGTTCCGTTACCAAAAGCCTCAAGTGCTTTTATTCTTAATGAATTAAATGTGTGGACGCCTCTTGTGGCGTCAGTAGTCTAGTTTGTTTGCTTGCAAATGTATAAAGAAATAAATTAACTCCAAGACTTTTTGTAAGAAAAAAAACAATTTTGCTAACTTTTTATCATTTGCACCTTCGTGGAGCTGAAATATTGCACACTCTTATTGCCTTTTGTGCATGTTTTTGTCTTCCCTATTTTCATCTCTTGAGAGTCTAAAAGAATTCTTGCGGTTGGAGTTGTCTGAAATTTTCATACAAGTCAGTTTCGCTATTCAATGATTTATCCTTATCTTTGCCAAGTGAATAATAGGGGACCTTCCCCGAATAGACAGATACAATTACAATATATAATAAAAAATAATAGCCTCATCACTATGTTTGACGTGAAAGATTGCCTTGCTCAGTGCGAGGAAAAAATGGAAATGAGCGTAATGCACCTTGAAGACACACTCTCGCATATCCGTGCGGGCAAGGCGAATGTGCATATCCTTGACGAAATTCGTGTTAACTCTTATGGCTCAATGGTGCCTATCAATAACGTAGCTGCGGTTACAACTCCCGATGCGCGCACTATCGCTATCAAGCCTTGGGATAAGTCAATGTTCCACCACATTGAAAAGGCCATCATTGACTCTAACGTAGGCATCATGCCTGAAAATAATGGTGAAGTTATCCGCCTCGGAATTCCCCCTCTCACTGAAGAGCGCCGTCGTGACCTCACAAAGCAGTGTAATGCTCATGGTGAAGAAGCAAAGATTGCTATCCGCAATGTGCGCCGTGATGGTATTGAAAAGATGAAGAAGGCGGTGAAGGACGGACTTTCTGAAGACCTTGAAAAGGATGCAGAAGCAACCCTTCAGAAGATCCATGACAAGATGGTCAAGAAGGTTGAAGAATTGCTCGCCGAAAAGAGCAAGGAAATTATGACAGTGTAGTCTCTAACTTTTTAGAGTAAAGATAAAAGATAAAAGAGTAAAGATGCCGTGCGGAGCGTTTGTGCCGAATGGCATTTTTACTCTTTTCCCTTTATGGAGACATGTGCCGCAGGGCATCTTTACTCTTTTATCTCATAAATGCACGGAAAAGTAATACGTAATACCGGCTCTTGGTATGAAGTGCGCACGGATGACGGGCGCATTTTGGAGTGTAAAGTGAAGGGCAATTTCCGCTTGCGTGGCATTCGCTCAACTAACCCCGTTGCCGTTGGTGATGGGGTAACGGTGCGTGAAGGTGCGGCGGGCGAAGCGTCGTTTATCACAGAGATTGACGAGCGTCGCAACTACATCATCCGCAAGGCCTCAAACCTTTCGAAGCAAAGTCATATCCTGGCGGCAAATGTAGACCTCGCCGTGTTGGTTATTACCATTGCGCGCCCCGAAACCACCACAACTTTCATCGACCGTTTCTTAGCTTCGGCTGAGGCCTATCGTGTGCCCGTAGTGTTACTCTTTAACAAGATGGACGATCTTACGGAGGAGGAAAAAAGTATGGCTGACTATCTCATGACGATGTATCGCCTCGTCGGTTACGAATGTTTTGCTGCTTCAGCCCTTCGCGAAGAAGGAATAGATGCCCTTCGTGAAATAATGAAGGATAAGACAACCCTGCTTGCTGGGCATTCGGGGGTGGGGAAGAGCACTTTGATGAATGTGCTTATTCCTGGTGCCAATGTAAAGACGGCGGCCATTTCCGATGCTCACGGTGCGGGGATGCACACCACCACTTTCAGCGAATTGCGCGACCTTCCTTTCGGCGGTAGCATCATTGATATTCCTGGAATCAAGGGCTTTGGCACTTTCAATATGGAACCCGAAGAAGTTGCCCATTATTTCCGCGACATCTTTGCCATCTCCCACAATTGTCGTTTCAACAATTGCATGCACATCAACGAACCCGGTTGTGCCGTACTCGAAGCGCTCGAAAATCATCAGCTCGCCCCCAGCCGTTACGCCTCCTACCTCTCCATGCTTGAGGATAAGGAAGAGGGTAAGTACCGCGCGGGGATGAAGTAGGTGGAAACCAATAAGGTCTTTAGAGTCTTTAGGGTCTTTAAGGTCTTTAACGACGCACGCTTAAATTACTCCGGACGGGACCTTAATGACTTTAATGACCTTAGAGACTTTAATGACCTTAGAGACCTTAATGACCTTAGAGACTTTAAAGACCCTAAAGACTTTAGAACCCTAAAGTCCTTAGAGACCTTACCTCATGTTCTACAATTCACCTATTTCCAAACCTTTAAATCACAAATACTATGCCCGAAGATTTGATTCCTCCGCGCGGCAATTACAAGAAGTTGTTGAGTTATCAGAAGGCGGATGTGATCTTTCAACTCACTTACTACTTTTGCCACACTTACTTGCAAAAGGGTGACCGCACTATTGACCAGATGGTGCAGGCAGCGCGTTCGGGTAAGCAGAATATCGTTGAGGGATGTATGGCTTCTGGCACTTCAGCGAAGACCGAGATTAAATTGCTGAATGTAGCAAAGGCAAGTTTGCATGAACTGCACGAAGATTTTGAGGACTACCTCAAGACACACGCCCATCGCCAATGGGAAGACGATTCGGTAGAACTCATTGCCATGCGTCGCCTCGGCACAGAGCATAATGATGCAAACTTCTTTATGAATTTGGCACATACACGCCCGCCCGAAACAATTGCCAACATGACCATCGTATTGCTAAAACAGGCTGACTATCTGCTTCACAAGCAATTACAACGCCTGTCGGACGACTTTGTGAAGAATGGCGGATTCAGTGAGCGAATGATGCGGGTGAGGAAGCAGACACGAGGATTTTAATTTTAATAAGATTTAAAAGGACAATAGAGTCTCTAAGGTCTTTAGAGTCTTTAATGACTCGTGTTTAATTGCTCTTGGCGAGGCCTTAGATGTGTAAAGTCCCTAAATACCTTATCAACCTTAGGCTTTTAAGGTGCTTTTTCTTCAAAAAACTTTGTCACTTGTATAAAATATAGTAACTTTGCACTCAGAAGTTAGTGAGGGGTCCGAAAAGGGTTCCTCACTTTTCTTAATCAAATGATTTGTTCATGCTGTGGTTGTGCGTGGTGCGCCCTTGGTATGGACACAAATTCTTAACAATACATGATTGATAAAAGTATCGTTAAAAAGTTGGTTGAAGAGTGGCTCGAAGGTAAGGAATATTTCCTCTGCGACCTCTCTATCAGCGCAGATGCACGCATTGTGGTAGAAATAGATCACGAAGAAGGCGTGTGGATTGAAGATTGTGTGGAATTGAGCAAGTTTATTGAGGCAGGTCTTGACCGTGAGCAGGAGGACTTCGAGCTTGAAGTTGGTAGCGCAGGTATTGGACAGCCCTTTAAAGTGCTTCGTCAGTATGAAATTCACTTGGGTGAACAAGTTGAAGTGTTGACACGCGAAGGAAAGAAGCATGTTGGCGAACTTTCTAACGTTACTCCTGAAGAATTCACCATTACGACAACACAGAAAGTAAAAAAAGAAGGGCAGAAGCGCCCCGTAATGGAAGAAGTGGACTTCACATTTAAGTATGCAGACGTGAAGCATACGAAATATGTAATTGATTTTAAATAATTAAAACAATAAAATAAAAAAAGAGGCAAGGGATAATGCTCTTGTCTCACACTCCTTTTATGGCAAAGAAAAAAGAAGTGGCTCCAAGCCTTATTGACACGTTTTGCGAGTTTAAGGAAACGAAGAACATTAACCTCACAACGATGGTGGGTGTGTTGGAAGAAAGTTTCCGCAGTGTGATTGCAAAGATTTATGGTTCTGACGAAGGTTTCAATGTAATCGTTAACCCCGAAAAGGGTGACTTCGAAATCTATCGCGACCGTATTGTTGTTGCAGATGAAGAAGTGACTGATGAGAACAAGCAAATCCCCCTCTCAGAAGCACAGAAAATTGCTGAGGACTATGAAGTGGGTGAAGAAGTAACTGAAAAGATTGACTTCCTCAAGTTCGGTCGTCGTGCTATCCTTACGCTCCGTCAGACTTTGGCTAGTAAGATTCTTGAACTCGAACACGATGCGCTTTACAACAAGTATGCTGACCGCGTAGGTGAAATGATTTCAGCTGAAGTGTATCAGACTTGGAAGAGCGAAGCGCTCCTTTTGGATGAAGAAGGTAATGAACTTCATTTGTTGAAGAACTCGCAAGTGCCTCGTGACTTCTTCCACAAGGGCGACCATGTTCGTGCGGTGATTGACCGTGTTGATAATGCAAATGGTAATCCCAAGATTTACTTGAGCCGTACTTCTCCCATGTTCCTCCAACGTTTGCTCGAGATTGAAATTCCTGAAATCGCGGATGGCGTAATTCGTTTGCAGCGTGTGGCGCGTATTCCTGGCGAACGCGCAAAGATTGCTGTTGATAGCACAGACGAACGTATTGACCCTGTAGGCGCTTGTGTCGGTGTGAAGGGCGCTCGTATCACTGGTATTGTTCGTGAGTTGCACAACGAAAGCATTGACGTAATTCAGTATTCTTCAAATCCTCGTATCCTTATTGCTCGTGCACTTGCACCTGCTGAAATCTCAAGCATCGAATTGGACGAAGAAAACAAGAAAGCTGATGTGTTCTTGAAGCCTGATCAAGTGTCTTTGGCAATTGGTAAGGGCGGTCAGAATATTAAGTTGGCAAGTTTCTTGACTGAATATACCATTGACGTGTTCCGAGAAGTGGATGGTAATGAAGAAAATGACTACAAGCTTGATGAGTTTAATGATGAAATCGACCAATGGGTACTCGATGCTATTAAGTCGATTGGTTTGGAGACAGCTAAGCAGGTGTTAAACGCACCTCGAGTGATGCTCATCGAAAAGGCTGACCTTGAAGAGGATACTGTAGATGAAGTACTCAGTGTGCTTCGTGCGCAGTTTGACGAATCAGCTCAGTAAGTCGCACCTTCAAGCGTCTGTGATAGACGCAGCTAACCACATTTCAAAGAGCGGGTGACTCATAGTTCACCTAATTTATTTCAAGAAAAGAATGAGTATCAGATTAAATAAAGCAATTAAAGAATTTAATGTTGGCTTGCAGAATATTGTTGATTATCTCAATGCTAATGGTGGCGCACTAAAGGGCGACCCTAATGAGAAAATCAACGATGAGCAGTATGCTTTGCTTCAAAAGCAATTTGGAGCCGACAAAGCTCTTCACGATGAGGCTGCAAAGATTTTCAGCAAGCCTGAAAAGGCTAAGAAGGAGGACGCTCCTGCTGAAGTTGTAGAGCCTGCCGTTGTGGAAGATGCTCCTGCTGAACCTGTGAAGAAGGAGAAGCCTGTGAAGAAAGAAACAAAGGCTGAAAAGGCGCCCAAGAAGGAGGAAACTCCCGTTGTGAAAGAGGCTCCTGTTGTAGAAGCAGTAGTAGCTGAGAAAGAAACTCCCGAAGTTGAAGAAAAGCAGGAGGCTAAGCCTGCTAAGAAGGAAAAGCCCACCGTTGAAGAACGTGCGGCTGCGCTTCTCACAGAAAGTGAAGACGGAGTGTTTAAGCTTCGCAATCAGCCCGAGGTTTCAGGTCCTAAGGTTTTGGGAACAATCGACCTCTCTACGCTCAATCAAAATACACGTCCTAAGAAAAAGTCGAAGGAAGAACGTAAGAAAGAGCGTGAAGAAAAGAACCGCCAGCAGCGTAATGATGCTACAAACAAGCAGGGCGCTAATGGTCAGCAACAGCCTGGCGAAAAGCGTAAGCGTCAGCGTATCGGTAAGGAACGTGTAGACGTTAATGCAGCTGTAAACCAACAGGGTGCTCAGAAGAAGAATGGCCAGCAGGGTGGTAATAATCAGCAGAATGCTCAGAACAACAATAAGAAGAAAGACAAGAATCGTAAGCAATCGGCTCCCGTTAAGCAGGAAGTAACAGCTGAAGACGTAGCAAAGCAAGTTAAGGAAACGCTTGCTCGCCTTCAGGGTAAGCAGAATGCGCAACCTAAGGGCGCTAAGTATCGTAAGGAAAAGCGTGATGCAGCTCGTGAACGCCAGGAAGAACTCATGGCTCAAGAGCATGCAGAAAGTAAGGTGCTTAAGCTTACGGAATTCGTTACTGCAAACGAATTGGCTACGATGATGAACGTTCCCGTAACTCAGGTTATCGGTACGTGCATGAGCATTGGCATCATGGTGTCAATCAACCAGCGTCTTGACTCAGAAACAATCAACCTCGTTGCTGAAGAATTCGGTTTCCAAACGGAATATGTTTCTGCAGAAGTGCAGGAGGCTATCGTTGTAGAAGAAGATAAGGAAGAAGACCTCCAAGAACGTGCTCCTATCGTAACTGTGATGGGTCACGTTGACCACGGTAAGACTTCGTTGCTTGACTACATCCGTTCAGCAAATGTAATTGCGGGTGAAGCTGGTGGTATCACACAGCACATTGGTGCTTATAATGTGACACTCAGCAGTGGTAAGCACGTAACATTCCTCGATACTCCTGGTCACGAAGCGTTTACAGCGATGCGTGCTCGTGGTGCACAGGTAACAGACGTTGCTATCATCATTATCGCAGCCGACGACGACATCATGCCTCAGACGAAGGAAGCAATCAACCACGCTGTTGCTGCTGGTGTGCCCATCGTCTTTGCAATCAATAAGATTGATAAGCCCGCGGCTAATCCCGATAAGATTAAGGAAGGACTTGCACAGATGAACTTCCTCGTGGAAGAATGGGGCGGTAAGTATCAGAGCCAGGATATTTCTGCAAAGCAGGGTCTTGGTGTAGATGAACTCCTTGAAAAGGTGCTTCTTGAAGCTGAAATGCTCGAACTCAAGGCAAACCCCAACCGCAAGGCTAATGGTACAATTATTGAATCGTCTTTGGATAAGGGGCGTGGTTATGTGGCAACAGTGCTTGTAAGCAACGGTACGCTCAAGCAGGGTGACGTTGTTCTTGCTGGTACAAACTTCGGTAAGGTGAAGGCGCTCTTCGACGAACGTAACCACCGCATTAAGGAAGTAGGTCCTGCTTGTGCAGCTACACTACTTGGCTTCAATGGTGCTCCTCAGGCGGGTGACCAGTTCCACGTAATGGAATCTGAACAGGAAGCTCGTGAAATTGCTAACAAGCGTGAACAGCTTCAGCGTGAGCAGAGCTTGCGTACGCAGAAGATTCTTACGCTCGACGAAATCGGTCGTCGTATTGCTCTCGGCACTTACAAGGAACTCAACATCGTTGTTAAGGGTGACGTGGATGGTTCAGTTGAAGCACTCTCTGACTCGTTCATCAAGCTCTCTACCGAAACAATTGCCGTTAACGTTATCCACAAGGGTGTGGGTCAGATTACTGAAAACGACGTAACCCTTGCTGCTGCTTCACAGGCCGTTATCGTTGGCTTCCAGGTGCGTCCCAGCCAGGGCGCTCGCAAGTTAGCGGATAAGGAAGGCGTAGAAATCCGCCAGTACTCTATCATCTACGACGCAATTGAAGAAGCGAAGGAGGCAATGGAAGGTATGCTCGAACCTATCGTAAAGGAAGAGATGACGGCTACGGTAGAAGTTCGCCAGGTGTTCCACATCTCAAAGGTGGGTTACATTGCTGGTGCATACGTAATGGACGGAAAGGTGAAGCGTTCCGACAAGGCACGCCTTATCCGCGATGGTATCGTTATCTTCACAGGCAACATTGCTGCGCTTAAGCGCTTCAAGGACGATGTGAAGGAAGTGACTACAAACTTCGAATGTGGTATCAGCCTCCAGGGTTGCAACGACATTAAGGAAGGCGACATCATCGAAACATTCCAGGAAGTTGAAATCAAGCAGAAGCTTAAGTAAATAAGTTGGTTGACAAGTAGACAAGTAAACGAGTAGACGAGTGCCATGCGGATTGTCGCAAGTCCTTTTGTCTATGAGAGTTACTTGTCTATTTGTTTGAGTTATAGCTGAGTTGATTCGTTAACTCGTTTATGAAAGAATAACTATGTACCTCGATATTTTCATAGCCATAGTCTTGTTGTTTGCCTTGGTGCGAGGTTTGATGAATGGCTTTTTCAAGGAATTGGCTTCTACGATAGGCTTTCTTTTAGGCTTATTAGTTGCAGCCACCTGCTATGAAACCTTGGGTGAATACCTTACGGTGGATGGCTCTGAGGTGAATATGCTTACCAGCATTGTAGCCTTTCTGTTGCTTTGGATTGTTGTGCCCATTGTGTGTGGTCTGTTGGCAACGTTTTTAACAAAAGTGATAAAGGATTCGGCTTTTGGCACCCTCAATCGAATCGGAGGCGGCCTGCTCAGTATGGCAAAGTTCCTTGTTTTAATCAGTTGCGTGCTCAACGTTATGGCGGAGCTACGCATTTTGAATAAGGAGCGTGCTGAGGGTTCTGTAATGGCAGCTCCCGTGCAATCCATCACTAAGTTTGCTATAGACCGTGCGGCGGATTACGCTCCCGAGTTGCGTGAAATGGCTGATACTATTTTTATTAACAGGGAAAAGTGAAAGGTGAAAGTTTAACGTTTAACGTTAATCGTTAACCTTTATATAATATGAGTGATAAACGTAAACAAAATCAGTTCGTCAGCGATGTGGCGGACAAGAAATATGAGTACGGCTTCACTACTGATGTAGAAACGGAAATTATTGATAAGGGGTTGAATGAAGATGTCATCCGTCTGATTTCGGCGAAGAAGGAGGAACCAGAGTGGCTTCTTGAATATCGCTTGAAGGCCTTCCGCTATTGGCAAACGCTGGAGCAACCCGATTGGGCACATGTCAACCTTCCGCAGATTGATTATCAAGACCTTTCCTATTATGCTGACCCCACCAAGAAGCAGAAGGGCGAGGGTAAAAAGGAAATCGACCCCGAACTCATGAAGACGTTCGACAAGCTGGGAATCCCCCTTGAAGAGCGCATGATGCTGGCGGGGGTGGCCGTAGATGCTGTGATGGACTCCGTTTCAGTGAAGACTACCTTTAAGGAGAAACTTCAGGAAAAGGGCATCATCTTCTGCTCCATCAGCGAAGCCGTAAGGGAAAATCCCGACCTCGTGCGCAAATATCTCGGCACGGTAGTTCCCTATCGCGACAACTTCTTCGCTGCGCTCAATAGCGCCGTCTTTTCAGACGGCTCCTTCGTCTATATTCCCAAGGGTGTGCGCTGCCCCATGGAGCTTTCCACCTACTTCCGCATCAATGCGCAGGGCACAGGGCAGTTTGAACGCACGCTTATCGTGTGCGACCAGGGCGCTTACGTCTCCTACCTTGAGGGGTGCACAGCCCCCCAGCGCGATGAGAATCAGCTCCACGCCGCCATCGTGGAAATCGTCGTTGAGCAGGATGCCGAGGTGAAATATTCCACCGTTCAAAACTGGTATCCCGGTGATGCCGAAGGAAAGGGTGGGGTGTACAACCTCGTAACGAAGCGTGGACACCTGCGTGGCGCAAACGCCAAACTCTCGTGGACGCAGGTAGAAACGGGTTCAGCTATTACTTGGAAATACCCCTCATGCGTGCTCTCGGGTGACAATTCCCAGGCTGAGTTCTACAGTGTGGCGGTTACTAACAACTACCAGGAGGCCGACACAGGCACAAAGATGATTCACATCGGCAAGAACACCCGCTCGCGCATCATCTCGAAGGGCATTTCTGCCGGCAAGAGCCAAAACTCCTACCGAGGTCTCGTCAAGGTAGGCAGTAAGGCCAATGGCGCCCGCAATTATTCGTCGTGCGACTCCCTCCTGCTGAGCAGCACCAGCGGCGCCCACACCTTCCCCAATATCGACGTGCACAATCCTGACGCAACGGTAGAACACGAAGCTACGACCTCAAAAATCTCCGAGGACCAGCTCTTCTACTGCCAGCAGCGCGGCATCCCCATTGAGGGCGCCGTAGACCTCATCGTCAATGGCTATGCCAAGGAAGTCATCAACAAACTTCCCATGGAGTTTGCCGTCGAGGCGCAAAAGCTCCTGAGCGTTTCGCTCGAGGGCAGTGTGGGCTAATAGCTTCCCGCCGTCTCCCCTCAGACACTAAAAAAAAACAAACAACTTCCGCAGTGCGTAAAAGGGAAAAACGCACTGCGGATTTTTTTCTGTAATATAGCATAAGTCAAAAGTCATTTTAAGAGCGTTTGCGTTTTGCACAAGTGAATCGCCGCATGCCTAAAAAACCTTTCGTTGCAGACTAAAAGTTTTTGCCTGCCTGTGGATAACTTTCGGAAAAATGGCGTAACTTTGCAGGACTTATGCTTCAGAAAAAAATCCTATCCCGACTTATTAGCCTCCTGCTTTGCGTGGTGGCGCCCTTCTCCGCACTTGCTGAGAAGCAGTTTACGCTAGTTATCGACGCCGGTCATGGCGGCAGGGACGCGGGGGCTGTAGGGCTGAAGTCGATGGAGAAGACGATAAACCTGAACGTGGCGCTGGCCTTGGGGGCACTGGTGACGGAGAACTGCCCTGGCGTGAAGGTTATTTATACACGTAAGACGGACAAGTTCGTGCCTCTCATGGAGCGTGCGGCGATTGCGAATCGGAACAACGCCGACTTGTTTATCTCGATTCATACGAATGCCGTGGCGCGCGGGAAGAAGGTGTATGGAACGGAGACGTTCACGCTCGGGATGGCGCGTGCGGATGCCAATCTTGAAGTGGCGAAGCGCGAGAACTCCGTAATCACTTATGAGGACAATTACAAGCAGACATACTCAGGCTTTGATCCCAGTAGCCCAGAAAGTTACATCATCTTTGAATTCATGCAGGACCGCTATATGGAGCAAAGCGTGGAGCTGGCGCGTTGCATTCAGAATCAGTATACCGCTCACGCTGGGCGTCAGAATAAGGGCGTGAAGCAGGCGGGCTTCCTCGTGCTTCGTGAAACGTCGATGCCCTCCGTGCTCACCGAGTTGGGATTCATCTCAACGCCCGCCGAAGAGGAGTTTCTGCGTTCGGCCAGCGGTCAGCGCCAGTTGGCACAGAGTATTTATAATGGCTTTGTTACGTATTACAAGAAGGTGACGAAGCGCGTCGTAGCCCCCTTGATAGCTCAGGAAGCGGCGTCCCCCCCTCCCGCAGAAGAAAGTGGACCTGAGACTCCCGACGTTGAGAAGCCCTCTCAGCAACGTACTGCGACGGTGGCGATGAAGGAGGCTCCCGTTTATAAGGTGCAAATCTTTGTCAATCCAACGAAATTGAAGGCTACGGATACGCGCCTTAAGAACCTTGAGAAGCCTGACTGCTATAAGGATGGCGGGGTGTATAAGTACACGAGTGGCTGTTCTACGAATTTTAATGAAATCAACAATTTGCGCCGTGAGCTCTCAAAGCGCTTTAAGGGGTGCTTCGTTGTGGCTTTCCTCAATGGCAAGCGTATTGACTTGAACAAAGCGCGCCAAATGGGGAAGTGAACGTTGAAATTTGAAAGTTTAACGTTTAAAGGGGAAAGGGGAACGTTTTCAAGCAGGCTGCTAATCGTTAACGTTGATCGTTCACCGTTTACCTTTAACCTCAGATCCTTCAATAAAAGAATAATGAAAAAAGAAGTCAAGATAGGTATTACCGCCATTGTGGCGTTAGTGCTTTTTTACATAGGTCTGAATTTCCTAAAGGGAATCAATATCTTTACGACTACCAACACGTACTACGTGAAGTTTGAAAACGCTGGCGGACTGACACCATCAGCCTCTGTTTTAGCTAATGGCTATGCCGTCGGAATCGTAAGAGAAATAAATTACAACTATACCGACAACGAGAGCGTCGTTGTAGCTATAGAACTTGACAAGGCTATGCAGGTGCCCGAAGGAACGACAGCCGAACTTGAAAGTTCGTTGATGGGTAGCGTAACGCTGCACCTCCTGCCAGGTAAGAATCCCGTAAAGTTCTTGGAAAGGGGAGATACCATCCAAGGGCGTCAGCATTTTGGCGCTATGGAGCGCGCTGCAGAAATGTTGCCTCAGGTAGAGCAGATTCTGCCTAAGGTTGACTCAATCATGAGCAATCTTAACCGCATTACGGGGGACCAGGCAATGCTTGACTTGGTTAAGAATTTAGCTGTGATTTCAGAAAACTTGGCACGCACAACAAAGCGAGTTGACCACCTCATGGGAAATGAAATACCCTCCCTTGTGGGCAATATGAACGAACTTTCAAGCAACCTCAATAAGGTGGCTAGTGACATTGCAAAGGGGGATTTGGAAACGACAATGGCTTCGCTTCAAACGACAATGCAAAATGCCGAAACTCTAACAGGACGCTTGAATACGCTGACCACTTCGCTGAACAACAGCTTGAATTCGACGGATAATAGCCTCGGCCTGTTGTTGAACGATCGTGGGCTCTACGACGGAATAAATCATACAATCAGTAGCGCTGACTCCCTCCTTATTGATATGAAGGAACGTCCGAGCCGCTATGTTCACTTCTCTGTCTTTGGAAAGAAGGGAGAGAAAAAATAGTAAATTGTAGTTTGAACTAAAATTTACTTCATACCAATCATTCAAAGCATGTACACCCCTCAATCTTTATGGAATAAATGCGTGGAACATCTCAAGCAGTTGCTCCCGGATGATTATTTCCTTCAAACCATTGCACAACTTACTTTCGTCGGATATTCAGAAGGTAAGTTGCGCATTGGAGTGCCCTCGGCAAGTGTGGCGCATGCTATTGACAAAAGCGAACATGCAGGAACGATTGGGGCTACGTTAGCTGGAGTCTTTGGCAGTGGTGTGCAAGTTGCTTACGCCATTGTTAAGCCTCGTCCGAAAGAACCGATTTCAGAAACGGTTCCTCCAGGTGGATTTCAGAAGCGCGTGCTTCCGCCCCTTGACCCTCAACTCAACCGCCACTATACGTTTGAGAACTTTGTGAGTGGGGCAAGCAACAAGTTGGCGCTTTCTGTAGCGCGCTCCATAGCAGACAAGCCTCAAGGAAATACATTTAATCCATTCTTTATCTACGGGCCGTCAGGAGTGGGAAAGACACACTTGGCCAATGCAATAGGTGTGAGCGTGCTTGAACGTAATCCAGAAATGCGTGTGCTCTTTGTGTCTGCTCACGTGTTCAAAACGCAGTATACCGAGTCGGTGGTGAAAAATAACTTCAACAATTTCATCAACTTCTATCAGTCCATCGATTTGCTCATTATTGACGACATCCAAGAAGTGTCTACGGCAAAGACTCAGCAGGCCTTTTTTCACATTTTCAATCACTTGCAACAGAATGGTCGTCAGATTATAATGACTTGTGACCGCCCTCCCGTCAAGCTCGAGGGAATGGAAGACCGTATGCTAACACGCTTCAAATGGGGGATGGTGGCAGAAATGGAAATGCCCGATGCCACCCTTCGCCGTGATATCGTGAAAGCCAAGCTCAAACGCAATGGTATTCGAACGGGATTCTCGCAGGAAGTTATCTCTTACATCTCCGAAAATGTTGTAAGTAGTGTGCGCGAAATAGAAGGGGTTATTAACGCAATCATGGCTTATTCAATTGTTGACAGTCATGAAATCGACCTTGACTTGGTAAAGCGTATCGTAGCTCGAATGGTAAACCTTGAAAAGCGTGAAATCACGATGGAAAACGTTCTTCAAACCATCACCGAGCAGATGGGGACTACGCAAAAGGAACTCTTCTCTAAGAGTCGCAAGCAGAGCCTTGTGCGCTGTCGACAGTTGGCCATGTATCTTACGCATAAGTATACTAATATGGCTTATGCCGAAATAGGTCGTCGTTTCGGAGGTCGTGACCATACAACTGTTATTCACGCTTGCTCACAAATCTCAACCCGTATCAGTTCAGACGCTGATTATCGCCATCAAGTTGAGGAGTTGGAGGGCATGTTGAAAAAATAAGATACATATAAATAAGAATCAAGCGAGGTACATAGGGTGTCTCGCTTGATTCTTATTGTTTAATGAACAAAGAGATTTTTTTCAAAAAACTTAATTTTTAGCCAATGTGAAGTGGAATTCAAGTCCTGCTTCAGGGTGGTTTCGGACTGAGATGGAACCTCTATGGAAGAGTACAGCGTTGCGAACGATTGAAAGCCCCAACCCTGTGCCACCGATATCGGCTCCGTTGCGAGTGCGCCCCTCTTGTGCACGATAGAAGCGCTCAAATAGGCGTGAAAGATGATGCTCGTCCACTCCATCCCCGCTGTCATAGTAGGTGAAGAAGTAGTGAGTGGCATCCTCTTGATCAAGGCTGAGGTAGATGTTCACCCCTTCAGGAGCATAACGGAGAGAATTTTCAATAAGGTTGCGGAAGATGGCATGCAGAAGGGAATAGTTAGCATTCATTAGGGCTTCGTCGGGAAGCGTGCAGTGAAGGGTAGCTTTGCGTCCGTTAATCTGTGTGGAAAGTTCCTCACACACTTCAGCGATGACGAGAGGAAGTGAAATCTTTTCGCGAGGCATCATTTCAGGAGCTTCATCAACCTTGGTAATAAGCGAGATGTCGCGAATAATTGCAGCAAGACGGAGTGTCTGTAAGTGGGCACGCTTTAGGAATCCTATCTTGCGTTCCTCAGGGAGGTGAGTGCTGTTAAGAAGAGTTTCAAGGTAGCCACTGATACTGCTTACTGGGGTGCGGAGTTCATGGGTGATATTGTTCGACATATCACGCTTATAAATTTTGCGTTTTTCACGTTCTTGAAGAATGGCTTTATGGCTGTCTTCCAGTAACTTGTATTTTTCAAGAATCGTACGGCTAATTTGTCCCAATTCTCCGTCGGGGAAGTGAAAGTGGTTATAGTCTACCAGTCCGCGTTCGGCAGAGTCGATAAAGCGACGTAGCATAGTGATTGACTTACCGAAGTGGTCGGAAATATAAATGAGTAACACCAAGACGATGGGGAAGACCAGGAGTACGAACCAAAGGAAAACGTTGTCGGCTTTCAAGAGGTTTTCAACGTCGCTATCATAAGGAAGTGCCACACGCACGATGCAGTCATCGTAAGCCTTTGCGAAGTAAAAAAAAGGCTGTTTTGTTGTCGTTGAAGTTCGGATGAAATGTCCCTCATGCGACTGAATCGCTTCTGACACCTCGGGGCGTGTCAAGTGGTTGTCCATCTTGCCGAGGGAAACTTCTCCAGAATCGTATTGCACTTCTCCGTTTGGGGTCAGTACGGTGATGCGTAACTCTGGGGGAAGGGCGCTGAGAAGCGGTATAGCCACTTCGTTATCAATATCCTTATTCTTAATACATTCAAAGCCAGAAATCAAGTCAGCATAACTGCGTAACCTGCTTTCTAGCAAATCCATTTTATACTGCTCTTCGCGCTGACTTTGGAAGACCACGAGGATGATCGCAAAGAGGGCAAAGAGGGCAGTGAAGTTGGTGAGAAGTTTGGTTTTGTAGGATAGAGGCATGGTGAACGATGAATGGTGAACGTTGAACGAGGGAAGGAGAACCGAAGGGCTACACCAAAGGGACTAATGCCAACGAATGATGCCGTTAAACGTTAATCTTTCCCACCTTTTAAAGTGTAACGAAACAGTATCCGTGTCCCTGTCTGTTAACAATTCTGTTGCCCATTTCTCCAAGTTTTTTGCGAACGTGAGCAATGTGTACGTCTACGGTTCGGTCTAGTACGTAGCTCTCGCCTAGCCACACTTTGTTGAGTATTTCTTCACGGGAGAAAACGCGGCCAGGGTTGGATATTAAGATATACAGAATGCCAAATTCCTTTTTGGAGAGGGGTATTTCTTTGTCTGCTATGCGAACCACTTTACGTTCGCAATCCAATTGAAGAACTTCCGAAGCGGCATTTCCCGTTGTTACTTCTGTTTGTTCTGCTCGGCGCAATACGGCCTTCACACGTGCTAATACCTCTTGTAGTGAAAAAGGCTTGCTGATGTAATCGTCGCCCCCTACAGAAAAACCATGAAGCAAATCGTCCTCCGTATCCTTTGCCGTCAAGAATATGATAGGAATGACTGAGGCATGCTCTTTGCGAAGTTTTTCAGCCATGGCAAACCCCGACATACCTCCCATCATGACGTCAAGTAGCAAGAGATTGTAGGTGGTGCCCATCATGAGTGTTAAAGCCTCTTCTGCCGAGGCTGCCGTGTCCACAGCATATCCCGCTCCCTCAAGGTTGCACTGCAGAATATCGCGCAAATCAAGTTCGTCGTCAACAACTAAAATTCGTTTTTGCATAAGTTTCAACATAATCGTACTGCAATAATACTCATTTCTTCACACATAAGCCCTATGAGCGCGTTAAGAAATGGTTAATTTTTCTCCAACAGAAAACTTAACTAAATCTTAACCAACAACCTTAAATCATTAAAATATTCAAGTGTAACTTTGCACTTGGATTATTCTAACTCATCACAATATCAAGATTATTTTTATGGATTGGATTTTCTTAGGAATGATTATATTCCTATTTGGACTCGCTATTTTCGACCTTTGGGTTGGTGTGTCCAACGACGCTGTCAACTTCCTCAATGGTGCTGTTGGGGCAAAGGCGGCGAGTTTTAAGACAGTGATCGCCATTGCCGCTGTGGGCGTATTCTTTGGATGCGTTCTGAGTGACGGCATGATGGACATCGCTCGTCACGGCATCTTTACGCCAACGCATTTCTCCTTTAACGAAGTGATGCTGATTTACATGGCGGTGATGGTTACGGACATCGTCTTGCTTGATATGTTCAACTCCTTCGGTATGCCCACGTCAACCACCGTGTCGCTTGTGTTTGAAATGCTCGGTGCAGCATTCGCTTTTACGCTCATTAAGATTCTGGGTGACACAGGCTTGAGCTTTGAAGAGTGCATCAATTCAGCCAAGGCTGTGCAGGTGATTATGGCAATTTTCTTCTCCGTTCCCATTGCCTTTATCTTTGGGGGCTTGGTGCAGTACATTTCACGCATCATCTTCTCTTTCAATCTCAAGAAGGGACTCGGCCTTAAGATTGGACTTTTCGGAGGTATTGCCATCACCTCAATCGTTTACTTTATGCTTTTCAAAGGCTTAAAGCACCTCTCGTTTATGACGAAGGAAGCAGTGGCGTACATCAACGAAAATGTATTGATGATACTTGGCATCTGCCTTGTTGTCTTTACGATTCTCTCGCAGTTGCTTCACTTGTTGAAGGTTAATGTGTTCCGAGTTATCGTATTGGTAGGAACTTTCGCACTTGCTACAGCCTTTGCTGGTAACGACCTTGTAAACTTCCTCGGCGTACCTCTTGCTGGCCTTTCGGCATATCAAGATTTCTCAAGCCAAGTGGGTGCTAACCCCGACACGTATATGATGAGCTCTTTGATGGATTCGGCTTCTACGGATTTCATTTTCTTGCTTTCGGCAGGTATTATTATGGTCATTGCTTTGGCAACTTCAAAGAAAGCGCATACCGTATTGAAAACCTCCATTGACCTTTCGCGCAAGAATGAGGGCGACGAAATGTTTGGTTCATCAAAGGCCGCTCGCAGTTTGGTAAGATGGGGAAATTCAGCCGGCAATGTGGTTACAAAAATCATTCCCGACAGCGTGCTTCGCGCTATAGACCGTCGCTTCGTTGTGCCTGTAGAAGCGCAAGATAACACAGTGGCTTACGACCTCCTTCGCGCTTCTGTCAACCTCGTGATGGCATCATTGCTTATTGCTTTGGGTACATCTTTGAAGCTCCCGCTTTCAACGACCTTTGTGACGTTCATGGTAGCCATGGGTACAAGTTTGGCAGATAGAGCTTGGACTCGCGAAAGTGCCGTATTCCGCATCACTGGTGTACTCACCGTAATTGGTGGCTGGTTTATCACAGCTGGTGCAGCCTTTGCAGCATGTTTTGTGGTGGCAACGCTGATGTATTATGGAGGTCCCATCGTGATGCTCCTCCTTATCATTGGTTGTCTCTACTGTCTCATTAGCAGTAGCCGCATGCTTTCTGGCAAGTCAAAGGAAATGCAAGAGGGCGACATCCTCTTCCAGGAAATCCTTCAGACCAACGACCAGCAGGCTGTGCTCCCCATGCTTCAGCGCCATATTGGAATCTGTTCGGCAGAACTCTTGGAGCGCTATAAGGGTTGTCTTGGCGATACTACAGAAGGGCTCTTTACTGAAAACCTTCGCACTTTACGCAAGACTTCGCAGACTCTTAGCCTCACCAAGCGCGAAATTAAAAACCTCCGCCGTCGTGAAACAATTTGTCTCCGCCGTACGGAAGTTACTATCGCCGTGCGCCTCTCTACAGACTTCCACCTTATTCACAACTCTTTGCGCCAGATTCTTTACGGCATTGTACGTCTCACCGAACCTGCGCTCGACCATGTAGATAACAATTTCACTCCCATCAGCCAACCGCAACGTGAGCGCTATCTCGGTCTGCGTCTTCGTACTGAAGAGGCTATTGGGCAGGTGGCAGACAACCTCCGCACGCTTCGTTTTGAGAGCAATGACCGCATGCGAGCAGTCTTCGAGAACATCCGAGAAGATCTCCGCACATTCCGCCACGAAGTGCTCGTTGACATGCATGCTGAGGAGGCAAATCTCTCTACGCTAACTCTTCTGCTCCATGTCATTCAGGAAACAGAGCAAATCTGTGCTGAGATGGCTGACTTTGCGCACTTTACCGTGCGCCTTGAGCAAATGGCAAAGTAATTTGATCACATAACGAACACATTCATTTGAGCGAGGCTATCACGAGATAGTCTCGCTCTCTTCTTTATTTTAAAAGTGGCTAAGTGTCGTTTGGCATTCACTATATCCTAAGAGTATAGCAAAGAAGGTTCTACAAATTATTCGTATTCTGTCTTCTTAATGTGATAAAATAGCAAAGAAAAATCCCATCTTTCCTCAATCTATAGCAAAAAAAGATGCTTTTGAATAGGAAAAGGGCAAATGAATGTTGGTCAACTTTCCGATTTCGTGTAACTTTGCAGTCAATGAGGAATATATACATATGGCTTATCGGCATCTTGTCGTTTATAATGATAGAGGCGTTTGCGCAGAAGAAGTGGACGCCCGAGACTTTGCCGATGGTGCACTTGCAAGACTCTACGCGTTATGTATGCAATCCTGATGGAGTAATGAGCTCTCCAACGACGCATAAAGTTGATTCCATCTTGCTAAAATTGGAGCAAGATAAGGGGGTTGAAACTGTTGTTGTGGTTGTGAAAAGCATTGAAGGCAATGACCCGTATCAATTCGGGATGGAGCTTGGCAGGAAGTACGGCGTAGGTGATAAAAAGCAAAATTCAGGGCTCATAGTAATCCTCTGTACAGAAGACAGAAGCTATCAAATCTTGACGGGGCGAGGACTTGAAGGTACATTGCCTGATGCTATTTGCAGAAGGGTTGAAAACCGTGTCATGATTCCTTTATTGAAAGAACAACAATGGGATGCCGCCATCCTTGAAACGATGAAGGCGCTTGAAGGAATCATTCGACAAGACCCTAGCTTGATGCGAGAATGGGAAGATCAAGAAGCAGACCCGATAATTCTTATAATATTCATAGTAATCATTGGCGCGGCAATCTTTAGCTTATACAAAATGGCGGCAGTTGCGAACACTCGCATTTGTCCCCGTTGTCAGCAAAAGACACTAAAAAAGTCTGGAGGAACTACCCTCCGTACGAAGTCAGGTTACTTCCGACGCACAATGTGGCGTTGTAAGCAATGTGGTTATGAAGAGCATAACGACACACCGACAAGTCCCCCCAATCACAATAGTTCCAATGGAATCCCGCCTATATTATTCCCCTTTGGCGGAGGTAGTAGTCGCGGATTCGGTGGCGGTGGCTTTGGCGGAGGCTCTTTCGGAGGAGGTAGTTTTGGTGGCGGAGGCTCTGGAGGCCGATTCTAATTTGGGTTTTAAGCATTTTTAATTGCGAAAACTTACATCCGTTATATCACAAACTAAGTCGGAGCCAATTTAGAATTAAGTCGGAGTTAATTTGAACGAGGTCAGAGTTCGTATTTCAACATTCTAATTCCTCACATATTGCAGACGTTAAGGTCACAAATAAAATGCGATGTCTCTATACGCCCTGCAAATTAAACGTTTAAAATTTCAGTAAAAATATGAATTTTTCAAAATCAACAATTATAATCCTT
Source organism: Alloprevotella sp. (assembly GCA_045657925.1). GTDB lineage: Bacteria > Bacteroidota > Bacteroidia > Bacteroidales > Bacteroidaceae > Alloprevotella. The sequence continues at coordinate 9,971 of JAZOUA010000003.1, read as the reverse complement.
GCCGTTGTGGCAGTGATTCTCGTTTGGGGTGTATCTGCCTATAATGGTTTGGTGAGTCAAGACGAAACGGTGACTACAGAGTGGGCTAATGTTCAAACGCAATATCAGCGCCGTGCAGACCTTATCCCCAACCTTGTAAACACAGTGAAGGGCTATGCAACTCACGAAAGCAAGACGTTGCAAGATGTTGTAGATGCACGTACTAAGGCTACACAGATTACTCTCAACGTGGAAGACCTTACGGAAGAAAATCTCCGTAAGTATCAAGCTGCTCAAAGTGAACTTTCAAAGGGACTTGGCAGATTGATGGCTGTGGCTGAAAGTTATCCCGACCTTAAGGCGAGTGAGAATTTCTCTGAACTTCAGGCTCAATTGGAAGGCACGGAAAATCGCATTGCCGAAAGCCGTCGTCTTTACAATTTAGCCGTAAAGGAATATAACGTCAGTGTGCGTCGCTTCCCCAAGTCAATCATCGCAAGCATTTGTGGCTTTGATAAGAAAGCGCAGTTTGAAGCAGATGCATCAGCACAATCGGCTCCCACAGTGGAATTTTAATTAGAAAAACAAAATCATATACTTTATATACAAAGCATAACATGGACAAGAATCAGCGTTACATGATGCGCGGTGTGAGCGCAATGAAAGAAGATGTGCATAACGCCATCAAGAATATTGACAAGGGTATTTTCCCTCAGGCTTTCTGCAAGATTATCCCTGACATCCTCGGTGGTGATCCTGAATACTGCAACATTATGCATGCTGACGGTGCGGGTACAAAGTCTTCGTTGGCTTACATGTACTGGAAGGAAACGGGTGACATCTCAGTTTGGAAGGGCATTGCTCAGGATGCGCTCATTATGAACACTGACGACCTCCTCTGTGTGGGCGCTGTAGATAACATTCTTGTGAGTTCAACCATCGGACGTAACAAGATGTTGATTCCCGGCGAAGTCATTTCTGCCATCATCAACGGTACGGACGAATTGCTCCAGCAGATGCGCGACATGGGCATAGGCATTTACGCTACAGGTGGCGAAACGGCTGACGTGGGCGACCTTGTGCGCACCATTATCGTTGACTCTACCGTGACTTGCCGTATGAAGCGTAGCGACGTGATTGACAATGCCAACATCCGTCCCGGCGATGTGATTGTGGGACTTTCTTCTTGTGGCCAGGCTACTTATGAAACGGAATATAACGGCGGTATGGGTTCTAACGGACTTACTTCTGCACGCCACGATGTGTTTGCAAAGTACCTTGCTGAGAAGTACCCCGAAAGCTTCGACAAGGCTGTGCCCGAAGAACTCGTTTATAGCGGTGGTTACAAGTTGACCGACGCTGTTGAGGGTGCTCCCTTGAACGCTGGTAAGCTGGTGCTTTCTCCCACACGCACTTATGCTCCCGTGGTGAAGAAGTTGCTCGACGAACTCCGTCCCCGCATTCACGGTATGGTACACTGCACAGGCGGCGCACAAACTAAGGTGCTCCATTTCGTGAGCGACAATTGCCGTGTGATTAAGGACAACATGTTCCCCGTTCCTCCCCTCTTCAAGGCTATTCACGAACAGAGCGGCACGGATTGGGCAGAAATGTACAAGGTGTTCAACATGGGCCACCGCCTTGAAGTGTACGTCTCTCCCGAAGATGCTGAGCGCGTTATTGAAATCTCAAAGAGCTTCAATATTGATGCTCAAATAGTTGGCCGCATTGAAGAAGGCAAGAAGAGCCTTACAATCAAGAGCGGATTTGGCGAATTTAATTATTAAGGGTTATGACAATCTCTAAAAGCTTTCTCTTGGCACTTTCGTTTGTAGCCTTATCTGTTGGGGCACAAACAACCAAGAAAAATACGTTGCCCGTTGTGCATCCTAAAATGGGTATAACAGCCGTGTCTTCGGACAATGCTGTTCAATTGAAACTCGTCGCTCAGCGTCAGAATTTTGGAGGTCCCAAGGAAACTCGTGATGATGCCATTAACTCGCCTAAGTCGGCAAATGTGCATCCGAGCAATAAGAAGTACTATGTGAATTCGCTTGAGGGAGGCACCACCGTCGTTTTTGAGATGGGGACAAACCGCCGACTCAAGGTGATTAGCCATCGTCTTAACGATAGTCATGCACACTTATGGGGTGCCAGCTCATCGCTATATCCCTTTACTCACTACCCCAAGAGCAATAATTTTATGGGGAAACCCGTAGAGAGTACTTTCAGCCATAATGGACGCTATTTGTGGGTGCCTTACTATCGTCGTAGTTATGATGTTAATGCGCAAGACCCCTCGGCTGTCGCTATTATTGACACAAAAACGGATGAAATAGTGCGCTTGATGGAAACAGGCCCCCTCCCCAAAATGATTGCAACGTCTCATAACGGAAAGTATGTGGCCATTTCACATTGGGGAAATAATACCGTAGGGCTCATCAATATTGAATCTTCCAATCCGAAGGAGTGGCACCACACGGACCTCCTGGTGGTTGACTACGTATTGCCACTGAATTATAGCAAAACAGTCCCCGTAGACAGAGACAACGGAAGCGGTTATGCTTTGCGTGGAACGGTGTTTACTCCAGATGACCGTTATTTAATTGTCGGCTGTATGGGTGGCGGAGGCGGTATTGCTGTGATAGACATGCAAACAAAGAAATACCTCGGCCGTGTACAGGGCATGATGTTTGGAGTCAGACATTTGATTATCGTGGGCGACTACCTCTATCTGAGTGTGAATAGTGCCGGATATGTTCAGCGCATAAAGCTCAGTAAGTTCCTGGAAGCAGCAACAAGCCCTGGAAGCAAAACGACCAAGCCCTCAGATTGGGAAAACTGCAAGGTCGGCGCAGGAGCACGCACCATCGAGGCTTCTCCAAACGGAAAGTACATCTTTGTAGCATGTAATAATGCAAGTAAGCTTCATGTTGTTGACACTCGTACGATGAAGACAATTGCCTCTATTGATGTCGACTCTTATCCCGTAGGGCTCGATGTCTCTGAGGATGGGCGCTACGTCATTGTCACTTCACAGGGCCGAAAGGGATTCGGAGGTAACGCCGTCAATATCTATGAAGTAAAGTATAATGGCAAATAGAGGCGTAAAGAGTAGTTAGTAAATAGTCAGGTAGTAAACGACTGGCACATTCCCCCACTGCCAACTACCGCCTGCTATTTACTAACTACTCCTTCCATCTGCTCTCTATTTGCACCTACCGATTTGTCAATCAATAAACTTAATATGGCAGATAACAATTCATTATTAGAAAAACTTGAGGGACTGCAAGCGCGCTTTGAGGAAGTGTCAACACTCATCACCGACCCCAACGTCATTGCAGACCAACAACGCTACGTGCGCCTCACAAAGGAATATAAAGAACTTGAAGACCTCATGAACGCCCGCAAGGAGTATGCCAACCTCCTTGGCAACCTTGCCGAAAGTAAGGACATCCTCATGAACGAGCAAGACCCCGAGATGAAGGAAATGGCGCGCGAGGAAATTCAACTTTGCGAAGCGCGTATTCCCGAACTTGAAGAGCAAATCAAGTTGATGCTCGTGCCAAAGGATCCTGAAGACGCCAAGAATGTCGTGCTTGAAATCCGTGGCGGTACGGGTGGCGACGAAGCTGCTCTCTTTGCGGGCGACCTCTTCCGTATGTACACAAAATACTGCGAGTCGAAGGGGTGGAAGCTTGAAGTCAGTTCTTGTAGCGAAGGCGCTGCGGGCGGATTCAAGGAAATTGTTTGCAGTGTGACGGGCGTCGATGTCTATGGCACAATGAAGTATGAAAGCGGTGTGCACCGCGTACAGCGTGTGCCCGCAACCGAAACTCAAGGCCGCGTACACACCTCTGCAGCAACCGTAGCCGTGCTTCCCGAAGCCGAAGCCTTTGACGTAGTCATCAACGAAGGCGAAATCAAGTGGGACACCTTCCGCTCAAGTGGTGCCGGAGGTCAGAACGTCAATAAGGTAGAATCCGGCGTGCGCCTCCGTTATAATTGGAAGAATCCTATTACAGGGGCGGTGGAGGAAATCCTCATTGAATGTACCGAAACGCGCGACCAGCCTAAGAATAAGGAACGCGCCCTCGCGCGCCTCCGCACCTTCATCTACGACAAGGAACATCAAAAGTACGTTGACGACATCGCCAGCCGTCGCAAGACCCTCGTTTCTACGGGCGACCGCTCCGCAAAGATACGCACCTACAACTACCCCCAGGGGCGCATCACGGACCATCGCATCAACTACACCATTTACAACCTCTCAGCCTTCATGGATGGCGACATCCAGGACTGTCTTGACCACCTCATTGTGGCAGAAAACGCAGAGCGCTTGAAGGAGGCTGAACTCTAAACCAGAAAGAAGCAAAATAAATCCTCAAGGAACTCAAATTCTTTGAGGATTTATTTTTTCTATAATAGATACAATTTGACGTGTCTAAACGCTAATCTCGATTTTGTGATGAGGTTTTGGATTTTACCCATGTTTAGGATGATGTTTTAGAGGTGAAAACCGCCAATGAAATAACTTGATTCTCATGAAACGAGAATGTGGGGATAAACGTAGTGAGCGACTTGGGGCGCAGTTTGAATCCTTTAAAAAAGATTAAATCTCTCCTCACATTGTGATAGTTAAATGAATTTTAAGTAATTTTACCACGATAAAATAAAAAATCTTAATCCTATGAAAAACCGTGTTCGTTGCTTCCTCTTCCCACTTTTCGCCATGATATGCTTGCAGGGCGGTGCACAGGTGACGAATGGTCAGACCATTTTGATTACGTCAGAGGCGCAGTTGAGTAGCCCTTTCACGGAGCCGAATGAGGGGCAATATTTGAGCGCGCTCCTGGATGGCGACACGCAGACGTATTGGCACAGTTGTTATAGCCGGTCGGACGAGAGCCCGCTTCACTGGATTGAAGTGGCGCTTAACGAACCCAAGCGGGGCGTTCTGAATTTGTATGTTCACCGACGTGTGCAGGCGTCTAACGACCACCCTACGCTGTTTCAAATCTCGGCCAGCAGGGATGGGCAAACGTGGGAGGTCGTTGATACGGTGGATGTGCCTTATACGGGGAAAAATGGCGTTGTTTCGGCTGCCTTTGCGCTGAAGCAGGAAACGGGGTATCTGCGTTTGGCTCCCATAGACTGCTACCCTACGTTTCGCAAGTTTTGGCATGCTTCGGAATTGCAGCTATACTACCTTGGCGATAGCGACAATGTGACTACGGATGCCGACGCGCTTCGGGTGAATGAAGTGCAAGTGGCCAACGTGGATCAGTATATTGACCCGTCGTTTAATTACGGCAGTTGGGTGGAGCTCTATAACACCAGCGATGCGACGCTTTTCCTTAACGACGTCACGGTGAGGCATACGGATGCCGACGGGGAGACGGAGGCGTATTCGCTGACCTTGGAGCATGGGCTTGTTTCGCCCAGGGCGTGCGTGACGCTGTGGTTTGACCACCATTCTTCGCAGGGGAAATTTGGCTCCCAGGCACGCTTGAACATACCCTTTAAACTTGACCCCGAGGGCGGAAGGTTGGAGATTCTCAATAATGTAGGTAATGTAGTCGATGTGGTTACGTATCCCCCTGCAATCGCTCGTTGTGCGTATGCTCGCACAGATGACGGAGCGGGCGAGTGGGGCTATACGAGCACTCCCACTCCCGCTGCGCTGAATGCGGGAAGCCAGTTTGCCACCCAGCGCTTGGCGCCTCCCAAAGTGAGTGTGGATTCAAAGGTAATTCAAGGCACGACGCGCTTTTCCGTAGAGATTCCCGATGGCGCAACGTTGCGTTACACCACAGACGGCTCTACGCCAACGCTTACGCATGGTGAGGTATCGACTACGGGGCGCTTTTCCGTTTCCGAAACGTCCGTTTATCGCTTCGTGCTCACCAGCGAGGGCTATTTGCCCAGCAAGGTCGTGACGCGCTCGTTTATCAAGGATGCGGCGGGCAGTTATTACCTCCCCATTCTTTGTATTTCCACCCACCCCGACAATATGTTTTCGCCGGAAATAGGGTTATATACCCGTGGGACCAATGGTGTGAGTGGCAATGGGCAATCTGTGCCCTGTAATTGGAATATGGATTGGGAGCGACCGGTGAACGTGGAATACCTGGTGCCCAATGGTGATGCGTATGACATGGTGGTCAATCAAGAATGTGAATTTCAGATTTCGGGTGGTTTCTCTCGTGCTTATGGGGGAGATGCTAATTGGGAAATGAAATCATCATTCACGCTGAAGGCAGGCAAACTTTACGAAAGTCAGAATAGTTTTGATTACCCCTTCTTTGCTGGAGATAAGGATTTTAATAAGTATAAGGTGTTTAAAGTGCGCAATGGTGGCAATGATACCCATGTGCGCCTCACGGATGCAGCATATCATGAAATCTACCGACGTTCGGGATTCAATATAAATACACAGTGTTGGCAGCCTGCTCATATATTTATAAATGGGGCGTATTTGGGTATGCTCAATTTGCGAGAAAGCAACAACAAGCACTTTGCGGAGTCGGAATATGGCATAGACACCGACGATGTTGACCAATTTGAACTGAATTGGGAGAAAGGCTATGAGCAGAAGGAGGGTTCAAAGGATTCGTTTATGGAATGGTTGAACCGCACAAAGGCATTGGCGCAAGACCCAACGAATGAGGCGCTTTGGCAAGCGGTTTGTGAAATCGTGGATGTGGATGAATTCTGCAACTATATGGCGGCGGAAATCTACATGGGCGGTGGCGACTGGCTCACAAATAGCAATAATATCAAAGGTTTCAAAAGTCGCAATGCAGGAGGTAAATATCACATGGTCCTGTTCGACCTTGACTCCACCTTTGGTAACTCCGACATGTTGCAACAAGTCTATAAAATGTTGTCAAAATACGATGGGCGCTATTCGGATAACGATGGCGTGAGTTATTTGGCAGAAATACTTTTCAACATGTTGGCCTACGAACCCTTTAAGAAGCAGTTTATTGACACCTACTGCATTGTGTCGGGTAGTATCTTTGAACCCGAACGGTGTAAGGCAATCATAGATGAGATGGCGGCTTACACCGCTCCCGCCTTGCAACTTGAAGGACAATCGCCGAACTCAATTGCCAATCAGCTGTATTCAAAGATTTCCAACGAAACGGGACGTGCTGCACGCTTGTTGACGCTTCAGAATTTCTTCGACTTGATTAGCTCTTACGATGTAAAACTCTCGGCAAACATCCCCGATGCACGCTTGCTCGTAGGAGGTCAGGAGGTTCCCACACGCCGATTTGACGGTACACTTTTTGCCCCCATTACGCTGACGGCTAAAGCCCCTGCGGGATATGAGTTTAAGGGGTGGACTCTGAAGAGTGATGCTACGACTCGCACTGAGGGAATCCTGCCTTACAAGAGTTCGTGGGAGTATTTCGACCAGGGCTCTTTGGACAATCAGGGGTGGAATAAGGTAAATTACACCACAGAGAATTGGCAGACGTCGCAAGCTCCCTTCGGCTATGGAACGGTGGGCACAACGGAAAATGCTGCCGATTATAACACGCAACTTGATTATGGTTCGGATGCGAGCAACAAGCGCCCCACTTATTATTTCCGCACCACATTTAATTTAGAGGCGACTCCGACACAAGATGATGCTTTCAGCATTGACTACATGGTGGACGACGGAGTGATTTTCTATGTTAATGGGGTGGAAGTTGGGGCTTATAATTGTGCAAGTGGTGCGAAATATGCCTCGTATGCTCCGTCCTATGCAGGCAATTACGCCTTTGTGGGTTCCATGGAATTGCCCGCAAGTTTGTTGCGCAAGGGCGAGAATGTCATTGCGGCAGAGGTACATAACTCCTCGGGTACCAGTTCGGACATCTTCTTTGATGCACAACTTGTACGCATCATTACTGACGGAGGCGACAGCAACGTGATTCTCAGCACGGAAGAAACCTTTGTGCTCAGCGACAAAGTCTCCGTGGGAACTTATGACATTCAAGCCACCTATCAACCCATTGCAGGCAAAAAAGCCCAACTCGAAGCCGGAGCCACCCCCATACGTATTAATGAAGTGGGAGCCGCTAACGACATCTTTATAAATGAATACTTCAAGAAAAACGATTGGGTAGAGCTTTACAACGCTACCGACGAAGCTATAGACGTGGCTGGCATGTACTTGAGCGACAATCCTGGCAATCCGCAGAAGTATCGCATTTCGGCTGAAGGAGGGAGTGCCTCTACCATTATTCCGGCACGAGGATATCGCATTGTGTGGTGTGACAAATTGGCGCCACTCCACCAATTGCACGCAAATTTCAAGTTAGACAATGCCGACGGCGCTTACCTCTCACTCCAGGCCGAAGATGGGGCGTGGGCAGACGAGATGACCTACCTTGCTCAAGACCTTTGGCAGACCTACGGACGCTATCCCGACGGAGGTTATCACGCACAGCTCTTTGACCGCGCTTCCATCGGGCTCCCCAATCAAATGGGCACGTATCATTTTGACGAAGAAACGTCTGACGCTTGGATAGACCAACAATTGGCAATAACGCTCCAACTTCAAAAGGGCTGGAACTGGTTGTCACACAACATGCAGGAGAAGGTGTCAAGCACACGCTTCACCCCCTATGCAACGACGCTCGCAAGTCAAACAACAACCGCCACTCGCGACGCCGACAACGGATGGACTGGTAAACTGAGCGATTTGCTCCCAACGGAAGGTTATAAAGTGGAAATGAAACAAGCGACGGACGTTACGCTTCGTGGAACGCTTTTTGACGTTAACACAGCTGTCACTTTGCAAGAGGGATGGAACTGGAAGGGATTCCCGCTTTATAATGCGACTGCGCTTGAGGCGGCTTTGGAACACTATGCTCCTCAGGAGGGTGACGCCATTCTTGGTAAGGAAGGTTTTAGCGTCTATGCCAATGATGCTTGGCGCGGAACGTTGAACGTGTTAACCCCTGGGCGTGCTTATATGATGTATGTAAGTGCTCCGCAGAGTTTTGTGTGGAACTCGCTGGCGCCCACTTCACTTACGCGCAAGTCTAAGGTATATGCCGCTCCCGAGACGGCCACTTTGGAGCGTTCGCTTGAGATGGATTTGCATGCATATCCCGATGTGATGAGCGTCATTGCCTCAGTGATGATTGACGAAGAAATGCTCAACCCCGCAAATGTCACCATTGCCGCTTTCTGCGGTGAAACCTGTCGTGGCGTTTCGGAAGTTGTGGACGGCACGTTCTATATCAATGTTCACGGAACGGCGAACGATGAAATTCGCTTCGCGTTGCTCAATGCTGCGGGTGAGGAAATCCGCCTTAGTGAGCGCCTTACATTCGTGCCTCTGAAGATTTTGGGCAGTCATAATGAACCTTATGTGCTCCATGCGGATGCTTCTACGGCGGTGATGCCGTTAGTGGGCGTCACTCCCGTTAAGGTGGCATACTTCAATCTGAGCGGACAGCAGATTTCGCAACCACAGGCAGGATTCTACCTCCAGCGCACAACCTATTCTAACGGATCTGTGCAGACAACGAAGAGGGTGATGCGGTGATTTTTTGAACGCTGAAACGGTAAACGACGAAGGGGAAATGGTGATTGCCGTTTCCCCTTTCTGCAAAATGAAAACGCTCTAAAAGTGACAATTGACAATTGACAATTGACATTTTTCCTTTTTAGAGGGTATTTTTGGTTCCCCCGTGTGGTATTTTTATATGTCCGCCCAGGTCTTCGGATGTGCAAAATGATGACCTCGTTGTAGGGCGGTAGGTCAAGAGGGGGTTGAACTGTAAACATTGTTTTTCGTCGTTTTCTTTCGGCTTAAGGGCACTTTTTTTAGGCTTAAGAGCACTTTTTTTCGGCTTAAGGCGCTTTTCTGAGTCCTTAACAGCATCTTTTTTCAGCGTAAGGAAGCATTTCATCATCATTTGAGCCACTTTAGCAAGCGTGGGAATGCGCTTAAAGGGAATTTTTACCCGTATCGAATAGTGATT
>JAZOUA010000002.1:0-24242 GCA_045657925.1 Alloprevotella sp. | reverse complement strand
TCGGCTCGAGCGTCCTCCATCAATTGAACGTCCCTCATCCATTGGATATTCAGCCGAAAAATCTATAAAAAAAAAAGGACGCTCGAGCCGAGCGTCCCTACCAGCCAATTGAGCGTCCCTACCAGCCAATCGAGTATCCTTCATCCATCGGAAAATCAGCCAGGAAAAATCAATGAGTCTCCTTCCTTCCATTTAATGGCATTCATTCCCCCTCCCCGTATGAATGCCTCTTTCTTTTTTTTAAGTCTCACTTAATTTCTCCTAACTCACTCTTAATTTTTCCTAAGTCTCACTTAATACTGTCTATCTCACAGAGCTCACAAAATTCACAGGATTTCGCACGTTGGACTTGCGTGAGAATATAAAAAGAGTACGTCCCTACCATCCAAACAATCCGTGCGCTCCTTCTCATTATTATATATTATCCACCATTTTTGTAACCCAGCCACCCCCATTTTTATAGAATTTTAAGAAATTTGCATAAGAAAGAGCAAAAAAAGAAGGAAACCTTTTGTATGAATCAACGAAATGTGTAATTTTGCCACCTAAAATGTGCATTCCGTAGTGAGTAACGCATACTTTTTGCATACTGCGATTTGCAGATTTTATCAAATGAACCAAAAAATAATTAATAACTTAATAAACAAAGTATGAAGAAAATTTCTACTCTCTTGATGCTGTTCTGCGCATTCGTATGTTCAGCATGGGCAGGTCCTACTGATTTGCCAGAAATCTCTACTGAGGGCAATGTTAAGTGGTACGCCATCAAGAACACTCGTTCAAATAAGTATGCTGCTTATTTGAGTTCAAACGCAAATTTGGAACAAGTTTCTGACCTTTCTTTGGCAGCCTTATTCTATTTTGAAGGTACAGTTGAAGAGACTGACCAATTATGTAATGCGACTAAGTTGGCTAGTGTTAAGATTGGTAACTTTGTTGTTGGTAGCAATAAATTGGCAGGTTTTAAATCGTGGAGTGCGGATGGTGCAACTTGGTACATGTGGGCCAACAATGATGCTAGTGGTATTGTTGTTGTCGATAAGACAGGCGATAAGAATGATGATGGCTCACAAAAGAACCTTTGGGGCGCTTGGGATGATGCTGCTTCTAGTACAAAAGTTGGAGATTATTATGCAGTAAGTGGAGGCACAAATTGGGTACTGGAAGCAAAGACTTTTGAAGATGTTAAGACTATAGCTAAGGCTGACCTTGCTAAATTGGCTAAATTGTCTGCATTGTCTACTGCAGCAAATTACAATACAGCTGTAAGTGGTGTTGATGCTGCCACAACTGTGGCTGAACTCCAAGCAGCAGTCGTTACTTATGTGAATACTTTCAACAATAAGAATGTTAGATTCTCTAACAATGGTAACGATCGTCTCGGCTTGAAGCTCTCTGTAAATGCTGGCGGTGGCGGTCTTATGGGTAACATGGACGCTAAGGACAATAGCATTTGGACAGTGTTGTCAAACGGTGACGGTACATTCAAACTCTACAATTTTTCAAGAAATGTATATGCGAAAGCTGACAGATCTTGTAATGCTGATGCAAGTCAAGCTGGTAGCTTCGCGCTTAAGGTGACTGATGTTGATAAGACTGCATTGATCGCGAATAATGAAATGGTGCATCAGGCTGCACAATGGGCTCCTAACTATGATATAGTGTCATATTGGAGTTATAGTGACCCAGCATCTATCTGGACAGTAGAAGCATGTGAACCTACTGCTTTAACTCGCGAACAATATGATAATGCAGTAGCTGCTAAGGCTACTCTCCCTTATGGTATCCAACAAGCTTATGGTTTGGTAACAGATGCAAACAAGTATTATTCTAATTGGAAATCTGATGCAGAAGGTTCTTATGAAGCATTGTTAGATAATAATGTAGATTCATATTTCCATAGTGCATACACTGACGAAGCAAAGGCTGCAGAAGCTGAAACTCACTACATCCAAGCTGACCTCGGCGAAGGTAATTCTGTAGATCAATTCTACTTCTATATGTTGCCTCGTTCTGGTAGCGGCAATAACCGTCCTAAGAACATTACTATCTATGGTTCTAACGACAATAGTGAATTCACAGAAATCGCTCAAGTAACTACTACTTTAGATGGTTCTATGAATCCATATATGTCGAATAAGATTGGCACAGAAGGTACAAACTACCGCTATATCCGCTTTAGTGTAACTTCTACTAATACGGGTACTAAATTCTTCACTCTTTCAGAACTCTACATTTTGCCTGCATCTGTTTCTGACGTTGAGACTTTGGTGGAGGCTTATAATAACTTCTCATCTGCAAGTGTTACTTCTAATGATATAGCTGGTTATGCAAATTCTTTGGTAAATGGTGAAGCTACTCTTGCCCTTTCTAATATCAAGAAGGAAGTTAATGCACTTTTGACAGCTAATGCAACTAACCATGCTGAAACTCCTGCGCTTGGTCAGTACACTACAGCTGGTTACAACGCTTTGAGTGCAGCTTACAATGATGCTAGTGCAACTCAGGAATCTCTTGAAAATGCTATCGTTGCATTTAAGAAGGCAAAGAACCTCCCCGTATTTACTATTGACGGTGTAATTTCCTACGCAGCTGGTAAATCTATCTATGATGATCCTGGAAACGTAAATGGTAAGGGAAATACTCATTACTTTAAGACAACTGATGTTTACGACAAGACAATGTGGTGGGCATTGGATATGACAGAAACTACAGTTGGTGTAACGGAAGAAGTAGGTATCCAGAATGTAGGTACTGGTAACGGTTTCTGGGGTGTATCTTCAATCAAGATTACCGAAACAAATGAAAACGAAGGTGCTGGTATTGCTGATGATGGTATCTTCTTGTTCTACACTACAGGCAATGATTCTCCTATTCACTACCAAAACGATGGCCAGTTGATTTGTCGTTATGGTGATAAGGGCGCAGCATCTGGTTCTGCACATAAGTTTACTTATATCGGTAGTACTTATCAACTTGCACAGTTGACAGACGAAAAGATTGAAGCACTTGCAGCATTGCAAACTGCATTCAACGCTGTTGCTGATTTGAAGAATGCAACACTTGGTTCTGGTCTTGGTCAATACAAAGGTTCTAAGGATGCTATCGTAGAAGCAGTAACTGATGCAGAAGCAATTGAAGCAAAGACTCTCGCAGAACAAGCCGTGTTGGACGTAGCTACAATCGTTGCTGCTACAACAGCATTGAATGAATGCGCTGACGACCTCACTATCAACCTCCCCGTAGCAGGTAAGTACTATCGTTTCCAGGGTGCTTGTGAAGCAAGTCTTCCTGGCTACTACATCACAGGTCATACAAATGCTGACGGTGGTCGTATCGCATTGACTAATGCTGCTGACGCTTCTACAATTTATTACTTTGATGGTACAAACCTCATAGCTTACCAAAGTGGTCTCGTTATCGGTTTGAATAACTCTCACTGGACATTTGCATCTGTAGATGACAATAGCAATCCTGCATCAACTATTACATTCGCAGGTTCACCTCGCAAGGCTGGTGCTTATACAATCAAGTCAGCTGATCGTTACTTCCACTATACAGTTTATAACGGAACCGTTCAAGTGAACCGTTGCCAAAATGATGTTTGCGCAGAACACGACTGGTATATCACCGAAGTAACTGAACTTCCCGTGACAATAACTGAAGCTGGTTATGCTACATTCTACGCTCCCGTTGAAGTAACTCTTCCCACTGGTGTAACTGCTCACACTGTAACAGAAAATGGCGAATGGGCAACATTGTCTGACGCTATCAGCGTAGTGCCTGCTAACAATGGTGTAATCCTCGCTGCTGAAGTCCCCACTGGTGAAACTCGTACTTATAACCTTACAGTTTCTAACACTAGTGCTGAAAACCTCGAAGGTGCACTTGCTGGTACTGTTGCTAAGACGCTCGTTACTAAGACTGATGGTGATGCATACTATATGCTTGGTGTTGTAGAAGGTGCTGTAGGTCTTTACAATCCTGTAAAGGGTGCTGATAACGCTAAGTTCTACAACGCTGGTCACAAGGCTTACTGGCACATTCCTGCAGCTACTCAGGTAGCAGGTTTCCGTTTCGGTGGCAATACTACTGCAATCGAATCAGTATTGAACAACGGTGTAAATGTTAACGCTCCTATCTACGACCTCTCAGGTCGTCGCGTAATGAACGCTGTGAAGGGTGGTATCTACATCCAGAACGGTAAGAAGTTCATCGTTAAGTAATCACTACACTAATTACTAAACTATAAACGACACGATTATGAAGAAAACATATATCGCGCCCCAAGTGAGCGTAAACGAATTCAAGCTCGAAGGTCTCATCGCTGCATCACTCCAGATGCATAACGACAAGACAGTTGACACATCTGACCCCAACAATCAGCTCAGCAACAAGTACACAAGTCCTTGGAGCTCTACAAACTGGGAAAACTAATATTCCCCTATAACCAAAAGACGGGTCTGCCACGGCAGACTCGTCTTTTTTTTGACTCCACGTATCATTTTTTTTCTCACACAGACTTCACAGACTTTCACGGACTTTGCTCCGCATGAGTTTTTTTCGCATGGTCTTTCTGTGTCCGTCTGTGGCTTCTGTGTGAGATAGTAGAAAGCCCGCAAGGCATCTGTATAATCTCGTTTAATCTTGTTGATAAAAATAATCAACTGATTACACTGATTATACTGTTTTTCTCCACGTATCACGGGTATCTGCACGGATTTTCTTTATCAACTGACTACACAAGATTTCCTCGTGATACTCGTGATACGTGGATTCATGAACACGACCCGCAGGATGTTTTTTCCTCCACGTATCATTTTTTTTCTCACACAGACTTCACAGACTTTCACAGACTTTTTTGCAATTATTTGCTATCGCCTCTGCATGCATACTGTGCGGGATCAGTTTTGTCTGAGTGAGGTGTAATATCCTTATTTGTCAGTGCGAATAGGAGTTGTACACAAGCTTTCGTAGACTTTTCTTGTGTTGAATGTAATGAATTAATCAAAAAATAATAATTTTGCGATAGAACTAAATGAACTTTATCATATGGAAAAACTAAACACCCTTTCATACAATGTTATAGGTTGCGTTATGGAAGTATATAAAACTCTTGGCCCAGGATTGCTCGAATCTACCTATGAGAAAGCACTCATTCACGAACTTGCTCTTGCTGGAATACCTGTACAATCGCAGTTAACAGTAGATATTAACTACAAGGGAGTCAATATCGGTGAGGGGCTACGCCTAGATTTACTTGTTGATGACGAACTTATTATCGAGTTAAAATCGGTTGACGAAGTTAAATCTGTCCACTACAAACAATTGCTTACTTATCTAAAACTTATGGACAAGAGGATTGGACTACTTATTAATTTCAATGTGCCTGATATTATGCAAGGTATCAAGCGCATTGTAAACTAGTCGATTTGTGTGTTGTTTGGATTCATACATACATAGATTACTACGCAGTTATTTTTCTGTGTATGTTGTAAAAAAAATAAAAGTGCGCGAGCCTTATTCTATTTGTGTATGTACTGATCGCGTATCCCAAAGTCTGTGTCGTTCTGTGTAGTCTGTGTGAGCAAAATTTACTTTTCTCCCTTCAATCAGTGAGGGGATATCCTTTCCACTCTTTCATTGTAATTTGTTCATTTCGAATATTAGTAGTAATTTTGTACAGATAAATGGGTTTGGCTCTTTGTGAGTGAATTCGAACTTAATAATCTAACATAAATCTTTACTGCTTATGCATTCAATCTTTCGAATTAAGCGCTTGCTGATGGTGGCTGTTCTGATGGTGGCTACGATGGGCGTAATGGTGGCGCAGAGCTACGTGAAGGGAAACCTTTATAACGTAGAGACGGCTACGAAGGCGGGTCAGGTGTTGACCTATGCGGCCGACGGTGGTGTGCTGTTGGCTAAGGCTGATGCTACAAAGGCTGAGCAACAGTGGACAGTAACGGAACTCGCTGGTAGTTGGCGTATCATCAATCCCTTTAGCAATCTCGCTGTGCGTTGCACGGACGACGGTCGCGTAGAAATGGGTGAGAACAATGGCTCCGACGAATTCCAGTTGTGGCGTACGGAACCCGCAACCGACGGCCTCGTTTACCTCATTCCCAGTAACCAACCAGCGAAGGCAATGGTCTTGGGTAATAACGGTAAACTCGCCCTCACCGACAAGGCTAAGGCTATGAACAACCGTAAGGCGATGTTTAACATTAAGGCTTCGGCTGTGTCGGGCTTTGATGATAACTTGACATACCGCATTCGCAGTGTGGCATATCCCGAACTTGTACTCGGTAACGGTGACAGCGGAGAAAACAATGCGCGCATCGTTGGTGAAGCAGTGGATAAGATGAACCGCGGTCAGTATTGGAGCATTAAGATGCTTGACTTGAAGCAACGCGTTGTGGGTGGTGCGTTCTATACGCAGCACTTCGACGACGGTGGTGACAACATGGGAATCAAGCAACTTATCCAGTGGACGGCGCAAGAAGGCGTTTGGAACAATGCGCGCTGGGAATTCCAGCCCGTAGCAGAAATGCCAGGAGCTTACCGCATTCTCTCAGCTGGTCATAAGGGTAAGGATGGTAAAACAATGTATGCCCTTAAGGAAGGCAAGATGATGCTTGCAGATTATGATGCGAAGGACAAGGCCGCATGGTTTACTTTTGAGCAGGTAGAAAAGCCCAAGATTCAGTCGCCCATTTGGGAGGATGAAACCGTGTTCGGAATCAATAAGGAAGTAGCTGTTGCAACATACATGCCCTATGCTACGGAAGCAGAAATGCTTGCTGACGCAGCTTATTACGCAACTCCTTGGACGGAACCCGTAAACAAGCAATACATGACGCTCAACGGCACGTGGAAATTCCACTTCGTGCCCGAGCCTTCACAACGCCCCCTTGACTTCTTTAAGGAAGGTTATGACGTGAGCAAGTGGGACGAAATCCCTGTGCCTTCTAACTGGGAAATGCACGGCTATGACCGCCCCATTTATTGTAATGTAGAATATCCTCACGGCAATACGCCTCCCTTTATCAAGGCACGACCAGGATATAACGATGGTGGTAAGAACTATGGCATCAATCCCGTAGGTTCGTACGTTCGCACGTTCTCGGTTCCTGCTGATTGGAATGAAAAGCGCACGATTCTTCACTTCGGTGGTATTTATTCGGCTGCGAATGTGTGGATCAACGGAGAGTACGTTGGTTATACGCAAGGTGCGAACAACGTAGCGGAATTCGACATCACCAAGTTCTTGAAGAAGGGTGCGGAAAACACACTTGCGGTAGAAGTGTTCCGTTGGAGCGACGGCTCTTACTTGGAATGTCAGGATATGTTCCGTATGTCGGGTATCTTCCGCGATGTTTATGTATATAATGTGCCAACGGTGAGCGTGCGCGACCATTATATCACATCAAAGCTTTCTGCCGACTACAAAAATGCAACAATGCAGGTAGAAATGCGCTTTGACCCCATCCAGGGACACCATGATGAGAAGAAGAATCTCACTGTAAAGGTATTTGATCCCCAGGGTAAGGAAGTGGCAACAAAGGACGTTGTCTATGGACTCTTTGATGCAGGCTTCTCTCGCTATCGTGCTGCCGTAGAATTCAGTCTTGAAAACATCCAGGCTTGGACGGCTGAAACGCCTAATCTTTACACCGTGCGCATCATCCAGAAAGACGCTGCGGGCAAGGAAGAAATGGCATTCTCTACGAAGTATGGTTTCCGCGATATCAAGATTGAAAATTCAATTGTCTATATCAACGGCAAGCGTGTGTTCTTCAAGGGCGTGAACCGCCATGACTCGCATCCCCTTTACGGACGTGCAGTGACTACAGAGTCAATGTTGGAAGACGTTCTTTTGATGAAGCAAAACAATATCAACACCATCCGTACGTCGCACTATCCCAATGCAGCACGTATGTATGCGATGTTCGACCATTACGGCCTCTACACTTGTGATGAAGCCGACTTGGAAGACCATGCCAATCAGTCCATCTCGGATCGCGAAAGTTGGATTCCCGCTTTCGTAGATCGTATCGATCGCATGGTGCTTCGCGACCGCAACCACCCCTCTGTGGTAATGTGGAGCTTGGGTAACGAAGCTGGTGCGGGTAAGAACTTCAAGGATTGCTACGAAGCAGCTGCGGCACTCGACTCTCGTCCTATCCACTATGAAGGTACGCGTATCGACAAGCCTTATGGCGGTAGCAAGTATAGTGACTTCTACTCAAAGATGTATCCCGGTATGGATTGGATGGCGCGTTATACAAACGACCTCGACAAACCCATGTTCATCTGTGAATATGCGCACGCCATGGGTAACGCTATTGGTAACTTGCCCGAATATTGGGAGTCAATAGAGAACAGTAACTCTACGATTGGTGGATGTATCTGGGACTGGGTGGACCAAGCTATTTACGAGCCTAAGGAAATCAAGCAGGGCATCTACAACCTCCATACGGGTTATGACTTCCCTGGCCCTCACCAAGGTAATTTCTGCTCTAATGGTATCATTCCCGCAACACGCCATGAGAGTGCGAAGCTCAAGGAAGTTAAGGCAGCTCATGAGTTTATCAAGTTCAACTTCCTCGGTGTGGATAAGAAGGCCAACACGGTGAAGGTAGAGCTTAAGAATATGTACAACTTCACATCGTTGTCGGATTTCTACCTCGTTTATGAAGTGGTGAAGAACGGTAATGTCGTTGCCAAGAAGCAGATGAAGCTTACTGCAGGTGGCGAAGGTGAAAAGGAAGTGGTAACAATCAAGGTGCCCAAGGTGAAGTTGGCTAAGGCAGAAGCGAAGGGCGAAGAAATCCTTTTGAATCTCCGTGTTTGTCATGCTACTGAGCAAGTTTTTGCTAAGGCAGGTCATGAAGTAGCGCTTAAGCAGTATGAACTCGTTGCGCGTCCCGCTCTTGCGAAGATTCAAGGCAAGGGAACGTTTGACAACGGCATTAACCAGAATGGTACAGTGCACCTCGGTAACGGTAAGATTAAGGCTATCTTCAACGAAGAAACAGGTCAGCTCACAGGTCTTCTCCTTGATGGTCGCGAAATCATTAAGGATGGTCAAGGTTTCGTTTACGACAACCACCGCTGGATTGAAAACGACCGCTTCGGTAATACGAACAACGGACTTGAAGCACGTGGTACATTCAAGATTGAAGAACAGGCCGACCGCATTGTGGTAACTACTTCTCGCGACGGTTCACTCTGTAAGACAGACATTATTTACACGCTTTATCCCCAGGGTGTGATGGATGTAGATGCTACGTTCACTCCGAAGCATGGAGAATTGCGCCGTGCAGGTCTTGTTTGCCACATCGACTCGGCATTGAAGCACGTGGACTACTATGCACTTGGTCCTTGGGAAAACTACTCTGACCGCAAGGCTGGGGTAATTGCAGGCCGCTATACGTCAAAGGTGGGCGAAATGCACGAACGTTATGTGAAGCCTCAATCAACAGGCCAGCGCGAAGAACTTCGTGAACTCGTGCTTACAGATGCAACAGGTTTCGGTATTGTGGTAGAAACTGAAGGTGATGTAAGCTTTAGCGCACTCCCCTGGACGGATGCCGACCTTATGAAGAGCAACCACCTTTGGGAAATGCAGAATCGCCCCTACACAGTGCTTCACTTTGATGCTTACCACCGTGGTGTGGGTAACGCATCTTGTGGCGGTGTAGACACTATCGAAAAGTATAAGGTGCCCAACAAGAAGATGAATTACAAGTTGCGCATCAGTGTAAAGAAGTAAATGTTCTGAGGTTAAGATGTTCTGATGTTCTGAAGTTCTGAAGTAACCATCCGGACCGCATGGACCTCTTAACCTCAGAACTTCTTAACCTCAGAACTATTTAACCTCAACAATTATGTCAGATCAAAAACAACCTAACGGACAACTCCAAATAGAACTTACTCCCGAAGTAGCGGGAGGTACGTACTCAAACCTTGCAATCATTTCTCACGGCAAGACAGAGATGGTACTTGACTTTGTAAGCGTAATGCCCGGCATGCCCAAGGCAAACGTAAAGAGTCGCATCGTAATGAATCCCGAACACGCTAAACGCCTTCTCTTTGCGCTTCAAGATAATATTATCAAGTACGAAAAGATGTTCGGTCCCATTGAACTCGCCGCTCCTCAGGAAGCACCTGCACAAGGTGGTAAGACGGCTAATCCTTTTGGGGTTTAGAGCTAATTGGATGGATAGGCCTTAACTGGCAACTACAAGCAGGAATAGGCCTTAATAAGAAGCCACCCAGAACTAAAATAACAGCAACCATGCAGAGAATTACTCCGCATGGTTGCTGTTTTATTTTATTGGCTAGCTCCTTGTTAAGTCCTATTCTTACCTATTTCCGCCTGTTTATCATCTTTCTAATGACCGCATTCACCAATAACCCCGCCATAATGATGGTAGAAAGGATGGAGAGAATGCCTTCGTGGTGGTGTTCGTGGTGAGAGGATTTGAGGAAATCTGTGAACCATTCGCGCGGTAAGAGCAAGTCAATGCCGTATGCGAATACGAGGGCGCTCAAGATGATAGATGCTATATATACAATGAGCGCGCGCTTGCCGAGCACCTTTCCCGTAATAATCAGTGACGCCATGTTGCATGCAGGTCCTACCATTAGCAACACGAGGGCGGCACCTGGCGAGAGTCCCTTGAGCATAAGGGCTACGGCAATGGGGATGCCACTGGTGGCGCAGAGATACATGGGGAGCACCAAGAGGATGACGCTGAGGGAGCTCAGCAGGGTGTTGTCTTGGAAGACGGTGAAGAAGTCGTCGGGCATGTAAAGGGTGATAAGTCCGGCAATGATGAGACCGACGATGAGCCATTTGCCGATATCTTCCACCATTTCAACAAATCCAAATCGTAAGGCTTCGCGCAGACGGCTCAGCAGGGTAGGGTGGCAGTGAGATTCGTGATGATGGTGGTGGCAGCAACAGTCGCAATGAAGTTCTTCTGTCGCTTCAGCCTCTCCGTCTGTGGTTTGAGGTGCCAAAGTATTCACCATGATTCCTCCAAACAGGGCAGTGATTAAGGCTGAAATGAAGCGCACAATGGCAAAGGGGAGTCCCATTAGCGAATACGTTGCCATCAACGCATCAATGCCCGTTTGCGGAGTTGCAATGAGAAACGAAACAGTCGCTCCCCGTGAAGCCCCCTTCTTGCGGAGTGACATAGCAGTTGGAATCACACCACATGAACACAGAGGAATGGGAATGCCAATGAGTGTGGCATAAACAACAGAGTGCCAATTGGAGGCTGAAAGGTATTTCGCATACAACGTTTTAGGAACGAAGGCGTGAATCAATCCTGCGAGGAAGAATCCTAAAAGCAGGAATGGCGCCATTTCGTAAATGAGGTGGAGTATTTCGTGCATGAATGGGTTGGTTTAGTCGTGTCTGACGTTTGTTTTTGTTATTTTAGGAGCCTATAATCAGTTGATATTCAGTAGTCGGTTCTCGGCTAAAATTAACTGTGAGTTAGTTGAAACTAAAAGAGACTTAATTTTTCCTAAGTCTCAGATAATTTTTACTGTAAGTAGGATAGTTTTTAGCGTGTCGGCAGACGTGTGTTGCTGTGCCACATGGCCTAACGGATTGCAAATATACATCTTTTTTGTAGTAATGTATAGTAGTGCTTCCGTTCCAATTAAAAAAATAAATGTAAATTTGCAGTCGGAAAAGTATTCTTTTAACTGAATTAACAATTAACTCCATACAATTATGAAGAAGATTCTTTTTGTTTTGATGCTCATGATCTGCGGTTTTACAGCGCAGGCAGTAGCGCAACTCCCCAGCGTAAAGTTGAAGGATATTAACGGCAAGGTGATTGATACTGCAACGCTCTCAAATGAGGGTAAGCCCTTTATCGTTACGTTCTTCGCAAAGTGGTGTAAGCCCTGTAATCGCGAACTCACTGCGATTAACGAAGTTTATGCTGACTGGCAGGAAGAAACAGGCGTGAAGGTTTTTGCCGTGTCTGTAGACCAGGCGCAGGATGCTCTCAAGGTAAAGCCCTTTGTAGATTCTAACGGTTGGGAATTTCATGTGTTGCTCGACCCCAATGGCGACTTCAAGCGCGCTTTGGGCGTAAATCTTATTCCTCATGCTATCGTTTGTGACGGTAAGGGTAAGATTGTGCAGACTCATAGCGGTTACACAGAAGGTGGCGAAGAACACCTTATTGAAGAAGTTCGCAAAATTTTGGAACAAAAGTAAGGAACGTAAAAAAGACAGGAGGAACTGGATGTTTAGAATACTATGCGTCTAGTTCCTCTTAACAATCTTTCAATCAAACTTTCATCTTTGTTTTATGAAAAAAACAATTCTCGCCCTTTGTGCCCTTGCGGCGGTTTCTGCTCAGGCGCAAGAGGATAATAAAGTAACACTCTCGGGTAGCATTCAGAGTGACATGCTCGTATTCCCCGAAGATGATCCTGAAATTGGTACGAACTACGGTACGAAGAAGGATTTCTTGACGAACACCTACGCAGAGCTTCACTTGCAATCAAAGTACCTCAGTGCGGGTGCGCGTTTGGAATATATGGAAAATCCGCTCCCTGGTTTTGAAAGGGGATTCGCAGGTTGGGGCGTGCCTAACATGTATATTAAGGGACATTTTAAAGGTGCAGAACTCACCCTTGGTGATTTCTACGACCAATTTGGTTCGGGCCTTATCTTCCGCACTTACGAAGAACGCGCTTTGGGCGTAGACAATTCCCTTCGTGGTGCTCGCTTGGCGGTACGTCCCTTCAAGGGTGTAAGTCTTAAGGTGCTCGGAGGTGAACAGCGTGAATATTGGGAAAGTCGTGACTTCAACGATGAGAATCCTTTGGTGGCTGGTGCCGACCTTGAAATCAATGTAGATGCTTATTCAAAGAAGATGCAGGAGAAGAATATCTACTTGACGTTGGGCGTGAGTGGTGTTATGAAATTTGAGGATCAGGAAGACATTTTGACAGTGCAAAATGGTGTTCCCAGCAAACTCAATCTCCCTGAAGAAGTAGGTGCTTTCGACGTGCGTGCCAACCTTCAGGCAGGTAATTACAACTTCTTGGCAGAGTATGCTTGGAAGTCGCAAGACCCCTCGTTTGATAACGGTTATATTTACCGCCATGGCAATACCCTTTTGCTCTCGGGATCTTACTCTAAAAAGGGTTTTAGTGCCTTGTTGCAGGCAAAGCGTACGGAGGATATGAGCTTCCGTAGTAAGCGTAGCCAAACGGGAACGGCTCGTTTCATCAACCATCTTCCCGCTTTCTCTACGCAACACACTTACGCACTTGCGGCACTCTACCCCTACGCTACGCAAAACGCTTTGGGCGAATGGGCTTTCCAGGGTGAATTAGGTTATAACTTCAAGCGCAATACGTTGCTCGGTGGTAAGTATGGCACAAAGGTGAAGCTCAATGCCTCACACATCCGTGGCATTGATCGTAAGCCCGTAGCGCCCGTGACTGACTTGAAGGGTACGGAAGGTTACAAGACCAACTTCTTTGAGATGGGCAACGAAACTTACTATCAAGACATCAACCTCTCGATAGAAAAGAAGCTCACAAAGGATTTCAAGCTCAACCTTATGTATATGAACCAGCGTTACAACCAATTTGTAATCGAAGGTCATGGCAATACGTTCACTTCAAACATTTTCATCGCTGAAGGTAAGTGGAACATCTCAAAGAAGGTGGCACTCCGCGGTGAAGCGCAGTATCTCACCACTTCTGGCGACCAAGGCGACTGGGCTTACGGTCTCTTAGAACTTTCGGTGCTCCCTGGATTTATGTTTACCGTTTCGGATATGTACAATGCGAATGTGCCCAGTGCCGATGGCTTGTCAACCAGTGCGCAACACTTCTATAATGTCGGAGGTTGCTACACCTACAAGGCGCATCGACTCCAATTGGCTTACGGTAAGACACGTGCCGGTTTCAACTGCTCGGGAGGCGTTTGTCGCTACGTGCCCGCATCTAAGGGTTTCACCGTTTCATATAACTTCAACTTCTAATCCTAATAGACGCTATGAAACTTAAAAATATAGCAGCACTTGCTGCACTTGGCCTCTCCTTTGTAGCATGTAATGACATCAAGGAAAACGAACGTTTCATTCCCGTAACTCCCGAGGCAACGACTGCGAAGAATGTGCTCATTGAGGACTTCACAGGGATGAACTGTATCAACTGCCCCAATGCAGCAGAAGAAATTCATAAGATTCAAGCTACCTACGGAGCTGAAAAGATTATTGCTGTTGCGGTACATGGTGAAATGCCCGGTCTCTCAGGTCCGTTGGCGAATGCGCTTGGTACGGAATACTACAACCATTGGGGCGTAGAAACATTGCCTATTGGTATGGTGGACCGCCAAGGACTTGAAAATTATACCTCATGGATGGCTACGGCCGACGCACGCCTCAAAGCGCAGATTATTCCCCTCTCGCTCTCGTTGGCAAACACCGTTTATAATGAAGACACTCGCTCCATCACGGTGCAAGTAAAGGCGCTTGCAGAAGCAGACTTGACTGCAAAACTTCAGGTTTGGATTACGGAAAGCAACATTAAGAGTTTCCAGAAAATGCCTGATGGTTCGATCAACACCAATTACGTGCACAACCACGTGCTTCGCGATGCTGTGAACGGTGCTTGGGGTGAAGCGATCAACCTTGAAGCAGGGGTGGCACAGGAAGTGACCTATACTTATGAGGTGCCCGAAGCTTGGAATGCTGAAAACTTGGCTGTTGTTGCCTTTGTGTATAATGAGAGTGGGGTAGTGCAGGTTGAAGAAAAGGCTTTCGATGAAACTGAAATACCTTTGCCTGTTGTGAAGCCTGAATTCGCATTTGAATATGACGGCAATGTGCTTGAAAATGGAGCAACCCTTACTCTTGAAGCACAAAATGGAACGGCTGCAACTCTTGCTGAAGCTCTTGCGGTGAAGAACACGGGTGAGATAGCGCTCTCGGCTACGGCTACGCTTGAAATTCTTGAAGATGTTGCTGGAACAGCCTTTACGCTCAATGCTTTTGGCAAAACAACCACAGTGGCTAATTTGAATGCGGTGCTTGAAGGTGAAGTAGCAGTGGGCGAAAAGAGTGTTGCAGGCCTCTCAGCCGTATTTGCTGATGGTGCTTACGGCACCGTGAAGGCAAAGTTGACCGTAACGGCAGGCGAAGTGAGCAAGACGCTCAACGTGAACTTCGTGAATCCCGCTCCCACGGCTCCAGAGCGTCCTTTCCAATTGGTGTATAACGGTGAGGTGCTTGAAGATGGCGCAACGCTTGATATCAATGCGATAATTACTGACCTCACAGCAATCCTTCCTGATTATTACATGGTAGAGGCAAAGACTAATGATGAGCAGAATGCACTCAATATTCACAACCTTACGGGTGAGAAGCTCGTTGTTACGGTAAATGTTGAAGTGCTTGAGGATGTAGTAGGCACAGCTTATTCACTCTGTTCGTTTAGCGACTGCTTCCCCGTTAATGGTGGCTCAGGTGAAAAGACTGGTGAGATTGTTGCTTATGGCGAAGCAGAAACAGGTTGGGATGTAGTGTTCACATATGGTATGACCGGTACGGCAAAAACAAAACTTACGGTGACAGTAGGTGAAGAAACGCAAACGGTTTACGTGAACTTCGTATACAACTAATAGAGTTTAGCCCCTTTCTCGTATGAGGAAGGGGTTTTCTTATTTCATTAATTGCATGATGATGGTTAGGGGAATTCAAAAAAATAATAACTCAAAACCAAAGTAACTTATTTTTTTGTAATTTTGCACTCGTAAATAACTAAACAATTATAGCACAATGAAAATTCTCGTAATCAATTGTGGTAGCTCTTCTATCAAGTACAAGTTGTACGAAATGGACGATCAGTCCGTTCTTGCTGCCGGTGGTATCGAAAAGATTGGTCTTGAAGGTTCTTTCTTGAAGACAAAGATCAATGGTGAAACAAAGATTATCAACCACGAGTGCCCCACGCACACAGAAGGTATCAAGCTCATGTTTGACACGCTTCTTAATGCGGAATATGGTGCTATCAAGAGCCTTGATGAGATTTCTGCTGCAGGTCACCGCATCGTGGCTGGCGGACGTTTCACACAGAGCCAGGTGGTTACTGATGCGATGCTCGAAGAATGGAAACAGTATATGGATCTTGCTCCCCTCCACAGTCCTGCTCACTTGAAGGGCTTCCAGGCGGTGAAGAACATGCTTCCCAACCTTCCCCAAGTATTTGTATTCGACACAGCATTCCACCAAACAATGCCTGAAAAGTGCTACATGTACGCTGTGCCCTACAAGTATTACGAAAATAACAACATCCGTCGCTGGGGTGCGCATGGTACAAGCCACCGCTTCGTATCAGCTCGCGTAGCAGAGTTCCTCGGTCAGAAGGTTGAAGACCTCAAGATTATTACTTGCCACATTGGTAACGGAGCTTCAATCACAGCTGTGAAGGATGGTAAGTGCTTTGAAACTTCAATGGGCCTTACTCCCCTTGAAGGTATGATGATGGGTACTCGCTCAGGTGATATTGATGCTTCTGCAGTGCTCGCTATCATGAAGGCTGAAGGCTATGACGCTGACCGCATGAGCGACCTCTTGAACAAGGAAAGTGGTGTGCTTGGCATCTCAGGCGTTTCAAGCGATATGCGTGAGGTTAAGGAAGCTGCTGATAACGGACACGAACGTGCGAAGTTGGCTCTTGAAATGTATTGCCACCGCATCAAGAAGTACATCGGTTCTTACGCAGCTATCATGGGCGGTGTAGACGTAATCGTATTTACTGCAGGTGTGGGTGAACACCAGTGGGACGTTCGTTACAACTCTGTAAGTGGTCTTGAATTCCTCGGTGTGAAGCTTGATGAAGCGAAGAACTTCAAGAACTTTGGCGAAGAAGAAATTATTTCAGCTGAAGATAGCCGCGTGAAGGTGGTTGTGGTTCCCACTGACGAAGAACTCATGATTGCTAGCGACACTCTCGCTTTGATCTAATATAGATGAAGAGCATAAAAGGCTCTTCTATCATAGAAAGAGAAAAACCATCCATAGTGATTAACTGTGGATGGTTTTTCTTGTTGTAGCGTGTTACGGCCAATGCTTTTCTGTTATTTCTTAGTCTCAAACCCAACAATCTTCACTTTATTCCAATTGTCCGCCTTGCGGTAAAGCTCAACAGATTCCTGAGGCACGTGAAGCGTAATGTCCGAGCGGTTAAAGATGACTGGTATAACTTGCGGGGTAGTGGCATAGTTATATACATGCTTAAGGCTATCGCAATAGTAGAAGGTATATTCTCCGATTGTAGTTACGGAGGCTGGAATCTCAATCTCTTTTAGGTTGGTGCATTCCCAAAATACCCCGCGGCGA
This sequence comes from Alloprevotella sp., assembly GCA_045657925.1. GTDB lineage: Bacteria > Bacteroidota > Bacteroidia > Bacteroidales > Bacteroidaceae > Alloprevotella. The sequence continues at coordinate 6,843 of JAZOUA010000002.1, read as the reverse complement.
ATGGCTTTAAGAGTGGAGGGAAGTGTTATCTTTTGAAGCTCATGGCATTTTCCAAAGGCATCAAGTCCGATTTCTTCAACTCCCTCGGGAATGGTCACCTTCTTTAGTTTTTCACATGAGGTGAATGCATTGTCGGGGATCACCTTAATATTCGGGGAAATCACCAAACTGCGTAAGTTAGTGAGTTCGGAGAAGGAGCTTCGTCCGATTCGCTCTACACTGTTAGGTAGATGGAGGGATACGATATTATCACACTGCGTGAAGGCTGAGCTTCCAATTTCTTTGATGCCATCAGGGATATACACAGAGTTGATGTTGCGATCAGCGTAGGCTTCATCGCCGATTCCTACCACTTTATAGGTCTTCCCGTTGTGGGGCACTTCGTCCAAGATGTAGAGGTTTACCCTTCTTGAACCTCCTACATTGATACAGGTGAGACTATCCTCCGATAGGATTCGATAATTCCCTAAATCATGGCTGAAGTCATACTCAGGGGTGGTAAAGAACCACTTTAGGTTCTGTTTGAGATCGTCAATCCTGTTATTATTGTACAAATACCAGAATCCGCCTCCCAACAATGTGAGGATTAGCGTCGTAATGAGGGTTGTGACGATCCATTTACGCTTTCGTTGAATGTCTTGGATGACTTCATTTACGCTGTTATAGCGATCTTGCTTCTTTTCGCTCACACATTTATTTATAATGCGTTGCAATTGGGGCGAAATGGTGGCGCAGGAGATGTCCTTAATATAAAGCATCAAGCGCCCGAGCGCATAGATGTCGGTTGACGCGTCAATCTCTTTAAGTTCGCCACGTCGTAATTCAGGAGCTGCAAACTCAAGGGTACACCCTGATGTGTGAGTATAGGAGTTAGCAAAGCAGAATCCGAGGTCAACGATGATCACATCGTTATTGACTTGGGTGAGCATCACGTTGTCGGGGTTGAGGTCAAGGTAAGCGACATGCGTTTTGTGAAAAGCCTCAATGCCCATAAGTAATTGCAGGAAGATTTTCTCAAAATGGTCCGCCTTACCAAAGAATTCAGGATCCTTGCTTAATTTTTGGTTGATGGTAAGCCCATTGACGTGTTCCGTAAGCAGATATACACCATTTTCATTCTCATTTACTGAGATGTATTTCACAACGTGTTTGCAATCGATGCTTCGCCCTATTTCAAATTCCTTGTGGAATGCCGCACGATAGCGCCAATCGTTTTTATATTCAGGGCGCAACTGCTTCAGGAAATAATTCTTCCCCTTGATCGATACACGATAAGTCAAAGAGGTTGTTCCCCTTGACTCAATCTGTTGTATGTGCTCAAAAGGAGTGTCCTCTGAGAGTAAGTTGGATGAGAATGGCGATTTTTTCATGGTTTAGCAATGGCCTCCATTCGCTCATGGGGTGAATTGGGGATGAGGACGTTGGAGGAGAAAAGAATTGAAAGGCGTGTTGTGTGGTTAACACGTTGGTTATAAACCGGTTACAGGGGGGGGTGACTTCCGTTGGATGGATAATCTCAAAGTGTATGCCTGTTTCAAGTCCGCACACATAGCCACTGAACTTTTCGCCATCGTGGATGAGCCCCCCGAGATACATGGATTGTCCTTCGATGATTTGTCCGCAACGGAAGGTGTCGCCAACGCTCAGTTTGCTATTTGCTGATTCAATAATGGTAAAAACCTCGTAACCCTCGTGGCGAATAACTATTCTGCGGTTGGGGTTCCACTTCACCTCGATGAGCGCACCGTGCTCTAAGGAACTTGTATAAAGCGCACGATTGTTCAAGAAGCAACTTTGAGAACCTCCAACTTCGTTCAAGTCTTTGTAGTAGGACATCCAATCCATATACCCAATCAGTTGCGCCAAAATGTTAAGCGTAGCCAATCGGGGCTTGTGCATATGCTTCTCGCCAAGGTAGCCCCAAAAGCGCTTTAAAGTCATTGAGCTAATATACTGCTTGGTGGCGTAGAATGCTTGAGCCGACAAAAAGTCGAAGTCGCGTGGGGTGCGCATCTCTCGGCCTACGGCTTTCTCTACAGCCTTACGAAGTTTTTGGTATACATCTGCTATATGCTCCATAATGAATCTGTTAATTTTGAACGCAAAATTAGAACAAGTTTACAGAATGGCGCCTTTCAAAGTGTTGTGAAATGACAAAAATAATTAAAATGTATCAATGTGTATCAGTTAAGTCTCTGTTTTTTATCATTCCTTTGCAGTCGTAAAGAGGTTCCTCATCACGCACCTTCCATTCGGGTCGAGCCTAATGCTTTGAAGCATAGCTTTTCCGCAATGGGGCACTCTTATGGGCAGTTGCTTTCAATTGAACTTGACATAGCGCCCATAAAATTCCCAACCTCAGATGGGCAATCCTAACTCACAAAGAATTTTTATTAACTTACTTATAATTTTAATTAACTCAAAGTTATGTTTAAAAAAATTTCTCTTGCTCTCGTAGCTGCATGTTTTGCAGTTATCGGTACGGCTCAATCAAACGAATTTGAGTACCGTCGTAGCTCTTTGTCAATGATTATGTTGGACAACAACGACAAGTCATTGAGTGGTGACATTAAGAAGGCTGTTGTGACTGCTTTCAACGAAAAGGCTATTCCTGCAAAGTTCAACGATCACAACCTCACTGACCTCCGTTCTATCAATACTAAGAACCTTCCCGAGGTAACTAAGGAAGAGATCGCAAAGTATGAAACTAAGATGGAAGCTGCTATCGCTAAGGGTGCAGAAGCTGCTAAGAAGGCTGGCATTAATCTCCCTGCGAAGTCACAGGCTAAGTACATTGCGCAGTTGATGAAGTACTTCGAACAGAACCACACTGCAAATAAGATGATCGCTAAGTGGTTCAACGTATCTAAGGAAGCACGTGATGGTGCATATCTTGATATGAAGCTCGTTGAAGAACGCGGTTTCTCTGGTTTTACTGCTGAAAAGAAGGCTGAAATGTTGAAGTTGGAAGGTGGTAAGAATAAGTTGGCTGACGCAGCTATTCTTGACATGGTTCCCCGTACATTCTTGGTAGTTACTCGTTACGAATTCCTTTCTGCACAAGAAATTGTTGCAATGCTTGTTGCTCCCGCTCAGTTGGCTGTTGCAATGGCTGCTGAAAAGGCTGCTGCTGCTGGTAACAATCCTCTCGTTCAGAAGGCAGTTGATGTAGCTAAGGCTAAGGCTGCAAAGGAAATCGAAGTACAGGCTGCTAAGATTCAGGGTTACTTCGTAAGCACTAACACTTACCTCTTCCAGTTGGAATGGAACAACGAAATCTTCGAAAAGTTCGGTGCTCTCGATTGGACAAAGGCTGAAACTGTAGATCAGTTCATGAAGGATGGTTCTTACAAGGTTAATTTCGTTGGTCAGACTTCTAAGTACGCTCCTGCTGGTATGACAGCTTCTAAGGACGACAAGTCAATCGAACTCGTAAAGCGCGCACTTAACCGCTCTACTGACGCTGCTATCGGTAAGCTCCAGTTGGAATATGACGTGTTCAAGACTCTCGCTCCCGTATATGCTGAAGGTGAAGACGTTTATGCACAAATCGGTGTGAACGAAGGCGTAACTGAAGAATCTAAGTTCGAAATCGTAGAACTCATTGCTGATGCTGAAGGTAACATCACATTCAAGAAGAAGCAGAAGGCTACAGTTCTCCCCGGTAAGGTTTGGGACAACCGCGAAGGTGCTGGTGTAGCAATTGAAGGTGAAGCTAAGATGGAAGATGGTGTTAAGGCTGATCCCTCACTTAAGGGTACTTACCTCAAGGCTAAGGCTAAGAAGATTGTTTCTGGTATGCAGTACGTACGCCAAGCTAAGAAGTAAAATATTAATATGTTGTATAAAGCAGTGAGAGTAACTTCTCACTGCTCTTAATTTTCTATATAAAAATGAAACTGAAATTAATCGTTTTTGCACTCGTTGCAATGTTCTCTGTTGCCGGTTTTGCTGACAGTAAGAAGAAAAAGGACAAAGTCTACAAGTATGAACTTGTTTGCGCTAAAGGTGGTGCTCAATCCAAGGATAAGAACTACAAGGTAGTAAAGGTTTATAGCTATGGTAAGAAGAGTGATGATGCTCGCGAAGCTTGTCAGCAAAATGCGGTGCACGGAATCCTCTTCAAGGGTTATGCTGCTGAAGGCGCTGACTCTGGCATGAGAGCTTTGTGCCCCGAAGGTTATGAAGCGCATAAGAAGTACTTTGATGATTTCTTTGAAAACGGTGAATGGCGTCAGTACGTGCAACTCACAAACAATGGCGCTATTGCTCCTGGTGATATGATTCAAGTTGCAAAGAAGGAGTATAAGGTAGGTATGCTCGTTACAATTAACGTATCTGAACTCCGTAAGCGCCTTGAAAAGGATGGTATTGTTAAGTCAATGAATAGTTTCTTCCAAAAAAAATAATAGAATTTAGATTATGAAGAGATTTTTGATAGCTCTAGCATTTGCTTTGGTTGGAGCTTCTTGTTTCGCTCAAGTTGCGAATAAGCCTATAATTATGATTAAGGCTTCTGATTCTTGGCATTACAAGCATAACTATGGTCAAATGTATAATCAGGATGGTAAGGAAAGATTCGTGCCCGATTATGAGGCTGCTTTCCTTCATGATTCAAATGGTTTAAAGGACATGATAACTACTTTGAATGGCCTTATGACAGATCGTGGTTATGAATTGCAAGATTTGGAGTCAACATTAAAGGATATACAAAATCAGGCAGCTGAAGAAGCGGCGGACGACACAAGAAGTGCTGCAAAGTCTTCACTTGACGAAGTCTTAAGTAGAGCACATTGTGATATCGTTCTTGACGTGACTTGGACGGTTAAATCTTTTGGATTGCGTAAGTGTGTTGACTTGGTACTCGCTGCTAAAGATTCTTACACCAATAAGCAAGTGGCTGAATTGCAATCACAAAGTGAACCAGCAGCTTCTTTTGATTTGGCCTCTGCTTTGAGAGAATGTGTGGCAGGTGGTTTTGATGCCTTCTGTAATGATATTATGTCTCACTTCTCTGATATGGCTGAAAACGGACGTGAAGTTTCTCTTCTCGTACGTGTAGACGAGAATTCAGACGTGGTGCTTTCTGAAAGCGAAGTGGATGGTGTAACATTGGATGAATTCATTGAAAATTGGGTTTCCGAAAATTCAGTGAATTCTGCTTACAATCTTTCGAATTCAACTGACACTAGAATGCAATTCAAGGAAGTACGTGTGCCTTTCTTTAATGCAAAGGGTAAACCCCTAAACGCTCGTCAATGGCTTCGTGGCTTGTCAAATACTCTTAAGAATGCTGGTTTCTCAAAGACTAAAGCTGACTCAAGAGGTTTAGGCCGTGCGATACTTTACATTGCTAATGAATAATCGATAGGTTATGAAAACAAGACGTTTCTTTATGTTGTTTCTGTTTGCATCCCTCCTGATGGGAGTGCGTGCACAGATTCAATTAACACCTCTTGTAACAGGGACCTCAAATGGTCTTAGTGATAATGTTAAGGAGGTTGTTGAAAATCGTTTGCGTAGCATTATTTCCGCAAATGGATTGAACTCTGGTATAAACACACCTTTTGTGCTCGCAACAAAGTTTAATGTGGTGAACACAGAAATTATTGCCGGTCCTCCTTCAAAGTTTGTTTTGAGTCTTGAAATTACGCTTGCTGTAGGTAATGGTACAAGCAACCAATGTTTCTCATCTTATACATTCGAAGCAAAGGGTGTCGGTAACACGGAACAACGTGCGATGATTGCTGCTTTGAAGAGCATGAAGACAAAAAACGCTGCGATTTCAAAACTTGTGACGGAAGCTACTGATCGTATCATTCAGTATTATGAAGAAAATGCGCCTAAGATCATGGCGACTGCAAATTCGTTGATTACAAAGAAGAGCTACGAAGAAGCAGTTGAGATTCTTTCTCACATTCCTCAAGAATGCTCACATTTTGAAGCTGCCGCTAGTTTGATGACTGCAGCTTACCAAAAGCATATTGACGAAACTGCAGAACAGACTCTTATTCAGGCAAAGTCAATTTGGAGCGCTGCAAACGATGATGAAGCAAAGGCAGAAGAAGCAATGAATATTGCATCTACAATTGACCCTAATGCTTCTTGCTATCCTCAAGCGCTTGCTTTTGTAGATGAAGTGGGTAACCGTTTGAAAACGCTTAAGGACGAAGCTATTGCTTACGAACGTAAGAAAGAACAAATGGAAGCAGCCCACCAGCGTAAGATGGAAGAACAAAGGCTTAAGAGTGCTACTGACCTTGAAAAGCAGCGCATCAAAGCTGCACGTGACGTAGCTAAGGCTTATGCAGAGAATCAGCCTAAGGTGAAATACTATTGGGTTTGGTAGTGCTCCTTAGATTATAGAATCTAATATAAACTCATTAACTTAGGTTAAATTGATGATAGTGGGTGTGTCAAAATGCATTTTTTTGGCGCACCCACTTATATTTATTGCGTCTCCTCTGTTATATTTATTGCGTTTCCTCTGTCTTGAATCTAATCCCTTCCCTCCATTGTTGTGTATATAATATAGTTCCGTGCAATCCCCCTTAGTTTGCTATTTCTAACAGCCAAATCTCTTTTTAACCCCCTCTAAAATCCCTAAAACGCATTTTTTTTGAAAAAAAACCTGCAAATCCTTTGTCAGAATAAAATCTTGCCGTACTTTTGCACTCGCTAACGAAACGAAAGCCGTTAGCGCACGATCTTTGAAAGATTTTCATAAACTTTTTGTAGAGAAGTACAAGAAACAAACATTGCAACTTAGGTAGCAAATTAGTTTGGGTAACATTAATGTTATTTGTACCGTTTAATTCTTTATGATAAGGAAGGATGTCTTGA
>JAZOUA010000001.1:0-91259 GCA_045657925.1 Alloprevotella sp. | reverse complement strand
TTATAGCGTCGGGGTTCCACCTCTTCCCATTCCGAACAGAGAAGTTAAGCCCGTCCGCGCCGATGGTACTGCGTCTAGCGGGAGAGTAGGTCGCCGCCACTTTTCAGAGAGGTTCTTCAGATTTGAAGGACCTCTTTTTTTGATTGGAATAGAGAAGAGGCTACATGTTTGGTTGCTAATCTATATTGACCTTACAACTCATAATTGGTATTAATATGCGAAAACTGATTTCGTAATCAGCTTTCTGTAGCCGTAGTGAGTTATAACTGCTCAAAATTTCGTAAGTTTGCAGTTGCAACAATATTTGAAATACAATAGTTCTTACAAGATAATTATGCAAGACATTATTCTTTGGGTGTTGGAACACCTTAATTATTGGACAGTGACCATCTTTATGGCCATTGAGAGTTCGTTTATTCCTTTCCCCTCGGAAGTAGTAGTACCTCCCGCTGCATGGAAAACAGGTTCTTCTGCTGAGATGACATTGCTGGGAGTGGTTATCTTTGCTACGATTGGTGCAAATATTGGTGCCTTGGTGAATTACTATTTGGCGAAGTTCTTGGGTCGTCCTGTAGTGTATTCTTTTGCCCGCAGTCGTTGGGGAAAATACTGTTTGATAGATGAGGACAAGGTAAAGTACGCTGAAGAATATTTCGTAAAGAATGGTGCAATATCCACTTTTGTCGGTCGATTGGTTCCTGCTGTTCGTCAGTTGATTTCCATTCCGGCGGGATTGGCTGGTATGAATATTTGGAAGTTCCTGTTCTATACCACACTTGGAGCTGGTACGTGGAATATGGTTTTGGCGGGTATCGGATATGCAATTTATAAAATGTTCCCGACGATTGATACTCCCCAGAAGGTTGCTGATAAGGCAGCTGAATATAGTCATATTATTGGCTATGCTATTCTCGCTGTTGTAGTTGGAGTTGCTATCTACTTCCTTGTTAAACACCTCAAAAAGAAATAAGGTCGTGATTGAACTTCAAGATATACATAAGTCTTTTGGAACCCTTGAGGTGCTTCAAGGTATAAATCTTCATATAGAGAAAAAGGAGGTTGTGAGTATTGTTGGACCCAGTGGTGCCGGAAAAACGACGTTGCTCCAGGTGCTCGGTACACTCCACAAGCCCGATTCAGGGATGCTCTTCATCAACGGCATTGATGTGCTTGCTTTAAAAGGAAATGATTTGGCCAAGTTTCGCAATCGCCACTTAGGCTTTGTTTTTCAGTTTCATCAGTTGCTTCCTGAGTTTACTGCCCTTGAGAATGTGATGGTTCCAGCTCTTTTGGCGGGTGATAAAGAGGAGGGGGCGCGTAAGCGTGCTGCAGAACTTTTGGATTATCTAAAACTATCATCACGCTTTGAACATAAGCCATCGGAGCTTTCAGGTGGTGAAAAACAACGTGTTGCTGTCGCTCGCGCCTTGATGAATCATCCTGATGTTATTCTTGCAGATGAACCCTCAGGTAGCTTGGACACTCACAATAAACAAGAACTCCATAATCTTTTCTTTGAACTGCGTGATACCTTTGACCAAACCTTTGTTATCGTGACGCATGATGAGGAACTGTCGCGTATAACCGATCGTACCATTCATATGAAGGACGGAAGGATACTTAAACATTAGATTTTATATAGTTTATCCCTATGATTAAGATTGGACAATATAACACACTCACTATAACTCGGTTTACAGATCATGGCGCTTATCTTGACGCGGGTAAGGAGTTGGGCGACATTCTGCTCCCCAAGCAATATGTGAAGCCCGAGATGCGTCCTGGAACTGAGGTAGAAGTGATTGTTTACCTTGACCAACAAGACAGATTGGTAGCAACAACCGAGCAAGCGTTGGCCGTTGTAGGTGATTTTGCTCACCTGCGTGTCGCCTGGGTGAATGAATATGGTGCTTTTCTAGATTGGGGATTGATGAAAGACCTCTTCGTTCCCTTTCGTGAGCAGAAACTCCGAATGGTGAAGGACCATTGTTACACTGTTCACGTTCATGTCGACCCCGAAACTGCTCGTATTGTGGCTTCAGCTAAGGTGGAACGCTATATTCAACCAGCTTCTTTTACCGATTATCATAAGGGGGAGGAAGTGGACATGCTGATTTGGCAGAAGACGGACCTTGGCTTCAAGGTGATAGTGAACAATAAGCACCAGGGGCAGATTTACGATAATCAGATATATGAAAACTTGCGTAGCGGTATGCGTGTGCGTGGTACGGTAGTGAATGTGCGCCCCGACGGTAAGTTGGATTTGAGTGTACAGAAGATTGGCAAGGGGCGCTTTAAGGATTTTGCCGATGAACTTCTGGAAGCTTTGCAAGAAGCCCCAGGCGGATTCTTGCCCTTTACGGATAAATCCTCTTCTGAAGATATTGCCGAACGATTCGGTGTGAGTAAGAAGACATTTAAGAAGGCACTTGGTAATCTCTATCGTGAGCGAAAGGTGGAGCTCTTGCCTGATGGTACTAAACTCGTGTGAATAAAATAGAAAAACAGGAATCAGAAACGTTGGTTTTTGATTCCTGTTTTTTTTGTTTGTTTTATTGAAGGTTGGAGAGGATGTTTGAGTTTAGCATTCAGAACTTACGATTTCAAATCCTAATGCCTCTACAGCTTTCTTCACCTCGTCCAAGTCTGCCCCTCCTGTGATTTGCGTTTTGCCGGTAGCCAGTTCGATGTTAACTTCCTTCACACCGTTGAGTCCAAGAATAGCTTTCTCTGCATTCGCCTTGCAATGGTTGCACTTTAAACCTCTGATTTCAATTTTCATTATCACCGGCTCAGCCGTTTTACAAGCACATGTTGTGCTTTCTGAATGACATGAGCATGAATTATTGCAGGTGCATTTCTCGTGTGAGAAATAGCGACGTACGAGCGCATTACAGAGGAGCAGGGCAAGAAGAATAAAACTTATGAGGTTGAATGTTGAAGTGCCACAAGCACTGCAGGCATGGATTTCAGTCAAGGACGCTGTGAACCAACTTCGTGTGAATAAATAGTCAACGCACAAACCGAATCCCATAGCTCCACCAATGATAGAAAGCAGGTAGAGCATCAACGTCTTACGTCCCATCACTTTACTGATTACCAATAGTGAGGCCACATTAACTGCGGGACCTGCCATAAGAAGCACAAGAGCGGTTCCGGGAGAAAGTCCTTTCAGCATCAGTGCCACAGCAATGGGGATAGACCCTGTAGCACAAAGGTACATTGGAATCGCACATGCCAAGACCAAGAGCATGCTAAGCAGGGGTTGATTAGAGAAGTACGCAAAGAAAGAGTCGGGCACGAACACCGTGATGACTCCTGCCACCATTAACCCTATGACAAGCCACTTTCCAATGTCCTGCATCATTTCCACAAAGGCATAATGTAATGCCACTTTCAAGCGTTGCACGAAAGTCTTAGAAGTCTCTGTTTCTTTGGTTGAGCCCTGCGCCTCAGGTTTCTGTGCTTCACACTCGTCCTGTTCAAAAGCATTCACCAAACAACCGCCAATAAGGGCTGTCAGCAGAGCAACGATAGGGCGCAACAGGGCAAAGGGGAGTCCCATTAAAGAATAAGTGGCGATAATAGAATCTATCCCCGTTTGAGGAGTCGCAATGAGAAACGATGTCGTTGCCCCCTTGCTTGCCCCTTCCTTACGTAGCGACATGGCTGTAGGAATTACTCCACACGAGCAGAGTGGGAGTGGTATGCCCAGCAGTGTGGCATTAAAGACACTGCGAAATGATGCTCCGCCCAGGAAGCGATGGTAAAGCGTGGCTGGCACAAAAGCATGCATTATCCCAGCAAGCAGAAATCCCAACAGGAGATAGGGTGCCATGCTGGTGATGAGCGTAAATATTTCTTGCATTTATGTAGAGGTTAAAGTGTCTTGGGAAATGAGTCCTTGGTATTGACTTCCCTTATGAAGGGTTTGTTGAAAATTCTCCGCAAAGTTCGTAAAAATCCCTTGAATAGCCTATGTGTTGCAATAGAAATCCGATGAACGATGTCTGTTGCAAGGGGGCGATATTACCGAATAAAAGAAAAAAAGGAGTGCTTGATTCAAGCCCCCCTTTTGTCTTTAATATTTTCAGAGTTCACATTCCAATGAATTAGAACACGACCTTCTTACCATTTACGATGTATACACCCTTAGTTCCCTTTTCAACACGGCGACCTGAAAGGTCATAAATGCTAGCATTTGTGTCGTGTGTAGAAACTCCGGTGATACTTGTTGGGTCATCACTTTGGGGAGTTGAATACTTGCCCTTAGTGATGGCTTCGATAGTGAGCGGTGTGTAAACCATGCAGTAGCCCTTAGCCTGGTCGTCGCCGAAGCAGGGGGCTTCTTCAAAGAAGAAGGCAATCTTGCCATCATCCTGCAACGTCATTGCGCTGTAGGCACTCTGCTGCGTACTTACTTGCAAACCTTCAGTCCAATTCTCAGCGATAGAAGCCGATGTGTAGTTTGTAGCTGCCTTCACTTCCTTATACCAAATAGTAACGTCACGGCGGTCATAAAGTCCGCTACCGCCCTTAGGTTGTGATTGCAACAAGAGCTTTACTGCCTTGCCATTTTCATTTACTGCGTCGATAAGGAAGGGTTCGCCATTACATGTATTGCTACCACCGTTTCCGCAACCATTAACGTTGCTGTCCCAATTGCCCTTGTTCGTGCTCTTGTTGGTGTAAGTGAATACGTTAAACTGACGGCCACCACCGCGACGGATGCTCAAGAGAATCTGTCCTCTGGGAAGGATTTCAACCTTAGGCTCGTCCTGACTTGCGATAGGATCTTGGCTGCCACCGAGAATGTTCCAAGTGAGTCCGAGGTCGTCGGTATAGATTACGTAGTTTCCGGTGCCAGATGCTTTCTTTAACAAGAGGGCTCCGTAGATACGAGGCTTGCCTGTGCCGTTATAGTTCTCATCAACAGCTAAACGTCCGCTTCCGAAGAAGGCCGTATAACCATTCTTGATGGTTGCATCATCACCGAGGAATAATGTTTCAGAGATGTCCTGCTTTGTCCAGGTCACGCCGTTGTCTTCGCTGAACACGCGCACCGCTCTGTTGTGTGCCGTAGCGCTACCGTTACCAAACATAACGTCACCTGCTGCCGCCATCACGAGCACCTTTTCGCCCACCACCGCAATCGCGGCATCGCCATAAGCACAATCATCTGTGCCACGCACGCGCGAACCTGCTGCAATCGTTTGTTTGGGGCTCCAAGTCTTACCGTTGTCGTCACTTGTGCGAATCACGAGGTCAATACCGGGATTGGCTGTGCCGTAGTTGTAACGGCCGATGTCGTCCAAGCTATAGCGGTAGTCACTTACTGCGATCAAACGACCTGTTGAAGTTTTTGCAATGGCGGGGATACGGTAGGAGAAGGGGTCGTTGTCGGAGAAGAGCATCACGTCGTCCGTAGTGGTGAACTTTGCAACGAGCGGATTGTCTTCCGTAATGCGCTCCTGGAGTTCCTGTGAGAGTTCAAAGCTTGTGCCCAAACTTTCTTCGCCCACGAAATAGCCTTGGAAGTTGAATCCGCGGTAGGCGCGTGTGAAGTCAATGGTTGTTGCTTGTGTGCCGTCGAAACTGAAGAAAGTTGTGCCCGCACCCTTCTGCAACTTGGTGGTGATAACACCATTGGCATTCGTAGCTCTTACGCTACCGAGGTAGATATTGGGATTGCTTTCATCCAAACCTTCAATGGCTGTTGTTACGGGTAAGCCCTTGTCGTAAGCTTCTACGATGTCCGCAATCTTCTGAAGTTCCTCTGCTGAAAGAACTCTTACGAGGGTTACCTTGTGATTGCTACCTGCATCGTCAAGATTGTTCCATCCGCCTGTCCAGGTGATAAGTCCGCTACCGTGGTTGGTGCTATGGTTTACGACTCCTGCGTTGTCCGTAGAGAACATGATGGGGTATTCTGCCGAGTTGCTTTGCTTGAAAGTCAATGTCTTGCCTGCTGGAGTACTCACGAAGGGAATGCTTGTGTTATTCGTGCTCTGAACGCCCATGAACTGTTGCTTACCGATGTTGTAGAGGTAGTAATTTCCGTTAAATGACTTGTAAACTGTCCATTGGAAATTTGCATTATCAGCCGCAGGTGTTACGTTGGTCTTAGCCGTTGAGATAACATCGCTATTGTCTGCCGTAGCACCCATCCATCCGCGTGTTGTTACGAAAGTGTAGACACCTCCTTTGAAGAATTCTTCTGGATTGCTCACTACGGTGTTTTCGGGCACCTTTGTGTAGTCAATCATTGAGATTTCTTCCGCGCTGAGCGCACCGTCAAAGAAATGCACGGAGTGAATCTTACCTCCGAACTTGTCGTGAGCCGTAGTGTTGTTGACGATACCGCCACCGATGTAGAGCTTTGCATTTTCGTTTGTAGCGAAGTTGCTGAACGATTGCAATTCGTATTCCGCTACGGGGTAGGTTGCGGTGCTTTTCAACGCACCATCCACATAGATTGAGAATGTCTTATTGGTCTTGTCAATCACATAGACCACCTTGTAATTGGTGTTTGTGGTAAAAGTATGGTCTCTGTAGGTGAACTTGTCTCCACTTGCAGATGAGGGAAGGTAGGCGGGGTTACTACCGTTAAGGCCGTAGGCTACGTAGGGAGAATTAGTTTTTGTTGCTCCAGTAACCCCCTTCGTAGGGTCGGCGGCACATACAAGTGCATAGCGTGTGTTGGCGCTCATTGTGGCTGGCATGGTTACGTCCATAGCGATGGTGATATTCTCCTTTGCGAATACCTTCGTTGCTTCTGAAGCGCTCACGGCATAGGGATAGCCTTGGAATTCTGTGCCTCCGATATAGGAAAAGGCCTTGGGCGCAAGGTCGGGCACGATTTCGATAAAGGCATACTGACATCCTCCGTCTGTTGTGTTCGTGCCGTCTCCCCAGTTGTAGAGTTGGAAGCTCTGTCCGCCGTTTGTTTGGTTGAATTGCACATTGCCACACGTTACGATCACCTGTCCGATTGTTGCCGCGGGCTTTAGCGTCCATCCCTTTGAGGGCATGCTCTTAGAGCATTTGATTGCGGTGTTGTTGTTGCTGGCGGGAGAGATGTAAGTGCCGTCGGCAAGGTTGATGATGTTATAAGAACCATCCTTGCGCGCTTCAAATTGCCAGATGGAAGCTTGTGTCGTGGGGTTCTGTTCGCCAATAATTGCTTGGCTTGCCCCCTTACCCGTGGGGTAGCGGTTGTCGCGTCCGGGGGTGTACATTCTGTAGTAGCTGCCATCGGCGGGCTTGTTCATGTATTCCTCGGTGAGGTTTGCTTGGAATGCTGCCCACGCCGTTTCAAGCTCCGCGAGCTGTGCCGCACGGGCTTCTTCGCTCATGCATGAGAGGAATGTTCTTTCGATTTCGGCAATCTTAGCGTCTAACTCAGCTGCTGCACTTTCTGACCAAAGTCCGATTGTTGAGCCGATGTAGGCGCCACGTTCGCGCTTGATGTTGCTGATCTTGGCTACTACTGCTTCTGTGCGTTCGTTCGTAAGCTGGTTGGGTGAGTAAATCAAACCTTCAATAGCGTTCTTTCCTTCAAGGTCGGTGAAGACGCAGGTGAACATCCACTTCTTCAAGCGGTAGCCCTTGTTGAAGTAGGGGAGCTTGATGAACACCTTGTTCCATCCTTCCTTCAACGTTACGGCAATGGGCTTACGGCCGGGGAAGTTTTCATTCTTCAATTCTACTTCCTTATTGCTGACACTCACGCCTGCATTGCTCCAGGTGGGTGCGGGAATTTCCTTGCCGTTAATCCAAATCTTCGAACCGAAGTGGTCCCACTTGCCCGCAGGAGCTGCTGCATCCTGTTCTGAGCGGCTATAGTTCTGGAATTCAATCTGTGCGCCTACGGTCTGCTCTGCGGCTGAGTAAACGTAAGTCCAGGCATATGCCGTGTGGTTATACTGAGGATTGTCGTAGTATGCATCAATAATCGTGTTGCCCCAAGTGTGAGCGAGGTAGATACCTGCGCCCGTAGCAATGCCTGTGTAGTAGGTCTTGCCGTTGTGTTCATACGTGTCGGGGAGCATTTCCAATGATGCCGACGTTCCCGCGGCTTCAGGACCAAAGGCTGCCGTTTCCGAACCGCCGTTGGGGAAGGCATCTGTGATGCGCCAACGCACGTTTGTCTGCTTCACATAGGGGATGGGCTCGTTCTTTAGGGAGTTTGCCTTGTGGAAGAGGAAGCGCTCTTCCCAGCTCTTGAACTCATCGTATTCTTCGCCCGAGTTGGGGAGCATCACGCCACCATGACCGCCGTCGGCCTTGAGGTTTGCGGGAGTGTTGGTCATGTTGTCGATATACTGCTTACCGCCACCTATCCAGGCGCGTTCGGCTGTAGCAATCACGTTTGCCCACACGTTGTTCTGCGCCATGATGTCCTTTTCGGTAGCCACCTTGCGGTCGTTCCAGCAACCTGAAATCGCACCTGCCACTTCGGGAGTTCCCTTTGCGTGATAGTAGATGTTGCTCTTGTAGATACCTACGAGGTCGGCAAATACGTCAAAGTGGTTCGTATAGTTGTAGCGGCAATCGATGTTGGCCTTGCCTGATGCCAAGTAACCGCGTGTGCCCCACATCTGTGCCAACGTGTTGTTCAAGGCGTCTTGACCGATGCCGTTGATGGGGTTCCAAAGGCCGCTCTTCACGTTTGTGCCCTTGCTTTCAGCGTAGGCTATCATTTCGTTGAGGTAGGCCGCCGTGGTTGATACTTCATCGCCACCAATGTGGATGTAGGGGGCATCTGCAAATACTTCAACGACTTCGTCAAGCACCTTCTTAAGCACCTCCTTACCCTCTGCGCTCTGCATGTTGAAGCCCATGGCGCGCTCAAACGCTTCGCTATGGCCGGGCATGTCGATTTCGGGGATGACGATAACGCCGTGCTTCTTAGCCACCTGCATCAAGCGCTTGCAGTCCTCCTGAGTGTAATACTGACCGGGGAAGCGCGTCATGCTTGCCGATGAAGTGAGCTTGGGATATGCCTTCACCTCAAAGCGCCATGCCTGATTTTCGGTCAAGTGCCAGTGGAACGTATTGACCTTGAAGCGTGAGAAGAGCTCAATCTGCTTCACCAATTCATCAATGCTGATGAACGAACGACCCACGTCGTGCATGTAGCCACGCAATTTGAAAGCAGGCCAGTCCTTCATCGTGAGCCCCTCAAGCGCCTTCGTGCCGTTGTAGCCTTCGGCCAATTGCGCGAGAGTCTGTGCCGCACGAATCACGCCCGTGTTGGTTACCGCCGTGATGTTCACCGCGTTAGCCGTAATTTCAAGCGTGTAGGCTTCGTTTTCGTAGCCATGGAGCGCATAGTCATGAGCGCCGTCAATGCTTTCCACGAGGCTTACATTCACCGCCTTGCCGCCCGCTTCGAGCGTACAACCGTTCGTCGTAAACACCTCTTCAAGGAGTGCACATTGCGCCACGCCATCGGCGTAGTTCATGCTAACAGCACCGTTCAAGGAGAACGCCACACCGGGCGTAATTGCCACCTGCTGAGGACGGGGTAACAAGTGCTCCACCTTTGCCTGCACCGCTAAAGGCAGACACAACATCAAGGCAACAAGTGCTAAAACCGATTTCTTAATCATGTTGGTTAGTTATTAGATAATTAAATGTATTCCGTTGATACTAAGCGAGATGATGGTTGGTTCGAGGGGGCAATACCCCATCATCTACAAAGATACGAAATATTTGTGAATTAGCGGTCAGAAATCTGCATAAATATGAGTGAGTTAGTGGAAAATAACTAACGATTAGAGTTGAAAGATGAACGATTAGAGTTTAACGTTTAGAGTTGAAAGAAGCCCTCCGGATGGCTTTCTCATCGTTCAACGCTCATCTTTAAACGTTATAGAAGCCCCGCCTGGCCTCGTTAAACGTTAAACTTTCAACGTTAATCGTTTTTTCTAATGCAAAGATACAACATCAAAAACTCGGCGCGCGACTTAGCGCGACTTATTTTCTTAAAAATCGCACGTAATAAACTATATATCAATATATTGCAGGGATAAAAAATTAAAAAATACAAAAGTAATCAGCAATCCGTCTAAAAAGTCAACTTTTGTAGGAAAAGAGGCAGTATGATGCAATTTTTGTGACATGTGACAATGTGACAATAAAAATGGGGAGGTGTGAGCCGTAGCGTGTATCTCTATATTTGGATGTATAGTATATTATAATATACTATAAAATTTATATATATACTACTTTTCATAGCGTAACAAGGATGCCCTTTGATTTCTTGACAGGATGAATGCACATACCGATGATGAGTGCACATACCGACAATGGTGCGCTTTTTTCGTTGTCACATTGTCACATGTCACAACACAGGAGGCTGTTTTCAATTATATTAGGTAATAATAAACAAAGGAAGATGCGAGCGGTGGCGTGAATCCTCTATATTTTTGACATGTGTTTTCACAAAAAAATAAAAATTTTCAAAAAAAATCGCCCTTGCAACGTGTTAATATACAGCAGAATACGCACATTTTTCTGAAAGATAAGTCGCGCTAAGTCGCGCGCCGACTTTTTGATGTTGTATCTTTGCTTTAGAAAACGTTGAAAGATAAAAGATGAGCGATTAACGTTGAGGGGGGACGTTGAACGAGGCCAGGCTCATAGCAGAGAGGAAGGAAAGGTAAAGGGGCGCAGAGAGAGGGGGTAGTCAGATAGTCAGTTATTTTTTTCTTCTTTCATCCTTCCGTATTGGGTTGTTCAAGCTAAAAGTTTCATAAAAACGAAAGCGGAGACCGTCCAATTGGAAAGTCTCCGCCGATATGCATTAGTTTGCGAATTTTATTTACTCAGCTCCGGGGCGTTGGATGTAAGCGATAACATCACCCTTTTGTACATGCGCACCCTGGTTGGCATTGATTTCAACGAGCTTACCACCGAGAGCAGCGGGGAGTTCGTGAATCTGACCGTAGTTGTTTTCAATGTAGCAGAAGAATTCGCCCTCCTTATATTCCTTACCGATGTAGGGCGCAATGGCCTTAACGCATTCGCCGTCTCCACCAATCTGCCAGAGCACGGTACCTGCTTCGGGAGCTACGATGGCATCAGCCTTAGCGTGCTTGAACGCGGCGGCTTCTTCGGGGGTCATTGAGCCTGCGTTAGCCTTATCCTTTGCGGCCTGGAGGTCGGCGAGGAAGCGCTTCTTGGCGGCGCCACTCATGTAGTCGCGGTACTGCGTTTCGTGCATTGCGAATTCGAAGAGTTCTTCTTCATCTTCACCAAGAGGCCAGCCGTTGGCTTCCATTTCATCGCGGAAGCGGTCAAGGTCATCGGGATAGAAGGTCTGAGGATCTTCGGTTGAGAATTCAAATCCCTTTTCCTTCGCGAGCGCAATGATTTCGGGATCGAGCTCTCCGGGGAGCTTACCGCTCTTACCGAGAATCATGCCCCAGATAGAGTTGTCCATCATCGAGTAGCGGGGCTTGCCCATTGACTCTGTGAGGAGGTTCATGAGGGCAATGTTCTTCACGTATTGTGAGAAGGGGGTTACGAGTGGGGGATAGCCCACGCGGGGCCAAACGTATGCCACTTCATCGAAGAGGCGCACGAGGAGGGCATCTTCAGAAAGGGCTTCTTCACCCTTAGCCACGCGGTTGTTGTTGATAGCTGCCATAACGCCAGTGAGGTCTGCCATCATAGAACCCATCATACCGCCAGGAAGACCGCAACCGAGGAGGAGCGAGCTCATGAGCTTATTGCCCGAGTTCATGAAGTAGCCGAGGAAGTCGTCGATGAACTCTTGTGTCAACTTGCGCGCTTCCATGTAGGCCTCCATGTTGATTTCGGGAACGTCGAAGCCGGCATTCTTCAACATGCTCTGCACAGAGATGATGTCTGGATGCACCTTACCCCATGAGAGTGGCTCAATAGCTGTATCAATAACGTCACATCCGTTGCGGCACACTTCAAGGATTGTAGCCATTGAAAGACCGGGGCCTGAGTGACCGTGATACTGAATGATGACTTCGGGATGCTTGTCCTTAATCATCTTACAGAGCTGTCCGAGCATCGCAGGCTGACCGATACCCGCCATATCCTTTAAGCAGATTTCGGGCGCACCAGCTTCGATGAGTTGGTCGGCGATGTTAGAGTAATACTCTGCCGTGTGGATGGGTGAGTTGGTGATGCAAAGTGTAGCCTGAGGCGTCATGCCCCCCTCAAGCGCGTACTTGATTGAGGGGATGATGTTGCGCACGTCGTTCAAACCACAGAAGATACGTGTGATGTCAACGCCCTGTGCATGCTTCACGCGATACATCAACTTACGAACGTCGGCAGGCACGGGGAACATGCGGAGCGCGTTCAAACCGCGGTCGAGCATGTGAGTCTTAATACCAACTTCGTTAAAGGGCTTTGTGAAAGCACGAACGGCCTTATTGGGGTTTTCGCCGTAGAGAAGGTTTACCTGCTCAAAGGCGCCACCGTTAGTTTCTACTCGTGAGAAGCATCCCATCTTAATGATGACGGGAGCAATGCGTTCCAACTGATCCTTGCGGGGTTGGAATTTACCGCTTGACTGAAACATATCGCGGTAAACAAGACTGAATTGTATTTTTCTTGCCATAATTCAAATATAGTGGGGATAGCCCACAAGTGCAAAAATACGCTTTTTGGGGGAATTGAGCAAAAAGGGGGCAATTTTTTCTAACTATTCTTTACGAACAAGATGCTCCAGAGTATCCTGGAAACGGCAATTTCTGAGATATTCTAGAGCATCCTGAGGCTAATAGGATTAACGCTTTGTCATTTTGCGATATGAGCGCACACCATATATAGTAATGATGATGAAGCAGATAAAGGGGAGTATGAATGAGGCATTCACGGCGGGATGATTCATGACTGTTCCCATATCAATGATGAGTCCCTGAAGCGGGGGCATGATGGCTCCACCGACAATGGCCATCACGAGGAAGGCGGCGCCAAGCGAAGTGTCTTGTGCCTCTACGTCCTCAAGCGCAATGCCGTAGATGGTGGGGAACATGAGCGACATGAACGCCGAGATACCTACCAGGCAGTAAAGTCCGACTTCTCCAACAATGCAAATGGCTCCAGCCGTGCAAATCATGGCGCCAATACCGAAGATGGCAAGCAGGCGACGTGAGTTGACATACTTCATCAGGAAGGTAGAGATAAAGCGGCTACAGAGGAACATGGCCATGGCGAAGATGTTGTAATTCTGTGCCGTAGCCTTGTTGATTCCCAAGTTGTCGGCATACTGAATGATGAACGTCCACACCATGATTTGCGCCGCAACATAGAACATCTGCGCTACAACGCCCTCACGATAAATACTATTATTCCAAAGGCGCTTGAGGGTCATTAAGGCACTATCCTGCTTCACGTTTGCGGCCGTTTGGGGCATCTTCTTAAACGCAATGATGAGGAACATGATGACCACGATAATGCCGAGCGCTACGTAGGGGTCGCGAATCACCGCCAGGTCATGAAGACGAATGTTGGCTTTCTCCGCTTCTGAGAGTGTGCCAAAGATGATTTCGCCCGCTTCATTGCGTCGGTCGCTCCACAATTGGGGAAGAACGATGAGCGAAGCTACCGCCATACCCGAGAGAGAGCCCATGGGATTGAAGGCTTGGGCAAGGTTGAGACGGCGTGTAGAGGTTTCCTTACTGCCTAAGGAGAGGATGAAGGGGTTGGCCGTAGTTTCAAGGAAAGCCAAGCCGAAGGTCAGAATGTAGAGTGAGAGGCAGAAGAATAGGAAGTTCTGCATTGCCGCCGCTGGAATGAAGAGGAAGGCACCGATAGCGTAAAGGCCAAGACCGAGAAGAATCCCGCTCTTATAACTAAACTTACGGATGAAAAAAGCAGCAGGCAACGCCATCGTAGCATATCCGCCATAGAAAGCCAACTGTACCCACGACGCTTCGAAGGCCGAGAGTTCCATCACCGTTTGAAAGGCCGCCACCATAGGGTTGGTAATATCATTGGCAAAGCCCCAAAGTGCAAAAAGCGAGGTGATGAGGATAAAGGTGATGAGGTATTTATTTTCAACGAGTTTGTTCATTGGGGGAAAGGTTAAAGGTGAAAAGGTGGGGAGGAAAGTTAAAGGTGAAGGGTTAAAGGTAAATGGTTAAGGGTGAAAGGGTGGAGAAACGACTTGGGGGTAAAGGTAAACGGTTAAGGAAATCGTTAGCTGTTCACCTTTAACCTTTCACCTTTTTCCTAATACAAGTGGAAAATGCGCTCCATGAGTTGCCATTTTTCAGCCGAAGAAAGCCCTTCCTTTACGAGTTGGAATTCCGCCATATAGTCTTCCCATTCCGCCTGGCGGGGTAGGGTAGAGAGGCGCGCCATTGCGCTATCCCAATCAAAGTCGAGGGGCGTTTCAACAATCATAAAGAGGCGCGTGCCGAGAAGATAGATTTCCATCTCAAGGATGCCCACTTCGCGGATTCCGGCAAGGACTTCCTTCCAGGCATGCTCCTTGCTATGGCGCTTGCGGTATTCAGCAATGAGTTCGGGATTGTCTCGAAGGTCCAGGGTTTGGCAGTAGCGCTTTACGGGACCATTGTATTGCTTTACGGGATAACCGTTTTGAGGAGTGTTCATAGGGAAAGGTTAAAGATGAAAGGTTAAGGGTGAACGATTAACGTTGAACGTTGAACGATTAACGAAGCCAGGAGGGACTTAAACGATGAACGATTAACGTTGAACGATTAACGGTTAAAAGGGGGGGGGTGGGTTAGCGTGGCTCAAAGATGGCGGGCGTTACGCTGCTTCTAACGACTTCACGAAGCGCGGCGAGGTCGGCAATTTCTCCTGCTGCCATTGCTTGAACAAGGATATTCCCCATTGCCGTAGCTTCAATGGGACCTGCCCATACGGGAATTCCTAGCGTGTCTGCCGTAAGTTGATTGAGAAGTGCATTTTGAGAACCCCCGCCGATGATGTGGAGGCGCTTCAGAGGGTTAGGAAGAAGCGGTTCAATGCTGCTAATGGCTTCACGATACTTCGCAGCCAGCGATTGAAGCACGCAACGAGTGATTTCAGCCTTAGTTTGGGGCACGGCTTGGTTGGTCTCCTTGCAGTAAGTAAGGATTGCGGCTTCCATAGAAGCAGGATTCATAAACACAGCATCGGTCACGGGGATAAGGCTTTCAATCTCAGCCTTTTCAGCTGCAGGGAGCAGTTCGCCAAAAGTTTGCTTTTCGCCACGTTCTTCCCACTCCGCCATGAGGCGCTGGAGAATCCAAAGGCCCGTGATGTTCTGCAAGAAACGTATTCTGCCGCCTACGCCACCCTCGTTGGTAAATTGCGCAAGACGCGCTTCCTCGGTCAAGATGGGTTGGGGGAGTTCCAAACCTAAGAGCGACCATGTTCCGGAACTGAGAAACGCCATTGTTTCGCCCTCTGCTTCAACGGCAGGAACGGCAGCTACGGCTGAAGCCGTGTCGTGTGAGCCCACAGCAACGACCTTTACTGCGCCAAGCCCGGTTTCTTCCGCAAGTTCCTTGGTGAGCGTGCCGCGTACTGTGCCTGGCATCACGATTTTGCCGAAGATGCGTTCGGGTAAGTCAAGTGTCTTAATCGTTTCCCACGACCAGTTGCGCCTTTTCGCATCAATCAGTTCAGAGGTTGTCGAAATGCAATACTCATTATTAGCTTCGCCCGTGAGGAAGTAACTGAAAAGGTCGGGCATGAACAACAGATGCTCCGCCGCTTCAAGTTGTGCGCTCCCTTTCATACTGTAAAGTTGCGAAAGGGTGTTGATTTCCATTACTTGAATACCTGTGGTGGCGTAATGGTCCGTAGGATTGATGAGTTGAGCAATCTTTTCGGGCACTCCGGCAGTACGAGCATCGCGGTAGCATACGGGATTTCCCAGCAAGTTACCATCACGGTCGATGAGGCCGAAGTCAACGCCCCATGTGTCAACCCCAATGCTTTCTACCTCATACCCTTTGGCAGCAGCCTTTTTTAGGCCGTCCTTCATGTCGGCAAAAAGCGCGGGGAAGTCCCAATAAACGTGTTTCCCAAGGCGCACTTGACGATTGGGGAAACGATGAATTTCCTCCATAACGAGACGGCCATCGTTGAGCCAACCTGCAATGACGCGTCCACTACCACCTCCAAAGTCGGCGGCGAGATATACTTTGCTCATAGAGTGTGAGGGGATGAAAAATGAGAGGTTTAGAGATTGAAGGGTTAGAAACCCTATGGGGAAAATGAGATGGCCTAAAAAGTATAGGCCATCTGGAGGTTCTGGAATGTATAGAAAGGTTTAGACCCTTTGAAGCCTTGAATGCTTACTGCTTTAAGGGAGTTTTCTTTCCAAGCACGTAGATGTCCAAATCCTCAATTTCTTGAGGTGTAAGTACAGAGTAGTCGCCACCGCTCTGAATGATGATACGACAAGCCATTTCAAAGAACATGGCACGCTCAAATGCTTGGTCGAAGTCCTTTCCGCAAACTACCTGACCATGGTTGGTGAGGAGGATTGAGTTATGTTCTTTCATCGCTTCAACTACAGCTTGTGCCAATTCGGGAGAACCTGGACGGAGGTAGGGAATGACGGGGATTTCACGACCAACGTGGCAAGGCACTTCGGCGGTCACGTTGAAATTCTCGGGCTTCTTCTTCATGCAAGAAACAGCCGTAGCGTAGGGAGATTGGAAATGGAGCACCACATTAACATCAGGGCGCTCGCGAAGTACGCCGAGGTGAAAGCCACTCTCCATAGAGGGCTTCACACCATTGAGTACTTCACCCGTAGCAATGACACATTGTGATACCTTTTCCTTTTGAATCGTAGGCACCCAAGAACCAGTGCCCGAAACTAAGGCTTCGTCGCCAATACGCCAAGAAAGATTGCCACTGCTACACACAGTGAGTCCAGCATCACCCACACGGTGTGCCTGCTTAATGAATTCTTCGATATGAAGTGGGGTAATCATAAGGGTAGAAGTTTGTTATTTGCATATTATGGGGTGTTAAGGTTTTAAGGTGATGGAGTAGTCTTGCACGAATGTTTTGCAAGCCCTTTAAACTTCAACACCTTAAAACCTATAACCTTATTAAAGCACCTTTTTATAAAGGTCAAGGATAATATCCTTATTTACGTCGCGCGGATTACCTGGAGTGCAGACATCGGCTGCCGCAGCTGTTGCGAGGCGGTCAAGGTCGCCCTCGTTTATGCCGAGCTCTGTGAGGTGTTGAGGAATACCTACGCGAATTGCAAGAGCACGAACGGCATCTACAGCTGCTTGAGCAGCTTCTTCCTTACTCATGCCGGCGCTGTAAACGTCCATAGCCTTGGCAATCTGTACATACTTATCAATGGCAGCAGGCATATTGAATTCCATGACTGTGGGAAGGAGCAATGCATTTGCTACGCCGTGAGGAATGTCAAAGATGGCGCCCATGGGGTGAGCCATGCCGTGAACAACACCGAGACCTACGTTAGAGAAAGCCATACCTGCGATGTACTGAGCTACCGCCATGCCGTTGCGAGCCTCTGCGTTTTGAGGTTCATTAACGGCGGTTTCAAGGTAACGTGCAATCATTTCGATAGCCTTGAGTTCGAACATGTCGCTCATTTCCCATGCGCCCTTAGTAATCAAACCTTCGATGGCATGAGTGAGAGCGTCCATACCTGTAGCGGCAGTCAAGCTCTTGGGAAGGGTATACATGAGTTCGGCATCCACAATCGCCATTACGGGGATGTCGTTGGGGTCAACGCATACCATTTTCTTTTCGTTGGCTTCGTCGGTGATTACGTAGTTAATGGTTACTTCAGCCGCCGTACCCGCAGTTGTGGGCAACGCGATGATAGGCACTGACTTCTTCTTGGTATCTGCCACACCCTCTAAAGAAACTACGTCTGCAAATTCGGGGTTGTTGGTGATGATACCTACAGCCTTTGCTGTGTCCATTGAAGAACCACCTCCGAGGGCGATAATAAAGTCAGCACCAGAGGCTGCGAATGCGGCAACACCAGCTTTTACGTTTGCAGTGGTGGGATTGGGCTTGATGTCGCTGAATACTTCGTAGGGGATTCCAGCGTCTGTCAATACCTTAAGCACCTTGTCGGCCACGCCAAACTTTATCAAATCTTTGTCGGTTGCCACAAATGCCTTCTTAAAACCGAGACGTGCGATTTCCTTGGGAAGCACTTCGCGTGCACCAGGACCAAAATATGAAACTTCGTTAAGGATAAAGCGGTTAATCATGAGTGTGAGGTTTTTGGTTATGAGTAAGACTGCCTGGATGAACCAGAATTCCCAGAACATCCAGGCAATTTGTAAATAGGTTTATTACTTGTAGATAGGACCGTAAGTTTGGCACGCACGGTAGTCAGCGCCTTCCTTGTCCATGCCGAATGCATTCCAAGCGGCGGGGCGGAAGATGGCGTCTTCAGGTACATTGTGCATGCAAACAGGGATGCGGAGCATTGAGCACAAGGTAATGAGGTCAGCACCAATATGTCCGTAGCTGATAGCTCCGTGGTTTGCGCCCCAATTGTTCATTACAGAGTAAACATCCTTGAAGGGAGCCTTTGTTTCATCCAAACGGGGAACGAACCAAGTTGTTGGCCAAGTGGGGTCTGTGCGCATGTTGAGCACTTCGTGAATTTCGGGATCAACATCAGCAGTCCAACCTTCAGCAATCTGAAGAACGGGACCAAGTCCCTTAATCAAATTCAAGCGTGACATCGTAACGGGCATACCTCCCTTAGACAAGAAGTTAGATGAGAAGCCACCACCGCGGAAGTAGTCGCGGTCAGCAGGCATCCAATTCGTATTCTTGAGGCAACCTTCAACGTCGGCTTCAGTCATTTCCCAAGCGGGCTTCATGCAAGGTTCGCCTGCTGCGTTGGTGCTGGCGCCTGTTGCGTCAAGAGTAGTAGCTCCGGAGTTGATCAAGTGAATCATACCTCCTGAAGCAAGTCCTGTGAGTTCCTTGCCGGTAACGCGCTTCACGGCTTCGGGGCTCCAGTAAGTGCGAACGTCAGAGAACATCTGGCCACAGCCTGTGAGGAGTTTGCCGAAGAGCATTGCCACAGCATTGCAAGCGTCATTTTCAGTTGCGACTACGTAAGCTTCGCGAATACCATTCCAGTCGAAAGTTGAACACATGAGTGCTTCCGTAAAGTCTCCGTTGGGCTTCCAGTCAGTCCACTGGCGCTGTCCCTGGAATCCGGCTGCGATGGCATTGTGACCGATTGCTTCTTCAAGGAATCCCATTTCGCGGAGCTTAGGATTACCTTGCATCAAGTCGCGGATAATAAGCGTCATCTTAACAACGAATTCCCAGTCGGCGTCCTTGCCTGCGCGGTCCTTCTGCTTTTCGGGGCGGTTCTTGTCCCAGCCTTCGTTTACCTTACAATATTTTTCCGTCCAGGCCATAGCCTTTTCGTACTCTTCATGGTTGTAAATGCCTTCATCCATACGGCGAAGGATTTCTGTTTCATCCACACTTTCGTTGCGCATTCCCAAGTATTCCTGGAAGAAGTTCTGATCCACGATACTACCTGCGATACCCATACACTGGCTACCCACTGAGAGGTAACTTTCTCCGCGCATAGTGGCAACAGCTAAGGCTGCGCGCGCCCAGCGAAGGATTTTTTCGGCAACATCTGCGGGAATAGTGTTGTCAGTAATGTCCTGCACGTCATGGCCATAAATGCCGAAAGCGGGAAGTCCCTTCTGAGCGTGCCCCGCCAACACAGCTGCGAGATAAACTGCGCCGGGGCGTTCCGTGCCATTGAATCCCCAAACAGCCTTTGGCCAATGGGGGTGCATATCCATAGTTTCCGAACCATAGCACCAGCAAGAAGTTACAGAGATTGTAGCTCCTACGCCTTCGCGTTCGAATTTCGCTTGACAAGCTGCCGTTTCAGCCACACGGCCAATCGTTCCGTCGGCAATAACGCACTCAACGGGCGTTCCGTCAGCATGTTTCACGTTGGCTGAAATTAATTCGGCTACAGCCTTAGCCAAGTTCATGGTTTTTTCTTCAAGACTTTCGCGAACGCCTCCCTGGCGGCCGTCGATGGTTGGGCGAATCCCAATCTTAGGTAACTTGCTCATAAGTATTAAATTTAGATTTGTAAGAATTTGTTTCGTTTACTTTACAAAGTAACATCTTTTTTTTGAGATACACCAATAAAACGGGGAGGAAAGTTACGAATCCTTGGTTTCCATACGATTTGCTTATGAATTTAGTGGGTGAAATGGAGTTGGAATTGGCGGTACGTTTAGGGGGGACAGAAAGAATATGGTAGGTCGGAGAGACTCGAAACGGATGCACTAATCGTTAGTTACTAACTCACTGTTAGTTTAAACTAAGTCTCTTTTAATTTGAACTAAGTCTCAATTAGTTTTCACGAACTGGGATGTAGTTTTTGCTCACAAGTATTGGGCGTAAAAAAACAGGCAACCCTGTTGAGAAAGGATTGCCTGTTTTGATTTTAATAAAGGAAACCGAAGAGCCAGAGGGGGATTTCGTTCCCACGTCCTACTTCGGTGTTGTAGCGTGCGTAAATGGTGTCGGGCGAAGTGCGGAGTCGCTTTGAGCGGTCGCATACGCAGATGTCCGTCTTTCCATTAATTTGGTAATGTCCTGGGCGACGCTTCTTGCGCACTTGGTGATGACGCCAAAGGGTGTTGACAAAGAAGGTTTCCATAATGAGTTGGTCGTCCATGCTTGGCGTGTAGAGCGAATAAAGCATGTTCGTATTGTGAATCATTACGGCAGCGGGCTTCTTAGCCTGTGTGTCACCTTCACGGAATACCATATTAATAAGGCGTGCTTCTTCAAGACACTTGAGGTAGTTCATTACCGTAGCGCGGCTTGTGCCGATTTCTTCTGCCAACTTACTTACGTTTGGTGCTGAGTCTTCAGACATGGCCAAGAGATAAAGCAACTTCTTTAAGCGCGAGAGGTATTTAAGTTCAATCTGCTTGTTGAAGAGCACGTCCACCTCAATCATGTTGTTCATAGCCTTGAGCAACGCTTCAGTAAAGTTGCGGTTTTCAAGGAAGAAGGGGAAGTAGCCGTGGTGAAGGTATTCCTGGAAGTACTGCCAGGGGCGTACTTTGGGAAGAATCGTTTTGAGTATCTGCTCGTGGTTTGTAAGCAACTCGTCAATAGAATAGGGACGGAAGTCGTTGCCAGTTTGCAGATTGATATATTCGCGGAATGAGAATCCGTGGAGCACATAAGTGCGTGCGATGCTTGACAATTCGTCGTCGCTATCGGTGTCGGGCACGGAAGTAGTGGTGTAAACGATGCGAAGGCGGGGATATCTGTGATAACATTCCAAAACCTGCTTGCGCCAGTCCGTTAATTTAAACGCCTGGTCCAAAAGCAATACCATACCTCCCTGCATGACAAATTTACCAGCGAAATCAACGATGCCACAGCCCTGGAAGTAAAAGCTGTTACAGTTGATATAGAGGCAAGTACGCATACGCACGTCATAATGCTCCTTTGCATATTGCAAGAGGAAAGAAGTGCGGCCGACACCACGGGGACCGCGGATGCCGATGAGGCGATAGCTCCAATCAATAGAGTCCATCAACGCACGACGAACCGGAAGGTTGGTGCGCTCAATGAGGTAAGCATGGGTTTGAAAGAAGGTTTCCATATTGTAATGTGTGTATTTTCTCGGCAAATTTACATCTTTAATTTTAAAAATGCCACACATATATATCAAAAAATAAAGAATTTGCATCATTTTTTTTCTTTTCCCTTATTCTTGCGGATGGGTGAGAAAAAGTAGCCTTAGGAGATTCATTAAGTAAAATTATGGGCATGGGGAGTGAGGTTAAGTTTTCTTTAGAGAGGGGATGAGTTGCCGAGAATTGCCCATGTAAGCACGTGAGTGAATATCTGTTAACACAAGAGCCACTTTTGATTTGTGAGGATGAATGAAAATAGCGTGGCTAAAATTTGTTTGTTATCAAAATCTTCCTTAACTTTGCCCATACCGAAACTCGTACTTTGATGAGATGCAGACGATTGAGCAGTTTATAAGTTATTTGTTGGCTGATAAGGGATATTCAAACGCTACGGCGTTGACGTATCGAATGTCACTAACAGACTTATGGCGGTTTTGCCGACGAATAGATGAACAGATTACGTGGGCGAATTTGGATAAAGACGTGTTGCGGCGGTGGATGGCTTCTGATATAGAAAAGGGCACTACGGCGCGCACGGTGAACAGAAAGATGAGTTCGGTGAGGAGCTTTTACCGTTATTTGCTCCGTATGGAGCTGGTTTCGGTTGATCCTACGGCTACGCTGAAGAATCCGAAAATCGAACGGCGCTTGCCGACTTTTCTCAATGAACAAGATATGAATCGCCTTTTTGATGAGGTGGAGTTCGGAGAAGGGTATGAGGCGGAGCGCAACCGATTGATTTTGTTGACATTTTACAGCACGGGGATTCGCCTTTCAGAGCTGTTGGGGCTGAAAGTGGGTAGCGTGGATCTAAGTGCTAAAGAGTTGAAAGTGTTGGGCAAGCGCAATAAGCATCGCGTAATTCCTTTTGGTGGGGAGTTGGCTGAGGCTTTTGCTTCATTCTTTGCAACACGTCGTGCTGAAGTGCGGCAGGATGTAGGTGAAATCTTTTTGCGTGCAGACGGAAAAATGATGACGCCAGCAGAGGTGAGAGCAGTGGTGAAGAAGTATCTGTCATGCGTGACGCGACAGCAGAAACGCTCGCCTCACGTGTTGCGGCACACTTATGCCACGGTGATGCTCAATAATGGGGCGGACTTGGAAGCCGTAAAGGAACTCCTTGGGCACGAAAGCGTTGCAACTACCGAGGTCTACACACATACAACCTTTGCTGAATTGAAAAAAGCATACGAAAAGGCCCATCCAAGGGCATAGTACTAACCAATATAAATTAAGGAGGATTACTATGGAAATCAAGATTCAATCCATCCACTTCACAGCAACAGAAAAGTTGCAGGAGTACATTGACAAGAAAGTCTCTAAGTTGGAAAAAGCTAACGATATTGTCCGCGTAGATGTTATCCTCAAAGTAGTAAGGCCAGAAACGGCTATGAATAAGGAGGTTGGCATAAATGTACATGTGGCAGGTGCAGAACTTCGAGCTGAAAAGGTGTGCGATACGTTTGAAGAAGGGGTAGACCTCTGCTGTGACTCTCTCGCGCGTCAACTTCAGAAGCATAAAGAAAAGCAAGCAAAGTAAAATCTTTCTACGCTCATTATATAATATATAGAGCGTAATGAAATATCGCCAGTTGAGTTTTGTGGTGAGATACTGCAAAAGAAAGACACTTTTAGCGCAATTGGCGAAGTGATGTAAGAAATGTGATATGTATTATCTGGGAGGCATGTTAAAAGTTCTCCCAGATAATTTTAGCTAATAGAATCCTTAATCCTACGCTGTTTCGGGAAACAGAACGGGGTTCAGGATTTAGATGTTAGGGTTGCGAGTTGATATATTTTTTAAGAAAAAACAAAGAAAATGTTTTGTGAATAAAAAAATATGCCTAACTTTGCACCCGATTAGAGGAAAGACCTCTTTTTGAATGGGCAAATACCAGAGTGGCCAAATGGGGCAGACTGTAAATCTGCTGGCTTACGCCTTCGGTGGTTCGAATCCATCTTTGCCCACAAATAAAGTGAAAGCTTTTATTTTTAATATTGCGGAAGTAGCTCAGTCGATAGAGCACTAGCCTTCCAAGCTGGGGGTCGCGGGTTTGAGCCCCGTCTTCCGCTCTAAGCCTCAAAAAATACTGTTGCTGTTATAGCTCAGCGGTAGAGCACTTCCTTGGTAAGGAAGAGGTCGCGAGTTCAAGTCTCGCTAACAGCTCTCGATTGATGAGGACTTTCACTTTAGAAATATATTCACAAAATTAATAGTTTTAAGCAATGGCTAAAGAACAATTCCAACGTACCAAGCCCCACGTGAACATTGGTACAATCGGACACGTTGACCACGGTAAGACTACTCTTACTGCTGCTATCACAACAGTATTGGCAAAGAAGGGTTTCTCTGAACTCCGTTCTTTTGACTCAATCGACAACGCTCCTGAAGAAAAGGAACGTGGTATCACTATCAACACTTCACACGTTGAATACCAGACTGAAACTCGTCACTATGCACACGTAGACTGTCCGGGTCACGCCGACTACGTTAAGAACATGGTAACTGGTGCTGCTCAGATGGACGGTGCTATCATCGTAGTTGCTGCAACTGACGGTCCTATGCCTCAGACTCGCGAACACATTCTTCTCGCTCGTCAGGTAAACGTTCCCCGTCTCGTTGTGTTCCTTAATAAGTGCGACATGGTAGACGATGCTGAAATGCTTGAGCTCGTTGAAATGGAAGTGCAAGAACTTCTCGCTGCTTATGACTTCGAAGATGAAACTCCTATCATCCGTGGTTCTGCTCTCGGTGCGCTCAATGGTGTTGCTGAATGGGAAGAAAAGGTAATGGAGCTCATGGATGCTTGTGATACATGGATTCAGGAGCCTCCCCGCGATAAGGATAAGCCCTTCTTGATGCCCGTTGAAGACGTGTTCTCAATCACAGGTCGTGGTACTGTAGCAACAGGTCGTGTTGAAACTGGTGTTATCAAGGTAGGTGAAGAAGTTCAGATCCTCGGTCTCGGTGAAGATAAGAAGTCAGTTGTAACTGGTGTTGAAATGTTCCGTAAGCTCCTCGATCAGGGTGAAGCTGGTGATAATGTAGGTCTTCTCCTCCGTGGTATCGATAAGAACGAAATCAAGCGTGGTATGGTAATCACTCACCCCGGTGTTATCAAGCCTCACAAGAAGTTCAAGGCTTCTATCTACGTTCTTAAGAAGGAAGAAGGTGGTCGTCACACTCCCTTCGGTAACAAGTACCGTCCTCAGTTCTACCTCCGCACAATGGACTGCACAGGTGAAATTTCTCTCCCTGCAGACGTTGAAATGGTAATGCCTGGTGACAACGTTGAAATCACTGTAGAACTCATCTACGCTGTTGCTCTTAACGTAGGTCTCCGTTTCGCTATCCGTGAAGGTGGTCGCACAGTAGGTTCTGGTCAGATTACTGAAATCGTTGAGTAATACTACTAAACTCATAATATAATAGGTTGCCGCTTCGGCGGCACCTATTTTCTACGGGAATAGCTCAGTCGGTAGAGCACCGGTCTCCAAAACCGGGTGTCGGGAGTTCGAGCCTCTCTTCCCGTGCTAAATTGAAAATAGATATGCTGAAGAAGATTATTTCATCTTTCAAAGATTCATACGAAGAACTCGTACATAAAACTACGTGGCCTTCACGTGCTGAATTAACTCGTAGTGCGATTGTCGTTTTAGTCGCTTCCATTGTCATCGCGCTTATGGTTTTCGCAGCAGATAAAATTATTGAGACTGTGATGAAGTTCATCTACGGTGCTTAACAACATGTTTTTCTATGGCTGGAGTTGAAAAGAAATGGTACGTATTACGTGCTGTAAGTGGTAAAGAAGCTAAGGTCAAAGAATACATTGATGCCGAAATTAAAAACGGTCATTTTGGTGGACATGTTGCTGAAGTATTAATTCCGACAGAAAAGGTTATTCAAGTTCGCAATGGCAAACGCGTTGTGAAGGAGAGAATTTATCTGCCGGGATATGTTTTGGTGTTAGCTGAACTAGTAGGTGAAATTGCTCACGACTTAAGATTTACGCCTAATGTGTTAGGTTTCTTGGGTGGTCTTGATAATCCCTCTCCGCTTCCTGAAAGCGAAGTGAATCGTATCTTAGGAAAAGTCGATGAGACTGTTGATGATCTCGAAGTCGAAATTCCTTATGCTGTGGGTGAAGCTGTAAAGGTTACTGACGGGCCGTTTAGCGGTTTCTCAGGTGTTATCGAAGAGGTAAATACTGAGAAGCGCAAGCTTACGGTTTCTGTTAAGGTCTTTGGTCGTAATACACCTCTTGACCTTAGTTTTACTCAAGTTGAGAAAGAATAATGACCTGAATGTTACGCAGGTGGCGATATTCTTTCCATACTAATTTTTTAAATCATTTAGAAGAAAATGGCTAAAGAAGTTGCTGGATTAATCAAATTACAGATTAAAGGTGGCGCTGCAAATCCTTCTCCTCCCGTAGGTCCCGCTCTCGGTTCTAAGGGTATTAATATTATGGATTTCTGCAAGCAGTTCAATGCCAGAACTCAGGAAAAGGCAGGTAAGGTGCTTCCTGTTGTCATTACTTATTACAATGACAAGTCTTTCACTTTCGTAGTTAAGACTCCTCCTGTGGCTATTCAATTGCTTGAAGCTACTAAGCAGAAAAGTGGTTCTGCACAGCCTAACCGTAATAAGATCGCCGAAATTACTTGGGATCAGGTGAAGGCTATCGCAGAAGATAAGATGCCTGACTTGAACTGCTTTACTATCGAAAGCGCAATGCGCCTCGTTGCAGGTACTGCACGTTCTATGGGTATCACAGTAAAGGGAGACTTCCCCGCTTAATTTCATTAACACTTCAATTTTAGAACAACAATGAGCAAACTTACTAAGAACCAAAAGTTGGTTGCAGACAAGATTGAAGCAGGGAAGGCTTATTCATTGAAGGAAGCTTGTGCTCTCGTTAAGGAGATTACTACAACAAAGTTTGATGCTTCTTTCGATATCGACGTACGCTTGGGTGTAGACCCTCGTAAGGCTAACCAGATGGTTCGTGGCGTTGTATCTCTTCCCCACGGTACTGGTAAGACTGTACGTGTGCTCTGCCTCTGTACTCCCGATGCTGAAGCTGCTGCAAAGGAAGCTGGTGCTGACTATGTAGGTCTCGATGAATATATCGAGAAGATTAAGGGTGGTTGGACAGATATTGATGTTATCATCACTATGCCTGCAATCATGGGTAAGCTCGGTGCGCTTGGTCGCGTCCTCGGTCCCCGTGGTTTGATGCCTAACCCCAAGAGTGGTACTGTAACAATGGATGTTGCTAAGGCTGTACGTGAAGTAAAGCAAGGTAAGATCGACTTTAAGGTAGATAAGGCTGGTATCGTTCACGCTGCTATCGGTAAGGTTTCTTTCGAAACTGAAAAGATGGTTGGTAACGTTAAGGAATTTATTGCTACAATCAATAAGCTTAAGCCTTCTGCTGCTAAGGGTACCTATATTAAGAGTATTTATCTTTCTTCTACTATGAGCCGTGGTGTCAAGGTTGACCCCAAGACTATTGAAGAAAATTAATTTAGTAGACAATTATGAGAAAGGAAGATAAAGCTATCATCATCGAACAACTCGGTGAAAAACTTAAGGAATACGCTCACTTCTACCTTGTTGATGTAACAGGTTTGAATGCAGAAACAACAAGCAATCTTCGTCGCAAGTGTTTCGCTGCTGACGTTAAAATGATTGTTGCTAAGAATACTCTTCTTGAAAAGGCTTTTGATAACGCAGAAGTAGATTACTCAGCTCTCAAGCCTTGTCTTAAGGGTACAACAGCATTGTTCTTCTCAAACGTTGCTAACGCTCCCGCGAAGCTCATCAAAGAATTCGGTAAAGATGGTATTCCCGCACTTAAGGGTGCTTATGCTGAAGAAGGTATCTATGTAGGTCCCGAACACCTCACTACTCTTTGCGCTATCAAGAGCAAGAACGAAGTTATCGGCGATATCATTGGTCTCCTCCAGTCTCCCCTCCGCAACATTCTCTCTGGTCTCGAAGCTCGCTTCGAAAAGGAAGAAGGTGCTGCAGAATAATAAGCTCCATCATGATGCTTGCGCAGCATAACAGTAAACAATTTGGGCAAGTGTCGTAACAGTAATTAGATTTAAAAACAAAAAAATATTTTATCAAAATGGCAGATATCAAAGCTATTGCAGAAGAATTGGTAAATTTGACTGTAAAGGAAGTTAACGAATTGGCTACTTACCTCAAGGAAGAGTACGGAATCGAACCCGCTGCTGCTGCTGTTGTAGTTGCTGCTGAAGGTGGTGCTGCTGCTGCAGAAGAAAAGACTTCTTTCGACGTAATCCTCAAGAGCGCTGGTGCGGCTAAGCTCCAGGTTGTTAAGGCTGTGAAGGAAGCTTGTGGCCTCGGTCTTAAGGAAGCAAAGGACGCTGTTGATGGTTGTCCCGCTAAGCTTAAGGAAGGTGTAGGTAAGGAAGAAGCTGAAGCACTCAAGAAGGCTCTCGAAGAAGCTGGTGCTGAAGTAGAAATCGCTTAATCACATTTCCCTATAGGGTAATGGTTAAGAATCCTCTGGTAGGGGGTTCTTAACCTTTTTGTGTCTAATAAATATTAGTAGTTGCTATAGTTGTTCTAGACTATCATGTTAAATCAGATTTTCTAGAAGTCTAGATGCGATAACACTACAAATTTAATTCCATATTATGTCTTCAAGAGTTATTAATCAACGCGTTAACTTTGCGTCTGTAAAGAATCCAATGCCTTATCCAGATTTTTTGGACGTGCAATTGAAATCTTTTCAGGATTTCTTACAGCTTGATACTCCTTCTGAACTCCGTAAGAATGACGGACTTTATAAGGTTTTTGCTGAGAATTTTCCCATTGCAGATACGCGCAACAACTTCGTACTTGAGTTTCTCGATTACTACATTGATGCTCCTCGTTATTCTATCGATGAATGCTTGGAAAGAGGACTTACTTATAGTGTGCCTTTGAAGGCGAAGTTGAAATTGTACTGTACGGACCCTGATCACGAAGATTTTGATACAGTAGTACAAGATGTTTTCCTTGGTCAGATTCCTTACATGACTTCAAATGGTACCTTTGTTATCAATGGTGCTGAACGTGTCATTGTATCTCAATTGCACCGTTCACCAGGTGTGTTCTTTGGTTCAAGTATTCATGCTAATGGTTCACAACTCTATTCAGCACGTATCATTCCCTTCAAAGGCTCATGGATTGAATTTGCTACGGACATCAACAATGTAATGTATGCTTACATTGACCGTAAGAAGAAGTTGCCCGTAACAACGTTGCTCCGTGCTATTGGTTTTGAAACAGACAAAGACATTCTTCAGATCTTTGACCTTGCAGAAGAAGTTAAGGTTAACAAGACTTCACTTAAGAAAGTTCTTGGCCAAAAACTTGCTGCACGTGTGTTGAAGAGTTGGGTTGAAGACTTTGTTGATGAAGATACAGGTGAAGTGGTTTCTATCGAACGTAACGAAGTAATTCTCGATCGTGAAACTATCATCACTGAAGATAATATGGAAGAAATCCTTGATGCAGGAGTTTCTACAATTCTTGTACACAAGGAAGAAGGTGCATCTACTGATTTCTCTATTATCTTCAACACACTTCAGAAGGACTCTTCAAACTCGGAAAAAGAAGCTGTTCTCTACATCTATCGTCAGTTGCGTAATGCTGACCCTGCTGATGAAGCAAGTGCAAAGGAAGTCATCAATAACCTCTTCTTCTCTGACAAACGTTATGACCTCGGAGAAGTAGGTCGTTATCGTATCAATCGTAAGTTGAATCTTACTACTGATATGGATGTACGCGTGTTGACTAAGGAAGATATTATTGAAATCATCAAGTATCTCGTTGAGTTGATTAACTCTAAAGCAGATGTAGATGATATCGACCACTTGAGCAACCGTCGTGTGCGTACAGTCGGTGAACAACTTTCAAACCAGTTTGCAATAGGTTTGGCACGTATGAGCCGTACAATTCGTGAACGTATGAATGTTCGTGATAACGAAGTGTTCACTCCTATGGATTTGATTAATGCTAAGACAATTTCTAGCGTTATCAATTCATTCTTTGGTACGAATGCTCTTTCACAATTCATGGACCAGACGAACCCCCTCGCAGAAGTAACACACAAGCGTCGTCTCTCTGCTCTTGGTCCTGGTGGTCTTTCTCGTGAACGTGCAGGTTTCGAAGTGCGCGACGTACACTATACTCACTATGGTCGTCTTTGTCCTATCGAATCTCCTGAAGGTCCGAACATCGGTTTGATTTCTTCACTCTGTGTATATGCAAAGATTAATGAACTTGGTTTCATTGAAACTCCTTATCGCAAGGTAGAAGGTGCCAAAGTTAATCTTGACAATGATGGTGTAGTTTACCTCAGCGCAGAGGAAGAAGAAGGCAAGATTATTGGTCAGGGTAATGCTCCTTTGAATGAAGAAGGTGGCTTTATCCTTCCTAAGGTTAAGTGTCGTCAAGATGCTGACTATCCCGTTGTGACTCCTGAGAATGTTGAGCTCATGGACGTTGCTCCTCAGCAGATTGCTTCTATTGCGGCTTCGCTCATCCCCTTCTTGGAACACGATGACGCTCACCGTGCGTTGATGGGATCTAACATGATGCGTCAGGCAGTTCCCCTTATTCGTTCTGAAGCTCCTATTGTAGGTACTGGTATTGAACGTCAGGTGTGTGAGAACTCTCGTACTATGATTACAGCGGAAGGTTCAGGTGTGATTGAGTACGTTGATGCAGAGCGTATCATCGTTGCTTACGATCGTACTGAAGACGAAGAATTCGTATCTTTTGAATCTAACGTTAAGGAGTATATCATTCCTAAGTTCCGTCGTACGAACCAGAATATGACCATTGACCTCCGTCCTATTTGCGAAAAGGGACAGCGTGTTGAAGCAGGTCAGATTCTTACAGAAGGTTATGCAACAGAAGACGGCGAATTGGCACTCGGTCGTAACCTCCTTGTGGCTTACATGCCTTGGAAGGGTTACAACTATGAAGATGCTATTGTGCTTAACGAACGTGTAGTTCGTGAAGACCTTCTCACTTCAGTTCACGTTGACGAATATTCACTTGAAGTACGTGAAACAAAGCGTGGTGAAGAAACGCTTACTAATGATATTCCTAACGTCGGTGAAGATGCTACTAAGGATCTCGACGAAAATGGTATCGTTCGTATTGGTGCGCGTATCACTCCTGGTGATATTATGATTGGTAAGATTACACCTAAGGGTGAAAGTGATCCTACTCCTGAAGAAAAGCTCCTTCGTGCAATCTTCGGTGATAAGGCAGGTGATGTTAAGGATGCTTCTTTGAAGGCTAATCCCTCACTCTCTGGTATCGTTATCAACAAGCGCCTTTATTCTCGTGCGCAGAAGACTCGTGCCTCTAAGAATCAAGATAAGGTTATCCTCACTCAGATTGATGAAAAGTTCAAGCAGGATACTGATGAACTCAAGATGGTGATGGTTGAAAAGCTCATGAAGTTGACAAAGGGCTACACAAGTCTTGGTGTGAAGGATAACATCGGTGCTGAAGTTATTGCTGCAGGTGCTAAGTTCGGTAAGTCACTTCTTGTTTCTTTGGACTATACTTCTGTACAGCTTAGCAACTGGACAGAAGACGAACGCACAAACCGTCTCATCCGTCAGCTCGTAATTAACTACTTGAAGAAGTATAATGAGTTTGATGCTAAGCTCAAGCGTGAGAAGTTTGCAATCACTATCGGTGATGAACTTCCCTCTGGTATTCTCCAACTTGCAAAGGTTTACATCGCTAAGAAGCGTAAGATCGGTGTTGGTGATAAGATGGCAGGTCGTCACGGTAATAAGGGTATCGTTTCTAAGATTGTTCGTCAGGAAGATATGCCATTCCTCGAAGATGGTACTCCTGTAGATATCGTATTGAACCCCCTCGGTGTACCTTCTCGTATGAACCTTGGACAGGTATTTGAAGCCGTTCTCGGTGCAGCTGGTAAGAAGTTGGGTGTTAAGTTTGCGACACCTATCTTTGACGGTGCGAAACTCTCTGACCTCTGTGAATGGACAGACAAGGCTGGTCTTCCCCGCTACTGTTCTACACAGCTTTATGATGGTGCAACAGGCGATCCCTTCGACCAAAAGGCTACGGTAGGTGTTACTTACATGTTGAAGCTCGGTCACATGGTTGAAGATAAGATGCACGCTCGTTCTATTGGTCCGTACTCTCTCATCACTCAGCAACCCCTTGGTGGTAAGGCTCAGTTTGGTGGTCAGCGTTTCGGGGAAATGGAAGTTTGGGCAATTGAAGCCTTCGGTGCTTCTCATGTGCTTCAGGAAATCCTTACCATTAAGTCTGACGACGTCACTGGTCGTGCTAAGGCTTACGAAGCAATTGTTAAGGGTGATCCCCTCCCCACACCGGGTATTCCCGAGTCGCTCAATGTCCTTCTCCACGAACTTCGTGGCTTGGGCTTGAACGTTACGCTCGATTAGTTAGAACGCATTACATTGGAATAAGGTGGAAGCACTATAGCTTCCAACCCATTCCTTGTAAAGCTGCTTAACCACAAATATAATTACACATATTATAATATGGCATTTAAAAGAGAAAGTAAGGTAAAGAACAACTTTACGAAAATCACCATCGGTCTTGCTTCTCCTGAAGAGATTCAGGCGAACTCTTATGGTGAAGTTTTGAAGCCTGAAACAATAAACTACCGCACCTACAAACCCGAGCGCGATGGTCTTTTCTGCGAACGCATTTTCGGTCCTACAAAGGACTACGAATGTCATTGCGGTAAGTACAAGCGTATCCGTTATAAGGGTATCGTCTGCGACCGTTGTGGTGTAGAGGTTACAGAAAAGAAGGTGCGTCGCGAACGTGCTGGTCACATCCAACTCGTTGTGCCCGTAGCTCACATTTGGTACTTCCGTTCGCTTCCCAATAAGATGGGGTATCTCCTTGGTATTCCTACTAAGAAGCTTGACTCAATTATCTACTACGAACGTTACGTTGTTATTCAACCCGGTATTCTCGGTGGTAATGAAGAAACTCCTGTAAAGGAACTCGACCTTCTCACTGAAGACGAATACATGGAATTGATGAAGAAGGTTCCCAAGGATAATCAGTACTTGGATGATAGTGACCCCAATAAGTTCATCGCTAAGATGGGGGCTGAAGCTGTTTACGATTTGTTGCAGCGCATCGACCTTGACAGCCTTTCTTATGAACTTCGTGACCGTGCGAATACAGACACATCAGTACAGCGTAAGAATGAAGCGCTCAAGCGCCTTCAGGTGGTAGAATCATTCCGCGCAAGCAAGGATCGTAACCGTCCTGAGTGGATGATTATGAAGATTCTTCCCGTTACGCCCCCAGACCTCCGTCCCCTCGTTCCCCTCGATGGTGGCCGTTTTGCAACTTCTGACC
Organism: Alloprevotella sp.; assembly: GCA_045657925.1. GTDB lineage: Bacteria > Bacteroidota > Bacteroidia > Bacteroidales > Bacteroidaceae > Alloprevotella. The sequence continues at coordinate 58,151 of JAZOUA010000001.1, read as the reverse complement.
TCAACGACCTCTATCGTCGTGTGCTCATTCGCAACAACCGCCTCAAGCGTTTGCTTGAAATCAAGGCGCCTGAAGTTATCCTTCGTAACGAAAAGCGTATGCTTCAGGAAGCAGTTGACTCACTCTTTGACAACTCTCGCAAGAGTAGCGCAGTGAAGAGCGATAGCAACCGTCCTCTTAAGTCTCTCTCTGACTCACTCAAGGGTAAGCAGGGTCGCTTCCGTCAGAACCTCCTCGGTAAGCGTGTTGACTATTCAGCGCGTTCGGTTATTGTTGTAGGTCCTGAATTGAAGATGGGCGAATGTGGTATCCCTAAGCTCATGGCAGCTGAACTCTATAAGCCATTCATCATCCGTAAGCTCATTGAGCGTGGTATCGTGAAGACTGTGAAGAGTGCAAAGCGTATTGTTGACCGCCGTGAATCAGTAGTGTGGGATATCCTCGAACACGTAATGAAGGGTCACCCCGTACTCCTAAACCGTGCTCCGACACTTCACCGTCTCGGTATCCAAGCGTTCCAGCCCAAGATGATTGAAGGTAAGGCAATCCAACTTCACCCCCTTGCATGTACGGCCTTCAATGCCGACTTCGACGGTGACCAGATGGCTGTCCACCTCCCCTTGAGCAACGAAGCTATCCTTGAAGCACAGATGTTGATGCTCCAGAGCCACAACATCCTTAACCCTGCGAATGGTGCGCCTATCACAGTGCCCTCTCAGGATATGGTGCTCGGTCTTTACTATATCACAAAGATCCGTCCCGGTGCGAAGGGAGAGGGTCTTACATTCTATGGTCCTGAAGAAGCAATCATCGCTTACAACGAAAAGCGCGTAGACGTTCATGCTCCCGTTAAGGTGCTTGTTGATGATATCGACGAAACAGGTATGCATATCCGCCGTCTCGTTGAAACTTCAGTAGGTCGTGTGATTGTAAATGAAATCATTCCGAAGGAAGTAGGTTTCGTAAATACTATCATTTCTAAGAAGTCACTCCGTGGCATCATCACTTCTGTAATTAAGGGTGTTGGTATGGCACGTGCAGCTGAATTCCTCGATGGTATTAAGAACCTCGGTTATCGCATGGCTTACGAAGGTGGTCTTTCGTTCAACCTTGACGATATCATCATCCCCGAAGAAAAGAAGGAAATCGTGGCTCGTGGTAACGAAGAAATCGACCAGATCACGATGAACTATAACATGGGTTTCATCACTGATAACGAACGTTATAACCAGGTAATTGACACGTGGACACACGTTAACTCTGACATCAAGAAGACCTTGATGAAGCAGATGACTGAAGCCGACCAAGGTTTTAATGCCGTGTTCATGATGCTTGACTCTGGTGCCCGTGGTTCTGCCGATCAGATTGCTCAGCTTGCTGGTATGCGTGGTTTGATGGCTAAGCCTCAGAAGGCAGGTGCAGAAGGCCGTTTGACTATTGAAAACCCAATCCTTTCTAACTTTAAGGAAGGTATGTCTGTGTTGGAGTACTTTATCTCTACTCACGGTGCTCGTAAGGGTCTTGCCGATACAGCGTTGAAGACAGCCGACGCAGGTTACCTCACACGTCGTCTTGTTGACGTCAGCCACGACGTAATCATTACGGAAGAAGACTGTGGTACACTCCGTGGTCTTGTATGTACAGACCTCCGCGATGGCGACAAGGTTATTTCTTCACTCGGTGAACGTATTCTCGGTCGTGTGTCTGTTCATGATGTAATTCATCCTCAGACAGGTAAGCTCCTCGTAGCTTCTGGCGAAGAAATTACAGAATCAGTAGTTGCTGAAATCGAAGCTTCCCCCATCGAGAGCGTAGAAATTCGCTCAGTGCTCACTTGCGAAAGCAAGCATGGTGTATGTATGAAGTGTTACGGTCGCAACCTTGCTACTTCTCGCATGGTACAGAAGGGTGAAGCCGTTGGTGTCATCGCTGCACAGTCAATCGGTGAACCTGGTACTCAGTTGACACTCCGTACGTTCCACGCCGGTGGTATCGCGGGTGGTGCTGCTGCTAATGCTACAATCGTTGCTAAGAATGACTGCCGTCTTGAGTTTGATGAACTCCGTACGGTTGACGTTATTGGTGAAGATGGCGTATGTGGCAAGAAGGTAGTAGGTCGACTCGCTGAAGTTCGTTTCGTTGATCCTCATACGAATATCGTACTTTCTTCACAGAATGTACCTTACGGTTCAGATCTCTTCGTTAACGATGGCGATACTGTAGAAAAGGGCACTATGATTGCTAAGTGGGACCCCTTCAACGCCGTAATCGTTACTGAAAGCGCTGGTCGCATTCAGTTTGAAGATGTTATCGAAGGTGTTACTTTCCGTGTTGATGAGGACGATGCAACAGGTCTCCGTGAACGTATCGTTATTGAATCTAAGGAACGTGGACGTGTGCCTTCGGCTCACATCCTTGACGAAAATGGTGAACTCATCCGTACTTACAACCTCCCCATCAATGGTCGTATCTCTATCGAAGACGGTCAGATGGTTAAGGCTGGTGACGTACTCGTTAAGATTCCCCGTGCCGTTAGCTCAGCAGGCGACATCACCGGTGGTTTGCCCCGTGTTACCGAACTTTTCGAAGCGCGTAATCCGAGCAACCCCGCAATCGTTTCTGAAATCGATGGTGAAGTTACCATGGGTAGCGTGAAGCGCGGTCATCGCGAAATCGTCGTTACTTCTAAGCTCGGTGAAGTGAAGAAGTATCTTGTGCCCCTCTCTAAGCAGATCCTCGTACAGGAAAACGACTACGTTCGCGCAGGTACTCCCCTTTCAGATGGTTCTATTACGCCTAGTGACATCCTTGCTATTAAGGGTCCCACAGCCGTACAGGAATACATCGTTAATGAAGTACAGGACGTTTACCGCCTCCAGGGTGTAGGTATCAACGATAAGCACTTCGAAGTTATCGTACGTCAGATGATGCGTAAGGTTCAGATTAACGAACCTGGTGATACTCGTTTCCTCGAACAGCAGATGGTTGATAAGCTTGACTTTGCTGAAGAAAACGACCGCATCTGGGGTAAGAAGGTGGTAGTTGATGCCGGCGATTCTGAAACGATGAAGCCCGGTATGATCGTAACAGCGCGCAAGCTCCGTGATGAAAATTCACAGCTCAAGCGCCGTGACCTCAAGCAGGTTGTTGTTCGCGATGCAATGCCCGCAACTTCTACTCAGATTCTCCAGGGTATCACTCGTGCTTCTCTCCAGACAAAGAGCTTCATGTCTGCAGCATCCTTCCAGGAAACAACTAAGGTGCTCAACGAAGCTGCTATCTCTGGTAAGACTGACTACCTTGAAGGTATGAAGGAAAATGTAATCTGTGGTCACCTTATCCCCGCTGGTACAGGTCTTCGCGAATTCAGCAAGATTGTAGTGGGCGATATGGATGATTATGAAAAGAAGAACCAGGGCTAATTCCACGTTTGGGAATAGTCGTTCCATACAATTAGCAAAGGGAATCACCAGTTCGGTGGTTCCCTTCGCTTTTCTTTCTCCCCTGTAGAGGCCTTTTGTAAACCCTTTGTAATACTTTTTACGGGGATATTGCGAACCTTTTATATGAAGGGCGCAATTCCTTTTTCCTCTCCCATAAATTAAATGGGATTTAAGAAAAACTAATTGAGACTTAGTTTAAATTAATTGAGACTTAGGAAAAACTAAGTGAGACTTAATTTTCTGTATTATAGATAGGATGAATATCGTTATAGACACGGTGCTCGTTAAGAAAAGAATAAGCAGGCTTCTAAGAACTTGATTTTTAGTCGTAAATTTGCCTTATGACATTATGAGGCTTTGCCTTCAAGTTATATTGCCTCTAATCTTAAATCTATTACAAACTATTTAGCAATGAACTTAAAAACGACATTACTTCTCCTACTTTATCTTTTTCTGTCCTTAACAGCTTTTGCGGCTCCTATAGATGTGGAGCAGGCGAGGGGAGTGGCTGCGAAGTTTCTGAAGGAGTGTAACCCTAATGCGACATTAGAAACGGAAACCTTTGCACCCACGCGTAAGCGCATGGGGATGAATGGTGGCGGAGTGGATGTGCCAGTTTACTATGTGTTTAACGCTACGGATGAGGAGGGCTTCGTTATTGTTTCTGCCGATGACCGTACGGATGCAGTCTTGGGTTATGCCACTTGCGGACGGTTTGATACCGATGCAATGCCTCCGAATGTGCAGGCATGGATGGAGAGTTATGCGCAGCAGATTGCCTCGTTGGACTCCTACGCTAATGTATCTCTGCAAGAATCTGACACTCGTGAGGCAATAGCTCCTTTGCTCACAACACTTTGGAACCAAGACTCGCCATATAATGACCAATGCCCCTTGCAGGGGTCTTCTCGCACCTATACGGGATGCACCGCCACTGCCCTTGCTCAAGTGATGAAGTATCACGAATGGCCAGCAGAGCAGGCGACCACTATTCCTGCCTACACTACGAGTACGGCTCAGATTAATGTGCCCGAGCTCGCGCCAACCGTATTTCGCTGGAGCGAGATGCACGATGATTATCACTATACGGACTATGCCTCGGCCGTGGCCGAATTGATGCGTTATTGCGGTCAGGCCTTGCAGAGCGACTTTACGAGTAGTTCGACATCAGCTTACTTGACGGACGTTCCCGAAGTATTGAAAACCTATTTCGGCTACGACCCCAACATGGAATTTCTCTACCAAGCGAACTTTCCCATCAGTGAGTGGGAAGAAATTATCTATGCCGAACTTCAGAAAGGGCGTCCTGTGCTTCATGCCGGCACATCGCTCGGTGCGGGTCACGCCTTTGTGTGCGATGGTTATGATGGCGAGGGCATGTTCCACTTCAATTGGGGATGGGGAGGCATGTACGATGGTTACTTCAAGCTTTCGCTCCTCACACCTGGCACTGAAGGCATTGGCGCAGGAACAGCTGACGGATTCAGTGCCAACCAGCGCATCGTTATTGGCATTCAACCGCCCACGGGAGTAACAGCACCGATGAAACCCTTCTCTGCCTTAAATCTGCAACAGAGTGGTACCAACCTCTATTGCGATTTCCAAAATCCCAATACCACTTCAGCCACGGTAAATGTGGGTTTTGCGCTCCTTGATGAAGAAGGCGATGTCCAGCGTCTGCTTAAAGATTGTGGCACAATGACCCTAAAGGGATATAATTTGGAACGCAATTGGGCTGGACTCTTTATGGGACCTCAAGGAGAGGTCGACCTCACCTCCGGAGTACACCGCATAGCTGCCGTTAGTAAAGTGTCTTCAGAAGACGACTGGCAACATGCAGGCACCAAGCAAACCTATTTCGAGGTTGAGATAGGGGAGGGAGGAGAATTCCTTAGTGTCGTGATTCATCCCATTCAGAAGATGGAAATTGCGTCATTCGAATGCCTCAGTAGTGCTGTCGTGGGCACGAATCTCACGGTGCGTGTCACGGTCAATAATCAGGGCGACGACCTCAACTCTATGCTCTATTTCTACGTTAGTGAAACCGACCACATGGGCACTCCTGTGACGCGCATCCCCCTGTTGCTACACGGAAACACTACTTCGCATTACGACGTGTCTTTCTTCCCCCGTAGTGTGGGTAAGTATTACATGTGGCTGTCAAACGTGGACGATGGGGTTTCATATATCGAAAAACGTGAAATAGACGTCATCGCTGCGCCCACACAGCCTGCTGAACTCGAACTCCTCTCGTGCACCATCAATCCTCACGAAGTGAGCGCCAAGATAGAGGTGCGCAACAATGGCACAGAACCTTATTACCGCGAAATGGTTGTGCACATTTATGAAGACCTCTATGGCGACGGTCTGTATTATTACCTGAAAAAAGTGGTGCAGTATGGCGAAATTCCTCCTCACACCACTCGCACCTACACCTTCACTTTCGACGGTGTGACCGAGAGTCGCAACTGCTACATCAACATTGGTTATTACAAAAATCATACGGATGAATTTTCCACACAGTTAGGCCCGTCACAGTATTTCACAACCGATGTTACATCCCTCCCCAAAGTGCCCGTCTCCGTTTCAGGAAAAGGCATGACCTACCGACTCGACGGCACAAAAGTAACCCGTCCCCAGCACCCCGGCATTTACATTATTGATGGGCAGAAGCGGTGGGTGAAGTGAGGCATGAACGCAACACACTTTCTTAAAATCAAAACAAAGTTCCTTATAGTTTACAATATAAGTGTTAAATTTGCATCCGTCTCAGTGTTTGAATTTGGACTTTGAGGCGGATGCTTTTTTAGGGTAATTTCGAAATAAAACCCATTGTATTTACGTGCAATTCCTAATATCATTCTCGCAATATTTACGACAATGGACATCGAATCTGTCAGAACCTATTGCCTCTCCCTGCCTTATGCGACGGAGGACTTCCCTTTTGACGAGACCACCCTGGCATTCCGTGTGGGCGGTCGCATTTTTGCGATGCTGGATTTGGAGCGTACGGAGTGGTTTGTGCTGAAGTGTGAACCCAGTTACGCACTGGAGTTGCGCGAGCAGTATGCTGAGATTTCGGGTGCCTGGCACATGAACAAGCGTCACTGGAACCAACTCAACCTCTACGGAATGTTGCCCGACAGATTGGTGAAGCATCTGATATGTCACAGTTATAACGAGGTCATTAAGAAAATGCCGAAGCGCCAGAAGGCGGAATTGGGGTTGCAATGTGTGGCGGAGGAAATGCCACAATTAGAATAGTAGCAACAAAACCTTAAATAGGCGTCACAAGAGTATTATTCGAGCGCTTATGTCTAACTAAATTTCCCCTATGTCTAACTTAAAACGTAGGGCATTTCATGGGTGTGAGATTTTAGGAGTAAAAAGCAACTAACAAAAACAAATTAACGTAAGATTATGAAGATAGGCGATAAAGTAAGATTCTTAAACGAAGTCGGTGGTGGCATTGTTGCTGGATTTCAAGGTAAAAACACCGTGCTCGTAGAGGATGAAGACGGTTTTGAAATACCCATGCTCATCACGGAGTGTGTAGTGATTGAGACTAATGATTATAATATACCTGTGAAGCCAAAAGCGGAGAACGGAGAAGGCAGAACGATGAAAGGTGAGCCGGAGGCAGAGGATGATGAAGCCCACCTCATGCGCCCCATGACTTTTAAGGCAAAGCCCGTAGAACGTCGTGGCGGAGATATGCTTAATGTAAGTCTTGGATTTACTCCCGTAAACGTGCGTGAGTTAAGTTCTACGGCGTTTGAGATGTACTTAATCAACGATTGTAATTACACGCTTGCTTTTACCCTGCTAACGCAAACCAATAGTGCTTGTCACGTGCGCCACAGCGGAGTAATTGAACCTAACACAAAGCTTTTTCTTGAAGAATTTAACCGCAGTGTGCTCCCCGAATTGGAGAAACTCACGCTTCAAGCAATTGCGTATAAGTCAGAGAAACCTTTCTTGCCCAAAGCACCTATATATGTAGGCTTCCGCTTAGATTGCCCAAAGTTCTACAAGCTACACACCTTTGGAGAAAGCCTCTTCTTTGAGCAACCCTCTTACATTGTGGATGTCATGAAAGATGATCAGCCTGCTCGCTCCGTCTTTATCGACGCCAAGCAACTCCGAGATGCAATTATTGAGCCCAAACGCGAGGAACGCCCACAAGTGCAAACGGCGCGCAACACGATGCGCAACGGCATCATCGAAGTAGACCTTCACGCGTCCGCCATTCTTGAGACAGAACAGGGCATGGACAGCAAAGCCATACTGGAATATCAGCTTCAAGTCTTCCACGAAGAGATGAAGCAGCACCTCAAGAAGAAGGGCACCAAGATAGTCTTCATCCACGGTAAGGGCGACGGTGTGCTCCGCAATGCAATAGTCAAAGAACTCCGCCAAAATTATAAGTCGTGTGTGTTCCAAGACGCCTCCTTCCGCGAATACGGCTTTGGGGCTACTATGGTGATTGTGAAGTAAGGGGAGGGGGGCTTGTAGAGTACAACTTACAGAGTACAGGTGCCATCCGGACTATATAGCGCACCTTTCTGAATAGATTTGTAATTTGTTAGTAGTACCGCCAAGATTGACATTCGTATGTATTTAGGACGTACGCGCCACAAACCATAGGTCGCGCAAGTCAATGGCACTAATGAAAAGCGAATCCATTCGGGGTGGATATGCAGTAGTATTTAGGACGCACGCGCCGTGCGTCCCTACACGCAGGATGAATACGACTGAACGGTAGGGACGCACGGCGCGTGCGTCCTTTTTAATTTGGCAGAAGACATTTCACTGGCTTAATGACGCTGAAGGCGTCACCGCTCAGTAACCGGGGCGTGCGTCTTGGCGTACCCCCGGCTGATGTCCCAAAGTGAACGCACTCTGGAGGAGTGCCCCAACACCTTGCATAGTCTGTTGCTCGGGCCTTCAGCGTCTATTGAGCACAACACCTATACCATTGCCTATAAAATATTACCACCATTGATTTGCTCCTTAAAAAAATAATTGTAAATTTGCCAATTATACTACAAATTGTAAACTTCAAATGGCAAATCTCAACGCGTCTTCTTGTGTGATTCGTGCGTTGCTTGGTGAGCAACGCGCTGATTTCTTGCGCATTAACCTCGCCGTTTACCCCCCCCCAATTTCTTAATTTTCAATTAGTTAAGCACACATGTAAAGGTGCGAGTTATGAGAGTCTGCGTTATTCAACGCGGACGGCTTTGTCGTATCCCTACCTCAACTGAAAAATATCAATTATTCAATAACATTTAAATTACACAATTATGAAAGCAAAGTTTTTTAGCGCGCTCGTAGCGCTCATGATGCTATTCAGCGCAAGCGCAATGGCGCAGTCAGAAGTAAAAGGTGATGTTAATGGCGACGGCGTTGTCAACGAACTTGACATTACCGCTATTCTTGCGGTGATGAAGAAACAACAAGAAACGAAGTATTATTGGTACGTAGGTTGGACTAAACCAACATCTTTAGAACACTTACAAACATTAGCAAAAGAAACTCCTGCATCTCATGGTGGTAGTACATCTAACATTGGACCTTCAGGTTATTCAAACAAACTATTAACTAATTCTACTGAAATTAAGAATTATGTAGATGATAATTCCACAGAAACCGAAAAAGCACCATTATATGTAGTAATTCCAACTGGTTATGAAATTTATGATGTAACATTACAAAATCAACCTATTACAGATACATCTTTCACACCTATTACTGAAGTAACAATTGCAAATCATGAGATTTATACATTTAATAGTACAACACGTAAAAGTAGTGGATTAGAAATATATTAATATTAAATTATGTCGATTTCATATACAACAGACCCTTCAGGGATTAAATTTAACAATCTTCCTGAATCAGGAACAACAGGTCTGAATTACAAACCACAATATAATGGTAATGACTTTAAATATGCAGATGATGATGGTGTTACACCGTTTATCAATGCTGTAGAAATTGACTGGAATGGTGCATCTTTATCAGCTATTGGTAAAGTGGTAAACACTACTGGTGAATCTTTGTCCAGTCCAAGAAATACGATATAATTATGTCTCAAGAAAATCAACAAGAAATGGAAAAGAAGATGAAGGACGAACTACTTTCCCAACTTCATGAACAATACGCAGTAAATAATAATGCCAATGTATCTTCAATGGTTACTTTGATAGTTGGAATTATTGTGGTTATTGGTTATTACGGATATGTCTTTGTGAACTCATGCAATGAATTTGGAAATGAGATGTGGCAGTTTAAGTGTTACGATTCATATACGCTGACAACACTTTTACTCACATACTTTGCTACTGTTTGTGTTATAGGAATACTAATGCGTCTGTGCATTTATCAAGGTATTGCGCAACGCAAGGAACAATTTATCATTGAGCAGATACGCAAATATTACGACACTGATAATGTAATCTCAAAGATTTTGCCGGAAGATTATACCGCCCACAATAAAACTTTAGGAAACGTCACACAAGGATTATTCGGAGAGTTTATAAAGATTCTCCAATGGATTTTTCTAATACTCACACTTCTAACAGGCTTTAGAGTCTTCGTTTCCCTTGTCCCCGTGCATTGTGTAAGATGCCAAAACTTTATGCTTTCTGTAATATCCATAGTCGGCGCATGTGTCATTATGGGGGCATGTTATTGTTATCTTCATAAACAATTTAGTCGATATCAAAAACGAGCAGGTGATTATTCTGAACAAAAAAACAAACCACTGAATTAAAAAAATCAAACCTCTTAATAAAATGAAAAAGACACTCTTACTCGTGCTCACAGCATTCTTTATGTTGACAAGCACAAGCGCAATGGCGCAAGTTAATAATACACAAACAACTACTTCTGAAGAAGAAACAACTCTCAGAGCTGATGTCAATGGTGACGGAGTGGTGGATGTAGCTGACATTACGGCAGTAATTCAACTCATGAAGAAGTATTACTGGTACATAGGTTGGACTAAACCAACATCTTTAAGTCACTTACAAACATTAGTAGCAGCTGCTGATTCAAAATCTTCACTTGGTGGTAGTACATCTAACCCCGGACCTTCAGGTTCATCAAACAAACTATTAACTAATTCTACTGAAATTTGGAATTATATAGATGATACTTACACAACAACCAAAAATGCACCAGTATATGTAGTTATTCCAACTGGATATGAAATTTATGATGTAACATTACAAAATCAACCTATTACAGATACATCTTTCACACCTATTACTGATGTAACAATTGCAAATCATGAGATTTATACATTTAATGATACAACACGTAGTTTTGGTGGATTAGAAATATATTAATATTAAATTATGTCGATTTCATATACAACAGACCCTTCAGGGATTATATTTAACAATCTTCCATCATCAGGAACAACAGGTTTGAAATACAAACCACAATATAGTGGTAATGACTTTGAAAATGCAAATGAAGATGGTGTTAAACCGTTTATCAATGCTGTTGAAATTGACTGGAATGGTGCATCTTTATCTGCTATTGGTAAAGTGGTAAATTCTACAGGTGAATCACTTGTCTAGTCCAAGAAATTCTATCTAATTTCCCCACTCTAATACTTTACTCTATGAAATCAAGAATACTCAACCTCTGCGCGGGGCTCTCGCTCTTCTGTGGCGGAGCTACGGCGCAAACACTTTCCGTGACACCCATCCATGCGGATGAGGGAGCGCAGACGGAGATTGCCGTGAGCGTGGCGGGAGCTACGGAGATGACGGCGCTCCAATTTAACCTCGCCCTGCCCGACGGGCTTGACTTTAAACAAACGGAGGAGAACTACGGCGTGACGCTTGGCGAAGCGGCGGCGAATCACGCGGTTTGCGTAAGCGCCCTGGATCCTCGGAAGGTGCTCGTCGTGGTGTACAGCATGAGTCTCACAACCTTTACCGACGGGGCATTGCTCACAATTCCCGTTGTAGCAAAGGCTGAAGAGGGCACTACGCAAGGCGACGTCTCAAACATGCGCACCGCTACCTGCGAGGCTATCAGCACGGCGTGTGACGGCACAAACTTCAGCACAAGCGTAAGAAGCACTACCCTCTCCATCGAACCCCTTAAAACAGAAGCCGAAGCGGAGGCGGAAATCGCCGTAAACATCACGGGAGCTACGGCAAAGACCGCCCTGCAATTCACACTCGGACTCCCCAAGGGGCTTAAGCTTAAGCAAACTGAGGGCGATTTTGGCGTTACACTTGGCGACGCATCACCGAATCACACCCTGAGCGTGAGCGAATTGCAGACGGGCGAATATCTCTTCGTGCTCTATGATATGAACCTCAACACCTTCGGTGACGGCACGCTCTTGACCATCCCCGTCATCGCAAGCACTGAAGCGGGCGAAACAAGTGGCCTTTGCACTGACGTGCGCACCGCAACGATGGTGGCCAAAAGTTATCAGAATGCCGACGTGAACTTCAGCGCAACCGTTGAAGGCGGAGCGACAGGCATTGAGGGCGTTGAAAACGAAACGATGGCCGAAAAGAGTTGCTACGACTTACAAGGCCGTAAGGTGGGTGTGCCCACTCGCGGGGTGTATATCCTGAACGGCAAAAAGGTGATGGTGAAGTAAGGCTACGGTTAGTCTTGTCATAATAAGAGGTGAGTGCGTTTGTGCTTGCCTCTTATTGTACTTATAGGTTGGGAGTTTTATAACGAGTGCCCTCTCTATAATTAATACTTGTTCGGTGAGCTTCCCCAAATAAGTGCAGTTTGTCCCCTGAAAATTTGGTGAAGTCGCAAGAATATCTTACTTTTGGCAACTATAAATAGCAATTATTTCATTTGAATTTTCACTTATATAAACAATAAAGAGATATGGGTCTTAAAATTGTTGTACTTGCCAAGCAAGTGCCCGACACGCGCAATGTTGGTCCTGATGCAATGACTGCTGAAGGTACGATAAACCGCGCTGCGTTGCCTGCAATTTACAATCCTGAGGACTTAAATGCCCTGGAGCAGGCTTTGCGTTTGAAAGATAAATTTCCCGGTACTACGGTGACTATTGTAACGATGGGGCCTCCTCGTGCGGCGGAAGTAATTCGTGAGTCTATGTATCGCGGAGCAGATGGCGGTTACCTCCTTACCGACCGTGCGTTTGCAGGTGCGGATACGCTCGCTACGAGCTATGCCCTCTCAACGGCTATTCGCCATATTGGAGATGTAGATTTGGTAATTGGTGGTCGCCAGGCTATTGATGGTGACACGGCTCAGGTAGGTCCGCAGGTGGCGGAGAAGTTGGGCTTGAACCAAATCACTTATGTGGAAGAAATTCTCGACCTTACCGACGGTCTTCTTACAGCTAAGCGTCACATTGACGGAGGTGTGGAAACAGTTCAGGCGCCTCTTCCCCTCGTACTTACGGTGAATGGTAGTGCTGCGCCTTGTCGCCCTCGTAATGCGAAACTTGTGATGAAGTATAAGCGTTGTTTGGCACCACTTGAAAAGCCTGCTGAAAATTTGGCGTATGCTGAAGAGTACGACAAGAAGCCTTGGCTCACATTAGGTCAAATCTCTTGCGCCGATGTTAATGCCGACCTTTCGCAGTGCGGACTTTCAGGCTCTCCAACGAAGGTGAAGAGCATTGAAAACATTGTCTTTAAGGCAAAGGAAAGTAAGGTGCTCACAGGTTCGGACGAAGATATTAAGGGCCTCATGGAAGAGCTCTTGGCAAATCACACTATTGGATAATTTACTAAGGCAGAAATTACAATGAATAACGTATATGTTTACTGCGAACTTGAAGGCACGCAGGTTGCCGAAGTAAGTCAGGAACTTCTCTCCAAAGGTCGCAAATTGGCCGACACTTTGGGTGTGAAGTTAGAAGCCGTGGCTGCCGGAAGTGGCATTACGGGAAAAGTTGAACAGCAAATTTTGCCCTACGGCGTAGATAAGCTTCACATCTTTGATGCCCCCGGACTTTTCCCCTACACATCGTTGCCCCACTCTTCAATTTTGATCAACCTCTTTAAGCAGGAAGAACCTCAGATTTGCCTCATGGGAGCTACAGTTATTGGTCGCGACCTCGGGCCTCGAGTTTCTTCTGCGCTCCATTCAGGACTTACTGCCGATTGTACGGCACTTGAAATTGGTAGTCACGAAGATAAGCGTGCGGGAAAGGTATATGACCAGTTGCTTTACCAAATCCGTCCTGCTTTTGGCGGTAATATTGTGGCGACAATCATTAACCCCGAAAACCGTCCGCAAATGGCTACCGTGCGTAGCGGTGTGATGAAGGCGGAAGTGCTGGATGCGAATTATCCCGGTGAAGTTGTCATCGAAGATGTGGCGAAGTTTGTGCCCGAAACGGATTATGTCGTAAAGGTTATCGACCGCCAGGTTGAAAAGGCAAGTAGCAATCTTAAGGGTGCGCCTATCGTGATTGCCGGAGGTTATGGTGTGGGCTCGAAGGAGAACTTTGAGTTGCTCTATGCCTTGGCAAAGGAAATCCATGCAGAAGTGGGTGCGAGCCGTGCGGCGATTGACGCAGGTTTCTGTGAACACAACATGCAAATTGGTCAGACTGGTGTTACCGTACGTCCTAAGGTGTACATCGCATGTGGTATCTCGGGAGCCATCCAACACGTGGCAGGGATGAAAGAAAGTGGTATCATCATTTCTATCAATACAGACCCCAACGCACCTATCAACCAAATTGCGGACTATGTGATTAATGGTTCGGTGGAAGAGGTGTTGCCCAAAATGATTAAGTATTATAAGGGCTAGTAAAAGGTTAACGGTTAAAGGGGAATGGGCGATGGCAAACTCCGTTCACTTTTCACCTTTCACCATTCACCTTCCCTTTCAAAATATCTACGACATGGCTAACTATTATAGCGACATAAAAGAACTTCAGTTCGAACTCAACCATCCGCTCATGGAGCGAATTGTTGAACTCAAGGAGCGCAATTTCCGCGACAAGGAAACGTTTGACGAAGCTCCTCTTGATTATCCCGATGCGATGGACTCTTACGATAAGGTTCTTGACATCGTGGGCGACATTACAGCAAACGTGATTAAACCCAACTCAGAAGGTGTTGACGCCGAAGGACCTCATTGTGAAAATGGCCGAGTGCGTTACGCTTCGGGCACTTATGACAACCTCAATGCCATGGTTGGCGCAGGAATGAATGGGATGACAATGCCACGCCGTTTCGGTGGCTTGAATTTCCCCATCACTCCCTACACTATGTGTGCCGAAATCGTGGCAGCAGCAGATGCGGGCTTCAGCAATATTTGGAGTTTGCAGGACTGTATTGAGACACTCTATGAATTTGGTAATGAAGACCAACACAGCCGTTTCATTCCCCGTATTTGTCAAGGCGAAACGATGTCAATGGACCTCACTGAGCCCGACGCAGGTTCTGACCTTCAGAGCGTAATGCTCAAGGCTACTTATGACGAAGCTGAAGGTTGCTGGCGCCTTAATGGTTGCAAGCGTTTTATTACCAATGGTGATGCACAACTTCACCTTGTGCTCGCACGTTCAGAAGAAGGAACAACCGATGGTCGTGGTTTGTCAATGTTTATCTATGACAAAAACGACGGTGGGGTAGATGTGCGCCGCATTGAAAATAAGTTGGGTATTCATGGTTCGCCCACTTGCGAACTCGTGTATAAGAATGCGAAGGCAGAACTCTGTGGTGACCGCAAACTTGGGCTTATTAAATATGTTATGGCCTTGATGAATGGTGCGCGCCTCGGTATTGCTGCACAGAGTGTAGGACTTTCACAAGCCGCTTATAACGAAGCCCTTGCTTATGCCCGTGACCGTAAGCAGTTTGGTAAAGAGATTATCAACTTCCCCGCCGTGAGCGATATGCTTTCACTCATGAAGGCGAAACTCGATGCCGGTCGTGCATTGCTTTATCAGACTTCGCGTTACGTAGATATCTATAAGGCGCTTGAAGATATTGCTCGCGAACGCAAGTTGGAGGCTGAGGAGCGTCAGGAACTTAAGAAGTATTCAAAGCTTGCCGATTCGCTCACACCCCTTGCTAAGGGTATGAACTCAGAATACTGTAACCAGAATGCTTACGACTGCATCCAGGTGCATGGAGGTTCTGGTTTCATGATGGAATACTTCTGTCAGCAAATCTACCGCGATGCCCGCATCACAAGTATTTATGAAGGTACAACGCAGTTGCAGGTGGTGGCAGCCATCCGTTATGTGACCAACGGTGCATACCTCGCCCTCATGCGCGACTATGAAGCCGTGCCCGTAGCACCTGAATTTGCTTCACTTATTGAGCGTGCAAAGGCTATGGCTGATAAGTTTGAGGCGGCTACAACTCATGTAAAGGATGCTGCAAATGCAGAATTCCATGACCTCTGTGCGCGCCACCTTTACGAAATGGCTGCAAGCATTATCATGCTTCACTTGCTCACACAGAATGCAACACGTTGTCCCGAAATGTTTGCGAAGAGCACACGCATTTATGCAAACTACGTTGAGGCAGAAGTGATGAAGCATTACACTTGGGTGATGAATCTCACTCCCGAAACAATGGAGGACTACAAGCAGGCATAAACAAGTTGTTTTAGTACTCATTATATATTACTGGAGACGTCATTAGGCGCCTCCAGTATTTTTTATTTCCATACTCTTTTGGCAGGTATGAAACTAAGAGTTACTTAGTGCGAATTAAGAGTGAGTTAATTGCAACTAAGTTACTTTTAGTTTTTCTTATATCCAATATATTTACCTCACACTCAAATATTTTTTCTTTACAAACTTTGAGGGGTACAGAAAAATCTTTAATTTTGGCGTTGAAACTTTTTTTTGAAATAAAATTTGCACATGTCAAGTAAAATGTTAGCAAGCAAGCAACATACTAAATGCTTTAGTTTTCGGAGACGAGAACGAGTTTTTTGTGCGTGAACGTCGGTAACAAAGACCTCGCAGGTGGAGCGATAGTTTTGCCTGCGAGGTCTTTGTACATTTATATAACTTCGGAAATTTAAATTTTACAAATAATAATTATGAAACACACATTAAAAACTGTCCTTCTCGCCTTTGTGGCGATGATGGTTCCCATTGTAGGGTGGGGACAAACAAATGTTTCTACATCCTATTTGCCCTATGCAACGGCAATACCTGATGGTTCATTCGCTTATACAGTAGCTGGAGTGGATGGCGATTATTTGGATTTAAAGCAAATAGAGGGTAGTGAAATTCCAGCGAATACTCCTGCTATTCTTGCTGGGGCGGAACTTTCTAATTCTGGAGTGGCAAATGAATCTGAATACATTTTTGGAACAAACAGCAATCAGTCTATCACGGTTGAGGCTGGTTATAGTTATTTCCAACTTAATGAGGAAGATGCCATTTGGTATAAAGCCACAGGAGAATCTTTTGTCAATGAAGGCAACAAAGCTTACTTGAAATTCCCCGACAGCATGGTTGCGGGTAAGGAGAAGTTGTACACTATTAAGGAAGACGCACCGCAGAACTCTTGCGGAGAAAACCTTACTTGGTCACTTACTGATGGCGAATTGGTAATTGAAGGTACTGGAGTGATGTATGATTTTGAAGCGGGTACAGCTCCGTGGTACTCTTACAAAGATGAGATTGTCAAGTTGACGATTAAGTCAGGGGTTACAAGCGTAGGTCATTATGCGTTTAATGAATGCAGTAAAATTGCTGACGTGGTTATTCCTAACGGCGTTACCACCTTGGGCATTCATGCGTTTGGATACTGCGATGGACTTACCGTAGTTTCTCTTCCCCCAAGTGTAAAAACAATCGGTTGGAGTGCTTTTTACACTTGCCAAAATCTTAAAACCGTAAATTTATCAGAGGGAGTAACCAGAATTGGTGAATATTCGTTTGCTGATTGCAGAAAATTGTCAGTCTTCAATATTCCTGAAGGGGTTACAGAAATTGGGCAGTGGGCATTTCGTAATTGCTCTTTTACATCTTTGATATTGCCGAGTACTTTGACAACAATTCAAAGTTGTGCTTTTTTTGATTGTTACGAATTGACTTCGCTGACTTGTTTGGCAACAACTCCTCCTGGGTTATGGGGCGAAGCTTTTGCAACAATGAACTCAAGCGTGCCTATTTATGTTCCGAGTGCTTCTGTAGCGGATTATCAATTACAAGAACAGTGGAACGCATTTACTATTCAGGCTGTATGTTCAAGCGAGAGTGATCACAATTTTGTAAATGGTATTTGCACGAAGTGTGGCGCATACGAACCTGCAGTAGATAGCAACAGTGATGGCTATTATGAAATCGGTAATGCGGGGCAACTCTATTGGTTTGCAGCACATGTAAGTGCTGACAATAACAATCGTAGTTCTAACGCTGTCTTGACTGCTGACATTGACCTTGAAAACCGTAAGTGGACTCCAATTGCTTACTTTAATGAGGCTGTTAATCCCTATGTGGATAACAATTATTATGGTGTTTTTGATGGTAACAATCATGTTATCAAGAATCTGAATGTGCATGTTTCTGATGGAAGCGAGGCTGGTCTTTTCTCAAGAATAACTAATGGCACATTGAAGAATTTGGGTGTAATTAATGCCACTGTGCAGAGTGACCATATTATTGGTGGTAATAGTTACCGTGCTGGTGTACTTGCTGGTGAAATCAATAGTGCAATTATTACGAATGTATTTTCAAGTGGCTCCCTCTCTATCGTTACAGACCACCAACAGAAGGGTGGTATTGCCGGTGAGTGTAACTATTCAGTTTTGACCAATTGCTATACCACTTATGGCGCCTTGACTGCTACGAATGTTCGTGTGGCAACAAACTGCTTCTACTTGGCAGATGAAGCAAATGCTTCTTCTGCGGGCACAGCAGTAACTGCGGCGCAGATGGCTTCGGGTGAAGTTGCTTACAAGTTGGGCAATGCTTACGGACAAACAATCGGTACAGATGCTTCTCCCGTTCTTGGTGGTGCGAAAGTATATTACGGTTACCCCTCTTGTACTGACTCAGAAAAGTCATACAGCAATGATGAAGTTCTTGAGACACCCAATCATAATTATATTGATGGTGTGTGTGAGCATTGCAGTGATGTGGCAGAAGCGCGTTGGGGCGAATCGCTCGCAAACTTGACACATGCGGGTACAATGAAAGAAGCATTTGCCGCAGCGATGTCTGGTTCTGCAAACTACATTCTGATGCAAAAGGATGTCGCGGGTATGACTGATTCACAGAATCCAACTTTTTATATAGAAGGTGGTGATTTTACCTTAGACCTCAATGGATACTCTTTGACTTTTGAACAGTATGGGGCTGCTGTACGAGGTGGTGCTAATTGGGTAATTACAGATACTTCGGCAGGCAAGAACGGTGAGTTGATTAGTGATTGGCATATAGTGTTGTATGACGCAAATGTAACTTTCTCTGAAGGAACCGTAATGGGCGATTTGATTATTGTGTATGGTGAGGGTAAGTTGAATATTACTGGAGGTACTTTTGCTGCAGAAGCAATAAGACCCCACGAGGGCTCTGTAACAACAATTAGTGGCGGAACAATTACAGATTTACTCTTTTACTATAACGGAGGAGAAGTTGATTTGTCTGCTTGTGCGGATCCCTCAAAGGTAAAGGTGCGCTATCAACTTGGCTACACTACCGTAATCGGTCCTGAAACAATTCTTCTGCCTAATGATTATGCCCTCTTTGATGCAGAAGGAGTAATGGCAGAAGTCTTATCTGCTGACAATGTCTACACAATAGCGGAATTACCCACCACCTGGTATGCAGTAAACTTTGATGCTAACGGCGGTGTCGGAGAAATGGAAGATGCTAACGCAAATGGCAAGTATCGTTTGCCCGAATGCACATTTACTGCGCCCGAAGGAAAGATGTTCAAGGCGTGGTCAGTGAATGAAGTAGAATATCAACCTAATGCAGTAATTACAGTTGCAGGAAATACGACGATCACTGCAGTTTGGGAAACTCCGTACACTTTGGCATTTAGTGCTAACGGTGGTGTAGGTTCACTCGTTGCCTTGAAGACTTTGAGCACGGTAACATTGCCCGAATGTCCCTTCCTCGCTCCCGAGGGTAAGGTGTTCAAGGCTTGGCGAATTGGTGAAAACGAATATGCTGCGGGTAGTGTTGCAACACTTACTGAAGACGCTGTTGCTTATGCTGTGTGGCGAGATGCTTATTCTGAATTGGATGTCGAAATCATGCCTATGATCCCGGATGCAGGGGAAGGAGCTACAGTCCGCATTATGAGAGATGGTATAGAGATTGATCGTGTGGAAATAACGGTTGCAGGAGAACCTGCCCATCGCTGGATTCCATATGATTCGAATCGTGAATACACTTTCTACTGGGAAAGTAGATTGGAGCCTTCTTCTTGGGAAGTAGAAGTTAATATTCATTTAGGCTCTGAACGCATATTCCGTGAATCTGGTCATCATCTTGAATATGAGTATAGAGATAGACCTTTCCTTACTATCCCCGCGAAAGCTTCTGCTGGTTCAACCTTGGAAACATTAAACATTATCGACGGCGAATTGCCCGAGTATAATGTTTTGCGTGAGGCAGAAGTAGGTACGCTTACTTATCAGCGCACACTTCCCAACCAGGAATGGAATGCGTTGTTCTTGCCCTTCGAAATTCCCGTGAGCGAATTAATCGACAATTATGACGTAGCATATTTTAACAATATGCACGCTTACGACACTGACAACAGCGGAACAATCGACCTCATGGATATGGAAATTATCCTTATCAAGGAAGGCACACTATACGCTAACCATCCTTACTTTGTCCGTGCGAAGAGTGAAGGAGCAAAGGAAATGCAACTTGTACTTTCTGACGTGACAATAGTTCCTACAGAGGCTAATAAGTTGACTTGTTCTTCGGTATATACACGCTTTGACCTCTCAGGTACTTACAACCGCATTTGGGGCACAGACTTTCCCACAATGGATGGTGATATGCATTATGCAATCAGTGCAGATGGTGATTGGGCGCCTATTGCAACCGATAGTTACTTGAACCCCTTCCGTATGTATCTCACGATGACGCAGCTCGCAGGTTCTCCTGTGAAGGTAGATCCAATGCCGTCTATTCGCATTCGCTTGCAGGATGAAGGAAATACTACAGGCCTTGTAGATATTTTCAATAACACTCAGCAGACAGAGGCTATCTATGATCTCAGTGGTCGCCGCGTGATGGCGCCTCAGAAGGGTAAAATTTATATTGTGGGTGGAAAGAAGGTTATTTATTAATGAATGATGAGTGATGAGAGAGTGTGTTCAGCCTCTCTCACACTTTCCCTCATTTTCATCACTTTTAAACACAAAACAAGACAATGAAACAATCTTATATAAGCCCCAAGGTTACGCAGATAAACCTTGATGCAGAAATGATGCTGGCGATGTCGACAGACAGAATTCCCGTGGGCAACGAATCTAAGCCACCAGCTACAAACAAATACGATAATCCGTGGAATAGCTCTCAATGGGAAGATTCCGAATGGTACAACTAAGTGTGAAAAGGAAGCTCAACTCACGTGTGAGGAATAAATAGTATTAGAGGAGAAAGGAGAATGACCTTATGGGTGGATATCTCCTTTCTCCTTTTTTCTTCCTCCCCCTTTAGGGGGTATCTTACGATTGGCCTTCTTTGATTAGCGCGAATTTACTTAATGCGGAGGCTAAGTCAGAATTAATTTATCTTAAGTTACTTTTAGTTTTTCGTAAGTCGGATTAAGTTCTACCTCTTAGAGATGTGTTATTTTGACATTATAATAATGTGTTTGTGATGTGTTTTTTTGACAAAGATAATGTTTGAGTGGTATTAGAAAATATCTTTTTGTGCGAAAATCTTTCGTTGTACCTACAAAATGTATTGTGAAAAGGGGGAGAATACAAACAATATGGTAGATTTTAGTAAATTTTTACAAAAACAATTTGCTGGGCACAAAAAAAATAATACCTTTGCGCCCTATACAGAAAAACTGAATTCCAAAATTAACAAAATAAAAAACTAAACGACATGAAGAAAATGTTTTTCTATGCCGCAGCACTCTGCTTGACTGCGGTTGGCTTCGCTTCTTGTACAGCTGAAGATGAAGCATTCCCCGCTGCAGTAGTCAGCATCACTGAAGAAGAAGTTGCAGTGGCTGCAGAAGGTGGTCCTATTTCTTTCAACCTCACAGCTCCTACAAATGAAGCGTTCTCTGTTCAAACTCCCGACTGGATTGAGTTTAACGAAAATGGTACAGTATCTCGTGGTGTGAATTCTACAGCAGCTTACAAGTTTGAAGTTGCTCCTGCTGAATCTTGCCAGGAACGTACAGGCGTTATCCGTATTGTTGCAGCAAGCGGCCTTCAGGACTCTTTGGTTGTTGTTCAGGAAGGTATCACTTTGGCAGTAAATGTAACAGAAGTTACAGCTCCTTCTGCAGGTGGAGAATTGGCTATATCGCTTACTGCAGCTGCTGGTTACCAGGTTTCTTGCCCTGAATGGATTTCTATGGTAGAAGATCCTGCAACAACTCACGTTGGTGAACAGACAGCTACTGTAACTTTCGCGATAGCTGAGAATACAGAAGCTGGCGCACGTAATGGCGAAATCGTGATTTCATGTGGCGATGCTTGTGGACAGGAAGTTAAAATCACTGTAGCTCAAAAGGCTGGCTTGGATATTTCTAAGATGGTTAAGTATTCAGGTAAGATGGTTTCTGAAGAGTATGGTGACGAATATGATGCAACTATCGGTCTCGTTTGGGATGAAGAAGATTCTAGTGTAGTTACTGTTTGTAACCTCGATCCTTACTTCGCATTAAATGGTTTGACTGTAGATGCTGGTTTGAACTATGTTAAGGCTCAGTATGTTAGTGATAAAAACATCATTGCAATTCCTTTCCAATCTTCACTCAACGTGACTTTGAATGACCCCAATTATGGTTTAATGGACTTCTCTGTAGGTGCTTTGGATGCTCCCAGCCTTGCTGACGCTACAACTTACGACCATGTTTACCTCCAATTGAACGATGATAAGTCAACAATTACAATTGCTAATGTGTTGTGTACTTTGGTTACAGTGAACGGACAGTTCGGCGGTTACTACGACGCTTATCGTGGTGGTATCGTTTTGACAAAGGTGTCTGAATAAATGGAATAACAACTCATTTATGTAAGTAAATAAAATACTGTCGGTGGTGCATCGGCAGTATTTTTTTATTTAATTGTAGCAACAATCTTTTTATTATAAACTACTATATATATGTAAGAAAGTTGCTTTTTTTTTAGTAAAAATAGCCCGTAATCTTTAGATTTTTATTAATTTTGCGCGACAAAGTGGACTCATCCACTTACAACAGCGAAATTAATAATCAATAAATAGTTAAATAATGGCAGCATTACAAACAATTAGAAACCACGGAGCTTTGATCGTAGGTGCAATCGGTCTTGGTTTGTTTGGTTTCATTGCTGGTGACCTCTTTAACGCAATTGAAACAACTTCAGCGTTCAAGAAACAGCAAGCAGGTGAAGTTTATGGTACTTCACTCGACATTAATGAGTACAATCAGCTTGTGGAAGAAATGACACAAGTTGTGAAGATGCAACGCACAATGCAGGGACAGTCTGCAAATCTTACTGACGCAGAAACTCAGCAGGTTCGTGAAGCAGTGTGGCAGGATTTTGTACGCTCACAAATCATTGCGAAGCAGGCAGAAGAAGCCGGCATTCAAGTTACTACAGCTGACGTCCAGAACGCTCTCGTTAAGGGCGAAGCTTCTAGCCTATCATTGTTGGCAGCAATCTTTGGCTCGCAGGATGGTAAGTTTGATTACACTGCGCTTCAGGAATTCTTGAAGACAAAGGAACAAACTATCGCTCAGGCACAACAGGCACAGAACGATGCGCTTCTTGAACAGGTGGGTATGATTGACGCAATCTGGAAGTGGTCAGAAAAGCAGTTGCGTAAGGACCTCCTCGAAGAAAAGTTCTATTCGCTTGTGAGCAATTGCTGTATTGCAAATCCCGTTTCAGCTGAATTTGATGCTGCAAACTCTAACCAGAAGCGCACTTTAGTTGCTTCATTCCCTTATGCAGCAATCAATGATACAACTGTTGCTGTTACAGATGCAGATTTGAAGGCAGTATATGAAGCTAAGAAGCCTTATTACAAGCTTTTTGCTCAAACTCGTGACGTTAAGATGATTAACGTTGAAGTTAAGGCAAGCACTGCTGACCAGGTTGCTCTTACGCTCGAAGTTAACCAAGTTGCTGATGCGCTCCGCGCAGGTAATGATCCTGCTGCAACGGTAGCTGCAAGTAAGTCTATAGTAGCTTATAATAACGTCCCCGTTCGTAAGGAAGCTTTCAAGGGAATGAATGACATCTATAGCCGTCTTGACTCTGCTTCTGTCGGTTACGTCGCTCCCGCTTTCTACACTGCAGCTGACAATACAGTTAATACTTACAAGCTTGTTTCTAAGGTACAGTCTCCCGACTCAGTGCTTTACCGTCGCATCTTCGCTGTTGCTTCTGATCTCGAAGCTAGTAAGACGCTTGCAGATAGTATTGCTACTGCAGTTAAGGGTGGTGCAAGCTTTGCTGAACTCGCTAAGAAGTATCAGCAGCCCACTGACTCAATGTGGATGACTTCTGCTCACTATGAAAATGTAGCGCTTGACGCAAATACTGCTAACATGATCAACCTCGTTAACAATACGAAGGCAGGTGAAGTTGCAGTGCTCAAGTTGGATAACAATTACAGCATTGTTATTGAGGTCCTTTCTGCTAAGAACTACGTTCAGAAGTACAACGTTGCTGTTGTGAAGTGCAAGAATGAATTCTCTAAGGAAACTTACAACGCTGAACTCAGCAAGCTCAATAAGTTCCTTTCTGAAAATACTACTGTTGAAGATATCGAAAAGAATGCTCTCGCAGCAGGTTATATGGTATCTGACCAGGTAGTTACTGGCGCTAATACATCTCTTGAATCTCAAATGCCTGGAGCTAAGGAAGCTGTACGTTGGGCTCTTGATGAAGCAGAAGTAGGTGACATCTCTCGTATCTACGAATGTGGCGCAAACAAGGAACACCTTGTGGTTATGGCAGTAGCTGGCATTAACGATGGTGACTATGTAGCTTGGGACAACAAGAATGTGAAGCCCGAACTCCAACACCTCGCTATGCAGAATAAGAAGGCTGAAAAGGCGCTTGAACTTGTAGGTACTCCTAAGTCTTTTGAAGATGTAGCAAAGTTGCAGCAGGTTGTTGTAGATACTATTTCTGCAAGCTTCGCTCGCAATGCACGCATTAACTTTGTTGGTGTTGCTGAACCCGCTCTTTCTGGTGCGATTGCAGGTGCTAAGGCTGGTGAATTTGTTGGTCCTATCAAGGGCGCAGGTGCTGTATACTTCGTTAAGGTGTTGGAAGAAGGAGGTTCAGACGTTCCTTTCAATTCTAATAATGCGCTTCAGCAGGCAACTCAGAACTTCATGAGCAACATCATGCGTTATCAGTACTACGGTCAGCCTCAGGAAGTGTTGATTAACGTATTGAAGCTTGATGCTAACGTAATTGATAATCGCTATAAGTTCTAAACTTAGGTTAATCGAAGTGAAGCAAGTTGTAGAGCTTGCTACTCATTATAAACAATATGGGCTGTGTCATACTTTTTGGCGCAGCCCTTTCTTTCCTAATTTAAAATACTGATGAAATTCTTACGCAGACTCATTATCATATTTTTTATATGGTCAATCGGAGGCGTACTCTTGTTTCGCTTTTTGCCAGTTCCTATTACGCCAATGATGCTTCGTTATTGCGCAAGCGAACTGATTGATGGTCGCATGCCAAACTTGTCGCATACTTGGGTTCCTATGTCTGAAATTACGCCTAATCTGAAGTATGCGGTTATTGCTTCGGAGGATCAACGCTTTTATGAGCACTTTGGTTTTGACTTAGATGCGATTGAGCAGGCTTTAGAGGAGCGCAGACAGGGAAAGCGTAATCGAGGAGCGAGTACGATTTCTCAGCAGACAGCAAAGAATATATTCACTTTTGGCACTCGGACATGGGCGCGTAAAGGGCTCGAAACATACTATACCATCCTCATTGAACTTTTTTGGTCAAAGGAACGCATCCTTGAAGTTTACCTTAATAGCATTGAGATGGGGCCTGGAATTTATGGTGCTGAGGCTGTAGCGCAAGAACATTTTGGTTGCTCCGCCAATGAACTCCGTCGTCAGGATTGCGCACTAATAGCCGCAACTTTACCGAACCCCATAAAGTTCAGTTCGAAGAATCCTTCACCCTACATGCTCAAGCGCAAAAAACAAATTTTAAGGCAAATGCGACTCATGGGAAATTGATGATATAGCGTGAAGGTGAAGCGCCAATAGCGTTGATTAAAGCTGTCTTTGAGCGACTTTTTCATGCTTCTTATTGACTGAAAACTAAGTCTCACTTATTTTAAATTAAGTCTCAGATAATTTGAAATAAGTGAGACTTAGTTTTTATTGTCTGAGACTTAGTAATTGCTACTTAAGACGTAATTGAAAGCTTCGTTGATTTGCGCTTTCCTGCCTTTCAATTATTAATAGATTATGAATGAGTAGGGGAGTCGTTTAATTTATCTCTGTGTTATATAAGCGATGTATGAAATAAAAAGTGAGATATTTTTTGAAATTTTAGTACTATGTTTTGCATAGTACTAAAATAATGCATATATTTGCAGCATAATTCCAAATCAATTCGCTTATGAATATTGAAAATGCAAAATCTCAGTTGCGCAAGGGTATGCTGGAATTCTGTGTGTTACTGCTTATTAAAGGGCGTCCGGCATATACGAACGACATTATTGCGCAGTTGAAGGCGGCCAATCTTATTGTGGTTGAAGGTACGCTTTATCCGCTCCTAACGCGCTTAAAGAAGGAAGGCTTACTTTCATATGAATGGCAGGAGTCAACACAAGGTCCCCCTCGTAAATACTATTCGCTCACACCAGAAGGTGAGCAATTCCTAAAAGAATTAGATTCAGCTTGGCAAGAAATTGCTCAAACCGTTAGTTACTTACAGCAAGAAGGATAATTAAATCCCAAGCTTCTCATTCATAACTTAATTATCTTAATAGAATCATGAAAAAGACGATAAATATCCATTTGTGTAATCGCATTTTTACGATTGATGAAGATGCTTGCCAACTATTGGAAAGTTATATAACAAATATGCGCACCTATTTCTCGAAGCGAGAGTATGGAGCAGAGATTGCCGATGACATCGAACTGCGTGTGTCGGAACTATTAGAGGAATTTAAAACGGCGGGTACTACAAGCATAACTCTTGTGCAGGTGCAGGAACTCATTGCAAGAATTGGAAATCCCGAGGAAATGGTGGGAGATGAAGTAGCCTCGCAAGATGAAGCCCTGGAAGAAACTCAAGAAGCACCTAAGGAGGAGAGCGAATCAGTCTCTGCGACAACAAGTCAGCGCATATTGCGTCGCGACGTTCAAGGAAAGTGGTTAGCTGGTGTTATCAGTGGGCTTGCTCGTTATTTCGGCTTTTCGGATGCTACACCGTGGCGTATCTTATTCCTTGTCATTCTTGTATTCGCTCTTCCTATAGCAACTCTTTGTTACCTTGTAGGGTGGTTAATTATTCCTAGTGATACAGATAATAATACATCGGGAAGTGCGTCGGCTCCCTCTGAGCGTCAACTTTTCCGAAATGGTAGAGATAAGATGCTGGGTGGTGTAATAAGCGGGCTTTGTGCTTACTTCGGTGGTAAGGATGTGACGCCTTGGCGCCTTCTCTTTATGTTGCTTTGCTTTATGAGTTTCTCTTTGCTGTTGTTGTTATACTTTGCCATGTGGCTCATTGTCCCTGAAGCCGTAACCGCAGAAGAACGCCTCCGCATGAGAGGGGAGCAAGTAAATTTTGAGAATGTTAATCGCGAAGTGATGAATGAGATGCACATTTCCGAAGGGCATGGCAACTCTAACTCTAATACCCATTCATTGGGGCGTATCCTCCTTCACATTCTGTTGCTTATCATTGCCATTCCGATAATCATACTCTTGATCTTAGGAGTAATTGCGGCAATCTCCTTCTTGTTTATTCTGACAGCAAGTGTGGTCAATGTATCTAACTTCGGTTTTGTCCCCCATCTCCCTGAGTTGACAATTTGGATTACCCATCAACCTGATGGATTCTCTTGGTTGCTTTATACGTGGACGATTTGTGGCTTTATTGTGGTAGGCATACCGCTCTTTGCCCTTATTCGTACACTCTTTACTTCAGTTAAACCTCTCTCAAAAGGATGTAAGATTACCCTAATCATACTTTGGGTACTTGCTTTTAGCATCGGAATTGCAGCCGTCATCACTACCTGCTTTTCCTGTGTACCAGTATAGTGCGAAATTCTCCTTTACTCCCATGTGGAGTAGGGGAGGATTTTTGTTCTTGTCACAATCAGATTCCTTATGAACTGCTCTTTCATTCCGTTTCTTTTATGTAACTTTGCCTCATAAGCAGAAAAACAATTAACCTTATAACCTCATAAGTTAAAAACAATATGGCAAAGAAAGAAGTTGCAATACCAACCAATGATAAAAGTGAAAAACTCAAAGCCCTTCAGGCTGCAATGGCTAAGATTGAAAAGGACTTCGGTAAGGGTTCTATCATGAAGATGGGCGATGACAAGGTTGAAAATATAGAAGTGATTCCCACGGGTTCATTAGGCCTTGACCTTGCTCTCGGAGTAGGTGGTTATCCTAAGGGACGTATTATTGAAATCTACGGTCCTGAAAGTTCAGGTAAGACAACCCTTGCTATCCATGCAATTGCCGAAGCACAGCGTCAGGGAGGTATCGCAGCCTTTATTGATGCTGAACATGCCTTTGACCGTTTCTATGCAGCTGGTCTTGGTGTTGACACCGACAATCTCCTTATCTCGCAACCTGACAACGGTGAACAAGCTCTTGAAATTGCTGACCAGCTTATCCGCTCTGCGGCTGTAGATATTATTGTGGTTGACTCTGTTGCAGCTCTTACTCCTAAGGCCGAAATTGAGGGAGACATGGGTGAAAATAAGGTAGGGCTTCAAGCTCGCCTTATGAGCCAGGCACTCCGTAAGTTGACCTCGTCAATCAACAAGACGAATACAACTTGTATTTTCATCAACCAGTTGCGTGAGAAGATTGGCATCATGTTTGGCAATCCCGAAACAACGACTGGTGGTAACGCTTTGAAATTCTATGCATCTGTTCGTCTTGACATCCGTAAGGTCACTCTCTTGAAGGATGGAGATACCCCCATTGGAAACCAAGTTCGTGTGAAGGTTGTGAAAAACAAAGTGGCGCCTCCCTTCCGCAAGGCTGAGTTTGAAATTACCTTTGGACAAGGAATCTCTCAGGTGGGTGAAATTGTAGACCTAGGTGTTGCAGCAGGTGTGATTAAGAAGAGCGGTTCTTGGTTTAGCTATGGCGACACGAAGTTAGGTCAAGGTCGCGAAGCCGTGAAGCGTATTATTGCTGATAATCCTGAATTGGCTGAAGAGATTAAGCAGAAACTTTCGGGCTCTTATATGCCTCCCGTTGAGGTGGAAACGGAGCAGGGAGGTGAGAACGACTAATGCTCTTTGAATAATAATTGAATACATTCCGCATGGTTCTATCTCAATCAAGTTAGAACCTTGCGGATGATTTTCTTTCTATACGTTTACCTTAAAATCGAAAAAAAGATGAATAGAATAAAACACTTGTTTCTTGCTTTGCTCGTAGTGACTCTCCTGCTAGGTTGCTCTTCCTCTGTTGTAGACGATTATTTGACAGAGATTGAGCGCACCACAAAAGAAATTAAGGCAGCTACAAATTTTGAAGAACTAACCACAGCCACTGAACGCTTGATGAAATGGCAACGTGAGCATTATGAAGAACTTTGCGAAGAGCTTGAAGATAATAAATTGAAGCAAGCGGAAGTGAATCGTGCATACAATGAATTTATGCAAGTAGGCATGTCCCGCACATTTGAATTTGCACAGGAGAATGACTCAACAAAATCTGCCACGTTTGCAGACTCCGTTCAGGTTGATTCTCTCTCTTAAGTGAATGTACGTACTAGTTATTCTACCTTTTATCCCCTTGTCCCCTCTCTCCTAATATTAATCCTCACTATGCCATCATTGATAAACTATAGAAAACTTTTTAAGCAGATTCACCTCTATCTATCTCTCCCCTTTGGCATCGTCATTACGTTGATTTGCTTCAGCGGTGCGATGTTGGCATTAGAGGATGACATAGCGCCAAGTGCAGGACGCCATCTACAATATGTAGAACCTACATCCGCATCTCTCCTTTCGTTAGACGAATTGATGAAGCAGACGCAGGCAACACTTTCTGAGGACGTTAAAATTACGGGCGTTACCATATTTGCCGACTCACTGCGTTCTTATCAATTTTCACTTTCAAAACCGAAGAAGGCCAGCATTTATGTGAATCCCTATACGGGCGAAGTGCTCGGAAATTCCGAACGTACCCCATTTTTTACTACAATGTTTAAAATGCACCGCTGGTTGCTCGGTCCCTCTAAGGCAGAGGATGGAAGCATTGGGTGGGGAAAACTCCTTGTCGGAGTAAGCACTCTCCTTTTTGTCTTTATCCTTATCTCAGGACTCATCATTTGGTGGCCAAAATCATGGCGCACACTTCGCGCTAGCCTGAAAATCCCTGTAAGTCGGGGATTGCGTCCCTTCCTTCATGGCCTGCACCTATCGGGTGGCGCCCTCACTCTCATCTTCTTGATTATTATGGCTACAACAGGCTTAACCTGGTCGTTTGCTTGGTATAAGGACGGATTCTATGCACTCTTCGGTGCTCCCTCCTCGCCAACCCCAGCTCTTACTTCTTCTGTGCAAGAAAAGGGGGAAAAGGGTAAGTCAAAGAAAGAAGACACTTTTGCTTGGCAACAGGCTTTAGATAATGTGAAGCAACAAGTCGCCAACTTCCAGCAGCTCACATTGTCCCCTAATAGCGCTTCGGTGAGAACAGATGTTTGGGGCAACACTCGTGCCACAGATCAGTATGTCCTTAATGCTTCGGGAGAAGTTGCAGCGTTCACTCCCTATGCTGAAACTCCCCATTCTCGCAAACTGAGTGGGTGGATATTTACGCTCCACACTGGTGCCTTTGCTGGTGCATGGGGAAAGTGGCTTTGGGCATTGGTTGCTCTGATAGGAGCAACGCTCCCCTTGACAGGTTATTACCTATGGTGGAAACGCATCCGTCCAAAAGCGAAGCATCAAAGAGAACCGCAGAAATAACTTTACAGCATTCCCCCAGAAAAATAGAATCTTAGTCGTATAGTACCCTAAAAAAGGAAGATTCAACTTTTTTAGACTATATGACTAAGATTTTTTTTTGTGCTCAAGCAACGGATTGAGCGAATTCTCAATTTTTCACTACGCTCTACGGCTCCGTCCTTCACTTCCTATTTCTTACATCACGGTTTGAAAACGGTACCACCACGAATATCACGCATTTGCGAAGAAAAGACTCTGTCGTTTTTTATTCATTGATTCTTAGTTTTTTACCGAATGATTCTGTGAGGCTTTAATCTTCTTCCAAGCAAAATCTAAACATTAAGAAAAAATGATGCAAGAAAGTAATATTTTTATTTTGTGCACCTAACTTTTAGATTTTAAGAAATATATTTGCCATGTATTAAAAAGTATTTCGAATTATGAAGGAGCCCGTAGACCGCAAGTTTGACCTTCGGAACCTCAACTTGCTAGAGCGTCTCCACACGCTTATGGAAGAACGTAGGCTGTACCTCAATCCGAAATTTTCAATCTTAGATTTGACGAACCTGTTGGGAACGAATCGCACGTATGTTTCTGTTTACCTCAACGAGGTGCTGGGCAAATCATTCTTTGATTTCGTGAATGAGTACCGCCTCGCAGTTGCTGAAAAGTTAGTGAGTGAAACCAACGACAACTTCGGCGAAATCGCCGCCAAGTCGGGGTTTAATTCGCTCTGTACCTTCCGCCGTGCATTTCTGAAGAAGAATGGTATTACCCCAGGGAAATATCGCGAACGTTACGGTAAGAAAAACTAAACGAACCGTAAGCGTTTAGGCAAAGTAAGATTAAAAAAGAGTAAAGATAAAAGAGTAAAGTGGACCATGCGGATTGTTCTGCAAGTTAGTACCCCTTACTCTTTTATCTTTACTCTTTTATCTTATGTTTTATATTTTGACTCTTTTACCCAAGGTACTTAATCAAAATATTGATATTATCTGCCTCGCGGAGTCGGCGGAGCGCACGTTCCTTAATCTGACGCACACGTTCGCGCGTGAGGCTCATATTGTTTGCCACTTCTTCAGCAGTCATTTCGTTGCGACCAATACCAAAGAGCATCTTCAACACGGTGCGTTCCCTTTCATTGAGCACTGCGAGCGCTGCTTCAAGATCTGACGAGAGCGATTCGCGCTCCATGGAATTGTCTGTGCCGGGAGCTGATTCGTCCTGCATGACGTCAATTAAGCAATTTGAGTCATCATCCTGGAAGGGAGCATCCACGCTGACCTTTTTCCCGTTAGTACCGAGCGCATCCTGCACCTTCGTGAGGTCAGTGTCGAGAATGTCTGCCAATTCCTGTGCCGAAGGGCGACGCTCAAACTCCTGTTCGAAACTCACAATCGCCTTTGACAACTTGCTTTGGAAACCCACCTGATTCAAAGGCATGCGCACAATGCGACTCTGCTCAGAGATAGCCTGAAGAATGCTCTGGCGAATCCACCATACGGCATACGAGATAAACTTAAAGCCGCGCGTTTCGTCAAACTTCTGAGCCGCCTTAATCAATCCCAGGTTGCCTTCGTCAATCAAGTCATTAAGGGCAAGTCCCTGGTTTTGGTACTGCTTTGCCACCGAAACCACGAAGCGCAAATTAGCACGCGTCAAGCGGTCAAGCGCCTCTTGGTCGCCCTTATGGATGCGTTGAGCGAGCTCTACCTCTTCGTCGGTAGAAATCAATTCTTCACGTCCAATTTCAACGAGATACTTGTCCAAAGCCGCACTCGAGCGGTTCGTAATACTTTTATTGATTTTTAGTTGTCGCATAGTCCTGTGAGGTAAAATGAGGTGCAAAATT
The DNA here is from genome assembly GCA_045657925.1 of Alloprevotella sp. Classification (GTDB taxonomy): domain Bacteria; phylum Bacteroidota; class Bacteroidia; order Bacteroidales; family Bacteroidaceae; genus Alloprevotella. Next base: position 25,555 of record JAZOUA010000001.1, on the reverse strand, counting down.
ACGAAAATAAATCCGCATAAAACAAATTTTTACCTCAGAATCCCTAATTTTTATATTCCCTCCCCCGAGTTTCGCACATCTGGGGTGTCAAAACAGTGGGTGTATATTGAAAATTAGGCATATAAACGCCCTTTACAGACCTCTTAAAAACTAAACCTGAAAGTGTGAATAAAATTTGAGACTTAATTGAAAATAAATCTCTAACTTTTTCAATTAAGCCTCAAATATTTTTTTGTTTAAAAGGAAGAATTTTCCCTACTCCAAGCTATAAGCGCCGACTGTGGAGGAATGGAGAATTTATTACGGACCTCCTGCTCGCGATTTCCAAGATTGATACGCCCATCTCGGCAAACTACGGTATAATCTGCCATTGGCACAGAAACATGTATAGCCTGGCGCTCGGCGTTTAGTACCACGAGGATGCGTTCCCAATTGTCGCCCACAGCCTTTCCGTTTAGCACGAAGGCAACTGCACAATGATTGTCCACATTTAAGAAATGAAGATTTTGCTTCACCTTTGTAGCAGTCGGCATTCGGAAGGCTGGGTGTGCCTTTCGCATTTCAATGAGTCGGCGAAGGTATGTAAACACGTCAAAATGAAGTGCTTTTCCCCTCCAGTCAATAGCATTTACTGTATCTACACTTTTGTAACTGTTGCGAACGCCACGCTTTTTGCGCAACAACTCTTCTCCGGCAAAGAGGAAGGGAGTGCCTTGCGCCGTAAATACGGCCGTATGCGCAAGAAGGGCAAGCCGCGCCACTTCTTCGTCGCTCATCAATGGCGAAACGGAACGCAGACGGTCAACTAAGCAAAGGTCGTCGTGACAACTTACATATGAAAGGATTTGCAAAGGAGATTTCGTCCACGTCAAGGCTCCCGAACTTTCCTGTTCGATATAATCTATCATCCCCGCAAGTCCTAATTTTAATAAAGGTATAGTGGCAACATTCCCTAAGAGAAATCCGCCCTGCGTATCGTCATAAAAGGGGCCGCGAAGCGCATCGCGAAGCTCGTCTCCGAAGGCTGCGAGTCCTTTTATCTTATATACATTCTGCTTCGTCACGCTTTGTGATGCCGAGAGCTGAGGGGCTTCAGCCGCCCAACCTTCGCCATAGATGCAGATGTCTTTGTCCACCTTGTGCAACCGACTCACAACAGCCTTCATCGTTGCAACATCGTGCAGGGCCATGAGGTCGAAACGGAAACCGTCAATGTGATATTCCTCTGCCCAAAAGGCTACGCTCTCAACGATGAAATGGCGCATCATCTCTCGCTCACTAGCGGTTTCGTTGCCACATCCCGAACCGTTGGCCAAGTCGCCATTCTTCTTACGTCGGAAGAAGTATCCTGGCACAGTACGTTCAAAAGCGCTTTGTGAAACACTTGCAACGTGGTTATACACAACATCCAAAACAACGCGCAAACCGGCATTATGGAGCGCCTTAACCATTTGCTTAAACTCCCGAATGCGCACCTCAGGGCGTATGGCATCGGTGGCGTAAGAGCCTTCGGGGACGTTGTAGTTCAAGGGGTCGTATCCCCAGTTGTAGTGTGGTACATTCTTATCCGCTTCGTCAATGGACGAGAAGTCGAAGGAGGGTAGGAGTTGCACATGCGTTACACCGAGTTCCACCAAATGGTCAATGCCTGTGCGTAGGCCTTCCGGCGAAGTGGTTCCGTGCTCCGTGAGCGCCAGGAAGCGCCCCTTATGCTTCACTCCCGAAGAATGAGAAATGGAAAAATCACGATGGTGAAGCTCATAGATGACGGGCGAACAGACAGGCGGGCGCTTGTCCGTATCCCACCCCTCGGGGTTCGTTTCCTTAAGGTCAATGATAGCCGCTCGGCGTCCGTTGAGTCCGACTGCTGTAGCAAAAACTCCAGGAGTTTCTTCCAGCCACCCCTCTTTCGTCTGCACCTGATAGGTGTAAAACATCCCCTTCAGGTCCTTATACACATTCAATTGCCACCACCCCTCGCCTGCGACTTCAAGATTGTAACGCTCCATAGCCTCTCCGCCCACGCCCTCAGAATAAAGGCGCAGTTCAACGGCTATAGCGACGGGCGACCATAACTTAAAGCGGGTGAGGTGGGGGGAATATTGATGCATGCGAGGGGGGGAATTTCTTAAAGTTAATGTGTTGAAACTGTAGTTACAATAGAGGTTGTAGACGTTGGCCTACGCCTCGTTCTTCTCCACACTCAGCGTAATGCGTTCCCAAATGGAGCGGGGGATAAGCTTCCACAGGGCTACGAGGAGGCGGTAGCGCCAATCGATAGTGACAATGCGTTTGCGCTTTTTGATGCCCTTTACGATGTCTCGAGCTACGTTCTCCGCCTTCATCTGCATGGGGAATTTTGCTCCAGCGATGAAGGCTGTGCTTACGAATCCAGGACGGATGTCCGTAATGGTGAGTTGCATCTTGTCGCTTCGTGAATTTTGCACTAAGGCTTGCAGATAAGTATGTTGGAACTTCTTGGTGGCGGAATAAGCAGCAGCGGGGCCAAGTCCCTTTGTGCCGGCAATGCTACTGATTGCGGCGATATGAGCAGGGCGCTTCCTTTCCTTAAAATAGTTGTACGCCGTACTCATCATGCGCACAAAGCCTTCGCCATTGGTCTTGGCTGTGAAGATTTCCTTCTCGGCATCAAGCTCGGGGTTGTACCACCCCACGCCACTACTATGAAGGTAAAGGTCAACCTCCCCCAGACGCTCGGCAAGTGACAACCATTTATCAGATGCTTCGGGAAGCGTAACGTCAATACTTTCCGTAATGACACGGTCGGGGTATTGCTCTTGAAGTGGGGCGAGAAGCGCTTCACGACGTCCTGCAAGTCCGAGCGTCCACCCTTCAGCGAGTAGCAATTTGGCAACTTCCATTCCGATGCCTGAAGTTGCGCCTACTATAATGGCTTTTTGCATAGAAAAAAGAGAGATACTTAATGTGGATAAAAGTATGAAGGCAAGATGGAAGGAGAGCGCTTTTTCGGAGCCATTTCCTCCCTCTGAAATACTATTTTTCGACCTTGCGCCCGCAGATTTTCAGGAAGTTACAATATGCACAATGCTTCTTGCAAGTCGTTTGTCGGAAGGGCACTTCTGGCGAGAATATTTCAGCAAGTAAGTTCATAAGGCGTTGTTCAAACTCTTTCGCAGGGTCGTTAAAGTAGTCGATCACGACATGACTTTCATATCCTATTTTCTTGGTCTCCCCGTCCTTCGTCTTCTTGACTTTCTCGACAAGTTCCTTGATGCGCACACCCATTTCTTCGGCATAAACTTTTCGTTTAGCATTAGCGTCAGCATCGGGTTTCACTTTTCCCTTGACGTACGAAGCCAATTTGATATACATCAACGCGGGCATCAACTTTACGTTTGTCTCCTTTAGGACCTTGTCGACGACGTAGCTGTAGTAGAACGTTTGGAAGGTATATTTAAACATATCCTCACGAGAGGTGTCGAAGATATCCTCCACGGTGGGGTAGCTATTGGGGCGCGATTGAGATGTTTTGTAATCTAAGATGCGTTGCACCTTGCCTTCGCCCCAATCTATTTCATCCCAGCGGTCAATAATACCGCCCAGGAGCAGTGACACCTTGCGCATTCCAGACGGTACTTCCACTACATGCTTTACGGTTTCCTCCAACCCCAGGATGCGGAAGGGAGCGAGTGCGGCATCATAGCGTAATTGGTTTTCGACGTAGCGCTTAATGACTAAGCGATTGATTTCTTGCTCACCACTGAGGCGCAGCTTGAATTTCTTGCGTTTTTCTTCATCTTTCACGTTGAAAAACACCTTTGCAAAGGCATACGAAAGCACTTTGTCAAGTCCCATATCGTCTTTTGCCCACTTTTCAAGCTCTTGTTTCGTAACTTCTCTGCCTCTCTTGAACCATAGCTTGCCATTTTCCTCAACGACTTCACCCTTGTAGGGCTTGTAAATCTGCTCCATACATTCGTGGAAAAGCGTTCCGAAATGGCGACTATCCACGTCTTCCGTCATTTCGTCATCTTCGGAAACGCCTACGACATACTGCAAGTAAAATTGTAGCGGGCAGTTCAAATAAGTGTTGATGGCCGAGGGTGAAAGGTAGCGTGGCTTTTCCTTATTCAGAGTGTCGAAGCGGTCGCAGAGTCTTTTCAGCACCTCTTCTGTCTTCTCCACTTCGATTGTGGGAGTCGTGATAGCCTCGCTTTGCGTTGTGAGGGAATAAAACTTGGGCTTCGTTTCAGGGGCGAGCAAGGCTTTTTTCTTGCCGTCTTTCACGCCCACTTCAGCGAGTAACTGCGAGAGGAAACGCGACATTTCTCCCGTCTGCAAGCCATCTGCCGATGCATTATAGAGCAACGAAATATTCTTGGCGCGACTCAGCAGGCGGTAGAAGTAATATGCCGAAAGCGCCACCTGCTTCTCAATGGTCGTCATGCCGTAGGCCTCGCGCAGATTGTAGGGTATGAACGAGGCTCTATGAGGTGTCCCTGGCAGGAAGTCATCGTTGGCAGATAGCAAGATGACATTTTCAAAGTCCAAAAGGCGCGTTTCGAGCAAACCCAGAATCTGCACACCCTCGGCGGGCTCGCCGTGGAAGGGAATGGTTTTCTGTTGCAACAAACTGCGCAAGAGGCGCAACAAGGTAGTGCCCTGCACGTCAAACAAGGGTGCCTCACTGCCTTCAATTTGTATCTCGCTCAACGAAATCAAGCGGTTAAGCAACGTATAGGCAGAGAATACCGACTCGCAGTAAAGTTGGTCCAACCCATCAAGAGTGGCTTTATTCTTAAAGGTCATCCCTACTGCCTTTGCCGCTTCTGCCAAATATTGCAAGAGCGCCGTGTTGCCCCCAGTCGGTTGGAAAATCACCTGTAAGGCTCCCTCACTCTTAAGGTCAGCATCAGTGGGGTAGAACAACTTGTTTCCTTCAATGTGCGCTCTCAAACGCACCACCTCCCCAGCGTCCAAGCGTCCCGCATAAGGGTGATTGAGCACTGCGAGCACGTACTGATAGCGCCAATCATTGCCCGAGCGCCCAAAGAGTTGGAGTTCGGCAAGCGCAAGCAGGAAGCTCACAATCGGCGTCTCGCCAAGCGGATACCCCATTGTGACGTTCAGCAACAGCTGTTCGTCATTGCCAAACGTATTGGGGATGGCATGAAGCAAGGGTTGCAGATTGCGCTCGTTACACAGCACTACCGCCGTCCGAATCATGTCTTCCTCCTTCTTCACGGTGTTCTGAAGCCAAGAGTCCACGTAACGCGTCTGCTGGGTTTCCGTAGCGGTCTCCACATAAGTAATCTGCTTGGGCTTGCCGAAATTGTTATACACCTCATCTCTCTCCGCGTCAGAGAGCGCATCCAGGGCATTGCCAAAGAGTCGCACATTCTCCTTAATAAATTGCCCCGCCTCATACGTGCTCAACCTGTCGTCAGCCTCCCCCCAGTTGGTGTAGCCCAGGTCATAGTCCCAATAAAACGTCACCTTCGCCCGCTGCTTCATCGCCAGGAACAAGCGTTGCTCCGTAGGGCTTAAAACGTTAAAGCCAACCACCACGAAGCGACGCCCCTCGAAGTATTCCGCCTGAAGCCCCGCACGATCTCCCTTTAAGGCGACTCCGTCGTCTAAACTTTCAACCACCTCACGCTTCAGCATGCCCATATAAGCAAGCCCCTCCTGAGCCAACTCCTTGCGGAACAGCTCGTAGATGGGGAGCAGCTGCTCCCAAATGGCCGAGAACTTCAGCTTCAGCTCCGTATCCTCCTTCTTCATGTAGTGGTCAAAATACGTTTGGAGCGCCTCGCGTTGCCCCTCGGAAAGGAAGTCAAAGTCCTTCAAGTCCTCCAGCTCCTTCACGTTGCTGAGCAGCCTGTCCGCACGAGCCATGCTGTTGTCAATGTCCTCAAAGTCGCGCAACAGAGCCTCACCCCACGAATAGAAGCGGTCGAGCGACTCCGTGCGCCCCGTCACTTTCAGGTACACACGATAGAGGCGACAGACCAGTTCAATGGGGTCCGCCACCCGCTTTGAGCTGAGCTTGCGGAACACCTCGTCAATCGTCACATACTGAGGCGCCCATACATAGCCCTCCAGCTCCTGGCGCAAATATTTATTGAAGAAGAGCCCCGCACGCTTGTTGGGGAATACGACGGTCAGCCCCTCCGACTCCACCTTCATCTCAGCGTAAAGGTGGCGGGCTACTGTTTGAAGAAAGGGGGTCATAAGTAAGAATGGATGTAAAAAGGGGGGGGGACGGGCAGAAAAAAGGGAGAGTGAGTTAGGAGAAGTTAAGAGTGAGTTAGGAAAAACTAAGCGTGAGTCCGAAAAAATTATATAGCGTTTTTCATGCCCCGCCATTTCGGAACGCAGGATGTTCATCCCCCCCCCATGTTATCGCTTACGGAATGAGGGTTCCTCTCAAAGCGTTACGGGAACTATCTCGCTGTATTTCAGATACCACACGTAGCCTTGGGGATGGGGATAGCCCATGCGCTGAAGGAGCGCTACATAATCTGCCACCTGCTCCAAATGTTGCAACGTCTTCATGCCTCCCGTTTTATAGTCGATGACGATGGTCGTGAAGCCGTTGCATATCACGCGGTCGGGGCGCTCAAAGCGCTTCCCCTTGTCTGCATTTAGGGGGATGAGGATGTTCTGTTCGTTAAGGACGCGCCATTGGGGGTGGAACCATTCCTGGGCCTGCTCGTTCTTAAAAATGCGTTGCAGATAGGCAACGACCTCCTTCTTATGTTCAGCCCCAGCAATAAGCCCTTCGTGCTCAAATTCGGCCACGACGCGGGGGAGGTCCTCAAGCGTGTGGATGCGCTCGAGCAGGGCGTGATAGAAATTACCCGTTTCAATATACCGCTCCCTGCCTTGTTCCTCCTCACGGTCGGCATCGCCGCGAAGGAAGCGGACGGACGCGTTGGATTGTCGGAACGCCACTGCGGTGGGTCTTGAACGGAAGGGCAGGAGTTGCTTCTCAAACTTGGGCTCCAGGTAATTCACCTCGGCATCGGGCCCGGCCGCACTGCTCTGAGTCGCAGCTGCTCCCGCATCCGTGGAGGGCACGATCGTGCCAAAGGTGTAAGTCTTAGCCTCTCCCTTAAATGCGGGCCAGGAATAGAGGCCGTCTCGCTCCTCGCCGAGAAGGGCCATATTGATAATGTCAGAAAGGTCGCTCGCCGTACGCCCCACCTCCTTGTCTGCGCCCGAGCCCGTGAGGACTATCAAATTGTTCTCCGCACGAGTGAAGGCTACGTAAAGCACATTCAGATTATCGACCAACTGACGGAGCAACTCTTCGTCAAATTCCTTATGGAAGAGCGATTCCTTCATCGCGGTGCCATACTCTATGGGAGCGAGTTGCAAGACGTTGAAAGGTTCCTCCGCAGGTGTGCACCAAAGGAGGGGCTTGTTCTTTGACTTAATGCCGTCGGCCTTGCCGTCGCAGAAGGGTAGGATGACGGTGTGAAACTCCAAGCCCTTCGACTTATGAATCGTTAGAATCTGCACCCCATCTGCCGACCCCATCGGGACGGCGGCGGCATGCATCGTCTCATCCCAATAAGAGAGGAAGGCATCAAGCGTGGCGCGGTTGTCCTGCAAGTAATGCAACAGTTGGTCAAAGAAGGTGTAGAGATAAGCATCCTGCCCCTGGAGCGCCTTAAGGCCTAAGCGGTCATAAAGATGCTCACAGAGTTCGTAGAGTGGCACTTCCGCAAGAGCCCTACGGTTGGCCTCGTCGCCAAGGGGGAGAAAGGCATCAATCTGCTCCTTGCTCATTCTGAAGATACGGTTTGCGAAGCGCTCAAACGCCTCATCCCCTTCAGCCTTTAGCCCCTCACCCCTCACCTCTCTATGATAGAGCGCCGCAAGTGCGTAACGCTCCACCTCGTTTTGGGGATTAGAGAGCACACGTAAGGCCGAAATCAACATGTTTACCGCCAAGGAGGAATCGAGCAGGAAAGCCTCGTTGCTCACCACCTTGACGTGGGGGAAATGCTCCTTCATGCAGTCGGCAATCTTCACGCCCTGCCAATTCTGACGCACCAAAACGGCAATATCCTTGGGCTGCACCCCACGCTCCAGGACTTCGGCCATCGTGTCCTTAAAAGCGTCGAGCATGATGTCCTCTTTGGACTTACGCTCAGCCTTTTGCGCCGAGTCGGGAGTAGCGGAAGCGTCGGCAGAAGTAGCGTCCTCCTCTTCGTTTGTATAAAGCAGATGCTCCACTTTCACATAGCCGTAGCCCAAATGCTTTCGGGGCACCTTCTGTTCCACTTCCTTATAGGCCGTAGCAATAGCCTGCGCACGGTCCTCATCTGCGTTGCTACCATCTGCGAAGGTCGTTTCCTCGTTATACTTTTGGCCAACGAAGCGTGCAGCCTTTTTGAAAAAGGCATTGTTAAACGTCACCACCTGTTCCGAACTGCGGAAATTCGTGTCGAGTGGGGGAAGCGTAATTTTATCTTGAAACGCTCCATATTCCATATCGTTGAGCGTACGCCAGTCGCTGTTGCGCCAACGATAGATACTCTGCTTCACGTCGCCCACTACAAGACAACGGCTATTGTCTGCCAGGCTGTTCTGAAGCAAGGGCTTAAAGTTCTCCCACTGTAATTCGCTCGTATCCTGGAACTCGTCAATCATGATATGCTTATAGCGCGCGCCCGTTCGCTCATAGATAAACGGGACGTCAAGGTCGTCAATCATCCTTCGGAGGAAGTGAGCGGTATCAGCCAAGATGAAGCGATTGTTTTCCCTATTCTTTTGGCGCAACACTTCATTGACGGTGTTTAGAAGCATCATCTCATTGATATGAAGCAGCATGATTCTGGCCGTCACTATCTTGCGAATTTCAGTGTTTACCTCCGTATAAGCCAAGCGATACTGATTCAGCAGTCCGAGGCTCACAAACTTATCTCTTACGGCCTCTGATTTTGCCCAAAAGGCAATGTCGTCATAGAAATTCTGACCGTTCGTTCCGGGTATGGTCTTGAGTTTCTTGATATACTCACCAACTGATTTTTCCTGCTTAAAGTCAGCTATGCGTCTCGCAACTCCGATGGGGCCTCTGCTTTTTCCCTGCATATCATTCTCATGGTCCTTCATAGCATCTACAAGGGCGCTTCCGAGCCTCTGAATCTTTTCAACGCCACCCTGCTCTACGGCGTTCAAATCCTCTTTCACTGCCGACAGCGTCTTAGCGTCGCCAATGCTTTGGCGCACCTTTTCGTGTTGCTTGAGGTATTGTTCCTTAAAGATGTTGTCGGAGAAGTTTTCTATCTCACTCAGGATATTCCACGCCTTATCCGCCGCAATGCGTTCGTATATAAAGGTGGTTAGGATTCCCAACAAGCGCTCCTTTTCAGCATCGGATTCCTGATTGATGTCGCTTACGATGCTCTTCACCGCCTCAGTCAGCGCCTCTTTGGCGTTGATGTCTACACGAAGGTTGGCCGTAAGGTCAAGTTCGTAAGCCAACTCACGCACAATGCTCTGAAAGAAGGAGTCAATTGTCGTAATGCGAAAACGGCTATAGTCGTGAAGCATTGCCGAAAGCGCCGTCTGAGCCCTACTGCGAATTTTCTCGTCAGTAAGTTGCAGCGCCTTAATCTCGTCAGCCTCCTTAATTTTCTCAAAATAGTCTTGCGAACTCTCAAGCCCCTTTGCAATGCCGTTGAGCTGTCCGATAATACGCACTTTCATCTCAGCCGTAGCTTTATTCGTAAAAGTTACGGCCAAGATGTTGCGATAAGCATAAGGGTTGGCAATCAGGAGTTTAATATACTCTACAGCAAGTGTAAAAGTCTTTCCACTTCCTGCTGAAGCCTTATATACAAGCAAGGATTTCATAAGCAGCCCGAAATAGTCCAAATTTCATATTACAGAGTCATGCAAAGATAAGAAAAATAATTTACATTCCCCCTCCCCCAGGACGTCTATATTACTACTCATTTTTGCCCTAAGCTCCCGACTCCTGTTTCAATCCTACTAACTAATGTTAAAATAGCCTGTGTGAGAGGGCGTTTTTCTGGGATGTGAAGGTTGCGTTTCATTTCTTTGTTGTAACTTTGTCGGTTGTATGGGCTGTTGGAGTTGAAAGGATACATCTCTTGCTTCTTACGACTCACCGTCCGCCATGTCCCAAACTTAAACGATTACGATTATGAAAAAGATGCTTCTCTCTCTCGCTCTTGTGCTCACAGGTGGCCTTTGCGCAAATGCTCAATTTGAACAGGGCAAGAAATATATCGGAGCTTCGCTCTCTAATGTTAACTTGAATTACAGTAAGGCTAAGGACACCACCTTCGGTGTTAACTTGAATGGTGGTTACTTCCTTGACAATGAATTTTTAATCAAGGGTGAAGTAGGTTATAACTACGAAGGTAAGACCAATGCGCTGAACGTAGCAGCCGGTGCGCGTTATTACTTCCTGCGCAATGGTATTTTTGTTGGTGCAGCAGGTGAATTGCAATGGCGTGACAACTATGGTCCCCAAAACCACGGAAAGACCCTCATCTCTACTCCCGTTGAATTGGGTTATGCCTTCTTTATCAACCGCCACGTAACGGTGGAACCCTCAGTTTACTACAAGGTGTGCTATAACGAATTTAAGGATTTCAGCGAAGTAGGCTTCAAGATTGGATTTGGAGTGTATTTCTAAACTCTAAACGAGAGGTAATAACTCCCCAACTTCCTAACTTCAGAATCTCATCCCTTTTTTTATGCAACTCTCAGAACTTGGTGAATTCGCTCTTATCGAACGTCTGACAAAAGAACTCCCACTTACGAATGCCTCTACTTTGAAAGGGGTGGGGGATGATGCCGCTGTGCTTGCGCCTTCGGCTGAAAAGCGCATGCTCATCACTTCCGACATACTCATGGAGGGCATTCATTTTGACCTTGTCTATACTCCGCTGAAGCACTTGGGGTATAAGGCTGCGATGGTTAACTTCTCCGACATCTATGCCATGAATGGGAAACCGACACAGTTGGTGGTGAACATTGCAGTTGGACGCCGCTTTGAGGTGGAACATCTTGAAGATATCTATGCGGGGCTTCGCTTGGCGTGTGAACGTCATGGCGTAGATCTTGTGGGCGGTGACACGACGAGTTCAAAAACGGGGCTCGCCCTTTCCTTGACTTGTGTGGGCGAAATAGCCCCCGAAAGGCTCGCACTCCGAAGTGGCGCCAAGGATACTGACCTTATTTGCGTTAGCGGTAATCTCGGTGCAGCCTACATGGGCATGCAACTCATGGAGCGCGAGAAAGCCATCTTTGAAAGTCAGCAACACGGACAAGGAGAAACAGCTCAGCCCGACTTCAGTGGGCGTGAATACCTCCTCGAACGCTATCTCAAGCCCGAAGCTCGCAAAGACATCATTGAAAGACTTGCCCAGGCCGGATTACAACCCACCTCGATGATTGACATTAGCGACGGCCTGGCTTCAGAACTCAAGCACCTTTGCAAGCAAGGCAATGTAGGTTGCCGAGTTTATGAAGAGCGCATCCCTATTGACTATCTCACAGCAGTAACAGCTGAGGAGTTTAACATGAACCTCACCACTTGTGCCCTGAATGGTGGCGAAGATTACGAGTTACTCTTTACCGTGCCCCTCACAGCTCACGACAAAGTGGCGCAACTTGAGGACGTAAAAATTATTGGCCACATCACACGCCCCGAACTCGGAGCGGCGCTCATCACTCGAGACGGACAGGAATTCCCTCTGAAGGCGCAGGGATGGAAAGATGAATAGATAAAAAGATAAAAGAGTAAAGATAAAAGATGTCATTCGGGACGAAAGTGCCGTACAGACGAAATCTCTTTACTCTTTAAACTTATCTCTTTAAATCGACTTCGTCGCCTTTCCCTCTTTACTCTTTAAAACTTTTCTCTTTACTCATTCATGGTTCTCACAATCGACGTTGGCAATACCTCTGCGAAAGTTGCGGTGTTCCAGGATAATGAAATAATATTCAGTGAGCGTGTGACTACGGATTGGCACACTGAGATGGGAAAGTTGCGCTCAGAGTTCAACATAAGAGCCTGCGCATTGTCCAACGTGGCTGGTGTGAACGAATCACTTGACCGTGCGCTTCAAATGCTTCCCTGTCCTGTGGAGCGACTTACGTACACTTCGCCCATAGCTCAACCCTATTTTGAACATATTCCCGAAGGGCTTGGTGCCGACCGCCTTGCTGCCGACATTGCCGCTGTGACGCTAGAGCCCAACGCTCCGTTGCTCGTGATTGATGCAGGAACGTGTTTGACGTTTGATGTGATTGACGAAACTCACCGCTTTGCAGGGGGGAATATTTCCCCAGGGGTAGAACTTCGCCTTAAGGCTATGCACGAACATACGGCGGCGTTGCCTCTCATCTCGGTTGAGGGAGAACTTCCCGAACTGGGTTACGACACGGCAACGGCAATACGAGGCGGTGCGCTAAATGGTGTGAAATATGAAATAGAGGGTTACATCCGCATGTGTCGAAAGCGCTTCCCTAACCTTCATGTATTCTACACTGGGGGTAATCAATTTGAATTTTCATCCGACGTAGCGCCTTGCATTACTCATGACCCTCACCTTGTGCTTAGAGGCCTCTACGAATTAGTAAAGTAAGCCCAGAGCTTATATCTCAATAATCAACTTCATCTATCGATGTACAAAAAAATAATTCTCTCCGCATCAATTCTTCTCGGAACACTCTGTGCTACGGCACAAACCAATGGTTCCAATTCCCCTTACTCTCGCTATGGCTACGGACTTCAGAACGACCAGGCACAGGGCTTTAACAAGGGGATGGCAGGTTTGGCTTATGGTATGAGCGACGCGAAGCAGTTGAATTTTAAGAACCCTGCATCCTATTCCTCAATTGACTCCCTTACGCTTATCTTTGACGTTGGCTTCTCACTTCAATTTGCCAATCTTGAACAAGGAGGAGCGAAGAAGAACGCTAATAACTCATCTGTCGACTACGTTATGGCGGGTATGCGACTTGCTCCCAATTTAGGTATGTCGTTGGGGATGGTACCCTTTACGACGATTGGCTACAACATGAATACGACCTCCAAATTCATGCAGAGCACGGGCGAAGTGACACAGACGGAGACGTATCAGGGTGACGGTGGTTTGCACGAGGTGTTCGTTGGGTTGGGTTATCGACCCTTCAAGAACTTCTCGGTAGGTGCGAATGCAGGTTACCTTTGGGGCACGATGGAGAATAGCGTTTATGCGTCGTATGACAATAGTAGCATCAGTTCTCGCAGACGCCTTTATGCGGCAGATATTCGTACATACAAGTTAGACTTTGGTGCGCAATACACACAACGCATCAATCGCAACAATACGCTTACGTTTGGTGTGACTTACGGCCTTGGTCATGAGGTAAACCGTCCTGCTTTCTACATTGACCAACGTATTACCGCCAATCAAGGTTCTGTGGGCGATACAACGAGAGTGGCTAATGCCTTTGAGTTACCTCATACGTTTGGTGTCGGAGCTGTTTGGAACCATCGTGGAAAGTTGCGCGTCGGTATGGATTATACGCTTCAAAAGTGGGAAGGTTGTCGCACTCCCGAGTTGGTTAACAGTGCTTATGTCGTAAGCACCAAGAGCTTCCAGAACAGCCATACGTTCACACTCGGTGGTGAATACCTCCCCAAACCCAATAGTGCTTACTGGCACCATCAGATTCGCTACCGCTTCGGTCTTTCTATGTCAACTCCCTACACTAAGGTTAACGAAATGGAAGGTCCGCGCCGCTATAGCGCCAGTCTCGGTATAGCAGTGCCTATCCGCAATGGTTGGGATAGTCGTAGCACGGTGAATATCTCAGCGCAATATGAGCGTGTAGAGCCTAAGTTCAGCGGTATGATTACTGAAAACTACTTCCGCCTCTGTTTGGGAATGACGTTCAATGAAATGTGGTTCAGCAAGTGGAAGGTGAGATAAATTTTAAGGGTAAAGACAAAAGAGTAAAGGTAATAGATTCCATTCGGGCAACTGCCACATGAATCTCTTTACTCTCCGCACTTTTCTCTTTACTCTTTCATATTTTCTCTTTTATCTTTTCTCTATTCTCTTTACTCCTTAAAACAGATGCGCTTCCTTTTTCTCCTCCTTTTGATACTCCCTATGGCATGTACATCTGACGCCCCACCTATGGGCCCACAGATAGATTGCCGTGATTCGCTTCCCGTAATGGCAACTAGGGGAGTGTCAAAGCTCATCTCTGATTCAGGTATCGTTCGCTATAAGATTATTGCTGAAGAGTGGTTGGTGTATGACAAAACAACTCCTCAGCGTCAAGTGTTCCAAAAAGGCGTTTACCTTGAACGCTATGACGATAATGCTAGTGTCAATCTTCATATTACGGCTGATACAGCCTATTGCTTCGACCAGTATCTTTGGAAATTGCGTGGCAGAGTTCTGATGAACGATCGCGAAAAGCAAACGACTTATTCCTCAGAAGAGCTTTACTGGGACATGAGAGAGCATAAGTTCTACTCTACCGTCCCCATGACCATCCAAGAGCCCGACCGCCTTATCCGAGGCAGTTGGTTTGAAAGCGATGAGCAGATGAAGCAATACAAAATTGGTGGCTCAAGTGGTTATATGCCGATGAAAACGTCAAGCACAAAGTCAGATTCAACGGCAACCTCAACGGCTGATTCCGCCTCCGTTAAGGGCAAGGATAAAGCTGTAGAGAAAAAGCCCTCACTCCAATCTCCAGCAAAGCCAATAAGCAAGCCACTTCCGTTAAAGCAAACTCCCCAGAAGCAGATTCCCCGCCTCGATCTTAATAAGCGCCCCACATTAAGCAAGCAGCGCACAAGAATATAGTAGGTGGAGAGCAAGGCAATAACCTTTAGCCGCTAGCAAATGAAAAAAGTCCCCCTTCCCGAAATCTCAACGGAAAGGGGGATTATACTATAACTCTGCCCCCTATACATATTATATATAATGTCTCGCCACCCAAACGCACGCCCTTCAAAGATGAATCAAGACGAAAAAAGCATACAGTACGAGGCAATAGCCTCTTCACGCACCTATCAAGCAATACAGACAATTACAACGTGGATGGATACCTATTACATAGATCCTATCCTCGGTTTCTTCTTTCCAGGCTTTGGCGACATGGTGACAGCACTATTTGCCCTGCCTTGTTTCTACATCAGTATTCTCAAGCTGCGTAGTTTCCCCCTCACGTTGGCCCTTGCTTACAACATACTTTTCGACGTATTTGTCGGAATGATTCCTGCTTATATTGGAGACCTTTTCGACACCTTTAACAGGGCTCACGTTAAGAACTTGCGCCTCATGAAGGGATATGTAGAGCAGGATAAGAGCATCATTAGCGAGGTCAACCGTAAGGCCATTTACTTTGCTATTCTCATTTTCATCATGCTTTCTCTCATTACCCTCCTCGTCCTATTTCTCGTTCAAATTGTAGTGTGGATGAGTGAAGCTTGGAATTGGATTGTGGGAGTCTTATAAGCCTTTAAAATCACCCCCTTCCCCCATGCTGAAAACTAATCTGAGTTACTGAATCTTATTCGTTACTTAATTTAAATTAACTCACGAGTAGTTTAAACTAAAAGAGACTTAGTTTTATCCTTATAAGTAAGGGGATTTCAATAGTTGACATTTGTACATGAAAAGTGGGGATTGAGTGAGTGTGCATTCCTTCCATATTCATATAAAAGTTTTCGGGCGGTACCTTAATCAAGATACCGCCCGAATTTTGTTTTATAGCATGTTATCACACGAACATTATAGCGCTACGCATCGACTTATCAAGTCTGCATAAAGTGCATTGCGACAGAGTAAGTCTTTATTCCCCACGAGGAAGAATTGTTTGCGGGCGCGGGTGATGGCCACATTGAGTTTCCTGTCAACATCGGTTGCGCCTACTTGCTGACAAACGGAAAGTATGTCTAATTGGTAGGGGCGCGAGATGGTTGTAGTGAAAATGATAAAGTCACGCTGGGAGCCTTGGTAGCATTCTACGGTGTCTATCGTAATGGAGTCAACATCCGTTACTCCGCGAGCACGCAGGCTGGCACGCACCATGCTGATTTGGTTGCGGAAGGGGACGATAATGCCCAATTGTTTCGGCAGAGAGAGAGGCATTCCGCTACGCTCATTTAAGTGAATCAGCGCTTCAACTAATGTGGCTACTACTTCTGCTTCAGCTTTGTTCGCTTTCACATTGTCAGAAACTTCGGGGGCTGCTACGTTTACGAATCCCATACGTGTGGAAGCTACAAACAGCTCCATCGGTGTTCGTGAAGGTGCATAGTTGAGGCTTCCTTCTTGATGTTCCAATGGTACAACCGAGAGCCGCCCTTCGTAAAAACGTTCGTTCACGAATTGAGCTATTTCGTGGTGCATACGGCCTTGGTGATCGAGCAATCCTGCCGCTATATTCGCCGCTTCAGGAGTGCGCGTCACAAATCCATGTAAGCGCTCGAAAAGGGAGTTACGCAGATCGGTGAGTCCAATGCTACGGAGCGCTTCATCATGCACGATGGTTTGCTCCGCGCGTTGCATGACTACGGCTGGAAGTTGCTTGTGGTCGCCAATCATTATGAAGCGGCGCACGGCGGTGGGGTGGGCAAGAAGTCCCATTATCTGAGGCTCGAGCACTTGGGAAGCCTCGTCAAGAATGGCCAAATCAAACTGCTTGAGGTTAAAGAGCTCGGTGTGAGAAGTAAGTGTAGCGACTGTCCCGACGATAACTTGACTATCGAGAAGTAACTGGCTCACTTCGGCACGATTCGTAAGCGCTGAGGCTCGGTTGATGAAAAGATTTCTGTGAACTTCAGCCGTACAGGTTTGCTCAATTCCGAGGCGCAGGAAGTCAATCTCTGCTCCCTGAAGCATTTGGCAAATTTCATCTACAGCACGGTTGGTGTAGGCGGCAAGTAGTAGGTTCGGACTCTCGCCTTTCAAGCATGCGGCAGTGAGAAACTCTTGCACCATTGCGCGAAGGGCTACATTGGTTTTCCCCGTTCCTGGAGGGCCAACGAGGAGGTAATAATCCTGAGCCTGCATGGCGGGGAGCACAATGGCATTAGTGCGAGCGCCGTAGTCGCCACAGAGTGAAATGTTTGTGTCAAAGCGGGGGCTACGTCGGCAAAGCAACAGGTCGCGTCGCTCTTGTGTGGCCGTAAGCAAGGAGAAAAGTCCTCGGCGTGCGGATTGGAAACCACTATCTGTGCTGTCCTTCTCAATGGCATAGGTTGTCTCCTTCGTGAAAAAGTCGCGGTTGCGCTGCTTATACGAGAGATGAAGGTGGAGGCTGGTATCCGTAAGACGAACGATATAACCGCGCACCAATTGTCGGTTGCAAACAGTATCAATAGCCGATCGGCGCTCGTAGAGTTGCACCATCGCACCCTCGTAGAAGTCGGCTATGAATTTTTCTCCGTAATCGGGCACGTCGAAAATGATTTCCTCAACTCCGCCTTCGCCTAAGAGTTCACGAATTCGGAGGTTGATGAGAATCTCTCCCGAGAGGAGTTTTGAAGTGTAGTCAGCGTTCCACACACGAGCAAATCCGCGGGTAGAGTCAGGGCGTGGCTCGCCCATCTTTGAGAGAAACTGCTCGCGCGATAAGAAGGTTAGGAAATGACAGAAGTAACTATGCTCAAGGGATGAGGCCTTTTCCAAAGGCTTTATGACAGATTCAATTGACGGAAGGATAGCCTTAAGAAAATTCGGGTGAAGCCCCTGCTTCTTTATTATATTATTATATGTGAGTGTGTTTAAAATTTCTTCAGCATTGCCATTGCGGAGCTGCATTTCCATTTGTACAATCTCATTTCGGAGTTGCATGATCTCCTTAATCTTATTGCGCGGAATGCGTTCGTCAAGCAGGGTGGGGTAACGGGAGTAGAGCAGGAAGGAAGAGATAGCGTCGCGCGGAATTGAGAAGTTGAAGTGCAACATTTCCTTATAGAGCGACATTTGTAGGACATGCTCTTCCTTGGGGCGGATTGGTGGGCGAAAATCTTCGGCCTTTCCGCTTTTCAGTTCGACTATGCGGCGATGGTCTGCCGTCATGACGTCCAAGCGCCCTCTTAAACCAAGCGTAGCACAAATGAAGGAAGGTTCGAGTAGCACTTGGTCGAGCGAAATGCCCACCTCGGGCGAAGCGTATGCCTTTTGTACGATGTGATGAATGTTGTCGAAGTGTTGGCGTGCCTCTTTGAAATAATCAACATTGATTTCTTCGGGCGTGTTAAAGCAAGCGTAATCCAAAAGTGACTGACGGAAGTGCGTCTGCATGCTTTCCGCAAAATTGACTTCAGCAGAGTTGGTGCAGTCATCCATAAACTGATTGGCCGCATTACCTAAGAGGATGGCACGAGTGGCTTGGCGCGGTTGGAGTTGCGCCAAGAGGTAATTCAGTGGGGTAGTTCCGTACGACTTAACGCAAGCCGTGAGAGCACTTACGTCAATGAGGTAATCAGGTTCGAGAATGACGAGCTCGCCTCCGTTAACGACATTTACTCGTAAGCCTTCCTCAAGAATCGTTAAGGTCGTGGCATCAGCAGGTACTACCGTCTCGCCCGCATCATCCTGAAGCAGGAGAGTAAAGCTCTCGTCATCGATGTGCTTTACCAATCCACGTGCAACGTGCAACTGCTCGACGGGGGTCGTTGTGAGTTGCGCCTCCGCCTTCTTGGAACTGTTCTCACACTTCTCCATGGCTGTAAGGAAGCTCCTCAAATCCGCCACGTCGGAAGCGAGTAGTTCCTCCGTTGCTTCCCTTTGCCCGCGCAAGGTTTGGAGGGCGTTGCGACGGAATCGGTCGGCCGCGGCATGGGGCAAGCCATAGTGTTTACACACCGCGTAGAGGCGTGCAAAGAGTCCGGAATAATCCGTTGAAAAGTCCTTCGTCTTTTCTATGCAAATGCGTTTCAGCAGGGAGTAAAGCATGGTGTAGCGCACACGCAACTTCAATTGCTCACTACATGCTACGGAAAGTTCGTCGTCGTACTTCATCAAAGAAAAATGAGAGCATCTCGCACGAAGTCTTTTGCTTCTTACGAGAGCATATCAAGAAAAATATTTACCTTTGTGCGAAGTTACAAAAATTTAAGAAAACTATGCTGAAACATATCGTACTCTTTCAACTCAAGCCCGAACTTACGGCAGAGCAGCGCCAGGCTGTGATGGATAATTTTAAGGAAGGCATTATGGCGCTCCCTGCCATTATCCCCGAAATCCAATCTATTGCCGTAAACTTCAATTGTAATCCTGCCGAACAGTGGGATATCTGCCTTGAAAGCACCTTCGCTTCGCTCGAAGCCCTTGACGTTTACGTCCAACATCCCGCCCACAAAGCTGTAGGTGCCGAATTGCGCCCCAATATCTGTGGACGCAGTTGCGTAGATTACGCTTTTTAAATAATATAGTGCACTTCATTCCGCAAGGCGCTCTTCGCTTGTTCATCGGGGGAGGAGAAAACCGCAAAGCGGAGAGTGGGTGCTACAGAAATAATCCCAACCTAAAAAACAACTTCTCACATTATGACACACGAATGGTTTGAATGTAAAATCAAATATGAAAAGCAACAAGAAAACGGTGCGCTTAAAAAAGTTGTAGAACCCTACCTTGTTGATGCTCTCAACTTTACCGAAGCTGAACGTCGTATCACAGAAGAAATAGCTCCCTTTATGGCGGGCGAATTTCAAGTTTCCGACATCAAGCGTGCGCGTTTCGCCGAACTCTTTGAGGCTGTAGAAGAAAGTGCTGACAAGTGGTTTAAAGCAAAGCTTATTTACATCACCATTGACGATTCTAAGGGTGTGGAAAAGAAAACTTCTCAGAACATCCTTGTGCAAGCCTCCGACTTCCATGACGCTCTCAAGCGACTCGATAAAGGTATGGAAGGCTACATGGGCGATTACACCATCGCATGTATCCAGGAAACATCCCTCATGGACGTTTACCGCTACAAGCCTGCTTCTGAATAACAAAAGGAAACGGCTTGTTGATGAGGCTTTAACGTGCCTTTAAAACTACATTACTTTCGCTTAAAATTAAGTCTCTTTTAATTTGAATTAACTCACGGATAATTTGAATTAAGTTACTTATACGAAACCGCATCAGAGAAAGCCCTCTATCTACATGGGACACATAGCTAAAAATATCTCAGAAATACGTGCGACACTGCCCCCCAGCGTAGCTTTGGTGGCGGTGTCGAAGTACTATCCCATAGAGGCGGTAGCTGAAGCCTATGCCGCTGGTCAGCGCATCTTTGGCGAGAGTCGCGCACAGGAGATTCGAGAGAAGGCTGAGGCATTGCCGAAGGACATTGAGTGGCACTTCATTGGGCATCTCCAACCCAATAAGGTGAAATATATAGCACCGTTCATCAGCTTGATTCATGCAGTTGATACCCCCAAACTCCTTGCTGAAATCAACCGACAGGCGGAAAAATGTGGCAGAGTCATCCCCTGCTTGCTCCAACTCCATGTGGCGGCAGAGGAGACGAAGTACGGCTTTACGCCTAATGAAGCGTGGCAATTCCTGGAGTCGGGCGAGTGGCGCAACTATCCCAACGCCCAAATCTCGGGCGTGATGTGCATGGCTACGAACACGGACGATGAAGTCCGCATCCGTTCCGATTTCCATACGGCACACGACTTTTTCCTCCGCGCCAAGTCCGCATTTTTTGCCGATAATCCCCATTTCACTCAATGTTCCTGGGGCATGTCAGACGATTACTCTATCGCCATTTCCGAGGGTAGCACCCTCGTGCGCATAGGTTCCAAAATCTTTTGTGCAGACGACGCGTAACCTGCATTTTGTTCTTTATAGCGAGTCAAAACGCTACTTCTGAACAAGATTGCCATTCAAAATTAAAACTTTTCAGAAAAACGCTTTGCTACTTCAAAAATAGTAACTACCTTTGCACTCGCAATTCAGAAAAGGTGCCATAGCTCAGTTGGTAGAGCAAAGGACTGAAAATCCTTGTGTCCCCGGTTCGATTCCTGGTGGCACCACCTTTAAGAGATTTATTCTCCCCTTTCTGAAACGCACGGTGCCATAGCTCAGTTGGTAGAGCAAAGGACTGAAAATCCTTGTGTCCCCGGTTCGATTCCTGGTGGCACCACGCTAAGAGCAGTTGTCCGTTGAGACAACTGCTCTTTTCTTTATGTATCACGCTTCATCTGTCAAAAGCCTATAGTCCCTCCGTCATAGAAAAACGGAGCAAGTAGAGACTAAAAATGAGCAAATATAAATATAGTCTATAAACTCATAAACACAATCTGTTTGTTTTATCCAAAAAAGCATTCTATCTTTGCACTGTCAAACAACAAGAATTAATAACTAAACAAAATCAATACTACTATGAACACTGAAAACAAGAAGTCCGTTAAGGGTACTCAAACTGAAAAGAACCTCATGATGTCATTCGCTGGCGAATCTCAAGCCCGCATGCGTTATACTTACTTTGCCAGCGAAGCCAAGAAGGCAGGCTTTGAACAGATTGCAGCTATCTTCCTCGAAACAGCTGAGCAGGAGCGTGAGCACGCAAAGCGTATGTTTAAGTTCCTTGAAGGCGGTATGGTAGAAATAACAGCAAAGTTCCCCGCTGGCGTAATCGGCACAACAGTTGAAAACCTTAAGGCGGCAGCTGCTGGCGAACACGAAGAATGGGCACTTGACTATCCTGCATTTGCTGAAACTGCTGCGGCAGAAGGTTTCCCCCAGATTGCTGCAATGTATCGCAATATTGCCGTTGCTGAAAAGGCGCATGAAGAACGTTACCGCAAGCTCGTGAGGAACATTGAGGAGCACGAAGTATTCCGCAAGGACGGCAAGGTATATTGGCAGTGCCGCAACTGTGGCTTCATCACAGAAAACATTGAAGCGCCCAAGGCTTGCCCCGCATGTCTTCATCCTCAGGCTTACTTTGAAGTGATGAAGCAGAACTACTAATCAAACATAAGTATAGATAAAGTTAAAGTCCGACGAACCTTATTGTAGGTTTGTTGGACTCTTTTCATGCTTTTTTAAAAGGGGGAGGAGGGAACGAGGGCTTTACCAATCCCATGAATACTCCATCTTTCTTTCCCACCGAGCTTCGGCATGATGGTCGTAGAGGTTATCGCATGCACCCCGAACTAGGGTGCCTTTCTTTGTGTTAGGATACTTCTCGGCTACGGTTTTATAGTTGTGGAAGGCATATTGAATCTCAGCTCCCACTTCATCGTCGGTAATCATTTGAGTGGCTTGTGTGAGTAGCTCTTCAACTTTCTTTTTAGCAAAGGTGGCATGTTTGCCCGTTTCCCAATCTCGCTTCTCACACACTTGTGCCCAATAGCTTGTGCCTCGGTAGTATTGCGTGAGCTCCCAGCAGTAGTCAAAGGAGTTGCGAATTCCTGTGGCGTATTTTATCATGAGCTGTGCTTTCCGATTGGGCTCTGTCGTAAGGGCGATTCCTTGCTCCAGAGCATACATTTCTCTTGCAAAGTCATACTTAAAGTTGAGGTTAGGCTTGGTGCTTTTAGGGGTGATGCTAAAGGGATCGTAAGTCATTTGAGTATTGATGTGAGCATTCCCTTTTGTGCTTACTTTTCCCAGATATATTAATGCCTCACGATAGCGCAATTGGCGTAAGTATTGAGTGCCGATGATGTCGTTTAAATAATCACTCTCAACGTAGCCACGCTGGTTCAGAACACGGTCGAAAGCGTCCTTCGGTTGCTCCACTCGTTGAACGTAGTTTACGGCGGCATTTACGCCCAGGCTGTCAATCATCTCAAAGAAATGATTACTGTAGTCGAAGTGATTGTGGTATCCAGAATAGCGGAAAGCGGACATAGTGAGGGTTACATCTTTTGGGTCATTGTAGAAGGATACGTTATGCCTATCAACGAGCCCCAACAATCTGTTATCTGCCATGTTCGCAAATTGTAGGGCTCGAGTAGTCATACCAGCTTTGAGCATGCGCGGGCACACCTCGCCCAATACGATTTTGCGCATCATATCGTTCCAATAGTAGTAGCTTAGAAATTCTTTCAGTCTCCATCCTTCGGTTGTCACCTTGTGCACTCTCTCGTCAATGTTGTTTGCAATCATTGCATCCAACCACTTCAATTGTCCCATCAAATGGCGCTCGTAGGTAGCATTATATGGCAATCGTTTGGCGTCCAGGTAAATGCGGAATATTTTGATGGACTGTTTCACGACTTCAGTTCCCTTGCTTCTTTCTCCCTTTTTGAGCAGATGGTGGGCCTCGTTCAAGTCTCCTTCCTTGTCGGCTAAAAAGGCCGCCGTGTAGTACCACATTGCGGGATTCTGACTCTTTCCACTACGTGCTATTTTGAGGCTCAATTCATAGAGCCCTTTTTCGCCGATACACTCCTCCAATAGTTCCTCAATGACGATGCTGTTAGGCGCATACTCGCAAATGAGTTCAAGCGTCTTCAGTTTGGAGAACGTTTCGTTCAACTGCCCCATGCAATAGAGCATGGATTGTGCATCTCCAATTTCTGCAAAGTAGGCAAGTGCCTTGTCCGTGTGGCTTATGTGAAATTCCGCTCCGGCGATGTAGGGAAGTACCAAGCGTCGCATTAGGTTGTCTTCAGGGAGGTGGCACAGTTCCTTCTCCCATAGCGCAATGCATCGTTCATACTTTCCCATAGAGAATAGCGCCCTCACGGCTTGAAGTAGGTATCTGTCGCGGAGTCTTTTGTCTCTCGCTCCCAACGCTTTTTCTACCACTTCCTCCAAGGTCATCTGAGCTCCCGTCTCCATCGTGGGATAATACCACCGCGAGCCGACCTTCATGCGGATGAACTCGTTCGTTTTGGCTAGGATTAGAAAGTTGAGCACGGCCGTGTCGCTCTTGGTCATCCAGTTTATAAAGGCGTTTTGACATGATGTCTTAGGACGGTGGGTTGCATTTTCCACCTCCTTCAGTTCCATCTTATACACTGCCTCATAGATATCCTTTAGTGGCACAGTGCCCCCTGTCATTTTTCTCCACTCTTCGCAGTTTCTCAAGGTCTGCTGAGTTGCTCCCTTAAGGCTCTCACTAGGCTTTGTCGGAAGCTCCCTAATGCGGTACGTTGTGTACTCCTCAGGGCAACTCCACCCGCCCCAACAAGCTTCTCCCTCACTCGTGGCGAGTGTAGCAAAGAGGCTAATGACGATAAATCTCAGCAATTTCATGGTCGGAATAATGTTGTAATTGTTCTTGGTCTAAATGATATAAAATGTTCCCTCGGCTGGGAGCTCCGAGCGCCTCCTCTACCATCTGCTTCGCTTCAAGGATGATTTCTGATGATGGGCGCTCTCTTCGGATGTGCTCTCCCTTGGTAGTCGGAGTGGCCTCCTCGCTAGTGATGCCCGCAAAGGCACCGTATCTGAACCTCACGCTCCACCCAAAGGTGGGGTAGGCATAATCTAGGGGTAGGGGGTACTTGCGGCGCTTTAAGTAGGGGGCGATGTCGGCTGTGTGGAGAATGGAATTCTGCGTTTCGGGATGCTTCAATTCGCCCGTATTGTAGACCATCAAGACTCCCCTCTGTGCAGGCGGAGCTGCCTCTCCTAGCTGGTGTAATCGGATGGTGAC
This sequence comes from Alloprevotella sp., assembly GCA_045657925.1. Lineage (GTDB taxonomy): Bacteria > Bacteroidota > Bacteroidia > Bacteroidales > Bacteroidaceae > Alloprevotella. The sequence goes on along the minus strand of JAZOUA010000001.1, from coordinate 955 downwards.
GCTCAGTGAAATACCACGCCCCTTCAGCGTGTCGCTCACAGCCTGGCATAGCTTGAAGTAGCTACTTCGTGTAGTTCGCGTCCAGTCGCAATCTAATTGCACTTCGTTAATTTTTCCGCAGTGGTTCACCGTTGCCATGGCGCACAGTCTATCTGCAATCACCCCTCCGAAGGCTTCCTCTCGCCCTTTCATGGCACGGAGTGCATCAAGCGTTATGTAGGTTGTAGGTACTACTTCTATGCCCTTGGGCACACTATCCTTAAATGACGTTGTTGCTACAGGCACCACCTCTACACCCCCATTGAGGAAGTCGCGCTCCGTCGCTACGTCAAACATACGAAGGTAGATGCGTCCTACGTCGTGATGCCTCAGGAACGCTACCTCTGCCGAGTCGAGCTCGAACGCTGTTTTCCAATGGTAAATAGCACGTGCCTGCTCCGTTGACGTTGTGTTGTGAACGTCAGGCTGCTGGCCATCAGTGCACGCACTGCATCCAGCTATCGCCGTGGCAACGAGTCCCGCCCGAAGCCAAAATTTTAGGAATTTCATTCGTAGCATACTTTCTGTTTGTTTTCGTGAGTTAGAGGGGTAGGGCTGTTCCTGCTCTCAGCTCCCTCTTTCGTATGCAAAGTTAGGGTTACTTTCTCCCGTTCGTAGTACTCCAAACGGCCGACTGTATGAAATGCTGTGGGGAGAGTATGAATTGCTGTGAGGATGGGCATTTTGCAAAATGAAAACGCTCTTAAAATAACTTTTAACTTTTAACTTTTAACTTTTTTAGGGGCAATTTTTAGGGCAATGCTATAGCAGTTAACCCAAATTTAGAATCTTGTACTTTAAATGACGCTGAAGGCGTCACCGCTCGGTAACCGGGGCGTGCGCCTTGGCGTACCCCCGGTACTTAACACGCGAGAATCGCACCCTGGAGGGGTGCCCGAGGGGACTGGGTGTGTAG